>CAWGGL010000001.1:0-66961 GCA_963822085.1 uncultured Pseudomonadota bacterium
GGACGTCGGGTATCGCCCAACGCCCGGAGGCCGGCCCATGACCCGCGTCTATTTCCATTATTCCAGCACCGACCAGGTGCTGCTCGACTGCAGCACTGCCGACGTCGCGGACATGGCCGAGGCGCGCGAACGCGCGATCGCCGCGGTCTGCGCCATGATGGCCGGCGGTGGCCAAGAGAGCCAAGAGAGCCAAGAGAGCCAAGCCGACCAAGAGTCCCAAGCCGACTGGCACGACTGGATGCTTCACGTCAGCGACGACCTCGGCGAGATGCTGTTCTCGCTGCCGTTCAAGTCGCTGATCGGACCCCTGCACTGAACTACTCAACCGGAGAAGAGACGATGTCGCAGATGTTTCCGCTGATCAATGTCCTGGGCCAGGCCTGGTACGGGATGTTCTGGGGCTTCAAGGCCGTCGTGAACGGTCGGTCCGAGCAGGTCGCCACGCGCAAGTCGGGGCCGAGCCGGCTGGCCAAGACCCAGGCCGGGCAGCAGCCCTGAGGGCGTCGGCCTCTTGAATAGCGCCCAGGGCCCGGTCCGCGCTGCCATGATGCGTCGTGGCGGCGGAGGTCGTCTATTGGTCCGCAGTTCCGTAGTCCTGCTGGCACTGGCGGCAGCCGTGGCGGCGGCGCCCGCGCGCGCGGCCGACGCCCGCCGCGGCGAACGCCTGGCGCAGGCGCACTGCGCCGCCTGCCATATCGTGGCTCCGCACGCGCGCGAGGAAGTCGCCGACGCGCCGCCGTTCGAGGTGATCGCGCGCAAGTATGGCTTTGACGCCGGCGCGATCACGACCGCCATTGCCGGCCCGCACCGTAAGATGAATTTCATGCCGGACCCGGCCGAGGCCGCGGACATCGCGGCCTATATGGCGACGCTCGGGAAATAATCGAACTGCACGCGGCGGGCTGGGCAGCAGGGCTGGCCACCGCCGACTCTTCGCCCTTAGAGCACGATGCGTTTGGATTAAATCAGCGTGCTTTCCTAACATTTTGTTTGAGCATGATCTTTTCCGAAAACCGGTTCCCACTTTTCGGGATCATGCTCTAATGCCCGCTGGCGCCGCCGGCCTCAAAGGCCGCGATGCGCTTGGCCGCGTTGGCCTTCAGATTTTCGTAGAACAGTGCGTAATCGTAGGCATGGTACACGCCCGGCCCGAACGGCAGGTCCGTGAGCCGCGCCGGATCCTTGGGTTCCACCACCAGCCCGCCGCCGGCATTCTGCGCCGAGGTGAAATGGGCGATGGTGTGCGGTTGGCCCTTATCATCGAAGAACACCGCGCCTAGGTTCTGTGAGGCCGGCGCCAGCTTGTCGTCGGTCCGCCACGACAAGGGGTTCACCGAGATCGCACCGGGCAGAATGGTCGGCGCCTTGGCCTGAGAGCCGGCGGCGACCGAATTGTAGCCGATCAGGCAATGGGTAGCGTCGGCGGTGCGGCACATCTTCATGAACGGGTATTGCTTCAGGTCCTGGTCGGTTACCGACCAGCCGATCAGATAGGCCGCGACCAACTGTTTGCGGAGCGCCGGGTCGCCCAGCTTCTGCCGGATCAGATCGGCCAGCAGGTTGGCGCCCTGGCTGTGACCGGCCAGGATGAACGGGCGGCCGTGGTTCCAATGCTTCAGGTAATAGGCGAAGGCCGCTTCGACGTCGGCGAGGCCGACGCCGAGCGTGCGTTGCTGTTCGGCCGCCGGCATGGACAGCGCCGATATGTTGGCCTGCCGGTAGAGCGGCGCGAAGATGTTGGCGCTGTCGGCGAATACGCTGGCCTGGGTGAGCAGGCTGTGCTCGGCGCCGCTGCGCATCTGCGGGTCGTCGACCGCGGCGATGGTCGGCTTGCCGTTGTAGACGGTGGGGTAGACCCAGAAGACGTCGACCTTCTTGGCCGGCGCACTGGGCGGCGTCTTGGGCAGGCCGACCCAGCTTTGCGCGCGCTCGTAGTTTGGCTTCGCTGCCGGGGCGGCGAGAGCCGGCGCCGCCGGCCACCACGCCAGTGCTGCCGCCAACGTCGCCGCTGTCGCGGCCGTTAGTCTTCTCCGCCGCATGGGGCCGTCTCCGCTTGGATGCCTGTTGGGGCGCGGGCGCGGGCGCGAGCCTAGCGCCCGTGGCGCGGCGGCCCTATACGGGGTATTGCGTAAGCGCTCGGGAACGGTATCGGCGGAAGCGGGCCGCCCGGATGAAACCCGGGTCGCGGCTCACGCGCTACGCGCTGTCCTCGACGTCGGTGTCGGGCCGGTCGCCGCCGCCGGCGACCTCCTGGTGCCACTTACCGTTCTCGTCTTCCCATTCGATGGCCTCGGTGTGGCCGGGCACGCGCTGCTCGGCGGCGACGCGGCGGGCGGCCTCCAGCGCCTCCTGGTGGCTCGGAAAGCTTTCCGAGAAGGTGCCGTCGGCCGTATAGGCCCAGCCGTCCTCGTGCCGGACCACCTTGTAAGTCACATGGGTCATTGTCTTACCTGTCACCTGCCGCGCCGTTTGCGCCTATCGCGTGATGACAGGGTAGCCCCGGATGGCGTGATGCTCAATGCGGACCGCCTGCTATAATGCGCGGAAATAAGGAAAGGCAGACCATGGCCCGAGGCCCCACACCCCCCGACGCGCGCGCCCGCGCCGAGCAGGCGTTCAAGTCGGCGACTACCAAGAAGGTTGAGCTGCCGCCGCAGGCGCCGGCCATTCCCGGCGCCAAGGAGCAGGTGAGCTTGCGCATCGATCGCGAGGTGCTCGATTTCTTCCAGGCCGACGGGCCGGGCTGGCAGGAGCGCATCAACCAGGCGCTGCGCAAGGCGGCGGGCAAGTGAGCTTTCCCCGTCGGAGGGGTTTGCCTGCGCGCCTCCCATCCTACGAGCCGGTTCGAACGACCCTAACAACTTAATGCTGCTGGTGTGCCGGGGGTGGCCGATATGCACATGACGATATCAATGAAGATCGCCTGCGCCGCATTGATGCTGGCAAGTGGGCTGTTCGCTGTTTCGGGGGCGGTCCGGGCGGAGCCTCCCAATAAGCTCACGCCCGGGGAGATGCTTCACGGTCTCGTCGGCGGCGCGATCAGCGCGCTGACCGAACCGGCGCCGATCAAGGTGCAACGCGCCTGCGCGGCGGAAACGGGGAAATGCTGGGAAGCCCACGGGCTCACCAAGGCGACTATGAACCAGGTCTTCGATGCCTGCTGGCGGGAGGCCACGCACTGCCCGCAGGTGTGCAAGGACGAATATTTCAGCCGCCGCAAGGCCGGCATGGTTGGCCCGAAGGCAGATCCGCTGTTTTACGGCAGACATGGCGAAGAGACGTCCTGCGTTCCCGGCATGGACGCGTTGACCCATCCGGAAGGCAAGAAAAGCGCGGCGCCGCCGGGCGCAAGCGGCCAGTGATGCCTTGTGTGGCGTGCCGTGCCGCAGCCGCCAGGTTTCAGCATCGCTCATCCGGGCTACAGGTGGTCCGGGCTACGCTTACTTTCTTCTATAATGGAAAAGCAGTAAGACATGCATGCTCGGCAAAAGGCTTGCGCCTAAACCTATCCCGCGAGCCGACTTCAGGCGATGGAGACGCCGCGCTTCTGCTCATACATCGACCGATCCGCCGATTTGAACAGGGCCCTTATGGTCGCACCATCGTCCGGATAAAGCGCCGCGCCGACGCTGGCGGCAATTGAAAGAGTCTGGCCGTTCGTGCCCACGGAGGCGGTGATGCCGCCTTTGAGATTCGCGCGCAGGCGCCGCGTCGACAGCGTGTCAAAGCTGACCGGCAGCACGACACCGAACTCGTCGCCGCCGATCCGCGCCACCACGCAGTTCTCGCCGGCCTGCTTCTTGAGTTCATCGGCAAGCGCCTTGATCGCGGCATCGCCAATTTGATGGCCGTACTTGTCATTGAGCGATTTCAGATTGTTCAAGTCGACGATCATCAATCCCGTGCGCGACTGGTGCTCGCGCGCCGTCGATACAGCCAGTTCCAGTTGCGCGTCGAACATGGCCCGGTTCGGCAAGCCGGTCAGCGCGTCGATCTGTAGCGACGACACGTCGACGTGCATGACGACGGCATGACGCTTGCCGCCGATGTTGAGCGCGGACACCACGATCTCGTACCAATGGTATAGGCCGTTGAACGGGCAGGCATAGGTGGCGAGAAATTTCGAACGCTCGCCGGCAAGGACCGCGCGCAGGCCCGACAGGATCGCCGACGCTTCATTGCAGCCGCGCGCGAAGGCCGCCTCGCACTCGGCGAAATAATTCCAGCCTGAGTCTCTGGATGCGAGACCGCCGCCCTTGGCTGTTTCGTCCCACGTTCGATTGCTGCGCACGATGGCGCCGGATGGGTCGACAACCGCGATCTCCGCCGCGAGGCAATCGGACAGGTCAAGGGTGGAGGAGTGAAGCATTTTATTATGACGCTGGCATGGGGTTGCCCGGTCTTGAGCTTAAGAAGGCTCTTGGATTGGCAGCAGGCTAAGTTCCGGTTGCTAATATTCCGTCAATCTACGAGTGGGATACGTGGATAGCAATGTGTGAAATAACGTAATTATTGAACGTTTGCGATGCGGCCAGCGCCGCGTCGATCGTCAACCAATAGGCATAAACACGCAGGGTTGGGCCGGTGCCGGTATGATGGACCGCTAAGGTGGCTGCTCGTGTGCGCGGTCATCTTTTCAGTTGGCGTAGCCCGCATGGAGCGCAGCGCAATGCGGGGGGTGTTGTCACGGCGGCCCCGGATTGCGCTGCGCTCCATCCGGGCTACTTGCTTTGTCGCTGAAATAGTCCTTCGCGTCTTTGCGTAACGGGCGGATCGGCTGCACAGCGCGCTCCGCCCGTTTGCATTTATGGCGCCGCCGATATTTTCAAAATATCGATCAGCTTGCGGTCGCGCCATGTCTGCAAATCGGCGATGCTGCGCGAACCCGCTTCCTCGGCGACGCCATCGATGATGACCTGCTTGACGTCGGCAAGGCGCGGATTGCCGAGATCGTCGATCCACGTCTGCACCGCCGGCGCCAGATGCGCCATGAAGTGCGGCATGCCGCCTTCGCCGCCGGCGAGATGGAAGGTGAGATGCGGCCCCATCAGCGCCCAGCGCAGGCCGGGGCCATAGGCGATGGCCGCGTCGGCATCGGCGACCGACACGACGCCATCGGCGACCAATGACACCGCCTCGCGCCACAGCGCCGCTTGCAGCCGGTTGGCGACGTGGCCTTTGACTTCCTTTTTGATGTGGATCGGGTGCTTGCCGAGCTCGCGATAGAAATCCATCGCTTTCTCTATTGCCTCGGCGCTCGTCTTTTCGCCGCCGACGACTTCGACCAGCGGAATGAGATGGGGCGGGTTGAACGGATGACCGATGACGCAGCGTTCCGGGTGTTTGCACTTGACCGTGACGCGCGTGATCAAGAGGCCCGACGAACTCGATGCGATGACCACGTCGGCCGGCAGCGCGGCGTCGAGTTCGGCGAACACCTCGATCTTGAGATCCTCGCGCTCCGGCCCGCTTTCCTGCACGAAGCGCGCGCCCTGGCAGGCCGCCGTGGGCGAGGCATGAAACGAGAAACGGTCCTGGCTCGCGCCCTTGACGACCAGACCGAGCGCTTCAAGCGTCGGCCAGGCATTGGCGATGAAACGGCGGGCGAAGGCTTCGCCTTGCGGCGAGGGGTCGCTGACGGCGACGTCGTTGCCGCGCGCGAGAAAAATGGCGGCCCAGCTTGCGCCGATGGTGCCGGCGCCGATGACGGCAATGCGTTGGTTCATGGCAATACTACTCCCCGGTTTCTTGTGAAGGATCATAGAGCGGGGCGGGGGTGCTTTGTCACGCCCAAATAATGCACCCGTCACAGCGCCGTGTTTCAGTCAATGGAACTCCGGCGCCGCTAGACCGTTGGATCGACACCAATCGTCAATTTCACGCACCAAACGGAGATATTTTCAGATGGGCATGGGTTTTGGGTATGGCGGCATTCTAGGCCTGATCATCCTGGCCGCCGACATCTGGGCGATCGTGCAGATCCTGCAAGGCGGCGGCGCACCCGGCCGCAAGCTGCTGTGGGTGCTGATCATCCTGCTGCTGCCGGTGATCGGCCTGTTGATCTGGCTGATCGCGGGCCGGCGCTAGAGCGCATCCCGGTTCAATCGAACCGGAGACGCGCGCTGGATTCTTCACTTGATCGCATTCTTGACGGCGAACCGGTCCCGACTTCGCCGGCAAGGGCGCGACCGGATTTCGTCATCGCTCATCCGGGCTAAGCTTGCTGGGTTCAATCGAGCAACGGCAGTCCGGCGCACACCAGTTTGCCGGTGCGGGCGTCGATCACCAGATAGCCTCTGATGTCGCTGTCGGTCGAGGGGTTGCGCGCTTTCGGGACGACGACCTGAAACCGCCAGAGCGGCCGGGTCACCTTTTTGCCGCAGACGCTGCCGGCGGTGACGAGCTGGGCCTCGGTGATGTTCTTCAGCACTTGGGCGTCGGTCTTGCCGTAAGGGTCGCCTTTGAGGATCTGCACGGCGGCGGCGCGGGCCTGCCGTTCGCTCATCGCGCCGGCGGCGAGCGCTGCGGTCTGTGTCACCGCAAGCAGCACGGCGGCCGCCACCCCTATGGTCCATCGTGCGGCCGGCCTTGCGATCCGTCTTGCGCGCATGCGCCTCCCCCGTTGCTTGAGCCATCGCCCGCGCGAAAGACCGGCGGACACCGGCGCGAAAGCGAGGCCGGATTTCATCGCCGCCCAATCTGGGCTAGCGTCGCCGAAAAGAGAACTAAGGAATATCCCGCATGACTTACGCCCTGGCGCTTGCCGCGCTCGCCTTCGCCAACCTGCTCGGCATCATCAGCCCCGGCCCGGCCTTCCTGATGGTCAGCCGCGCGGCGGCCGGCCGCGACCTCAAGACGGCGATCGGCCTCGGCGCCGGCGTCGCCATCGCCGCGACCACCTGGGCGGCGATGGCCTGCTTCGGCATCGCGCTGCTGATGACGCATTTCGCGCCCCTCTACGGCGCCATCCAGATCGCCGGCGGCGCCTATCTGATCTGGCTCGGCATCGGCGCCTGGCGCGAGAGCCGCAAAGGCGCGCCACCGCCGGCCGCCACCGGCGTGCCAGCGGAGGCGCGCGGCGGCGTCGCGCGCGCGGTCTTGACCGGCGCGCTCTTGAGCCTCGGCAACCCCAAGATCGTGATCTTCTTCTCCAGCATCTTCGTCGCGCTGCTGCCCGCGCATGCGCCGCTGTGGCTGCGGTTCACCGTCGTCGGCATCGTCGGCCTGCAGGAGGTCTCCTGGTACACGACGGTCGCCTTCGTGTTCTCGCGGCCGCGCGTGCAGGCCGCCTACCGCCGCGCCAGCAAGTGGATCGAGCGCGGCTTAGGCACGGCGCTGATCGGGATCGGCGCGCGCATTTTGGTCGGGGCGCGGATTTAGCGCGACGCCGGGGCGGACGGCGTTTCGCGCATCCGCCCGGCTGCCACAGGCGCCCTCACGCCGCGATGCGCCGCCGCGTTTCCACGATCTGCAACGCGGCGCGGGCGGCCTCGCGGCCCTTCTCGACGAAGTGCGCCGCGAACACGCCGCGGTGATGGTCGGTCTCCTGATAGTGGTGCGGCGTCAGCGACACCGACAGCACGGGCACGCCGGCATCGAGCGCGGCGCGCATCAGCCCGTTGACGACGGCCTCGGCCACGAAGTCGTGCCGGTAGATGCCGCCGTCGACCACCAGCGCGGCGGCGACCACCGCGGCGTAGCGGCCGGTGACGGCGAGGTCGCGCGCCGTCAGCGGCAGCTCGAAGGCGCCCGGCACGTCGAACACGTCGACGTCGTCGCGCGGCACCAGCTCGAGAAAGCCGGCGAGCGCCCGGTCGACGATGTCGGCGTGCCAGTTGGCCTTCACGAACGCGAAGCGGGTGGGTGTCATCTCTCGTGATCTCCTTGCCTGTTGACACGTCACCCAAGGCGATCACGAGACGCGGCAAGCCCGCGGCTCACGCGGGCTCACCCGTTCCGTTCTCTTCCATCCGGACTGTGACCGTCGGCTCAGGCGTCGCACCTGATCTGCTGACCCTTCCCGCGATAGCTCATTCGGGAAGGCGCTCGCGGGCTCGCGGCGTTAAAGGCCGCATACCGCCGGTGGGGACTTCCACCCCGCCCTGAGAACGGGGGTATTGTTGGCGAAGAAGGGGTGGGTTGGCAATGAGGGGAGGGGCGAAACCCGTATCGGCAGACCGGTGGCCAGTAAGTAGTCTGCATGGAGCGGAGCGGAATTCGAGATTGTGTTGAGAAGGTTGCCCCAGAATTCGCTGCTCAATCGGAGAGGCTACTGTACCTTCTGGCGCCAGGTGTGGTCGTATCCGTCAGTGAAGATCACGGTTCTGAATCCCAGCAGGCGCCATTGTCCCATGATGTTCTGATCATTGATCGCGTTGTAAACAAATGGCCTCCCAATTAGCACCCAGCGAATGTACAAGGTTGTCGCATTCTTCCCTCGGGTGCGGATTGTGAAATCCTGACCGGCCTTTAAATACCTGTCCTCCATTTCCGCCGCATATGATTTCCGAGCCTTGATCAGGCCTGCTTTGATCGCCGCAATTTCCGCAGCCTCAGCGGCTTTGGCATTACGCTCGGCCTTTTTCGTCAGTGACGCGAGGGTTTGTTGAGCTGCCGTGTACTGTAAGTCGGTCTTTGGGATTTTAGCCAGCGCGGTTTCCGCAGCTTGTGTTCGCTTCTGTGTCGGTGCGGTCTTGCTTTTCTTAGAGGCGAACTTGTCCCAGTCATGTTCAACTAGCTTTGCCCGTGCGATAACATCCGCGGCACTTTCGGGTGATGGAGAATCCGTGGCCTCGTGGGGCGCGCGTCCGGCCCAAATTCCGAGCGCGATCAATCCAACGACAAGAAAGAAGATCAGTTTGAAAAAATTGGCCATTGCGACGCCCCGCAACGATTGTAGAATTATTTTCTCTCAATCTTGTGTGGCAATCAATGAATTTTTCCCGCTAAATTGGCGCTCTCTGTCGGCTCATCGGCACGCAAACCGCACATAGCGAAGCGGAACGTGGGACTGTCTACTGAGATGGTTGTCCGGCTTTTTCTCTTCTCGATCCGGGCGACGCTTGGTCAAGCTACGGTAACAGTTGAAATCAATGAAATGTTTTTGGACCCTCTGTGTTATTCGTCCCGCCAGTGGCTTCTTTAGCGGCACTCAAAAGTTGCTTGGCGAGCATGCCCTCAAGCATCTTCTCCAGTTCGCTAACATCTATCTGGCCCGCCTTGAGAGCATTATCTGCGGCTTCTAGCGCTTTGTAATACGGACGCTTGTCACCTGCGATCTGCTCAGGAATCGTTGGGGCGCCCGGAAGCAAGCTATCGAGCTTTGCACTCAAGACGACGTAAGCGACTGCGCGTGCGGTACGTCCGTTTCCGTCTGAGAACGGATGAATCCAGTTCAGCTTCCAAAGGACGTAAGCACAGAGATGCAAAGCACTCATATCCGCCCAATTGTCGTTGACGTAGTCGCACATCAACTCCATTTCTTCTGAGACAAATGCCTCCTCGGGCGGTTGGTGCCCGCTCCCGCCGATTTTGACCGGGGTGTTTCGCCATGTTCCCGCCAGGGGATGCAATCCGTCGAGCGCAGCCTTATGGAGCCGCAAGATTATGCTTGAGCGCAGACGAAAAGGGCGCTCGTCGTCCTTGACGTGCGCCCTGATGATCTCCAATGCCAAATCGAATTGCCGAATGCCATTTTCGGCTTCGCGTCTCGCTATTTCATCTGCGTCCGTAAGTACAGGCGCAGTTTCCGCTATGCTGTGGCGGTCAGCGGACACAGCGTCTTATTTCTCTTTTTCTTCCAAGCGAGCTTCAAGCTCCGCGACCATTTCTCGGGTTATACGCTCATTTTCGATATGCGTGTTCCCGTACGCGAAGCTACGGCGCTGCTCGCGCAATTGATTCGGCGTCATCTCGATTTTACGAGTCAGATCAACGAGTTCTTGCAGGTCTTTTGTCATTGATCAGTCTCCCATTCCCGTGACCCATATAGGAACTATTCACGTTCACGTAAAGTTCCTAATTAGTTATAAACGAGATTTGATGAAGCAAGGCCACCCCTAGCGTACTCGGCCTTCTTCCGGCGCGAATAGTGGGGGTAGCCGCAGCCGGCGGGGCGATGGTTCCCTTACAACGCCTTATTACTCTCCTTCACCTTCTCCGCATCCACATAAACCTGCTGGCCCATGGCGTTGAACTTGTCCGACATCTCCTTCATGCCGGCTTCCGCAGTCTTGGCATCGAGCCCCAGCGCCGCCTTCTCGTTGGCGCCGAGGTTGGCGGCATATTCGCGAACGTCAGCCGTGATCTTCATCGAGCAGAACTTCGGGCCGCACATGGAGCAGAAGTGCGCCACCTTGTGCGCCTCCTTGGGCAGCGTCTCGTCGTGGTATTCCTTCGCGGTGTCGGGATCGAGCCCGAGGTTGAACTGGTCCTCCCAGCGGAAGTCGAAGCGCGCGCGGCTGACAGCGCGTCGTCGCGCAGTTGCGCGGCCGGGTGGCCCTTGGCGAGGTCGGCGGCGTGGGCCGCGATCTTGTAGGTGATGACGCCTTCCTTGACGTCGTCGCGGTCGGGCAGGCCGAGATGCTCCTTCGGCGTCACGTAGCAGAGCATGGCGCAGCCGAACCAGCCGATCATGGCGGCGCCGATGCCCGAGGTGATGTGGTCGTAGCCCGGCGCGATGTCGGTGGTGAGCGGCCCGAGCGTGTAGAACGGCGCCTCGCCGCATTCCTTGAGCTGCTTGTCCATGTTGATCTTGATCTTGTGCATCGGCACGTGGCCGGGGCCTTCGATCATGACCTGGCAGCCCTTCTGCCAGGCGATCTGCGTCAGCTCGCCGAGCGTCTCCAGCTCCGCGAATTGCGCGCGGTCGTTGGCGTCGGCGATCGAGCCGGGGCGCAGGCCGTCGCCGAGCGAGAACGAGACGTCATACTTGCGCATGATGTCGCAGATCTCGTCGAAGCGCTCGTAGAGGAAGCTCTCCTTGTGGCGCGACAGGCACCACTTGGCCATGATCGAGCCGCCGCGGCTAACGATGCCGGTGACGCGGTTGGCGGTGAGCGGCACATAGGCGAGCCGCACGCCGGCGTGGATGGTGAAATAGTCGACGCCCTGTTCGCACTGCTCGATCAGCGTGTCCTTGTAGCACTCCCAGTCGAGCTTGACGGGATCGCCGTCGACCTTCTCCAGCGCCTGGTAGATCGGCACGGTGCCGATCGGAACCGGCGAGTTGCGCAGGATCCATTCGCGCGTGTTGTGGATGTTGCGGCCGGTCGAGAGGTCCATCACCGTGTCGGCGCCCCAGCGGATCGCCCACACCATCTTCTCGACTTCCTCTTCCACCGAGGAGGTGACCGCCGAGTTGCCGATGTTGGCGTTGATCTTCACCAGGAAGTTGCGGCCGATGATCATCGGCTCGAGCTCGGCGTGGTTGATGTTGGACGGGATGATGGCGCGGCCGCGCGCGATCTCGTCGCGCACGAACTCCGGCGTGATGAAGGCGGGCACGGAGGCGCCGAAGCTCTCGCCGTCGGCGAGCGCGGCTTGCGCGCGGTCGAGCATCTTCTTGCGGCCGAGGTTCTCGCGCTCGGCGACGTAGATCATCTCCTTGGTGATGACGCCGCGCTTCGCCCATTCGTATTGGGTGATGGGGTGTCTCTCTGTCATTCCGGGACGGCGCGCAGCGCCGGACCCGGAATCCAGATGCGAGGCCGGCGTTTGTGTCTGGATTCCGGGTTCGCTCGCTCTGCTCGCGCCCCGGAATGACTCGGAGGCGCGGAACGGCTTCGGCGTGTTGGGGAAGTTGCGCGCCAGGTGCTTGCCGGACGCGTTGCCGTTGTCGACCGGCTGGATCGGGCGGCCTTCATACTCTTCGACGCCGCCGCGCTCCTTCACCCATTCGATGCGCGCGCGCTTGAGGCCCTTCTCGACGTCGATGGCGACATTGTCGTCGGTGTAGGGGCCGGTGGTGTCGTAGACCGGCAGCGGCGGCTCGCCCGAGGATTCGTGCAGCGCGATCTCGCGGTGCGGCACCTTCAGGTCGGGCGCGGCTTCGGGGCTGGAATAGACCTTGCGCGAGGCGGCCAGCGGGCCGGTGGTGACCTTCGGCGTGACCAGATCGGCGGAGGTGACGGGCTTGTTCATGGTGTCGCTCCTTTGCCGCGTTTCAAGGACGCGGGTGTTCGAATTCAAACGTCGGCGCGATAGCCGAAATAGCTGAGCACGCCGCCGAGCACGAGCATCAGCAAGCCGCCGGCGGCCGGCACCGCCGACAGGTGGGCGATGGCGCCGCCGATGCGTTGCACGAGTTGCGGATAGACGATGCGGAAGACGCCGCCGACCATGGCGAGCCAGCCGAACAGCGTGATGAGCACGCGCCAGTCCGGCGCCCACACATTGTGCGCGAGCAGGATGGCGATGCCGAGCGGCAGCGCCAGCAGGCCGGAGAGATAGATGAACGCATAGCTCGACAGGTACTGGTCGATCATGTGGTGGTAGATTGGCCCGTCGAGCAACATGCTGGCGCCCATGGCGAGCAGCACCGGCCCCATCAGCTTGGCGATATAGTGCGAGGTCTTGGTCTCGGTCATCTCAAGTTTCCAGTCCCTTCGCCGGCATGACCCGGATCAGGTTCAAAGGGTCGCCGCCTCTCGCGGCCTCTCAGCCCCGGCATCGGGGCCCCCCTCGGAACACGATCTAATCTAGGCCCGCAGTTTCCTCCGTGCAATGCGGGGTCAAGCCGCCTGTGCTGTCTGTCCCAGCCAGGCGCGCACGCGCGCGTCCGGGTCGGCGTTCTGGGTGACGTCGGATAACGACGGCGATGGAGTCCGCGCCGGCGGCGTAGACCGCGGGGGCGCGCTCCAGGGTGATGCCGCCGATGGCGACCAGCGGGATCGCACCGATACGTTTCTTCCACGTGCCGATAGGTTCCAGCCCCTGCGGGCCGAAGCGCATGGCCTTGATCGTGGTCGGATAGATCGGCCCGAGCGCGACGTAATCGGGGCTGTAGCTGAGCGCGGTTTCGAGTTCGGCCTCGTCATGGGTGGAAAGGCCGAGTGTGAGGCCCGCGCGGCGGACGGCGGCAATATCGGCGTCGACCAGGTCTTCATGACCGAGGTGCAGGTGTTGCGCCTTGGCCTCGATCGCCGCCCGCCAGTAGTCGTTGACCACCAGCTTGGCGGATGTGCCGGCGCACGCGGCCAGCGCCTCGCGCACGATCGTCACCGCCTCGGCGTAGGGGAGGTCCTTGGCGCGCAGCTGGATGGTGCCGACGCCGAGTTTCGCCAGGCGCGCGACCCAGGCGACGCTGTCGACCACCGGATAGAAGCGATCAGGATACGGCATGCCAGAACGGGGTCCCGACGACAGGGGTGGACGGAGAGGCGAAATCGCGCGGGACCATCAGCCCGGCGTCGTAGCCGGCGCGGTCGGCGTTGGCGAACGGCAAAGCCTGCGTGGCGCCGGCGATGCCGGCGCCAATCACACTTATCGGCGTGGAAGCGGTGGATGTGGGGCTATGTGCGCCGTCTGGCGTGAGCATCTTTGTCCTGTCCCTTCGCCGGCATGACCCGGATCAGGTTCAAAGGGTCGCCGCAGTAAGCGGCCTCTCAGCCCCGTCATCGGGGCCCCCCTCGGAATATGGCTTCAATTTAGGCCCGGCCGGCTCCGAGTCAATGCGGGGCGGGACGTTATGCCCTAGGTGGCAGTGGGGGCCTGCGGCGCCGATGGTAGCGTGATGCGGGCGATGGGGTCGTGCGGCGCGCGGTAGTTCATGGTGGGCGCGCGCCCTCGCCGTGCGCGAAGGCTTTCCGCATCGCGTGTTTGCTGGCGTCGGGAATGCCGGGGCAATCTTGAGTTCGTCGAGTGATACCGACGTCTCGCACGTGCTGCCGCATTTCCTCACGTTATTGCAGGACTCGCAGAGCGGCTCGTTCAGCTACAGCGCCAACGACGGCAGTCCCGTCTCTCGGATCCAGTCGCTGATCGTCAATTACAGCGCTTAAGGACTCTTAAACCGCGGCTTTATTGCGCCATGACTTAACGCTATGGCTCGCGTCGGCGCCGTTCCGGCCTACGAGACAACGCCGTGCCGCTGCTCGGTATCCGGCAACCTTGAGCATTATTTCATGATGCGAGAAGTCACAAATTGTACCCATATCGTTCGGCATTGGTATCTACGTATTACGACCCGTGATGCCGTTATTAAGTCAGGACATCGAAACCGGATCAGATCGTATCCCGATGGTATAATGCATGCGCGGAATCAAGCGCATCATATAAGCGAGTTCGCAAGTGCCGCGGGAAAACATGCAGGTTTGCGGAGCGTTCACACCGGCGCAAGATAACTTGAGACTTTAAGAGTCGACGCGATCCGTTAGCCACGTGTTGACGAGCCGCCTTTTGTCACTCGGTCAAAAAAGTGGACAAGCATTCGGGCATGCGCCCACAGCCGCGCACGCGACGCCACAATCCCTATTCGCAAGAACGATTGATGATTCCGGTCGCCTACAACTTGGGCAGCTTGCTGACCGCCACCTTCACCGCGCCGGCGGCTGCGGCGGTGACGCGCAGCGTGTGAGCGTCGAAGTTGATGCCGGTGAGGCGCAGGTCGTTCACCGCCGCGTCGACCCGCACGCCCGGCTGGGTGTTGCGGAATTCGGCGAGCGTCGACGCGATCTTCTTGCGCGCGTCGGTTGCGAAGGGTTTCAGGTCTACCACCGCGTTGTCGGCGATCGCCTTGGTGAGGTAGGGCGTGGCCGCGCGCGCCGCCGCGCTGAGCAGGCCGTAGGCGGCCTTCGACTGCACCGCCAGCACGATGTCGGTGAAGCGCAGGATCTGGGTCTTGGTGTCGAGCACCGGCTTGCCCCAGACATTGATGGTGGCGTTGGCGCCGAAGCCGAACCAGCTCTTTTTCTCGACGGCATGCACTTTCAGCGAAATCAGCAGCCGGTCGCCGGCGGCGGCGATGTGCACGGCGCGCACGGTGACGTCGACCGGTGCGCCCTTTTCTTCCGGATAGTGATGGCCCTTGAGCTGCGCTTCCAGCAGCGTGTTGAGCATGGTGAAGGGGATGTCGATGGGCAGGCCGACGGTGAGCTTGCCGTTCTGCATCGGCGGCACCAACTCGATGGTCTTGGGGAACGGACACTCCGGTTTGGTTTCCGTGGCGGTCACGCGGGTGTCGGCTTGCACGCCGACGGTGAGTGTCATGTTGTGTGCGTCGATCTGCGGCTGCGCGGCGGCGGCACGAACCGGCTTCATCTCCAGCCACAGCCTGGGCAGACCGGTCTTGCCGCCGCCGAGCGGGATCGAGCGGCACATCTTGGTCCATTGCGCGCGCGCGGCCTTTTCGATGAAGGGATCGTTACTGATGCGCGCCTGCAGGCGCTGGACCCCTTCGTTCACACCCTGGCTGATGAGGGGACGCGCCTGGCTGGCTAGGTCGATCGGCACGCCGGCGACCCGCATCGAGCCGCGGCCCATCGAGAGGTCGGCACTGAGGTTGGGATCGAGCCGCCAATTGCGCTCGAGCTTGGGCCGCGCATGCAGGGTCACCTGGCTGTGCAGATTGCTGGTCTGGTTGAGCGCCTTTGTGGTGACCTGGCCGACGGCCCGGCCGATGTCCTTGCCGAGCGCGCCGTTGAGCAGGCCGCCAAGCTGACCGCCGATCCGGTCGCCGAGCTTGCCGCTGAGGTCGCCCACCGCGTTAGCCGCCTGGTCGGCGGTGCGGCCGACGAAATCGCCGGTGATGTGCACGGCGCTGGTGAGCGGGACCGAGGCGGTCAGCACGTTGGGCTTGCCCGAGAGCGAGATTGGCCCGCGCGTGACAACGATGCCGACGTCGGCCTTGCTGAGCAGGCCGCTAAGCGGAGTCTGGTTGCCATTGCCGCTGAACTGGCGTGGCGCGGTGGCTTCGAGCGCATCGCGCACGGCGGCGAGTGAGATGGCAACGGGCGCGATGACGACCGAGGCGCTGCTCACGGTCTTCAGGGCTGGTGGGGGCGGCGCCTTGGCGAGCAGCTGCGCGGCGCCATTGTCGCCCGGCAGGAAGCGTTCCAGCGCCCAGTTCGCGGCCACGAATGAACCGCCGAGCACAATTACCGCCATGATCAGCCAGCGGAAGGCGCGCGAGCGGCCGAACAGGCGGATGGGCGCGGTGATGTAATAGATGAGGGTATGCATGGCGGCGGGCGTCTCCGCAAAGGGTCGATTCGCGTTGCGTCCGATTCTAATGGGCGACGGCGCCGCGGGCTAGCGCGCGGGAATATCACGAAAATCTCGTGGCTACGGCGCTTCGCCGACGCCACGGTGGCGCGCCGGTTTGGCCGGCTTTCGCCCGCCTCAGTCCGGCTTGCCCATGCGATAGCGCTTGAGCGCGGCGTAGATGGTGTCGTTGACCGGCGTCGGCACGTTCAACTCCTTACCGAGTTGCGAGACGCGGCCGGCGAGCCAGTCGAGCTCGAGCCGGTTGCCGCGGTCGAGGTCGTTGGCCATCGACGCCTTCATGCCCGCCGGCACGTGGGAGTCGGCAAAGGCCAAGCGCTCGTCCGCATATCCGGGATCGATGTCGACGCCCTTGGCGCGGCCGACGGCCAGCGTCTCGCTCATAATGTTGCGGAACAGGCTGCGCATATCCGGGTCCTCGAGGATCGGGCCCATGGTGGTGCGCGTCACCGCGGTGGCGCCGGAGGTGCCGGTGAGGAAGATGAACTTGTGCCAGCGGTCGCGCTGGACATTATCCGACTGTGTGATGTCGATGCCGGCCGCTTTGGCGGCGTCGACGAAAGCGGCAAGCTTGGCGTCCGGGCGGCCGTCATGGGTGCCACAGATGATCGACTGGAACGCGCTCGCCTGCTTGATGACGCCGGGCCGGTCGATAACCGTAACGACATAGGTGACGCCGGGAATGGCGCGCTCAGCACCGACGATGGGCGCGATGCGCTCGTAGCTGTCGACGCCATTCTGCAGCGTAACGACGCGGGTGTCAGGACCGAGCAAGGACTTGGCCTGCTCGGCGGCCTTTTCGGTGTCCCACAGCTTGACCGCGAACAGCACCACGTCGACCGGACCGACTTGTGCCGGATCGTCGGTGGCGTTGACGTCGGTGAGATGCAGATCGCCGTGATGCGCGCTTTCGATTTTCAAGCCATTCTTCTTGATGGCATCGAGATGGGCGCCGCGCGCGATGTAGAACACCTCGTGACCCGCCGCCTGCAGGCGTGCGCCGAAATAGGCGCCGACCCCGCCTGCCGCCATCGCCGCAATTCGCATCGTTGTTCTCCCGCTTGGCTTTTGCCACGCGGGTATAGCGCCAAGGCGGGGCGCGACCAACCCGGGCAAGTCGGCGGGGCCGAGAGCGCTTCCAGGCGAAGCGGAAACCGGTTTGCCGTCCGGAAGCGTGCCAAAACAAAAGCTTAGTCGCGCGTCCCGTAAATTTGCGGGGGTTACGTTTTCAGTAGAAGAAGCGGTACCCGCGGTCACCATTCAAGGTGCCGCTCGCGTGGGTCTCCGGCGTATCAGCGGAGGCCTGCACGTTGTCAGCCGGTGGTGGGAGCGATCCGGTCGTTATGGCTTGCCGGCCCGCCGCGCTCTGCGGCGCGTGCGCCACTTCGGTCTGCGGGGTTTGCGTTTCGCGCAGCGACTGGTCGGCCGCCGCGATGGCGGCTTGCACCTGGCGGCGCCAGCCGCGCGGCTCATTCTTGGCTTCCAGGGTCGGCGCGCCGTCCCGCGGCAGCACGATCACCTTGGAGCCGACCTTGACGCGATCGTAGAGATCGATGGCGTTGTCGTTGGTGAGATGGATGCAGCCCGACGACGTGTTCTTGCCGATCGAGGTCGGATCGTTGGTGCCGTGGATGCGGTACTCGGTGTGGCCGATATAGAGCGCACGCGAGCCGAGCGGATTGCCGGGGCCGCCGGCCATCATGCGCGGTAGATAGGGCTGGCGCTGGATCATCTCCGGCGGCGGATACCAGTCCGGCCACTCGCGCTTGCGCGCGACGTGTTTGACGCCGGACCAGGCGAAGCCGGAGCGCCCGACGCCGATGCCATAGCGGATCGCCTGGCCGTCGCCGAGGATGTAGTACAGAAAGTGGTGCGGCGTATCGACGATGATGGTGCCGCGCGGCTGGTTGTCGGAAAAGGCGACCACCTGGGTCTGGAAGCGTGGCGGCAGCTTGGCGTTTTCGTTGGGGATCGTGGCGTCGTCGTGCATCTGCTCGGGCGTGCCGGCCACGTCGACAGGGGCCGGTGGCGGCGCGACCAGGTGGCGCGGCGCCGGGGCGACGTGCTGTGGCGCCGGGGCGGCCTGCTGCGCGTTCGCGCTGCCGGCGTAGGCGGCGACCGCGATCAGCGCGGCCAGCGGGCCGATGGCGAAACGGCGTGACATCAGGATCCCTCCGAAGTTCCCGCAACGATCATGCATCGGGAAAATGGCGAAAGCGGTTCAATGGTTCCGGCTCAAAATCGCGTCAACAGCTGGAACCGAAGCGCGTTCAGGGCGTTAGGGGCCGGTTCGCGCGGGCTACTGCTGTCCTTCGCCCGCAAGGGCAAGGACGATGGAGGGGGTCATTGCCCTGGGTGCGGGTTGGTGTCAAATGAATTGCTTGTTATTCGGCGGCCCAATGCGGCCGAATGAGAGTTACCCCTTGCTCTGCCGCCAGCCGCAAACCGCCTCGGGGACCGAATCGACGGTGGGCAGGTAGGGCTTGATGTCGAGGAGCGGCGTGCCGTCGAGGCAGTCGAGGCCGACCACCGAAAGCTTGTTGCCGTCGATACCGAGCAGCTTCACCACGCTCATGGCGATGGGGTTGGGCCGCGCCGGCGAGCGTAGGGCGAAGGTGCCGTGCTGGGCGCCGCCGGAGGCGCCATGGCCGGGCACCTGACGCACCAGATTGCGCGGCGCCTTGTCCATCCAATAGAGCAGCACCAGGTGCGTGCAGGTCTCGACGTCCTTGAGTGCGTCGGTAAAACGCGGGTCAAGCTCGATCGTGCAGGCCACCTCGGATCCGCGAGCGTTCTTGGGACACTGCTTGCGGTCGGTCCAGGGCGTGCGGATGCGGCCGATGTAATAGACGCCGGCGTCGACCGCGGCCGGCAGATCGGTGGTCACTTCGCCGTCGCGGACGCCGAAGGCTTCGGTGGCGGTCATCTCGGGTCATCACCTTTCAGCTTTATGGCGGGCACGGGCGCGCATCATTTTCGGCGTCATGCCCGGGGCTGACCTGGACATCCATGATGCAGCGCAAATTGTGTTGGACCTACGTAACGCCGTGACCGTCAAAATTCATCATGGATTGCCGGGTCGGGCCCGGCAATGAGCAGCCCCGGCCCCTTGCGAAAATTGGCTTAAAGGTATAAAGATATCTTTATATAGTGGGAACGGGCCCAAGTGGTGGGTCCCGGCAAAGAGTTAGTTGAGGCGGGATGCCCCAGAGCGCAAGCAGCCAGCTTGGTTTCGAGGCCCTCAACGCGGCACTGAAGGCCGCGGGCGAGGAGACGCGCCTGCGCGTCCTGGCGCTCCTGGGCGAGGCCGAACTCACTGTCTCGGACCTGACCGACATCCTGCGTCAGTCGCAGCCGCGCATATCGCGCCATCTGCGGCTCTTGGTGGAGGCCGGCCTGGTCGAGCGCTACCGCGAGGGTACCTGGGCCTTCTTTCGCCTGGCCGAGCACGGTGGCGGCGCTGCCGTCGCCCGCGTGCTGCTGGAGCGGCTCGATCCCGCCGATCCCATTATTGCCCGTGACCGCGAGCGGCTGGCCGCCGTGCGCAAGGCGCGCGCCACTGCGGCGCAAGCCTATTTCCGGGCCCACGCTGCCCAATGGGACCGCATCCGCAAACTGCACACGCCCGACGAGGCGGTAGAGCAGGCGATCCGTTCGGCCCTTGGCGACATGCCATTCAGCTCGCTCTTGGATCTCGGCACCGGCACTGGCCGCATGCTGGAACTGTTCGGCCCCGAGATCGAGCGCGGGCTCGGCATCGACCTTTCGCTCGACATGCTGAAGTTCGCGCGCGACCGGCTGGATCGCGCCGGGCTCAAGCATTGCAGCGTCCGGCAGGGCGATCTCTACGACCTGCCGCTCGCCGACGACAGCTTCGACGTCGTCATCCTTCACCAGGTGCTGCACTTCCTGGAGGACGGCGCCCGCGCCATCCAGGAGGCCGCGCGGGTCTTGCGTCCGAGCGGGCGGCTGCTGGTGGTCGACTTCGCACCCCATGAAGAGGAATTCTTGAGAGAACAGTTTGCCCATCGCCGGCTCGGGTTTGCGCCCGAGACCGTCACCCAATGGATGAAGGCCGCCGGCCTCGATCCGGTCATGCACCAATCGCTGGCGCCGGAGCGCGGCTCCGACGTCAAGATCGCCGTCTCGCTGTGGCTCGCGCGCGATCCGCGCGTGCTGATGGCCGCGCCTCAGGCGACGAACAAGACGGCGAAGGAGGTGGCGTGATGCAGGCAGCCCTCCGTCCCAGCCGTTTCATCCGCAGCGAGCGGCTGTCGGTCTCCTTCGAGTTCTTCCCGCCCAAGGACGAGGCGATGGAGAAAATTCTGCTGGCGTCGATCGAACGGCTGGCGCCGCTCGAGCCCAATTTCGTGTCGGTGACCTATGGCGCCGGCGGTTCCACGCGCGAGCGCACCCACAACACGGTGAAGCGCATCCTCAACGAGACGGCGCTGACGCCGGCCGCGCATCTCACCTGCGTGGCGGCGACGCGCGAGGAGATCGACGAGGTCGTGCGCGGCTATCATGACGCCGGCGTGCGCCACATCGTGGCGCTGCGCGGCGACAGCATCGACGGGCCGGGTACGCGCTACAAGCCGCATCCCGGCGGCTATCAGAACGCCGCCGACCTCACCGCGGGCATCAAGCGCATTTCGCCCGACTTTGAGGTGTCGGTCTCGGCCTATCCGGAGCGCCATCCCGATAGCCCGACGCTGGAAGCCGACATCGACATGCTCAAGGCCAAGGTCGATGCCGGCGCGACCCGGGCCATCACCCAGTTCTTCTTCGATAACGAGCTCTACTTCCGTTATCTCGACCGCGTGCAGGCGCGCGGCATCGATATCCCGATCGTGCCGGGCATCCTGCCGGTGCAGAACTTCAAGGCGGCGACGAATTTCGCGACGCGCGCCGGCGCCTCGGTGCCGGATTGGCTGGCGGAGCGTTTCGAAGGCCTCGAGAACGATCCGGCGACGCGCAAGCTGATCGCCGCGGCGGTGGCCGCCGAACAGGTGATCGACCTGCTCGACCGCGGCATCACCGCGTTCCACTTCTACACCATGAATCGCGCCGACCTGGTCTACGCGATCTGCCATCTGATCGGGCTCCGGCCGACGGTCAAGGCGGACGTCAAGGAGGCGGCTGCGTAATGCAGTGCGGAGCACGTCTCCGCGCAAACGAAACCGTGCGCGCATGGTGCGCCGGTGCAAATTCACTGACGATTTTTTGGAAGGCCCTATCGTGACCGAGTCCAAGACCAGCACCCGCACCACGTTCCTGGCGGAAATGAAGAAGCGCATTCTGGTGCTCGACGGCGCCATGGGTACGATGATCCAGGAGCTCAAGCTCGACGAGCAGGATTTCCGCGGTGCGCGCTTCGACGCGTGGAACCGCGAGTTGCGTGGCAACAACGACCTGCTCAACCTGAGCCGCCCGGATTCCGTGCGCGAGATTCATCTGAAGTATTTCCGCGCCGGCGCCGACATCGTCTGCACCAACACCTTTTCGTCGACCACCATCGCGCAGGCCGACTACGCGATGGAATCGATCGCCTACGAGCTCAACCAGGCCGGCGCCACGCTGGCCCGGGAAGCGGCCGTGCTGGCGGAGAAAGAAGACGACAAGCGCCGCTTCGTCGCCGGCGCGCTGGGTCCGACCAACCGTACCGCCTCGATCTCGCCGGACGTGTCGAACCCCGGCTACCGTGCGGTCACCTTCGACGACTTGCGAAAGGCCTATGGCGAGCAGGCCCGCGGGCTGATCGACGGTGGCGCCGATCTGCTGCTGATCGAGACCATCTTCGATACGCTCAACGCCAAGGCGGCGATCTACGCCATCCAGGAGATTTGCGAAGAGCGCGGCCTCGATATGCCGGTGATGATCTCCGGCACCATCACCGACCGCTCCGGCCGCCTGCTCTCCGGCCAGACGCCGGGTGGGTTCTGGAATTCGGTGCGTCACGCCGATCCGATCACTATCGGCCTGAACTGCGCGCTCGGCGCCGAGGAGATGCGCGCGCATGTGGACGAGCTCGGCCGCATCGCCGACACCTACGTCTGCGCCTATCCGAACGCCGGCCTGCCCAACGAGTTCGGCTATTACGACGAGAGCCCGGAATACATGGCGGAGCTGCTCGAGGAATTCGCCAGCGCCGGTCTGGTCAACGTGGTGGGCGGCTGCTGCGGCACCACGCCGGAACACATCAACGCCATTGCCAGGGCGGTGGCGGGCAAGAAGCCGCGTGAGATTCCCAAGGTGCCGCGCCAGTTGCGGCTGTCGGGGCTGGAGCCGTTCGCGCTGACGCCGGAAATTCCATTCGTCAACGTTGGCGAGCGCACCAACGTCACCGGCTCGGCCAAGTTCCGCAAGCTGATCACGGCCGGCGACTACAATGCCGCGCTCGACGTCGCCCGCGCGCAGGTCGAGAACGGCGCGCAGGTGATCGACGTCAACATGGACGAAGGCCTGCTCGACTCGGAAGAGGCGATTGTGACCTTCCTCAATCTGATCGCCGCTGAGCCCGACATCGCGCGCGTGCCGGTGATGGTCGACTCCTCCAAGTTCGAGGTGATCGAAGCGGGCCTGAAATGCCTCCAGGGCAAGCCGGTCGTGAACTCGATCTCGCTGAAGGAAGGTGAGGAAGCTTTCATCGACCGCGCCAAGACCGTGCGTCGCTACGGCGCCGCGGTGGTGGTGATGGCGTTCGACGAGAAGGGCCAGGCCGACACCAAGGAGCGCAAGACTTCGATCTGTCAGCGCGCCTACGACATCCTGGTGAACAAAGTCGGCTTCCCGCCGGAAGACATCATCTTCGATCCGAATATCTTCGCCGTCGCCACCGGCATGGAAGAGCACAACAATTACGGCGTCGATTTCATCGAGGCGACGCGCTGGATCCGCGAGAACCTGCCGCATGCGCACATCTCCGGCGGCGTGTCGAACCTGTCGTTCTCGTTCCGCGGCAACGAGCGCGTACGCGAAGCGATGCATTCGGTGTTCCTCTATCACGCCATCAAAGCCGGCATGGACATGGGCATCGTCAACGCCGGGCAGATGGCGGTCTATGACGACCTCGATGCGAAATTGCGCGAGGCCTGCGAGGACGTGGTGCTCAATCGCCGCCCGGACGCCGCCGAGCGGCTGCTCGATCTTGCCAGGAATTTCCAGGGCAAGGGTCAAGAGGCCAAGGCCGCCGACCTGTCGTGGCGCGAGGAGTCGGTGGAGAAGCGGCTGGCGCATTCGCTGGTGCACGGCATCACCGAATTCGTCGAGCAGGACACGGAAGAAGCGCGCCAGAAGGCCGAGCGCCCGCTGCACGTGATCGAAGGACCGCTGATGGACGGTATGAATATCGTCGGCGACCTGTTCGGTTCCGGCAAGATGTTCCTGCCGCAGGTGGTGAAGTCCGCGCGCGTCATGAAGCAGGCGGTCGCCTACCTGATGCCGTACATGGAAAAGGAAAAAGAAGAGCAGGGCATCACCACCAGTAATTCCAACGGCAAGATCGTGATGGCGACGGTGAAGGGCGACGTGCACGACATCGGTAAGAACATCGTCGGCGTCGTGCTCCAGTGCAATAATTACGACGTGGTCGACCTCGGCGTCATGGTGCCGGCGGCCAAGATCCTGGAAGCCGCCAAGGCGGAGAAAGCCGACATCATCGGGTTGTCCGGCCTGATCACGCCGTCGCTCGATGAGATGTGCCATGTCGCCGCCGAGATGGAGCGCCAGGGCTTCGAAGTGCCGCTGATGATAGGCGGCGCCACCACCAGCCGCGTGCATACGGCGGTGAAGATCCACCCGAACTACCAACGTGGCCAGGCGGTCTATGTCACCGACGCCAGCCGCGCGGTGGGCGTGGCGCAGGCGTTGCTGTCGGCGGAGCAGAAGGCCAGCTACGTCGCCAACCTGCGTGGCGAATACGCCAAGGTGGCCGCCGCTCACGCGCGTGCGCAGGAGGACAAGGCGCGGCTGCCGCTTGCTCAGGCGCGCGGCAATGCGCTCAAGCTCGACTGGTCGGGCGCCTATCAGCCGCCGAAGCCGACGTTCCTCGGCACCAAGGTGTTGAACGATTATCCGGTGAGGGACCTCATCGACGTCATCGACTGGACGCCGTTCTTCCAGACCTGGGAGCTTGCTGGCCGCTATCCGGCCATCCTCAAGGACGAGAAAGTCGGCGAGGCCGCTCGCTCGCTCTATGACGATGCCCGCGCCATGCTCGACAAGATCGTCGCCGAGAACTGGTTCACCGCCAACGCGGTGGTCGGCTTCTGGCCGGCGCAGGCGCAAGGCGACGACATCCTGCTGTTTGCCGACGAGGCCCGCGACAAGCCGATCGCCACGCTGTACTCACTGCGCCAGCAGCTCGCCAAGCGCGAGGGTCGCACCAACACCGCGCTCAGCGACTTCGTTGCGCCGCTCGATTCAGGCGTGCCGGACTATATTGGTGCTTTCGCGGTCACCGCCGGTATCGGCGAGGACGTGATCGCCGAGCGCTTCAAGAAGGCCAACGACGACTATTCCGCCATCATGGTCAAGGCACTGGCCGACCGGCTGGCGGAAGCCTTCGCCGAAAAGCTGCATCATCTGGTGCGCAAGGAATTCTGGGGTTATGCGCCCGACGAGAACCTGAGCAGCGAGGCGCTGATCCGTGAGGAGTACCAGGGCATCCGCCCGGCGCCGGGCTATCCGGCGCAGCCCGACCACACCGAGAAGGGCACGGTGTTCGACCTGCTCAAACCCGGCCGCATCGGCATGCAACTGACCGAGAGCTATGCCATGACCCCGGGCGCCGCGGTGAGCGGGCTTTATTTCAGCCACCCGCAGAGCGCTTATTTTGGTGTCGGCAAGGTCGAGCGCGACCAGGTCGCCGACTATGCCCGGCGCAAGGGCTGGACGCTGGAAGAGGCCGAGCGGTGGCTGGCGCCGGTCCTCAACTACGACCCGCGTCGCGCGCCGAGTACCGCGGCGGCGTAATCAAGAGACGGCTTTATCCCGCGATGTCTGCGGCGCGCCTGAAGCGCGCGTAATGCGCATAGGCGCGATAGGGCCGCTCGAAGGTGAGCGTCGCGCCGGTCTCGGTCGCGCGGCGGTTAAGCCATTCCTCGAGCGCATCGCGCGGCGTGACATGGAACAGCGTCAGCCAGCGCCGCAGCAACCTACGGAAGAAACGCGGCAGCCGCGCCTGCGTGCCGAAGTCGACGATATGCAGTTCCCCGCCCGGCGCCAACAGCGCGATGGCGCTGTCGAGGACGGCCTGCCAGCCGGGGATCATCGACAGGCTGTAGGAGATGAACACGCGCTCGAACTGGGCGCGGCCGAACAGCCGCGCAGGATCGAAGGCGGTGGCGTCGGCATGGGCCACCCGCACACGCGCGGCGATGCCGGCGCGGCCGATCTGCTCAATAGCGGAAGTGAGCATTTCAGTCGAAACGTCGATGCCGAAAAAGTGCGTGCCGGGATGGCGGCGGGCGGCCAGCACCAGATTGCGCCCCGTGCCGCAGCCGATCTCCAGCACGCTGTCGGACGGCTTGGCATCGAGCCCGTCGATCAGCCGGTCGCGGCCGAGCAGATAATACTTGCGGGTGAAATCGTAGAAATGGCGCTGGCGCCGGTAGATGCGATTCATCAGCGCCGTTGAGGCGGTGACGGCCACCATGGCGTTAGCCCTCGAAGACATAGAGGTGAAAGCCGCCATAGATGGCGGAACGGTCGCGCGCGGCGTAGTGGCGCGACGCCTCCGCCTCATAGCGCCAGCGCTCGAGCAGGGCCTCGTCGAGGCGGCCGGGCAGCAGGCTCGGTTCGGCGGCGGTGCGGAAGATCACGCGCGCCCCGGGCTTGGCGGTGCGGGTGATCTCGCGCCACAGCGCATTCAACTGCGCGTCGGTCATCCAGTCCTGGGCGTCGAGCAGCACGTAGCGGTCGAGCGTCGCGTCGGGGCGGCCTTGCAGATATTCGGTGAAGGAGCGGTTGAGCACCTCGACGCGGTCCGCGCGCGAGCGGATGTCGTCAAAATGATCGGAGCGCAGGTAAGGCGGCAGCGGCCCGGTGCCGCCGTCGGCATAGCCGCGCCCGAAGGCCTGCCAGGCGAAGTAATTGTCTTGCAGGCTGAAGCCGCAGGTCAGTCGCTCGACCCGCTCGCGCAGCACGGCGGCCATGTTGCCGCCGCCGGCCGTTGCCAACGACTCGTATTGCGCCGGCGGAATGCCGAGACCGTAGAGCGACAGACGTCTCGCCGTCACCCAGCGGAGCAGTTTCTTGTCGAACAACGGCGCCAGCACGGTATCGAAATAGCTGCGCTGCTCTTCGATGGTGCGCGCGCGCAGGAAGTGGCTCGGGTTCACGCCGTAGAGCCGCGCGAATGCGTGGCCGAAGCCGATGAAGCGGCCGAGCAGGCCGTAGCGATAGACATTGCGCGAAAACATGGTGATGCGCCGCGCGCCCCAGCTGAACGCGTCGCGGCCCTCCCAATAGGTGCGCGTTTCGGCATCGAGATGCGGCGCCAGGAAGCGCCAATAGGCGTCGACGTTGGCCTTCTCGTCGGCCTCGCCGAAGAAGCGATAGAAGGCCTTGCCCGTCGGCAGGTGGCGCGCCGCCGCCAGCTTCAGGCGGTTGAGCGCCACATGCGCCTTGTTGAGGTCGATGGCGGTGATCTGCTTCGGATCCGCGATCAAGTAGGAGAGGATGTTGCAGCCGCCGGAGGCGATGGCCACCACGTGGCTGTCGGGCGCGATCGCCAGCGCCTCCATGTCGATCTCGGGATCTTCCCAGATCTGGGGGTAGACCAGTCCCTTGAACATCCACGCGAACAGGAACTCCAGCGCGCCCTGGCGCGACAGGATGCGGGTGCGGCGGACGGCCTGGTTCAGGCGATCGTTGGGTGTCGGAATCAAACGGCACTCGAATCGGCTGGTGAATTCTTCACCGGCCTTCTAGCGACCGGTCGATGATGGTTTGATGACATTGGACGGCGGCCCTATGGCCATTGCCGGCTTGCGCAACCCGCGCCAAGACAATGCCGCCTTGGCGCGCCAGCGCTAGAGATGCGCGCGAGCCATCTCTGCCGTAAGGCTGCGGACTTGTTCGGTCAGCGTGACGGTCTCGCTTTCCAGTCATTCGAGGCGCTTCTGCAGGTCGGCAACGGACGCCGATGCCTCACCGGGCCCGAGCGCGTCGATAAAGACCAAACCCAATCCGTTCTCGCGACGCCACCTGACGCGGGCGGGGAAGGCTTTCCGCTTCTCCGGCACGTAGAGCTAGAATTCGTCCGGGACTCGGTCTCTGGCCGTCACGTTGATGCGGGCGCCCTTAGCTGAGAAATCGCGGACAACGCAGCCGAAACCGGATTGTCGATTGTTGAAGAATATTCTGGCCTGCGCCGTCTCCTTGCGGCGTAAGGAAATTCTTCGGCCCTTCATGGTGAGCCTCGTTGTTACCGCGCTGGCGCCGAGCACACAGAGCAGGACTTGGTGCTGGGCCGTGCGCTGCACGCGGGGGGCGTGGCAGCGAGCGGGCGACCATGCTGTGGCTGCTGCTCTGTAGCCCCAAAACCGGCCCTCAAATGCGTGCGTTTAGAGCATTTTAAGCCTCCAGGCCGACAATGGAATGCAGACCGCTTGCAGTGCGCGGAGCGCCGGCAATCATGCAGACCCATTCAGCAAAGCATTCGGCCAAATTGCGCCACAGTAGACGGGCTCGCTTTTGGGTGGGCGTGGTTTGCACGGGGATTTTTGGCGTGCTGACTTTAATGGCCTACGTGGGGCTGGATCAAACCTTTGCTCCGCTACACGAGGTTGTGGCTGCGCCGCCGCCCAAGTTCGATGCGATGAGCAATGGGACGGGTCACCTTGTCTGGGTCGATTCGGATGGTTGCACCGTCAGTAAATTTGACAACCTCAATGGGCAGCTCGGCGCGCAACAAATGATGCCATGCTCGCAATTCAAGAATATGAGCAATCGGCACAAGCAGAGTCCGCTGAACCGTTTCAAGAAATTCAACAGCGGCTTTCAGAAGTAGCCGGCGGCAACGCTTGCTCCACAGCCGTTGGCGCCATCACGCCGTTATAAGTCGAACGCGGCTGCCCCACGGATCGGCGAATTCCAGGCCACCCGCGCCCTTGCTTATGGCAATGCCTGCCGCCTTCAGCCGTGCAACAGACGCATCGTAGGCCGCCTCATCCGCAGCTTCGAAGGCGAACCACGACAGGCCGGCGCGTTCGGAATCGCGCACGCCGGCGCCCGGCGAGCGCCAGGTGTTGGCACCGACATGATGATGATAACCGCCCGAGGACATGAAGGTCGCGCCGCCGCGTCGCCGCACCACGTCGAGCCCCAGCACGCCGCTATAGAAGTCTTCCGCCTTGGCGACGTCGCCGACATGCAGATGGATGTGGCCGACGCGGAGACCTTCCGGCGCGCTTTCGTAAGGCTGCGCCGTTTCGTCGAGCTCTTGCAAAATCGCGTCGACGTTCAGCGACTCGGTGACCATGGCCACCATGCTGTCCTGCCAGCGCCAAGCGGACTTCGGCCGGTCGCAGTAAACTTCGACGCCGTTGCCTTCGGGATCGTCGAGATAGACCGCCTCGCTCACCTCGTGGTCGGAGGCGCCCGACACTGGGATACGCTCCTTGATGATGTGCACGATCCAGCGCGCCAGATCGCGCCGCGTCGGCATCAGGAAGGCGTTGTGGTAGAGGCCGGCGCTGCGCGGATCGTCGGCCTTGAAATCGGGACGGTGCTCGAGCGTAAGGAACGGTACGCCGCCGGCGCCGAGCCGCACCGTATCGGCCGTGCGTTCGAGCTCGGCGAGGCCGAGCAGGCCGCGGTAATAGCCGGCGACCAGCTCGAGATTGCGCACGGCAAGTGCCGTCGCGCCGATACGCAAGGGCGTGCGGTTGGCGAAGGTCGGAACGGCTGAGGGATTCGGAGCGTCCATGATGCCAATCGTAGTTCATCGTGGTGCGGCGGGGTAGCGCCCTCGGGGCTCGCGCTTAAGCCTCGATAACGATAACGCCGCGCAGGTTCTTGCCCGCTTCGAGATCGGCATAGCCCTGGTTGATCTCGTCGAGCCGGTAGGTCCGCGTCACCAACTCGCGCAGTTTCAGGTCGCCGCTGCGATATAGTCGCAGCAGCTCGGGAATTTGTACGCGCTGGCTGGTGAAGCCATAAACCGCGCCCATGATCGCCTTCTGCGTCGCGAATAGTTCAAGCGGCGGGATCTTGATCTCGGTGACGGTATCGGGCGTGATCGCCGTCACGACGACATTGCCGGCCTTGGCGGTGGCACGGAACGCCGGCAGCAGCGTCTCAGGCGGGTCGATGCAGACGAAGGCGTGATCGACCCCGACGCCGTCGGTGAGCTCGTGCACGGCGCGGGTCAGCGCCTCGCCGCGCGCGTTGACGGTATCGGTGGCGCCGAAGTCGCGCGCCCAGTCGAGCTTGGCTGGTACGATATCGGCGGCGATGATCTTGGAGGCCCCGCACAGGCGCGCGCCTTGCACGACGTTCATGCCGTCGCCGCCGCAGCCGACCACCAGCACGCTGTCGCCGGGCTTGACCCGCGCGCGATGGCGCGCCGCGCCCACGCCCGCCGGCACGCCGCAGGCGACCAGGCTCGCAAGATCGAGCGGTATGTCCTTGTCGATGACGACGACGGAGGCCTGGTCCACCACCGTACGCTCGGCGAAGGCGCCGATCATGCAGAAGGCGCCAACATCGGCGCCGTTCCGGTCGTGGCGACGGTAGGTGCCGTCGAGTTGCGGCCCTTGCGTGATGCGCGGGCCTTCTGCGCAGAGATGGTGCAGGCCCTTCTTGCACCACCGGCACCTTCCGCAGGCCGGAATGAACGTCAGCACCACATGGTCGCCGGCCGCGATGCCTTTGACGTGCGTGCCGATCGCTTCGACCACGCCTGCCGCTTCATGACCGAGCACCATGTTTTGCATGGCCACGCGCCGTTCGCCGCGCATCACATGATAGTCGGTGCGGCACAGGCCGATGGCGGCAATGCGCACCTGCACCTCGGTCGCGGCGGGCGGATCGAGCGTGATGCGCTCGAGCGACAGCGGCTTTCCGGTTTCGCGAAAGACGGCGGCGCGACAGTCCATGACTTATCCTGAAGCAGACAAGCGAAACACGCAACGTTTCCGCCGTGTGCTCATTGCCGAAGACAATATGAGTGCCAGTGCTACTGCACCGGCCTTCCGAGCGCGTGTCTGGCGGCGCGGTACCCGAACGTAAGTGCTGGTCCCAGTGTCGTACCAGGTCCGGGATAGGTGCCCTCCATCACGGAGGCCATATCATTGCCGCAAGCGTAGAGGCCGGCGATGGGCGCGCCGTTTTCGTTCAGTACCTCGCCGTCGCGGTCAGTGACGAGGCCGGTCGAGGTGCCGATCTCCGCCGGCCATACCGCCACGGCGACGAACGGTCCGTTGCGGATCTCGCCGAGGCACGGATTGGGCTTGACCGAAGCGTCGCCATTGAAACGATTGAGCTCGCTGTCGCCCTTGCCGAAGTCCGGATCGTGGCCGGTCCTGCCGAAGCCGTTGTAGCGCTCGACCGTCGCTTCCAGTGCGGCCGGATCAATGCCGAGCTTAGTGGCTAGCGCGGCGAGGCTCGGCGCGGTGGTGAGATAGCCGGCGCGCTCGAAGCGTGCGAGGTCGGTGGTGCCGGGATAGACGGTGCCCAGGCCGTAGCGCGCGACGAAGCACGCCTCGCAGATAAGATACGCCGGCATGGTCGGCACGTCGCGATGCGAGCGGAACATGGCCTGGACGAAGTCGTGATAGGAATTGGCTTCATTGACGAAGCGTTTGCCCGCGCCGTTGACGGCGATCAGGCCGGGCTTGGCGCGGTCGAGCGACAGATGCGGGAAGGCCCCTTGGCTGCCATCGGCGCGGCGGGTGAGCGACACCGGGCTCCAGAACGCGCCGGTGCCCTGTCGCTCTGGTGCCACCGCGCCGCCGTGCGCAAGCCCGAGCGCGATGCCGTCGCCGGCGTTGCTGGCGCAGGCGAGCGAATGAGACGGCGTGGGATCAGGCATGAAGCGCTGGCGCATGGCGCTGTTGTGGCTATAGCCGCCGGTGGCGATCACGACGCCGCGGCGGGCGCGGATGCGCATCGTGCCTCCGGCGCTGTCGATCGCTGCGCCGACAACGCGGCCGTCCTCGATCACCAGCTCGCGCGCGGTTGCCTCAAACAGCACCGGCACGCCGCGCTGCACGAGGCTGTAATAGAGTCGCGCCACCAGCGCATTGCCCATGGTCACCCGTGTGCCGCGCGGAAAGCGCAGCCGGTCGGCGTAATAGCGCGCGGCGATCCGTGTCGCGTGCAGGAAATTACCCAGGGAGCGATAGCGCCCGATCAGGCGCGGGATGTCCGTCTTGTCGACCATCATGCCGCCGAACAGCATGAACTCGGGGATCGGTGGACGCACGCGCGCAAATTCGGGGCCGAGCTTGCGGCCGTCGAACATCACCGGCGCCAGCGCGCGCCCGGCGACCGCCGCCCCCTCCATGTCGCGATAGTCGGGATGCTTGCCGCTCGGATCGAATTTCACTTCCGAATGAGCGGCGAGATAGTCGATCGCCGCGTCACCGGTCGCGAGATAGGCCTCGCGCAAACCATGCGCATCGGGCGTGCCGGTGAGCGCGTCGAGATAGTTGCGCGCACGCTCGACACTGTCGTCGTAGCCGGCCTCGCGGCTCTGCCGGTTGCCGGGAATCCAGACCGTGCCGGCCGACGTGGCCGCCGTGCCACCGACCTGCGCGCTCTTTTCGACGATTAGCGCTTCGCCGCCTTCGAGCGCCGCCACCAGGGCGGCGGTCATGCCGGCGGCGCCGGCGCCCAGCACCAGCAGATCGACGGTCCTGTCCCAGGTGCGTGTGCGATCCCCGCTCATGCCCGTGCCGCCTTCTAGTCGAGGATGGCGGCGGCGTTTGCGGTAATGGTCGCGAAGCGATCTGAAAGGGCCGTGAGCGCGTTGCGCTGGATTTCGGCCGCCGGCACGGTTTCACCGGTCAGCGGATCGGGCAGATCACGCGTCGCCGTCGCGGCGGCGACTACCGTAGTCTTGAAGCCGTGATCGAGCGCCGCGCGTGCGGTGGCTTCCACGCACATATGCGTCATGAAGCCGGTCAGGATGAGCTGCTTGCGGCCGGTGGCTTCGATCGCGGCGCCGAGCGTGGTTCCGGCGAACGCATTCGGCAGGCTCTTTTCGATCACGGTTTCGGCGCCGGCGGGCGCCGACGCGTCGACGATGGCGAAGCCGCCGGTGTCAGGCCCGAACGCACCGCCGGACCGCCCGCGATGCTGGATGTGAATGACGGGCGTGCCGGCCTTGCGCGCCCGCGTCAGCAGGGCGCCGATGTCGTCGAGCGCGGCTTTGACACCGCTCAACGGCAGCTTGCCGTCGACATATTCATGCTGCGCATCGATGACGATCAGAACGGAATCGGCGAGGTGGGTCGGGGTGGCGGTGGCGCCTGCCATTTCGAGGAGAGTTTTCGGACGCATGAAATTCCGTTTCTGATTTGCCTGCATGATCTGGCCAGCACGTGATCGCACTGAGGTCGGATTGGAACGAGTTTTCCGAAAAGATCAAGTGCCGGGCCCATCAAGACATAACACCCAAAACAAAGCACCGGAGAGCTGGGTGCCCTCCGGTGCTGTAACTGTTGGCCTACCGGCTTTGTTGATAGCGTTGTCGTTCGACAGCCGAGCTTAGAATGCCCCCAGCAAAATCGCGCCGACGAATGCGAACACCGCGCACACGACGACGACATTCAGCTTCAAGGTCAGGTCCAAGGCAAGTGGCTCCCTCGTTGACATGGCGAAAGACTAGCACACAACGCCGGAGCCTCGAAGCTGGTTGCAAGCCTCGCAAGCGAAATTTGCCGAAAATGTCATGCGCAAATGGAATGGCAAAGACAACAGATTGATCGCACGACGCAAAAATCTTCGTTCGCCTTGGAAAGCCGGTGCATGGCGCGTTCGACGGTAAAAGAGGGCGCCACTTTGTGTGCCAAATGCCGGCGAACTCGACACGATTTCGCTTTGCACAAAATTCAGCCGCCACAAAATTGCATTGCGGGTTAGCGGACATCGGTATTCGTACCGATGGCGCGGGGCTGCGGTTTGAAATATTCCTTTCTTCGCATTTGAGAGCGATTTCGAACTGCGGACGACGCGGGAGGCGGCCGCGCCAATGGTTGCGTGCGTCAACCAATCCTTATCCTTAACGAATTCGAAGCCACCACCGTTGAAACCTCGTTAAAGAAACCACCCGCATTTTCGTGGGTATGAATGCGGTCGCGCGTTTCTCATTGGTGGGGGCGGTGGCGCTGGTGATGCTCGCCGGCTGCGGCCGCGGCTACTTCCAGGGCAGCCGCGCGCCCTGGCGCCATGAGGCCGAGGTCAAGTGCCTGAGCTCGGGCGCGGTCAAGATCGGCCCCGGCGACGTGGAGCTCAAGCCCATCGAGGGGCCGGGTGTCTGCGGCATGGACTTCCCGCTCAAGGTCTCCATGTTGGGCGAGCCGCAGACCTTGAGCTTCGCCGACAATATGCGCCGGCCGGCCAGCATTCCGCAGGATGCGAGCATGCCGCGCTGGCCGGTGCGCGAGGAATACTTCTCTCCCGGTTCGGTGCAGACGGCGCCGCTGGCGCGGGTCGCGCCGCACCGACAGCTTCGTTGGGTGACCGGACCGCGGGCGGTGAACGCGCCGCAGTCTGCGTCCACGGGCGAGCCGGCGGCTGGCGCGCCGATGTCGATCACGCCGCAGGATTCGCAAGACGCTTATACCCCGGCGCCGCGCCCCACATCGCGCGCAGCGTCACGCCCTTGGGTTTCGCCGGACGATACGGCGCGCGCCGCGACGCAGCCGGACGACATTCCACCCGACGCCATCCTGCCCGACGGCCGCCATCCGTCACCGCGCACGCAAAGCGCCTATAACGCGCCCGATTATCAGCCGCCAGCGCAGCGCCTTCCGCCGGCGCTCGGTCCCGCGCGCGGGCCCTATACGCCTGTGAACATGCCGGAGGCCGAGTTGAAGCCGGCGGCCAAGCTCGCCTGTCCGATCGTCTCCGCGCTCGACCGCTGGGTGAGCGGCGGTGTGCAGCCGGCGGCGCTGCACTGGTTCCATTCGCCGGTGGTGGAGATCCACCAGATCGGCAGCTATTCCTGCCGCGACATGGTGGGCGCTGGCACGCGGCACATCTCCGAGCACGCCTTCGGCAACGCCCTCGACATTTCCGGCTTCACGCTCGCCAATGGGCACACCATCACCGTGAAGAATGGCTGGCACGGTTCACCGGAGGAGCAGGGCTTCCTGCACGACGTGCAGCTCTTTGCCTGCGAGACCTTCGTCACCGTGTTGGCGCCGGGCTACAATCCCGAGCACTACAATCACATCCATGTCGACCTGATGAAGCGCCGGCCCGGCTATCGCCCGTGCCGGCCGACGGCGATCCGCGGCGAGATCGTGGCCGCGCGCGTGCGGGCCCGTTACGCCAGCCGCGGCCGTAGCCCGACCTATACCGGCTCGATCGGCAAGCACCACAGCGCCCAGGATGCGGTGGCCGGCGCCGACGGTCTCGCAGATAACGATAACGACAGCGACGGCAATGACGCGACGCCGACGCCCGGCGGGCCGAAGCTTTCCGGTGTGATTCCGCAATGGCTGCGCGCGCCGGCGCGCAATGCGTTCGGCGGCAAGAGCAGCGCTTCGCAGGTTTACTAGAACATCGCTTGGAGCAGCATTGCCGCGAACAGGATCAGCCCGGCGTCGCGGTTGGCCTTGAACAGCTTAAGACAATGCGCCGGGTCGTCGATGTCGAGACGCGCGACCTGCCACGCCAGATGCGCGGCGAAGGCGATCGCGCCGAGCAGGAAGATCAGCCGGCCGCCGGCTAACAACCCGGCGGCGGTTATCAGCACCGCGGCGGCGGCATAGAAGCTGACCAGCATCGGCTTGGTGCGCTCGCGGAACAAGAGTGCCGTCGACTTAATGCCGATCAGGAGATCGTCCTCGCGGTCCTGGTGCGCATAGATGGTGTCGTAGCCGATCACCCAGGCGATCGATCCGGCATAGAGCAGCAGCGGTGGCCAATCGAGCCGGCCGAAGGCGGCTGGCCAGCCCATCAGCGCGCCCCATGAGAACGCAAGGCCGAGCACGATCTGCGGCCAATAGGTGATGCGCTTCATGAACGGGTAGATCACGATCACCGAGAGTGACGCCAGGCCGGCGTAAACCGTAAATAGGTTGAATTGCAGCAGCACGGCGAGCCCGACCAGCGCCTGCACCAGCATAAAGACGGTGGCCTGCGCCACGCTCACCTGGCGCGACGGGATTGGGCGCGAACGCGTGCGCTCGACACGAGCATCGAGATCACGGTCGACCAGGTCGTTCCAGGTGCAGCCGGCGCCCCGCATGGCGAAGGCGCCGATGAAGAACAGCACGATGTGCCATAGGCTGGGGAAGGCGTTCACCCGCATGCCGGCGAGGCCTACCGACCACCAGCACGGCATCAGCAGGAGCCACGATCCGATCGGACGGTCCAGGCGGGCGAGCCGCAGATAGGGTCGGGTCCATGTCGGCGCCAGGCCGTCGACCCAGTTACCGGTCGCATCGGCGACACGTCCGGCACTATCGGTCATGGTCGGCCGAGCGCCGGCCCGGTCATCGTGTCGTAGGTGCCGCCGGACCTGACATTATTAGAGTCCGGTGCGGTGGTACCGAGGGCCTCGCTGAGACTCGGGCCGCGCGGGCGTGCATGCTGCTCGGCGGCGGTGCGGCAGATGCGGGCGCGGGCCGCGGTGGTGCGCGCATGCGCTTCCTTCATTTGCGCGACGACCTTGGGCGGGATGCCGCACCAGGATTGGTTTTCGGTAGCGTATTTTAGCAGTTTCGCCTCTGCGGTCGAGAAGTGCGTGAACAGGCCGCAGACCTCCTGCGCCGAGGGCTTCTGCTTGCGCTTGCCGGCGGCGTTGATGAGCTGGGCCTTGGCCCCGGCGGCTTTGCGCAGGTCGAGGAATTTCTTGACACAGGGCGGCACCTGCTGTCCCGGCCCCGGCGGCATTTGCGCCCAAGCCGGACCGGCGATGCATGCCAAGCCCAGTGCAGCGATGAACACGGCCCGGCGCCCGCTCATGGTTGAATTCCTCCTGATCCCGGCTGTGGCATGATAGCGATGAATAAAGCCGATTGAGCGCTTATAACAACCCCGCGAATGCGTCGGGAAGGCGGCAGGCGCGCGAAATCGCCGCCCCGCCGACACCGAAGAGCCCGACCGAGCCGATAACGCCATGCCGCGCTACGATTTCCGCACCCCCCGCCTTTATATCGCGCCGTCGCTGGCCGAAGGCGGGGAGATCGCCCTCGACCGCGACCAGGCGAACTACTTGGTCAACGTGCTGCGGTTGAAACGCGGGGACGGTGTGCTGCTGTTCAACGGCCGCGACGGCGAATGGCAGGCGGCGCTTACGGGCGAGGGCCGGAAATCGGCGGCCGTCACGGTCGGCGCGCGCACCCGCCCGCAGCCAAAGGCGGGCGACCTCGACTTCCTGTTCGCGCCACTCAAACACGCGCGGCTCGACTATCTGGTGCAGAAAGCGGTGGAGATGGGCGTTTCGCGGCTGCGGCCGGTGCTTACCCGGCACACGCAGGTCGCGCGCGTCAATCTCGAGCGCATGCGGGCGAACGTCATCGAGGCCGTCCAGCAATGCGGCGTGCTGGCGGTGCCGGATGTCGCCGAGCCGGTGGGCTTCGACACGGCGGTGGCGGATGAAGGCCGCCTGCTGGTGTTCTGCGACGAGGACGCCGAGGTGAAGGACCCGGTGGCAGTGCTCGCCGCGGCGCCGCGCGGGGTCCCGATGGCGGTGCTGACAGGCCCCGAAGGCGGCTTTTCCGAGGACGAGCGCGCGCGGCTGTTCGGGCGGGCGAACGTGGTGCGGCTGTCGCTCGGGCCCCGCATCCTGCGCGCCGACACGGCGGCTGTGGCGGCTCTCGCCCTGGTGCAGGGGGTGCTGGGCGATTGGGGCGGTGGCGGCTGACGAGGCGCGGAATCCTGTGGTCAATTCATCGATGCCGCCCATATTCTTGTGATAAGCTACCGGTCGGCTAGTGGGAGTCACGTCATGACGCGCGCGTCCCGGTTCCTTCGCACCTTCGCCTTCCGCACGCCCCTTCTTGCAGTGTTGCTCGGCCTCGGCACGTTGGCCATGACGCCCGCGCCGGCCAGTGCGGCGGGATGGCTGGAGCGGAACTTCTGGCTGAGCGGGCAGAACTACGACAACCAGGTGCCGCCCTGCCAAGCGGGGCTCGGCGAGATTGCCTCGGGCTTCGCCGACAAGGAAAGCAGTTTCTGGAACTCGCCGCTGCAGATCGTCGACTTCAGGCAGGTGCGCCAGATTGCCCATAACGCCTGGGTCCGCGGCACCATTCCGCGCCGCTACTGCCGGGCGGTGGCCTATGTCAGCGCCGGCGAGGGGGCGCCGGTACGCCGGCACATGGTCTACTATTGGATCGGCGAGGACACCGGCTTCATTGGCGCCACATGGGGGGTGCGCTGGTGCGTGGTCGGTCTCGACCGCAACTGGGCCTACAATCCTGCATGTAAGATGGCGCGGCCCTGAGCGGGCGGTGGAGTCGGAGCGAGGCGGTCGGGCTAGGCCGCCGGCTGTGCTTGTTACATCTTCATTTTGTTCTTGATATGTTCTGTTAGGCGTTGTAGCTTGCTCAAAACGATTGAGATGGATCAATTTCCGGTTTGTTCCGGTCCCGCGTAAAGGGGGGCGCCCATGTCCGGCATCATGTTCCGCCATCTGCTTCGTAGTGCCGCGCGTGCCGCGGCCATCGCGATCCTCGCCATCGGCTTCATCGGCCTCGGTCCAATCGCGGCTGGCCCCGCCGCGGCACAGGGCGCCGCGCGGGGGACGCAAACCAACGCCCCGGGCCGCTTCGATTTCTACGTGCTGGCGCTGTCGTGGTCGCCGTCGTTTTGCGCCAAACAAGCGCCGGCGCGGCGGGCCAGGGAGCCGCAATGCAGCGGGCGGCCCTATGCCTTCGTGGTGCACGGGCTTTGGCCGCAGTTCGAGCACGGCTACCCGTCTTATTGCCAGGTGCCGGCGCCGCGCCTCGACCGCGCGTTGGTCGATAAGGCGCTCGCGCTGATGCCGAGCCGACCGCTGATCTATCACGAGTGGAATCGGCATGGCACCTGCAGCGGGCTCTCGCCGCAGGCCTATTTTGCGGCGATCCGCCGGGCGCGCGCGGCAGCGACCGTTCCACCCGCCTATCGCGATCTCGAACAGCCGATCAGGGTGGCGCCAGCCGCGGTGGCGCAGGCCTTCATCAAGGCCAATCCGGGCCTGACCCGCGACGACATGGCGATCGGCTGCGACCGCAAGCGGCTGACCGAGGTGCGGCTGTGCCTCACCCGCGATTTCAAATTCCACGCCTGTCCGCAGATCGTGCGCCGGACCTGCCGGCGCGGCAGCGTGTCGATGCCGGCGGTGCGCGGCGGGCGCGGAAGCCAATAGCGCCGTCTCGCCGCCACGGCGCGAACGAAGCGTTTTTTGGCAAATAGTGTTGTCGGCAATCGATGACGCAGATGATTTACCGTGCCGCCGCCGGCGCGCTGCCATCACACGCTACCAAGCGATTAATCGGTTGTGCGAACAAAGGTCCGTTTTGTCACCTTTGAGTCGGCGATCCCATTAAGCGAGCGATAACGACGGCGGCAGGCGTTATGGGGATAAGGCGCCTGAGTCGACGATCGACACAAGATTCTCCTAAATGAATTCCGCAATATTGCACCCGCAAGAGGCGCTGGGGGAGGCGTCAATGGAACGGTGCAGAGACTATCTCAGTTTTGCCGTTTGGTTCGCCGGAATCGGCTACGCGGTCTTGTGGCCGTTTGCCGCCCTCGGTAGCGACGGCCGTTTATTCGGCGCTTCCGTCCTATGCGGCGGTTCGCGGGGCGGCGCCATGGCGGCGCTGTGCGGGCTGCCGCATCCCCTCTCGCTGCCGTTCGGCCTGCACGTCATGGGATTGGCCGCGGCGATGACGGTCGCCGCGAGATTGTCTTGCCGCCTGCTACGCCGCCAGCGCGCGCACGGCACCATCCCGCCTGCTGCCGTGATCAGCGCGCGCCTCGCCGGTGCATTGCCGGTGCGTCCGCCGCCGGCGCCGACGCGCCGTCTGCGCACAGTGAAACCGCGTAAGCATTTCGGCTTGCGCGGGACGCCGCACTAAATGCTATGCCTTAGCGTTGCGCCTTAAGCCTAAGGCCGGAGACGTTCGCGTTGAACTACCGTCACGCCTTTCATGCCGGCAATTTTGCCGACGTGCACAAGCACGCGGTGCTCACGCGCATCCTGCATTACCTGCGCGAGAAGCAGGCTGCGTTCCGCGTCGTCGACACCCACGCCGGCGCCGGGCTCTACGACCTCACCGGCCCGGAAGCGCAACGCAGCGGAGAGTGGCGCGACGGCATCGCGCGGCTGATGCAGGCTTCGCTGCCCGCGGACGCGGCGGCGCTCATCGCGCCTTTTCGCGAGGCGGTCGCGGCGCTCAACGCGTCCGATCAGCTCGCGCGCTATCCCGGCTCGCCGGCGCTTGCGCGCGCGTTCCTGCGACCGCAGGACCGGCTGACCGCCTGCGAGCTGGAGCCGCAGGCCGCTGCCGCGCTCTCGCGCAACCTGCGCGGCGACCCGCGCATCAAGACCATCGCCATCGACGGCTGGACCGCCCTCTCGGCTTACCTGCCGCCCAAGGAGCGGCGTGGGCTGGTGCTGGTCGACCCGCCTTTCGAAGACGAGCGCGAATTCGCGCGGCTGGCGGACGGTCTCGCGCTGGCGCACCGCAGATGGGCGACCGGCATCTATATGATTTGGTACCCCATCAAAGGGCGCGTGCAGCCCGATGCGCTGGCCAAACGATTGCGCCGTTTCGGCATAGCGAAAGTCTTGCGCAGCGAGCTCATCGTCGCACCCTTGAGTGATCCCTCCCGCCTCAACGGTTCCGGCCTGATCGTGGTCAATCCGCCCTGGACGCTCGAAAAGGAATTGGCGGTGCTGCTGCCGGCGCTGCTTCACATGCTGCGGCGCGAAGACCAAACCGGCTTCAAAGGTAACTATCGGCTGGATTGGCTTGCCGGCGAACGCACCACGGCTGGTGGCTGACTGTCACAACCCCTTTCCACAGGCCGCGAAGTGGTGTCTAGTTCCCATACTGGCAGTGACGTTCCGCCTCCGCTTGGGGGGCCGGCGGAGTGACTGAGGCCACGAGGGGCCGATGCTTTCCCCGACTTGTGAATGTCCAGCCGAGCCGTCGTGCGTGGGGCCGGCGGTGGAGCAGTGCGGGGAAGAGGAGTTTTCCCGATGGCGCAGACTGGGACTGTGAAGTTTTTTAATACCGAGAGAGGCTACGGCTTCATCAAGCCCGACGACGGAGCCCGTGACGTCTTCGTCCACATCACCGCAGTCGAACAGGCGGGATTGAAAGGGCTGAACGAGGGACAGCGCATCAGCTTCGACGTCGAGCCTGACAAGAAGGGCAAGGGCCCCAAGGCGGTCAACTTGGTGATCACCGACTAGTGGGCCGATTTCGACATTTGCATCTCATTGCCGCAATCTCTCGAGCAAATGTCGGCATCAAAGGATCACTAGCAATTGCTCGATTCTAGTGGGGCTTTGAATTTGGCATTTGATAGGCGGCCTGCCGCAAGCGGGTATCAAATGTTAAATTCGCTCCACTAGCGCCGACGGCACGGGCGGCCGCGCCAAAAACATCCTCATCGGACTACGGGGCGGTCGTCCTCCCCGGTCTCAACCGGGAGCGGATTGACCGTGCCATGATGATATTGCGTTCTTCTCCTGCCTCGCCATTCGTGCGCAAGGCACGTATTGGTGCGCGCGTGCTCGGCCTCATCGACAAGATCGACGAGCGCGAGGTCGACCTCAACGATCCCGCCGACAGCATCCGGTTGCAGAACCCGCTCGGCAAGATCCCAGCGCTGATCATGGATGACGGCACCGCCTGGTACGATTCGCGGGTGATCCTCAACGTGCTCGATCATATCGCCGGCGGTGGCCGCATCGTACCGCGCGCGCCGATGGCGCAATTCGAGGCGGAACGTCTGCAGGCGCTATGCGACGGCGCCATGGATGCCAGCGTCCTCATCATTTACGAAAGCCGCTACCGGCCGCCGGAGATGCGCGTGGAATCTTGGGTCGAGCGCCAGGCCGACAAGATCGCGCGCGCGCTTGCCGCGCTGGAGGACTCTCCCCCCGAGATCACCGATCCGCCCGACATTGGGCAGATCGCGCTCGCCTGCCTGCTCGGTTATCGCGATCTGCGCTTCAGTCCGGACTGGCGCAAGGATCACCCCAAGCTGGCGGCGTGGCTCGAGCAGTTCGCTGCTGCGGTGCCGGCTTTCGCCGAGACGAAAGCGGAAGGGTAATTTCCCGTCACTCCGGGACCGCCCCGATGACCAGAAACAAAAAACCCCGGCGCGACGGCGCCGGGGTTTCGTGTTTAGAACGCGGCTCGCGCGTCAGAACTTGTAGTTGATGCCGCCACGCACGATATCGCTGGCGAAGCTGGCATCGGAGCCGCCGACCGAACCGCCGCGGCCGAGATCGACGTGCAGGTATTCGACCTTCGCCGTCCACGGCCCGGTGATGTGGTATTCGAGGCCCGCACCCGCGGTCCAGCCGGCCTTGGTCTCGTCGGCGCTGCCGACGCCCGCGATGTTGGTCTTGATGTTGCCGACCGCGAGGCCGCCGGTGGCGTAGGGCAGGAAGCGGCCAAACGAATAGCCGAGCCGGCCTCGCACGGTGCCGAGCCAGTCGTTGTTCACGCTGCAGGCGACGCCGCCGCAGGTGGTGTTGCCGCCCATGCTGCTCCAGTCGATATCGCCTTCGAGGCCGAACACGGTCCGGCCATACTGCCAGTTATAGCCGACCGTGCCGCCGACCAGTCCACCGTCGGCATTGAACGAGTCGCTCGACGTGGGCGCGGAGAAATCCGAATTACCCCAGCCGTAGCCGCCGTTGATGCCGACGTAGGGGCCGACCCAGCTCCACGCCGGCGGCATATAAGTCGGCGCCTTGGTCGGCATGTGCCGCGGAAGATCCGCCGCCGACGCCGCCGCCACGCCGAGCGCCAGGACGCCAACGCTTGCCAGCAGAACTTTCTTCATCACGCACCTCATTTCCTTCTTTGCCTTGGCATCGCACTTCGCGATGCCGGCGGACGGACGCGGGCGCGCCGTCCCCCGAACTCGAAACGCTCAACGCGGGAAAGTCGATTTAGGTTCCGCACGGGATACCGATTATCGTCGCCCGCATTCTTCGCTCAGCACGTCGTGTGCCGCGCGCTGGGCGCTACTTGGCGCAGGCTTTGCGTTCGTCTTGCGGCGAAATCGCGGCAACACGTTCACGTTCACGCGAACCTCGTCCCGTGTTGCATTCTTGTCTCGCACCTTCGCCGCAGCTCGGTTCTGCGTTCATGCTTGCGACACGTGGGCGCCACAAAAAAGCCGGACGCGCTGGAGCGTTTCCAGGCGAAGTGGAAACCGGTTCGCCGTCCGGAAACGCGACAAACTAAAGATGTGTTCAGCGCACGCGATTACCGTTCACGTTCGATGTGCGATCGGAAGCGACCTTTGATGATCGCAAAGAAAAACCCCGGGCCGAAGCCCGGGGTTTCTCACGCCACGTGTTGACGCTTGCTCAGAAGTGATAGTTGAGGCCGACCCGGAGCAGGCTGGCCGAGAGGCTGTTGTCGGTGCCGGTGGTGGCAAAGGTGCGGCTGCCGAGATCCATGTAGAGATATTCGACCTTGGCCGACCAATTGGGGGCAAAGCCGTATTCCGCGCCGACGCCGAGAGTCCAGCCGATCTCGGTCTTGGTCTCATCGACATTGGTTGTGGTTGACGTGGCGACGAGGTCGCCGAAGGCGAGACCGCCGGTCGCGTATGCCAGCACGTTGTTGAAGGCATACCCGATGCGACCGCGCGCGGTACCAAACCACGGATTGGCGAACTTGTACGCAGCGAAGGTGTCGTCGGCGGCAGAGAGGTTGATATCGCCCTCCAAGCCATAGACGAACTGGCCTTGCTGCCAGTTGTAGCCGCCCTGGGCGCCACCGGCGATGCCGCTAGGCGCGGGCGTGGCATTGGACACCGAACCCCACTCATAGCCGACATTCATACCGGCGTAGAAGCCCTGCCAGTTGTAGATGCGCGACATGCTCTGGCTCGGCGTGGAATAATAAGGCTGCGGACCGAGATCGGCGGCCGAGGCCACGCCGCCGGCAGCGGCAACGATTGCGACGCTCGCAGCCAGCAAGAACCTCTTCATTTTACCCTCCACTTGCTACCGCGCCTGCCCTTGACGAAGGGCCGATCGGCGCGGTCTTACTTGCGCTTTCATTCCGCGCCGGCGGCTTTCCGATGGCGGAAAGTCCGGCCCTGAGCGGGCCCGGCGGCGGGCAAAAGCGCACCAAATTCGTGGAAGATTTATCGGGCTTTTTAAGTTAAACGGTTATGAATCGATAAGGAGTTCCGAGTTGTTATCCCTAAAGAACCGTTAGCGTCTGGCAGCCGTTTGCGACAACGATGGCAATTGATTCAATTTTCATTCACCATGATCGCACCGCCCTGATCACAGGGAGCGCCCGCCGCATCGGCGCGGCGATTGCGCGCGCGCTCGCGCGCGAAGGCTATGCGCTCGTGCTGCACGCCAACCGCTCGCGCGACGAAGCGGAGAAGCTTGCCGCCGAGATCGAAGCCGGCGGCGGCCGCGCGCGGGTGGTGCTCGCCGATTTCGCCGAGCCGGCGGCGGTGGACAACCTAATCGCCGCGGCGGCGGCGTTCGGGCCGTTGACGCTGCTCGTCAACAACGCCGGCGAGTTCGAGCCGGACGACATCGCGACGCTTGAGCGCGAAGGCTTCGAACGCACCATGGCGGTGAACCTTGCGGCGCCCTTGTTCCTGGCAAAAGCGTTCGCGGCGCAGGCGCCGGCCGGTTCGGGGATCGTCAACGTGCTCGACCAGCGCGTGTTCAAGCCGACGCCGCGCTTCTTCTCGTATTCGTTGGCGAAAAGCGCGCTCCACACCGCGACCACGACGCTGGCGCAGGCGCTGGCGCCGCGGGTCCGGGTCAATGCGGTAGCGCCCGGCCCGACGCTGCCGAGCCCGCGCCAGTCGGAGGCCGAATTCGCGCAGCAGGCCGCCACCCTGCCGCTGCGACGGGGCCCAACTCCCGACGACATCGCCGCCGCGGTGGTTTATCTCGCCAAGGCGGAGGCTGTGACCGGCGTCACCATCGCGGTCGACGGCGGCCAGCATCTCGCCTGGCGCACCGCCGACAGCGACGTGGCGGAATAGCGCGGCGCGCGCGCGCTGACTATCTTAGAGCCATGAACGGCCGCAAAGACATCGATCCGGAAAGCGAACTCAGGGACGAGGACGAGGAGTCCGCGCTGCCCGAGCTCGAGCTGGAATCGGAGGGCGCCGCGCCCGGCACGCTCGCCGCCGGGCGCGCGGCGATTACGCGCTTTGCCAAGCTCGCGCCCTCGGCCCCCGGCGTCTACCGCATGCTCGACGGCAAGGGCGACGTGCTTTACGTCGGCAAGGCCAAGAACATCAAGAAGCGCGTCACGTCCTACACGCGCCCGACCGGCCACGACAGCCGCATCACGCGCATGATCGCGGCGACGGTGACGATGGAGTTCGTCTCCACCAAGACCGAAACCGAGGCGCTGCTGCTCGAAGCCAACCTGATCAAGCGCCTGCGTCCGCGCTTCAACGTGCTCCTGCGTGACGACAAGTCGTTTCCTTATATCCTAATCACGTCCGACCACTGGGCGCCGCAGATTTTGAAGCACCGCGGCGCGCGCTCGCGCCCCGGCCATTTCTACGGGCCGTTTGCGTCGGCCGGCGCGGTCAACCGTACCATCAACGCGCTTCAGCGCGCGTTCCTGCTGCGCTCGTGCTCGGATTCGTTTTTCGAGTCACGCTCGCGGCCGTGCCTGCTCTACCAGATCAAGCGCTGCTCCGGTCCGTGCACCGGCGAGATCGATTTCGCCGGCTATACGGAGCTGGTGCGAGAGGCCAACGAATTCCTGTCGGGGCGCAGTTCGTCGGTGCAGAAGGAGCTAGCCGTCGAGATGGACAAGGCGGCGGAGACGCTCGACTTCGAGCACGCCGCGGTCTATCGCGACCGGCTGTCGGCGCTGTCGGCGATCCAGTCGCACCAGGGCATCAACCCGCGCAGCCTCGAAGAGGCGGACGTGTTCGCCGTGCATCAGGCCGGCGGCTACACCTGCGTCGAGGTATTCTTCTTCCGCACCGGACAGAACTGGGGCAACCGCGCCTATTTCCCCAAGGCCGACCGCGCGCTCGGCGCGGACGAGGTGCTTTCCGCCTTCATGGCGCAGTTCTACGATGACAAGCCGCCGCCGCGGCTCATTCTGGTGTCGCACGAGTTCGAGGAACGCGGATTGCTGGCGGAAGCGCTCGCCACCAAGGCCGGCCGCAAGGTCGAGGTCAGCGTGCCGCAGCGCGGCGAGCGCAAGGAGTTGGTGCAGCATGCGCTCGTCAACGCGCGTGAGGCGCTGGCGCGCAAGCTCGCCGATACCGCGTCGCAGCAGAAACTGCTGGCCGCGTTGACCGAAACGTTTTCACTGCCAAATCCACCGCGCCGCATCGAAGTTTACGACAACAGCCATATCGCCGGCACCAACGCGGTCGGCGGTATGATCGTCGCGGGGCCGGAGGGCTTCCGCAAGAACCAGTACCGCAAGTTCAACATCCGGTCGGAGGATATCACCCCGGGCGACGACTACGGCATGATGCGTGAGGTGCTTGAGCGGCGCTTCAAGCGGCTGCTGGAAGAGAGCCCGCGTATGGCGCTTGCCGAGCAGGCAGCGAGCGAAGAGCCGGAAGACGAACTCGATTCACCATGGCCCGATCTCGTCCTGATCGACGGCGGGCAGGGGCAGCTCAAGGCGGCCACCGAAACGCTCGGCGAACTGGGCGTCACCGACGTGCCGCTGGTCGCCATCGCCAAGGGGCTCGACCGCGACGCCGGCCGCGAGACCTTCTTCATGGCGGGCAAGACACCGTTCAAGCTGCCGCCGCGCGATCCGCTACTTTATTACATTGAGCGCCTGCGCGATGAGGCGCACCGCTTCGCCATCGGCTCCCACCGCGCGCGTCGCAAGAAGGACATCCGCGAAGCGGGCCTGCAGGAAATTCCCGGCGTCGGACCCACGCGCAAACGCGCGCTCCTGCGCCATTTCGGCACCGTGAAAGCGATCGAGCGCGCCAGCCTGCCCGATCTTGCTCAGGTGCCGGGAATTAATGCGGAGACCGCGCGCAAGATATATGAATTCTTCCACGAACAGGCGCGGTAGCACGCCAAATAAATTCTGCGGGGAAACGCCATGATCATCCAACGACAAGAAGACGTCACCAAGGCGGTACTGGAAGCGTACTCAACCATCTCCGATCCGCGCCTGCGCGAGATCGTGCAGGCCCTGGTCAAGCACCTGCACGCCTTCGCCCGCGAAGTGCATCTGACCGAAGAGGAATTCCAGAAGGGCGCGGAGATTGTCGCCCGCCTCGGTCAGCTCACCACCGCGAGTCACAACGAGGTGGTGCTGATGTCGGGCTCGCTCGGCTTTTCTGCGCTCATTTGTCTCCTCAACAACGGCAACAACGGCCAGACCGAAACGACAGCCAACCTGCTGGGGCCGTTCTGGCGCCTGAACTCGCCGCGCACGGAAAACGGCGGCTCCATCGTGCGCTCGCCGACGCCGGGGCCGGCGCTGTTCGTCGACGCGCTCGTCAAGGACCAGGACGGCAAGCCGATAGCCGGCGCCGAGGTCGACGTCTGGCATTCCTCGCCGGATGGCTTCTACGAGCAGCAGGACCCCAAGCAGGCCGAGATGAACCTGCGCGGCAAGTTCACGACCGACCAGGACGGCCGATTCAGTTTCCGCAGTGTGAAACCCGCGGGCTATCCGATCCCCGTGGACGGGCCGGTGGGTGGCCTGGTGCGTGCCGCCGGCCGCCACAATTACCGGCCGGCCCACCTGCATTTCCTGATCTTCAAGGACGGCTTCAAGACCCTGATCTCGCAGATCTACGTCAACGACGATCCGGTGCTGGAGACCGACGTGCAGTTCGGCGTGACCCGGGCGCTGATCGGCGATTACGTGCGCCACCAGGACAAGGCACCGGCGGCGGACGTCACCGGCGAGTGGTACGCGCTCGATCAGACCTTCGTGATGGAGCCGGGCGTCGCCAAGCTGCCGAAACCGCCAATTCAGTGACGCCCGGCCGGGCGGTTCCGTTCCCGCCCCCTGAAAAATGGGGGCGGGTCGGTCGCAGTTGACCTCAGGCTTTGTGCTGTGTTCCTTGTTCGGAATGAACGCCGTTGGATCCAGGCCGCTACCGGCGCGCCCCCTGTCGCTGCCGAACATCCTGACCTATGCCCGCATCGTCGCCGTGCCGGTGGTGGTGGGCCTGATGTATTGGCAGGCCATCGAGGGCGGCGGCCTGTGGTTGCGCTGGCTGGCGCTGGCGATCTTTGCGCTCGCCGGCATCACCGATTTCCTCGACGGCTATCTGGCCCGCATGTGGGGGCAACAGTCCTCGCTCGGGCGCATGCTCGACCCCATTGCCGACAAGCTGCTGGTCTCGTCCTGCCTGCTGATGCTGGCGGCGGAGGGCACCATCCGCGGTTGGTCGCTGTTCGCGGCGGTCATCATCCTGTGCCGCGAGATCCTGGTGTCGGGCCTGCGTGAATATCTCGCGGAACTCCAGGTCAGCGTGCCGGTCACGCGGCTTGCGAAATGGAAAACCATTGGCCAGATGGTGGCGGTGGGTTTCCTGATCGCGGGGGAGGCCGGCGACAAGATCGTGCCGGGCGTCATCCAAGTCGGCATCGTGCTGATCTGGGCCTCCGCCATCCTCACGCTCTACACCGGCTGGGACTATTTCCGCGCCGGGCTGCGCTATGTGATGGATTAGAACGCGCATGATCCCGAAAAGTGGGTACCGGTTTTCGGATAAGATCATGCGCAAACAGAAGTGAATCGAATGAAGGTGAAGCTGCGGTATTTCGCCTGGGTGCGCGAGCGCGTGGGCAAGCCGGAGGAAGAGATCGAGGTGCCGTCGAGCGTCGCCACTGTCGGCGAGCTGATGGACTGGCTGGCCGGGCGCGGCGAGGAGTACGCCTATGCTTTCGAGAACCGCAAGGTGATCCGTGCGGCGATCGACCGCGCCCACGTCAAGCCCGAGCACCTGATCGGCACGGCCAGCGAAATCGCCTTCTTCCCCCCCATGACGGGGGGGTAATCGTCATTCCGGGGCGCGAGCGCAGCGGGCGAACCCGGAATCCATAACCCCTGTCTGTGATTATGGATTCCGGGTTCGCGGCCTATCGGCCGCGCCCCGGAATGACGAAAGCGAAATCCTGCACTACATTGCTCCTATGACTGGCACCCAAACCGCATCCACCACCGTGCGCCTGCAGCGCGAGCCGTTCGACATTGCCGCCGAGGCGGGCAAACTCACGCGCGGGCGGACCGACGTCGGCGCCGTGGTGACCTTCACCGGCATCTGCCGCGGCGCCGAAGGCGAGGAGCCGATCGCCGCCCTCACGCTCGAGCATTATCCCGACATGGCGGAAGCCGAGATCATGCGCCATGTCGAGGAAGCTTGTGCGCGCTGGCCGTTGCGCGGCGCCACCGTCATCCACCGCTATGGGCGCATTGTGCCGGGCGAGGACATCATGATGGTGGTGACCGCCTCGTCGCATCGTGAGGCGGCGTTCGCGGCGGCGGAATTCCTTATGGATTATCTCAAGACGCGGGCGCCGTTCTGGAAGCAGGTGGAGAAGGCGAGCGGCAACACGTGGGTTGACGCCAAGGCGACCGACGACGCGGCCGCCGCGCGCTGGAACGCCGGCCGCAAGGGCGTGGCCGCCGAGTAAGCGGAAGGTGGTGCGCTTGACATCATCACCGCTCGTCCCCGCAAAAGCGGGGACCGAGTTCTTTGGCCAAGCTGATTGCGCTTCCTGGATGCCCGCTGGAGTTCATCCCCGCGCAGGCGGGGACGCGCATGAGCGGGGAGGGAAGCGTTACGCCGCTGCCGCCTTCGGCTGCACCTCGGCGGTGTAGTCGTCCATCAGCGTCTTGGTGATGGCGCCGGGGGCGAAGGTCCACTGCGCGATCTCGGACACCGCGGTGACTTCCGCCGCCGAGCCGGTGATGAAGCACTCGGAGAACTCGTTCAACTCTTCCGGCAGGATGCGGCGCTCGATCACTTCAATGCCGCGCTGGCGCGCGAGCCCGACCACGGTCTGCCGCGTGATGCCGTCGAGGAAGCAGTCGGCGATCGGCGTGTGGATCTTGCCGTCCTTGATGAAGAAGATGTTGGCGCCGGTGCATTCGGCGACGCGGCCCTGCCAGTCCAGCATCATGGCGTCCGCATAGCCTTTTTTCTCGGCCGCGTGCTTGGAGATGGTGCAGATCATGTAAAGGCCGGCGGCCTTGGCCTTCACCGGCGCGCATTGCGGGTCGGGCCGGCGATAGTCGGCGAGATCGAGCCGAATGCCCTTCAGCCGCTGCTCGGGATCGAAATAGCTCGGCCATTCCCAGGTGGCGATGGCGAGGTGAATGGTGTTCGCCTGCGCCGAGACGCCCATCATCTCCGAGCCGCGCCAAGCCACCGGGCGGATATAGGCTTCTTTCTTGCCGTTCTTCTCCAAGACCAGCTTCTTGGCGGCGTCGATCTCGGCGACCGAATAGGGGATCTCGAAGTCGAGCACGTTGGCGGAACGCTTCAGCCGCTCGGAATGCTCGGTGCATTTGAAGATCTTGCCGCCATAGGCGCGCTCGCCCTCGAACACCGCGCTGGCGTAGTGCAGCCCGTGGCTGAGCACGTGCAGGTTTGCGTGGTCCCACGGCACCAGTTTGCCGTCGTACCAGATGACCCCTTCGAGCCGGTCGTAGGACTGCGCAGCCATAATTTCCTCCTGTCTCGCCCCGGGGCCATAGCGTGGGTTGCCGCCTGGATGGCGTATTTTCCGCGCCTAATTCCAACACTTTGCGTCGCGGGGCAACACCCGGTAAAACGGGCCTAATCCGGCGGCGCGCCGTCGTCGAGGCTTTGAGCCGGCCCCGGCGGCGCCATCGGGAACGATCGTTTCGTCCCTGACAGCCTTTTTGTAACATAAAACCAAAATATGTCAACATGGCTGACATAAATGTGAGCGCCAAATCCGCCGCTGCCGCCGAGGCAGGTGTCGCCGAGCGCCCGGCGGCGCAGTCGTCGTCCGCCGAGCCGGTCTGGGACATCATCGAGCTTCTGTTCTTTGCCTACCGCGATTTCGTCGGCGACGCCGACGAGGTGCTGCACAAGCTCGGCTTCGGTCGCGCTCATCACCGGGTGCTGCATTTCGTCAACCGCAATCCCGGCATGAAGGTCGCCGACCTGCTCGACATTCTCAACATCACCAAGCAGTCGCTCGGGCGCGTGCTCAAGCAGCTCGTCGACCAGGGCTACGTGGTGCAGAAGGAAGGCGCGCAGGACCGCCGCCAGCGCCTGCTCTATGTGACCCCGAAGGGCGAGGCGCTGTCGCTCAAGCTCGCGGGCCTGCAGACCGAGCGCATCAACCGCGCCTTCGGTGAGCTCGGCCCCGGCGCGCACGAGGCCGCGCGGAACTTCCTCACCGCCATGATCGACAACGACAATCGCGACGGCGTGCTGCGTCTGATCGCGCGCGCCGACCGGGCGCGCAAGCCGCAAGGCTAGTGGGCTTGTTGCGCGCATCGAATCTTGCTCCGCTCATTCCCGTCCCGGTGATCGCAGAGCGGGCACAAATTTAACTCTGGATCCCCGTTTGCGCGGGGACGAGCGGACGAACGAGATCGATGACCCTCCCCGAGACGCTCGCCGACGATGCCCCGCATCTGCTGGTGGTCGATGACGACCGGCGCATCCGCGATTTGCTGTCGCGCTTTCTCGCGAGCGAGGGTTATCGCGTCACCACTGCGGAGACCGCGGCCGACGCGCGCGCCAAGCTCAACGGTCTGAGCTTCGATCTGCTCATTCTCGACGTGATGATGCCGGGCGAGTCCGGTTTCGATTTCGCCGAGGCGCTGCGCGGCACCGCCAACAACGTGCCGATCCTGATGCTCACGGCGCGCGATGCCGCCGAAAGCCGCATCAAGGGACTGGAGATCGGCGCCGACGACTACCTGTCCAAGCCGTTCGAGCCGCGCGAACTGTCGTTGCGCATCGCCAATATCCTCAAGCGCGCGCAGCCGGCGGCGGCGCCGGCGGTGGAATCGGTGCGCTTCGGACCGTTCGTGTTTCATCTGGCGCGCGGCGAGCTGCGCAAGGGCGACGAGGTCATCCGTCTCACCGACCGCGAGCGTGACATGCTGCGCATCCTGGCCGGGACGCCGGGCGAAACCGTGCCGCGCATGGCGCTCGCCGGCAACGGCGGCACCGTGAGTGAGCGAGCGGTCGACGTGCAGATCAACCGCCTGCGCCGCAAGATCGAGAGCAATCCGGCGAACCCGTTCTATGTGCAGACCGTGCGCGGGATCGGCTACCGGCTGGTGACCTCGACATGACCAGCCTCGACGTCAGCATCGCGCGGGTGCGCAACGCGCTCAACGAGGGCTGGCGTTTCGTCAACGGTCTGCCGACCACGCGCGCGCTGGTGTGGGGCGCGGGCCACGTGCACGCTGGCTGGCGGCGCTTCGCGCGCTGGCTCAACGGCGTGATGCCGAAGGGTCTTTACGCCCGCGTACTGCTGATCATCATCCTGCCGATGGTGATCCTGCAGTCGGTGGTCGCCTTCGTGTTCATGGAGCGCCATTGGAATCTGGTCACGCAACGGCTGTCGGCCGGCGTCGTGCAGGACATCGCCGCGCTCATCGACGTCTATCAGGACTATCCGCAGGACAAGGCGCGCGCCAAGATCAAGAAGATCGCGCAGAACCGGCTCGGCCTGGTAGTCGACTTCCTGCCGCTCGGCGATCTGCCGCCGCCCGGGCCGAAGCCGTTCTTCAACCTGCTCGATCAGGCGCTGTCGAAAGAGATCCGCACCCAGATCGGCCGGCCGTTCTGGATCGACACCGTCGGCAATTCGTCGCTGCTGGAAATCCGCATCCAGCTCAAGCACACGGTGATGCGCATCTTCGCGCGACGCAGCGCGGCCTACGCATCCAATTCGGAGATCTTTCTGATCTGGATGGTCGGCACCTCGTCGATCCTGATCGCAGTGGCCATCATCTTTCTGCGCAACCAGATCAAGCCGATCTTAAGGCTGGCCGACGCCGCCGAAAGCTTCGGGAAGGGGCGCGAGGCGCCCAACTTCCGACCGCGCGGCGCGCGCGAGGTGCGGCGGGCGGCGGGCGCCTTCATCGAGATGAAGATGCGCATCGAGCGCGCCATCGAGCAGCGCACTGCCATGCTCGCCGGCGTCAGCCACGACCTGCGCACCATCCTCACCCGCTTCAAGCTGGAGCTGGCCCTGATCGGCGACACGCCCGAAGTCGAAGCCATGAAGCGCGACGTCGACGAGATGGCGCGCATGCTGGAGGCCTATCTCGCCTTCGCGCGCGGCGACCTCGGCGAGCAGTCGGCGGAGACCGACATGGCCGAATTCCTGCAGGAGCTGAAGACCGACACCGAACGCAACGGGCATCAGGTCCACGTGGTGTTCCACGGACCGCCGATCGTCACCGTGCGGCCGGCGGCGTTCAAGCGCTGTCTTGCCAACCTGGTGTCGAACGCCGCGCGCTTCGCCCACACCATCTCGATCACCGGCCATCGCGACCATCGCTGGCTCACCGTGACCATCGACGACGACGGCCCGGGTATTCCGGCGGACATGCGCGAGGACGTGTTCAAGCCGTTCTTGCGGCTCGACGACGCGCGCAACCAGGACGAGGGTGGCACCGGCCTCGGGCTCGCGATCGCCCGCGACATCGCCCGCTCGCATGGCGGTGACATCATGCTTGGCGACAGCCCCCTGGGGGGCCTGCGTGCCACGGTGCGGGTGCCGGTGTAGGCGGGTGAGAGAGGCTTACGCCGCCTCCATATCCTCATCCCACTCGTCGCGCGCGCGGCGGCGGCGCCGGCGCGGTCCGCGCAGGATACAGGCCGGCAGCATGCACAGGTCGTCGAGGAAACCGACCCAGCGCTCGGCGCTGGCCAGCCCACGGTCGAGCGCCGCCATGGTGCGGTCGTGGCCCGGTTCGTCGTCGTCGACCCATGTGTCGATGACGCGCGCGAACATCAGCGCCGCACCCTGCGCGCGCATGGCGCCGCGCGGGCCATTGGCGGAGATGCCGGCGGCTTCCAGCATCCAGCGTTGCGAGCGCACCGCCATGGCATTGAGCGCCATGGCGAGACCGGGGTGGCGGCGCGCCGACTTCATGACCGAACGCACCGCGTCCTTGTAGGGCTCCATCGCTTCCAGCCGCCGCATCAGCACGTCGAACAGCCGCTCGCGCGCCGGCTCCTCGGCGATCTCGGCGTCGCCGCCGTCGAGCACCTTGCGGTCGATGTCCTTCACGTGCGCGGCGTAGATCGCCATCACCGAGCCGAAAGCGGCGCGCAGTTGCGAGAGCTTGAGGCCGGCCTGACCGGCGACTTCCGCCAAGCCGATGTCCTCGAGCCGCCGCTCGGCCAGCAGCGTCATCAGCGCATCGACGGCCTTGTCGCGGTCGGTGGTGCCGCGCGGGGGTGGGGCGCTTGCCGGAGCTTTGCGGACGCGTTTCGCTTTGGGCGCGGTTTTGCGAGCCATGACGACCTCCCTGGCGGGTATTCCTTCCCCTAATCTAGGCTCGCAACGCCGGCCGTTCCAGGGCGAGAACTTCTCTCTTGGCGCTGGTTCTTGGCGCTAGCCCGCAAGTTCCCTTGAACGGCGGGCGGCGGCGGCGACGGCCTCGGTCAGCAGGCGGCCGAAGCCGTCCGGGCCCATCAGTACCGACAAGGCGGCGGCAGTGGTGCCGCCGGGCGAGGTGACGTTTTGCCGGAGCGTGCCGGCATCGAGCTTCGACTGGTGCAGCAACTCGCCGGCGCCGGCGACCGTGTCGCGCGCCAGCCGCGCGGCCAGCGCTTCCGGCAGGCCGGCGGCGACGCCGGCTTGCGTCATCGCTTCCGCCAGCAGGAACACGTAAGCCGGGCCGGAGCCGGAGACGGCGGTTACCGCATCCATCAGCGCTTCGTCCTTCACCCATTCGACGCCGCCGGTGGCCGCGAGCAGGTCGGACGCCTGCTTGCGCTGGCGCGCCGAGACCCTGGCGTTGGGCACCGCCACGGTAATACCGCGGCCGATCGATGCAGGGGTGTTGGGCATGGCGCGCACGATCGCGGTGCCGGTTGGCAGCGCGTCGGCGAGGAAGGCAATCGTGCGGCCGGCCATGATGGAGAGCGCCATCGTCGACTTGCCGACGTAAGGTTCAAGCATCGGCATGGCGTCGGCCGCGATCTGCGGCTTGACCGCGACGACGATGACGGTGGCTTCGCTCGGTGTCAATTTTCCGGAAGATTTGGGATTGAGCTTGAGCCCGCGGCGGGTGAGCGCCTTCACGGCCTTGGCCGGCTTCGGATCCAGCACGATCACCTTGCGCGGATCGAGCCCACGCGCGAGCCAGCCTTCCAGCATGGCGAAGCCCATCTTGCCGGCGCCGAGCAGCACCAGGCGGCCGGGGAATTTAGCCAGGGGCTTTTTGGTGGGTCTCGTGGCGGCGGATTTCTTGGCGGCGCGTTTTTTGGCGGCGGGTTTTTTCATGAGCCCATGTTAGCGGTATTGGCCCGGCTCGGCCACGCCTCGCCACGCTGCGCCATTGCCATGGCAACGGCACTAAGCCAAGCTCGCCGTGCCATGAGCCCAGCAGCCACACATGACAGCTCTGTCGACGACATCGCCCGCGAAGTCCTGGCGACGCTCGGCAGCGGCCGTCAGATCGCGCCGTTTTCCGGCCGCCCTGGCGGGCTGACCGCCGACGACGCCAATCGGGTCTTGGCCCGGCTCGGCCAAGCGTTCCAGGCGCGCGGCGAGCGCCTTGTCGGCCGCAAGATCGGCTTCACCAACCGGACGATCTGGCCCGAATACGGGGTCTACGCGCCGAACTGGGGCTTCGTCACCGACCGCACCGTGCGCGATCTGTCGGTGGGCGCCACCCTGCCGCTTTCAGGCTTCGCCGAACCGCGCATCGAGCCGGAGATCGTGTTTGGGTTATCGCGCGCGCCGGCGCCCGGCATGGACGAAGCGGCGCTTGCCGGTTGCATCGACTGGATCGCGCATGGTTTCGAGATCGTGCAGTCGCCGTTCCCGCACTGGAAATTCGCGCCCGCCGACACGGTGGCCTGCAACGCCTTGCATGGGGCGCTGCTGATCGGTCCGCGTCATGCGTTCCAGCCGCGCGCGGCGGACTGGTTGCGCGAGCTGGCGATCTTCCACATCGACCTCGCGCGCAACGGCGCCCTGGCCGACAGCGGGCACGCCGCCAACGTGCTCGACAGCCCATTTCTGGCGCTGCGCCATCTGGTCGAACTGCTTGGGGCGGACCCGGTCAACCCGCCGCTTGCGGCCGGCGAGATCGTCAGCACCGGCACGTTGACGCGGGCCTTGCCGGTCAAGCCCGGCGAAAGCTGGCGCACGCGTCTGCGCGGCCTTCCGATCGATGGGATCGAGCTGCGATTTACGTGAAGCGGGCTCTCATGCCTCGCCCGAGGTCTCGAACATGGCAGCGGCGAGCGCTTCCTTGGCGCCTTTGCCGGCCCAGACCACGAACTGGAAAGCCGTGAAATAGCGCTCGCAGCAATCGAGCGCGGTCGAGAGCAGCGACTCGCACTGGCGGCTGGAAGGCTCGCCCCCGGCCAGCAGCAGCGCGTGGCGGAACATGATCAGGCCCTGCTGGGTCCAGAGATCGAAATGGCCGATCCACAGTTGCTCGTTGATCGCCGAGATCAGTGTCTGCACTTCGGCGAGGCGGCGCTCCGGTACCTTGAGGTCGAAGGCACAGGCCAGATGCAGCGCCTCGAGCTCGTCCATCCAGGTGTAGGAGAGCTGGTAATCCGTCCAGCGTCCGGTCACCAGGATGGTAATTTCGTCGTCGCCGGCGCGTTCGAACGACCAGTCATTGCCCGCCGCCAGCCGCTCGACCACGTCGAGGGGGTTGATGCGAGGGTCATCCGCGTAGCCGATGTGGGACATGACGTCTCCGCTTTGCTTGGCGCGCGTGAATACGCGCACCACCGCACGCCGCCGGAAGACCCTTTCGGGCCCGGACCATAGGGTTGACTCTTCGAGATACCGGGTGTCTTGCCGCCGACCGAATCGGAAACGCTATTACTATAACCCGCTCAATTCCGCCGCCAAAGCCATCGCTGATGGCTCAATGAGCCGTGATTTGCGCGAATGAGGCAACGGGAGGGGTCGGACTCTCCACAAGCAATCCCGCGGCAACTTGACTCGGTCGTGGATAACTCGCGGCCCGTTCCCGCGTGGGCGAACGGCGAATGGTCATTTTGCCGCCTCGGCGAAGCACGTTTTGACGATCGGCGCGGCTCTGCTTCCTCGGTGGTCTCGCATGAACGCAAGGCTCGCTTTATCGGTTGTTGTTTGACGCAAGCGCATTCCGTGGCGGCGGCCCGTAACGCCTTCATCCGTTGCGGAACGCGCGACCTGTCCACTTTGGAAAACAGTCGGGCGCCACGGTCGCCGCCATTAATTTGATTTATCTACCATAGAGAATATCTATGGGGAGTATCATGGCGCTACTTTCGTAGAAAAATGCAAGCCGCTGAAATCGCGCGGCAATCTCCGTACGTTGGTGTGTATTGGCAGGGCAGCCGCATTTGAGTACCGTCTCCGGACGACGATCGGCGGGGCGACCTCAGAGCGCAATCCAACGCGCAACGCAAGCGTTGAGGAGGAACCCCATGCCCCGATTCATCATGCTGGCCAATTACACCGATCAAGGCATCCGCGGCGTGAACGACACGTCGGCGCGCGCCCAGGCCTTTCGTGACGCGGGCAAGAAGATGGGCATCGATGTGACGGATTTTTATTGGACGCTGGGCGGATACGACATGGTCACGATCATGGACGCGCCGGACGCCGAAACCGTGACCGCCCTCGGGCTGAGCGTCGGCAAGCTCGGCAACGTGCGCACCCAAACGCTGCAGGCCTTCGACCCGCCGGCGATGGAGCGCGTCATGACGAAGGTGATCTAGGCGGCGGGCGTGGCCGCCATTCTTTTGTTCGGGCGTGATCTTGTCCGAAAACCGGTTCCCACCTTTCGGGACCGCTAATCGAACAGGCTCGACACCGACTCCTCCAGCGCCGTGCGATGGATCGCCTCGCCGATCAGCGGGGCGATCTGCAGCATGCGGATATTGGGCGCGGCGGCCACCGCGTCGGTGGCCTGGATGGAGTCGGTGATCACCAGCTCCTTGAGCCGCGAATTGACGATGCGCGTGACCGCGCCGCCCGACAAGACACCGTGGCTGATATAGGCGAACACCTGCTTGGCACCCTGTGCGAGCAGGGCGTCTGCGGCGTTCACCAGCGTGCCGCCGGAATCGACGATGTCGTCGATCAAAATGCAGGTGTTGCCGTCGACCTCGCCGATGACGTTCATGACTTCGGATTCGCCGGGACGCTCGCGGCGCTTGTCGACGATGGCGAGCGGCGCATTGATGCGCTTGGCGAGCCCTCGCGCGCGCGCCACGCCGCCGACGTCGGGCGAGACCACCATGACGTTGCCGTCGGTCCCGAAGCGCTCCTTGATGTCGCGCACCATCAGCGGCGAGGCGTAGAGATTATCGGTGGGGATATCGAAGAAGCCCTGGATCTGCCCGGCGTGCAGGTCGAGGGTCATCACGCGGTCGACGCCGGCGCGGGTGATCAGGTTGGCCACCAGCTTGGCCGAGATCGGCGCGCGCGGGCCCGGTTTGCGGTCCTGGCGGGCGTAGCCGAAATAGGGGATCACCGCCGTGATGCGGCGCGCCGAGGCCCGGCGCAGCGCGTCGATCACGATCAACAGCTCCATCAGGTGGTCGTTGGCCGGGTACGACGTCGACTGGATGGCGAAGACGTCGGAGCCGCGCACGTTTTCCTGGATTTCGACGAAAATCTCCATGTCGGCGAAGCGCCGCACCACCGCCTTGGTCAGCGGGGTGTTGAGATAGTCACCGATTGCTTTTGCCAGCGCGGGATTCGAATTGCCGGCAACGAGCTTGATGGCTCCGTTCTTACCCGACATCCGAAGATCCTCACGTTTTACTAATCGCCGCAGGCGGCGTGGTCATAACAAGGCAGGTCGAAGCCGGCAATACGCGGTGAATTCGTTGTCCCGCCGCTTTTTCCGCCAGGCAAGCGGCTTACAACGGCAACGTGCGGTCAGCGGCGGATAGCCGCCAGGGTCATGGTTTTGCTGCTCGAGACCGCGGTCGCCGGCGGCGGGCGGCGGTGCGGCAGCGGCGCGGCGGCGGTCACGCTGGGGGCGGCTGCGGCGGCGGTTTCGGGCGTCGACGCCGGCTCGTCCTTGGGGTGGAAGATGCGGAAGATACCGGCCGATTCCGGGGTGGTGACGTCCGGCATGGCGAAGGCGATCTGCGGGCCGCTGGAGGCCGGCGGTGCGCCCGGCGCCACCGTAGGTGAGGTCAGGAAAGCGGCAAGTTGGTCCATGCTGGCATGGGCGATCCGCTGCAACATGGCGCTGTCAGCGGCCTGCCAGCCCTGTCCGGCCTCTTGTCCCCCCTTGGCGGTCTCGCTGCCGCCAATACGCAGAGCCCGCTGCTGATTGCGGCCGAACACGTCCCAGACCCAGGAAATGGTGGTCTTGCCACGGTCCACCGTGGCGGCGAGATAGCCGCGCACCCGGTAGGCGGACGACTGGTCGCGCGAGGTGACCGCCAGCCGCTTCGTCCGCGCTTCGCTGTTGAGGTCCTGCACCAGGGTGTGGAATTGCGTTTGCGGCAGCCCGTCGATCGATTCGAAGGCGACGGTGGCGCCGCGCGTCTGCACGGCGGCGACATTCGGCTTGTTCTCGGGATTGCAGGCGGCGAGAGTCAACGCTGCGCCGAATATCAGGCACGCTACACTCAGCATCCGCGATGCGGCGCGCCGACCCCGACTCCACTCCATGACACCCCTGCGGCCGCGTCTTGAGGTTCGTGCCCCGCGTTCGAACCAGTTGTGGTTGGACTTGCCACGGCCTGGAACGCAGTTAACGAAAAGCTAACGCCCGAGTCCAGCAACCACCGAATGTCTGTGGATGCACCGTCATGCAAGTCACGCACCGGTCGTATGATGCCGAAAGCCGGGAACGCCGGCGCGGGTTGGGGCGTTTCCCTGCTGGCTCCGCGACGGCTTTTGCCTGCGGACAATCGCCCTTTCTCTCTCTCATCCGACAGGACCTCCCTCATGCCTTCCAATGCGGCCAAATCCGGCACTTTTGCCATCGGCGGCGACATCGATATCCACCGGCTCGGGTTCGGCGCCATGCGCGTCACCGGCCCCGGCATCTGGGGCGAGCCGCAGGATCGCGCCGAGGCGATCCGCACGCTCGAGCGGCTGCCGGCGCTCGGCGTCAATTTCATCGACACGGCCGATTCCTACGGACCCGACGTCTCCGAGAAGCTGCTGCGCGAGGCGCTGCACCCCTACGAAGGGATGCTGATCGCCACCAAGGGCGGCCTCAAGCGGCCGGGCCCGGGCTCTTGGGAGCCGTTCGGGCAGCCGGACTATCTGATCGCCGAGGCGCGCAAGAGCTGCCGCCAACTCGGCCTTGAGCAGATCGGTCTGTGGCAGCTCCACCGCATCGATCCCAAGGTGCCGCGTGACGAACAGTTCGGCGCCATCAAGTCGCTCCTCGACGAGGGCGTCATCCGCCACGCCGGCCTGAGCGAGGTCTCGGTCGACGACATCAAGGCGGCGTCCAAGGTCTTCAAAGTGGCGAGCGTGCAGAACCGCTACAATCTCGTCGATCGTGCCAGCGAGGATGTCTTGGATTACTGCGAGCAACAGGGGATCGGCTTCATTCCCTGGTATCCGCTGGCTGCCGGCGATCTGGCCAAGTCGGGCACGCTGCTCGACAGCATCGCCAACCGTCACGGTGCCACGCCGAGCCAGGTCGCGCTCGCCTGGGTGCTCAAGCGCAGCCCGGTCATGCTGCCGATCCCGGGCACGTCGAAGGTGGCGCATCTCGAGCAGAACGTCGCCGCGGTCGATATCGCGCTGAGCGAGGAAGAATTCGCGGCACTCGACCGCGAGGGCCGCGCGCAGCAGGCGGCTTAGCCCGAATTCGGATAACCGCGTCGTCATTCCGGGTTCGCGCCTTACGGTGCGCCCCGGAATGGCCGGACATTGTCGATCAGCTAATCTCGATTACTCCGCCAACGCGATCGCGTTGATGTGCCGCCCATAGTCCGCTTCCCCGAGCAGTGTCTTGCGCCGGTAGCTGTAGAAGCGCTCGGGTGCGGCGTAGGTGCACAGCCCCAGGTCCTCGAAAGCGCCGGCGCCGGCGGTTTCGACGCGGGCGGCGATATAGCCGGGCAGGTCGAACATGGCGTGGCCGGCGCGGGTCCCGGGCGCGAAGAAGCGCGCGTTGGCCGCGTCGGCGTCCAGGAAGCGTTGCACGAATTCCGGGCCGACCTCGTAATTGGCCTGGCCGATGGTGGGCCCGAGCGCGACGGCGATGTGGCGGCGGTCGGCGCCTAGGGACTCCATGGCATCGAGCGTTGCCTCGATCACGCCGCCGAAGGCGCCGCGCCAGCCGGCGTGAGCCGCGCCGACCACGCCGGCCTGGCTGTCGGCGAACAGCAGCGGTCCGCAGTCGGCGGTGGAGACGCCGACCGCCAGGCCCGGGGTGCGGGTGACCAGCGCGTCGGCGCGCGGGCGGGTTTCTTCGGTCCAGGGACCCTCGACCATCGCCACGTCAGGCGAATGGACCTGATAGGGCGTCAGCAGCCGGCCGGGCCCCACGCCCAGCGCCGCCGCCATGCGCGCGCGGTTTTCGGCGACGGCGGCCGGCCGGTCGTCCGAGCCCACCCCGCCGTTGAGGCTGGCGTAGACGCCCTGCGACACACCGCCGTCGCGGGTGAAGAACGCGTGGCGGACGGGGCTGAGACGGGCGAGCGAGGGCGCTTGCAGCATGGAAAATCCGATTGTGGCGGCCTGACCTAGATCAATGATTGGTCGGGCGTCCGAAAGACATAGTAACAAACAGGCCAATCGGCCACGGGCGACAAGAGGAGTTTATCATGCGATTACCACTGTTTTCGGCAGCGGTGCTCGGCGTTTCGCTGCTGATATTGCCGGCCCCGTCTTCCGCCGCGCCGTTCGGCGGGCTTTCGGCCGCGCTGCCGGCCCAGACACAATCCTTCGACGGTGCGCGGGTGCAGAAGGTGCAGGCGCGCCGTGGTGGTCGTCGCGGCGCGGGTCGCCGCGGGGGTGGCCGCCGTGGGGGCGGTCGTCGTGGTGGTGGCAACAATGCCGGCGCGGTTGCAGCGGGTGCGATTATGGGTATCGCGATTGGCGCCATCATTGCCAATCAGGCCGCGCAACAAAACCGCAGCGTGGAATGGTGCATGCACCGCTATCGCAGCTACAACCCGCGCACCGGCACCTGGGTCGATTACCACGGCCGCGTCCACTACTGCCCGTAAGAGCTTTTGCAGGCGAAGTGGATATCGGTTCGCCGCCCGGAAACGCGACAAGGCAAACGCAGACGGATTCACGCCTCGAAGGCGGGCGGAACGCCGATCGCCGGATGCGCGAAGGCGATGGCCTTGAACAGACCGCCCATTTCGCCGGGCCCGTGGCCGGTCAACCGCGCGAAAGCGGCATCGATGCCAATGGCCGCGGGCGATGAGGCGTGCGCCTTCAGCTTGGCGGCGCGCGTCTCGATACCGAGACGGCGCAGCAGTTGCCCCTGCGTGATCGGTCCGTAGGCGGGCGCGCCCATGGCCTCGACCGATCGTGCGAGCGCCTCAAAATCCACATGCGCGGTGAGATCGACGCAGCCGGGCGCGCCCAGCACGTCGGCGTAGGCGTGGTGGCCGACCGCCTGCAGCGTGTCGCCGGCCGCGCTTTCCGCGTGACCGTAGTCGATGACCAGCGCCGCGCCGCCGTCGCGCGCGATGCGTCGTCCGAGCGCCATCGCCTCGGTTTCCGAACGCCATTCGAAGATCGCCCCGACCGGCGCCGCGCGCACCGCCGGCGGCAGCAGCGGCTCGAAGCCTTGCAGCGGCTCATCAGCGACGGTGAAGGTAAGATGGCCGCCATTGTCGATCCCGACCCGGCGTTCGTACCAGCCGGAGTCGGTCTTCACCGCCTGGTTTACCGGCAAGGCGTCGAAGAACTCGTTGGCGACGATGATCGCGGGCCCTTCCGGCACGTCTGCGAGACTGGCGTGCCAGGTCGTCGGCACCTTCTGCTCAGCCAAGGTTTGCTCTTGTTGCGCCTGCAGGGCGGGGCTGATTTCGACCAAGTGCAGTTCGACCGCCGCGCGGAACGCCGGCAGCACCTTCACCGCGCGCAGGGCGTCGTTCATCAAGGTGCCGCGGCCGGGGCCGAGCTCGATGACCGCGACGCGCTTGGGCTGGTCCATGCGCGTCCACACCGCCGCCATCCAAAGGCCGATCAGTTCGCCGAACATCTGGCTGATCTCGGGCGAGGTGATGAAGTCGCCGCCGGCGCCGAGCGGATCGCGTGTGCGGTAATAGCCGTATTCCGGATCGCCGAGGCAGATCGCCATATACTCGCCGACCGGCATCGGCCCGGCCACCGCGATGCGGCGGCGGATGTCGGCTTCCAGCGGCAACATGTCGGTTGCGGTATCGCTCACGGGTTCTTGCTCCGCAACGGTTTGTGCTTGAGCGCGTAGATGATGAAGCAGAGCCCGGCGATGAACAACGGGATCGACAGCAGTTGTCCCATGGTGGCGCCGCCCCACAGGAAGCCGAGCTGGGGGTCGGGCTCGCGGAAGAATTCGCAGATGATGCGCGCCACCGCGTAGCCGCAGGCGAACGAGCCGATGATCAGCCCCGGCCGCTTCAGGGCGCCGCTGCGGATCAGGAAATAGAGCACCGCCAGCAGCACCAGGCCTTCCAGCGTCGCCTCGTAGAGCTGGCTCGGATGGCGCGGGATGTAGCCGCCGCTCGGAAAGCGCATGGCCCAGGGCACGTCGGTCGGCCGGCCCCACAGCTCGTCGTTGATGAAATTGGCGATGCGGCCGAGGAACAGGCCGATCGGCCCCACCGCGCAGGCGATGTCGCCGAGCGAGAGGATCGACAGCTTGCGCTTCTTGGCGAACAGGATCACCGCCAGCACGCAGCCGAGGAAGCCGCCGTGGAACGACATGCCACCGTGCCAGAGCTGGAACACCTGCAGCGGGTGACTGGCGTAATAGGGCAGGTTGTAGAACAGCACGTAGCCGGTGCGGCCGCCCAGGATGATGCCGAGCGTGATCCAGAGCACGAAGTCGTCGAATTCGATCACGGTCAACGGCGCGGGCCCGCCCCAGTAGCGCTCGTTGCGGATAATGGCGCGGGCATAGACCCAGCCGAGCAGGATGCCGACGATGTAGGCCAGCGCATACCAGCGGATCTCGAAGGGGCCGAGATGGAGCAGAACCGGATTGAACTGGGGATAGGGGATGACGAATAAGGGCATCACAAGTTCCGGAAGAGTAAGATGGCTTGGCGCCCCCGCGCCATCAGCGCCGGCACTGTGTTAGCATGCTAGTGTCGCCGATTTGAAGTTCCTGCACCGCTCGCCGCAATCTCTTTCAGGAACTTCAAATCGAAAGCGACACTAAAATCATATACTTTGCTAGTGCCCCTTGGCTTGCGAAGTTCGTGTCAGAGGATGCTGCGATGTATCACGAACTTCGCAAGTCGGGCACTAGCCCTTGCAGCGGGATGACCCAATCGTCATTGTCGACAGGTGACAGACCCCGGAGACGCGCGATGACCCAGACCAACAACCGCATTTTCGACGAGATGGCCCGGCTCATGAACGACGCCGCCGGTGTCGCCCAAGGGGTCCGGCGCGAGTTCGACACCCTGTTCCGGGCCCAGGCCGAGCGCATGCTGCGCGATCTCGACGTCGTGAGCCGCGAGGAGTTCGAGGCGGTCAAGGAAATGGCCCAGAACGCCCGCGAGGAAAACGAGGCGCTGAAGACCCGCATCGCGGCGCTGGAGGGCAAAGCTGGCGATAAACCGGCCAAGCCGAAGGTCGCCAAGGCCCGCAAGGCCGGCGACGACGGCGACGCCATCGAGCCGGCGGCGGATTAGAGCGCTTCCGGGCGTCGTTAAGAACCGGTTCGCCGTCCGGAAACGCGACCAAACGAAGAACCCTTAGCCCCCGCTTTCCTTGCCCTTTCAGGGGCTTGCCGCTATAACCCCGCCGACTTCCGCGGCCCCCGGCACCCCTGGAGGCACGCCGCGGCGTCATTTGGGCGGCAAAAGCCGCCTTTTTCCATAGGCTTAGAAGGATACGAGACGATGGCTTCCGTCCAGGAAATGAAAGCGACGGTGCGTCCGAAAGGCGGCAAGGGGGCCGCCCGGTCTGCACGTCGCGCCGGCAACGTGCCGGGCGTGATCTACGGCAACAACGAACCCCCGGTCATGGTGCTGATCGAGCACGATGAGCTGAAGAAGCGCATTTATCAGGGCCACTTCCTGAGCACGCTCTACGAGCTCGACGTCGACGGCAAGAAGCACCGCGTGATCCCGCGCGACTTCCAGCTCGACGCGCTCAAGGACCTGCCGATGCACGTCGATTTCCTGCGCGTGGCGGCAGGCGCCAAGATCCGCGTGAACATCCCGGTGCACGTGCTCAACACCGACCAGTCGCCCGGCGTGAAGCGCGGCGGTTCGGTGAACGTCGTCAATCACAGCGTCTTGCTGGAGTGCCCGGCGGAAGCCATTCCGGAGTCGATCGATGTCGACATCGCCGGCCTCGAGATCAGCCACTCCAGGCATCTCAACGAGGTGGGACTGCCGGAGGGCGTGCGCGTGATCGGCCGCGAGGACATGACGCTGGTGACCATCGTGGCGCCGTCGGGATATGCGGAAGAGCTGAAGGCAGCCGCGGAAGCTGCCGCCGCGCCGGCCGAAGCCGCTGCCGCGGCCCCTGCTGCTGGCGCTGCGCCGGCCGCCGGTGCCGCCGCGCCCGCGGCCGAGAAGAAGTGAGGCGGCGCGTAAGCGCCCCTTACATCTCCTTCGTTCTGGTCTGCTCGGTCGGAGGACGGCGGCGACGCCGTTGACGCCATGCTGCTCCTCGTCGGCCTCGGCAATCCCGGCTCGCGTTACGCAGGCAACCGCCACAACGTCGGCTTCATGGCGGTGGACGCCATTGCCAAGCGTCACAACATCGCGCCCTGGCGCCGCAAGTACCAGGGCGTGGCGGTGGAAGGTGCCATGGGCGGCGAGCGTGTGCTGCTGCTGTTGCCCGGCACCTACATGAATGAGTCCGGGCGCGCGGTGCAGGAAGCCGCGCGCTTCCACAAGATCGACCCTGCACAGATCGTGGTGTTTCACGACGAGCTGGAACTCGCGCCCGGCAAGGTGCGGGTCAAGGTCGGCGGCGGCAACGCCGGCCACAACGGCTTGCGCTCGATCACCGCCCATGTCGGCAACGACTATAAGCGCGTGCGCATCGGCATCGGCCACCCGGGCGACAAGAACCTGGTCGAGCGCTACGTGCTGCAAGACTTCGCCAAAAGCGAACAGCCCTGGGTGGAGGCGCTGTGCGACGTAGTCGCCGACAACGCCGGCCTGCTGGTCGAAGGCAAGGACGCCAGCTTCCAGAACAAGGTGCATCTGGGAATGGATGCCAAGGGCTTTGGCGGCAAGGACGAGCCGAACGGCTCCTAATGATGAATTGAAAAGACGCGGATAAGGTCCATGGGTTTCAAATGCGGTATCGTCGGCCTGCCCAATGTCGGCAAGTCGACGCTGTTCAATGCTCTGACCGAGACGGCGGCGGCGCAGGCGGCCAACTATCCGTTCTGCACCATCGAGCCGAACGTCGGCGAGATCGCCGTGCCGGACCCGCGCATGGAAAAGCTCGCGGCGCTCGCCAAGTCGGAAGAGATCATCCCGACCCGCATCACCTTCGTCGACATCGCGGGCCTGGTGCGCGGCGCCTCGAAGGGCGAGGGGCTCGGTAACCAATTCCTCGCCAATATCCGCGAGGTCGACGCCATCGTTCACGTGGTGCGCTGCTTCGAGGATGGCGACGTCACCCACGTCGAGGGCAAGGTCGATCCTATCGCCGACATCGAGACCATCGAGACCGAGCTGATGCTGGCCGACCTCGAGTCTCTCGAAAAGCGCGTCGATAACCTGACCAAGAAGGCCAAGGGCTCGGGCGAGGACGCCAAGCAGGCCAAGGAAATGCTCGAGCTCATCAACCGTTCGCTGACGCTGCTGCGCGACGGTAAGCCGGCGCGCTTCGTTGAGCGCAAGCCGGAAGAAGAGAAGCTGTTTCATTCGCTCGGGCTGTTGACCTCGGCTCCGGTGCTCTACGCCTGCAACGTCGATGAAGGCGCGGCGGCGACCGGCAACGACTTCTCGCAGCAAGTCGAAGCGCGCGCCAAGGAAGAGGGCGCCGTGGCGGTGGTGATCTCGGCCAAGATCGAATCGGAGATTTCAACGCTGCCGCCGGCCGAGCGCGCGGAATTTC
>CAWGGL010000002.1:0-9408 GCA_963822085.1 uncultured Pseudomonadota bacterium
CTTTATGCCTTCGTCATCGCCCGTCTGGGCCGTCGAGATCCGGTCTGGATCAACGTCACAGCAAACCCGGTATCTGAATGGATTGCACGCCGGCTAACCGAAGCGTTCCCCTGGCGGGATGTGCCGCGCTACCTCATCCGCGATCGGGATCGGATCTACGTAAGCGCTTAGGCGAGGCCGTTCAGGTTTTTGGCCGGATAATTCCATGGCATGAGGGCATCGATTTCGCTGTTGGGCCAGCCTGCAGCAATGCGCTCGAGCGTGAGCTTCAGCCAGGCATAGGGGTCGACGCCGTTGAGCTTCGCCGTGGTGAGCACGGTTGCAATAGTCGCCCAGGCTCTGCCGCCGCCATCGCTGCCCGCGAATAGGCTGTTCTTTCTTGTGATGGCATGCGGTCTGATTGTCCGCTCGACAATGTTGGAGTCGATCTCGATGCGCCCGTCGGCGAGGAAGCGCTCCAGCACTGTTCGGCGGCTGAGGCCATACCGGATCGCTTCAGCCAGCTTCGATTTGCCAGACAGACGGGGCAACTCGCGCTCCCAGGCGGCAAAGAGGCCATCTACGATCGCGCCCGAGCGCTCCTTGCGGGCCATGCGGCGGCAATCGGGATCGCGGCCGCGGATTTCTTCTTCAATCTGCCAGAGCGGAGCCATGGCCTCGACCGCCTGCGTGGCGAAGGGCGAACTGCCATTGACATGAAGCTCAAAGAACTTGCGGCGCAGATGACTCCAGCAACCGGCGAGCATAACGCCGTCGTTCGCGCCTTCGCGAGTGGCGAGCCGATTATAGGCGGCGTAGCCGTCTACCTGCAGAATGCCGCGGTAGCCTGCCAGATGCCGCGCGACACATTCGCCGCCGCGGCTGTCTTCGAACTTGTACGCCACCATCGGCGGAGCGCGACCGCCAAAGGGCGTGTCATCCCGGGCGTAAGCCCACAACCATGCGGTCTTCACCTTGCCCGATCCCGGCGCCAGCGTCGGCAGTGTCGTCTCGTCGGCGAAGATCCGTTCGCCCTGTTTGATGCGGTCGAGAATGGCATCGGCCAACGGCGCGAGCTCGAATCCCACGCGGCCCATCCACTGCGCCATCAGCGAGCGGTCCAGCTCCACCTGGTCGCGCGCGTAGATGGCTTCCTGCCGATAGAGCGGCAGACCGTCGGCATATTTCGCGACGGCGATGTGGGCAAGAAGCGCCTCGGTCGGAATGCCGGCCTCGATCAGATGATCCGGCGCCGGCGCCTGAAGGACGCCGTCACGGCCGCGATAGGCGTATTTCGGCCGGCGCGTCACGATTACCCGGAACTTGGCCGGCGTCACGTCGAGGCGTTCGCTGACATCCTCGCCGATCTTGACCTTCTCCAGCCCTTCGCAGCCGGGCGGAATCTCCGGCTCGATTACCACCTCCACCCGCTCGAGATGGGCGGCAAAGCCCTTGCGCGGGCGAGACGGCCGAGAGCGCTCGGCCTTGCTCTTGCGCTTGTCCAGTTCCGCCTGGATCTCTTCAAGCCCTGTCTTGATCTCGTCAAAGACGAAGGCCTGCTGCTCCTCATTCAACCGGTCGATCTTCAGCTTCTCGGAGCGCCTTCCGTAGCGTGCCCGCTCCAGCATCTTGATGATCGACGTCAGCCCCGCAATGCGCTCGTCGGCACGCGCATTGCGCGCCTTGAGTTCGGCAAGCTCCGCATTGTCGGCGGCCGACTTCTCGGCCATGGCGGAGATCAGCGCCTTGAGCGCGGTCACATCATCGGGCAGATCGGCGGGGACCAAAGCCATGGCCCACCAAAGCATATTCGGCCGCAGTTTGCCTGCTCTTCCACAGGGATGATTCAATCTGCCGCAGCGGTTTACCCCGCCGACTGTGGTCGCGTTACCACCACGGGGCGGACCTTCTTCCAGTCCAGCCCGTCAACCAGCGCCAGCAACTGCGCCTGATTGAGTTGAACTCGGTGATGGCCAATCCGCGGCCAGCAGAACTTCGATTTTTCCAATCGCTTGGCGTAAAGACATACGCCGCTGCCATCCCACCAGACGATCTTGATCCGGTCCGCGCGCTTGGCCCGGAAGACGTAAAGGGCGCCATTGAACGGATCCGCGCCGGCATCACGAACCAGCGCCATTAGGCCGTCCGGTCCTTTGCGGAAATCAACCGGATGGCTGGCCAACAACACCTTCGCGCCGCTCGGGATCATGCCGTGCGCACCGCACGGAGCACCCGCCGCAGGTGGTCTTCCGTAACCTCCGCCCCGGCGCGCACCACGACACCATCGAGGACGATCTCGATCGCCGCTGCCGCGGTCGTCTCGACCTCGATAAAATGCGGGCCGCCACCGGCATCGAGCGCCGTCACCGAACCCGTGCGAAGCGCCTGGCGTCGCCAGCCAAACAACTGCGAGGGCGCAATGCCCTCCCGCCGGGCAATCGCCGAGACATTCGCACCCGGCGCCAGCGTCTCGGCTATCAATTGCGCCTTGAAGGCCCCCGACCAGTTTCGCCGAACCCGCTGCGGCGCCCCTTCCAGCCGGTTTGGAGCCGCCTCGATCACATGGAAAGTTCTATCATCAGACATAGGTGCAGACATAGAAGCTGACACCGACATTAGCCGGCCAATTCCTTGTCTCTACGCCTGAAAGCCGATCGCCGCTACGTGGGGTCTGCTTCGCGCTTACGGATCTACGGCACCATAGTCACACGACGATTGCGCGCCATGGGCATCCGAGACAAGCCGACGGCACCAGCTTCGTCGTGTCAGAATAGATTTGCCGAACGGATGATCGGATCGATCCGGCGCGAGCGCGTAGACCATTTATCGTCTTCAGCGAGGCACATCTGCGCCGGGTTCTGCGAGCTTGCGCCAGCTATTACAATGACAGCAGAACGTATTGGTCATTGGACAAAGATGCGCCAGTCTCTCGCCCTGTTCAACGGACTGGAATCATCGGTTCACGCTCGGTACTTGGCGAACCTCACCACCACTATGTCCAAGTTTAGGCTTTCGGTACATACAGCTTGTGGACGCCACTTGCCGTTGCATCGCGACACTGCTCAAGCGCTTAACTCTCGAGGAATGCGCCAGCTATGCAGTCAACGCCGGATATGCTTCAGCGTGAGATCGTCATGCTCTAAATCCCCAACAACCTCTTCGCGTTGCCGCCCGTCAGCGCGGCGCGCGTCGCATCGTCGAAGCTCTCGACCGAGGCGATGTGGCCGATGGGGTCATGCTCCAGCATGTCGAAGGGATAGTCGGTGCCCATGACGATGCGGTCGGCGCCGAAGGTCTTGACCAGCGCCTCGAGCTGGTGCGGCGTAAACACCACCGTATCGAAATAGACGTTGCGCTTGAGGTAGGTCGTCGGCGGGTGCGGCAGGTCGCCGTGCGCGTCCGAGCGCGCGCCCCAGGCGTGGTCGATGCGGCCCGAATAGGCGCCGAGGTAGCCGCCGCCGTGCACCGCCAGGACGCGAAGCCTGGGATGCCGTTCGAACACGCCGTCGAAGATCAGGTAGTGCAGCGCGATCGTGGTGTCGAGCGGATTGCCGATCACGTTGTTGAAGTAGAAGCGCGCGAAGCGCTGCGGCTGGGTGAAGCCGGTGGGGTGGACCAGAACCAGCGCGTCGAGCTCTTCGGCCTTCTGCCAGAACGGCGCGAACGCGGGATCGGACAGCTCCTTGCCGTTGACGTTGGTGAGAATTTCGACGCCCTTGAAGCCGAGCTGCGTCATGCAGCGCTCGAGCTCCTTGGCCGCCTCGTTGCCGTCCTGCATCGGCACGCCGCCGAGCGCCATCAGCCGATCCGTGTGCGTGCCGACATACTCGGCGATGCCGTCATTGAGCGCGCGGGCGGCTTCGACGCCGACATCGACCGGCAGGTAGTAATAGATCTGCGGCGGCGCCGGGCAGACGAGCTGCATGTCGACTCCCATCTCGTCCATGACGGCAAAGCGCTCGTCCGTGGTGGCGATGCGCGAAGCGATGTCCGCCGCCTGCTTGGCCATCAGGGCCTGGGTCTCCGGCGTCGAGTGGGCAACGAGCGGGTCGGTGCGGTTCTTCAGATGCGGGGTGACGATCTCCGCCACGCGCGGCACCGCGACGTGGCAATGCATGTCGACGGTGAGGCTTTTCGGCCTGACCTCGCGACCGGGCTTGCCGTGCGGGCGCGCGGCAGTGTCGGCGTATTTGTTCCAGATCGTCATTCGAGCTTCTTTCTTGTTTGTCGTCTTTCTCCGGCGGCCGCTTTCTAGAAGACTCCGAGATGCAGCCGCAGCGCGGCGTCGTTTTCCTTCAGCGCCGCCGGCGTCGTGAATTCCGCCACCCGGCCTGTGTTAAGCAGCACGATGTCGTCGGCGACGTCGAACACCAGGGTCGGGTTCTGCTCGACCAGCACGATCGACAGCCCGCTCTCCTTCAGCTTGCGGATGGTTGCCATCACCTCGGCGACGATTTGCGGCGCCAGGCCCTCCGACGGTTCGTCCATCAGGAGCACGCGCGGATTGCCCATGAGGGCCCGGCCGATGGCCAGCATTTGTTGCTCACCGCCGGACAGATGCGCGGAAATCTGGTTGGCGCGTTCGTTGAGTCGCGGGAACATGGCGAACACGGTGTCGGTGGTCCACGGCGCGTGCTTGCCGTCGGTGGGCTTGCGCGCGGCCACGATGAGATTCTCGCGCACGGTAAGGCTGCGGAAGATGCGGCGGCCCTGCGGCACCAGCGCCACGCCGCGCGCGGCGATCTGCTCCGGCGGCAGGCCGCTCACCTTGGTGCCGAACACGCGGATCTCGCCGCGGCGAGGCGGCAGCAGACCGACGGTGACGTTCATGCAGGTCGACTTGCCGGCGCCGTTGCGGCCGAGGAGGCCGAGCATGCGCGCTTCGCCGAGCGCAAATGAGACGTCCTGCAGCACGTGGCTGTCGCCGTAATAGGCGTCGATGTGGCTGAGCTCGAGCGCGCTAGTGGCCAAGGTAGACCTCCCGTGTGCGCGGATCGGCCACCACTTCGGCGCGGGTGCCCTCGACGATCACCTCGCCGAAATGCAGGAGCGTGATGCGCTCGGCGAACTCCAGCGCCACGTCCATGTTATGCTCGATCATCACCATGGTGACGTCGCGCGGGATCGCCATCAGGAGCTGGTGCACGTCCCGCCGCTCGTCGATCGAAAGCCCCGCGAACGGCTCGTCGAGCAGCAGCAACTTCGGCTTTTGCGCCAGTGCCATGGCGATCTCCACGCGGCGGCGCTCGCCATAGGAGGTCTGCGACAGCGGCCGCTCGGCGATGTGGCCGAGGCCGACGCGTTTGAGCGCCTCGTGCGCTTCCTCGACGATGTGGCTCTGGCGCTTGATCATGACCAGTGGATTCCACCGCAATGGTGACAACCCAAGCAGCGCCAGCGACACGTTATGGATGATGGTGTTTTCCGGAAACAGCGTGATGATCTGGTAGGTGCGCGCCATGCCGAGATGCGGGCGCCGACGGCTCGGCGTCCGCGTCACGTCTTTGCCAAACAGCTTGACGGTGCCGCTGTCGGGCGTGAGTTCGCCTGTGATCTGGTTGAAGAGGGTGGTCTTGCCGGCGCCATTGGGGCCGATGATGAGTCGGCGCTCGCCCGGCGCTACGTCGAGATTGACGTCGCGGGTGACGTGCAGGCCGCCGAAGGATTTCGACAGGCGGCTGACGATAAGCGCGCTCATGAGTCAGCCCCCGTGGTTCCCGGTGCTGGCTTGCCGCCGGCGATCCGCCGCACGGCGGCGCGCCACAGCCGCGCGGTGCCGGGCACTAAGCCCTCCGGCATCAGGATGACGATAGCGACGAAGATGGCGCCGAGCAGCATGTTCCAGCGGGTGACATAGGCGCTGACGACGCTCTTGACGATCACCACCAGCGCGGCACCGACGACGGGGCCGAGCAGCGTGCCGGCACCGCCGGAGATCACCATCAACAGCACTTCGGCGGAGGCGGTGAGGTCGAGCGCCTGCGGGCTGATGAACTGGTTGTAGTAGACGAACAAGATGCCGGCGACCGCGGTGAGCAGGCCGGACAGCATGCAGGCCCAGAAGCGGATCGCCCAGACGTGGTAGCCGAGAGCGTTCATGCGGCGTGGCTGGTCGCGGGTGCCCATCAGCGCGGCGCCAAGGGGAGAGCGCACGAACACGGTCATGGTCGCCAGCGACAGAATGAACACGACCAGCGTCATGTAATAGAAGGCGATCGGCGAGGTGAGCGAGAGTCCGAACGGATGCGGGCGGGTGTGCACGCTGATGCCATTGTCGCCGTTGGTGATGCTGATCCAGCGATAGGCGAGGCCCCAGATGATCTCGCCCAGCGCCAGCGTGATCATGATGAAGCCGATGCCCGTGGCGCGCAGCGACAGCACGGCATAGACCGCCATCGAGGCCAGACCGACGACGAGTGCGACCAGGATTGCGATGGGATGGCCGAAGCCGGCCTGCAAGGTATAGGCGACGGCGTAGGCGACGATGCCGAGAAGCCCGGCATGGCCAAGCGAAACCAGGCCGCCGTAACCGGCGAGCACGTTCAGGCCGAGCGCGAAGATGGCGTAGAACAGGATCTGGCTGGTGACGTTGATGTAGTAGCTGCCCGGCATCCAGTAGGGCACGGTGACGAGCGCGACAAGCGCAACGGCGAGGGCGACGAGGCGCGTGCTCATGATATGACCCTCATGGCACGAACTTGCCGAACAGGCCTTGCGGCCGCAGCAGCAGCACGATCAGCATGGGCAGAAACAACACGAAATAGGCAAGCTGCGGCAGCAAAGCCTGGCCGAAATTGTAAATAAATCCGATGATGATGCTGCCGACAAAGCTGCCGATCAGGCTGCCCGAGCCGCCGAGAATGACGACCACCAGCGCCAGCGGCAGCATTTGGAAATCGAGACCGGGATAGACCGACAGGATTGGCGCGCCGATGATGCCGGCAAAAGCCGCAAGGCCGGCGCCGAGCGCGAAAACGATAGTGAAGAGCTGCGAGACACGGATGCCGACCACCCGCGCCATGTCGGGGTCGTCGACGCCGGCACGGATCATCGCCCCGAGCCGCGTGCGGTCGAGCAGCAGCCACAGGCCGATCGCCACCACCACCGCGATGGCAATGACCGCCAGCCGGTAATTCGGAAACACTAGCGCTCCGAACCGCGTGAATCCGGTCAATCCGGCGGGCGTGGCGACATTGATCGGATCGCCGCCCCAAACCATCAGGCAAAAATCGGCGATCATGAAGGCAATGCCGAGCGTCACCAGCACCTGCGCCAGTGGTTGGCCCGGCAGTCGACGCAGCAGGAGGCGTTCGATGACGGCGCCGAACGCAGCGACCAGCGCCGCAGCGATCAGCGTCGCGACCCAGAAATTGAAATAGACGGTGAGTACGCCGCCGACGAGCGTGGCGCCGAAATAGGCCCCGAGCATGAACAGCGAGCCATGCGTCAGGTTCGGAATGCGCATTAGGCCGAAGATCAGCGAAAAACCCGACGCCAGCAGGAACAACAGGCCGCCGAAGGTGATGCTGTTGACTGTCAGCAGCAACCAGAAGGTCATATCCACCGTCTTTCCGCTTGTCGTGCGCAGTGCCCGCGGGCGTCACTTTTCGTCACGCCCGCGGGATCGTTCGTTCAGATCAGCATTTGGTGAGCGGCGGATAGTTGCGCGAATAGACCGGGTGCGCCAAAAACTCCTTCTCCGGCCAGGTCCAGAACTGGCTGACGTCGTGATAGGTCTTCACCGTCTTGTTCCAGAGCTTGAGGCCGTAAGGTGCGTCCGAACGCTTCTGACATTCGCGGACATAGAAGTCGCCGATCACGTTGCCGAGATTGTCGAACTTGATCGGCCCGCGCGGCGTGTCCTTCAGGTTCACGGCCTTAAGCGCCGCCATGAACTTTTCCTTGTCGTCGGTCTTGCCGTTGGTCGCTTCCAGCCCGGCGTTGACCACGTCACAGGTGACATAAAGACCCGCGGCATAGAAGCCGGGCACCACTTTGAAGTTCTTCAGCATCGCCTGGATGAACTTCTTGTTGGCGTCGGTGTCGAGGTCGAGCGTGTACGGGCAGCAGCTATGCATACCGACCGCCCAGTCGCCAAAAGCGTGCAGTAGCGCGTCGTCACCGCCTGTCTCGCCGGTGACCAGCGGGAATTTCAGCCCGAAACTGGCATATTGCTTGAGGAAGCGCAGCGGCGCCGAGCCGGGGAATCCCTGACAGACCACGTCGCAATCGCTGATCTGGGCGAGGTAGGGCGTGTAGTCGGGGGTGCCGATCGGCGTCCACAGTTTCTTGGTGACGCAGCCGCCGTCCTTCTGGAACGCCGCCTGGAAGCCGCCTTCCTGCTCGTAGCCGAAGGCGAAGTCCCAATCGATGGTGATCGCTTTCTTCTTGCCCATTTCGGCGGCGGCATAATGGCCCATGGGCTGCATCGCCTGCGACGAGGTCGCCGACGCGCGCAAGAAATAGGGGTTGGGCCGGCGCTGGGTGAGATCATCGGCGCCAGCAAGGCTCAGCGTCGGCGTCTTGTGTTTCTCGATGTAGTCGTCGATCGCCAGCAATTCGAAAGCGGCGAGCGGGCCGAGGATGACGTCGACCTTGTCGCGTTCGATCAGTTCCTGCGCCTTGTTCTTGGTGCCGGCCGGCTTGCCGCCGGTGTCGGCGGAGATGAATTCGACTTTGCGGCCGGCCATCTTGTAGTCGTGCTCTTTCAGCCAGGTGACGACACCCTGTTCCATCTGGATGCCGCCCTGCGCCAGCCCGCCGGTCTTGACGGTGAGCAGGCCGAGCTTGAACGGCGCGCTTTGCGCGATCGCCGGTGTCGGAAATTTGAAGGTTGCTGCTGCGGCGCCGACGGCTGTCGCAGCCATGAACTTGCGGCGACTAACTTTAATGGACATCGATATCCTCCCTCTGTCGCCCCGGTCGGGGTCATGGGCCGAATGCGTTTTGCGTCCGGCCCTTATCGTTCGGCTATTACGGCCTCGTTTGGCGGCGCCAGCCGTTTTTCGTTTCGGACGTCACGCTTCACCGCAACAAGCCTCAAGGTCCACATCATTGTTCATTGCAAACCACTATGTAAAGCCCATTACGGTGAGATAGTCCGTCGGCAGCGCGGCGGATTACCGCTCTTCGGGACAGTGGGCAGGGCCGGTTGCACCGTACTAAATTTCGTTGTCCGTTGCGAATGTAATCATGTGTGGCATGCCGGGACTGCAAACCATGACGAACAATAGTTTCGAGGTGCGTCCGATCTCCGGTTCGATCGGCGCTGAAATCCGGGGCATCGATCTGTCCGAAGAGCCAGGACACAATGTGATATCTGCTATTCGTCAAGCTTGGCTGGAGCATGGCGTCATCTTCTTCCGCGAGCAGGATTTGCCACCAGTGAAATTTATCGCATTTGCGAAACGCTTCGGTGAGGTCGTGGAG
>CAWGGL010000003.1:0-30335 GCA_963822085.1 uncultured Pseudomonadota bacterium
CTTCTCTAATCGGCCGGTTGGGGTCAAGCACTTTCAAGCCATCAGGACTACCTTTCAGACTATCCACCACTGCAGTTTCGATGTCGCTCGCGGGCTCGTGCTTCTCTTCGGAATCGGCACCAAGGCCCTTCCATTATGGGATTCGAGAACGAGGCGGAACAATCTGTTGGGCGGCCTTACCGTCAGAGTGACGGCAGGTCCAAGCGGACATGCGAACTCGCCTCATCCGTCGTCCCGCGAGGGACACCTTTCCACCGCTCGGTGGAGCTCTGGCTTTCTCCTGTCGCTATTGATTCTGATTAGATCTCATGCCGCTGCAACCTCCCGGGCCCAGCGGAACTCGGTGCCATCAACCCATATGCGGTGCATGATCACGGCCAACCGGCGTGCCAGCGCCACGATTGCCTTCTTCATCCCGCGGCGCCTGGCGATCTGCATCGCCCAGGCCTTGAGCCAGGACCATTTCTTCGAACGCATCATGGCCTGAGCTGCTTCGTAGAGCATCACCCGCATCATCTCGTCTCCGCAGCGTGATATTCTGCCGCTCCAATCCATCTCGCCCGATTGATACTTGGCACACGTCAGTCCAAACACGGCCCCGACTGACTTGGATTTTCGGAAGCGGGCCGGCACGTCGACGGTCGCACGATAGGTCAGCGATACCACGGGGCCAACACCGGGCGTCGTCATCAAGCGCCGGCACACCTCATCGTCCCGCACGATAGCCAGCAAGCGGCGGTGCAGGACGCAAAACTGCTCACGAAGTGTCCGTCGGACAATGAGCAGTGGTTCAACCATAGCGGCCAAGTCGGGCAGGTTTTCGACCAGCTCCCTGATGCGGGCTTCGAACTTTACCGCCCTGACTACCCCGACCTTGAGGCCAAAGTTGCGCAAAGTGCCGCGCAGGTCGTTGTCTATAGCGATGGCCTTGGATAACAACAGCTTGCGATGGGTCAGCAGCATTCGCATTTTCTGGCTGCGTAACGTTTTCACATGTACCGGGCGATAAAGACCCGCTCGCATCATCTGCGCCATGCCGCGCGCGTCGTTCCGGTCGGTCTTGTTGATCTGGGCTTTCAATACCGCCCGCATGTGACGCGTCTCGACACAGATCACAGGCAAGCCCGCTTCGGCGAGCGCGCTGAACAGCCACTGCGATAATGGCCCGGCTTCCAGTCCGATCCGTTTGAAGTGGTAGATGGGGTTCGCCAGAACCCGAAGCAGATCTTCAGGTTCGCTCGCTACCTTTACTTCCCGCACGATCTTGCCTGTGTCATCCACAATGCAGACGCTGGTCTCCTTGACCGATACGTCTAATCCAGCAAAATGGTCCATGCTGCGCTTCTCCTTCTGATGCTTGAGGCCGTGTCAACAACGGACCTCGTTTCCACCATCAGCCTGAAGCGCAGCACCCAAAATCTTCAGCTATCCACAAGCTGGGCCGGCCGATTACCCCATCTGTTGGACCAAACGAGACACGACCAGGCGCGCCGGTCAAAAATGACCAAGAAGCGCGCCCACCCCTCCAGTGACTGCCAACGCAAGTGCACCCCAGAAAAATACCCTCAGCGTTCCCTTGCGAATGCTCGCCCCGCCCGTCCAGGCGCCCAAGCCCCCTAGCACAGCAAGGAAAACTAGTACTGCAAGAATTACAGCGGGAAGCAAGAAGCGATGCGGTGCAAGCCAAATAACAATCAAGGGAGGAGCCACCCCGAGGGTGAAGCTCAGCGCTGACGTAAATGCCGCCTGCAACGGCTTGGCGACAGTGGATTTCGCAATCCCGATTTCGTCGCGCGCATGCGCCTCGAGCGCATCATGCTGCATGAGTTGAGTGGCGACCTGATCGGCCAACTGTGTGTCAAGGCCGCGCTTGACATAGATGGCAGCGAGCTCCTGGTGTTCTTGTTGCGGAAATTCTTTGAGCTCCTGCCGCTCTGTTTCGAGGTCCGCCTTTTCCGTATCGGCCTGGGAACTGACGGAAACATACTCACCGGCAGCCATTGACATCGCACCCGCAATCCAAGCTGACACCCCGGCTATTAACACGCCGCTGTGGCTGGCTTGCGAGGCAGCCACGCCGAGGACCAGGCTTCCTACAGAGACTAGCCCGGATATCTCACGCTATCTTGGCATAATTGAAAAAATGGGCGGGCGATTTTCTCGCGTTTTCAATGACCGCGCTGCGCCGTGGCGCCTGAGGCGCGACGAGAGCTGGGATTTTTCCGGTGCTGCTGCGACAGCGAAGAAGGGGTCTCGGCGGGCCAGGGGTGATGCCACCTATGGTGACGCGCTGCGGCGGCGCGTGTCATGCAGGCGAGGCGCGGGCTAATGCGGCGAGTGCGAGCCGGATTGCGGCAAGGCCCCAGTCTTGAGCGGCGGGACAGGCCGATGCCATGGCGACCTTGATGCGGCGAACGCTGATGCGCACGAGTGCGCCGATCTTGAGCAGCTTGAGCCGGATGGTACCGCAGCTTGCGTCGGCGAACGGCGTGTGATGCAGCCCGATCCGGCGCATGGCGCAGAGCAGCACGTAGGCCATTGAGGCGAACCACAGGCGCAACTGGTTTGCCCGCATCGTCGCGCTTGAGGTGCGATCGGCGTAGAGATCGAGCTGGCACTCCTTGATCCGGTTCTCCATGTCGCCGCGGGCGCAGTAGATTTTCTCGTAGAGGTATTTTGGCTTGCACTGCGCCCGCCTCAGCGAGGTGACGACAAAGCGCGGATTAGCCTCGCCGTTGGTGAACTCGGCCTTGGCGATGACCCGGCGCTCGCGGCTCCAACTGCTGCGCGTCCTCCACTTGAACTCCTTGAAGTAGCGCGCCGGCTTGCCGGTTCGTCGGCTCTTCATCTCAGCCCGCGCCAGTTCGTCCTTGATCTCGGCATTCAGCCGGAGATTCTGCGGCACACCGAACACATAGTCCACGCCGTTGGCTTCGCACCACGCCATCAGGTTGTCCCGCGCAAAGCCTGAGTCGGCGCGCACCAGGATGCGCACGTGCGGCCAGCGGCGGCGGATGTCCCTGACGATGCGCGCCACTTCCTCCACCGAACCCGCCGCCGCATCCATGCTCGCGCTCCGCAGCTTGGCCGCCAGCAGGTGGCGGCCGCAGAACACGTAGAGCGGCAGGTAGCAGTAGCAATCGTAATAGCCGTGGAAGAAGCGGCCCTCCTGCTCGCCGTGCACCGGATCATCGGTCGCATCGAGGTCCAGGATGATCTGTTGAGGGGCTCGCGCGTGCGCTTCCAGGAATAGGTCGACCAGAAGCCGTTTGATGGCCACCGGATTGTGGCTGATCTTGTGGTAGCGCGTCGGCTCCAGCTTGCTCAGTTCCAGCCGGTTCAGCGTCGACTTGCCGGCGACCGGCGCGCAGTCCTCCCGCCGCGCCGCGAGCTTGCCCGCCAACACCGCCATCATCGGATCGTGGCGCAGTTCGTCGTGATCGTTGAGATCCTCGTAGCCGAGCGCGATCCCGAATACCCGTTGACCCACCAGGGTCGAGACCTCGTGCTCGATCCATTCAGGACGTCGCTCGTCGTGAAAGCACGACGCAAACCGGTCGATCATTCGGATCGCACGATCGGTTGCTCCCAAAAGCAACGCCCCCGCATCCGACGTCACCAAGCCGGCATCGAAGGCAGCTTCCACACGGCGGCCTTCAACGCTTCCAAAATCAAATGATTTGCGCTACATTCTGTCGGCATCGGGGCTCTCCGCTAATCTGCAAAAAGTCGTTGCTGCACAACAACTTTCGCTGATTGTAGCCCCGATGCGCCTGTTTGTGTGAGATATCCGCTGTTGGACCAAACGAGACACGACCAGGCGCGCCGGTCAAAAATGACCAAGAAGCGCGCCCACCCCTCCAGTGACTGCCAACGCAAGTGCACCCCAGAAAAATACCCTCAGCGTTCCCTTGCGAATGCTCGCCCCGCCCGTCCAGGCGCCCAAGCCCCCTAGCACAGCAAGGAAAACTAGTACTGCAAGAACTACAGCGGGAAGCAAGAAGCGATGCGGTGCAAGCCAAATAACAATCAAGGGAGGAGCCACCCCGAGGGTGAAGCTCAGCGCTGACGTAAATGCCGCCTGCAACGGCTTGGCGACAGTGGATTTCGCAATCCCGATTTCGTCGCGCGCATGCGCCTCGAGCGCATCATGCTGCATGAGTTGAGTGGCGACCTGATCGGCCAACTGTGTGTCAAGGCCGCGCTTGACATAGATGGCAGCGAGCTCCTGGTGTTCTTGTTGCGGAAAGTCTTTGAGCTCCTGCCGCTCGGTTTCGAGGTCCGCCTTTTCCGTATCGGCCTGGGAACTGACGGAAACATACTCACCGGCAGCCATTGACATCGCACCCGCAATCCAAGCTGACACCCCGGCTATTAACACGCCGCTGTGGCTGGCTTGCGAGGCAGCCACGCCGAGGACCAGGCTTCCTACAGAGACTAGGCCGTCGTTGGCGCCGAGTACGGCGGCACGTAGCCAGCCGATGCGATCCGTATGATGTTTTTCACGATGCATTTTTCTCATTCTAGGACGACAAGTTTGCTTTCTCTGAAATGTTCCTAAGTGGGTGCGAAGCATCCTTCCTCAACGGCTTTGCCAATCGAGGTTCGACAAAGGCATGCGCATTGGAACTTTGCGTCCAATGCCACGTTAAGAAGGGAGGCGGCAGCAATAAGGATCGCGCCGCCCGAGGGCGGCAGACCTCTTAAGGCGGTTCGCAAATGTCTCTTTCCAGCAGCCCGCAACGACGGTCCGCGCCAAACCCCTCGACGTCGGCCGCAGCCGAAGACGAGGCACGCGAGGAGCTGTGCATCAACACCATCCGCACCCTGTCGATGGATGCGGTCCAGGCGGCCAACTCTGGCCATCCTGGCACGCCGATGGCACTGGCGCCGGTGATCTATACGCTATGGCAGCGCTTCCTACGCTTCGATCCCGGCGACCCGATCTGGCCGAACCGCGACCGCTTCGTTTTGTCCAATGGCCACGCCTCGATGCTGCTTTATGCCATGCTGCATCTGACGGGGGTCAAGGCGGTCGACAGCCACTACGAGCGGCTCGACTCGCCGGCTGTCAGTCTCGGCGACATCAAGCGGTTCCGCGAGGCCGGCAGCAAATGTCCCGGCCACCCGGAATACCACCTGACTTCCGGCGTGGAGATGACCACCGGTCCGCTAGGCCAGGGCTGCGCCACCAGCGTCGGGATGGCGATTGCTTCGCGCTGGCTGGCCAGCCATTTCAACCGCCCGGATTTCACCCTTTTCGATTACGACGTCTACGTCTTCTGCGGCGACGGCGACATGATGGAGGGTGTGGCGAGCGAGGCAGCCTCGCTCGCCGGCCACCTCGAGCTCGGCAACCTGTGCTGGGTCTACGATAGCAACCGTATAAGCATCGAAGGCCATACAGATCTCGCCTTCAGCGACGATGTTGCCGCGCGCTTTCTCGCCTACGGTTGGAACGTGCGGCGGGTGGGCGACGCGAACGACCGCGAGCGCCTGGCACAGGCGTTCGATTCGTTCCGCGCTAACAACGACGTGCCGACCCTAATCATCATCGAGAGCCACATCGGCTACGGCGCCCCGCACAAGCACGACACTAGCGCCGCACATGGCGAACCTTTGGGCGAGGAGGAAATCCGCCTCGCCAAGCGTAGCTACGGGTGGCCCGAGGATGCCAAATTCCTGGTACCGGACGGCGTGCGGGCGCATTTCCGTGGCGGCATCGGCCGTCGCGGCAAACATCTGCGCAACGCCTGGCTGACTCGGTTCGAGAGTTACCGCAGAAAATATCCCGCGCTCGCGCGACCGCATCGCGCGCATGCAGGCGCGCGAACTGCCCGACGGCTGGGATCGAGGACCTGAAGCCCTTTGCCGCCGACGAAAAAGGCATGGCGAGCCGCAACGCCTCCGGCGCAGTGCTCAACATGATCGCGCCGCGCTATCCCTGGCTGATCGGCGGCTCCGCCGATCTCGCGCCCTCGACCAAGACCCGCCTGACCTTCGAAGGCGCCGGCGACGTGGAAGCCGGCACGCTGGGCGGGCGCAACCTGCATTTCGGCGTGCGCGAGCACGCCATGGGCGCGGTGCTCAACGGGTTGGCACTTTCCAAGATCCGTCCGGTCGGCTCCACCTTCCTCACCTTTTCCGACTACATGAAGCCGCCGATCCGGCTCAGCGCACTCATGGAAGTGCCGGTCATCTACGTGTTCACCCACGACTCCATCGGCCTCGGCCAGGACGGGCCGACGCATCAGCCGGTCGAGCAGTTGATCGCGCTGCGCAGCATCCCCGGGCTAATCACCATCCGCCCTGCCGACGCCAACGAGGTGCTGGAAGCCTGGCGCACCATCGTCGCGCTCAAGCATCAGCCAGCCTGCCTGGTGTTGAGCCGGCAGCCACTGCCGACCTTCGACCGCAGTCGCTACGCGGCAGCGGCCGGCGTGGCGCGCGGCGCCTATGTTCTGGCCGATCCCGATGACGCTAAACCAGACGTTATCCTAATCGGTACCGGTAGCGAAGTGGCGCCGTGCCTGAAGGCGCGCGAAGCGCTTAAGCAGGAGGGCATCGCGGCGCGCGTCGTCAGCATGCCGTCCTGGGAATTGTTCGAGCAGCAGGACGCCGGTTACCGCGAACAGGTGCTGCCGCCCGCCAACAGCGCACGTGTCTCGGTGGAGATGGGCTCGGTCATCGGCTGGGACCGTTACGTTGGCACGCACGGCGCCAAGATCGGCATGCACACGTTCGGCTCCTCGGCGCCGCTGAAGGACCTGCTCAAGATGTTCGGGTTCACGCCCGACGCGATCGTGGCGGCGGCCAAGGAGCAGGTCGCCCGGGTACGCGAGACACCGGTCACCAAGACATAAGAGAATCAAGAGAAAAACCATGCCCAAGAAAGAGAAGCGAAAGACCTCCACAAATCCGCTCCGATCACTGCAAATGCAGGGACAAGCAGTCTGGCTCGATTTCCTCGCCCGCCGATTTTTGAACGGCGGCGGCCTTGAGAAATTGGTCGGCGCGGACGGCCTCAGCGGGGTCACCTCCAACCCGTCCATCTTCGAGAAGGCGATCGCCGAAGGTAGCGAATACGATACGGCGCTGCGGGAGGCCGAAGCGGAGAATGATTTCGACGTGATGACGCTCTACGAACTCCTGGCGATTGAGGACATCCGGCAGACCGCCGACGTGCTGCGCCCGGTGCACAAGGCAACCCATGGGGCCGACGGCTATGTCAGCTTGGAGGTCTCGCCCTATCTCGCCATGGACACCGAGGCGACAATCGCTGAGGCGCGGCGTCTGACCAAGCTGGTCGGCCGCGACAATGTCATGATCAAGGTGCCGGCGACCGAGGCAGGACTGCCGGCCATCCGCCAGCTCATCGGCGAAGGCTTTAACATCAACGTCACTTTGCTGTTCTCGCAGAAGATCTACGCGCGGGTGGCCGAGGCTTATCTCGCCGGGCTCGAACAAGTGGTCGCGCGCGGCGGCGATCCGGGCAAGATCGCCAGTGTTGCCAGCTTCTTCGTCAGCCGTATCGACAGCGCGGTCGATGAACTGATCGACGAGCGGCTCGGCCGCACGCAAGACAGCGCGCAACGCGCGGCCTTGGTCGAACTCAAGGGCAAGGTCGCGATCGCCAACGCCAAGCTCGCCTACCGCCATTACCAACGCACCTTCAGCGGCGAACGCTGGGAGAAGCTGAAGGCGCGCGGCGCCCATCCGCAGCGGCTGCTCTGGGCCAGCACCAGCACCAAAAACCCCGATTACAGCGACGTATTCTATGTCGAGGAACTGATCGGCCCCGATACCGTCAACACCATGCCGCCTGCAACCATGGACGCCTTCCGCGATCATGGCCGCGTGCGCGCCAGCCTGCAGGGGCATGTCGACGCGGCCGAGCAGGTGATGGCCACGCTCGAAGCGTGCGGCATTGCTATCGACGCAGTGACCGCCAAGCTGACCGAGGAAGGCGTGCAGAAATTCGCCGCCTCGTTCGACCAGTTGCTGGCCGCCGTAGCGCGTAAACGCACCCAGTTGCTCGGCGACCGGCTCGACCGCCAGACCATCACCCTGCCCGAGCCGCTGAAGCCGGCCTTCGAGGGTGCGCTCGAGGACTGGGCGCGCGCCGGCAAGGTGCGCCGGCTGTGGGACGGCGACGCCACGCTGTGGACCGGCGACGACGAGAACAAATGGCTCGGCTGGCTAGATATCGCCGACGAAGAGCGGCAACGCATCGGTGAACTCGATCGGATCGCCGCAGATATCCGCAGCGAAGGATTCACCCATGCCGTGCTGCTCGGCATGGGCGGCTCGAGCCTGGGCCCTGAAGTGCTGGGGGCCTGTTTCGGCTCGAAGCCTGGGTACCCCACGCTGACCGTGCTCGACTCCACCGACCCGGCGCAGATCCGCGCCGTCACCGACGAGATCGATCCCACCCACACGCTGTTCATCGTATCGAGCAAGTCGGGCAGCACGCTCGAGCCGAACATCCTGAAAGCGTATTTCTTCGACCTGGTCGCGCAGGCCATCGGTCCCGCCGAAGCCGGCCGTCATTTCATCGCCGTGACCGATCCCGGCTCGCCGTTGCAAGATCTCGCCCGCCGCGACAAGTTCCGCGCGCTGGCTTTCGGCAAGCCGAACATCGGCGGCCGCTATTCGGTGCTATCCGATTTCGGCCTAGTGCCCGCGGAGGTCGCCGGGCTCGAGGTCGACCGACTGCTCGCCTTCACCCAGAAGATGGTGCACGCCTGCGGCACCGCAGTGCCGCCGGCGGAAAATCCGGGCGTGGCGCTCGGCACTGCCCTCGCAACAGCGGCCAAGGCGGGGCACGACAAGGTCACCATCATCGCCTCACCCGGCGTCGCCGATTTCGGCGCCTGGCTGGAGCAACTGCTGGCGGAATCGACCGGCAAGCAGGGCAAGGGTCTGATTCCGGTCGACGCCGAACCGCTTGGGTCACCCGAGGTTTACGGTCGCGACCGCCTGTTCGCCTATGTGCGCCTGAGCGGCGAAACCGATCCCGCACAGGACGAGGCCATCGCCGCGCTGGAAAGCGCCGGACAGCCGGTTGTGCGCATCGAGGTGGTCGACCGCTATCACCTTGGCCAGGAATTCTTCCGCTGGGAAATCGCCACCGCCGTCGCCGGCGCCATGATCGGCATCAACGCGTTCAACCAACCCGACGTGGAAGCGAGCAAGGTCAAGGCCCGCGAGCTCACCGACGCCTACGAAGCCAAAGGCGCACTACCGGCAGAAACGCCCTTGCTGCAGGACGGCGGTATCAAGGTCTACGCCGATGACGCCAACACCAAAGTGCTCAAGCAGGCGGGCGACGGTAACTCGCTCGTAACTTCGCTCAAAGCGCATCTAAAACGGCTGCATGACGGTGACTATTGCGCGCTACTCGCCTACGTCGCGCGTAACGAGCGTCATCGGCAGGCGTTGCAGGATATCCGCACGCTGGTGCGCGACGCCAGACATGTGGCGACCTGCGTCGGCTTCGGCCCGCGCTTCCTGCATTCGACCGGCCAGGCCTACAAGGGCGGACCCAACAGCGGTGTGTTCCTGGAAATCACTTGCGACCCGCCGACCGATGTGCCAATCCCCAATCATAAATACAGCTTCGCTTCGGTCATCGCAGCGCAAGCGCGGGGCGACTTCTCGGTGCTCAATCAACGCGGCCGGCGCGCCCTTCGCGTGCATCTCGGCGCCGATGTTGATGCCGGACTGGCAACGCTGAAAGATGCCGTCCGCGCCGCCTTGATGTGAAGGGAAGCTCCTATGCAAATCGCCGTCGTTGGCCTGGGGAGGATGGGCGCCAATATCGTGCGCCGGCTGATGAAGGCCGGACATGAATGTGTCGTCTATGACGTCCGGCAGCAATCGGTTGAGGAACTGGCCAAGGAAGGCGCGGTTGGCGCCAAGTCTCTGCAAGACTTGGTCGGCAAGCTTGCGCCGCCGCGCGCGATCTGGATGATGCTGCCGGCAGCCATCGTCGACGAGACCATCGGCGCCCTCACCGGCCTCATCGCCGCCGACGACATCCTCATCGACGGCGGAAACTCGCACTACCAGCACGACATCGACCGCGCAAAGGCGCTCAAGCCCAAAGGCATTCATTATATCGACGTCGGCACCAGCGGCGGCGTCTGGGGTCTGGAACGCGGCTACTGCATGATGATCGGCGGCGCGCCGGCGGTGGTGAAAAACCTCGACCCGATCTTTGCCGCATTGGCCCCGGAGATCGATTCCGCCCCGCGCACGCCCGGGCGCAAAAAGGGCAAAGGCACCGCCGAGCACGGCTATCTGCATTGCGGGCCGCACGGCGCTGGCCATTTCGTCAAGATGGTGCACAACGGCATCGAATACGGCCTGATGGCCGCTTATGCCGAAGGCTTCAACATCCTGCGCAACGCCAATATCGGCGCCACCGTGACAGCCGCCGACGCCGAAACCGCGCCGGTGCAGAACCCGGAAGCCTATCAATACGACCTCGACGTCGGCGAAATCGCCGAGATGTGGCGGCGCGGCAGCGTCATTGCCTCCTGGCTGCTCGACCTCACCGCTGAGGCGTTGAACGAGGATCCCGCGCTCGCGCAATTCAAGGGGCGCGTCTCCGACTCGGGCGAAGGACGCTGGACGGTCAAGGCCGCCATCGACGAGGGCGTGCCGGCGCACGTGTTGAGCGTCGCGCTGTTCGAGCGCTTCGCCTCGCAGGGCAAGGCCGATTTTGCCGACAAGCTCCTGTCCGCCATGCGCCACGAATTCGGCGGACACGCCGAGAAGACGGGCGGCAAATAAGAACACGGGATGGCAGAGACTATGTCAGAGGCAGCAGCACGGTCGGATGCCCTGGTCCTGTTCGGCGCCAGCGGCGATCTCGCCCATAAGAAGATCTTTCCCGCGCTCTATGCCTTATGCAACCGTGGCGCCCTCGACGTTCCCATCGTCGGCGTCGCCCGATCCGGCTGGGACCTCGACGCCTTCAAGTCGCATGTGCGCGACTCGATCCGCCAGGTCGACGATTTCGACCAAAAGGTCGCCGACCGGCTGCTCGGCCAGATGCGCTATGTCGACGGCGATTACCACGCCCCCGAAACATTCAAGCAGTTGCGCACTGAGCTCGGCGACAGCAAGCGGCCGTTGCATTATCTGGCCATTCCGCCCAGCATGTTTCCCGTCGTGGTCAAGAGCCTGAAAACCGCGAACTGCGCGAAGGACGCGCGGGTAGTGATCGAGAAACCGTTCGGGCGTGATCTCGCCTCAGCGCGGGCGCTCAATCGCACCCTGCACAATGTCTTCCCCGAAGACTCGATCTTCCGCATCGACCATTACCTCGGCAAGGAGCCGGTGCAGAACCTGCTTTATTTCCGCTTCGCCAATTCGTTCCTCGAGCCGATCTGGAACCGCCATTATGTGCACAGCGTGCAGATCACGATGGCCGAGAAGTTCGGCGTGGCCGGGCGCGGGCGCTTCTACGAGGAAGTGGGCGCCATTCGCGACGTCATCCAGAACCATCTTTTGCAAGTCGTCGCCATGCTGGCGATGGAGTGCCCGATCGGCAGCGACAGCGCGTCTTTTCGCGACGAGAAGGTCAAGGTTTTCAACGCCATCCGGCCGCTGAGCAAATCCCAGCTCGTGCGCGGCCAGTTCGCCGGCTATCGCAACGAGCCCGGTGTCGACCCTCGTTCCGAGGTGGAAACCTTCGCCGCCCTGCGCCTGCATATCAATTCATGGCGCTGGCAGGGCGTGCCCTTCCTGATACGTGCCGGCAAATGCCTGCCGGTCACCGCCACCGAAGTGGTCGTCGACCTGCATCTCCCACCGCAGGTCGTATTCAAGGCGGATCGGCCGAACCGCCCCAATTACTTCCGCTTCCGCCTCAGCCCCAACGTCGAAATCGCGCTTGGTACACGCGCCAAGGCGCCGGGCGAAGCGATGGCCGGCGAGCAGGTCGAGCTCAAGGTCTTGCATCAAAGCGCCGGCGAAATGGAAGCGTACGATCGCCTGATCGGCGACGCCATGAAAGGCGACCCCACCTTGTTCTCCCGGCAGGACAGCGCTGAGGCGCAATGGCGGATTGTCGACCCGATCCTCGGCAACGACACGCCGGTCCATGAATATCAGCCGGGGACTTGGGGTCCGCCGCAGGCCGACGAGATCGCTCACAAGCTGAACGGCTGGCGCGACCCCACCGCGGCGGAGGTCGCAAGTATCGTCCCGCAGAAGACCGAAGCCGGGGTCCCGTGAGGATCGACGTCAACAACGACGACACGGCCGTGGCGCAGCGTGCGGCCGCACTGATCGTGCAAAAGATCGATGCCGCGGTCGCCGCGCGCGGGCGCGCCTGCCTCGCCTTCAGCGGCGGGCGCACGCCATGGCCGATGCTGCGGGCGCTGGCGGAGGCAGACGTGCCGTGGCGGCATGTTCATGTCTTCCAGACCGACGAGCGGATCGTGCCGATGGATGACCCGGCCCGCACCCTGCCGCAATTGCGGGAAGCGTTCCTATCGCACGTCCCGATCCCGCCAGAGCAGGTGCACCCGATGCCGGTCGACGACGGCGACGCTGCAGTCGGCGGCGGAACGATACGCGCGCGACCTCGAGCAGCTTGCCGGCCAGCCACCGGTACTCGATCTCGTGCATCTCGGTTTGGGCGACGACGGCCATACCGCCTCGCTTGTTCCCGGCGACGCGGTGCTCGACATCAGCCACCGCAGACGTCGCGCTCAGCGGGCCCTACCAGGGCCATCGGCGCATGACCCTCACCTTCCCGCTCATCAACCGCGCCGAGGCAATTTTGTGGCTGGTGACCGGCCCGGGCAAAGCCGACATGCTGAGGCGCCTGTGGAACGGGGATCACGAAATTCCGGCGGGCAGGGTCAAGCGCGACGGCGCCGTCATTGTCACCGACCGGGCGGCGGCACAGCACCTCTCAAAAGATGTAGATCAAAACGATGGCCAAACAGCGTAAAAGCCAACGCAGAAAAGACGCCTATCGCATCCTCGCAGTCGACGTCGGCGGCACCCATGTGAAGGTGATGTCGAACGTGACGATGGAAAAGCGGGAATTCGAGTCCAGCCCCAAATTGAGCGCGAAAGCCATGGTCGCCAACGTCAAGGGTCTCACCTCCGACTGGACATATGATGTCGTTTCCATCGGCTATCCGGGCCCGGTGGTGCACGGCCATCCCCTTGCCGAGCCGTACAATCTCGGCTCCGGCTGGGTCGGCTTCGATTTCGAAAGAGCCTTCGACCTTCCGATCAAGATCGTCAACGACGCCGTCATGCAGGCCCTGGGCAGCTACGGGGGCGGACGCATGCTGTTTCTCGGCCTCGGCACAGGGCTGGGATCGGCCATGATCATCGACGGCGTGGTCGAGCCGATGGAGATCGGCCACCTGCCCTACAAAAAGGGCAAAACTTTCGAAGACCTCCTTGGACGCGACGGACTGAAAAAAGCCGGCAAGAAGAAATGGCGCGCCGAGGTCCACGCAGCAGTAAAGCATCTCAAGGCGGCACTGCTGCCGGACTACGTGGTGCTAGGTGGCGGCAACGTCAACAAGCTAAAGACCTTGCCGCCGAAAACACGTATGGGTGATAACGCCAACGCCTTTTTGGGAGGCTTCAAACTCTGGAGACAATAGGCCGAATTTGGATCAGCGGCAGCTTTTTGCCGCTAGCGCGCAACGGTCATTTTGCCGCCGAACGGCAGCACAATGACGTTGCTTACTCTTGGTGACAATTTGGGCCAAACCTATTGACGGGTTATGCTCCAGTCGACCTGAAGCGCCATTCAACGTCGCCCCGACGCCAGCCATAAAGAGTACAACGAGCAGTACGACACGCCTCTCAGCGATTACCGCTAAGCTATTGACACGAAAGCGAATTTCACGCCCGTCCCATCCATCATCGGGGCAATAGATACTCTTCTATTGATATCAGTCACTTATTGGATCTCTCGATGCCATTAGGCGGCGCATGCGCCCTTAAGAAACTCAGGTTTCTTGCCAGTCGGGGACATGTCTGGCGCGCTCCTTGTTGGGCCATTAAAGCCGACGTAATCAAGCGCTCCACTGCAGTCAATTCCACGACCAGAACCAGTACGACGCCGGTACAACTGATCTCAGCGGGAGTGCCTGAACATCGGCCAGCCCTTCACCCCGCCCCATCATCAATTGTTTAGGCCTATGCGCTCACGATCCAGCTGACAGGCATCCGACTTTCTGCCAATTTGAGTTGTCGTGGAATTCTGCACCATTTCGAACCATCAGAGACGGTTTCAATATGGCAGCGCTACAGTGAGCGCGGCCCGCGAAGTTGAGCAGGCTCAGCGGCGTATCCTGGATTTTCGACGCACGTAGCGGCTTTGAAAATGGCCCCGCCCGGAATCGAACGCGTCTGCGCGCGCCGCGTTAAATCACACGTGCGGGATCACCGCCGTCGTCTCGATCTCGACCAGCGCATCCGGCTCCACCAAACCCTTGACCTCGACCAGAGCCATCGCGGGATAATGGCGGCCCATTACCTCCCGATAAACAGCGCCGAGCTCCGCCAGGGAGTTGCGATATCCGTTCAGGTCGATCACGTACCAGGTCATGCGCACGATGTGCTCGGGGCCAGCGCCGCCGGCATCAAGCACCGCAACGATATTCTTGAGAACCTGCCGCACCTGCGCGACGAAGCCGTCCGGAAACCGGCCTTCGGTATCCCAGCCGACCAACCCGCCGAGGTAGATCGTCTCACCGCGGGCCATGATCCCATTGACATAGCCGCGCGGCCGCGGCCATCCCTCGGGCAGCAGCACGGTATGGCCGGTCGAAGCGGCCGGCGGCTGTCGCAGCGTCTCGGTCAACAGAACCTCCATCAAGCGGACCGGACCGTGGATCGCCAAGCGGCGCGACACAATCCTATCAGTCCGATGCCGTTACAATCGTCTGCCGCGGCAGAAAGCGATCTCGCAAGCGTGAAATGCCGCGCCGAATACCGCAGCCGGCGCGCACGTCACGAAAATCGATGGCGGTTACCGATCCCCGCCGCCGGCAATGGCCTTGTGCGCCGACGCCTTGGCCTTGCCGAGCAGGCGCATCAGCGTCGTCCGGTCGCCCGCATTGAGATCGGCGAAGAGTTCGGCGATCCAATCTTCGTGGGCGGAAGCCATGGCGCGGAAGGTGCGGCGGCCCTCGGCTGTCAGCTTGACCAGTTGTGCGCGGCGATCGTTCGGCGCCGGCCGGCGATCGAGCAACCCTTGTGCCACCAGCCGGTCGACGAGGCCGGTGATGTTGCCGTTCGAAACCATCAGGCGCTGCGACAATTCGCCGAGCTTCATGCCGGCCGGTGCCTTGTCGAGCTGTGCCATGAGATCGAAGCGCGGCAGCGTGATATCGAACTTGTCGCGAAGCCGGCGCCGTATCTCGCTCTCGATCATGATCTTGCTGCTGAGCAGCCGCAGCCACAGGCGCAGCTCGTCCTTATGATCGTGGGGCCGCTCGATCACCTTGGTTTCCACGTCGAGCGGCAGTTCGATCCTCTCATTCATTAGTTCAGACCTCCCGCGCCCGATCGCCGGCGTCGCACCGGTAATGCCGCCCGCGGCAATGGAACATAGAACCGCAGCGATTGTCGCCATCTCTTCGGGCGTACGGTCGACACCCCGCCCTCAATACGCTACCGAAGCGCGCCGTGCACGTGGACTGGCTACCGATATCCACCAGATCCAGAGCGGCGACGCAATTGCAGACGTTTTAAGCCTCAATATTATAGGGTTCAAGCAATTCCTGACGCGCCAGAATCGCCACGGTGGTATCGTACACTAGAGACCGCACGCCATCCGAAACGGCAAACCCGCCCGGCGCCAACACACTGTACGCCGCCCGCCCGCGCAAGAGAAATTATTTTATACTTGAAATAATTTCGACCCCGCCTAGACTGGCTCGCATGTGGCGTCCGCCTGAACGCATCCGTTTTTCGGCCAGTCGCGGCCGTATTCCGACCCGCGCGGAAGCGGAGGCGGCGCGGCTGTTTTCACCCGTCAGCGTGGGGCCGCGCACGCTGAAGCAACGCACATGGATACCAGCCATGGTGCCGTGGCGCGCCTCCGAAGACGGCCTGGTCACCGATGATGTCCTCGCCTGGTACGAGCGCTTCGCGCGCGGCCGCCCCGGCGCCATCGTGGTCGAGGCGACCGGCATCAGGGATATCCCCAGCGGCCCCCTGCTGCGCATCGGCCATGACCGTTACGTGCCCGGTCTTAAGGCCTTGGCCGACATCGTGCGCACGGCGAGCGGCGGCGAGACCCGCCTGTTCATCCAGCTCATCGACTTCCTTGCCATCCGCCGGCGGCCGGATCCCACGAAGTTCCTGCAGCGCTTCCTCGCCATCGCCGATCGGCACCGCGCGGCGCTCAAAGACGACAGCTTGAGCGACGACGACGTACGCGCGCGGCTCCTGGACATGAGCCACGACGAACTCGCGCAAGTGCTCTCGCCCACCGAGTTGGAAGCGCTCGACTTCGGCTACCGCGAGCGCGTCACCGACATGCACCTCGATCACGTCCGCACCCTGCCCGCCATGCTGCCGTCGCTGTTCGCGGACGCGGCGGCGCGGGCCAAGCAAGCCGGCTTCGACGGTGTCGAACTGCACTACGCACACGCCTATACCATGGCCTCGTTCCTCTCGCGCACCAACACCCGCGACGACGGCTACGGCGGCGCCCGCGAAAACCGCGTGCGGCTGCCGCTCGAGGTCTATGGGGCCGTCCGCGAGCGGGTCGGCGACGACTGCGTCGTCGGTTGCCGGTTCCTGGCCGACGAATGCATCGACGGCGGCAACACGGTCGAGGACGCGGTCTTCTTCGGCGAGGCCTTCGCCCGCGCCGGCATGGACTTCCTCTCGACCTCGCGCGGCGGCAAGTTCGACGACGCCAAGCAGCCCGGCGTCGGCTGGGCCGCCTACCCCTACACCGGACGCAGCGGCTACGAGTGCATGCCGCAATACATTTCCGACGCTCGCGGGCCGTTCGGTCGCAATATCGAAGCGACGGCGGCGATCCGCGCGGCGGTCCGCGCCGCCGGTTTCGACACGCCGATCGTCTGCGCCGGCGGCGTGCACAATTTCGAGATGGCGGAAGCCATGCTGGCCGACGGCGTCTGCGATATCGTCGGCGCCGCGCGGCAATCGCTCGCCGACCCGGACGTTTTTCGCAAGTACCTTCTCGGCCGCGGCGACGAAGTGCGCTTGTGCGAGTTCACCAACTACTGCGAAGGCCTCGACCAGAAGCATAAAGCCGTCACCTGCAAGCTCTGGGACAAGCTCGATCTCGACTCGCCCGGCGTGCGCAAGACCGCGGACGGCAAGCGGCGGCTGACGGCGCCCGACTGGTCGCCTTAAACATCTATACCCTCGAAGGAAGAGGAACAAAGAAGATGCGCATCGTCTGTGTCGGTGGCGGTCCGGCGGGGCTTTATTTCGGTCTTCTGATGAAGAAGGCGCATCCCGAGCACCAGGTTTCAGTGATCGAACGCAACCACCCCTACGACACGTTCGGCTGGGGCGTGGTGTTCTCCGACGCCACCATGGACAACATGCGCGCCTGGGACGACAAGACCGCGCAGGAGATCGAGGTCGCCTTCAACCACTGGGACGACATCGAGGTGCTGATCAAGGGCCGGCGCATGCGCACCACCGGCCACGGCTTCGTCGGCATCGGCCGCAAGCGGCTCTTGAACATCCTGCAGGCGCGCTGCGAAGAGCTCGGCGTCGAGCTCGTGTTCGACCGCGAGGTCGACAGCGACCTCGAGTTCCTCGACGCCGATCTGATCATCGCCTGCGACGGCATCAATTCCAAGCTGCGCAACCGCTATGAAGCGGCGTTCGAACCCGACCTGGTGGTGCGGCCGAACCGCTATATCTGGCTCGGCACCGAGAAGAATTTCGACGCCTTTACCTTCGATTTCCAGCAAACCGAGCACGGCTGGTTCCAGGCGCACATCTACAAGTTCGACGACACTACCTCGACCTTCATCGTCGAAACCACCGACGAGACGCTCGCCGCGCACGGCCTCGAAAATGCCAGCCAAGACCAGTCAATCGCCTTCTGCGAGAAGCTGTTCGCGGACGTACTCGGCGGCGAAAAGCTGATGACCAACGCGCGCCATCTGCGCGGCTCGGCGTGGCTCAATTTCAACCGGCTGATCTGTGGCAAGTGGAGCCATTTCAACGGCAAGAGCCACGTCGTGCTGATGGGCGACGCCGCCCACACCGCGCATTTCGCCATCGGCTCCGGTACCAAACTAGCGCTGGAAGACGCCATCGAGCTCACCCGCCAGTTCGACGCTCTCGGCCATACCGCCGACAAGATCCCGCAGGTGCTGGCGGCCTATGAGGAAGTCCGCCGCGTCGACGTCGCGCGCATCCAGAACGCCGCGCGCAACGCTATGGAATGGTTCGAGGTCGTCGGCGAGCGCTATGCCGACACGCTCGAGCCCGAGCAGTTCATGTATTCCCTGCTCACCCGCTCGCAGCGCATCAGCCACGAGAACCTGCGCCTGCGCGATCCCAAATGGCTGGAGGGTTACGAGCGCTGGTTCGCGCAGCGCTGCGGCATCAATGTCGACGCGAACAAGCGGCCGACGCCGCCCATGTTCACACCCTACCGCATCCGCGGGGTCACGCTGCCGAACCGTATCGTCATGTCGCCGATGGCGATGTATTCGGCGACCGACGGCATGCCCGACGATTTCCATCTGGTACATCTGGGCAGCCGCGCGCTCGGCGGCGCCGGTCTTGTTTTCGGCGAGATGACCTGCACCTCGCCGGACGCGCGCATCACTCCCGGCTGCCTCGGCCTGTGGAACGACGAACAGGCGCAAGCCTGGCAACGCATCGTCGACTTCATCCACACCACGCCGGCGAAAGCGGGACTGCAGCTCGGCCATGCCGGCCGCAAGGGTTCCACCCGGCGCGCCTGGGAAGGTATCGACGAGCCGCTTGAAACGGGCAACTGGCCGCTGATCTCCGCGTCGGACGGTTCCTACCTGCCGCATGGTGCCACCGCGCACGCCATGACCCGCGAGGACATGGAGCGCGTGAAAGCCGATTTCGTCGCCGCCACCAAGCGCGCCGCGGCCATCGACTTCGACGTCCTCGAATTGCATTGCGCCCACGGCTATCTGCTGTCGGCGTTCCTGTCGCCGCTGACCAACCAACGCACCGACGAATACGGCGGCAGCCACGAGAACCGTGCTCGCTATCCACTCGAGGTGTTCGCCGCCATGCGCGCGGTGTGGCCCGAGGACAGGCCGATGTCGGTGCGGCTCTCCTGTCACGACTGGACCGAGGGCGGCAACACGCCGGAGGATGCCGCCATCTTCGCGGAGATGTTCAAGCGCGCCGGCGCCGACCTGATCGACTGTTCGTCCGGCCAGGTGTCGAAGGCCGAGCGGCCGGTCTACGGCCGCCTGTTCCAGACACCGTTTTCCGACAAGATCCGCAACGAGACCGGCGTCGCCACCATCGCGGTCGGCGCCATCTCGGAGGCCGACCACGCCAATTCGATCATCGCCGCCGGCCGCGCCGACCTGTGCGCCCTAGCGCGGCCGCATCTTGCTGATCCAGCCTGGACGTTGCATGAAGCCGCCAAGATCGGTGTGAAGAGTGTGCCCTGGCCCACGCAATACCTTTCCGGCAAGGCGCAGTACGAGACCAATATCGAACGTGCGGCTGCCGCCAACGCCCAACGGTGACCCAGATGCTGACCAAGACCGACCAGACCGCCGACCGCCGCGTGGACTTCCAGTGGGACGATCCGCTCTGCCTGGAATCCCTGCTGTCCGAAGACGAGCGCATGATCCGCAACACCGCGCGCGCCTACGCCCAGGACAAGCTCAACCCCCGCGTGCTGGAAGCGTTCCGCGCCGAGCATACCGATCCGGCCATCTTCCGCGAGATGGGCGAGCTCGGCCTGCTCGGCCCCACCGTTTCGCCGGACTACGGTGGCGCGGGCCTGTCCTATGTCGCCTACGGCCTGATCGCGCGCGAAGTCGAGCGAGTCGATTCCGGCTACCGCTCGATGATGAGCGTGCAATCCTCGCTGGTCATGGTGCCAATCGATGCCTTCGGTAGTGAGGCGCAGAAGAAGAAGTATCTGCCCAAGCTCGCCACCGGCGAGTGGATCGGCTGCTTCGGGCTCACCGAGCCCAACCACGGCTCCGACCCGGGTTCGATGGCGACCCGCGCCAAGACCCTCGACGGCGGCTATCAGCTAACTGGCAGCAAGACCTGGATCAGCAACGCGCCGATGGCCGACGTTTTCGTGGTCTGGGCCAAGACCGAGGACAGCAAGATCCGCGGCTTCATTCTCGAAAAGGACATGAAGGGCCTGTCGGCGCCCGCAATCCACGGCAAGGTGGGTTTGCGCGCCTCGCTCACCGGCGAGGTGGTAATGGACAGCGTGTTTGTCCCTGAAGAGAACCTGCTGCCCGGCGTGACCGGCCTCAAGGGACCGTTCACCTGCCTCAACTCGGCGCGCTACGGCATCGCCTGGGGTGCGCTCGGCGCCGCTGAAGACTGCTACGCGACGGCGCGGCAATACGTGCTCGACCGCAAGCAGTTCGGCCGGCCGTTGGCCGCCAATCAGCTCATCCAAAAGAAGCTCGCCGACATGGCGACTGAAATCTCGATCGGTCTCAACGCCTGCCTGCATCTCGGGCGGCTGAAGGACGACGACGTAGCCAATGTGGAGATGACTTCCATTCTCAAGCGCAATTCGTGCGGCAAGGCCCTGGAGATCGCGCGTACGGCCCGCGACATGCTCGGCGGCAACGGCATTTCCGACGAGTTCGGCGTGGCCCGCCATCTCGTCAACCTGGAGGTCGTCAACACCTATGAGGGCACGCACGACATCCACGCGCTGATCCTCGGCCGCGCCATCACCGGAATCCAGGCGTTCAACTGACTGCGGAGCTGAAAGCCCATGGCCACGTTTCGCGCGCGACGACTGGTGCGGTTGGGCCATTGTGATCCGGCGGGGATCGCCTATTTCCCCGTCTACATCGACATGCTCAACGGCGTGGTCGAGGACTTCTGGATCGCGCTCGGTCACGCGCGGCGATGAGGTGATGTGGACCTGTCAGCATGTGCTGGTGGCCATGAACATGACGACCGGCAAGTCGCAGCCATGGCCCCGCGATATCCGCGCGGCGCTGGAAGCCTTCATCGCCGCGGAAGCCCCGGTGGAAATCGAACCTTAGGACCGTTGCGCCGTCCGCAACCGCGCGGAACTCAGGGCGCGCCCGCCAACATCTTGGCCAGCATGAAGCCGGAGCCGGCACCGGTCCCCGCCCCCGGCCAGGTCGAGGCGCCACATAAATAAAAACTCTTCACCGGCGTCTTGTAGCGCGACCAGCCAAACACCGGACGAAAGATGAAATTCTGGTCGAGATGGTGACTGCCGGACAGGCTGTCGCCACCGATCAGGTTCGGATTCTCGCGCTCGATATCGAGCGGCGAGAATACCGCCTGGCCGAGGATCTTGCCTGACAGGCCGGGTGCATAGCGCTCGAGCAGTTCGAGCACACGGGCGGCATAAGGCGCCTTGCCCTCGTCCCAATGGGTCGCGGCGATCGCGCCCGCTGCGTCGCCGCGGATCGTCGCCGGCAGCACGCGCACCTGCACCCACAGGACATGCTTGCCCTCGGGTGCGCGCGACGGGTCGACCGTCGTCGGCTGGCCGACCACTAGCACCGGCTCGCGCGGCAACAGGCCGGCGCGGGCCTGCGCGTAGGTCGCGCCCATCATTTCGAAATCCGGCGCCAGGTGCACATAAGCGAAGCGCTTGAGATCGTCACCCGCCTTCCAGTCCGGCAGATCGGACAACGCCAGGTGGATCATCATGGTGCCGGGCCCGGCGCGGAAGCCATCCACCTTGGCGTCGAAGGCAGCGCGCGCGGAATCCTTCGCCAGCAGCTTGCCGAACACCAGCTTCGGATGGGCGTTGGCGATCACCGCACGCCGCGCCGACAGGACCTCGCCATCGGCCAGCCGTACGCCGGTCGCCCGATCGCCCGACGTCTCGACCTTTTCCACCGCGCGACCGAGATGCACCTCGCCGCCGAGCGACTTCAGGGTAGCGACCAGCGCATCGATCATGCCCGCCGCGCCGCCCTGCCCGAGCGCCATGCCGAAGGCTTGGTTGGCCATGGATTCGAGATAGGGAAACAACGCGCCGCCCGCGACGTCAGGCGCAAAGTCGAGGTGCATGCCCCAGGCCGACATCATCACCTTGAGCTTGTCGTTCTCGAAGCGGGCGTCGAGATATTCGCGCGGCGACGACAGCACCAGCCGCGCCAGGTCTCCAAGCCACGATGCGCCGCGCTCGCGATAAGCCCGCCAGATAATCTTGGCCGCCGCCCAGGACGGCATCGGCGAACCGAGCAGGCCGAAGATCGGTGGGGCATCATCGGCGAAGGCGGCGACCATCTTACGCCAAGCCTCGGCATCCTTCACCGACAGCGCGGCGATGCGCTTAGCCGTGGCGTCGAGGTCGCTGCTGACGCCGAGCCAGCTTCCATCCGGGAAGGCGCTGGAAAAGCAATCGCTAGCACCGGCGATGCCGAAGCCGTTGGTGAACAGGCGGTCCTTATAGGCGGCGAAGAATGGCGAACCGGCGAACATACTCAGGTTCATCGCGAACAGGTCGTGCTTGAAGCCCGGCAGCGTCACCTCGCGGGTCTTCACCGCACCGCCCGCCTCCTGCGCCTGCTCCACAACTGCGACCTTCCAGCCCTTGGCGGCAAGATGAACCGCCGCCGCGAGACCGTTATGGCCAGCACCGATGACAATCGCGTCGTAGCTGCTCATGGCCGGGTATTTCCTTCGCTATCGGTTCAGCGTAACGCTAGCCGTATCAGGCCCGTTGGCGCCCCAGCCAACCCCGGTCGATGACTGGCAGCGGAATGGCGTCGATCAAGGTTCGCGTATAGGCATCTTGCGGCGCCGCGAACAGCGCCTCACAAGCGCCCTCTTCCACCACACGACCCTCCGACAGCACATAGACGCGGTCGCAGACAGCACGCACCACCGACAGGTCATGGCTGATGAAGGCCATCGACAGGCCCATCTCGCGCTTCAGTTCACCGAGCAATTTCAGTACCTGTGCCTGCGTCGACACGTCCAACCCGGAGACGATCTCATCGGCCAGCACGAAATCGGGCGCCAGCACGACGGCACGCGCGATACCGACCCGTTGGCGCTGACCGCCGGAGAGTTCGTGCGGATACCGATCGAGCGCCGTGACCGGCAAGCCGACACGGTCGAGAACCGCGCGCACGCGCGTTTCCGCCTCCGCCCGGTTGTTCGCGAGTCCGTGCAGCAGCAGCGGATCCACGAGAATGTGCCGGATGGCGCGACGCGGATTGAGTGAGGACATCGGGTCCTGAAAGATCATCTGCATGCGCCGACGCAGCGGACGCATGGCCGCCTCGTCCAGACCGGCGATCTCCTGGCCGTCGAAACGGATGCTGCCGCTGCTGGGCGCCACCAAGCCGAGCATGGCGCGGCCGAGGGTGGTCTTGCCCGAGCCCGATTCGCCGACGATGCCAACGGTTTCGCCGCGCCCGATCGTCAAATCGATCCCGTGCAGCACGGGTTTCGCCGGCAAGCGCTTGCCGAACGAACCGCGCTGGCCGCCATAAGCCACCACTACGCCGCAGGCGTCGATGAGCGCGTCAACCATGCGCCGCCTCCGCGCGATCGAAGGCCGCAATCTCCGCCCGGCAGGCGGCGAATACGCTTTCCGGCACCGGTTCGAGGCCGCGGCCCGGCTCGTCATAGCGCGGACAGGCCTCCATGAGCGCGCGCGTATAGGAATGTTGCGGCGCGCTCAACAGCGACGAGACAGGCCCTTGCTCCATTACCTTGCCCATATAAAGGAGCGAGGCTCGGTCGCAAATCTGCGCGACCACGCCGAGGTCGTGGGTGACGAAGACCACGCCGGTGCCGTGGCGCTCCTGCATCGAGCGGATCAATCGCAGAATCTGCTTTTGCACCGTTACGTCCAGGGCAGTGGTCGGCTCATCGGCAATTACCAGCTTCGGCTCGAGTGCGAAAGCGGCGGCGATCAGCACCCGTTGGCGCATGCCGCCGGACAGCTCATGCGGATAAGCATGCATCACCCGCTCGGGGTCACGCATCTGCACTTCTTGGAGCATGGCGAGAGCTCGCTTGCGCGCGTCCGCCGCGCCCATACCGCGCCAGATGCGCAAGCCGTCGGTGAGTTGCGCCTCGATGCGACGGCCGGGATTGAGCGCAGTCAGCGGGTCCTGCGGAATCAGCGCGACCTCGGCACCGAGCCGGCGCCGCCGCGTGCCGGCGTCGAGGTTGAGCAGATCGTCACCCTCCAGCGCGATGGTGCCACCGGTGATGCGGATGCCATGCGGTAGAATGCCGAGCACCGCCTTGGCAATGGTCGACTTGCCGGCGCCGCTCTCGCCGACGAGACCGTGCACCTCGCCGCGGCCGACCTCGAGCGACACATCGCGCAGGATCGGCACGTTGCCGCCATCGCCGAAGGCAGCGTTGAGGTGCGCGATGGACAGAAGCGGCGCGCTCATCGCTGCATCACCGGATCGAGCGCGCGGCGCAAGCCATCGCCGAGTTGATTGAAGGCGAGCACGGTGGCAAACAGCGCGGCGAGCGGCGCGGCAAACACCCACCAGCCGTCATAGATGATCTGACGTCCTTCCGCGATCATGCCGCCCCAGGTCGGGATGCCGGACGCCACCGACAGCCCGACAAAGGACAGGATCGCCTCGACGATCACCGCGATGCCCATCTCCAGCGTCAACAAGGCGATCAGGATGGGCGCCACATTGGGCAGGATTTCGCGGAACAGGATTCGCCAACGCCCGAAGCCGAGGGTGCGCGCCGCGGTGACGTAATCGGTGTGCGATTGCGCCATGGTTTCCGCGCGCACCACGCGGGCAAATCGCGTCCAATCGATGATAGCGATGGCCGCAATCACCGAGGTGACGCCGGTGCCCATGATCGCGACCACCAGGATCGACAGCAGCACCGGCGGAAACGCCATCCAGATCTCGACCAAGCGCGACACTACCGCGTCGGTCACGCCGCGGAAATAGCCGGCGAGCATGCCGAGCAGCGTGCCGAACACCGCCGACAATGTGGCGGCGACGAAGGCGACCGTCAGCGCGACGCGGCTGCCGTAGATCAGCCGCGACAGCACATCGCGGCCGAGATCGTCGGTGCCGAGCAGGTAACCGGCCTCGTGGCCGGCAAAGCCGATGGGCGGCAATTTGCCCGACATCAGATCCTGCGCCTGCGGGTCATGCGGCGCGATATACGGCGCGAAGATCGCCAACACGATCAGGAACAGGATGAAGCCGCCGCCGACGACGACCTTGGGCTGGCTCAACAGAGCGCGCAACACCTTGCCGCGTCGCGACGGATGCGCCGGATTCGGCGTGGTGAGGGCCGCATCAGCCATGGCGCAACCGCGGATTCAGGGCGACGACCGCGAGATCGACCGCCAGGTTGATGAGGATGAAGAGCGCCCCGAACACCAGCACCAGCCCCTGGATCAGCGGAAAGTCGCGGTTGATCACGGCCTCGATCGCCATCGAGCCGATACCGGGATACGCGAAGATGCGTTCGACGATGACGGTGCCGCCGATCAGAAACGTGAACTGCACGCCGGTGAGCGCCAGGGTCGGGCCGATCGCGTTGCGCAGGGCCTCGCCGATCACCAGGCGCCATTCGGACATGCCCTTTACCCGCGCGATCAGCACATAATCCTGCACCATCGCCTCGCTCAGCGCCTCTTTCAGGATGCGTGCGATCACCGCCGCGAGCGGCAGCGCCAGCGCCATCACCGGCATCACCATATGAGCGAAGATATCGCCGGCGACGGCGAAACGCCCCGTAAGCAGGCTTTCGAGGAGATAGAAATGGGTGACGAAATGCACGCCCAGCGTAGGATCGATGCGCCCCGACAACGGGAACAACGGCCACAACACGCCGAACAGCAGGACGAACGCGAGCGCCCAGACGAAATCGGGGACCGCCAGCAGGAGCCCATCAACGGCGTCGATCACCGCCTCGCCGGCGCGCTGCCGCCACAGGGTGCCGGCGATGGCGGCCGCGCCACCCAGGAGCACGGCAATCGCACAGGCCGCGGTGGCGAGCTCGAGGGTGGCCGGCAGCCGGTCGGCCAGCAGTTCGAGCACCTTACGGTGCAGCGAGATCGACGCGCCGAAATCGCCGCGCACCACGCCCCAGAGCCAAATGAAGAATTGCTCGATCAACGGCTTGTCGAAGCCGTAATGCGCCCGCAACGCCGCAATATCGGCCTTGGTGGCGCCGGGGCCGATCATCATGGCCAACGGATCGCCGGGGGCGACCCGTATGAGCAAGAACACGACCACCGCGACGCCGAACAGCGTCACGATGGCCATGCCGACACGTTTAACCAGGACCGAAGCGATCATTGTCAGCGTGCTGAGCTGGGCTTATAGGCCGCCCCGGTCCGCATTCTCACATTCAAGCCTTCTTCGACACAAGCGTCGGCTGCATCGCACCCGATTTATTCGGGATCACCTTAAGATCGGACTTGAAGAGGACGGGTTGGACGTACTGCAGCAACGGGATCACGTCGCCCTGTTCCGCGACGTATTTGTCGACCGCTTTCCAGCCGGCAATGCGCTTCTTCTCGTCCTTCTCGCCCCAGAGCGGCGCGATCTTTTCGTCGACATCCTTGGTCTTCCAGCTCGAATTGGGCTGCGGCCCGAACATCGCAAAGCCGGTCGAAGTGGTCGGATCGCCGATTGCGTTGCCCCAGTTATAGAAGGCGAAAGGCGCCAGATCGTGCTTGAAACGCAGCTCGAAATGCTTGGCGACCTCGTAGACCTGGATTTCGGCTTCGATGCCGATCTTGCGCCACATGCCGACGATCGCCTGGATCATCTCGTAGTCTTTCGGCATGTAGCCGCGCGTAGTCTGGATGGTCGTCTTGACCGGATTGTCCGGGCCGTGGCCGGCCTTCTTCATGAGCTCCTGCGCCTTCTTCAGGTCGTAGGGCACCTTGATGTTCGGATCGTAGGCCTCGTAATCCGGCGCCTCGAGGGTATCGAGCGGCACGCCGTAACCGCGCAGCAGGTGCTTGATGATGGCCTTCTTGTCGATGGCATGGCAGGCGGCGAGCCGGATGTCCTTGGTCAATTCCTTGCGGTACTTGGAATTGATGAAGATCATGCCGATGTTGCTGACCGGCGTTGCGACGCCGGAAAGGCCGCTCTTCTTCTTGAGCCGATCGAAATCGTCGTACGGAATATCGAGCGTCAGATCGGAAGAGCCGCTTTCGATCTCGGCGACGCGGCTGGTCGGATCGGTGACGAACTTGAAAACCACGGTCTTGAACGCCGGCTCACCGCCCCAGTAATGCGGGTTGGCCTTGAGCCGCAGGAAGGCGTTGCCCTGGTATTCGTCAACCATGTAGGGGCCGGTACCAATCGGCTTTTTCTCGAATCCATCGGCACCAACCTTGGTGTAATAGGCCTTGGGCATCACGTAGCCGGTCAGGAACGCCATCCATTTGTACAGCACCGGATCGTAATGTTTGGCGTCCGCGGTAATGCGCTTACCGTCGATCTTGAAGTTTTGAAGGTTCGCCCAGATGAAGGCGACCGGGTTGCCGCTCTTGGGATTGCCGGCGCGTTGGATCGACCACGAGACGTCTTCCGGCGTGAGCGGCGAGCCGTCGTGCCACTTTACGCCCTCGCGCACATCCATCCAGACCTTGGTCTTGTCGTCGTTCCAGCCCCAGGCCGTGAGCAGGCCGGGCTCAAAGGAGAGATCGGGCTTCTGTCCGATATATTGGTCGAAAATGGAACGATAGATCGCCTGGATCGTCGGATTGACAGAGGACGGTCCAGTTGTCGGATCAAAAGCCGGCAGATTGACGTTGTACGCGATCGTCAACGTATCGCCCTTGGCGGCGGCTTGGGCCGCGCCACGCGGTCCGATCAGACTGGCGATGAATGCGCCCGCGCCAAGCGCAAGCGTTTCACGACGGGTCGGGTTGTACATTAGCGGCTCCCCTTACGCTGCAAATTTGCTGCATGTCGATTGCGGCGCCGCGCGCAACCTCAACGCCCAGCCACCGGATATTTTAAATGTAAAGCAAATCCAGAGAGCCGCCAAGGTCGTTTTTGATGCAATCGCCTTGCTGCAGTGCACTAATGCGCGGCATTCACCCGCGTGGCGGCTCAGAGGGTTATCGCACTCAAGCCAGCTTTTGCGCCGCCAGAAAACCGGAGCCACCGCCGAGGCCTGGCCCTGGATGGGTCGAAGCGCCAATGTGATAGAGGCCCGGCACGTGGGTGCGGTGATTGACCGACGATTTGAACGGCCGCCAGACGAAGAACTGGTCGAGGCCACAGAAGCCGCCGTAAGGGTCGCCGCCTACGAGGTTCATGTTAATGGTTTCGAGGTCGGCGGGCGAATAGGTGCGGCGCGCGATCATGCTTTCGCGGAAGCCCTCGATGTGGGACGCCAGGATGGCCTCGACACGGTCGGCGTATTGCTCGCGGACCGCCTCGGTCCATTGACCGTCGGCGGGCGTGGGGATCTCGTTCGCCGCGTCGCCCTTGATGTGGCGCGGCGCTTCCGGCAACTGCAGCCACAAAATCGCCTTGCCGTCCGGCGCGCGCGAGGGATCGAGCGCGGTCGGCTGGCCGACGCAGACGGTCGGCACCGCCGGCAACATCCCGCGCTCGCACTCGTTGGCGGCGCGAGACACACCGTCGAGCCCCGGCGTGAGATGCAACAATGCCACCTTACCGAGCTCGGGTGACTTCCAGCGCGGCGGCGCCGACAGTGCGTAGTGCATCTGCATGTCGCCCTTGCCGTAGCGGAAGGTCTTGAGACCCTCGCCGACCTCGGCCGGCAAAGGCCGATCCTTCAACAGGCGCTCATAAAGTTGGCCGGGCGCCACCGAACAGATCACGCCCTTGTTCGCCGACAGCCGGCTCCCGTCGGCCAGCCGCACGCCGCGCGCCCTGCCCTGGCCGTCTAGCTCGACGCGCTCGACGTCGGTGTCGGTGCGGATGCTGCCGCCCTGATCCGTGATCAGCGTCTCGAAGGCATCGAGCGCCTTCTGCGCGCCGCCTTGAACGATGGGCGCGCCCGCCGCCTCCAGCGCAAAGCCGATGACCTTGAGCATCTCGCCGCCATAGGCGCTTTCTGTGCCGAGCCCGCAGTGCAGGACCCAAGGCGCGAACAGCGCCTGCATCACCTCCGAGCGATAGCGCGTCTCGAGATGGGCGCGTCCCGAGGCGAGCGCCTCGCCGAAGAAGCTGGCGAGCCCGCGCAGGCCCCGGCGCCAGCCCTCGCGCGCGACCAGCTTGAGCGTCGCGGCCGACCACAGAGAACCGCCGAGCAGGCCGAACACGAAACCGGCATTGCCACCGAAGCGCTGCATCTCGGCATCGAAGGTCTGGCCGTCGCCGGCCGCCAGCGCGTCGAAGGCGGCGATGTTGCGCGCGCGGTCTTTGGACAGCACCGCATGGCGCCCGTCCGGCAGCAGCACGCCCGTCGGCGTGTCGCTGTCGGCGAAGCTCAGTCCGCGCTCGGCGAGCGCGGGCCCGAGGGCGGCAAACGCCGGCGATGTGACGAACAGCACGAAGGTCGTCGCCATCACGTCGTGGATGAAGCCGGGTTCGGTGATGCTTTCGGTGCGGATGCAGCCGCCGATGCGGTCATTGCGCTCCAGCACCATGACCTTGCTGCCCTTCCGGCCCAGCACGGCGGCACAGACCAGGGCATTGATGCCGCTGCCGACGACAATGTAGTCCGCGTCACTCATCAAGCCTGCCCCAGCCTTTACTTCATTCCGTCACCCTTCGAGGCTCGCCGATCTTGGATCGGCGAGCACCTCAGGGGAACGGGGAATGCTGAAATCGGGCGCCACTTCAGCCCGCGACCAGAGCGAGCACGCGCAGCGGCGAGCCGGAGCCCTTCTCGATCTTCAGCGGCGCCGTGATCAGGATCGCGCCGGTCGCCGGCACCTTGTCGAGGTTGCACAGGCTGGCGAGACCGAGCTTCTTGGCACCGTGCATCAGGTTATGTGCCGGTAACGGCGGCTCAAAGCCGAATGCTTGACCGTGGTCGGTGCCGACGGCCTCGACGCCCCAGCCGTGAATGTCGCGCTGCTCGATCAAGAACTTGACCGCCGCCGCGCTCGGCCCCGGCGAATGGGGTCCGTCTTCCTTGATGTTGAGGAAGGCCGGCGAGTCGCCGCGGGTGGACCAGCCGGTGCGCATCAGCAC
>CAWGGL010000004.1:0-114640 GCA_963822085.1 uncultured Pseudomonadota bacterium
CAACAGCGATCGGCCGACCGCTGACGGTGACCGGAACGTAGGCCTCCGAATAATACGCCGGCTGACCAGGACCGTGGCCTTCCTTGGCGCCGACGTGCGGCTGGCCGTCCTTGATCGTCTGCGCCGCGGTGGCGTTGAATTCGGACAAATCGATGGGCGCGACCTTTCCGCGGTCGGCAACAAGGATCGAATAGCCGTAGCGGTTGAAGATGACGTAGCGGAACACTTCTTCCGAATGCCGGGTCGCGTTGAGGAACTCCATGCTAGTGGACGACGGCGTTTCACCGGCGGCGATCTGTTCGAGGTCCGGAACGTTGGCGGCCAGAAACTGCGCCCAGTTGCGCGAGGCTTCGGTGGCGTTGCGATATAGCAGGTGGTCCGTCGTCACCTTGACGGTTACCCAGGTCCCGGCAACCAGTACCGCAAGGACCACGAGCAGCAGGCCCATATAACGCCAGATCGATTTGTTTTCGAGGCTACCCATGGTGCGGCCTACCGATTGCCTGTGCGGATAGCTGCGAGGTCGGCTTCGATCGTCTTCAGGAGTTCGCGATTGCGCGCGCTCTTGGCGGCCCATGCATCCATCAACGACTTGTAGACCTGCCGCGCGACTTTTAGGTCGGCCGTCGACGGCTCGACCACCTTTTGGGTAGCATCCATTTTCATTTTTTCGAGATGACCCCGCTCGATGGTGCCAAAGGCCTCGATCCAGATCGCCGCCGCCCGTTTTCCACTGAATTTGCGGATGAGCGCCTGCGCCGTTGCTGGCAGGCTGTCGAATTTCTTGCGGTTCATGACCAGCACCAGCGGAGCGACGCCCATGTTAAGGAGGTAATGGTTGGCCACCGAGCGCTCGGCGCCGAATTGAAACAATCCGCCCGGGGTCATGACGACGGCGTCGATGGCACCTTGCGCCAGCCCATCGGCGAGCCGCGACGCCGGCATGACAGTCGGGATAGCGCCGAAGCGTGCGAGGGCCTCGGCCTCCACCCCATTGTTGGCGCGGATCTTCTGACCTTTGACAGCGGCGAGCGATGAGGTCGGCTTACGGCTATGGATGACTTGGAGATCGCTGGTGTAGGCGCCGATCACGAAGAATTTTTCATAGCCACGCAAGGCATTGGCGGCGATCAGGTTCGTATAAACGAGCGTGCCTTCGCGCACGCCCTGGAACACACCGGGCAGTTCGAGCGCCTGATTATCGGGAAACCGATAAGGCGTTTGGCCCGGCACGATCCACGCAATGTCAGCAACCCCCTCGAGCACCAGCCCCGGCTGCTCGGCCACCGCTTTGCCAAGCGCGCCGTTGGGATAGACCTTGATCGCGACCAGCCCCTTGCCTTCGGCATTGACGGCGTCCACAAATGGCTTCACCCCGTAGCGGAAGGCATCAATTTTTTCCGACGCGAAAAACGAGAGCTTGAGTTCGACCGGCGCCGCCGACGCAGCGAGCGGCGGCAGCAGCGCCAGCCCCAGAACGCCGATCCACGCCGCAACTCCGACGAACGAACCGGCCATCGCAATGCGGCGCGTAGCAAAGAAGGCAAATCGAGCCATTGGCGTATTGATCATGGCCGCGTTTCCTTTGATGAACGGATCTTAGCTATTTCGGATTTAACAAGCGTCAGAAGGTTCTGGTTACGGGAACTCTTTGCCGCCCACTCGTCGGCGACAGCCTTGAACGCGTGTTGGGCAACGGCCAAATCCGCCGGCGTCGGCACGGTCACCGTGCGCCGCGGGTCGGCACGCAATTGCTTGAGGACACGCTGGCTGATGACGTCGGACGTCTCGATGTAGCGCTCAGCCAGCCAGACGCCGCTATGGTCGCGGATCAGAGTCTCGGCGGCCTCCGGAAGGCTATCGAACACCTTGCGGTTCATCACCAGCGCCAGCGGCGCACTACCGATGGGCAAAAGATAGTGATGGCTGACCATGCGGCCCACGCCAAAATCGGAAAGCTGGGCCAATTGGAGCACCGCGCCATCGACTGCGCCGATGCTGATGGCGTTCGCCGTATGGACAAGCGACATCACCTTGCCCGCGGCGTCGAGCTTGCCCATCGCGACCACGTCGATCGGGTTGTTGACACGCAACGTCTGACCTTTGAGGTCAGCCAACGACGCGACGCGTTTGCGGCTATGGATGGTTTCCGGTCGGGTTCCGACCGCGCCGATGACGAAGAAGTCTCGAAATCCCCGCAGCGCCTTTACCGCGGCAAGACGAGTGTGCACCAGGCTCGCTTCCCGCGCGTCGCGGAACAAGCCCGGCAATTCGATCGCCGCCTCGTCGGGAAAGCGCTTGGAATCGAAGCCGGGAAGGACGAGGGCGATATCGGCTTTGCCGTCGGCAACGAGCTGTGGTTGTTCCGCGGGCGTTCCAAGTGTGCCGCTGAAGTAGACGTCAATCCTTAGGAGCCCGCGGCGATCATTATTGATCGCGTCAACGAAGGGCTTCACCAAAGTCTGATAGCCCAGCGACCGGTCGGAGCTGGGAAAGGAAAGCTTCAGCGTGACCGGTTCAGCGCGCGCGGCGAGCGGCAGCAGCAGCAGCATGATCGCCATCATGCCGGCTCGGGTCACGACTCCGGCATGCGAGCAGGCCAGTGCGGTTGCGCTCGCGAAGACTCTACTGCTTGCACTCATGAGCACATCTCACTTCGCCGAACGTATTTTCGCGATCTCATCTTTGATGAGCGTCAAGAGCTTGCGGTTGCGAGCGTCTTTTGCCGCCCATGCTTCGATCACGGATTGATAGATCCGCTGCGCGGCTTCGCGGTCGGCCGGCGACGGTTCGACCACCTTGCGCGTCGGGTCAGACTTGATTTTGTCGAGCGAACGCTGCTCGCCGCCGCCGAAAGATGCAATCCACGCTGCGGCTGCCCACTCGCCGCTGTATTTGCGGATGAGCGCCTGCGCCGCTGCCGGCATGCTGGTGACTTTCTTGCGGCTCATGAGCAGCACGAGCGGGGCGGCACCGCCATCTAGGAGATAATGATTCTTCGCCACGGCTGCGACGCGGAAGTCGAACACGGCGGTCGGCGCCAGCGCGGCACCGTCGATGGCACCCCGGCCGATGGCGTCGGCGAGGCGCGAAGCCGGCATCACGGTTGGGATGGCACCGAGACGCGCCAACACGTCCGCCTCAATATCATTGTTGGCGCGAATCTTCTGCCCTTTGAGGGCGGCGAGCGATCCGATCGGCTTGCGGCTGTGGATGAAGGTCGGATCGGCGGTGAACGCCCCGATCACGACGAAATCTCGATAGCCGCGCAGTGCCTTGGCGGCGATCAGACGCGTATAGGTGAGCGTGCCCTCACGCACGTCGCGAAACAGGCCCGGCATCTCAAGCAGTTGATTATCGGGGAATCGGTAAGACGTCTGGCCGGGAATGACCCAGCCAATATCGGCGACCCCGTCGAGCACCATCTGCGGCTGTTCGGCCACCGCCTTGCCAAGCGCGCCGCTGGGATAGACCTTGATCGTCAAAAGGCCTTTACCCTCGGTATTGACCGCGCCAACAAACGGTTTGATCGCGGCGTCGTAAATCGCCGTGTGTTCGGGCGGAAAAAATGCAAGCTTGAGCTCGACCGGTGCTGCAGACGCAACGAATGGCGACAATAGCGTCATGGCCAGCACACCGGCCCAAGTCGCAATCTTCGTGAGCACATAGCTCTTTGCCAGGCGGCTCGTGATGTCTGATGCGACTCTGGTCATGGGTGTGTTTCCGTCGACGAACGAAGCTTGCTCAGCTCGGCCCGGACCAGGGCCAGGAGTTCGCGGTGGCGCGGACTCTCTGCCGCCCATTCGTTCACCACCGACGAGAATACTTTCTGGGCGGTAGCCAGGTCGGCGGGCGACGGCTCCACAACCGTGCGCCGCCGGTCGGCCTTCAATTGCGCAGCAATCTCGCGGTTCTTCGCCTCGAAGCAACCCGCGCCGCGCTCCGACAGCCATTCGCCGCTGTACTTACGGATAATTTCCCCTGCGGGCTGCGGCAAGCTCGCGAGCTTCTCGCGGCTCATGACCAAAGAGACGAGTGCGCCGCCCAGCGGGAGAAAATAGTGGTTGTTGGCAAGTCGGCCGAAGCCGAATTCCGGCAGGACGCCCGGTGGCACCGTCACGCCATCGAGCTTGCCCTGGCTGAGGGCCTCCATGGTCCGATTGATCGGCAGCAGAGACGGGACGGCGCCTAACTTGCGCAACGTATTGGCTATCATCTGATTGTTCACTCGGATCGTTTGCCCCTTCAGATCGGCAAGCGTGGCAATCGGCTTTCGGCTGTGGATGCTTTCGCCGCCAGTCACAAAAGCGCCGACCACAAAAAACTTTCGATACCCCTCGAGAGCCCCGGCGGCGGCCAACCGCGCGAAGACGAGACTCGACTCGCGCTCATTCCGGAACAAGCCTGGCAATTCCAAGACCGATATGTCTGGGAATTTTTTAGGCGCATAGCCGGGCACGACATAAGCCAAGTCGGCGGCACCAGCGAGGACCAACTGGGCCTGTTCAGGCATTGACGGGCTGATCGCGCCGCTGAAATAGACCTTGATCTGGACAAGCCCAGCACCGTCGGCGTTGACCGCATCGACGAATGGCCTGACATAACACTGATAGAGATTGGAACGGTCTGAGGTGACAAACGAAAGCTTCAATGTGATCGGATCTGCCACGCCTAAGGTCGGCACCAGCGAAAGCGCGAGAGCGAAAACTGCGAGGCGCATAGATCTGGCAATCACAACAGGCCCCCATCGGATATCCGACAAGCCGACAACGGCACCAGATCATCCGTAAGACAGCATCTTATTGGTTCAACATATCAATTCGTCATCGCCACACACTACGTAATCTTCCTAGATATCGATTGGGAGCCGCATGAACGCTCAGTGCCGATAGCGCGGTTCAATCGTACCTGCGCAGTAGCATCATCGTGCCACGCAGTTCAGAGAGTGCAGAGAACGACACACGCGCAGCCGGCCGCCCAACCACACACGTCGCGCAAATTGGTCATAGGGACGACCGCGACGCCCGAAGCGCAGGATAATTTGATTGGAGCCACAACTGACGAGGAAGGAAGGCCTACCGCTGCGGAAGTGAGAATAAGCGCCCGAGCGCTTCCCCTCCACTGGCAAGTGAATCAATAGATTAACGCGCCGATCGGCGCCGATACTCTATGCCGATTGGCAGATCGATATCGGCCGGAACGCCTCCACACATGACAAAATCTATATTCAACGCACGCAACCAACTCGTTCACCAGTCCTGAGATCGCAGCGAGACAGATCCTCAACCGAAACCCTCAGGTTTCATGAACAATAACCTGCGCGCAGTCATCGCATGAATAATAGGTCACTGGCGCGCCAATTACCTTACGATCGACATGCGCAATCACGTTAAGTTGGCCACCACATCGGCTGCATCTGCGTCTAGTATCCGACCTCATGGCTGTGGTCTCCGGGCGCGCAATCAAATTCATCGGTTACAACCCCGCTTTGAGGGCACTGAATTCTGAAATTAAACTGCTCTAAGTCTCGAATGAAATCTGTTCAAAATTGACCAACGAGAGGAATTGTCTCTGTTCACAATTGACCTGTGCTGCGGCTCAGGCCGGTCTTTGTCTTCGTGACCGCCCTGGTTTTCGTTCGGCTATCGATGTGCGGGCTATCGTTCAAAACGACATTCAGCAATGAATTGTGCACCACCAAGTGGCAAGTTATCAAAAATATTGGTGACGAGAGAGATCAGGAGGAGACGGTTTGAGCTAGCGATCTGACCATCAATTTGTAGTTGAACTTTAAAAAGAGGATGACTATAGGCAACTGGAAGTGACCGAGAAGAAGATAAAAATATAAAAGGAGGAATGTGAGAGATAGAAGATAAAGGAGAGCGCGGTCTTGTTGGAACATCCTCTAGATCGGACGGTTCGATACCGAACGGTCGCGAACGTGATATAGATAGGGTTTGATGTACAAGAAGCTACCAGTGATCGGAAGGGAAGTCATAGAAGGAGAGCAGAGATTCGAGATAATAGCTGAGAAAATAGACAGCCTTGTCGTACTTGACGCCTAGCGTTCGATAAAGCCATCGAAAGCAGTCTCGGCATCCATCATGATAGGAGAAAAAAAGATATCTAGCAAGGCACGCTTGGTCTTAGATAGCAGGCTCTATGGCAGTTTGTCCAAGACATTCGCCGTCTTCTATACCCAGCAGCAAGAAAGAGAGACTAAGGAAAAAACTAAACGATCGCCTACCAGAAGCAGAGCGCCCCGTCGGAGACAGCGAGCTACGGGAGATCGGAGAAAGAGCCGCTTGAGATCGAGAAGCAGCTCCTCAAAGAATTGTAAGATAAAGAGGAAGAAGAAGGAAAGAAAAAAGAGAAAAAAATAGAAAAAGGAGAAGGAGAAGATGATAAAAAGAAGAAACTGAGAGAAAAATAAGAGAAGAGAATGGACGTAGATGCCATCGTTCAGACGTAGAATAGCGCTAAAGGGAAAGAAAGAGAGAGAGAAAGAGAGAGAGCTCGTCGATAAGAAATATAAAAAGAGAGAAATAAAAGAAAAAGAAAGAAAAAAGGCGACTAGGCCGAGAAACGCTGTCAACGCCTAATCGAAGAAAACGATCGAGACGCCAATCAAAAGAGAAAAGGGAAAAGAAATACGAGGCTCTTCGTGCGCCGCGCGTAAGGCGACAGAATGCCGTGCGAACGATCCCAAACCGTTGACTAAAGAAAGAGAAAAAGAGGCTGGCGCACAGCCAAAGACCCGATACAGTTAAAGATCAAAAGATCGGAAGATGAAAGTAGAGAAAGACGAGCTGGCGGCTCCCCTCGTCTCGAGTTCGGCGAATAGCCCGAGGAAGTCTGCGACCTTTCGACGGCCTGCGTGTGCAGCCTAGTGCAACGAAGCGAAAAAACTCGGTGAGCTAATCGGTGAAAGTTCCTGGCTGAGCGAGCTCGATCACTCTGTGTTGCGAACACAGTGAAGAAGAGAAGGCGCAGAACACCCCCACGACACGCCGCCTCCCCCCTCCGTGCCGATAGGGGGGTCCGCGCTTGTTCAAAATTGACCAACGAGAGGAATTGTCTCTGTTCACAATTGACCTGTGCTGCGGCTCAGGCCGGTCTTTGTCTTCGTGACCGCCCTGGTTTTCGTTCGGCTATCGATGTGCGGGCTATCGTTCAAAACGACATTCAGCAATGAATTGTGCACCACCAAGTGGCCATTGTAGTCGATTAGCCCCAATTTCCGAAATTTGTTCATGAATTGACTTACACGCGATCGTGTCGTGCCAATCATCCCCGCAAGCGTCTCTTGGCTGATCTTTCCAGGAACAGACTCAGACGCACCTTCCTTTTCCTTGTCGAAATTTGCCAACAAGAGGAGCACTCGTGCCAGGCGCTTTTCGCTGGAGTTAAACAATTGATCGACGAGATCCGCCTCGACCCGAAGCGTGCGGGTCAGGAGATGCTCGATAAAGAACCCGGAAAACGCCGGCTCCTCACGGAGCACGCGCGCCATAGCCGCCTTCTCTACCCGAGCAACCTCACAGTCTGTCAGGGCGACGGCCGCGGATAGGCGTCGGGGCTGTCCGGTTAAGGACCCTTCGCCGAAGAACTCGTCCGGACCGACGATCGCGACAACGGCTTCCTTGCCTTGCTCCGATACAACGGTGAGTTTAACCTTGCCCTTTATGACGTAAAAAACCGCATCCGCCGCACTGCCCTGCGAGAACACCGTTTGAAGCGCCCGATATTTGGTGATGGTGCGACCGCCGTTTTCGGTGTCTAGAAACACCTTTGGATCAAACGGGATCTTTTGCCTTCTCTTCGGTCTCGAACTATCGCCTCGCTTGGCCATGCCCGACTCCTCAGCGCACACAGGTTTAACTGTCGTCAGCCCGACCTCCAATATCCGGAGTTCGATGCAGTGCACCTCCGTTCCAGCTTGGACAAAATACAACCGCATGGGCGCAAGATCAACTTGTTCGGATACGGAGAATTCGCGTGGGTCGCTCACATTGACGAAGCCGGTCGGTTGGTGCCGGCTGACAACGAATCTCCACGACAAGTCTTGGCTGTGCGAAACCGCTTCCGCGCGCCGTCCTGGAACAACCTTGATTCAAACGGTAAACATGTGCCGCATGAAGCAGTCGCCGTCGTCTTCAACTTGATTCTCTTTTGGCCCGTCGACAAGGATCTACAGCCCTTTCAAACAGCCAGGGTCAAAACCCCATAAGATTGTTTCTGACTGACTCGACTTCTCGTTCTGAGCAGAGACGATGCGACGCACACTATTTTTGTTTAGCGGCGAATAGTGGCGACAGATCGAGCCACATTTGCCAAAACGTTCGTCGTCAGCCTCTTTCGGACACCGAGCGAGTTCCCTATCGGCGTCGGTCGCGAGCCCACCCCGCATGACAACTTGTCGGCAATATCATTGCGGTCGAGGGCTATCCGACAGGGACAACCTACGCCCTCTATTCATACAAGGGGCCATGCCCCCGAAAACGTCGGCAATTGTCCGGGCGGCCTTGGCCGCGTCAACAGGTGGTGAATGAGGGAGGCACATTGGCAACATCATATGTCCACACGCGGAATGATTTCAGAACATGTTGGCTGAATGAATTTATCAGCGGGACATCCACGGCGTCGCGTCCCCGCGCCACAACGATACGTCCGATGCGCGGCACATTGTTGCGGGGATCAAACGTGATCCAACGGCCGCCGAGATACACTTCGATCCACGCGCTGAAGTCCATCGGGTCGAGAATGGGGACGCCGATGTCACCGAGATATCCGTTAACGTAGCGCGCCGGGATGTTCATGCAGCGGCAGAGCGCGATGGCGAGATGCGCGTAGTCGCGGCATACGCCGATCCCCTCTTGATAGGCCTCGAACGCCGTCCGGGTGGCGCGGGCCTTCATGTAGTCGAAGCTGATATGATGGTTGACGAAGTCGCAGATTGTTTGCACGCGGCCCCAGCCAGGGCTGACGGGCGCGAACATGTCCCAGGCGATCTGGCTCAGCCTGTCCGTCTCGCAATAACGGCTACCCATCAGATAGATGAGGCAGTCGTCCGGCAAGTCCGCGACGGGGATTTCGGCCGCATCCCGATCGACGGGATCGGGTTCCCCGTGATCTTCTATCGTGCCATCCTCTGAGAGGGAAAACTCGCCAGGCGGCGCCACGAGACGGCGGCAGAGATTGCCATACAAATCCCGGTAGGTCGTGATTGCGACCTTCGGTCTCGTGACCATCGGCTCCACCGATCGCACGTCAGCGGCCCTATCGGGATGCACCCCCAAAAGACACACCATCGGCGTCGGCTCGGTGCATGTGATGGTTATGTCATAGCCGTATCGGATCAGCATGACAGGGGCCGTTCGACAAGAAGCTACTGCGGGCCATAGCGTGGCCACGTTTCAGCTTCTCATCTGGTGCGGCGTTACTGCAAGGGGTGCCCTCGCCTGAAGTTGGCCTAACGGCTACCCGTTGATGCCTACTATGGAGGCACAGACCGTGAAACGGCGCCCTACTGACCCACAAATCGGCCTCCAAGGCCGACCTCTCTGTCGACGTTTCAAGTCATTGTCAGATCGTGGAAAACGTTCCGTCCGCCGGGGTCACGGTTGGGTGCCGAATGACGTCAATATTCGGCGCCCTTCACAGTCACCGATTGGTTTCGAATACCTGCCTGGAATGGCGAGAGCCCGGCTAATGGACTAACCGGGCTCCCTATGATCACGCTGTGCGCGCGACCAAAGCGAAGACCGGAACGGGAAAATTGCGGTCTCCGCCAGCAATCGGCATTCGCATCGGCATGCCTCCGCCGCGAAACGCTTTTAACGCTTCCGCGTAAAGCCGGGCCGAATCCCGCTCACCATTCTTGGCGGCTTCAATGATACATTTAGCGAGGGTCTCGCGCGCTGCGCCGCTGCGGCTAAAGTCCCGGAGAGACTTACACGCCTGATCGAATGCGAGACCCATTGCGAGGGTCGCCTTATCGTCAAAGGCAACATCTTGGATCGGAACGATGTTCATTTTTACCTCCCGAATATCACGGGCGGGAGCACTGGACCTGTCTCTCTGCCACCGAAGCCCAAAGCTGTTTCGGCGATGGAGCAAGCTACCCTCCCGGAAGAAGTGCTGGCTGATCCATCCAGACCGCTTTTCGCTTCTTTAACGCAAAATTAATACCGGCATTCACGCCCACGGCAGGCTTAAATACGATCGTAAACCAATTCGCCTCGGCCCAACGGTACCGAATTGCCCTGGACTCCTACGTTCGGAAGCATACATTAGCGCATCACCAACAGAAGCCCTGTATCAGGCGTCGGTGGCTGGGAGCCAATAGTACTCTCGCCTGAATGGAGGCGAATCCATCATGTCTCAACAACAGAGATCAAAGCCGGCCAAGCGCAATACAATCGGCAAAGCGGCCAAGATCCCGCCGTTTGACCCCGCGGCGTTTTTGGCTACGGCGGGCGTCGGTCGCGCCATTTCCACCTATTCGAAGAAAGAAGTTCTTTTCGCTCAAGGCGACGATGCGGACGCCGTCTTCTATATCAAGAAAGGCAAGGTCAAAGTCGCCGTTCTATCCAAGGACGGGAAGGAAGCCGTTGTCGCCCTTTTGGGACCCGACGAATTTGTCGGGGAAGGATGCCTGCTCGGACAGCCGAAGCGTTTGGCGACGGCGTCTGCAATGACGGAATGCGAGGCGATGCGCGTACAAAAGAGTGAAATTCAAAGGGCCATTCGTGACGAGCCCGCATTTGCGCAAATGTTTGTCTCTCATATATTGGCGAGGAATGCCCGGGTTGAAGAAGACTTGGTCGATCAACTCTTCAACTCAACCGAAAAGCGCCTTGCGCGCCTATTGCTGTTGTTGGCTAACTTTGGGAAGGACGGCCGGCCCGAGCCAATTCTCGCGAAGATCAGCCAAGAGATGCTCGCCGAGATGGTCGGCACGACCCGGTCACGCGTGAGCCATTTCATGAATAAGTTCCGAAAATTGGGCTTTATAAACTACAACGGACATCTCGAGGTCCATAGTTCGTTGCTGAGCGTACTGCTAGCCGATGCGCCGCGCACAGTGAACCCGCCAAATTAATATTTTTCGGAGGCGTGCTGCGCCGCGGCAATTGCGTCTGATCATAAGCTGGGCATGAATTGCAGGCCAAGCGCGGCCGTCAACGAACACGGCTTACTTTTCTTTGGCCGGGGCGCAGCTTCTTTCCTTCTTCCTCCGTCAACAGCTTTATCAGCTGACACCGCTTCGTTTCGTGCGACGTTTCGGCTAACTGCTTTCGGAAAATCAAAAGGTTCTGTTCGTGGATGAACATATCCATCGTCAGCGCCCTATGCCGAAAACCACCATAATGCGGGACCCGCGGCCAGCTTTCGCAAAGATCTGGTCTCATTCCGTTCGACCGAGACATGTGACGCCGTCTGTGTTTAAGGGCTGGTTGGATCGACCCGAGGCCTGTCCGGGCATCCCGGCGGGCTCTGTCGGCCCCCGTCGAGCGAGGCTGCCAGCGGAATGCGATTATCATGCTTGAGAACATCGGTAGCGGCGCCGGTTCGGTTCACTTCCGTGGCACCTTAAGCGCCAACGCCGCTACCGCAACATACGGCGGTTAATCCGCCGCTTGGGTTATTCGCCCGCATCGCTACTTTTGTTCACTCTGGTCCGACTCGCTCGAACCAGATCCGGTTGTCGAGGATTCATTCGTGATGATCTCGGCGACGGCCCCGGTGTCGGGGTGAATCAGAAGGATGCGGTCCGGCATCTTGACGAACATGTACTTGTCCGTCGTTGGCACCTGCGCGGTCACATCGGCCGGCAATGGCTGCGCCTTCACCGTCTCCGGCAACTTAGTGCCAACAGTGGCCTCTTCGGCTCCCGTTGACGCCTGCGCCGGCTCGCTGGCCAGGCCTTTCATGACGTCCTGCTGTTGAGCGGGACTGAGCTTGAGCTGCCCCTGGTCGGACATACCTTGTGCGGCTGCAAGGCCGACACTACCCATAAAGATCACCGCGATCGCAATCGCGTAGGAACGAAGGTCGCTTCGCATGAACGTCTCCTGCATGTTGGAAGTGCACCGTCGCGCGGTGGACGGCGTCGCACCAACGCGCCGATACGACGCCTGTTCCATAAAGCGCGCGTAAATAAATCAATCTGACACCTTGGTTGCGTAAAATCGCTTAGCCGAAAGCCCTTAGGGACAACTCCGGAATTTCCTGCTGCGCCGCTTCGATTATTCTTATCCAATCGGGCAAGTAGGATTGCGCCATGCTTATCAAGACCGTCGTGTTGTATTCACTACCCTACATCGTAGGGATTGCGAGCTCGATGGTGGCGGCGCGCCACTTCGCACCCTTGCTCGAAACAACGCCAACGACTTTGTCGGCGCCAACCGCAACGGATGGAGCATTTCGCGGCCAAGTCGTAAATCGTTCACTTAAGGGCGACAAACTCGTGGTCTGGCATGGACCGCCTCATCCCAAGGGTAAGGTCTATATAAAAACCCCAGCCCGAATGGCGCCGAGGCCGGGACACATTCTCCGGTGCACCCCACCGATCGACGTACCAGGCCGCTGCTTTGCCAATGCCGATAAGGCCTTCCGGTTTATCTAACGGTGCCGCACGCCGCGTTGTCGTGTGGTTTTCCCCGCTTCCATCACGCCCAACTCAACGCAACTGGTTTAGCGCTACCATGACTGTCCGCTTTACCACTGGCACCGGAACACAAGTCCGGCCATCACAATCGACGCGATAACGAGCGGGCATCGTTGAAATTGGCATCCAGACCGATACTGGCGATCTCAACGGAGGCAAGCCGGCCGCACCGCGCCTGGTGCCGCCTGCTTATGCCGCACCCCTCACATTTGCCCTGGCAACACACTATATGTTTTTTGTGGCCCTGAACGATTTACCCTCGAAGGCAGCTCCCCTTACGCCACCCCTCGCGTTCCGCCCGTGATTGGAGGGCCAGAGCGCCGCTTAAAGCGAAGCTGTGCTCCAGTCACCGTAAACAATAGGCGGCTCCATCGTGGATCATCGCGCAAGATTCTCAACACTGAGTGCCAGGTACGACGACTTTCTGTTTGCGCCGGTTTGCGAGGACGCAAACGGGATGCGCCTTAGCGTCCTTTCCGCTCTGGCACGGATGAATGTTGACCCGTGGGAGGAGGCCACGCGATTGGCGGCCATGCCCCGGGCGATCGCGGAGAAGACGCTGATCTCAATCCTCGATCTCGTCTCAGGTAGAAGCTGGAAGTCGGCTGAAGCGGCGGCCATTGCTGCGCGGTTGGTGCGGTTACTCCCGCAGCCGGGCGAGGCTACAGCCCTTGCCGGAGCAGCGAATGCCGCAACCCGGCCTGCAAACGCTCCCACGCGATGGACACAGTACTGGTGGGTGTGGTTGGCCTTTTGGGTGGCAATGTCGCTCATGATGCCACACCACCAGGCAACGACACCGAACCCAGGCGCCGCCACATCGGAATCCGGTGCACCCTCGCAGTTGAAGAGCAGCCCCTCGGTTCAGGTCGGCCAGTCCCGCTAGATTCGGGCGGCGCCGACAGCGCGGATAAACCGGGCCCGATCAAGATTGAAGCATAGCACCCGCTATGCTGACTTATTGGCACGGGCAATTTGTGACGCAATCACCGATGACGTCGCCCACACCCGTCGCCAGCTGCTGCCACCTCAACGCGCAACCGTCTTTCGGCTGGCCTTCGCAATCCGGCTCGAGCGCCGGGACGTCGGCGTAGTCGGTCGAATCGATTGCGTCCAACGCGTCGAAAGAAGCCAACGTTCACCAGCCGCCGCTATGTGGTGTGTTATGTGCTCGCGGAAACGGCACATCCACACGCTCTGGCCTGCGCGTCAACCTCCCTGCATCACCATTGCGAAGTTCGCTGAAATTGACTTTTGAAATCACCAAGACGGCAAATAGCGCCCGCCGTCAAATATAACGAGAGAGTGTGCGGTATAGAACAGTTGTTTAGGTTCAATTGTCGCTTAGCTAATGTTCAGAGCTAATTCAAAACGGAATTGGAACAGACAATGAAGCGACTTCTATTCGGCTTGGCCGCCGTCGCCATAATCGGCATTGCGGCGCCGGCTAGTGCGCAAGTGTTTCTCGGTGCGGATTCCCGCGGCGCGGGCGTGCAAGTCGGCCCGCTTGGCATAGGCGTGGGCCCTCGGTTTCATGACAACGGTTACCGCCATCGCAGAGGCTATGACGCCAACGACGCTTACTACGGCAATTGCCGCACGATTCGCGTGCGTACCGTGACGCGCCATGGTCATGTGAGGTACAGAATGCGGCGAATTTGTCGCTGACGTAACCTAACCCCATGTGGAGGTGGCTTAGCGCGAGCGAAGCACCTCCATATGCGGCGTCATGAACGCGAAATTCGCGCGACGTTATGGCTTCTGCATCGGGAGCCGTTTAGTCATTTGGCGAGCGCGCGCGCACTGCCTTACCGTGACTGCATTTTGTGTGGATCTCGACAAAGATTGCGCCAGGACAATGCGGACTGAGGCCATCTTTGTCACTTAGCCATCCGCCAAGCGAACAGCACGACAGCGGCGCCGGCCGCAGCCGCAACAACCGTCGTCACAAGCCCACTGCCAGACGCAAGCAGCACAGCAATGTGATAGCCGACGAAGGCGCCAGCAATGCCCACAAGCGCGCTCGTGACGATCCCACGATACGATCCAGAGAATTGGCGGGCGAGCCAGGATGGCCCAGCGACTCGATCGAAGAGAATGCCGGCCACAATACCGATTGCGAGAACAATAAGAAACGTCGCGGCGGGGTCGATGGTGCCCATGGACTTGATCCTCAATATTGCAAAACTCGATTGAATACCTGCCCGGCTTCCGTACGACTGATTGCGCGGATACGGTGCATTCGGAATAGTGCATTCAGCGCGCGTGAAGCCCCATTGCGAGCAGCGCGGAGCCTCCCAGAATCATGTTGATCCCCACAAGCAGCCCCATCGTCCAGGACGACGTTCCCGGTAGACCGAAAATGATGATGCTCGCGAGCACGATGTCGACGACGCCGCTTGCCGACATCCAGGCCCAGCGCCCCGAGAATTGGCGGCGGTGCTCCACAGCAAACATGATGGATGCGCCGCCTTCGACGAGGAAGAACAAGACCAATATAAGGCGCAATGGCCCAGCCGTCTCGAATGGCCATCCGAGCAGGCCGCCGTACAATTCGTGCGCTTGGCTGGCGATGAGGATCACGCCGACGATTATGGCGAGCAAAGCTGATACGAGGGACCACCAGAATCCCGGCGCCGTTCGTGCCCAGAAGGTTGTCGCCAACCCTATGGCCCCGCTGCCGAGAAAGACCCAACCCAGGACGACGGTCAGATATGAGGCGCCGATCGAGGGAACGATAATTGCGACAAGCCCCAGGGCAATGAGGGCCACGCCTTCGGCCACGAAGAGGGCCCAATGGTCACGGATCGACTTCGCGGCGGGGGCCGCGCGCCGATCGCTTGCCGAAGAGCTGTTCGTCGTCATTTGAGTTCAGCTCTCCGGCCGCTCGCATTTTTCCTGGTCGGATATGGTTATCCGCTCACGGACACGGATGACGGTAGCCATCATAACCAAGATAGGTGCCGCTGCGCGGGTCATAAGACTTGAACCGCCGCATGCAGTAGCCCACCGCGTCGCCACCGTAGTAGCCGGGGCGATAGGATGGGCCAGGGGCATAATCGTAATACCGGGGGCCTGCGAGCATTCCGCCCAGGATCATGCCGCCGATCAGACCTGCGGCCACACCGGCGCCGCCACGTCTTCCTCTATAATAGTGTCCTCGGCCGCGCCTGTGATATTGCACGGGCAGGACGTTCGTCGCGGCCGCACTATTAGCGGCGACGGATTTGTTGACCGGCATGGCCGATGCAACATTATTCGCGACCGGCGCAATGCTCAATGCGAACAATGCCGCCGCCGCGAGGGTAAACGATCAAATCTTCATGGTTTTTCTCCGTTACCTTGCGGCCCGCTGATTTCAGCGGGCATTTTGCGCAAAAGGTCGGCCGAATAGATATTTATGCCATGCGAACGATCGACTGGTGTTGATGCAGGTCAAGCGGTGTCAGGTCATTTTGCTGGCCGAAACGCACCCCTGGGAGCGGCAGAGTCACATCAAGTAGGCATTGCGATACCGCCCACCATGTTGCCCGCTATCCAGCGATAGCCCAAACGTCGCAACGGCCAGCAACAATGCCGACATCACCTGCGACTACAGCCAATTAACGCCCAAAAGCGGCAACACCCGTTGCAAGATCGCTGCCAGGCACACCAACACCACGAGGAGTTTGAGAAGGCTTGCCAAGCGGCTCTCATTGACAAACTTATCGATGGCCCAAAAGCAAATTGCACCGATGACGCAGATAATCAAAATGCCGATCAAGATCGAAATCATGGCGACCCCCTTTGTTGGTACGGTAACAACTCTTGCCCCACAACACGCGCCGAACCCGCAGGAGCCATCAACTCTGCGCTCCGCTCGTTCGTTCAATCACTCAATCACTCAATCACTTGTAGCCGATCTTTCTCGCGTGAATGCGAAGCCGCCTGGGACGCTACGCGCATCTCGCTACGTGCCGGCTTTTCGGCTCCTGGTTTGGGCTACACACTAAATCGGCTGCCCGATCGCACAAACCGCCCGCCTAACGGGCACCGCCAAATGCAAAATGACCGAACCCGGGATCCGGGGCCTTGACTTAAATCAAGGGCCACAAGGCCAGCAAGAACTAAAGATATCCACGCGGCTTCGGCCGATATTTTCCGAACTATCTCATTGCCACTACGCAATATTCTTCTGACGACACGTATCGCGCCGCGACGAGTGCATTTCTTGTGTCAGGTTCGGGAAGCGATCGATGATCGAAAAGTCCCTCTCACTTGCAGCAGCGCTTCTATTGGTCGCTTTTTTGAAGCCGGTGAGCGCAGGCGATAAAACACCGGACGAGTGCGGTCTTGCATCGGTCTACTCCTCCGCCAGCGAAGCGACCGCAAGCGGAGAAGACACCATGGCGGAAGATTTCACTGCCGCCCATCGAACCCTTCCGTTCGGAACGCTCGTCCTCATCGTGGCCCAAAAAACCGGTCGCTCAGCAGTCGTACGGATCACCGATCGCGGGCCTTTCGTCAGTGGAAGAATAGTCGATGTATCCCAAATTGCCGCCCGCCAACTCCACATTTCCGGCTTGGCGCAGGTCTGTCTCAAAATCGTCTGGAGACCCGAAAGTCGTGATGCAGGAAAAACCAATCGCTGAAGCGGATAGCTGTTAGCGCCGCGATCACAATATTCAGGTAACCACCGAACGTGTTCCGACGCCGGCGGATAAAAGTACCGTCAAATTCTGCGATGACGCATGCTTCGTTAAATATTGGCCTCTTATTTTATGGTCGTCACGGCCTTGCGTACCAGCGGGGCAAGAGTCAGCCCCTGCACTATTATGGAAAAGATGACAACCGCATATGTCGCGGCCAGGATAAGCGGCTTCTGAGTGAATTCCGGGACCGATAGCACCAGCGCAATTGAAATCCCGCCGCGCACGCCGCCCCAGGTCAACACCGGAATTGTTCCCTTCATGAACGGCACGTGAACACTCAACGCGGCGACCGGAGCTGCCACCGAAAGGAATCGCGCCGCCAGAACGATGGGAATGGCCAGAAGGGCGATCGGCATTACGGCTTGATTCGGGCGCAACACAAACACTTCGAGTCCAATCAACAGGAAGAGTACGATATTGAGAATTTCGTCGATCAGCGTCCAAAACCCAAATAGATAGCGCTGCGTTGTTTTACTCGTGGCGTCGGTGGGCCCGCGTTCGCCGATCAGCAGCTTGGCGTTGACGAAAGCGAAGACGGCGCTAACCGTCAGCAGGATCGCCACAAGATCGAATATCGATAACAACACGCGCTCCTAGTTGCTTAAGCTGTTCACGGAGCACTATGGCAACAAGAAACATCTCATCAGTCTAGGATGGAGGTCCGCGGCCCCAGATTCAGCCTGGAACCAGTGGGGCGGTGGCAAGGTAAGACCGGCTGGCACAGAACGGTACGCCCCATGGTTCAGGCCGTTTTGCCTGGCCGACCTCAGATTCTGTGCACCAATAGAATCATGCCGACCAATACCGACAACAGCACCACCGACAGCGCAATGGCGATGCGCGTGGCCTTCACGGCCCGGTCTTTCTCCCACCAACTGGTCGGCTTGATGCCTTGCAACACAAACGTTGTCACGCCGGCAAGGTTCACGCAAATCAGGTTCACCAGAAACAGCGAGAACGCGCCGATTGCCACAGAGGGATGCCCGCCGCCCAGAAGCAGCCCGGACGTCACCAGCGGCGGCAACAACGCCACCGCCACCATGACGCCGATCAACGTCGCCGAAATACCGGTCGTGAACGCCAGCGCGCCCGCGCTGCCGGACGCCAATGCCACCACGACGTCGCCCAACCCCACCCGCGTGCGCGATGCCATCTCGGACAAGGTCGGGTCCACGTTCAGCAGCACGCCGATGATCACGGACAACACCAGCGCCGCCGCAACGCCTGCCAGCGCCGTCAGGAGCCCCTCCCGAACCAGCGACAGATCACCCAAGGTAATGCCGAGCGACAAGGCCACGTTCGGTCCGAGCAACGGCGCAATCACCATGGCCCCAATGATGACGGGCACGCTGTTGTGATTCAGGCCGATGGCCGCCACTACGGTCGACAGCGCCACCATCGACATATAGACGCGGGACAACTGCGCACCATGTTTGATGTCTTCGTACAGCTCCTCGCGGCCGATCCGCTGCGGCGGCTTTTCCTCTGGCGGCGCCTGCTCGGCCGTGGCGGATGTCTCTGGTGCCGGCTCCGCCTGGGCACGCGGCAATGTCGCCTCAACCGGCAGAACCACCACCCGGTTGTCCCAGTCGGTGTAGCGCTTCTCCAGCAAATCCAGCACGGTCTCGCTCTGTTCCGCGTCCAACAGGATGCGCACGAGAATTTCTTCGTTTACCAGCTGGATTTGCCGGTGCTCGAGCACCTTGCAGTCCTTTAGAAGCGCGCGGACGTCATCGCCGTCCTTCTCCTGCAACACCATCTCGATCAAGCGCAGCGCCATCGGGTATCATCCGTTCGATGTCAGATTGAGCCACAAGGCCGAAGGGGCTAGCGCAATTGAACCCGTTTCAATAATTCCCACACCGGCACCGCCGTAACGCCGCCGACAATCCCGCTCAGATAACTCGGGATGTCCGCGTTGAAGAGCCCGCGCCACAGCAGGCCGGCAACGAAGCTTGACACCAGCATGGTCGCGAGCGTGATCAACAATCTTTGCCAGAGCGGCATGTCATCTTTCCTAGGCCGCCTGAGGATTTGCCAGCGAGGGATCCGATCAATGCATCTGTCGCAACGCGCCCCATAATCACACGACCGTACCGAACAACTTCCCGATACCGGCAGTAAGCGCCATCGCCAACGCGCCCCAGAATGTCACCCGGGCCGTGGCGCGCAAAATGTTTGCTCCGCCGGTTTTCGCGCCAACCGCACCCAGCAGAGCAAGAAATCCCAGCGAAGCAGCCGAGACGATGGGGACAAGCGCAGCGGCGGGCGATACCACGACCATGAGCAAGGGCATGGCCGCACCGACCGAAAACGTGGCGGCGGAGGCCAGTGCGGCCTGGACCGGACGCGCGGTGGTGATTTCCGAAATCCCCAACTCGTCGCGAGCGTGCGCGGTCAAGGCATCTTTCGCCATCAACTGCTGGGCAACCTGGCGGGCCAGGGCCTGTTCGACGCCACGCTCGACATAGATCGAGGCAAGCTCCTCGAGTTCAAAGGCAGGGTTTTCGCGCAGCTCCTCGCGCTCGCGCGCGAGATCCGCCTGTTCGGTGTCGGATTGCGAGCTGACGGATACATACTCGCCGGCGGCCATCGACATAGCGCCGGCCACTAGGCCGGCGACACCCGCGATCAGGACGTCGCTCTGCGTGGCCGCCGCCGCGGCGACACCGACGATCAAGCTGGCCGTCGAGATGATGCCGTCATTGGCGCCGAGCACCGCCGCCCGCAGCCATCCAATGCGGCTGACGAAGTGGTTCTCGGGATGCATGCGAAGGCGACCCATCCGAAGCCTGCCTTTCAGCTTAGAGCCGCCCAAGCAGCACAAGGACCACAACGATGATCAGGATCGTACCGAGAACGCCGACGCCGCCATGACCAAAGCCGTAACCGTAGCCGCCGAAGCGACCGCTAAAACCGCCGAGCAGGAAGATGACGAGGAGGATGATAAGAATGAGTCCCACCGACATGGCTCCATCTCCTTTGGCTGAACCTGATTAAGCTCTCGCTTCTTCGCACACTACTGTGAACGCGCTGATCGAACCGTCCGATGCATCCGCGCGGTGACAGCCGTTATCCAAAAACCACCGACCTATTTCTTCTCAATGGAAATTCCGCTCTTGCCGACGCTTATTTCGATGCCAGTCGTCTTTTGCCGCTCCTGATAGAGCTGATAGCCGATGACCACGGCAGCGACGGCGAGCACGCCGATGGCGACATAGAGAACGTTCCGATTCATGATCTGGTCGTCCTCCGGAAACAGCATCGGCGCGAGATTGGCGCATGGTTGAGCCGGCGAGTTGACCTAGATCAACGCAGCACACAACGCGCTGCATTTATTAACGAGCGCCTCGGCGAACATTTTTCGACGCAGCTGAGGATCGGGATCAAATGACGGCTCGGTAGGCCACCGTCGTGGTGGTGATTGGCGCCATATTAGGCAGCGTCATCACCGCTGCGGATCTTTCTGTATACATCAACGAAAGCGCGACAAGAGACGACTGCGCGTGAGCTTCTGGCGCAGTCGAAATTGGCTGCCACATTCCTTCGTTCCCCGACGTCAACTCATACTGATAGTCGTTCCGGTCAACTGCGAGCAGAGACGATGTCGAAGATCGGAAATGTACTCGCCCCCAGCTCCATATCGAAAGGGCTCGGCGCGAGGCGGCACTCAGGTTGGCTCAAGCTGATCGATCAACCGAGCCTGCCTTGTAGTTCAGGCCGACGGCATCCTGGCTACTGCGCACATGCTTCTACTCCGATTGCGGGCCTGACCGCACGGAGGGAGTGATAGCTGATCATCGCCGATAGCGGCATGATGCGGAGGAGAAGGACTGGCTTGCCGAACGTCCATGGACGCCTGTGGACAGTGGCGGGTGCCCTGTCATATTCCACAAAAGCTTACCAAGACTGGGGTGGCGGACGGCCCCTCAATACTATTTATCTGATTTTACAGGATAATTCTGGCGCTCCCTAGGGGACTCGAACCCCTGTTTTCGCCGTGAGAGGGCGACGTCCTGGGCCGCTAGACGAAGGGAGCTTAGCCAGGGCCCCGAGATAACCTCGATCCGCCCGCGGCGCAAGCGTGGACCACGGCTTGCGGCGGGCGGGCCTTCCCGCCACCTTACCCCCGCCAACGGGAGGCCGCCCATGATCGACAAAACAGCGGATGAACCGCTCGAAAAGACCCTCGACGCTATCCCCGCCCTGGTGAACGCGGACGCCCGCCTGGTGCACCGCGGGCGCTTCGTCGACACCACCTTCATGGTCGCCATCGACGACGGTTACACCCTGGTGCGGGTCGAGGCCGGCCGCGTCACCGGCGTGAAGCACGGGCCCTTCATCACGCCCAACTACAGCTTTTCCTTACGCGCCCCACGCGCGGTCTGGGACACGTTCTGGCAGCCGCTGCCGCCGCGCGGCTTCACCGACCTCTTCGCCCTGGTCAAACAAAAACTCATGAAGGTGGAAGGCGACCTGCACCCGTTTATGGCGAACCTGCTCTATTTCAAGGACGTAATCGCAGCTCCTCGCAAGGAAGCTACCCGATGAGCCCGCGTTACGAAGCCATCACCGGGCGCTACCTGCCCTGCACCATCCTGGACGAGCCGCACCGGCTTTATGTCGAAGAGGCCGGCCAGGGCATCCCCCTGCTCTGCCTGCACACCGCCGGCGCCGACACGCGGCAATACCGCGGGCTGATGAACGACCCGCGCGTCACCGACCATTTCCGCGTCATCGCCTTCGACATGCCCTGGCACGGCAAGACCTCGCCGCCCGCCGGCTGGCAGGACCGCGACTACAAGCTCACGGCCAGCGACTACATGCGCATGATCCTCGACGCGTCCGAGGCGCTCGAGCTCGACAGGCCGGCGGTCATGGGCTGCTCGATCGGCGGGCGCATCGTGCTGCATCTCGCCTATGAGCATCCGGAGCGTTTCCGCGCGCTGATCGGTCTGGAGTCGGCGGCTTATGCCGAATCCTACTACGATCTCTCCTGGCTCAATCGGCCCGACGTGCACGGCGGCATGGTTTGCGCCGGCGTCGTCTCCGGGCTGGTGGCGCCGACGGTGGCGCCGGCCGAGCGCTGGGAAACGCTGTGGCATTACATGCAGAGCGGGCCCGGCGTGTTCGCGGGCGATCTTCATTTCTACACCACCGCCGACGGCGACATCCGCCACCGGCTCGGCGAGATCGATATCACGCGCTGTCCGCTCTATTTGCTCACCGGCGAATACGATTATTCCTGCACGGCGGAAGGCACGCTGGAGATCGCCGAACGCACCGGCGCGCCGGCCACGGTGATGAAGGGCCTCGGCCATTTCCCGATGAGCGAGGACCACGAGAAATTCGTGTCGTACCTGTTGCCGGTGCTGGAGAAGATCAGGGGGCAATGATTGGTCATGGCCGGGCTAGTCCTGGCCATGACGACGGCTACTACTTCGGCTCTAACCTCAACCGCCCCAGCGGCTTCAGCGTCTTGAGATCGAAGGTGCGCAGCTCGGTGGCGCCGTTGACCTGCACCGTCAGAACGATATGACCGTCGCCAACGGCAGTGGAGAGGACCTTGGCGCCGGCCGGCAGGATCGCGGCCACCGGTGCCGTCGGCGTCGTCGCGCTTCCCCCGCTGCGAAAAAGACGATAGCCGATAATACCGACGACCACGGCAACGGCGAGGAAGGTGGCGCCCATCACGCCCAGCATCAGCCGGCGCGCCTTGGCGATCACTTGCGCGGCATCGGCGTCGGTGGGATTTGGATTGGACATTGGTTGAGCCATGACGGAGAGCGCAAGCGAAACGGTGACGGTCATGCCCGAGGAAGCGGGCGTGCGGCTCGACCGCGTGCTCGCCGCGCGTATCCCGGCGCTGTCGCGCTCGCGCCTGAAGGCGCTGATCCTCGGCGGCGAGGTGACGATCGAGGCGCGCACAGTCCGCGATCCGGCGGCGCGCGTCAATTCCGGCGAGACCGTACAGGTGAACCTGCCGCCACCCGAGCCGGCGGAGCCCGCGGGCGAGGAAATCCCGCTCGACATCGTCTACGAGGACGACGCGCTCATCGTCATCAACAAGCCGCCCGGCCTGGTGGTGCATCCGGCCGCGGGGCACGCGACCGGCACCCTGGTCAACGCGCTGATCGCCCATTGCGGCGACAGCCTTTCCGGCATCGGCGGCGTCAGGCGGCCGGGCATCGTGCACCGGCTCGACAAGGACACCTCCGGCGTGATGGTCGTCGCCAAGACCGACAAGGCACACAAGGCGCTCGCCAAACAGTTCGAGAACAAGCTCGAAGGCCCGCTGGAGCGCGCCTATCTCGCCTTGGTCTGGGGTGCACCAGAACGCCCGCGCGGCACCATCGACGCGCCGCTCGACCGCCATCCCCACGCCCGCGACAAGCGCGCCGTGCGTGAAGGCGGCCGGGAGGCGGTGACACACTGGCAGGTGCTGGAGCGCTTCGCCGATCCCGACGGCAAGCCGGTCGCGAGCCTCATCGAATGCGCGCTGGAGACCGGCCGCACCCATCAGATCCGCGTGCATCTGGCGCATATCGGCCACCCCATCATGGGCGACCCGCTTTACGCCACCGGCTTCCAGACCCGGGCGGCCCGTCTCGGCCCCGAAGCCCGCGCCGCGCTTGAAGCCCTCGGCCGCCAGGCCCTGCACGCCTACCGGCTGGGTTTCGAGCACCCGGTGACCGGCGACATGATGGAATTCGAGGCCGATTTTCCGCCCGATATGGCGGCCTTGCAGGAGGCCCTGGCCGCCGCCCGCTAACCCCTTGAAAAACCGCCGCTCCAGCCCCATTTAGCAATCATCAAGACGCAACAAGCATAGATAAACCTGGTGTTCCCAAGGGAACGCTGGGCGTTTTGCGTCGTTTATGTCCTGAATGGGGCGCCACCACCTCTCTCCGAACGGCGGCGTTCCGAATCGATCATATAGAACAATGGCATACGGGGTCACGCCGACGTGAAGGCGGCTGCCTTCCATTCATGCCCCTTGTTCGGTATGTTGCACCTGCGATCTGCCGTTGTGCAGTCGCGAAATCACCTCTGCGCCGTCGGCTCGGGGAGCGGCGGCACTCACCGCCCGCCGATATTCGGGGGCAACAAGGAGGGCGCTCATCATGGCCCGTACAGCCGTCCTACCGGCACTCAAGGCCGAATCCGGCCTGTCACACTATCTCGAAGAAATCCGCCGGTTCCCGATGCTGGAACCGAAGCAGGAATATAATTTGGCGCGCGCTTGGCGCGAAGACGGCGATCGTGATGCCGCGCACCAGCTCGTCACCAGCCATCTCCGCCTCGTCGCCAAGATCGCCATGGGCTATCGCGGCTACGGCCTGCCGATCGCCGAGGTCATCTCGGAAGGCAATGTCGGCCTGATGCAGGCGGTCAAGCGCTTCGAGCCCGAGAAGGGCTTCCGGCTCGCGACCTACGCCATGTGGTGGATCAAGGCCGCGATCCAGGAGTACATCCTGCGCTCGTGGTCGCTGGTGAAGATGGGCACCACCGCCAACCAGAAGAAGCTGTTCTTCAACCTGCGCAAGGCCAAGAGCAAGATCTCCGCGCTGGAGGAAGGCGATCTGCATCCCGACCAGGTCAAGCTGATCGCCAAGCGCCTCGGCGTCACCGAGCAGGACGTCGTCGACATGAACCGCCGGCTCGGCGGCGACGCTTCGCTCAACGCGCCGATCCGCGAGGAAGGCGACTCGGGCGAGTGGATGGACTGGCTGGTGGATGACAGCCCCAGCCAGGAGCGCCTGCTGGCCGAGAGCGAGGAGAAGGATAACCGACACGAGGCGCTGATCGGAGCGCTCGACGTGCTCAATGAGCGCGAACGGCGCATCTTCGAGGCGCGCCGCCTGGCGGACGATCCGATCACGCTCGAGGACCTCGCCTCGGAGTTCGGCGTCTCGCGCGAGCGCGTGCGCCAGATCGAGGTGCGCGCCTTCGAAAAGGTGCAGAAGGCGGTGAAGAACCGCATGGCCGCCATGGAGCAGCCGAAGATGGAAGCCCAGCTCGCGGCGCATTAAGCGCGGCACCTACAACATAAACGCTTTAGATGGCCGGGCTTTGCCCGGCCATTTCGTTTTGAAGGCACGCTTTCCCGGCCAAGAACATCAGAAATACCTCCGGGAACATTTCTTACCCCCACCGACTTATGAAGATGAAGCACGGTCAGCCGTGTTATCTTCCATGAACGGCTCGTGGCATTCCGAGTGTCCAAGTACCAATAATGGGCCAGTAAACGTCACGCCCTGGCCGAGGGAAGCGCCGCGACCCGCTTCGGAGCACCAAGCTCCAGAAGGGACGACCATGGCGCATTCACACATTCTCCTTGGCGCGGGAGAAGTCCCCGCCCAAATCACCATCCGCCGCATCGGCATCGCCGATTTAAGATACGCGCTACGCAGCGGCGTCGACGACTTCCTCGCCATGCCGACGCACGCGCTGTTCCTCGGCGCGATCTATCCGATCGTCGGCTTGTTGCTGGCGCGGCTTGCATTCGGCTACGCGGTGCTGCCGTTGCTTTATCCTTTGGCGGCGGGCTTTGCGCTGGTCGGGCCGGTCGCGGCGCTCGGACTCTACGAATTGAGCCGGCGGCGCGAGGCGGGGCTGGACACATCGGCGACCCACGCCTTCGACGTGATCTACTCCTCTTCGATCGGCGCCATTGTCGCGCTCAGCCTCTTGCTGCTGATGTTGTTCGGACTCTGGATGGTGGCGGCCCACACCATCTACATCACCTACTTCGGCTACGTGCCGACGTCGGTCGGAAACTTTCTGAGCGATGTGTTCGCCACCGAAGCCGGCTGGCGCATAATCGTCGCCGGCAACATTATCGGTTTCTGCTTCGCGGTGCTGGCGCTGGTGATCAGCGTCGCCTCCTTCCCGCTGCTGCTCGACCGCGACGTCGGCGCGGCGGTGGCACTCGGCACCTCGGTCCGCGTCGTGCTCGCCAACCCGGTCACCATGGCGGTTTGGGGGCTGATCGTTGCCGCGCTCCTGCTAATCGGCGCGCTGCCGGCCTTCCTCGGGCTCGCCGTGGTGGTGCCGATCCTCGGCCACGCCACCTGGCACCTCTATCGCCGCGCGGTCGACACCGGCGACAGCCCGCCGCCGACCCATTACGCGCCCGACGATCACAAGGGACGTTATGCCGCGGACTTCCCGGCGGTGCTGTTCCCGTGGTCGAAGCAAAAATAGCCGGATTAAAGCGTCGCATTGATTCCGACGCGCTCCGGGTCTAAAGGGCCGGCGGGAGCACGGCGCGAGTTATTGCCACATGTTAATGTCCTGGGCGTTTGGAGCGGTGGCCGCCATGGCGATCGCGGCGGTCTACGCCGTTTATCGCAACGGCGCCCGGAGCAACCTCGCACGCCTAAGCGCGACCACGCCGGAGGCGCACGCCCTGTTCGGCGGCGGCATGGCGATCATGGCGCTGGGGCTGCTGCCGCCGATCGCCAGCACCGCCGGCCATCTGTACTGGATGCTCCAGGTGCAGACGCTGCTGCTGCGCTTCGTGGCGCCGATGATGATCATGCTCGCGGCGCCCGGTGCGAACCTGGTCGCCGGACTGCCGGAACGCTGGCGCCAACACTTTCCGGTACGCGACGACGATCCCTTCTTCATGGACGACGACGTGCCGCAAGGCGCTTTCGCATTCCTCGCCCGCCCGAGCGTCGCCACGTTCCTCTTCATCGGTGGCTTCACGTTCTGGCAAATTCCGGCCTGCCTCGACGCCGCGGTGCTGCATCCCGCCCTCGCCGTCGTGATGGTGCTGACGTTCACGGCGAGCGCGCTGTTGTTCTGGTGGCGCACGCTCGATCCGCGCTCGCCGCCGCTCGGGCCCGGCTACGCCGCGCGGCTCGCCATGCTGGTGCTCGCCACCCTCACGCAGATCGGCCTCGGCGCCTATCTCACCGTGAAGACGACCGTGCTCTATTCCGCCTACGACACGGTCGGACGGCTCTTCCACACCCCTGCGCTCACCGACGAAACGCTCGGTGGCGCGACCGTCTGGGTGCCGGGCAGCATCATCTGCGTGCTCGCGGCCATCGCCATCATCCACCTATGGGCCAAGCACGAAACGCGCCTCGACGCGCGGCGCACGATGAACAGCGGCTCCAATTCCGACGCACTTTTGTTTCCCACCACCGGTGCGGCGCTCGTCGAGAACGCCCGGCCGAAGAACCGCGTGCTGGGGATCGGCGCGGCGATTTTCGCCTTCGCCATGTTCACCTTCGTCATCATCTCGGGCGTGCTCAACCACATCGACCGCGAGCACGGCGCGGCGCCGACGTCGCAGATCTGGACGCGCTAGTGGGCGGACCGCTAGACGCGTTCCTTCCTATTCGGTTGTCAAACAGCTCTAGCCAACGCTCCGCCGCCCGTATTGTTTGGCGGGCGCCGGGTTCGCCCGTATTCTTCATCCCTCATTTGAATGAATGAGGGAGATGGAGCGCCGCGTGGCGCAACCATCGGATCCGCGCTTTCTGCGAAGCGCGTGCGTCCTTTGGCGAAAGGACGCGCGCCCCGCGGCGCTCCATCGCGGTGTCTTGTCGGCGCGGGCCGCGCTTTCAGCAAGGTCTCGAAGACTCACGCTGTCAGCCAGCTCCTGGCGGGAGGTCTTAGTGCCTCCGGCATAGCGGTTTGCGTTTGCGCAAACTGCGTAAACTTGTTTGCGCGTGCCCCGCGCCGCCCGAGCGCAGGGGGTGCGTATTGGTCCCCTACCCGCAGGCACCGCATCGCCGATGTCGGGTTTACCCGATATCGGCCCCGTTAAGGCGGTTCCACTTTCGTGACGCCTCATGAAAGCGCCCTCGGCGAACCGGACGCGAGAATGATAAGGGCGGTCTGGTGAGCGGGGATAAGTTTTTTGTTTTTGGGATTTCAGTGGATTGCGGCGCTCTGCAGCATCATGGCCGGGCTTGTGCCGGGCACGACGTTGAAAGGCTTTGTCATATCGCCGTAGCGCGTTTGCGCGCCAAACAACATCAAAGCCAATGAAAGCGAAGAGCGAGCGCCGCGCCCCAGGTCAGCGCGTCCACGCACAACATGCAGAACACGGCGGCCGAGCCGAAATCCTTGACGCGGCCGATGACGACGTCTTTCTCGCGGGTGACGCGGTCGGCGAGCTTTTCGACAGCCGTGTTGAGCAACTCGACCGCGAGCGTGCCGAGCAGCGCGGCGATCATCGCCACGTACCAGCCGACCGACGGCGCAACCAGAACGCCAACTGCCAAGCCGATGACGAAGACGATCGCTTCCTGGCGCACGGCGCGCTCGGTGCGGATGCCGTAGGTCAAGCCACACATCGAATTGAGCGTCGCGGCCCACAGTGGATCGGTCGGCGCTTTCACAGGGCTTTGCATCCTCAGCCGGCGGCGGGAAACCGGCGCAGACGCTAAGCCAACGCGCTTAAATCTTGGTTACGCAGGTGAGAGAGCCCACGGGCTCCAATCCCGGCCGTCACTCGCCCCAGGCGCGGAAGGCTTCCGCGAAGGCGCGGTCGCCGGACGCGCCCTTTTCGACCGCCAGGATGGCGCGCCTGCCGTTGGTGTAGACGATCGGGATATCGAACCACTGGCGGGTCTTGAGCAGGTCGATGTTGCGCTGCTTGTCGACGTCGACCGCCGACAGGCCGATGAGGAAGTAGCCGTTGGTCACCTTCACCGATAGGCCGGCGAGCGGAATGCCGCGCGCCTGCTCGCCGTTCTTCATCAGAACGCCGGGCACGTTGCCGATGCCGCCCTCGTCGAAATCGGCCGGCAGAGTGAATGTGATCTCGATGGTGTGGCTCGCCGGCAGCGCCTTATCGGTATTGCGGCGCAGCGACCAGGTCATGCGCATGTGGCGCTCGGGGATCTCGACGTCGGCGCGCACGGCAAGCTCGGGCGCAAGGCCCGGCCCGGGCGACACCGTGACGGTGCGCCAGATCGCCGAGCCGACGTAGCGCTTGCCCTTCGGGTTATTGGGATCCTCCTCGTAGAGGACGACCTTCTGCGCGACCGCGGCGGCGGGCGCCGTGGCCGGCTGCTCGGATTTCGACGCGGCCTCCTGCTCGGCGGTCTTTTCACTCGCCTTGCCCGCGCTCGCTTCGGCAGGCTTGTTGCCGCCGAGGGCGGACGGCGTGCTGGTCGACGGACCGAAGCGGTCGGCGATCTTGGGCTGCACCGCCGGCTTGGCGGCCTGCCCCGCGGGCTTGCTCGGCGCGGCCTGCTCGCTGGAACTCGTCAGGCTCGCCACCATGGTCTTGATCGTGGCGCGCTGCCAATAGGCGGCCGCCCCCACGCCCAGTACGGCGAGCAGCACGACAATGAGCGCGATCAGCCGGCCGTACGAACGGCGCACCGGCGGCGGGTAGCCGGCTTCGGCGTGCTCGTCCTCGAAGGGCGACGGCGGCATCGCCTCATGATCGAAGGCCTCGCCGTGCTCGGTGTGTTCGTCGTATCCGGACGCATGCTCTTCGGGCCCGTGCACTTCCTCGTGCGCGTGTTCCTCGTGCGCGCCCTCTTCGCCTTCGGGCTCGAAATAGTGGGTTTCCGGCGGCGGCGGCGGCGCGGCCGGCGGCTCGCCGGAGACCGTACCGAAGCTTTCGCGCGCGGAGCGGTTGGCCTCGGCCGACGCCCCGCCGAGACCTTCGGCCTCCGCCATCGACTCGCGGAAGCTCTTCAAGCCGCTGTCGCCCAGCGAAGGACGCGGGCTTTCCGGCGGCGGCGCGGGTTCTTCAGGCTCGGGCGAAGGCTGAGCCGCTGGCGCTTCAGCCTCTTCCATGGCCGCGGCTTCGGCTTCCACTTTGCGGATCGCCTCTTCCAGCGCCAGCCGCTCGCGGGTGATGTCGCCTTCCTCGAGCGGGGGATCGACGCCGCGCAGCTGATTGAGCAGCGCGCCGCGGGCGCGCTCGTACAGCACACGGCGGTTCTCGCCCGTGCTCTGTTCGAGGCCCGCGACGGCGCGAGCGATCAAAGGTTCATAATCAGCCATTGTGCGACATTAGTTATCCGGACGCCACATTACCTGGAATGCGGCCCGATTTGAAACATGCGCCCCTGCGGAGAGCCCCCTTCCGGCTCAACCCCTGGTGAGCCGACATCGTGTCATTTTTCGGAAACCTCACACCTCGAACGGATTCTGCATCAGGATGGTGTCCTCGCGCTCCGGGCTGGTGGAGAGCAGAGTCACCGGGCAGCCGACTAGCTCTTCGATTCGGCGTACGTATTTTATGGCCTGGGCCGGCAATTGCGCCCACGAGCGGGCGCCGGCGGTGGGCTCCTTCCAGCCGGCGATGGTCTCGTAGATCGGTTCCACCTCGGTCTGCGCCTTTTCGCCGGCGGGCAGATAGTCGAGCACGCGGCCGTCGAGCTTGTAGCCGGTGCAGACCTTGATCTCATCGAAACCGTCGAGGATGTCGAGCTTGGTGAGCGCCAGGCCGTCGATGCCGCAGGTGCGAACCGTCTGATGCACCAGCACGGCATCGAACCAGCCGCAGCGGCGGGCGCGGCCGGTGACGGTGCCAAACTCGCGGCCGCGCTCGCCGATCATGCGGCCGATGTCGTTGTCCTGCTCGGTGGGGAACGGCCCCTGCCCGACCCGCGTGGTGTAGGCCTTGCAGATGCCGAGCACGTAATCGATCGCATTGGGGCCGAGGCCGGAACCGGTCGCCGCCTGCGCGGCCACCGTATTGGACGAGGTGACGTAAGGGTAGGTGCCGTGGTCGACGTCGAGCAGCGCACCTTGCGCGCCCTCGAACAGGATACGCTTGCCCTCGCGCCGGTGCGTATCGAGCAGCGACCAGACCGAGTCCATATAGGGCAGCACTTTCGGCGCCACGGCGGCCAGCGTGTCGTAGACCGTCTTGGGGTCGATCTCGGCAATGCCCGAGCCGCGGCGCAGCGCGTTGTGATGGGCGAGCAGGCGCTCGATCTTAGGCATCAGCGCCGGCAGGTCGGCAAGATCCATCACCCGGATGGCGCGACGGCCGACCTTGTCCTCATAGGCCGGGCCGATACCGCGCTTGGTGGTGCCGATGGCGGAGGACGCGTTGGACGACTCGCGGAAGGCGTCGAGCTCCTGGTGCAGCGGCAGGATGAGGGTGGTGTTCTCGGCGATGCGTAAATTCTCCGGCGTCACCGCCACGCCCTGCGTGCCGAGCTGATCGATCTCCCTGACCAGCGCCGCGGGGTCGAGCACCACGCCATTGCCGATGACGGAGAGCTTGCCGCCGCGCACCACGCCCGAGGGCAGCAGCGAGAGCTTGTAGGTGGTGCCGTCGATGACGAGGGTATGGCCGGCGTTATGGCCGCCCTGGAAGCGGACGACGATGTCGGCCTGCTCCGAGAGCCAGTCGACAATCTTGCCCTTGCCCTCGTCGCCCCACTGGGCCCCGACCACCACAACATTCGCCATCGGGATCCCTTCCCCGCACCGTTAGCGCCCGGACTCCGCCGGGTGCCGCCGGCTAGGTCCGCTCTCGGATAAAGGATGCGGGAGCCGGAGGCAAGGCGCCAACGTCCCTCCGTCCCCGCCCGATGGGGATCGTTTTGCTGAAATTTCAAGGCCCTACCGGCCTGCGCCGGCGGGTGGGGACGCCAGGCCGGCCAACCCTCTTCTTTGGTCGCGCTTCCGGACGGCGAACCGGTTCCCACTTCGCCTGAAAGCGCTCTAGGGTTGCAGCACGTAGCGGCCGGGGGCGGCCTCCGCGGCCGTGGCCGGCATGGCCGGCGGGGCCACCGGGGTTCCGGAGCGCGCGGCCAGCCACTCACTCCATTCCAGCCACCAGGACCCCTGCTTGTGCGCGGTCGTCTGCGCCCAGGTGTCGGGATCGGTGTGCGGCGCGTCGGCCGCGAAGGTCGAGACCTGATAGCTGCGCCGCTTGTGGTCGGGCTCGGAGACGATGCCGGCGTTGTGGCCGCCGGTGGTCAGGAGATAGGTCACGGCAGTGTCGGTGAGCGCGCGGATCTTATAGGTCGAGCGCCAGGGCGCCACATGGTCGCGCACGGTGCCGACGGCAAAGATGGGCACGCGCAGATCGGAGAGCGCCACCGGTTTGCCGCCTGCGACATAGCGGCCTTCGGCGAGATCGTTGTTGAGGAACAGCCGGCGCAGATATTCCGAATGCATGCGATAGGGCATGCGGGTGGTGTCGGCGTTCCACGCCATCAGGTCGATCACGGGCTCACGCTCGCCCATGACGTAGTTACGTATCATGTAGGACCAGACCAGGTCGTTCGAGCGCAGCATCTGGAAGGCGCCGGCCATCTGCGCGGTATCGAGGAAGCCCTGCTCCCACATCATGTCTTCGAGGAAGGCGAGCTGGCTTTCGTCGATGAACAGCATCAGTTCGCCGGCCTCGGTGAAGTCGGTCTGCGCCGCGAGCAGCGTGAGCGATTGCAGGCGCTCGTCGTTATCGCGCGCCATGGCGGAAGCGGCGATCGAGAGCAGCGTGCCGCCAAGGCAATAGCCGACCGCGTGGACCTTCTCATTCGGCACGATGGTGTTGACCGCGTCGAGCGCATCCATGACACCGAGTTTGCGGTAGTCCTCCATGCCGAGGTCGCGGTCTTCGGCGTCCGGGTTTTTCCAGGAAATCATGAACACCGTGAAGCCCTGGTCCGTAAGGTATTTCACCAGCGAATTGTGCGGCGAGAGATCAAGGATGTAGTACTTCATGATCCACGCCGGCACGATCAGCACCGGCTCGGGGCGCACGGTGTCAGTGGTTGGCGCGTACTGGATGAGCTCGATCAGCCTATTGCGGTAGACCACCTTGCCGGGCGTGACCGCGACGTCCTTGCCGACCTTGAAGTTCTCGGTGCCGACCGGCTTCTTGCCGCTGACGCGGCGCTCCCAGTCCTCCAGCATGTTGCGGAAACCGGCGACTAGGTTCTGGCCGCCCTTCTCCAGCGTGTGGCGCATCAGCTCGGGATTGGTGGCGAGGAAGTTCGACGGCGACACCATGTCGAGAATCTGGCGCGACATGAACTCGGCCATGCGCTCGTGCTGCTTGCTGACGCCGCGCATGCCGGTCGTGGCGTTGTGCCACCATTGCTGATTGAGCAGGAACGACTGGTACATAACGTTGAAGGGCCATTGCTGCCATGCCGGCCCGTCGAAGCGCCTGTCCTGCGGCAGCGGCTCGATGCACGGCTCGGCGGCGCCGCCCTTGATGGCGCCTTGCGCCGCGTATTGCGCCAGCCGCGTCGTCTTGCGCACCGCCTTGTCGACGAGCTGCATGCGTTTGCCGGGCTGGCTCGCGAGGTGGATCGCCCAGTCCGCGTAGGCCTGCATCATGGCGGTCGGCGACAGGCCCATGGTCAGGCGGGCAATGGCCGCGTGCAGCGAGCGGTCGACGATGTCGGCAAAGGCGGTAACGGCGTACGAGTCGCGCTGGTCCGGCGGCAGCGCCACCGGCTCCATGTCGAGCGGCTTGGCTTCGCCGTGCGCAACCGGCGCCGGCAACGCGGCCTTTTCGGGCACCGGACCGGCCTCGGCCGGGGCGAGCGGAGCTTCTGCGGTGATCTGGTCCATCGGCGCGCGGGCCTCCAGTGGCGGTCGGCACCAAGCCTAACCGCCCTGCTGCGGTGCACAATGATTTAGGTCAAATCGCGGCGACACGGGCGGCGGATGCGTTCAACACCGCGGCGTATTGGGTCGCCACAACGACCCCGCCAAATTCACGCGATTTGAGAACCATTCGGAACCGAGTTGGTCGGCGTCAGCACGATCGTCGGCTGATCGTCACCCACGGCCCCTAATACGAGCACTTCCGAAAGGACGTCGGCCACCTTCCTGGGGCGCGAAATTGACCACCGCGACCACCTGCTTCCCGATCAAGTCGCCGGGCGCGTAAGCCTGCGTGATTTGAGCGGACGACACTTTCACGCCCAGCGCACCGAAGTCGATTTCGAGAACGATTGCAGGCTTCTTTGCTTTCGGATTATTGCGCGCCGAAACGATGGTACCAACCCGCATATCCACTTGGCTGAACACCTCAAATTCAATCTGCGGCTTTCGATTCATGATGAGATTGCCTCTTTGAACACCATCCAGATTCGATCTATCCGGTCACACCGGCCGGAAATCGTAAAGCTAAATCCGGCCACCTCCAGCAAAGCGCGCGACAGACGCAACCGGCGATGTGGGCGCGCTCGCCGCGTGGGATGGAAATTGTGGCGTTGTCGATGCTGAACGGGTCCCCCAGAGAAATGCTCTCGATAGTGCTTGGCGGAGGAGCGAAGCCCCCTCCCCGCCCTCCCCCGCAAGCGGGGAAGGGATAAAGGAAGAAACAAGCGGCCGGCCGCCGCGCGCTCAGAAATGCAACGGCTTGGCCTGCTGCACTTGCGGCAGCGCGCGCACCTTGTCCAGGATCGCCTCAGGCAATTCGCCGTCGATCTCGATCAGCGCCACCGCGTTGCCGCCGACCGCCTCGCGGCCGACGTGGAAGGTGGCGATGTTGATGTCGGCCTCGCCCAGCGTTGACGAGAACTTGCCGATGAAGCCGGGCTTGTCGAAGTTGGTGATGTAAATCATCGACGGGCCGAACTCGGCGTCCATGCGGATGCCCTTGATGTTGACGATGCGCGGACGACCGTCGGCGAACACGGTACCGGACACAGTGCGGGTCTGCCTCTCGGTGGTTACCTCGACCGTGATCAGGCTTTCGTAGTCGCTCTCGGCGTCGCGGGTGATCTCCTCCACCGCCATGCCGCGCTCACGCGCGATCACCGGCGCCGACACCACGTTGACGTCGCCGAGCATCGGCCGCAGCAGACCGGCGAGCACCGCCGAGGTGAGCGCGCGCGTGTTCATCTGCGCGACCTCACCCTCATAGGTGATCTTCAACGTTTCGATCGGGTTCTCGGTGAGCTGGCCGGCGAACGAGCCAAGCTTCTCGGCCAGATCGACGAAGGGCTTGAGCTTGGGCGCCTCTTCCGCGCTGATCGAGGGGAAGTTAATGGCGTTCTCGATGGCGCCGCGTAACAGGTATTCCGACATCTGTTCGGCGACCTGCAGCGCGACGTTCTCCTGCGCCTCGGAGGTGGAAGCGCCGAGATGCGGCGTGCACACCACGTTGGGCAACTTGAACAGCGGATTGTCGGTCGCCGGCTCCTCGACGAAGACGTCGAAGGCGGCACCGGCGACGTGGCCCGCCGTGAGCGCTTCGGCCATCGCCTTCTCGTCGACCAGGCCGCCGCGCGCGCAGTTGATGACGCGCACGCCCTTCTTCATCTTGGCGATAGCCGCCGCGTCGATGATGTTGCGGGTCTTGTCGGTGAGCGGCGTGTGCAGGGTGATGAAGTCGGCGCGCTTCAACAGTTCGTCGAGCTCGACCTTCTCGACGCCGATGTCCCTGGCGCGCTCGTGCGACAGGAAGGGATCGAAGGCGATCACCCTCATGCGCAGGCCGAGACCGCGATCGGCGGCGATCGAGCCGATGTTGCCGCAGCCGATGACGCCGAGCGTCTTGTTGAAGATTTCCACGCCCATGAACTTGCTCTTTTCCCATTTTCCGGCGCGGGTGGAGGCGTCGGCTTCCGGGATCTGGCGGGCGAGCGCGAGCATCAACGAAATCGCGTGCTCGGCGGTGGTGATGGAATTGCCGAAGGGCGTGTTCATCACGATGATGCCCTTGGCGGTGGCGGCCGGGATGTCGACGTTGTCGACGCCGATGCCGGCGCGGCCGATCACTTTCAGGTTCTTGGCCTTCTCCAAAATCTTCGGCGTCACCTTGGTGGCCGAGCGGATGGCGAGGCCGTCAAAGTCGCCGATGATCTCAGCGAGCTTGTCCTTGTCCTTGCCGAGCTTGGGCTGGAAGTCGACCTCGATGCCGCGGTCCTTGAAGATCTGGACGGCGGCGGGTGACAGGGCATCGGAGATGAGAACTTTGGGCATTTGAATTGGTCCTATTGTCTTGGACCGTCACGCTGAGGTGCGAGCGAAGCGAGCCTCGAAGGGTGACCGGCCCGGGCCGTCGCCCTTCGAGGGCCGCGCGACGCGCGGCACCTCAGGGTGACGGATTAAATCATGGAGCTAAACCGTCACGCCGCTTTCGGCAGAGCGGCTTTGGCTTGCGCGAATGCCCAGTCGAGCCAGGGCGTGAGTGCCTCGACGTCGCTTGTCTCGACCGTCGCGCCGCACCAGATGCGAAGGCCCGGCGGCGCATCGCGATAGTAGGCGATGTCGTAGGCGATGCCTTCCTTGTCGAGGATACCGGCGATGTTCTTGGCGAACGCGGCTTGCGCGTCGGGCGCGAGTGCGGTCACCACCGGATCGACCACCTTGAGGCAGACCGAGGTGTTGGAACGGGTCGCCGGCTCGGCCGCGAGATGGTCGACCCAAGCCGTGCGCTTGACCCAATCGGCCAGCACCTTGGCATTGGCATCGGAGCGCGCGACGGTGGCGTTGAGGCCACCGACCGATTTCGCCCAATCGAGCGCGTCGAGATAATCCTCAACGCACAGCATCGACGGCGTGTTGATGGTCTCGCCGACGAAGATGCCTTCGTTGATCTTGCCGCCTTTGGTGAGGCGGAAGATCTTGGGCAGCGGCCAGGCTGGCTTATAGGATTCCAGCCGTTCGACCGCGCGCGGCGAGAGAATGAGCATGCCGTGGCCGGCTTCGCCGCCGAGCGCCTTCTGCCAGGAGAAGGTGACGGCATCGAGCTTGGGCCAGTCGAGCTTCTGCGCGAAGGCCGCCGAGGTGGCGTCGCAGATGGTGAGGCCTTTGCGGTCGGCCGCGATCCAGTCGCCGTTCGGCACGCGCACGCCGGAGGTGGTGCCGTTCCAGGTAAAGACGACGTCGGTGTTGAAGTCGACCTTGGAAAGATCCGGCAACTCGCCGTAAGGCGCGCGCAGGGCCGTCAGGTCTTTGAGCTTCAACTGCTTTTCGACGTCGGTGACCCAGCCTTCGCCGAAGGATTCCCAGGTCATCATGGTGACGGGCCGCGCGCCGAGAAGCGACCACAGCGCCATTTCCACCGCGCCGGTGTCCGACGCCGGCACGATGCCGATGCGGTAATCGGCCGGCACTTCCAGAATTTCGCGGGTAAGGTCGATGGCGCGCTTGAGCTTCGCCTTGCCGATCTTGGCGCGGTGCGAACGTCCCAAAGCTGCGTCGGTGAGGGCTTGCAGGTTCCAGCCGGGGCGCTTGGCGCAGGGGCCGGACGAAAAGTGCGGAACGACCGGCCGCACGCCGGGCTTCGTCTCTGTCATGTGGTCTATCCTTCCAGATAGAAGCCCCTCGTTGGGGAGGGGTGTCCCACTGGCGGAGATAGGCCAAGGCGGAGGCGCGGTCAACAGCCGCCGGCATAAAAAAGACGGGTCGGATGGTTATGCGCGGGCGCGCTAGAACTTTACGCCGAGACCGGCGCGAACCGTGTTCAGGCTATCCAGGATACCACCCGCCTTCCCGAAGGCGACGTATTCGTATTCGCCACGCAGGAAGACGTTGGACGTCAAAGCAACGTCGACACCCACCCCGGCCGAAACGCCGACGCGCCAGGAATCAGTGTTGCCGCTGTCGAGGATAGTCGTCGTTGTGCCACCGCTCGTGCTGGTGCCGGTCGTCTGATAGCTCAGACGTCCGACCGCCAAACCGACCTGGGCATAGGGCAGGAATTTGCCGACAGCATAACCGGCGCGGCCGCGGATCGTACCGTAATCCTTGAGCGTCACCGAGGAAGTCGCGTCGTAGGTCGTGCTACCGCTGGTCGCCTGATCAGAAGATGAGACGGTCAGGTCGGACGCCATATGATGGTAATCGCCTTCGAGACCTAACACCAATTGGCCGTCCCAGGTGACGTTGTAGCCCACGAACCCGCCATACGACGTCTCATGCGCCGTCTCGTTCGACAACGAAATGCCATCGCCTGAAAGCGATGAAACGGCGTCGGTGAAGTTGGCCTCCATGCTGTTGTGGCCATAGGTGCCGCCGAAATAAAGTCCGTTCCAACGCGTTGTCGCGCCGGAGAAGGCGCCGCGCAGCGGCGTATCGCCAAGCCAGTCAGCCGCGCGCGCCGGCGCGGCTGCACCGGCCATCAGCATGAGGCCGAGCGGCCAGCAGGCCATCAGCCTGCGCCAGCGGATGCGCGATGCATTGCGGCGGGTGCGGCGCGCGCCGCCGAAGTCACTTCGCAAGAGGTTCATTTTCGGAACTCCAACGCATACCGAACCGCACCCGATGCGCGGCGAGGTTCTTGATTGTCGTCTGGCCGAAAGCGGCGCGGGCGACTTCCGCGCCACCCGGCACGCGGGCGCGGTAAACGGCATCGCGCATGAAGCCGCGCGCGAGCACGTGGCCAGGCCCGCCCACGGCGGCCGGCCAACCGGAACTCCAGCGGCTGCCGTCGGTGGCGGACAAGACGCCGGACCATGCACCGAGGTTGCCGCCGCGCGGCCAATGCGTCGCGACGCCGTTGCCGAAGCCACTGCCGAAACCACGGGCCGTCCAAGCCGCACGGCCGAACGTTGCCGGCGCGGCGCTGGCCCGGCTCCATGCGTCGCCGGCGCCCGCGTACCAGCCATTGAGATCGAAGAATGCCGGATGTGCCTGCGCGTTCGACAACAGCAGGAACATGCCGGGCGCATCGGCGGTGACCGTCCCGCCGAGCGGGGCGGTGAGCGCGCTGACGACCACGAAGGTCCCCAGCCGACCCATCGCCGACAGTCCTTTCGTTGAAGCCAGCGACAAGCGTCTCGTCTCCGTTGCGTTCCGCCTCCGCCTCGAACCCGCGACGGCGCAAGCGACCATTAACCGTCAATCTTCACGTTTCGCCCGCGCGCCATTAACCGCGGCTGCTGATCGGTGGCGGCGGCGGCGGCCGGTAGACGTAGCGCGGCGGCGGCGGAGCCAGATCGCAGCAGGTCCAGCGCAGGCCGAGCATGATGTCGTTTGAATGCAGGTTGTCGAGCTTGTACGTGTCCGGAATACAGCCGCCGATACAATCGATGGAGTCGCTCGCCGAGCCGTAGTTCAGGTAGCGGTAGGAGAGATCGATCTTCAGATTCTTGGTGACGTTGTAGCCGACACCTGCGTAGAGCGCCCACGCGAAGCTCCAATTGCCCGTGTTTTCCCCGATGCCGCGCCCGGTACCGGTGGTCACATTGACGTCGGTGAAATCGGCAATCTGGTTGTAGGCACCGCCGACACCGACACCGACGAAGGGCGTGAAGCATTGCCAGGTGCCGAGATCGACATAAGCGTTGGCCAGGAACACCCAGGACTTCAAAGAGCCCGTATAGGTGTCGATACAGGTCCCACTTCCACAAGCTGTCGTATAGGAGCCGAATGCATCAATGTGCGCCTTCGAGCGGTATTCGCCCGTGACATCGAAGCGCAGCCAGTTGTTCCAGTAATAGCCGACACCGCCGCCGATGAAGATCGTGTCCCCAATGGATGACGACTCGATGCTGAAGTCGTTGGGGTTGTTCGCCGCGTTGGGCTCGTATTGCATCCTGTCGGACTGGATCATGCCGACACCGACCTGCCCGCGCAGATACCAGTTGTTGCCCAATTCTTCCTGCGGCGCCTGCTGGATGATGATCGGCTGCGGCGGAGGCGGCTGATAGGGCTGCGAATAATCGGCCGCTTGTGCGGCACCAGCTACCATCATGCCAAGCGCAATAATTGCGGATAGCTTGAAACGCTGACCGAGCATGCAATCGTCCTTTCCGGTCCCGTCATTCGCGCGTACGACGGAGTGAATCGAACGATGGCAGCAATTCCTTAACTGGCACTTAACCTTGTTTTTTAACCACGCTCATTAATCAATCGCCGCGCGTAGCTGCGGCACGCACGCAACACGACCGTTAAGAATTCGGTTACTTTAATATCCCGGTAAGAACTGAGATGCCGTCCCGGCGCGCCCAGGTCGGGCCCGGAATGGACGGCATGCGCGATGGCTGTCGGTGGCGGCGCGAACCCGACGATCCGCTCAGGCAGCGACCTCGGTCAGCGCATCGACCACGTCGTCGACCGCGGCCTCGACCAGGATCTTGTCGTCGCCCTCGCCCATGACGCGGATCACCGGCTCGGTGCCCGAGGGCCGCACGATCAGCCGACCGCCCTGGCCGAGCTTCTTCTCGGCGCTGGCGATCGCCGACACCACGGCTGCGTTCTGCAGCGGCTTGCCGTTCTTGTAGCGCACGTTCTTCATTACCTGCGGCAGCGCCTCGAAGCGGTGGCAGACTTCCGACACCCGCTTGTCGCGTCGCTTGATCACCGACAGGATCTGCAGCGCGGCGATGAAGCCGTCGCCGGTGGTGGTGTAGTCCGACAGGATGATGTGACCGGAGGGCTCGCCGCCGATGTTGTAGCCGTCGGCGCGCATGCGCTCGAGCACGTAACGGTCACCGACCGGGGTGCGGATGAGATCGAGCCCGAGGCCGTTGAGGTGGCGCTCGAGCCCGAGATTGGCCATCACGGTGGAGACCACGCCGGGGTTCTGCAGCCGGCCATCTTCCTTGAAGCTTTCGGCGATCACGGCGATGAGCTGGTCGCCGTCGATGACGTGACCGCGCTCGTCCACGATCAGCACGCGGTCGGCGTCGCCGTCGAGCGCGATGCCGATGTCGGCGCGCATTTCGCGCACTTTTTCACAGACCGCGGTGAGATTGGTCGAGCCGCAGTCCTTGTTGATGTTGAAGCCATCGGGATCGACGCCGATGGCGACGACGTCGGCACCCATCTCCCACAGCGCATCGGGCGCGACCTTGTAGGCGGCGCCGTTGGCGCAGTCGATCACGACGCGCAGGCCTTCCAGGCTGAGCGCCTTCGGCAGCGTCAGCTTGGCGAATTCGATATAGCGGTCCTGCACGCCGTCGATGCGGCGGGCGCGGCCGAGATCGCGGGCGCCGGCAAGCCGCTTGGACAGATCGGAATCGAGCAGCTTCTCGATCTCGACCTCGACCTTGTCGGAGAGCTTGAAGCCGTCGGGCCCGAACAACTTGATGCCATTGTCGTCGAACGGATTGTGCGAGGCCGAGATCATGACGCCGAGGTCGGCGCGCATGGAGCGCGCCAGCATGCCGATCGCCGGCGTCGGGATCGGGCCGGTGAGCAGCACGTCCATGCCGACCGAGGTGAAGCCGGCGACCAGCGCGTTCTCGATCATGTAGCCGGAAAGGCGTGTGTCCTTGCCGATCAGCACGCGATGGCGATGCTCGCCGTTGCGGAACACCATGCCCGCGGCCTGTCCGACCTTGAGCGCCAGCTCCGGCGTGATCACCCGGTTGGCCAGGCCCCGAATCCCGTCGGTGCCGAAATAGCGACGAACCATGAATTAGCCCCTAAACGCCTTACCGTCGGCTCTTGTATGCCAAGAGTCTCGTTGGCGGTCCCCGAAACGGTCCCGTTATGAGTGTGCGCCCCGGCCGGGCCGGAGCGGCGGGCGGTCGAGCCGCCGCAGGCCCCGTATAATAGGACAAGCTGGTGTATTTGCTTCAAGAATTGTGAGTAAACATTACCGAGCCGGGTTAACCGCCCGCTCACCAAGGCATCCCGGGCGTGCTTTGGCCCGCCCGAGGCCCGAAAACCAGGCCGTTTCCCAGCCGCCGTGGCTGTGCTAGGCGAATTGGACGCACTTTTCAGCCTGGCCGGGTTATCCCCATGACAACCGTTACCAACATCGCCGACCTGCGCGCACTGCACCGCCGCCGGGTCCCACGGGCCTTTTTCGACTATGTCGACAGCGGCTCCTACGAAGAAGAGGCCCTGCGCGCCAACCGGAGCGACCTGGAAGCCCTGCGGCTACGCCAGCGCGTGCTGGTGGACGTCTCCAAGCGCAGTCTCGCCACCACCATCGTCGGACAGAAGTCGGAACTGCCGTTCGCGCTGGCGCCGGTCGGGCTCACCGGCATGCAACACGGCAATGGCGAAATCCTGGCGGCGCAGGCCGCCAACGCTGCCGGCATTCCCTTCATCCTGTCGACCATGTCGATCTGCTCGATCGAGCAGGTGGCGGAGGCGACAGGCAAGCCGTTCTGGTTCCAGCTCTACGTCATCAGAGACCGCGAGTTTTCCAAAGACATCCTCGCGCGCGCGCAGGCCGCGAAATGCGACACGCTGGTGCTGACCGTCGACCTGCAACTGCTCGGCCAGCGCCACCGCGACATCAAGAACGGTCTGACGGTGCCGCCCGAAATCCGCATCAAGAACATCATCGACATCGCCACCAAGCCGCGCTGGCTGTGGAGCATCCTCAACGCCAAGAGCTGGAACTTCGGCAACCTCGCCGGCCATGTGAAGGGCATGGAGAAGATCAACCAGCTCGCGCAATGGACCAATGAACAGTTCGACCCAGCGCTGAACTGGAAGGACGTCGAGTGGCTCAAGAGCATCTGGCCGGGCAAGGTGGTCATCAAGGGCATCCTCGATCCCGACGACGCCAAGACCGCGGTCAAGCTCGGCGCCGACGCCATCGTGGTGTCGAACCACGGCGGCCGCCAGCTCGACGGCGCGCCGTCGTCGATTTCGATGCTGCCGCGCATCGCCGACGCGGTCGGCAATGACATCGAGGTGCTGTTCGACGGCGGCATCCGTACCGGCGCCGACATCCTGCGCGCGTTGTCGCTGGGCGCACGCGCCTGCCTGATCGGGCGCGCCTATATCCACGGCCTGGGCGCGCTCGGCGGGCCGGGCGTCGCCAAGGCGATCGACATCCTGAAGAAGGAGCTCGACATCGCCATGGCGCTGACCGGCACCAACAGCATTTCGGAAATCAGCCGGCACCTGATCGTGGACAAGGAATAGCACGCGGAAAGCGATGACGGCAGATGTGACCATCAAGGGCGGCGCGCGGCTTGAGGCGCATCCCTTGCGCGCGGCGATCCTGAGCGAGGTGCACGCCCGGCCGTTCACCGCGGTCGAGACACCCTGCCGGCTGTTGCATTTCGCCTTCCACACCGGCCCGGAAGCGGCGCAGGCCGACCGCAAGGCGCTGGCCGCGTTCTGCGACACGCGCGGGCTGGAACCGCTCAAGCCCGGCGCCAAGCACCACCGGCTGAGCTTGAGCGGCGCCATCCTGCGCTGGGAGCAGCACTCCGAATTCACCACCTACACCTGGGAACTGCCGGCCGACGGCCAGATGCCGTTCCAGCCGGCGGCGGCGGCGCTAGCGGCACCGCTCACCGGCCTGCCGCAGCCCGGCCCAGTGTTGGTCGCGCTCGACCTGCACGCCGTTACCGATCGCGAGAATGCAATCGCCATCGACCGAGTGTTCGACCGCGCCAGCGTGGCGGTGGCGGAGAACAGCGAAGGCGACGCCGTGTTCGCCACCGACTTCCAGCTCGATGCGAGCGGCTTCGTGCGCATCCTGGTCCTCGACCGGGGCTTGGGCCCGCAACGCGCCGGCGTCCTGCTCCAGCGCCTCATCGAGCTCGAAACCTATCGCACGCTGGCGCTGCTCGGCCTGCCGGAGGCGCAACGGCTCCAGCCCGCCATCAACCACATTGAGCAGCGCCTGGCCGAAGTCACCGAGGAGATGACGCGCACTGCGAAGCTGATCGACAATCACCGTCTGCTCGACGAATTGACCGCGCTTGCCGCGGAGCTCGAAGCGGGCGCGGCGGCGAGCCTGTTCCGCTTCGGCGCCAGCCGCGCCTACAACGAGATCGTGCAGTTGCGGCTCTCGACCATCGGCGAGCGCAAGGTCGACAACTTTCCGACCTGGTCGTCGTTCCTGGCGCGCCGCATGCAGCCGGCGATGCGCACCTGCCAGGCCACCGAGGAGCGGCAGGCAACGCTGTCGGAGAAGCTCTCGCGCACCGCCAATCTGTTGCGCACGCGCGTCGATGTCGAGGTCGAGCAGCAGAACCGCGATCTCCTGAAATCGATGAACGCGCGCACCCGCCTGCAATTGCGCCTGCAGACCACGGTGGAGGGCCTGTCGGTCGCCGCCATCAGCTATTACGTGGTCGCCCTGTTCGGCTATCTCATCGAGGGCGTTCGCGACCGCGGCGTGCCACTCGACATCACGCTGGCGAAGGCATTGTTCGTGCCGGTCGCGGCGCTCGGCATCTGGCTTGTGCTGCGGCGCATCCGCAAGAAGCATATGTCGGGGGTGGAGTAAGACGACGGCAGCACGCCGCGAATACCCTCTCCCCTTGTGGGAGAGGGTGGATCGCACGGAGCGAAGCGAGGTGCGAGCCGGGTGAGGGGTCAGCGCCTAACGAGAGTCTGACCCCTCACCCGCCTCGCTCATGCTCACGCATTCGCTCGGCACCCTCTCCCACAAGGGGAGAGGGTAAGAGCGGCAGAGCCAAGTGAAGGAAACAGCCCCATGCGCACCGAGCGTTTCGAATTCCCCAACGCCAAGGGCGAGAAGCTGGCCGCCCAGCTCGACCTGCCGCTCGGTGAGCCCACCGCGTTTGCGCTGTTCGCGCACTGTTTCACCTGCGGCAAGGATATCCTGGCCGCCAAGCGCATCGCCGAGCGGCTGTCCATGCACGGCATTGCCACGCTGCGCTTCGACTTCACGGGGCTCGGCGCCAGCGAAGGCGAATTCGCCAACACGCATTTTTCATCCAACGTCGACGACTTGGTGGCGGCCGCCGACCATCTGGGCAAGATGTACCGCTCGCCCGCGCTCCTCATCGGCCACAGCCTCGGCGGCGCGGCGGTGCTGGCGGCCGCGCACCACATCGAGGAAGCGCACGCGGTGGTGACCATCGCCGCACCCTACGATCCGGCACACGTCACTGGCCTGTTCAAGGAGCATGTGGATCAGATCCGCGCGCAGGGCGAGGTCGAGGTGCAACTCGCCGGGCGACCGTTCCGCATCAAACGCGAATTCCTCGACGATGTTGCCGGGCAAAACCTAAAGGAGAGGCTCGCCCATCTGCGCAAGGCGCTGCTCATCTTCCATTCGCCGGTCGACGACTTGGTCGGCATCGACAACGCCTCGCAGATCTTCGTTGCCGCCAAGCACCCGAAAAGCTTTGTTTCCCTCGACGACGCCGACCACCTGCTGAGCAAAAAGAGCGATGCGCTCTACGTCGCCGACGTGATCGCGGCCTGGACCGAGCGCTATATCGACCGGCCACGAAGTGTGGCCGCGGCCCAGAGCGAGGAAGGTGTGGTGGTGGTGCGCGAGACCGGCGCCGGCCTCTATCAGCAGGAGATCATGAGCGGGCCGCATCGTTTTCTCGCCGACGAGCCGGTCAAGGTCGGCGGCCAGGACACCGGCCCCGGACCTTACGACCTGTTGCTCGCCGGGCTCGGTGCCTGCACGTCGATGACACTGAGACTATACGCCGAGCGCAAGGATCTGCCGCTCGACCGCGTCACGGTACGGCTGACGCACGAGAAGATTCATGCCGAGGATTGCGCCGAATGCGAGACCCGGCACGGCACCATCGACCGCATCGACCGCAAGATCGCACTGGAAGGCGCGTTGTCGCCGGATCAGCGCAAGCGGCTGATCGAGATCGCCGACAAATGCCCGGTGCACCGGACGCTTGAGTCGGAGATCGATATCCGGACGTTTGAAGAAGGCGCGTGAGGCGCTTTTCCCTCTCCCCGCGCCCTACTTCTCCTGCCTTTCTTTTTCTTTCTTTTTCTTGCGCTTGAGCGCCTTTTCGACTGCCAACTGCTCGGCGGTTGGCGGCGGCGGCGCCTGCGGCGCTTCGTCGGGCTGCTTCAAATCGGCCTCGACCAGCGCGCGCAGCTCCGGCGTCACCTCGGGCTTGATGCCGAACCACAGTTCGAAGCCGCGCACCGCCTGATGCAGCAGCATGCCGAGCCCGTCGACGTTGCGCAGGCCCTTCTCGCGCGCGGCCAGCATCAGCGGCGTGACCAGCGGATCGTAAACGACCTCGGCCACCACCAACGACGCCGGGCAGCGTAGATTGATTTCGAGCGGCGGCTGCCCGACCATGCCGAGCGGCGTGGTGTTGACCAGGAGGCCGGCACCGCCGAGCAGACCGGTGGTCTCGTCCCAACCGGCCGGGTGCACTTTGGCGCCGAATTGTTTCTTCAAAGCTTCCGCACGCTCCGGCGTGCGGTTGATGACGTAGATGCGCTGGACCTCGCGCGAGATGAGCGCGAAGATCACGGCGCGGGCGGCGCCGCCGGCGCCGAGCACCACGGCGCTTTCGAGCCCGCGGTCCCAGCCCGGCGCGGACGCATCGAGGTTGGCGAGAAAGCCTTCGACGTCGGTGTTGGTCGAGCGCAGCGTGTCGTCGACATAATAAAGCGTGTTGGCGGCCCCGACCGCCTTGGCGCGATCGTCCGGCGTCGACAAGGCCAGCGCGGTTTCCTTGTACGGCACCGTGACGTTGGCACCGACATAGCCGTGGTCGCGCAGGTTCTTGACGAAATCCGCGAACTTCTCCGGCGGCACCGCCTCGCGGCGGTATTCTGCGTTCAGGTTGTGCTGCTTGATCCAGTAATTGTGAATCAGCGGCGAACGCGAATGGGCGATCGGCCAGCCGATGACGCATGCCGCTTTGCGGTCTTCTTCACTCATTGTTCCGCCATTACCGTGTTACGCAAGGTGCCGATGCTGGGCGCCTCGATTTCAAGAACGCCGCCGGCCGTGAGCCGGTGCGGGAGATCGCTGCGCGGCCCAGCTTGGCCGGCGTGCCGGTGACAATGACGTCGCCGGATTTCAGCGTCATGAAGGTGCTGCCATAGGCGATCAGCGCATCGCCGCGCGGCAGGCCACGCACGCTGCGCGCGGTGGCAGCATGTATTCCGGGCGCGCTGGATCGTCAACGCCGGGGGCCGGGCCCGCCGTTCCCCCTAGGTTACGGCTTTGTAATCCGGCGAATCGCCTGCCTGGGCCGCGCAGACCTGCCTTGCGTTTCGCTCATCGCGCGCGGACACGGAAAATAGCGGCCTTGGCGTGGGAATCGGCGCGGCCCGCGGGAAATCCGGCGTGCGTCAACAAAGTTCTGTCGACGGGGGTGATGCTACTGGCCCCACGCATTATTTTGGTGCTAAGGGATGGCGAGTCCTCCGGGGTCGCCAGGTACCGGGGCGATACCGGGGGCAATCAATTCTAGACGTGCATGAAGGGCCCGCCCCGTGACCGACGCTGCCAGCACCCACGAACCCACCCGCCGTGATTTTCTCTACATTGCTACAGGTGCCGTCGCCGCCGTCGGCGCCGCCGCCGCGCTGATCCCGCTTGTCGACCAGATGAACCCCGACCGCGCCACCATCGCGGCCGGCGCGCCGATCACGGTAGACATCAGCAAGATCGCCCCCGGCCAGCAGATCCAGGTGTTCTGGCGCTCCAAGCCGATCTTCATCGTCAACCGCACGCCGGCGCTGCTCAAGGTGCTGCAGGAAAAGCAGAACGTCGAGTTGCTGAGCGACCCGAACTCGACCGTGCACCAGCAGCCCCCCTACGCCCAGAACTGGCATCGCTCGGTGAAGCCGCAATTCTCCGTGCTGGTCGGCATCTGCACCCATCTCGGCTGCATCCCGCATTTCTTGCCCGACGCCAACCCGACCACGCCGATGACCGACTGGCTGGGCGGCTATTTCTGCCCGTGCCACGGCTCGAAATACGATCTCGCGGGCCGCGTCTATTCCGGCGTTCCGGCGCCCTATAACCTGCCGGTGCCGCCCTATCGCTTCGTCAACGACAAGACCCTGCGCATCGGCGAGAACCCCTCGGGCGTCACCTACAGCCTCAGCGATATCGTCCAGCTTTAAGTCGCTCTGCGGCGACCGCACAGCATCGACACGCAACGATGACTCGTCATGCCCGGCCTTGTGCCGGGCATCCGCGTCTTCAGTGGCAGGACGACAGTTTGCGGCGACGGATCGGCATGCATTAGACTGCCGGCATGAAAACCCTCTTCATCGACTGCAATGACCAACTCGCCCCGGTGTGGGCCAAGGTCATCCGCCCCGACGATCCCAAGATCGATCTCAACCGTACCCCGTTCGAGCGCGACGACTTGCCGCGCGTGCTCGACGACTACGAAGTCGCGCTCGACGATCATTCCTATATGCCGACCGAGCTGGTGGCGCAGTGTCCCGCGCTCAAGCACATCGTGTTCCTCGGCACGGGTGCTGCGAGCTACATGAATCCCGACGAGTTGAAGGCGCGCGGCGTCACGGTGCATACCATCAAGGGCTATGGCGACACGGCGGTGGCCGAGCACACGGTCGCGCTGATGTTCGCGGCCGCGCGCGACATCGCGCGCATGGACCACGAGGTGCGCGCCGGCGTCTGGACGCCGCAGGAGGGCATGCAGCTTCAGGGCAAGACGCTGGGCGTGATCGGGCTCGGCGGCATCGGCCGCGAGGTCGCACGCATCGGCCACGGTATCGGCATGGAGGTGATCGGCTATAACCGCACCGCGCATGCCGACGCGCCCTGCGCGCTCACCGATATCGACGACCTGCTGTCGCGGTCTGATGTCGTATCGCTCAATCTCGTGCTCAACGACGAGACCAACGGTTTCCTCGACAAGGCGCGCATCGCGCGCATGAAGCCGGGTGCGATCCTGGTCAACACCGCGCGTGGCGCGCTGGTGGACGAAGCCGCGCTGGTCGAAGCTCTGCAAAGCGGCCACATCCGCCACGCCGGCCTCGACGTCTTCCACGACGAGCCGCTGAAGGCCGACCACCCGCTGGCGAAGATGGCGAACGTGACGCTGACATCGCACGCCGCCTTCCGCACCGAGGAAGCGTCAATGACGCTGCTCAGGCGGGCGATCGATATCGTGAAGGCGCTTCCCTAGTCAGTAAAAGCCCGGCTGGGTCCCGCCGTCGACGGCGATGGCCTGACCCTGGATATGACGCGCGGCGGCGCCGCACAGGAACACGGCGAGCGCCGCGATATCCTCCGGCAGGCCGACGCGGCGCGCGCCGCTCTTTTGCAGGGTGTCGCGGCGCACCTCGTCTGGTGATTTCCCTTGCGCCTTGGCGAACTGCACGATCAACTCCTTCATGCGGTCGGTCTCGGTCTGGCCGGGATGGATGACATTGACGTTGACGTCGTCGCGATTGCCGAGGGTGGCAAGGCCCTTGGCGAAATTGCTCATCGCCGCGTTCACCGAACCGCCAATGAGGAAGTCGGCTCCCGGCGTGCGCGCGGCACCGCCGTCAATGAAGAGAACGCTGCCGTGCGCGTCCTTGAGCAACGGCCAGAACGCGCGCGTCAACCGGACGGCACCGAAGAACTTGAGCGCGAAGCCGTCGCCCCAGGCGTCGTCTGGCAGGTCGAAAAAGTTGCCGCCCTTAGTCGCGCCAGCATTGTTGACCAGCACGTCGCAACGGCCGAAGCGTTGCTTGACCGCCACGAACAAAGCCTCGCAGCCAGCGAGCGTGCGCAGGTCGCCGGCGACCGTCAGCGGCGCGGACGCACCGCCGGCAGAAATTTCTTTCGCCGCCGCGTCCAGGTTGGCCGCGCTTGATGCGGCCAGCACGGTCTGCGCCCCCTCGCGCGCGAAGGCAACCGCGATGGCGCGGCCGATACCGCGGCTGCCACCGCTGACCACCACCACTTTTCCCTCGAACGCACCCGCCATGACCGGCCTCCCAGATTTTTGATGCCGGCTTTATACACGAGTGCGTGGTTCACCCGCGAGTGGGAGCGCAATGCGCAGCCTGCCGCATTGACCCGCCCGCATTCCCGGTGACAATAGCGTCAAGAAAAGAAAACCCTCGGGGAGGACACGTGAAGCCGGCGCCATTCGCCTATCACAAGGCACGCTCACTCGACGACGCGGTGGCGATGCTCGCCGCCAACGAGGACGCCCGCCTGCTCGCCGGCGGCCAGAGCCTGATCGCCACGCTCAACATGCGCCTGTCGGCGCCCGCCATGCTGATCGACATCAATGGCATCGGTGGGCTGGATGAGATCGCGCTGAAGGACGGCAAGGTCGAGATCGGCGCGCTCACGCGCCACACGCAAGCCGAGCGCTCCGACGTGATCGCCCGGCATGCGCCGCTGATCGCGCGCGCCATGCCGCACATCGCCCATGTCGCCATCCGCAATCGCGGCACGCTCGGCGGCTCCATCGCCTTTGCCGACCCGGCGGCGGAACTGCCGGCCTGCCTGTTGGCGCTCGATGGTGAGGTGGAGGCGACGGGACCGAAAGGCAAACGGACTATCCAGGCGGCGGATTTCTTCCAGGGCCTGTTCGAGACCGCGCTGGCGCCCGACGAAATACTGACCGCGATCCGGCTGCCGGCGGCGGACAAGGACAGCCGCATCGGCTTCGCCGAGTTGGCGCGCCGGCACGGCGACTATGCCATCGTCGGGCTGGCGGCAACCGCGCGCGCTTCGGGCCGGGGCCTGAGCGACGTACGGCTGGCTTATTTCGGCGTCGGCAATACGCCGATGCGGGCGAAGAAAGCTGAAGCCGCGCTGGAAACGGGTGACGTGAATGCGGCGGTCGCCGCACTCGATCTCGACCCCGAGGACGATGTGCAGGCGACGGCGGCAGTCAAGAAGCACCTCGCCGGCGTGCTGCTGCGGCGCGTAGCCGCACAATTGATGGAGGCGCGGTGATGGCCGACACGAGCATCGACATCACCCTCACCGTCAACGGCGAGCCGGTCAGCGAACGCGTCGACGCGCGCAAGACTCTGGTCGATTTCCTGCGCGACGACCTCTTTCTCACCGGCAGCCATGTCGGTTGCGAGCACGGCTTCTGCGGCGCCTGCACCGTGCGGGTCGACGGCGAGATCGTGCGCGGCTGCCTGATGCTGGCCGCGCAATGCGACGGCGCCACGGTCGAGACCATCGAAGGCTTGAGCGATGCGGGCGAGATCGCCGATTTGCAGGCGGCGTTCGAGCTGCGCAACGCGCTGCAATGCGGCTATTGCACGCCGGGGATGCTGGTCGCGGCGCAGGCGTTGTTGAGGCAAGGCGGCGTTCCGTCGCGCGACGAAATCCGCGAGCACCTGTCCGGCAACTACTGCCGCTGCACCGGCTACCACGCCATTGTCGACGCGGTGGAAGCGGTGGCGCAAGAAAGACAAAAAGCGCGCGCGGGAGACAAACGATGAAAATCACCGATGACTCCCCGCCCGTGCTGACAGTGCTCGACCGGCCGAATTCCTATATCGGCCGCTCGGTGCCGCGACCCAATCTGCAGCGCCTCACCCAAGGGCGCGGGCAATACGTCAGCGACGTCACGCTGCCGCGCATGGCGCACGCCGCGTTTGTGCGCTCGCCGCACGCGCATGCGCGCATCGTCAAGATCGATGCCGACGGCCGCGAAGAAGGCGCCCGGCGTGATCGCCGTCGTCACCGGCGCGGAGCTGGCGAAAGTCATGACACCGTGGGTCGGTGTGCTCACCCATTTGAAGGGCCTGAAGTCGGCGCCGCAACACGCCATCGCCGTCGACCGCGCCTGCTGGCAAGGCGAAGCGGTGTGCGCCGTGGTGGCGAAGACGCGCGCGCAAGCCGAAGACGCCTGCGAGCTGGTCGACATTACTTACGAAGAGCTGCCGGCGGTGACCGATGCGGAGACCGCGCTCGATCCGAAGACGCCGGTGATTCAGCCGGAGCTCGGCGACAATCTCTGCTTCGAGCGCACGCTGGAAGTGGGCGAGCCGGACAAGGCCTTCGCCGAGGCCGACGAGGTGGTGGAAACGACCTTCCTGTTTGGCCGCCACACCGGCGTCACTACCGAGCCGCGCGCTATCGTCGCCGACTGGAACGAAGGTGAGCAACGTCTGACCGCGTATCACGCCAATCAGGCGCCGCACATGATGCAGAACCTGTTCGCCAAGCACCTCGGCCTCGCCGAGCAGCAGGTGCGCGTCTTGACCAAGGACGTCGGCGGCTCGTTCGGCATCAAGGTTCACTGTTACGCTGACGAGATGGCGACTGTGGCGCTTTCCAAGATGCTGAAGCGGCCGGTGAAGTTCGTCGCCGATCGCATCGAAAGCTTCGTCACCGACATTCACGCCCGCGACCATCGCATCAAGGCCAAGATCGGGGTGAAGAAGGACGGCACTATCACCGCCTTCGAGATCGACGACCTCACCGGTGTCGGCCCCTACTCGGTCTATCCGCGCACCTCAGGGATCGAGGCCAACCAGGTGGTGAACCTGGTGGGCGGTCCCTACACCTGCGCCAACTATCGCGCCGCGGCGCGCGTCGTGTTCCTGAATAAGAACGTCATGAGCCAATACCGCGCGGTCGGCCATCCGATCGCGGTGGCGGTGACCGAGGGGCTGGTCGAGCTTGCCGCCGCCAGGATCGGCATGGACCCGCTCGAGCTGCGCCGGCGCAACCTGTTCGCCGACGACGCCTATCCGACGCAATCGGCGGTCGGCCTCAAGTTCGAGCAGCTTTCGCATCACGCCTCGCTCGCCCAACTCGACAAGACGATGAACTACGCGAGCCTGCGCGCCGAGCAGGCCAAGCTGCGGGAGCAAGGCATCTATCGCGGCATCGGCTTTGCCAGCTTCATCGAGGTGACGAATCCGTCGGCCGCCTTCTATGGCGTCGGCGGCGCCCGCATCACCTCGCAGGAAGGCGCCACCGTCAAGCTCGACGCGCAGGGGCGCGTCAGCATCCACGTCGGCGTCACTGAACAGGGTCAGGGCGCGGAGTCGGTGGTCGCGCAGGTCGCGGCGACGGCCTTCGGCGTCGGCATCGACAAGGTGCAGGTTGTGATGGGCGACACCGACAACACGCCCTACGGCGGCGGCACCTGGGCCTCGCGCGCGGCCGGCATCGGCGGCGAAGCGGCGTGGCAGGCAGGCAAGGCGCTGCGCGAGAACGTGCTGGTGGTCGCCGGCGCCATGCTGCAATCGAAACCCGAGACGCTCGACATCCGCGACGGCGTGGTCGTCGACAAGCAGAGCGGCGCCGAGCGGCTGCCGCTCGCGGAACTGGCGCGCGTCGCCTATTTCCGGCCCGACACGCTGCCCGCCGGCGTGCAGGCCGAGCTGGTGGCGACCCGCCATTACGTGCCGCGCGCCTATCCTTTCGCGTTCACCAACGGCGTGCAGGCGAGCTATCTGGAAGTCGATACCGACACCGGCTTCGTCAAGCTCTTGAAGCACTGGGTGGTCGAGGACTGCGGCACCATCATCAACCCGCAACTCGTCGACGAGCAGATGCGCGGCGGCGTGGTGCAGGGCATCGGCGCCGCGCTCTACGAGCAGTGCCTCTATGACGAGCGCGGGCAGATGCTGAACGGCAACCTCGCCGACTACCTGGTGCCGATGGCGACCGAAATGCCCGACATCGAATGCGGCCACGTGGTCTCGCCCACCGCCGAAAGCGAGATCGGCGCCAAGGGCGCGGGCGAAGCCGGTACCGCCGGCGCGCCGGCCTGCGTCATGAACGCCATCAACGACGCGCTGCGGCCATTGGGCGCCGCGCCGCTCACCGACATGCCTTTCACACCCGGAAAAATTCTGGCGGCGCTCGGCAAGGTGTGACGACGGCTGCGCGTCGTGTCCCACGGTGCGGGCGCGACGATACGGCATGGCGGCCGTGCATGCGGGCGCTTGATGAATGGCCGCCGTCCGGCGACACTTGGGCTCGACAGAAAACATACGCCAACCGGCAATCGGAAACCGGCAAGAGGAAAGCGCCACATGAACATCAAGGTGGACAAGCACGCCATCGCAGAAGCTTCCAAGAAGCTTTCCAACTGGGGCCGCTGGGGCAAGGACGACCAGATCGGCACGCTCAACCAGGTCGAACCGCAAGACATCGTCAAGGCGGCGGGCCTGATCCGCACCGGCAAGGTGTTCGCGCTCGGCATTCCGCTCGACAAGACCGGCCCGCAGACCGGGCTGTTCGGCGGCCGCTTCAACCCGATCCATCAGATGCTGGCGACCGGCACCGACGCCATCGCCGGCCGGCAGGACTGGAACAAGATCCGCTATGCCGACGACACCCTGATGCTGTGCGTGCAGGGCGCCACCCACTGGGACTCGCTCGGCCATATCTTCTACGAGGACAAGGCCTATAACGGCCACGACGCCAAAATGATCGACTCGCGTGGGTTGGGCGTGCTCGGCATCGAGCATTCCAAGAGCAAGATGGTCGGCCGCGGCGTGCTGCTCGACATCGCCCGCTTCCGCGGCGTCGACTGGATGCAGGACGGCGAGTCGATCGGCAACGACGAACTCGACGCCTGCGCCGAAAAGCAGGGCGTGGAGATCCGCAAAGGCGACTTTGTCATCGTCCGCACCGGGCAGATGGAGCGCTGCCTGGCGGAGAAGGATTGGGGCGGTTATGCCGGCGGCGACGCGCCGGGCGTCAAGTTCGAGAACTGCTACTGGTGCCAGGACAAGCAGATCGCCGCCATCTGCACCGACACCTGGGGCGTGGAAGTGCGGCCGAACGAAACGAATGACGCCAACCAACCGTGGCACTGGGTGGTAATCCCGGCCATGGGCCTGTGCATGGGCGAGATCTTCTATCTCAAGGACCTGGCCGCCGACTGCGCCGAAGACGGCGTCTATGAGTTCTTCTTCTGCGGCCCGCCGCTGATCATCACCGGCGGCACGGGAAGCCCGATCAATCCGCAGGCGATAAAGTGACCTCTCCCCGCTACGCGGGGAGCGAGAAAAGAAGAAACAGGAGGACTAACCATGCCCCGCTATCTCAAGCGCGGAATGGACGCCAGCGCGATCAAGGCCGCCGACGCCAAGGTGCGCGAGACGGTGGAAAGCATCCTCGTCGACATCGAGGCGCGCAAAGATGAAGCCGTGCGCGACCTGTCGCAGAAGTTCGACAACTGGTCGCCGGCCGATTTCAAATTGAGCGAACAGGAGATCGAGCGCGCTATTGCCCAGGTGCCGAAGCGCGACCTGGAGGACATCAAATTCGCCCAGGCGCAGGTGCGCAACTTCGCGGAGAAGCAGCGCGAAAGCATGGTCGACATCGAGGTGGAGACGCTGCCCGGGGTGATCCTTGGCCACAAGAACATCCCGGTGAATTCGATCGGCTGCTACGTGCCCGGCGGGCGCTATCCGATGGTGGCCTCCGCGCACATGTCGATCGTCACCGCCAAGGTCGCCGGCGTGAAGCGCATCATCGCCTGCGCCCCGCCCTACAAGGGCGGCCCGCATCCGGCCATCGTCGCCGCCCAGCACTTCGGCGGTGCCGACGACATCTACGTGCTCGGTGGCGTGCAGGCGGTGGCTGCGATGGCCCTCGGCACCGACAGCATCGCGCCGGTGGACATGATCGTCGGACCCGGCAACGCCTATGTGGCGGAGGCAAAGCGCCAGCTCTTCGGCCGCGTCGGCATCGACCTGCTCGCCGGTCCAACCGAAACGCTGGTGATCGCCGACGACAGCGTCGACGGCGAGATCTGCGCCACCGACCTGCTCGGCCAGGCCGAGCACGGACCGACCTCGCCGGCGGTGCTGCTGACCAATTCGGAGAAGCTGGCGCAAGACACAATGAAGGAAGTCGAGCGCCTGCTGACGATCCTGCCCACCGCCGATACCGCCAGCCAGGCCTGGCAGGACTACGGCGAGGTGATCGTCTGCGACTCTGTCGACGAGATGGTGGCGGAAGCCGACCGCATCGCCTCCGAGCATGTGCAGGTGATGACGCGCGATCCGGACTATTTCCTCACCAATATGACCAACTACGGCTCGCTGTTTTTGGGTCCCCGCACCAACGTCGCCTATGGCGACAAGGTGATCGGCACCAACCACACGCTGCCGACCAAGAAGAACGCGCGCTTCACCGGCGGCCTGTGGGTCGGCAAGTTCCTCAAGACCTGCACCTATCAGAAGGTACTGACCGACGAAGCCAGCGCCAAGATCGGCGAAGTCTGCTCGCGGCTCTGCGTGTTGGAAGGCTTCCTCGGTCACGCCGAGCAGGCCAACATTCGCGTACGCCGCTACGGCGGGCGTAACGTGCCCTATGCGACGGCGGCGGAGTGATGAAAGCCGCATGCACTGGCTTGGTGGCCGCCGCGCTGCTCTGCGCCGGGCCAGCCGCTGCGCAGCAGACCAACGGCGTCGTCGACCTAATCGCGGAGGCCTGCGCGCCCTGTCACGGCGAAGAGGGCATCGCCAAGTCGATCGCGGTGCCGAATCTCGCTGGCCAACACAACGTCTACCTCTACAACCAACTGCGCGCCTTCCGCGCCAAGACGCGCCGGCACAAGGACATGCTGTACATGAGCCGGCAGTTGACCGACGAAGAGATGCGCGCCATCGCCGACTATTACGCCAGCCTGCCGCCGCGTTGACTTGATCGGAGCCGCCCCCTTGGACCTCACGGCTACCCCCTCTTCCCGCCTCGACGGCCGGCGCGCGCTGGTGACCGGCGCCGGGCGCGGCATCGGACTGACGGCGGCCTCGGCGCTCGCGGACGCCGGCGCGCAGGTGACGCTGGCCGCGCGCACGACCAAAGAAATTGAGGAAGCGGCAGAGGTGATCCGCGCGCGTGGACAGCAGGCCGATACCTTGACACTCGACGTTACCGACATCGACGCGGTGCGCAAAACACTGGCGGAACGCGCGCCCTATCAGATCCTGGTCAACAACGCCGGTATGAACCGCCCCGCCCTGCTGCCGGACGTGACGGTAGAAGACTTCGATTCCATCTTTTCGCTGAATGTGCGTGCGGCCTTCTTCGTGGCGCAGACGGTCGCAACGCGGCTCCTCGACGAAAAGCTGCCCGGATCGATCATCAACATCTCCTCGCAGATGGGCCATGTCGGCGCCGCGCGCCGCACGGTCTATTGCGCCTCCAAGCACGCCATGGAGGGCTTCACCAAGGCGATGGCGATCGAGCTCGCGCCCCACAACATCCGCGTCAACACGCTCGGCCCGACGTTCCTGGAAACGCCGATGACCAAGCCGTTCTTCGAAAACAAGGCGTTCCGCGACGAGGTGCTCTCGAAGATCAAGCTCGGCCGACTCGGGCAACTGGACGAGCTGTGCGGCGCCATTGTGTTCCTGGCGTCGGACGCGTCATCGCTGATGACAGGCGCGGCGCTGAAACTAGACGGCGGTTGGACGGCGGAATAGAGGGAGTTGGATGTGACGGACGACAAATATCTGAATCGGCAGAATCTCGAATTTTTTCAGTGGCCAGAACTGTCGAAAATCTTTCAGAGCCTCGCTGAATTGGTGATGGTGTCACCCAACAATATCTCACGGCAATTGCGCAGCGAAATCTTCACCATGGCGAGCATCGCAGGCGGCTGCCAGCACTGCCAGGCGCATGGCGCCTATACCATGCACCTGATGGGTGTGGACCCAGAACGCATCCGCGACATCTGGACGTTCGAACAGTCGCAGGAATTTACCGATGGAGAGAAGGCCGCACTGCGGCTCGCGCGCGACGGCGCCAGCGTCCCCAACCTGGTCGAGCCGTCGCATTTCGCCGACCTACGGAAGCACTATTCCGACCGGCAGATCGTCGAAATGCTCGCTGTCATCAGCCTTGCCGGCTGGTACAATCGCTGGAATAATTCAATCGCCACGGTGACAGACCAGGAATCGGTCGATTGGGCCAACGAATATCTTCAGGACGTCGGCTGGACGCTCGGAAAGCACGCCGGTGAGACCCATGAGCAGCGGCTCAAACACCCGCGCTCGACCGACGGCGACAAGATCGAATATTGAAGCGCCGGTCCGCTAGAGTCATTTTTTCAATACCTCCGGATTTAGACAACTCACCGGGGGCCGCCCCTCGATGAGAGCGATGGTGTTGTCGACCACGACCTGCGCCATGCCCTCGCGCAAGTCGCGCACCGCGCTACCGAGATGGGGCGTGATCACCACGTTCGGCATGGCGACGAGTTCGGGCGCGACCCGCGGCTCGTGCTCATGGACGTCGAGGCCGGCGCCGGCGATCTGCTCGGCTTGAAGTGCGCGCACCAGCGCCGCCTCGTCGATCACCGGCCCGCGCGCCGTATTGATGACGAAGGCGGTCGGCTTCATCAGCGCGAACTGGGCGTCACTCATCAGGTGGCGCGTCTCGGCCGTGAGCTGCGGATGCAGCGAGACGAAATCCGCCTCGCGCAACAGGTCCTCGAAGCTGCGGAATTCGGCGCCGAGCGTCTGCTCCTCCTCCGGCGCCGCGCGGTGCGGGTCGCAATAGACGATCTTCATGTCGAAACCACGGGCGCGGCGCGCAACCGCCTGCCCGATCCGGCCGAGACCGACGAGGCCGAGGGTCTTGCCGCTGACGGCAAACCCGGCGAGATGGTTCGACTGCGAGCCCGGATAGACACCCTGGCGAAACAATCCGTCGCCGAGCACGATATTGCGCGCCGCCGCCAGCAGCAGGCCGAAGGCGATGTCCGCCGTCGCGTCGGTGACAATCGCCGGGATGTTGGTGACCGGAATGCCGAGCTCGGTGGCGGCGGCGAGGTCGATATTGTCCTGCGTGATGTTCATCGAGGACACCGCCTTGAGACCCGGATTGGCTGTGAGCACCTCGCGGTCGACCACATCGTGCAAGAGGCAAAGCAGAATGTCGGCGCGCTTGACGCCGTCGATGAGCCGGTCTTTCGGCAGGACCCGGCTCGAATCCGGATTGACCTCCACCTCCGCAACCGCGCGCAGCCGAGCGAGCGCGCTTTCGGCGATCGGCTGGGTGACGAAGATGCGCGGCTTGCTCATGCCTTGATGGCGGCGTTGACCTTGGGCAGCACCTTCTCGGCCAGCAGGACCATGGAGCGGCGGCCGAGCTCGCGGTCGGTCCAGTCCTTGCCGGCGTAGAGCAGCGTGCCGAAGTCGCCCACCGTTTCCCGGTATTTCAGGAGTTCGTCGGCGACCTTGTCGGGAGTGCCGTAGGTGATGAGCGCATCGCATACGTTGTCGAGCGTCACCTCGTCGTCGGGCTGGTCGCGGTGCGTCTTGAACAGCTCGATGCGCCCGCCTCGCTTCAGCTTGGTGAAGAGCTGGCTGTAGTAATAGCGGTAGGGTCCGTTCGGATCGGTGGCGTAGGCCTTCGCCGTCTTCTCGTCGTCGGCGACGAAAATCGAGCGGGCGACGCGCCAGTTGGCCGGATCGACCTTGCGGCCGACACGCTCACAGCCCTCGACGTATTTCGGCCAATGACTCTTCACCCATGCCGGCATCAGGAAGTTGGCCGAGATCGGATCCCAGCCGCGCGCGGCGGCTTCGGTCACGCCCTTGGAGAACGGCGCCACCGCGGTCACCACGATCGGCGGGTGCGGGCGCTGCAACGGCTTGGCGATATAGCCCTGCCCGAGCTCGGGAATGAACTGGCGCTCGACGTTGATGTTCCAGTATTTGCCCTTGAGGTTATAGGGTGGCTCGCCGTCCCAGATCGCCAGCACCTGGTTGATGGCCTCCAGGAACATCTCGTTGCGGTTGGCGTCGAGGTTGCCGAATGCCTCGGCGTCCGAGAGCAGGCCGCCCGGGCTGATGCCGAACAGGAAGCGGCCGTCGAGCATATGGTCGAGCATGGCGATCTGCGCGGCGACCGTCGCCGGATGCGTGTTCGGCATATTGATGGTGCCGGTGCCGAGCTTCATGGTCTTGGTCTTGTCCACCAGGCTGGCGAGAAAGATCGCGCAGGAGGTGATATTCTCGGCGCGGTCGGTGACGTGCTCGCCGCACAGGCCCTCGACGAAACCCAATTCGTCGGCGAGCATGAAAGCCTCGCGATCCTCGCGCAGCGACTGCCGCCAATCCTTGGCGAGTGGGTGGATCGGCATGGTGAAGAAGCCGAGCTTCATCTGGTCAAGTCCTCGGATATCGTTCGCGCCGGACGTGATCCGGCTGTTGTCAGGCGGCGCCGCGCCAAGCGCGTCGCCTCGGTTGCGGAATTAATATATTCTGTCTTGCTACATCATGCTTTCCAATGGCGAAAGGCATAGGGCTTTCATGATCGACTTTCCGCTACGAGGCGTTCGCGCCCTGATCGCGGCCCGCGCGCATGGTTTCTTTGTGCGCGCGTTGAAGGCGGTGGGCTGAGCCATGAACGCCAAAGCCACATCGACCGAATACGGCGCCTGGAACCCCGGGCTCGAATTCGCAGCTGCCGCGTCAATACCTGCCGCTGTCGACCATCTTCAACAGCGACAACGTGTCGACCAGCCTCGCCAAGGCGCATGAGCTCGCCGACTATTGCGGGCTGCCGGTGCAGGATCTGGTGGCGTTCCGTCCGGAACGGCTGATCGTCCACGAATTGCTGATTTCGGTGACCATCAACCTGTCGGTGCCCGACGGCACCAAATACGCCACCCTCGGCGAGAACTTCCGCGCGATGGCCACGACCATCCTCGGCAAATACATCGCGCCCCATCGCGATGACCTGATCGCGGCTTACGAGCGCGTTAAGCGCGAAACCACTAAGACGATCACGCAAGAGCTTGCGGCGGCGTTCGCTCCACCTGCATCAGGCGACAGCGCAAAGCCGAAGCGCGGCTGGTTCGGCTTCGGCAAGCCGAAACCGGCGCCGGCCGCGTCAAGCGAAAGCCCGGAGGTCGCCGACCGGCGCATCGCCGCCGAATGGCAAAGCAAGGCGAAGACTGCCGACGATCCGCTCGCCAAATCCTGCTTCTATGCGCTCGCCACCGTCGCCACGGCGGTCATCGCGCGGCGCGGCCGGCTCTATGGCGACCACAAGCTCATCACCGAGCTCGCCGTCACTTTGGTGTGCAACGATTACGGCAGCGAAGTCATCGGCGAAGCCATCCAGCCGTTCGTCCTGGAAGCGGCGGAGCGCGAAGGCTACCGGCCGTTGCCGCCGCAGGCGCATCCAGTGGTCATGAACGTCAAGGGCGCCTCGGCCTCGGGCAAGAGCACCATGCGGCCCCTGCAGCGGGCGCTAGCGGAAAAGCTGCACCTGCCCTGGAACGAGTTCGCACTCATCAGCCCGGACATCTGGCGCAAGTATCTCCTGGATTACGACTCGCTGGGCGACGCCTATAAATATGCCGGGACGCTCACCGGTCACGAGGTCGAGATCATCGACAAAAAGCTCGATCTGCGCATGGCTGCGAAAGCCGCCGACGGCAGGATGTCGCATCTCCTGATCGACCGCTTCCGCTTTGACAGCTTCGTGCCGGCCGGCAAGGAGAGTAGCCGCCTGCTCACCCGCTTCGGCGAGCTGGTCTACATGTTCTTCATGATCACGCCGCCGGAAATGACGGTCGAGCGCGCCTGGAAGCGCGGGCTGAAGTTCGGCCGCTACAAGGCGGTCGACGATCTGCTCGCCCACAACGTCGAAGCCTTCACCGGCATGCCCGAACTGTTCTTTACCTGGGCGCTGAACACTGGCCGCCGCGTGCACTACGAGTTCCTCGACAACAGCGTTCCGGAAGGCACGCGCCCACGCACGGTCGCTTACGGTTGGAACCAGGAAATAACCGTCCTCGACGTCAAGGCCATGCTCGACATCGACCGCTTTCGCAAGATCAACATCAACGCGCATGCGCCCGACGAGGTTTATGCCGGCGGCAACCTGGCGCCGGAAGCGAACGTCGAATTCCTCAAGCGCTGCGCGCGTATGATCCCGGCGATCAATTTCGCCGATTACGACACCGGCCGGCTCTACGCCCGGCTGGAGCGCGAAAAATGGACGTGGCGCGACGAAGAGGGCTTTGCGCGCGCGCTGCAGAACCCGGACACCAGGGCCGGCCTCGAAGCGGTCGCGCCCGACAAATACGATCCGGCCGCGGCCGCGCCGTTTGAACAACCGAACCTTGCTGACGACAGGGCCCATACGCTGGGCGCGTGGGGCGAGGCGGCGGACGCCGCCACACCGTCCGCGCGCGTCAATCGCCCGTCGTGAGCGCGCGATAGGCTTCGATCTTGGCGCGCAATGGCTGCGGCAGCGGCACGGGCTCGTTCGTATCCAGTGACATCATGGCGGTGACCATGTGGGCGCGCAGCCGTTCGAGACCGTTGCGGTGGCAGACGATGACGATGCCTAGGGAGGAACGCCCGATCCGTTCGACCAGCAAGGTCAGATCGATGACATCGCCCATGCGGCTCGGAATCTTGAAGTCGCAATCGATATGCACGAAGGGAAAGCCGTACTTGCTGCCCATCAGCAGCTCGGCGTAATCGTAGTCGAGTTCCTGCGTGTACCAGTCTTCGATCACGCCGTTGAACATGTCAAAGTAATGCGGAAAGTAGACGATGCCGGCGGGATCGCAATGTGAGAAGCGGACAGGAACGCTGCGTGTGAAGGCACCGCGTGGCGGCACAAATCGATCCTGGAGCATATGTAACGACATCCTTGTACGAGAACAGCCGAAACCGCCCGAGGCGGCGATGCTACCACACTTCCATCCACGGCGCGTTCACAACGCTGCCGGTGCGCCCGGCTGCTTGAGCGGATGGGCGCGGGCGAAGGCGTCGAGCCCGGCGCATTCGTCGACGATGCGACGCACGGTCGGATACGGCGTCATGTCGCATTTGAAATAGGCCGCGCCGACGCCCTGTCCCGACAGACAAATGTCGGCGATAGTGAGCTGGTCGCCCTGGCAATAGCGCCCGGTTTCCGGCGACGACGCGAGGTTGCTCTCCAGCGCCTTGAGCGCGACGTCATGCCAGTGCCGACCCCATTCGTTGATGCCGGCCTCGTCGACATCGTAATGGCCGACGAGATATTCGCGCACGCGCGGCACGATCAGCGGGTGGGTGTCGCAGGCGATCATCTGCGACAGCGCCCTCACCCGCGCGCGCGCTTTCGGTTCTTTCGGCAACAGCGGCGGGTTCGGATGGGTCTCGTCGAGGTATTCCAGGATCGCGAGCGACTCGGCCAGCACCGTGCCGTCGTCCAGGATCAGCGCCGGCAGCGCCATCATCGGGTTGATCCCAGCGTAGGCGTCCTCGCGCTGCCGGCCCTCATGCAGGTTGACGTCGATCACCTCGTCGGGCGTGACGCCCTTGAGATTGAGCGCGACGCGCACGCGGTAGGTCGCCAGCGACCGCCAGTAGGAAAAAAGCTTCATCGAACGCACTCCCACGATATGCCCGCTACGGTCGAGTGACTAAGCGGAAGAAGCGCCACCGGCTCAACGTGACTCCCTCTCCCCTCGGGGGAGAGATTGCACCGAATTTGCCGATCGCTTATCGGCTTGCCCGCACGCGCCGGCTACTTCTTCTTTTCCGACCAGTAGACCGACAGCTTCGAGCCGTCGCCGCCGCCGATGCCGTGCTGCACGGCGTCCTGGAAGCCGGAAAGCGCCGCCTTGGTGGCAATCATGTCGGCGCCGAGTGCCTCGCCAGTCTCCACCATGGTGCGCAGGTCCTTCAACGCGTTGGCGACGGTGAAGGTCGCCGGCCCCGGGTCCTTACCCTGGAACATGGTGACGATCATGTCGGCGCGCGTCTTGAGCCCGTTGTTGGCGCCGTTGCTCGCCACGAACAGGTCGAGCAGGCGCTTGGGATCCCAGCCGACGCTGCGCGCGATCGCAAAGGCTTCGCCGTAGGCCTGCCAGGCGACCATGAGCGGCAGGTTGATGGCAAGCTTCATGGCGGAGCCCGCGCCGACCGGCCCGCAATGCTCGAGCCGCCGGGTGAGCTGCTCCAGGATCGGCCGCGCCCGCAGGGCGTCGTCCGGTTCCGCGCCCATCAGGCCGAGCAGCTGGCCTTTGCGGGCGGGCGTGGTGGAGCCGCCCACCGGACATTCGACCATGGTGGCGCCCTTGGCCCGCACCTTGGGCGCCAGATCGGTCTCGACCTTGGGCGGCACCGTGCTCATTTCGATGAACAGCTTGCCCTTGACGTCGCCGGACAACAGGCCGTTGGGCCCGGCATAGACATCGTCGATCGCCTTGCCGTCGGTAAGGATGGTGATGACCGCTTCGCTTTGCGCCGCCACTTCGGCCGGCGAGCCGACCACCTTGGCGCCGGCCTCCGCCAGCGGCTTCGCCTTCTCGGGCGTGCGATTCCAGACGATGACCTCGTACCCGACCTCGATGAGCCGCGCCGCGATGGCGGCGCCCATGGCGCCGAGACCCGCTACTCCGATTTTCATGTTTCCTCCTGACACGCTTTGCCCGCGACGATAGGCGATCACGACGTGCCATGAAAGCCGTGTTACGCCTGACCCACTCGACAGGTCCGGTGCCGGCGCTTAATGAGATTTCCTGACGGCGCGCAGCGAACAAACGCTTTGATTTTTTCGGCAGGGAGAAAACTTGATGGCCGCGAAGCGCAAAACGAAACGTAAGACAACACGAAAGACGAGGTCGAAAGGCACCGTCGGCATCGTCGGCCTCGGCATCATGGGTGGGGCTTTCGCCCGCAACCTGACCAAGGCCGGTTGGCGCGTTATCGGCACCGATCCCAGCGGCGCGCGCCGGCGCGAGGCCGCCCGCGCGGGTGTCGAGATTGCTGGCAGCGCGGCGGAAGTCGCGGCGGCGGCGCCGACGATCATCACCAGCCTGCCAAAACCGCAGGCATTGATGAGCGTCGCGCGCGACATCGGCAAGGCCAAGCTCAAGGGCAAGACGATCGTGGAGATGAGCACGTTCACGATTTCAGACAAGGAAAAGACCGAGAAGATTCTGCGCAAGGCCGGCCACACCATGCTCGACTGCCCGGTCAGCGGCACCGGCTCGCAGGCCGCCGCCGGCGATCTGGTCTTCTATGCCAGCGGCGACGCCAAAGCGATCCGCAAGCTCAAGCCCATGTTCGAGGCCTTCGGCCGCAAGGTCTACGACGTCGGCGCCTTCGGCAACGGCAGCAAGATGAAATACGTCGCCAACCTCCTGGTGGCGATCCACAACGTCGCCAGCGCCGAAGCCATGGTGCTGGGCATGAAGGCGGGCCTCGATCCGCAAATGATCTTCGACCTGATCACCGCCGGCGCCGGCAATTCGCGCGTGTTCGAACTGCGCGCGCCCATGATGGTGAAGGGCAACTATAAGAATGCCACCATGAAGATCGACGTCTGGGACAAGGACATGTCGGTGATCGGCGGCTACGCCAAGAAAATCGGCGTCAAGACGCCGCTATTCGACGCCACCAAGCCGGTCTATGCCAAGGCGGAAAAAGCCGGCCTCGGCGCCCAGGACACCGCTGCCGTGTGCGCGGTGCTGGAGAAGTTGGCAAAGGTGAAGCGCAAGAAGAAGCGCTGACGTCCCCGCTCATTCCCGCGCAAGCGGGAATCCAGCGCTACGACTGAATCGCATCGTTCGCGGCACCGGGTCCGCGCTTGCGCGGGGACGGGCGAATCATTCGCTTGCACCCTTGCGCATTGCCTGCGCGCGTCTGTAGCCTTCGCGCCAACAAAATAATCTTGCAAGGGAGGAAACGACATGGCCGCGATCGAGGAGCATTCCGAAGTCCGCGACGGCATGCATATCGATTTCAACGTGCCGATCACCATGGACGACGGCCTAGTGCTGCGCGCGGATGTCTTTCGCCCGGTGAAAGAAGGGCGTTATCCCGTCATCCTCACCTACGGCCCTTATGCCAAGAACCTCGCTTTCCAGGACGGCTATCCCAGCGCCTGGAACATCATGGCGGAGAAGCACCCCGACGTCACCGCCGGTTCCAGCAACCTCTATCAAAGCTGGGAAGTGGTCGATCCGGAGAAATGGGTGCCGCACGATTACGTCTGCGTGCGCGTCGATTCGCGCGGCGCCGGCTGCTCGCCCGGCTTCATCGATCATTTCTCGCCGCGCGAGACGAAGGATTTCTACGACTGCATCGAATGGGCCGGTGTGCAGCCCTGGTCGAACGGCAAGGTGGGGCTGAACGGCATCTCCTATTACGGCATGAACCAGTGGCACGTGGCGTCGCTGCAGCCGCCGCATCTTGCCGCCATGTGCGTATGGGAAGGTTCCGCCGACTGGTACCGCGACATGACCCACCACGGCGGCATTCTCTCGACGTTCTGGGAGAACTGGTACGACATGCAGGTAAAGACCGTGCAATACGGCGTCGGCGAGCGCGGCGGCCGCAGCCGCGTCACCGGCGAACTCGTATGCGGGCCCGAAACATTGTCGGAGGAGGAACTGGCGCGCAACCGCTCCGATTTCGGCGGCGACATCCTCGCCCACCCGCTCGACGACCAGTATCACCGCGACCGCTCACCCGTTTGGTCGAAGGTGAACGTGCCGCTGTTCACCGCCGCCAATTGGGGCGGCCAGGGCCTGCACCCGCGCGGCAATTTCGAGGGCTTCGGGCGGGCGGCGTCAAAACAGAAATGGCTCGAAGCCCATGGCATCGAGCACTGGACGCACTTCTACACCGACTACGGCCGCGAGCAGCAACTACGCTTCTTCGACAAGTTCCTGCACGGCAAGGACACGGGCTGGTCGAAGCAGCCCAAGGTGTTCCTGCAGATCCGCTATCCGGGCGAGAAGTTCGTCGGCCGCGCCGAGAGCGAATGGCCGCTGAAGCGCACCAAGTGGACGAAATACTACCTCGATCCCGCCGGCATGACGCTGACGACCAAGAAGCCCACGCGCGGCACCAAGCTGAGCTTCGCGAGCATGGGTGACGGCCTCACCTTCCTCAGCCCGCCGCTCAAGGAAGACACCGAGATCACCGGCCCCTCGGCGCTCAAGCTGGTCGCCTCGTCCTCCACCAGCGATGCCGATTTCTTCATCGTGCTGCGGGTGTTCTCGCCCGACATGAAAGAGGTCGTGTTCCAGGGCGCCATCGACCCGCATACACCGGTGGCGCAGGGCTGGCTGCGCGCCTCCCACCGCAAGCTCGACAAGAAACGGTCGTTGCCCTACCGCCCCTATCACACCCATGACGAGAAACAGCCCTTGAAGAAAGGCCAGGCGATCGACCTCGACATCGAGATCTGGCCGACCTGCATCGTGGTGCCCGCGGGCTATCGCATCGGCCTGTCGATACGAGGCCGAGATTACGTCTATCCCGGCGGCAGCGGCGGCAAGCTGTCGAATTTCAAGAACGAGCTGACCGGCTGCGGGCCGTTCCTGCACGACAACCCGCGCGACCGCCCGCCCGCCATATTCGACAACACAACGACATTGCATTTTAGCAGGACGAAAATGCCCTACGTGCTGTTGCCGATCGTTCCGCCAAAGCGGCAGGCAAGCGCAAAAAAAGCCGGTAAGAAGCGCCGGCGCTAACGCGCCCGGCGCGCCTCAGATTGCCGCGATCGTCCCATCGACCGCCCGGGAACAGTGGGCAACACGCACTGCCGCGGCCGGCAAGTGCGCCCGTCGTTCGCATGCAATGATCCGCCAACGCGCAACGACCTTAACGCTGGAGATGGTGCAGCGCGCAAACCACAACTCGCACCGAACGACATTTTTGGGTGTTCACTCCCACAGTGTCTCGGGTAAGCTTGCCCTAACCCTTTGCTCAATAAAAAGGGAAAGCGACGGTCGGGAGGATCGGGAGGCCAATGAACGCCCATTACTGGATCATTCAGGCCTTCAACGGAATTTCCTATGGCGCCCTGCTTTTTCTGGTGGGTGCGGGGTTGTCACTTATTTTCGGCGTCATGCGCATCGTCAATCTGGCGCATGGCTCGTTTTTTCTATGGGGCGGCTATGTCGCGCTGTCAGTGATCTGGCTGACCGGATCCTGGGAACTGTCGCTGCCGCTCGCCGCGATCGCGGTGGCCTTGCTGGGCGTCGGCATGGAGCGGCTGTTTCTGCGCTCCGAAGGTCTCACAACGGTGCGGACCTGGGTGATTGCCATCGGCGTCGGCCTCCTGATCAGCCTCGCCATCTCCGCCAAATGGCCTAAGCTGATCGACGGCGGCTGGCCGCAAACGATCGCGCTGGCGGCAGCCGCCTCCGGCATCGTTTACCTGCTGCTCAAGCGCGTGCCGATCGTGCCGATCGAATCTGACGTGCTGCGCCAGGTGCTGCTCACGGTCGGCTTCGCCTACCTGTTCCAGCAGGCCGCGCTCGACATCTGGGGCGGTAACAACCTGACGATCAATGCGCCGAAATATCTCTCGAGCAGCGTCGTGATCGGCGGCATCTACTTCCCGCTCTACCGCGCCTTCATGATCGGCATGGCGCTGGTCATCGGCATCGGCATCTGGCTGGTCATGGAGAAGACCCGCATGGGCGCGGCGGTGCGCGCCACCGTCGACGACGCGGAAATGGCGCGCGGCATCGGCATCGACACCAACCGCATTTCCATGCTGATTTTCGCGCTTGGCGCCTTCCTCGCCGCGCTCGGCGGCGTCATCGGCGGCGCCTTTCTCGGCGTCTATCCCGGCCTCGATTTCGAGATGCTGCCGCTTGCCTTCGCGGTGGTCATCATCGGCGGCATGGGCTCGCTCGGCGGCGCCGCCATCGGCGCCCTGCTGGTGGGGCTCGCCGACAACTTCGGCAAGGCGCTGTTTCCCGAGCTCTCCTATTTCACGCTTTACGCGCCGATGGTGCTGATCCTGGCGGTGAAACCGACCGGCCTGTTCGGACGGGAATGAGCGGCGCAATGGGCCAGAAATACAAAGTTCTGACCGTCGCCGCCGTGCTTGCCGCATTGGCCTATATCGTCCCGCATACGAATCTGTTCATCGAGCTCCTGGCGACGCGCGCGCTGATCTTCGCCATCCTCGCCATGAGCGTCGACATCCTGCTCGGCTTCGCCGGCCTCGCCTCGCTCGGCCAGGCCGCCTATTTCGGCGTTGGCGCCTATCTCACGGCCATCCTCGCCGCCAAGTACAATATCGGGTTGGGTTGGGATTTCTGGCTGGTGGTCCTGCTCGGCATGCTGCTCGGCGCCGCGCTGGCAGCGGTCTTCGGGCTGTTCGCGATCCGCGCCAGCGGCGTCTATTTCCTGATGATCACCTTGGCCTTGGGTCAGTGCGTCTGGGGGCTCGCCTACCGCTGGAACTCGCTAACCGGCGGCGACAACGGCATCAACGTGATGTCGCGGCCGGACTTCGGGCTCGACCTCAACAACGCGCACACCTTCTTCTTCCTGGTCTTCGGCTTCTTCGTCGCCAGCCTGTCCGTTCTCTATGTGGTGGTACGTTCGCCTTTCGGCCGCAGCCTGGAGGGCATCCGCGAGCGCGAATTGCGCATGCAGATCCTCGGTTACAATACCTGGCTGCACAAATACGTGGCCTTCGTCATCGCCGGCGCCTTCGGCGGGCTTGCCGGCGTGCTGTGGGCGCATGCCAACGGACTGGTCAGCCCCGACACAGTGGTACTGACGACCTCGGTCGACGCGCTCCTGATGGTGGTGCTGGGCGGCGCCGGCACACTGGTCGGCGGCGCCATCGGTTCGGCGATCGTATTCGGCCTGCGCGAGTATCTCTCGACGCTGGTGCCGTGGTGGCAATACGTGCTGGGCGGCGTCTACGTCTTGATCATCCTTTATCTGCCGATGGGCTTGATGGGAATTCCGGCGCGCATCCGCCAGATCCGCATGTCGAACAACAAGAACAATGACGCGGAGGCGACGGAGGAACTTGCACCAAAGCCTTCCTGACCGCGGGAAGGCAAACAGGGAGGACGACCATGACAGGTAAACTGCACCGACGCATGGGAATGACTTTGCTGGGCGGCTGTCTGTTGCTCGGCTTGAGCATGGGCGGCCAGGCCAAGGCCGAGGAACTGCGCATCGGCTTCATCGCGCCGACGACCGGTTTTCTTTCGCAGACCGGCAAGGACATGGTGCACGGCTTCCAGATGTACCTCGACCAGCATCACGGCATGCTGGGCGGCGCCAAGGTCAAGTTCATCGTCGAGGACGACCAGGCCAAGCCGAGCGCGGCCGTGACCAAGGCCAAGAAGCTGGCGTTGCAGGACCACGTTCAGCTCCTGATCGGCGGCGTGCTCGCCTCCACCGGCTACGCGCTGGCGCCGGTAAGCACACAGATGAAGACGGTCTACCTCGCCTCCGTCCCGGCGGCCGACGACCTGACCCAGCGTCAGCTCGGCAAGTATCCCTATTTATTCCGCACGACATGGACGAGCTCGCAACCCAACCATCCGCTCGGCCAGTGGGCCTGCGAACAGGGCTACAAGAAGGTCGTGACCGTCGCCGCCGACTACGCCTTCGGCTACGAATCGGTCGGCGGTTTCCAGCGAGCGTTCGAGGATTGCGGCGGCAAGGTCATCCAGAAGATCTGGGTGCCGCTCGGCAACAAGGACTTCGGGCCCTACATTCCCGAGATCAAGAGCGACGCCGACGCCGTCTACACCCTGATGGTCGGTCCGATGTCGCCGCAATTCCCCAAGCAGCTGCGTAACGCCGGCAACAAGAAGCCGATCATCGCCGGCGGCACCAGCTACGACGACTACGACTTGCCCTACTACGGCGATCAGGCGGTCGGCAACGTGTCGGCCCTGATGTACAGCGCCGCGCTGCAGACGCCGAAAAACAAGGCTTTCGTGAAGGCGTTCCGCTCCAAATACAAGGAGATCCCGGGCTACTACGCGGAAGCCAACTACACCACCGCGCAGCTGATCGACGAAGCTATCGAGAAGCACGGCGGCAAGTGGCCGGGCGCCAAGGCGTTCCTCAAGACGCTGCAGAACACGAAGATCGACGCGGTGCGCGGGCCGGTCTCGTTTGACGACATGCGCAACCCGATCGAGAACATCTACATCCGCAAGGTCGAGAAGAAGAAGCTGTTCGGCGACAAGAAGGCCCAGCTCTGGAACGTGGTCATCAAGACCTACCCCCACGTCAGCCAGTTCTGGACCTACGGCAAGGACAAGTTCCTGAAGCAGCCGGTCTACAGCCGCACCTTCCCGCCGTGCAAATACTGCGAATAAGCAACGACCGGCCGGGGCCCCGCAACGCCGGCGCCCCGGCTCTTTCCGCTACCGCGCGAGGGACCGCATCGTGACCACGCAAACGCAAGCCGACGGCGACGCCGTTCCGGTGCTCGAGCTCAGGCAACTGTGCAAGAGTTTCGGCGGCCTGCAGGCCACGCGTTACGTCACGCTGCGCATCATGCCGGGCGACCGCAAGGCGATCATCGGCCCCAACGGCGCCGGCAAGACCACCCTGTTCAATCTCATTACCGGCATCTATCCGGTGACCTCGGGCCAGGTGCTGCTCTACGGCAAGGATGTCACCCGCTGGCCGAGCCACCGGCGCACCGCCATGGGCATGGCGCGCACTTTCCAGGTCACCAGCCTGTTCCCGAAACTGACCGTGCTCGACAACGTGCTCCTGGCGATCCAGGGGCTGCGGCCGTCGAAATTCGTCGTGTGGCGCTTCCTGAGCTCCTACCGCGACGTCTACGACAAGGCGCACGGCCTGCTCGACGCCGCCGGCTTTCTCGACCGCAAGGACATCGAGGCGCGCAACCTGTCGCACGGCGAGCAGCGCCAGCTCGAGATCGTCCTCGGGCTCGCCAGCGATCCCAAGCTCCTCTTGCTCGACGAGCCCGCCGCCGGCCTGTCGTCGGGCGAATCCACCGAGATGGCGCGGTTCCTGATGAAGCTCGATCCGAACCTCGCCATCCTGCTGATCGAGCACGACATGGACGTGGTGTTCGACGTCGCGTCCGAGATCTCCGTCCTGCACTTCGGCGAAATTCTGGAATCCGGCACCCCACAGCAGATCCACGACAGCGCGCGCGTGCAAGAAATCTATCTCGGTACGGGCTAGCGGATAATCCCGAAAAGTGGGAACCCGTTTTCGGCTAAGATCATGCGCCAAGGAAAATGACCGATGGCCGCTATCCTCGACGTTCAGGACATCCATACCTATTACGGCGACGCCTATGTGCTGCAGGGCCTGTCGATCACGCTCGAGCAGGGGCAGATCCTCGGCCTGCTCGGCCGCAACGGCGTCGGCAAGACAACGCTGGTGAGCTCGATCGTCGGGTTCAATCCGCCGCGCCGCGGCCGCGTGATGTTCAAGGGCGACGACATCACGCTGAAGTCGTCGTTCGAGACTGTCCGCAGCGGCATGGGGCTGGTGCCGCAGGGGCGGCGCGTGTTCCCGACGCTGGGCGTGGAAGAAAACCTGGTGGTCGCCGCGCGCAGCCCCGAGCGCCACAACTGGAATCTGGAGCGCGTCTACGACCTGTTCCCACGGCTCGCCGAGCGGCGCGCGCAGCGCGCCAAGACGCTGTCGGGCGGCGAACAGCAGATGCTGGCGATCGGCCGCGCGCTGATGACCAACCCCGACTGCCTGATCATGGACGAGCCGTCGGAGGGCCTGGCGCCGATCATCATCCGGGGCCTGTGGGAGGCGATCGCCAAGCTCAAGGAACAGGGCCTCTCCATCCTGCTGGTAGAGCAGAACGCCAACCTGGCGCTCAAGCTCGTCGACTACGTGCACGTCATGAGCAAGGGCCAGGTGGTCCATTCCTCGACCCCGCAGGACCTGCTGGCGAACGAAGAGATCAAGGCGAGTTATCTGGGGATTTAGCGCGCCGCTCTCCGCCTCACCGCGGCCTATCCCCCGCCAGCGTCACCCGGTGCATCACGCGCTTGAAGCCGTGATAGTCATTGATCGGGTTGTGCAGCACACAGCGATTGTCCCAGAATGCCATCGAGCCCACGCCCCAGCTGAAGCGGCAGGTGAACTCCGGCCTGATCTGATGCTGGAACAGGTAATCGAGGATCGGCGCGCTTTCTTCGACGGTCATGTCCTTGAAGCGCAGGGTGTGGCCGACATTGATATAGAGCGCCTTGCGCCCGGTTTCCGGGTGCGTACGCACCACCGGATGCTCGCTGACGAATTCCTTCTTGGCCTCCGTCTTGCCACCATCGCGGATGCGATCCTCGCGCGTGCGCGTAACGTCCGCCTTGGCCGACGAGTTGATGGCGATCAGGCCGTCGAGCAATCTTTTCATGCCTTCGGAAAGCGTCTCATAGGCGAGATAGCCGCTGGTGAACAGCGTATCGCCACCGTAGGGCGGCACCTCGCGCGCGATCAGCATGGTGGCCATGGGCGGCGTGTCGAGATAGGCGGTGTCGCTGTGCCAGATGCCGCCGAAATTCTGGCGCTCGTGCTCGAGCTTCACCACAGGAATAATCTCGGGGTAGCCATCGATACCCTTGATGAAGGGATATTCCACCACCTCGCCGAAGCGTTTCGCGAATGCGAGAAACTTCGCCGGCGGCAAATCCTGCTCGCGAAAAAAGATGACGCCGTGCTCCAGCCAGGCCTGGCGGATTGCGGAAATCACGTTGTGTCCCGTTTCCTCGGACAGATCGATGCCCCGGATTTCGGCACCGATCGAACCGGAGATCGGACGCACCTCGAAGGCATTCGCCGCCATGGCCATTCGCTCCCACGTCCTGATTATTGATATTGTGAAACAAGCCTATCACACACGCGCGTCGACTGACTATCGGGCGCCGCGTGCACCGCCGCGTTGAAAATTGCATGGCTGCGGAGTACTCCCTTCCTCAACGACACGCCGAGCCGGCGGGACAAGAGGAGAAGCGGCCCATGGCGCCCCATGACATGGCGATCTGGAATGAATACGCCGACACTGCCGCGCGCCCGCACGGCAAGCCGGGACGCGAGGTCCGGCCGAAAAGCCTCACCGTCGACATGCATTGCCACGTCGCGGTGCCGCGCGTGGCGGAGATCGTCACCCCGCATCTGAAGAACCGCACCGACCCGCTCGTTGCCCACTCGACGCCGGAGACCCAGGCCCTGATGGCCAAGCAGGCGGCGGACATCGCTTCGCGCATCGCCACCACGGACGAGCGCTTTGCCGTCATGGACGAGATGGGAGTCGACATGCAGCTCGTCTGCCCGGCGCCGCCGCAGATCTATTACTACCTGCCGGTCGAAGTCGGCGTGGAAGCGGCGCGCGCGCTCAATGACGGTATCGCCGAGTATGTCGGCACGCACACGGATCGGCTGATGGCGCTCGGCGGCGTGCCGATGCAGGACGGCAACGAGGCGGCCAAGGAACTCGAGCGCTGCATGACGCAGCTCGGCTTCAAGGGCGTCGAAATTCTCACCAACGTCAACGGCAAGGAGCTGTCCGATCCCGCGTTCGCGCCGTTCTGGCAGAAAGCCGAAGAGCTCGACGCGCTGGTTCTGGTCCACCCCACCGGCTTCACCCAGCCGCAGCGCTTCGCGCGCTTCTACTTCAACAACGTGATCGGCAATCCGCTCGACACCACGATCGCGCTGCACTACCTGATTTTCGACGGCGTGTTCGAACAGCATCCCAGGCTTCGCGTCCTGGCGGTGCACGGCGGCGGTTACCTTGGCGCCTATTCGGGCCGCATCGACCACGCCTGGGGCGCGCGCTCGGACGCGCACGGCGACCTGCCGCACCCGCCGACGACCTACCTCAAGCGCAACGTCTATTTCGATACGGTGGTGTTTACGCCGCACCAGCTCGAGGCGCTGGTCAAGACCTTCGGCGCCGACCGCATCGTCATGGGCACCGACTATCCCTTCGACATGCTAGAGTACGATCCCATCGGCCACATCGCCTCGGTCGAGAGCTTCGACGATGCGACGCGCGCGGCCCTGGCGGGCGGCAACGCGAAGAGGTTGTTGGGGATTTGATCGAACAAACGCCGCTCACTTCCGCGCAAGCGGGACTCCAGTGCCGGGTCCACGCTTTCGCGGGGACGAGCGGAGAACACTAGGCATACAGAAAATCGAGCACGGCCGTTTCCTCGATCACCGCCGTGTCCGTGCTGTGCCGGCCGGCGCGGGCCTGTTCCTCGGCGTTGCGGCTCGCCTGCAGATAGGCGCCAAGATGACGGGCGTGCCGGATGATACGGTGGTTCTCGTCGAGCCGTGCCTCCGCGAAGCGTTTGAGGCCGGCCTCGACGTCGTCGCCTTCCGCCGTCAGGCTTTCGGCCAGCGCCGCGGCGTCGTCCGACGCCTTCGACACCCCGGCCCCCACGTGCGGGCGCGCGACGAAGGCGGCGTCGCCCAATATCGCCACGCGGCCGAACGCCATATTGTCCGAATCGAGATCATAGATCGGCTGCAGCAACGGCACATCGATCAGCCGCACGATCTCACGAAACTGCGGCGCCAGCAGCCGCTCGGCGTCGGCGCGCATTTCGGCGATCGCCTCACGGCGGATCAGCGGCGGCGGAATCGAAAGCTCGTGTGTCACACCGGTCTCGTCGGTCAGCAACCACTGCAGCTTGGTCTCTTCGTCCGCGGGACGGTACCAAATCACGTTGGAGCGCCGGTGACCGGGACGCAGATCGTCGTTCGGCCCCGCCACCGGATAGATGAGGAACTGCTCGCCCGGCGGTAGTCCGAAGGCCATGGCGCCGAACAACTCCTCATGCACGTCCGCCGGCCACTTGCGCTCGTCGATCATCGCCCGCCAGGCGCTGTAGCCGGCATAGAGCGGCACGACATGCGGTGCACATTGTTGTCGCACCGTGGAACGGATGCCGTCGGCACCGACGAGCAAGTCCGCTTCGATCGTTTCACCATCGGAAAAGCGCGCCGTCACCGCACGCGCATCCTGCGTGAAGTCCAAGAGCCCGCGTCCGCGGTGATAGCGCTCGGCTGGAAACGCGTCGCGCAGCAGGCGGTAGACGCGCTCCCAGGCGGTCGCCACCTGCGGGCAGTCGTGGGCAATGCTGACCCGCCCATCATGGTCCAGGATCTTTCGCGTGGTGATAGCCACGCCGAGCGCGTCGGTCGCGAGCCCCAGGCCCTTCAGCCGGTCGATCAGTTCGTATTGCGCGACAATCCCGGCGCCACGGCCGGACAGTTCGCTTTCCACCCGCTCGTAGACATCGACGTCCCATCCCGCGCGCTGCAACTGCAAGGCACTGAGCAGGCCGCTCATCGAGCCGCCGATGACGACGGCGCGCCTTCTCCCGGACCCGGCCAATTGACGCACCCCAATCTTTTCGAGAGGCCCCTTCTGCTATATATCATAGCAAAGCAGCATTGGAGGAACTTCCCATGGCCCTGACCATGCTCGACAAGAACGCCGAGAAGAAGGACACCGCACCGTGGCCGGCCGACATTGCCGCCGAATTCGAGCGCGAGGCGAAAAACCCCAATCCGTGCGTCGGTTCGACGCTGCTGTCGGAAAACGAACGCACGCGCGTGTGGATCATTCGTCTCGCGCCGGGCGAGCGCATCGGCTTCCACCGCCACGTACTCGACTATTTCTGGACCTCGGTGTCCGGCGGGCGCGGGCGCCAGCACGTAATCGGCGGCACCACGGTCGAATACACCTATCAGCCCGGCGAGACCCGCCACGAGAGCTACGGTCCCGGCGAATTCAAGGTGCACGACCTGGAGAACCGTGGTGATCAGGAGATGGTCTTCATGACCGTCGAGTTCAAAGACAGCGCCAACAAGCCGATGCCGCTGCCGGCCGGTGTGCAGGCGCAAGCCGCCGCCTGAGCCGTCGCCCACCGAAAGAGTCCCACCTGCCCGGCCTGTACCGGGCAGTGGGACTGCTCATTATGTCGCGGTTGGTATCGTTCTGCCCGGCAGTTAACAGGCTAGCCAAGCCCGCGACCTTCCTGCAAACTATGTGACAACGCTCTGACGGCGGGCCTCACTGGGCCTGCACGGAAGACGTCCGTTCGGTCGTCGCAAGACGGCCGCGGCGGGCACAGCAAGAATAAAGAAGTCTCCGGGGGAGGAATGCTGCTCATTCTTGACCGACACTCTACGTGTGCCCGCGCGCCTATGGCGCGTGGCCGCGGCGCTGCCCCCTCGACCGTCACGCGGCCCGCGCCTCGCCGCCGCGGCGCGGGTTGAGGGCGCGCATGGATCTTTCTCTCTTCGGCAATGCCATCGTCGCGGGACTTCTGCTCGGCTGCTTCTACGCCGCCGTCACCGCCGGCATCTCGATCTCGTTCGGCATGCTCGATATCGTCAACATCGCGCATCCGGCCTTCATCATCGTCGGCTCCTACGTCGCCTATATCGTCAACACGCAGTTCGGCCTCGATCCGATCGTCGTCAGCATCTTGGCGCTGCCGCTGTTCTACGTCCTCGGCGCGGTGGTCTATCAAATCTATTACGTCGCCTTCGAGAAACGCGGCCAGGAAAGCCTGCGCGGCCTCGCCTTTTTCTTCGGCATTCTGTTCATCGCCGAGGTGGTGCTGGTGCTGACGTTCGGCGTCGACTACCGCTCGGTCAACGCCCCCTATATCGGCCAGAGCCTGGATATCGGCATCCTGGAATTCCCCTACCGGCTGCTGGTGCCGGCGCTGGCGGCCATGGCGATGTTCTTAGGCCTCCAGATCTTCCTCGGCCGCAGCTTCATCGGCCGCGCGGTGATGGCGGTGTCGCAGGACCCGCAGGCGCTGCGGCTGATGGCGGTCAACCCCACCCGCATCAAGCGCATCGCCTTCGGCATCTCGATCGCCACCGCGTCGGTGGCGGGCGCCTGCCTGATCATCATCCAGCCGGTCATTCCCTCGGTCGGGCGCGACTATATCGGGCGCGTGTTCGCCATCTGCGTGCTCGGGGGCCTCGGCAGCCTGCCCGGCACCCTGATCGCGGCGTTGCTGCTCGGCGTGCTGGAGAGCCTGACCTCCACCTATTACGGCCCGTCCTGGGCGCCGGCGGTGTCGTTCGGCATCCTGCTGCTCACCCTGGCCGTACGGCCATCCGGCCTGTTGGGACGCTAGACCGTGCGGACACCCCTTTTCTTTCTCGTTCAGATCGTGGCCGGCCTGGTCCTCTATCTGTCGTTCATCACGTTCGGCAACGACTACTGGTTCTATGCCGGCTACACCGTCCTGCAATACATCGTGCTGGCGACCGCCTGGAACATCCTCGGCGGCTACTGCGGCTATGTGAACTTCGGCAGCGCCGGCTTCTTCGCCCTCGGCGCCTATACCAGCGTGTTCTTCTACAACACCGGCCAAGCGCTCAACGACTTGTTCTCTGAGCGGACGGCCGGGCTGCTGGCGTACATCTTCCCGATTCCGGTGCCCATCCTCATTCTCCTGGGCGGCGTGGTCGCGGGCCTCGTCGGCCTGGGCACCGGCTATCTGACACTCCGGCTGCGCGGCGTCTTCTTCGCCATCGCCACGCTGGCGCTGGCGGTGGTGCTGGAAACCCTGGTGGTGAACTGGGATTTCGTCGGCGGCTCGCGCGGCGCCTACGTCATCCCGCCCGCGAATATCCCGGTCTTCGGCGCCTACATCCATTATCTGTTCGCGTTGATGGTCGTGTTGAGCGTCGTCGCGCTCACCACCGCGCGGCTGATCGAGCGCTCGCGCCTCGGCTACGGCTTCGCCACCATCCGCGACGACGAGCTGGCGGCGGAAGCTTGCGGCGTGCCGACACTCAAGCTCAAGTTGACCGCGACCGTGCTGTCGGGCGCGCTGATGGGGATGGCCGGCGCGCCGTTTCCCTTCTTTATCGGCTACATCGAGCCAAGTTCGGCGTTCAGCCTGTCCTATGCGGTGAACTCGATCGCCATGCCGATGATCGGCGGCACCACCTCCTGGGTCGGGCCGCTGGTCGGCGCGTTGCTGCTCGGCACCCTGCAGCAGGTTGCGACGGTCACCATTTCATCCGCGGTCAACCTGCTGATCGTCGGTCTGTTGCTGGTCGGGTTCGTGGTCGTCGCCCCCAAGGGCATCGTCGGCTGGTTCGAAGGCTGGCCGTGGCGGAGGGCCAAGCCATGAGCGGACCGCTCCTGCGCATCGACCAGGTGAGCAAGCGCTTCGGCGGCTTCGTCGCGCTCGACGACGTCAATATCGACATTGCCGAGGGTGAGCGCGTCGGCCTCATCGGGCCGAACGGCTCGGGCAAGAGCACGCTGGTCAACTGCATCTCCGGCACGCTGTTCAACGAGGCCGGCACGGTCACCTTCGCCGGCCATGTCATGAACGGACTGAACCCGCACCAGCGCACCCGCGCCGGGCTCGCCCGCAGTTTCCAGCTGCCGCGCCCGTTCACCAGCATGAGCGTCGCCGACAACATCCGCGTGCCGCTGCTCTACACCGTCGACGCGCGCGGCGGCCAGCGCCGCTCGCTGTCCGAACTCAACGACCGCTGCATGGAGATGCTCACGCTGGTCGCGCTCGACGACAAGGCGGGGAAGAACCCGCAAGATCTGACGCAAGTTGAGATGCGCAAGCTGGAGCTCGCGCGCGCCGTGGCGACCGAGCCGAAGCTCTTGATCGCCGACGAGGCGATGGCGGGGCTGTCGCATTCAGAGGTCGAGGACATCGTCGCGCTGCTGATCCGCCTCAACGAGCGCGGCATCACCATCATCATGATCGAGCACATCATGCGCGCGGTGATGAGCTTCTCGCAGCGCCTGGTGGTGCTGGTCTCGGGCAAGAAGATCGCCGACGGCAAGCCGGACGACGTGATCAAGAACGCGGAAGTCGAGAGGGCGTATCTTGGCCAATAGCATCACGGTCGAACATATCGACGCCGGCTACGGCGCGGTGCGGGTCCTCGAAGACGTGTCGCTCACGGTCGCCGGCGGCCAGACCGTGGTGCTGCTCGGCACCAACGGCAACGGCAAGAGCACGCTCATGAAATGCATCATGGGCATGGTGCGGCCGAGCACCGGCCGGATCGTCGCCGAGATCGACGGCGAGAGCCATAACCTGGTCGGCATGACCACCGAGCAGATCGTCGACCTCGGCATCGCGCTGGTGCCGGAGGGCCGCCGCCTGTTCCCGCGCCAGACCGTGGAGGAGAACCTGCTGCTCGGCGCCAGCCGCAAGAAGGCGCGCGCGCGCATCCGCCAGAACATGGATTTCTGCTTCGAGATATTCCCGCGGCTGGCCGAGCGGCGCGGCCAGCTTGCCGGCTCCATGAGCGGCGGCGAGCAGCAGATGCTGGCACTCGGCCGCGCGCTGATGCTCGACCCGCGCATCCTCTTGATCGACGAGCCATCGGTGGGGCTCGCGCCGGTGCTGGTCAGCCGCACCATCGACGCCATCGCGCAGCTCAAGGAGGCCTACCATCTCACGGTGCTGATGGCCGAGCAGAACTTCATGCAGGCCGTGCGCATCGCCGACAGCGGCTATGTGATCGTGCACGGCAAAATCGCCTTCGAGGGCGGCTCCGCCGACGAGCTCAACAACAACGACCTGATCCGGCAGTTCTACCTGGGGCTGGAGGGGTAGGTCCCCTTCCCCATCATTCACAACCTCTCGTCGGGCACGCTTCACCTTCCCCTGGAGGGGGGAGGTCGATTGCGCGAAGCACAATCGGGAGGGGATGAATCGAGTGGGTGGCGCTGCCTGCACCTCAAAACACAAACGGCGCCGCGGGTAACCCACGGCGCCGTTCGTTTGTCGTGAGACCGGGACATGGCGCCCCAGCCGACCCCAATGAAGGCTTATTGCGCCTTCGAATAGGGATAGATCACGTTACCGGTCTTCAGCTTGGCCGGCGTCAGCACGGTCTGGTAGCTCATGCCGCGCCAGGTCTCCAGGTTCGCCTTGTCGGTAACGCCGTGATACTGGACGGTCAGCATGCGGCTCTGCGCCCACTCACCCTTCTTGCCGAACTTGATCGGGCCCATGATGGTGTGGAACGTCGCCTTCTTCATATAGGCGGCGAGCTTGTCGTCGTTGATGCTCTTGGCACCCTTGATCGCCTGCCCGAGCACCTGCATGCGGGCATAGCCCCAGCCACCCAGATAGTAGCCGAGCGGATCGACGCCGGCGGCCTTGGCCTTCGACTGGTACGCCTTGAAGAAGGCCTCGGTGCCCGGATACATCTGCTTCTTGTCCGGCACCCAGGTCTCGTAGTTGACGATGCCGTTGAGCAGCGACTTCAGCTTGTTCTTGAAGAACGTCGCCTGCAGGCCGACCATGGCACCGCCGAACATCTTGGGCTTCAGGCCGACTTCGTGGGCCGCCTGTACGATGCCGACGGAGTCGGCCGGATAGGCGCAGACCACAACGAGATCGGCGTTGCTCGCCTTGAGGGCGCGCGCGATCGGCGTGAAGTCGGTGGTCTTCGGCGGCGGCGGATAGCTCTTGTCGTAGACGATCTTGAAGCCGTGCTTCTTGGCGTTCGTGCGGGCACCGTCGCAGGCGTTCTGCGAGAAGTCGGCGTCGGCGTAGGAGAGCGCCACGGTCTTCGGCTTCGGATTCTGCTGGGCCGCGATGTCGAAGAAGCCCTTCGTGAACGAAGTCTTCGTGTTCTGGCCGGTCGGCAGGATCGAGAAGTATTTCGGATAGTGGAACTTGGCGTTCACGTCGAGCCCGAACAGGCTGAGGAACATCTTGCCCTTGCGGATGACGACCGGCATGGCCGGCGCGATGTCGTTGGTCGCGTAGGCCGACATCACGATGTCGGCGTGGTCGACGTCGAGCAGCTTGGTGTAGATGCCGGGGATTTCCGCGCCCGAACTCTTATCGTCGTAGTAGATGAGCTTCACCGGACGTCCGAGCAGACCGCCGGCTTTGTTGACCTGGTCAGCCCAGATCTGCGAGGCGAGCAACGCCTGCTTGCCGTTCGCCGACAGGAAGCCGGTCAGCGACATAGCGAAACCGATCTTGATCGGCTTCTTGTCTTGCGCGACGGCCGGTTGCCCCGCGAACAGCACGCACGACGCGGCCGTCAGGCCGAGGCCGGCGGCCCAGGCAAGAGTACAGGATCTAAGCTTTTGCAGCATGAACAGTCCTCCCAAGTGAAGTTTATTTTGTCGGCATCTTACGCGGTTTTGCCGGCCGCGCTAGAGGGCGCGAGCGGCAACCAGGGCCAACTCGGACCGATAGGTGGGCTATATCCCCTCCACCATGATGGTCTCGACCTCGCCCGCTCCGCTGCGCCGGAACGCCGCAGCGCGGTCGTATTCCGGCGATGTGAAACAAGCGACCCCCTGCTCGAAGGTCGGGAATTCGATCACCACGAAACGGTGGAATTTGTCCGGCCCCTCCATGAGCTGGAATTTGCCGCCGCGCGCCAGCACCTTGCCGCCGTATTTGGCGATGATATCGGGCACGAGATCGGTGTATTTCTTGTATTCGACCGGATCGTAGATCTTAGAGCGCGCTACCCAGTAAGCCGGCATGCCTGTCTCCTCGTTAGCTCCCCCGTGCTGGCCGCCATATTGAACACGACGCATCCGCGTGCGAACAAGAGAAACATGAAAATCCCACCGCCGTTCGCATGGTGGGACACGGGGAGACGCGCGCGCGTGGCAACGCATCGCGCGTGACGCAAGAGTTGCAACCATGACCGGTATGACCAATCTCACGATCGACCCCGAGCGCCTATGGGACGACCTGATGGAAACCGCCAAGATCGGCGGCACGCCCAAGGGCGGCATCTGCCGGCTCACCCTCACCGACCTCGACGCGCAGGTGCGCGACTGGTTCAAGCGAAGCGTGGAAGCGCTCGGCTGCACCGTGACCGTCGATGACATGGGCAACATGTTTGCGCGCCGCAAAGGCACCCGCGACGATCTGCCGCCGATCGCCATGGGCAGCCATCTCGACACCCAGCCGACCGGCGGCAAGTTCGACGGCGCGCTCGGCGTGCTGGCGGCGCTGGAAGCTTTGCGCACCTTGCACCGGGCCGGTTACGAAACCTTCGCGCCCATCGAGGTGGTGAACTGGACCAACGAGGAAGGCGCGCGCTTTGCGCCGCCGATGATAGCCTCCGGCGTCTTCGCCGGCGTGTTCACGCGCGACTGGGCGACGGCGCGCCAGGACCGCAGCGGCGAGAGCTTCGGCGACGCGCTTGAGGCGATCGGCTGGCGCGGCCCCGAGCCGTGCGGGCAGCACGCGTTTTCCGGCTTCTTCGAGGTGCACATCGAGCAGGGCCCGTATCTCGAAATGGAAGGCAAGGATATCGGCGTCGTTACCGGCGTGCAGGCGATGCGCTGGTATGAGGCGACCGTCACCGGCCAGGACACCCACGCCGGCACCACGCCGATGGGGCGGCGCCACGACGCGCTGCTCGCCGCCGCGCGCCTGGTCGAAGCGATCAATGCCAGCGCGCGCGCCCATCCCGGCGCGGTCGGCACCGTCGGGCTCTTGGAGGTGAAGCCGGGCTCGCCCAACGTGGTACCGGGCGAGGTGTTCTTCACCATCGACCTGCGCGACCCGGAAGCCGCGACGCTCGACGCCATGGAAGCCGATATCGCCGCCGCCGCCCTGAAGGTGAAACGAGAGCTCGGCGTCGAGATCGCCATCGACCCGATTTTGATCCAGCCGATGCAGCCGTTCGATCTGGCGTGCGTCGCCGCCGTGCAACGGGCGGCGGAAGCCTCGGGCTTTACCAGCCGCACCATCGTCTCCGGCGCCGGCCATGACGCGGCTTACGTCGCGCGCGTGGCGCCGACGGCGATGATCTTCGTGCCCTGCCGCGACGGCATCAGCCACAATGAGGTGGAATATACCAGCAAGGCGCAATGTGCCGCCGGCGCCCAGGTGCTGCTGCAGGCCGTACTCGATTACGACCGGCAGCTGGCCGACCGGCTCGGGTGGAAGTAGCGCGAGAATCACTCCCCCGCTCGTCCCCGCGGAAGCGGGGACCCAGGGATGTTCATTCAAACTGACTCTGGATTCGCGCTTGCGCGGGAATGAGCGGAGTGCGTGTTACGACGCCTCATGCCGTGCATGCAGCGCCATGGCAATCAGCGCCGCGCCGCCGAAGATCATGTTGATACCGACCAGCAGGCCGATCGCCCAGGCCGCCGTCCCCGGCAGGCCAGCGAAAATGACCGCGGCCAGGATCAGGTCAACGATGCCACTCACCAGCATCCAGCCCCAGCGGCCGCTCAGCTCGCGCTTGTGCTCGAGCGCGTACATGATCGAGACGATGCCTTCGATGATGAAGAAGGCAATCAGCATGATGGTGAGCGGCACGAGCGCGCGCAAGGGTGAAGCCAGCAGCATGATGCCGACCACAATGCCCAGCACCGCCGAGATCAGCGCCCACCAGAAGCCGGGCGCCGCCCGCATCCGGAACGTCGTGAACAGGCCGACCACGCCGCTGACCAGGAACACCCAGCCGAGGATGATGGTCACCGCGACGGAGGCGAGCGGCGGGATGAGGATGGCCGCGGCGCCGAGGATCAACAGCACGATGCCCTCGGCCAGGAACAGCCCCCAGTGCTCGTGCAGCGATTTTTCGACCGCCTGCTGAATTTTTGCGATATCGGGTCCGTTGCTTGACATGTTGGTTGGCATGGGTCGCCTCCGGCTCGGGCTTCTGTGAGCCGGACGCTAGCATGTCGGAGGCGGCACTGGAATGACGGGCGAGGAACCCCGCCCGCTCACATCCACAGCTGATGGCCGTGCATACCCTTGTAGATGTCGGCGACGTAGTCGCCGTAGCCGTTGAACAGCAGCGTCGGCACTCGCTTGCCGGTGCCGATGACCTCCTCCGTCGCCTGACTCCAGCGCGGATGCGGCACCTTCGGATTAACATTGGCCCAGAAGCCGTACTCGCTGGACTGCAACCGCTGCCACATGCCGACCGGCTGCTTGTCGGTGAAGGTGAAGCGCACGATCGACTTGATCGACTTGAAGCCGTACTTCCACGGCACCGCCAGACGCAAGGGCGCGCCGTGCTGTTTGTCCATGGGATGGCCGTAGCAGCCGGTGGCGAGGAAGGCGAGGTCATTGCTCGCTTCGGCCATCGTCAGGCCTTCCACGTAGGGCCAGGGGAACCAGGCCATGTGCTGGCCGGGCGCGACGTTCGGATTCATGAAGGTCGTCATCTTGACGAACTTGGCCGAGCCGAGCGGCTTTGCGAACTTCACCAGCTTGGCGAGGGGAAAGCCGGTCCAGGCGATCGCCATGCTCCAGGCCTCGACGCAGCGGTGACGATAGAGGCGTTCCTCCAGCGTCATCTTGCGGATGAGGTCGTCGATGGCGATCTCCTGCTTCTTCTCGACCATGCCGTCGATGGTCACCTTCCAGGGCTCGATCGGCAGCGCCTGCGCCGCTTGGGCGATGTGCTTCGAGGTGCCGAATTCATAGAAGTTGTTGTAGTCGTCGTTGACCTGCTGGTCGGTGATCGGCCGGTCGAGCTTGTACTTCGGGTTGCGCTTGGCGGGATAGAGATCGGGTGTCGGATAGCCCTTCCACCCCGGTATCGCCGCATCGGCAAGGCGCGGCGCCAGCGCCAGCGCGCCTGCCCCGACGCCGGCGGCGAGCAGGCGGCGGCGGCTGAACACCAAGTGTTCCGGCGTGACCCGGCTCTCAGGGATTTCCCAGCCCCCGCGGCGGATGAAGTTCATGGGCGTGATCTCCCGATTCGCGCTTTTGTGCCTAGCCCAAGAGCTAAGGCACAGCCTCCCTCACTGGCAAATCACGGTTACGGGAGCTTTGTTTTCCGCACCTTTTCGCCCCGCCACCCAGAGTCGCAGGTTCCCTACACCCGCACCAACGCCCGCCGCGGCGTTTTCTTAGGTGCCGGGCGCGGCCCACCCACCATGCGCTGGCGCATCAGGGCGATGAGCTCGCCCTTCGGCATCGGCTTGGCGAACAGATAGCCCTGCCCGACGTCACAACCGATGCCCTGCAATTTGTGGCTCTCGTGCACGGTTTCGATGCCTTCGGCCACGATGCCGAGGCCGAAGCGCTTGCCGAGCTCCACGATGGTCTCGCATAGACCTGCGTTGAGCGGGTCGCGGTCGCAGTTCATCACGTAGCTGCGGTCGATCTTCAGTTCGCTGAACGGCAGTTGCCGCAGGCGCGCGAGCGAGGAATAGCCGGCGCCGAAATCGTCGAGCGCCAGCGTGCAGCCCTGCGTGCGCAGCGCGCCGGCAACGTCGTTGGCAAGCGCCAGGTCGTTGATGATCTGGTCCTCGGTCACCTCCAGCACCAGGCCGGGCCAGTGCGCCGCGCGCGGACGCGCCTCGCTCAGCATGCGCGAGATCGGCAACTTGACGAAGGCCGACACCGGGACGTTGACGGCGAGTTTCATGCCAACGCCATAGTCGTCGAAGATTTCCCAGTCGCGAAGCGCGGTGACGATGACCCGCTCGGTCAGCGCCAGCAGCTCGTCTTCACCCGCCTCGGGCAGAAAGAAGAACGGCGCCACCACGCCGCGCTCGGGATGGCGCGCGCGCACCAGCGCCTCGGCGCCGACCATGCGCAGGCCCCGTAGCGCGATCTTGGGCTGGTACCATAGCTCGAACCAGCCACGCGCGAGCACCTCGGAAAGCGGAATCTTGTCTTTCGGACCGGCATAGGGCGCCGGTTCCGGCGGCGAAAACATCCTGCGCAATCGTTGCAACATCGTCTTTGCACTCTGGCGACACCGCGCGAAGCGCGGCGATCCTCGCGTCCTCGCGCAATCTTGAGGGAGCGGGAGCTTTGCGCCGGTTAATGACGGCGAGCGATTCGCCGACGCCGTTTGCGGCCGGTTATGAAATTGCCGAAAACAAGAATCGTATTGTCGGAAAAAAGCTTCAGAAAGACTTCTGCCGGGCTGCCGACCGGCGGCCCCGCGATTTACTTCATGTCATGTGGGCCAACCCCGAGCGTTCGGCCTGTTCATGTGAAGGGTAAAGCATGCGGGTGGGCCATGAGCAGGTCACGAACCCCATACAGGAAGCTCTCCCCTGCTTTGGCATCTTTCTTCGATTGCTGATAGTAACGCCATTGTGTCGCCAGAGCGGCGGCATAGGTCGTCGGCGCGCCCGCGCGCTCCTTCTTCGCGCCATCGATGTCTACCTGCAATTGCTCGCGGGCATCGGGATCGCGCAAGCCCTTGACGAAGTCCTCCGCCAAATCGAGGTCACCGCGCGCCAGTAGCGGCGTCACCACGTCGTCTTCGAAACCGATGACATCGTCTTCGTCGACGTCGCGCTTGCGATACGTCGGCCCGTTCGGGCCTTTGAGATATTCTTTGACCCCTTTCCGGGCATCGCCGTGCGCGATCATGTACGCAACGGCGAGCCGGCGTAGAAGGGCGCGGTTCCCTTTCGGCACGAGGTCGGCGACCTTCATGGCGGCCTCAAAGTTTTCGATCTTGCCTTCCGACAACCAGTCGATCTCGCCGTGCGGCCACAGCTTCACGATCGCCGCGACGGCGGGACGGTTGCCCGCGTTGATGGCGCGCCCCAGCGCGGGGCTATAGCTGTTCGAGCCAATCGCCGTGCTGTGCACGGACGGCGCATCAAAGTTTCTCGCTGTCAGCCAACCCGGCGCTGCGCGTACGACCGCGGGAACGTCGCGCAGGGGTATCTTCTGCAGCATCAGGCCGAAGGCGTAACCGATCCATTTACGCTCTCTCTCGTCCTTGACAGCCGCGAGCCTGCCGAATTCCCGCGTCAAAAACGACGTCAGACCCTTGAGATCGTGCCGCCGCGCATAAAGAACGGCAGCAAGTTCGCGCCGATCGTCCTGTCTCGGCAGCGCCAGAACCATCGGCAGCGGGTCCGGACCGCATGTGCAATCCACCAGGGCGCGCGCCAGCAATTGTTGCGTGCTCCAGACTTCCTTGCCGAGATCGCGGCCGAGCGCGTCGCTGAGATTGACGTCGACCGTGCGGCGGTATTTGGCCTCCGTGGCGACCGCGAGATCTGGCTTGCCGCCCGCGGCAAGGGTGTTGATGACCTCTTTGAGCCTCTTCCACCAGAACTGAAACTTGGGTTTGCCGTCGTTCAGCACACGATCCGCGGTGGCGTTATCGCCGGCCACGATGGCGGCGGCAATATCGGCGACACGGCGCTCGTCACCGACCAGCCTGCGGCCCAGCGATCCTTCGGCGAAGTAGCGCCCGCTAACGCGATCGAGAAACGCCTTGCGGGCTTCGATATCCTTGACCGGTTCCACCGCCATCATGACGAGCTCATACCGGTCGTAGTCCTCGTCCTCACCGGCGCCGGCACTCGCCGCCAGGGCGAGATCGACGCTGCATGTCACCGTGGGATGCGCGAGGCATGCAGCGGCGTCACGCGCCTCCGCTGGCGCCGCGGCTGCACCGCACCACGGCGCGGCGGCAAGGATCAGAATCGTGGTTTGAACGGCGATCGCGGCAGATCGGGTCAACATCCGCATTATCTCCCCGCCGATTTTGGCAACGGCATAATCAAAAAGCAAAGCGAGCTACCGCCATCGGGCGGCAACCTCGCATTAGACGCTCGAAATGCGACATTGGTTCAAAGCGCGGGGATGAGCCGGCGCAGGCGTACCCATGTCCGGTTTGGCCATCAAACCGGACACGGAGCACGCCTTGCGCGATTTTTCAAAAATGAATGAAACCTATTCCGCCGCCCGCCGTGCCGCCACGATCTGGTCCGCTGTGCGGCCGGTCAATTCCGCCATGTGATCGAACGTGTAGGTAAAGCTACCAACGCCGGCGGTGGCCGAGCGCACCTCGATGATGAGATCGCCGATCTCGGCTTCCGGCATCTGCGCGCGCACCACGTCCCAACCCGGCCAGTCCTCGCGTGCGTCGAAACCGAGAATATGCCCGCGCCGGCTGGACAGGATGGCATTTATCTTGGCGGTGGCGTCGCTCGGACAAACGATCTCGACCAGGTGGATCGGCTCGAGCAGCACCGGCTGGCACTGCGGCAGCCCTTCGACGATGCCGATGCGGCCGGCGGTGCGGAACGCCATGTCCGATGAATCGACCGTGTGGTAGGAGCCGTCGGTCAACGCTACCGAGAGATCGACCACCGGAAAACCGAGCGGGCCCTCCTTGAGCGCGTCGATTACGCCCTCCTCGACCGCCGGGATGTAGTTGCGCGGCACCACGCCGCCGGTGATGCGCTCCTCGAACTGGAAGCCGGTCGAGCGCGGCAGCGGTTTGATCTCCAGCACCACGTCGCCGAACTGACCGTGGCCGCCGGACTGCTTCTTGTGGCGTCCGCGCACGGTGATCGGCTTGCGGATGGTCTCGCGATAGCCGACCGCCGGCGGATGCGTCATCACCGGCACGCCGTAGCGGTCGGCGAGCCGCTCGGCGGCGACGCGCAGGTGCATCTCGCCCTGGCCCCAGATCACCACCTCGTGGCTTTCCGGATTGTGCTCCACGACGAGCGAGGGGTCTTCCTCGGTCAGCCGCGTGAAGGCCTGGCCGAGCTTGACGTCGTCCTTGCGCTCCTTGGCCTGCACCGCAATCGCCAGCACCGGCAGATGCGGCTTTGCCGCGGCAAGTGCCGCATGCGCGGCCTTGCCGTCCGACAGCGTGTCGCCGGTCTTGGCGTTATCGAGCTTGCCGAAGGCCACCGTGTCGCCGGCGACGGCGGGCCCGCGCTTCTCGAAGTGCTGGCCCGTCTGCTTGAACACGCCCGAGACGCGACCGGCCTCGCCGTCCGGCGTCAGGAAGGTGGTGCCGTCGCCGGCGGTGCCGGTGAGCAGGCGCGCCACCGACATCTTGCCGCCGTGGGTGGTGTGGAAGGTCTTCATCACCAGCGCCACCGCGTCGTCCTTGGCATCGACGCCGAGCCGCGCCGCGGTCTCGGCCGCGCCGGGCGCCTCGTGGCGCAGCGCCTTCATGAGCCGCAGCACGCCGTTACTACGGGTGGCGACGCCGAGCAGCATGGGCACCACCTGGCGCTCACGCAGCTCGACCGCCAGGTCGTCGAACACCTCGTCGCGCGGCGGCTCGATGTCCTCGAGCAACTGTTCCATCAGCGCGTCGTCGTGGTCGGCCAGCGTCTCCAGCATGGTGAAGCGCGCTTCCTTCTCGCGACTGACGTCATCGCCTTTCAGCTCGATGACCTCCGACGGAGCGTATTCTTTGTAGACGTAGGCGCGCTCAAGCGCGAGGTCGACAAAGCCGGAAATGATCTCGTCCTTCCAGATCGGAATCTGGCGCAACAGCAGCGGCGTGCGCGACGCCGGCTGCAGCAGCGCCAGCGTCTCGCGGATGCGTTTGTCGGCCTTGTCGATCTTGTTGAGGAACAGGAAGCGCGGGATGTTCTGGTCTTCCAGCTCGCGCAGGATCAGCTGGAGTTGCGGCACCTTTTTTTCGTCGGCCTCGCACACCACCACCGCGGCATCGACCGCCGGCAGCACGCTGCGCATGTCGTGAAGGAATTCGATCGAGCCCGGGCAGTCGATGAAAGTGTAGCTCTCACCCATGAAGGTGGTGCTGGCGACGGAAGCCTCCACGCTCATCTTATGATGACGGGCTTCCTTGCTGGCGTCGCCGATGGTCGAGCCGGCTTCGACCGTGCCCTGGCGCTGCACCGCGCCGGTGCGCGCCAGCAGGGCTTCGAGAAGCGTCGTCTTTCCGCTCTGGAACGGGCCCACCAGTGCGATGCACCGGGGGCCCATTTCTGGTGCCGTTGGATCCTCGAGCCATCTTGTCCCATGGATAACCTCCCTCACCCGGCCGGGAGGTCGGACCACTTATCCCGGCCCTTCGATATATCGTCTCAGGTGAGAACGGGAGCTGGCAAGGGCCAGATTTCCGGACGGCAGGCCGGTAGTCGGCAGAATGCGTTATGTCGCGTGCACCCTCACCGCTTCTTTGGGGTAATCGTGCCGACATAGCTCAGATCGAGGCCCTTCTGCAGATCGGCATTGGGTTGCACCAGCCCCTGCGCCTTGAACCAGTTGAACTGGCGCGCGACGTCGGCGGGGTCGAGCCGGGCCTTTGGGTCCATATAATAAGCGCCCTGCTCGACCGCCGTGACGGCGGCCGCCTGCGGCGTACCGGGATAGACATAGCGCGCGATCTGGGCCGCCGCCTTGCGCGACTTGACGTTGGAGACGAGTTTGCCGCCCAGGCCGTAGTGCGACATCACCGCGGAGTAGTCCGCGGCGCCGCGGCGATAGGCTGCGATGAACTTGGCAAGCGCCTTGGCCCGGGTCTTCAGAGTCTTGGCCGACGCGAACAGCGCGCCGAGCTGCTGCTCGTCCAGTTCCGAATACCAGCCGACGATCTGCGCCTGGCCCGAGGCCAGCAGCGAGCGGCCGTAGCGCGACGGCAGGAGTGCGCCGTCGACCCGGTTATCGATCACCGCGGCCGCCACCTCGTCGAGCGTGTGCATGGGCTTCACGATGACGCTGTTGAGCTTGAATTTTTTGAGCTCGGCGATGCGACCAAGCTGATAGTTGTAGACGGAGCCCAGCGAGGTAATCGCCACCGAGCGGTTGGCGATATCCCCGAACGTATGCAGGCCGGCGTGGAAGGCACCGTTCGCCGCCACCATCACATCGCCCTCGTGACCGTCCTTTTCGCGCACCTGGGCGCCGATGATCTTGATCGCGCCGGTACCGACGAGATTGAACGCGGTGGCGGTGAAGCTGGTCACGGCAAGGTCGGTGTTGCCGGCGGCGAGCGCCTCCACCACCGCCTTGGACGAGGGGTAGGCCTGCATGGCGAGATCGATGCCCGCGGCCGCGAAATACCCGCGCAGCGCCGCCAGGAACAGCGCGCCGTTCTGAACGTCACGGGTGGTGGCGACCGTGAACTTCTCATTCGCCGCGGCCGGAGCGACCGCCGCAGCGAGGATGAGAAGGGCCGCAAGGAGCCGGCGAATCATAAAACTGACAATAACCGAGGTCGGCATGATTCGCGCTCAATTCACAGCAGACGATTTGTGCAAGGCACATAAAGCCGCTGGTTGTGCGGCGCCAGGATATCTTTGTTCGGCGCGGGCCGGAGCGGCCCGAGACCGACCAAGAGACCCAAGCAGAACCGATGCGAAGCCGGCCGGCTCGTTACCGCAAGCTGCCGCAGAAGCGCTGGATGCGGTTGCAGGCTTCTTCCAGGTCTTCCTGCTTGGTGGCGTAGGAGATGCGGAAGGCCGGTCCCAGGCCGAAGGCCGAGCCGTGCACCACCGCCACGCCCTCGGCTTCCAGCAGTTCGGTGACGAAATCCTCGTCGCTCGCGAGCTTCTTGCCGGACGGCGCGGTCTTGCCCATGGTGCCCTCGCACGACGGGTAGACGTAGAAGGCGCCTTCCGGCGTCGGGCACTTGATGCCGCTCGCCTGGTTGAGCATCGACACGACGAGATCGCGCCGCTCCTTGAAGATCTTGTTGTGCGCGGCGATGAAGTCCTGCGGGCCGTTGAGCGCTTCCACCGCCGCCCATTGCGAGACCGCCGCTGGGTTGGTGGTCGACTGCGACTGCAGCATCGCCATCGCCTTGATCAGCGGCTGCGGCCCGCCGGCGAAGCCGATGCGCCAGCCGGTCATGCAATAGGCCTTGGAGGTGCCGTTGATGGTGAGGGTGCGCTCGTAGAGCGACGGCTCCACCTGCGCCGGGGTGAAGAACTTGAAATCGTCGTAGGTCAGCTTCTCGTACATGTCGTCGGTCATGACGTGCACGTGCGGATGCTTCACCAGGACGTCGGTCAGGGCCTTCAGCTCGTCGCGCGTATAGGCGGAACCGGTCGGGTTCGACGGCGAGTTCAAGAGGAACCACTTGGTCTTCGGCGTGATCGCCTTTTCCAACTGCTCCGGCGTGAGCTTGAAGCCGTTCTCCATGGTGCAGACGACGGTGACCGGCGTACCGCCAGCGATCAGCACCATGTCGGGATAGCTTACCCAGAAGGGCGCCGGGATGATGACCTCGTCGCCCGGGTTCAGCGTGCACATAAAGGCGTTGTAGAGCACCTGCTTGCCGCCGGCGCCGATATTGATCTGCGTCGGCTTATAGTCGAGGCCGTTGTCGCGCTTGAACTTGGCGGCCACCGCCTCCTTCAGCTCGGCCATGCCGTCGACCTGCGTATACTTGGAGGCGCGGCCCTCGCGGATCGCCTTGATGGCGGCTTCCTTGATGTTCTCGGGGGTGTCGAAGTCGGGCTCGCCCGCCCCGAGCCCGATAACGTTGCGGCCGGCCGCTTTGAGCGCGCGCGCCTTGTCGGTGACGGCGATCGTCGGCGGCCGAAGCTCGTTACCGCAGGCTGCCGCAGAAGCGCTGGATGCGGTTGCAGGCTTCTTCCAGGTCTTCCTGCTTGGTGGCGTAGGAGATGCGGAAGGCCGGCCCCAGGCCGAAGGCCGAGCCGTGCACCACCGCGACGCCCTCAGCTTCCAGCAGCTCGGTGACGAAATCCTCGTCGCTCGCGAGCTTCTTGCCGGACGGCGCGGTCTTGCCCATGGTGCCCTCGCACGACGGGTAGACGTAGAAGGCGCCTTCCGGCGTCGGGCACTTGATTCCGCTCGCCTGGTTGAGCATCGACACGACGAGATCGCGCCGCTCCTTGAAGATCTTGTTGTGCGCGGCGATGAAGTCCTGCGGGCCGTTGAGCGCTTCCACCGCCGCCCATTGCGAGACCGCCGCCGGGTTGGTGGTCGACTGCGACTGCAGCATCGCCATCGCCTTGATCAGCGGCTGCGGCCCGCCGGCGAAGCCGATGCGCCAGCCGGTCATGCAATAGGCCTTGGAGGTGCCGTTGATGGTGAGGGTGCGCTCGTAGAGCGACGGCTCCACCTGCGCCGGGGTGAAGAACTTGAAATCGTCGTAGGTCAGCTTCTCGTACATGTCGTCGGTCATGACGTGCACGTGCGGATGCTTCACCAGGACGTCGGTCAGGGCCTTCAGCTCGTCGCGCGTATAGGCGGAACCGGTCGGGTTCGACGGCGAGTTCAAGAGGAACCACTTGGTCTTCGGCGTGATCGCCTTTTCCAACTGCTCCGGCGTGAGCTTGAAGCCGTTCTCCATGGTGCAGACGACGGTGACCGGCGTACCGCCAGCGATCAGCACCATGTCGGGATAGCTTACCCAGAAGGGCGCCGGGATGATGACCTCGTCGCCCGGGTTCAGCGTGCACATAAAGGCGTTGTAGAGCACCTGCTTGCCGCCGGCGCCGATATTGATCTGCGTCGGCTTATAGTCGAGGCCGTTGTCGCGCTTGAACTTGGCGGCCACCGCCTCCTTCAGCTCGGCCATGCCGTCGACCTGCGTATACTTGGAGGCGCGGCCCTCGCGGATCGCCTTGATGGCGGCTTCCTTGATGTTCTCGGGGGTGTCGAAGTCGGGCTCGCCCGCCCCGAGCCCGATAACGTTGCGGCCGGCCGCTTTGAGCGCGCGCGCCTTGTCGGTGACGGCGATCGTCGGCGACGGCTTGATACGCTTGAGGTGGTCCGCAAGGAAGGCCATTGAGATGTCTCCGGGGCTGCGCCGCAGCAATGCGACCGTCCGTTCCTAATCCCGGCGCGGGCGTCCAGCAAGGGTTCTAATGGTTACAAAAAGCGATGGATTCATCGCTCCGGTCGATGCTTGTCCGTCGTGCTGCTCGACCCCGGGTCAGACGCAAAAAGCCCCCGTTTTTGCGCATTCCGATTAACCGGGGGGCAACCGTCCCCATGCTACCGGAACGGCGACAAGCACACAGGATCCCTCAATGGACTGGCATGCGGCGGGACTGCGCCGGCTCGACGGCATCATCTGGGCTATGATCGCCGGAGTCGCCGGCCTCGCGCTGCTGACTGGGCCCCTCTATGGTTTCCATCTCGTCGCCGACAGCTTCGTGGCCCCGGCGGGAACCTGCCTGCTGCTGATGGGTGGCGCCCTCTATTACAGCCGCCGACGCGACGACCCCCACCTCGCTTCCGCCCTGGGCTGCACCGCGCAGTTGATCGCCTTCGCGGCCGTCGGCGCCCCCTTGTCCTACGTGGCGGCGGCGGCGGGCGCCGGCTTGCCCCTGCATGATGCCGCCGCCGCCGCTTTCGACCGGGCGTTCGATTTCGACTGGCGCGGGCTCTTGGCGACCCTCGAACAGTGGCCGCACGTGCAGATCGCCATGCGGACGATTTATATGTCGCTCAGCGCGCAGATGACGGTGGCGGTTCTAGTCCTCGGCTTTAGCGCGCGGCTCGCCTGGCTGCGGGTCTATACGCTGGCCTTCATTTTCGCCGCGCTCATCACCATTGCCATCTCCGCCGTGCTGCCGACCGAAGGCGTCTGGCTGCATGACGGACTGCACGCCGCCAACCACACGGTCGTGCCCGCGAGCTCCACGAGCTGGCCGGTCTTCCTTGGCTTGCGCGACGGCAGCTACCGCCTGCTGGAGGGGGTTGGCGCGGAAGGCATCATCACCTTCCCCAGCCTGCACGCGGCCTTGGCGGTGATCATCGTCGCCGCCCTGTGGCCGCTCCGGATGGCGCGCTGGGTTTGCGTTCTGATCAACGCGGCGATGCTGGCGGCGACACCGATCGAGGGCTCGCACTATCTCGCTGACGTCCTGGCGGGACTGGTCGTCGCCGCCGTGAGCCTGGCCGCCGCGCGCGCGCTGGTCGCCCGCCTTGCTGCAGCGCCGCAAGCGATGGAAAGTCTGGTCGCGACCGACCCCGAAACCGAACTCGAGCCGGTTCCGGTGCCCAGCCTCTCTTCGTCCTCGCGCTAATTGGCGCTACCCGCTATAATAACCGGCCAATAAGAGCCGGCAAACCGGCCGCAGCCTTTTCCAGGGAGCGCGCCATGAAGCTGTCGAACGATCAGCTCAAGTCCTTCGACGAGCAAGGCTACTGTTTCTTTCCAAACTGCTTCTCCGAGGACGAGATCGCGCTCCTGCGCGCGGAAGCCGGCGATATCCTCAAGCTCGACCGTCCCGAAGTGTGGCGCGAGAAGACGGGCGCACCACGCACCGCGTTCGCCGCCCACACCTTCAGCGAGGTGTTCGGCCTGCTGGCGCGTCATCCGCGCCTGGTCGAGCCGTTGCGGCAATTGTTCGGCGAGGACGTCTACGTCCATCAATTCAAGCTCAACGCCAAGGCCGCCTTCGAAGGCGACGTCTGGCAATGGCATCAGGACTACGGCACCTGGGCGCGCGACGACGGCATGCCCGCGCCGCGCGCCATGAACATAGCCGTGTTCCTGGACGAGGTGATGCCGATCAACGGCCCGTTGCTGCTGATCCCGAAGAGCCATAAGCAAGGCGTGTTCGAGGCGGGCCACGACCTGGAGACCACGTCCTATCCGCTCTGGACGCTCGACAAGGACACGGTCACCCGTCTGGCGCGCGACGCGGAAAGCGAAAACGACGGCGTCGGTATCGTCGCCCCGACCGGCAAGCCGGGCTCGGTGCTCATGTTCCACGGTAACCTGGTGCACGCCTCACCGCCGAACATCACGCCCTACCCGCGCAAGATCGTCTATCTCACGCTGTGCGCCGTCTCCAACCACATTACCCAATTCAAGCGCCCGGAGTGGATCGCGCACCGCGATTTCACGCCGCTCGTGCCGGCCGACGACGACGCGCTCGCCGAATACGCGCGGTCGAAACGCGTAGCGGCGGAGTAGAGCTTTCTTCCCGTTTTTCGTTTGCAATGATTTTGTACTACGCGCCGCGCCGTACGGAGAACGACGCCGCATTGTCATGGGCGGGCCATTCTCCTGCCAGACTTGGCCCCTATATAATGTCTTATGGAATCGCGACCGTGCTCGGGGGACTTGAAGATGTACACGCTGTACTCGATGCAGCGCTCCGGCAACAGCTACAAGGTCCGCCTTGCGCTGGCGCATCTCGGTTTGGACTATCGTCTGGTCGAGGTCGACATCCTGCAAGGCGAAAGCCGCACGCCCGAGTTCCTCGCCAAGAATCCGAACGGACAGATCCCGCTGCTCGAAGTGGCGGCCGACCGTTTCATCGCCGAGTCGAATGCCATCCTCTGGTACGTCGCCGGCGGCGCAGCACTTGCGCCGGAAGACCGCATCGCACGCGCGGAAGCGCTGCAATGGATGTTCTTCGAGCAGCACAGCCTGGAGCCGAACATCGGCGCGGCCTGGTTCTGGCTCAACCTGATCAAGGGCGGCCGCGACCTGCAACGCCACGCGCTCGATGACTGGATGGAGAACGGCTATCACGCGCTCGGCGTGATGGAGGCCCATCTCGCGCGCCAGCCGTTCTTCGTCGACAGCCGCTACACCATCGCCGACATCGCCCTCTACGCCTATACGCACGTCGCGGAAGCCTGCGATTTCAACCTCGCCCGCTATCCGGCGGTCCGCGCCTGGCTGGCGCGCGTGGCCGACGAGCCCGGCCACGTGGCCATGGACTGGCAGCCCGACGCCCTCGAAGCGGCCCAGTAACCCCGAGCTCCGGCCTCCGCCCCCGCCAAAACCCCGGCCGGCGCCCGTTCCGGCGCCGATTCACGGCTGATCTGCGGAAATCGTGGCATTTTGCCCTGTTACTGGACGCCGGAACACGCTATCGAGCCCCGGCGGGCGCGTAGAAGCGGGGCAGGGAGCTGCTCTGGAGTCGTATTGATGGATGAGATTTCGCATTCCGCGCCAGAAGAGGGCGCGAAATCCGAGAATGAACAGCCGGAGATCAAGAAAAGCGAAGAGCTCCACATCCCGATCAAGCCCGAGAGCGACCGAAAGCTCCGTCGCCTGTGGCTGGTTTCCTTGCTAGCGCCCGTTGTCGGCGCGGGGGCGGGATTGGTTGACGCAATTTTTCGCCTGACCCTGGAGGAAGCCGACCGGCTGCGTGACGCCCTGCTCACCCGCGGGCATGAGGCGCATGCTCTGGGCTTTGTGCTGGTCGTCGCCGGATGCACTGCGGCGGCGGCGTTCGGCGCCTGGCTGGTGCGGCGGTTTTCCCCGCACGCGTCCGGCAGCGGCATCCCGCAGGTCGAGGCCGCGCTCAATGGCGAGCTGCCGCCGGCGCCGCCGAAGCTGCTCCCGGTCAAGTTTCTCGGCGGACTTTCGGCGATCGGCTCCGGCATGGCGCTCGGGCGCGAAGGGCCGAGCGTGCAGATGGGTGCTGTCGTCGCCCACCTCATCGGCGATCTGTTCCGTCATTCCCAGGAAGAGCTGCGGATGCTGCTGGCCTCGGGCGCGGGTGCGGGCCTCGCGGTCGCGTTCAACGCGCCGATTGCCGGCGCGGTTTTCGTGCTCGAGGAACTGGTGCGCCGCTTCGAGCCGCGCATGACCATCATCGCGCTTGGCACTTCCTCGACGGCCATCCTCGTCTCGCGTCTGTTCCTCGGCAATCAGCCCGACTTTCACGTCGCCATCGTGTCCCACGCAGCGGCGGCAACGGGGCCGCTGCCCTACGCCGCCGACGCGACCTGGCTGCTCTATATCGTGCTGGGCATCGTCGCCGGGCTCGCGGCGAGCGTTTACAACCGCAGCATTCTCGGGGCGATGGACCTGGCCGGACACTTCGACCGCGTGCCGATCGAGGTCAAGGCAGGTATCATCGGTGCCGGCGTCGGCATCACCGGCTGGTTCTTTCCGGACCTGATCGGCGGCGGCGACAACATCACGCAGAACCTGCTGGCCGGCGGCGTCGCGCTCAGCGCCATCCCGCTCGGTTTCGCCATCCGCTTCATTCTCGGGCCGATGTCCTATGCGGCGCGCACGCCGGGCGGCCTGTTCGCGCCGTTGCTCGTGCTTGGGGCGCAACTCGGCCTGCTTTGCGGCGCGCTCTCCGCCCATCTGTTTCCGCAGCTCGGCATCCAGCCGGAGGCGTTCGCGGTGGTCGGTATGGCGGCGTTTTTCACCGGCATCGTGCAGGCGCCGGTGACGGGAATCGTGCTGGTGACCGAGATGACCGCCGCCTTCACCACGCTGCTGCCGATGCTGGCGGCGTGCTTCGCGGCGATGCTCGTCGCCCACCTGACGCGCACGACCCCGATCTACGATTCGCTGCTCGAACGGGTGGTGGAAGAGGTGCATTCGCCGTCCGAGACGTAGGTCTCAAGGCGTTCCGCCGCGCGATATCGGCGCCGGTCCCCGGTGCCGACAGCCGTCATCGACGCGCTTTCGCGCGCCGCCGCACCCGGCCGGCGCGCGTTTACCGTCTGTTTACCTTTGTCACGAAATCGCCGCCAAACATTACCACCTCTGCCCCAAAGGGGCCGGATCGGCGCCCGCTTCACTGCCCAACCTGGCTCAATCGCGAACAATGATTCGCAGGGTTCAGCCATGCGCAACCACATTCAGGACTCCGGATTCCGCGCCCCCACCGACCGCGCGCTCGGGCGTGAGCGCCGCACGGTCGCCTTCGCCGAGCTGGTCGCCGGCATCGCACTGGCCCTTTCCATCGTCGTGCTCGCCACCGTCGTGTCAGTCGGCGTCGCGCGCGCCGACGTCGTCGAGGGCGTCGTCGGCCACGAGGGCAGCCTGTTCGGTATCGCCCTGCTGCTCGGCCTCCTCTTCATCGGCCTCGGCGGCGTCGCGGCGTTGTCCGACCAAAAGCATCGCGAGCGCCGGCACCACTAGCCTGATGTGGAAACGCAGGCCGGGGTCGGCGCGAGGCGCTGTCACGGCAAAGGTCCCGCGCCCAGCCACAACAATCCCGCCCCGATGGTGATCAGCGTCAGCGGCGCGCCGATGGCGAAATAGGGCCAGAACCGCACCTCCACCCCGTGCGCCTTGGCGCGTTGCGCCACGATCAGGTTGGCGATCGAGCCGACGAGCGTGAAGTTTCCCGCGAGCGTCGCCGTCATCGCCACCACCAGCCAGGCGCGCTGCGGGTCGTGCAGTTCGCTCACGAAGGGTTTCAGCACCAAGACCGCCGGCACGTTGCTGACGATGTTTGACAGAACCGCCGTGATGACTCCCAGCACGGCGTCGTCGTTGAAATGCAGCGCACCCATCAGCGCCGGCAAATGCGGGTTGATGACGGTCTTCTCCAAGCCCGCCACCACGATGAACAAGCCGACGAACATGACCAGGAGCGGCCAGTCGATCTCACGGTAGATCTTCGCCGGGCTGACGCGGCGCGTGAGCAACAGGAAGGCGCCGCCGACGATCGCTACCTTGGCGACCGGCTGGCCGAGGAAAAACAACACGACCATGACCGCCGCCACCAGCACGGTCTTGATCACCAGCGGCTTATGGAAATGGCCCTCGATCTCCACCGGCGGGAGCCTGTCGCGGGTGAAGAAATCGCGGCGATAGACCAACGCGATCAGCGCCACCGTCACAATGAGTCCGAATGCCGCCACTGGCGCCAGCGCCGCGGCGAAAGTCGCGTAAGGAATGCCGGACAGGCTGCCGATGATGATGTTCTGCGGATTGCCGGTGATGGTGGCGACGCTGCCGATATTGGAAGCCATGGCGACTGCCAGCAGGTACGGCACCGGATTGCGCCGCCAGCGTTCGACCACCTCCAGCACCAGCGGCGTCATGACCAGACAGATGGCGTCGTTGACCAGGAAGGCCGACAACAGCCCGCTCGCCAGCGCCACCGCCACCAGCAGGCCGAGCGGATGACGCACGTGGCCCGCGATCCAGCCGTTGATGATGCGGAAGAACCCCGACACGCGCAAATTCGCCACCACGATCATCATACCGAGCAACAGCGTGATGGTGTTGAGGTTGATCGCGCGATAGGCCTCGTCCAGCGTCAGTACGCCGGCGGCCACCATCAGGCTGCCGCCAAGCAAGGCGGCGCCGGCGCGGTCGATGCGGTAAATCGGCACCTTGCCGAGCGCGACAACGCCGTAAGTCGCGGCGAAAATCGCCACGGCAGCCACGGTGGTGATGTCGGGCATGCGGGGAGGTCCGGGCGGGAACGGTGGATCGCGGAATTGAAACGACCCGTAAGCCTATCATGTTCCGCCGATCGTTTCGCGCGGCCCTGTCATACGCCGGTCATGGCATCAGGCTAGCCTCGCGCCCGTTCGCATATGAGTAGCGTAATCTAGCGTAAGCCCCCTTATTGCGGTCCCGTGCAGCCGACCCCTGCTCTCCCGGGACCGCTTTTCTTGGTGCGGGCGAACGGCAAGGTAACGACATGAACAAAGAGGCGCACCGGACGGTGCGCCTCTTGTCGTCTTGGAATTGACGCCGCGCAGGGTTGGCCCGCGCGGCCCCATCTTGTCAGCGCAACGTGCGCGCCTGCCCGACCGTGGTGCGTGGGATGCGCAGCAGCGGACGGTGCGTCAGCGAGCCGTGGGTCTGCGGCCGCGTCAGCGGGGTGATGTGACGGATACGCCGGCAGTTCGGCCAGGTGCCGACCGTGCCCTTCGGGCAGTGGTGCCGGATGATCGGTATGTGCCGGCAATGCGGCCAGCGGCCGATTGTGTTCGGCGGGCACACGTGGTGGATCGTCACGCACCGACCGTGACGCAACACCTGACCCTTCCGGCACACCACCGGCGTGTGCCGGCAATGCGGCCAACGACCGATGGTGTTCGGCGGGCACACGTGCCGCACGATCGGCACGCAGCGACCGTGGCGCCGCACGGTCCCGCGCGGGCAAATCCGCGTGGGCGGAACCACCTGCGGCGGAGGCGCGACCACGTGCGGCGGGGGCGCAACCACACGCGGACGCCGGCAGGCACCGTCGATGTAGTGATAGCCGGGCGGGCAGTGGATCACGTCCGGCGCCGGCGGCGGGGCACAGAAGCTCGCCGGGATGGTGCCGATCGCCGAGGACATATCGTCACCAGCATTGGTGTTCTCCGGCGTGCCGCCCGGCGCGTAAGTAACCCGGGCAACGTTCTTGACGCTGCAGTGGTTCGCGATCGCGACACTGCGCGGCACCTTGACGCTCGCATGGAACGTCACGCTGCCGCTCACGCCGAGGTTCGCCATCGGATACGTGCACGTATTGCCGGGCCCGACGAGCGGGCAGGCGGTGAGGTTCACGGCCGTGCCGGCCGGCGGATCGTCCACGACGACGATCTTGTCGTGGTAGGTACCGGGTCCGGTGTTGAAGACGGTCACGTCGTAGGCGCAGATCGCGGTCGTGCCACTGGAAACGCTGCAGCCCCTGCTGACCTTACGGATCGTCAGGTTCGTGTGCTGCTGGCATTGTGGCGCCGGTATGGTCGCAGTCGCACCATCGGCATCGTCGCTCGGATCGGTGTTCCACATCGAACCGCCCGGCGCGAAGGTGATGCGCGCCCGGTTATGGACACTGCAATGACCGGGCTTCACGGCTGAATTCGGCACCCACACGACCACGAACAGGTGCCGGCTGGCGCCCACGGGCAGGAACGTCGGCCCATGGTGGCAGGCGAAGTGCGATGGCGAACCACCACAGGTCCACGACGGCGGCGAAACGCCGACGAGCGAACCGGACGGCAGCCCCGGCATGTGATCGTCGATCGCCAGCGGGCCGAAGTACCAGTTGGGCCCCGTGTTGCGGATACTGATCGCAAACGGACAGGCCCAGCCGGCGCCCCAATGGACGCAATGACCGATGGCGCGCTTGTGGAGCCGCAGGTTGGTCGGATGACCGTGCGGGGGCGTAAAGTGGTCGACGATAATCTCGCCACCGAACGGATAGTAGCCGGGAGGCAACGCGCCACGGATCTCGAAGCCGCCTTCGCAGGGCTGCCAGACGGCGACATCGCCCATGTGGCCGGAATTGGCGGCGTCGCCAAACAGGCCGTCATAGTCGATGTAGTACGCCTGCGCCGGCGGCACGTTCTGCGGCCGCACCAGCGAGGCGTCGTTGCCCTGCAGGCCGTGCACGTCGGGCGGGCTCGAGCCGTCGTCGACGGCGTCGGGGTTGGTGCTCGAACGCAGACGGCTGCCGGTCGACCACAGCGTGGCGTTGCAGCTTCCCGGCATCAAGGCGCCGGTTTCCGGATCGTGCCGGTAACCGAGCGCGATGCCGCCGTCGGCGTTGCGGAATTCCGGCCGCATGCCGATAGCGTATTCGTCGGCGTCCGGCGCCCACGCGCTCGGCGTCGACGGATCGTCGGGCGTCTCCAGATGATAGCGCACCACCGAGGATTTTCCCGGTTCGGCGAAGGTCGAATAGTCGTAAGCGCCGCGCGGCGCGCCGCGTTGCGCCAAGAGCATCCGGCCTTGACCGTCGAACAGGATGTTGGTGATGGGGCCGTCGCCGGGCAGCGCCTTGGCGTCGAGCTCCCAACGCGGATCATTGGCGAAGGTACCGTCGGCGTTGATGCCGACCGACCACACCTGCAGGCCGCCGGCGACCGCGTAGTAGAGCCGGTCGTTGTGAACGGCCAGGCCCCAGACCATGCGGGCTTTCTGCGTATAGCCCCAGGTCGCCGGGTTCTGGCTGTCGAACGACGGGCTGGTGATGTCCATCACCTGGCCGTCGTCGGCAACCGGCGGCTGGCCGGCGGCCGGCAGACCGCTGACGCCGTGGTCGAAGCTGTCGACCACGGTGCCGTCCGGCGCGATGCGGTAGATCAGGCCGTTGTCGAGATCGGAGGCGAAGAACTGCTGCGTACGCTTGTCGAACACGACATCGCCAATGCCCGGCCCGCTGTTGTTCGGCAGTTTGGCGAACGCCGTGACGGCACCGCTGGTGCCGTCGACGCGCCAGATGGTGCCGGGTGCATCGCTAGGCGCAGGCCCGAATTGCCCGGCCATGAACTGGGCACCGGGCGCACCGGTCTTCAAGCGATCGGGCAGGCCGTCGCCGTTCTTGTCAGGCCCGACGATCTGAATGCCGTAGGCCGAGGTGGCGCCGAGATAGATGTTCGGCACACCCTCGCCCTGCCCGTCGTCGAGCGTGACGCCGAACACCTGGCCGACCTGGGCGGCGGTGATCTGGCGCTTGATCGGCGCGGGCGCGAGCTGACCGTTGGGGCCGGCGCCGAGCCCCGAGAGCGAGAGGATCTCGGCGGACGCCCCTTGCAGGTCGATGAAGAAGTAATCGAGCGGATCGGCGCCCGTTGGCACGGGCGTCTCCAGCGGCTTGATGCCCGAAAACCCGGTCACGACGGCATCGCCGCGTGCCAGGCTTGCATCTTGTGCGTTGGCTTGGGACAGGCCGGCGCCGAGAGAAGCAAAGAGCGCCAGGGCCAATCCGAGCCGCGGTAAGCGTGAGGTCAACATGACTCGGCTCCTTTGGTCGCAGTGGTTGCATCGACGCTGTCGCACTGGTGGCCCCACCCGAAGGCAAAGCTCAGTGGCGCGGATGGCCATGCTCCATGGCCGTCGCCACGCGCAGCCCGAGGCCCGCCACGCGGGCCTCGCCCCTATAGGTCGCTAGCCGGCGCCGATACGTTCACCGGCGAAGCCGTAACGTTCGCCGAAAAACCAAGAAATCGATTGCGCGCAAGGTATGGAACGCGTCCAGCATAACCGAGATGCGTGGCGGCTGGCGGTACTCCAGTGCACGTCAGGGGCATTCCGACACAGGATAGGCCCCTTGCCTGGGCCACGATTCGGCCGTCGAATAACGGCCCCATACTGCCGCCATCAGGACCCCGCCATGACCGACCTATCACCGCTGCGCCCGCTCACCTGCCCGCGTTGCGGTGCCCGCTTCGAATGCCGGCCGGAAGGCGGCTGCTGGTGCGCCGACGAGGATTTCCGGCTGCCGCTCGATGCCGCGGCGATCGCCGAGGGCTGCCTGTGCCCGGCCTGCCTGCGGAAGGCGGCGGCCGAGGCCGGAAAACAGCCGGCCGACTGATCTCAAGTTTGTGTGAACCACGGCGACAAGACCCGCCCGCTTCGCCTATAGAGGACGGCCCGCGCTTGTTGGCGCGATTGCCCCGTTATTCGAAAGAGGCGTTCCATGATCGACTTCTACGCGCTGACCAGCCCCAACGTGCAAAAGATTTTCATCATGCTGGAGGAATGCGGGCTGCCCTACCGCGAACACCACGTCGATGTCTGGAAGGGCGACCAGTTCACGCCCGAATTCACCAAGATCAATCCGCTGCAGAAAGTGCCGGCCATCGTCGACAGCGAGGGTCCTGCCGGCACGCCCTATACGGTGATCGAATCCGGCGCGATCCTGATCTATCTCGCCGAGAAGACCGGCAAGTTCATCCCGCACGATCCGCTCAAGCGCAACGACGTCATGCAGTGGCTGATGGTGCAGATGGCCAACCTCGGGCCGATGTCGGGCCAGCTCGTGCACTTCAGCAAGTTCGCGCCCGCCGGCAACGATTACGGCATCAGCCGCTACCGCACTATCGTCAACAAGTTGTTCGACATCTACGAGGCGCGGCTGACAAACGAGCCATTTGTCGCCGGTGGTGAATACACCATCGCCGACATGGCCGCCTTTCCCTGGCTGCGCAACACCGACTTTCTCGGTATCGACATTTCCAAGCGCCCTCACGTGAAGGCATGGGTCGAGAAGATCGCCGCGCGCGAAGCGGTCAAGCGCGCCTATGCCAAGATCGCTCAGATCAAGTCGGTGCGCGACAACGCCACCGAGGACGCCAAGGACCGCTATTTCGGCCGCGGCCAATACGCGGCAGCGTGAGGCCCGGCGCCGGTCGGCTATTGGGGTTTGCGCAGGTTGCGGGCGTTTAAGCCGCGCACGTTTTGTTTTCTCATTGCGCAAGTCTTGTCGCACAACGCTACACTGCGCCGTCATGCGGTGGGCAATATCCCGCCCTTTTCACGCCTGCATGCGCGGACCATAATGCCGCGCTTTATTCTCCCGCCGCGTAAAAGGTAATTCTCCATGATCCTCGAAATCGCCCAGATCGACGTCACGCCCGGCCAGGAGGCCGCGTTCGAAGCCGGCGTGACGCAAGCCGCGCCGATCTTTCAGCGCGCCAAGGGCTGCCAAGGCCTCACGTTGCAGCGCTCGCACGAGAAGCCGTCGCGCTACCGGTTGTTCGTCAAGTGGGAAACGCTGGAGAACCACACCAAGGACTTTCGCGAGTCCGCCGACTATCAGGAGTGGCGCAAGCTGGTCGGGACTTACTTCGCGGCGCCGCCGGAGGTCGAGCACGTGCGCCAAGTGGTGGATGGCTTCTGATCCGGAGTGCGCATCATGAAACGCAGTGCGAACCGTATTCTCACTACCCACACCGGCAGCCTGCCGCGTACGGCGCAAGTGGTCGAGCTGCTGCTCGCCGACGACAAGAACCCGGGCGCGCGCAAGGCCGAGCTCGACGCCGCGGTGCGCGAGGCGGTCGCCGACCGCGTGCGCCATCAGATCGAATGCGGCCTCGACATCATCAATGACGGCGAGCAGGGCCGCCCCGACTACACCGTGCACGTGATGCGCCGGCTCACCGGCTTCGAGGGCAAGACCTCGGAACCACTCGGCACCGGCGACGCGGAGTTCCCCGAGCTCGCCGAGCTGCTCAAGCCGTTCGCCTCGCCGTTCCAGCATCGCCCGGCCTGCAACGGTCCGGTGGATTGGAAAGACTGGCCGGCGGCGCAGGCCGACATCGATCTTGCCCGGCAAGCGATGCTGAACGCCAAGTGCGAGGAGTTCTTCATGACCTCGCCTTCGCCCGGCCAGATCGCGCGCTACCTCAAGAACGACCACTACCCGAGCGACGAGGCCTATATCTACGCGCTCGCCGACGTCATGCGGCGCGAGTACACGGCAATCGTCGAGGCCGGCATGATCCTGCAGCTCGACTGCCCCGACCTCGCCATGCTGCGCCACACCGTCTACCCGAACGTGCCGCTCGCCGACTACCGCAAGATCATTGCCGTCAACGTCGCCGCGCTCAACCACGCGGTGCGCGACCTGCCGGCCGAGCGCATGCGCATGCACGTGTGCTGGGGCTCCACCATGGCGCCGCGCCACACCGACGTGGAGATGAAGGACATCGTCGACATCATCCTCAGCGCCAAGCCGCAGGCATTGTCATTCCCGGCCGCCAACGGGCGCCACGAGCACGAATGGAAGATCTGGCGCGAGGTGAAGCGGCCCGACGACAAGATCATCATCCCGGGCGTCATCGATTCCACCGTCAACACCGTAGAGCACCCGGAAGTGGTCGCCGACCGCATCCTGAATTTCGCCAGCGCGGTCGGGCGCGAGAACGTTATCGCCGGCGTCGACTGCGGCTTCGGCACCTTCGCCGGGCGGGTGCAGGTCGACACCAAGATCGTGTGGTTGAAATTGCAGGCGCTTGCCGAAGGCGCACGGCGGGCATCGGCGCAGTTGTGGGCCAAGGCGGCGTGACCTTATTGGTCGTTCCGGCGCGCGCACGAAGTGCGCGAGCCCAGAATGACGAACGAGCTACGCCTTGCGTCCCAGAATAATCCCCGTCACCAATGCCAAAGACAGTGCCGCCAGCATCTGCTCGCGCGAGCCCTGCTGCATGGCGCCGACCGCTTCCTCGAGCAGGCGGTCGGTGGCGCTGCCGCCGGTTGCACTCTCCGGCCGCGGTGGCGGCGAGGCCGTGCGCTTTACCGGCTTGTCGCCCGACTTCGGCCGCCAGGCGGCGATTGCGAACAGGATCAGCGCCAACAGCGCGCACGCACCGGCGACGATCGCCAGCGCGACGATGGTGCCCAGCATCTGCTGCAGCCAGACGTAAAGCAGCGCAAGACCGAAACCGAGCGCCGTCAGGAGCAGCGCCACGCCGACCACCGTCAGCACGGCGCTCACGGTCATAGCGCGCAGCCGCGCCTTGAGATCGAGCTTGATCAACTTGAACACGGTGTCGAGGAGCGAGGCGAGCATCAGCGCCTCCGCAGCATGAACCCGACCAAGACGCCGAGCCCGAGCGTGACGCCCAGCACGACCTGCGGGTTCTTGCGCGCGAAGTCCTCGAAATCGGCCATGGTCGAATGTGCATGCTGCCGGGCGCTGTCGGCGAACTCGTGCGCGGCGCCGGCGGCGTGATCGCCGATGCGCGAGGCGGCACCCGCCGCTTCCGTGCGCGCTTCCTGGCTGAAGCCGGCCACCGTGCGCTGGATCGCGGCGAGGTCTTCCTGCAATTTGCGCAATTCACCGCCGAGCTCGCCGCCGGCGTCGGACGCTGAGCGCGACAGATTGTCCTTCGCGCGCTGAAGCTCTTCGGCGATGCGCGCGGCGGCGGCGGCGAGGCCGTCGGCCGAGGCGGGTTCGTTGGCGCTGGTCATGATCAATCTCCTTTCAGGGCAGGCTCGCACGGCGCGGGAACCGGCGTTTTGCGCTGAATCAAGCCGCCGAACCGCGAGTTCCGGGAGCCCCGACGGGCCAACCGCCGGAGAGGCCAAAAAGTTCAATCAAAATGGAACCGACTGACGCATCCGTGCGCCAGGCCACCTCGACGCCAGACCGCGCTGCTTACGACGCCGCCGCCCGGGCCTCCTCGCCCTCCCCGCCTTCCGCGCGGGCGTAGAACGCGCGCTTGGTCTCCAGCATGGCGAGGTCGGCGCGCTTGACCACGGCTTCCAGGCGCTCACCCGGCTCGCTGGTTGCCAGGCCCATCGACAGGCTGAGCGGCAGGTCGGGATAGAACTCGTTGTTGATGACGACGAGATCGTCGATCACCTTCATCAACGCCTCGCCCTCGGCGCGCTCCGTCCCCGGCAGGATCACCGCGAACTCGTCGCCGCCCATCCGGGTCGCGCAGGCAGGCTTCTCCACGATCGAATTGAACACCTCGCCGGCCCGCCGCAGCAGCGAGTCGCCCGCGGCGTGGCCGAGCTCATCGTTGGCGGCCTTCAGCCCGTTGAGGTCGGCCACCAGGATGGTGACCGGCTGCGGCCCTTTGCGTTCCAGCCGGTTCAGCTCGTCCATGAAGAACGCCCGGTTGCACAGCTTGGTCAGCGGGTCGTGGCTGCCGAGATATTCCAGATAGGCCTCGGCCTTCTTGCGCGCGGTGATGTCGGTGAGCGCCACCTGCACCAGCGACCAATCGTGCTCGCGGTCGGGAAACACAGTGAACTGCAGCAGCAAGTTCAGCTTGTTCCCGTCGAGCGTGTAGTTGATCACCTCGCGCTGCTGGAACAGCTTCCCTTCCCACAGGTCGATGAGCTGCTCGCGGAAGCACGGTTCCATCTCGTCGCGCATGACCTCGGGCAGGCTGCGCAGCAGTGTTTCCTTGTTGGGGGCGCCGAACAGGTCGAGGGTGTGCTGGTTGACGTCAATGATGCGGATTTCGTTGATGCAGCGCTGCACGAACTCCTCGTGCACTTCAGTGAAGACGCGCAGGTCGGTGACGCCCCGCATCCGCACGTCGTCGACCAGCCGCTTGACGCCGGAGAAGTCTTCCACCCAAAGCGACACCGGCGAGTGATCGAACAGGCCGCGCGCATAATTCTCGCTGCCGATCAGCTGACGCCGCGCCTGTTCGCGGTCGGTGACGTCCTCGGTCGCCAGCAGCACATGCGACCAGGTGTCCTCGTAGCCAGGCAGAATGGTCGCCTTGAGCTGGATATCGAGCCGTTCACCGGTGAGCGAATAGTTCACCGCGTTGCTGGTGAATTCGGTGTTGCCTTCCCACAGCTGCACCAATTCCTCGATATGGGTCGTCAGCATATCGTCGCGAAACACCCGGTCGATGTTCTCGACCAGATGGTCGAGGTCGCGGGCGGCGAACAGATTGAGCGTCTTGCGGTTGACCCGCAGCACTTTGATGCGGCTGGCGCATTCCTTCACCAGCTCCGGACGGCCGGTCAGGTAATCGCGCAACGACGTCACACCGGCCCGCCGCCAGACGTCGAACAGCCCTTTGAGCTCGCTGTAGTCCTCGAGCCAGAGCGCGACCGGCGCCAGGTTGAAGACGCCGGCAATGGCGTCGAAGGTCGTGCGGCCGGATGAGAGTTGGGCGGGTACGTCAGTCATCGCATTTCACGCATTGCTTTTGGATATTTTGGCGGGCCCGTTCCGGGCCGGACCTCTTATGGCACATCGAAAATGAGCAATTGCTTACGTTTGGCATTCGCTCCCGGCCTTTGAGCGGCGTCATCTGGCCGCAATGAGCATGGGGAAGGCGCAGGCACTTCGGCCTTGCGCCACCAACGCCGGTCTTTCCTCGCCGGCTGACTCGCCCCATATTCCGCACGATGGCAAAAACTCCCCCGAAAAAGCCCAAAAAAAATCCCGCACGCCCGACACGGGCCAAAGCCGCGCGGCCCGACTCGGCGCCGACGCCCGATTCGCTGGCTGACCTGCTCAATCCGGCCATCGGCAAGGGCACCGCGGGCGTGGGCTCGGGCACCGGGCTACAGCCGCCGCCGGACAATTCCCGGGACCGGCGGCAGGATTTTTCCGGCGCCCACACGGCACGCAAGTCGTCCCAATCCGCCCATAAAGGATTCGGCGAGGCGCCGCAGGCAGATTTCGACGGCCCGCCGGTGAGCGGCCTCGATCCGGCCCTGGCCGAGGAGCTCGGCCTCACAGACGAGTTGAAATACCGGCTGCCGAAAGCCGACTTGCCGACCTCGGGCGGCGGTATCAGCGGCTTCGGCGGCATCGCCAGCCAGCAGTCGCTGGAGCAGCTCCTGCGCGACGGCCGCGCCGAATTCCGCGCCGAGGCCGAGACCGGCAAGGTGTGGACGCCGCACCGGCCGCCGCGGCCGGAGAAGTCCGAAGGCGGCGTGCCGTTGAAGATCAAGTCGGCATTCGAGCCCAAGGGCGACCAGCCGCAGGCGATCAAGGAGTTGGTCGAGGGCGTCAAGCGCAACGACCGCACCCAGGTGCTGCTCGGCGTCACCGGCTCCGGCAAGACCTATACGATGGCCAAGGTGATCGAGGAGACCCAGCGCCCGGCGCTCATCCTCGCCCCCAACAAGACGCTGGCCGCCCAGCTCTACGGCGAGTTCAAGTCGTTCTTCCCCGACAACGCGGTCGAGTACTTCGTCTCCTATTACGACTACTACCAGCCGGAGGCCTACGTCCCGCGCACCGACACCTATATCGAGAAGGAATCCTCCATCAACGAGCAGATCGACCGCATGCGCCACTCGGCGACGCGCGCGCTGCTCGAACGCGACGACGTCATCATCGTCGCCTCGGTCTCCTGCATCTACGGCATCGGCTCGGTGGAGACCTACTCCGCCATGACCTTCACGCTCAAGCAGGGCGGCCGCATCGACCAGCGCCAGCTCATCGCCGACCTGGTGGCGCTGCAGTACAAGCGCGTGCAGCACGACTTCTCGCGCGGCACCTTCCGCGTGCGCGGCGACACCGTCGACCTGTTCCCGGCGCACTACGAGGACCGCGCCTGGCGCATCAACCTGTTCGGCGACGAGATCGACAAGATCGAGGAGTTCGATCCGCTCACCGGCCAGAAGAGCGACGAGCTGGACTTCGTCAAGATCTACGCCAACTCGCACTACGTCACGCCGCGCCCGACGCTGATCCAGGCGATGAACTCGATCAAGCAGGAGCTGCGCCAACGCCTCGACCAGCTCAACGCCGCCGGGCGGCTGCTTGAGGCGCAACGGCTGGAACAACGCACCATCTTCGATCTGGAGATGATGGAGGCCACCGGCGCCTGCGCCGGCATCGAGAACTATTCGCGCTATCTCACCGGCCGCAGGCCGGGCGAGCCGCCGCCGACCTTGTTCGAATACGTGCCCGACAACGCGCTGGTGTTCGCCGACGAGAGCCACGTCACCATCCCGCAGCTCGGCGGCATGTACCGCGGCGACTTCCGCCGCAAGGCGACGCTGGCCGAATACGGCTTCCGCCTGCCCTCCTGCATGGACAACCGGCCGCTGCGCTTCGAGGAATGGGACGCCATGCGCCCGCAGACGCTCGCCGTCTCGGCCACCCCCAGCAACTGGGAGCTGGAGGAATCCGGCGGCGTCTTCGTCGAGCAGGTGATCCGCCCCACCGGCCTGATCGACCCGCCGGTCGAGGTGCGCCCCGCGCGCACGCAGGTCGACGACCTGGTCGGCGAGGTGCGCGCGGTCGCGCAGAAGGGCTACCGCTCGCTCGTCACCGTGCTCACCAAGCGCATGGCCGAGGACCTCACCGAATACCTGCACGAGCAGGGCATTCGTGTCAGGTACATGCATTCGGACATCGACACGCTGGAGCGCATCGAGATCATCCGCGATCTTCGTTTGGGCGCGTTCGACGCGCTGGTCGGCATCAACCTGTTGCGCGAGGGCCTCGACATTCCCGAATGCGCGCTGGTCGCCATTCTCGACGCCGACAAGGAAGGCTTCCTGCGCAGCGAGACCTCGCTGGTGCAGACCATCGGCCGCGCCGCGCGCAACGTCGACGGCAAGGTGGTGCTCTATGCCGACCACGTCACCGGCTCGATGCAGCGCGCCATGGACGAGACCAGCCGCCGCCGCGAGAAGCAGGTTGAGTACAACACCGCCAACGGCATCACGCCGGAGAGCGTGAAGAAGTCGATCGGCGACATTCTCAACAGCGTCTACGAGCGCGACCACGTGCTGATCGGCACCGGGGACGGCGCCGGCGAGTTCGAAGACGCCGCCACCATCGGCCATAATCTGGAAGCGGTGGTGGCCGATTTGGAAACGCGCATGCGCGAGGCCGCCGCCGATCTCGACTTCGAAGAGGCCGCGCGCCTGCGCGACGAGATCAAGCGGCTGCAGCAGACCGAGCTCGCCGTGCTCGACGACCCGACCGCGAAGCGGCCGGGCGCGTCACCTGCGCGCGGCGGTGGTAAAGGCGGCGGCCGAAGCCGCCCGCACAAACCCGACCTCGACGAAATGGGCATCGCCACCTGGCACGAGTTCAAGCCGGCGCGCGGTGATAATAAAGACCGCCCCCGCAAACCGACCCTCGATGAAATGGGCCCCGGCCGGGAGTCGGCGCCCCACCGCCCTGACGCGCCGCGCTCCAAGCTCGGCCGGCCGGGACAACACGGCGGCTTCAAGAGCAACAAGGGGAGGGTCGGCGCGCGCAGCGCGCCGGGAGAGGGGTAAAGAGCAAAGCGATCCGGCGAGCCGCCCCCACAAACCCCACCTCGACGAGATGGGCATCGGCAATTGGCACGAAGCCGCGCCCGCCCGGCCGGACTCGCCACGCAGCAAACTCGGCAAGCCGGGGCAACGGGGTGGGTTTAGGAGCAATAAGAGGCGCTAGCTTTCGACTGTTGCCGTGCGAAGTCAGGAACACAGCATTACAGATTTTGTTAGGAGCAACGATGCCTTTAGGCGAAGAACTGCGGAGCCAAATACAGTCATATTGTCAAAGAGATCTTCCAGGAACGATCGAGTGGCACATTGAACAATTTTCGTTTGTTTCTGAACCAGAGCTCCAAAAACGGCTTGGCCGAGCATTTTACTCAGCAAGATATATCGCGAAGCTCATGGAAGCATTGTACGTAGGCAACGACGATTTACACCCCTTCGTAAAATTTCAAATTATGCAATATGCTTCAATTTTTGAGGCTGTTATTTCGCATCTATTGTGGGGCAGTACAAAAATCATGAAGAAGTCAAAAAACTTCAAACACATAAAGCGTACAAACCAGTAAGCGCACTCGGTAGCCTAGCATCGATGAAATTCGGAAACGAAGATATATTTACGTGCGTATATCGAGAAGCGAAGACACCAAAAAACAGCATTCCCTTCAAAGATAAGGTAGATTGCGCCGTGCGAATTGGCTTTGTTGACCCTGCTTACTCAGAAGACATCAAGAGAACTTACGAATTGAGAAACTTGGCGCACATCGAAACAGAAGCTGAGAAGCAAATCGAGATAGAAATTGAGCAGTCCAAGTTAGGTTATTGGCGCATCAAGCCGTTCCTAGAGCGGATTATCGCGACGATCTCAGAAGAGGATGGCTCCTGAAAAACACCAATTGCATTAACAGCAAGATCCCTTGAGTATTCAGACCGCCAGCTACTCCGCTGCGACCATTCCCACCCTTGAATGATTCGCATAGGTCTTCCACGTCGGCCGATAACCATCATCCGCCTGATTACCCCACGTAGCCCAACCTTTTCGCGTGCCTCGCCCGAATAGCTCAAGAAATGGTCCACGGCTGCACGCTTCAATAATCTCGTATTGTTCATCCGGCTTGCGCGAATGTTCGCGCTTGCGCGTTGCCAGCAAGTTCACTTGGCGCCGCCCCGGCGCCAGCGTGCGAGCGTTTTTGCCGCGTACGCCGAATAGAATGAGTTCGGTCACGTTGCGAAAATAGAAACCGACGCCACGGCCATCGGAACCGCCGTCCTTGCGCACCTTGTGCCAGACCACATTCGATTTGTAATTGAAGCCCCAGGCCTTCATCACCGCCAGCCCTTCGGGCAGCAACGCGTTGGGACACCACAAATACAAATGAGAGACCGGCGCTGCTAAATCGGAGACCGGTAGCTCCGCGATCTCGTCGAGCTTCATCGTGCCATAGCGCGCCAACCGCTTGTGTTCGGGGGCGACCTTGCCGGTCTTGTTCATGAACTGCCATGGCGGGTCGGCAAGGATAGTGCCAAAGCGGCGCTTGCCGGCAAAGCGCAACAGATCGTCGGCGGCGTTCGGCACGTGGCCGTTAGTCTTCGACATAGGCGGCTCTTCGAATTCCAAAAACGACGACTGGGCAGCCTCCGCCGCCACCGCCTTCAACCCGCGGCAGTAGTTTCGCCATGTGGGTCGTTGAGGAGCCATAGCTAGCCCCTCTCCCGAGTTCGTCGAAGATGGCCTGCAATTCGTCGCAGCGAGTCACGATAAGTCCGACGTCGATAGCGCGCAGTTCGAACAGCAGACGAAAGTTGTTGAGGTCGCGGTCGTAGAACGGATCCTTGTTGTTCCATTCGACTTCCAGCGCCACCCGGTTCTTGTAGCAGTCCACCTTGTGGGTTGGCGTGTCGTATTCGGCGTCGTCCACCACAATCTTGGTCTTGAAGCCCTTCTCCTGCCAGCCAAGCCGAGTGAAATGACTGTCGAGCGCTTCGGCAATGCTGCTCTTGCGCCCGCCCGGTTTGCGGATATTGCTGCGAAGCAACTGGAAGTCGCGAAGCACCGCGAGAATATCCGCCCATTCCTCGGGATGAGCCGCCGCCAGGATGGCCAAGCCGTTGCGCCATTCGTGCACCTCGTAGCGGGCAGCGATATCGGCCGGGACCATGGGTTGATTCGCCATGGGGCGATTGTCACCGAACTAGACACGCCCGATACAATCTTTTATCATGTTCTTGTTATGTTCTCAATAGGAAAGTCCGCCCAATGGTC
>CAWGGL010000005.1:0-19776 GCA_963822085.1 uncultured Pseudomonadota bacterium
CCGCACTGGTATCGCTGGTTCAACGAGCAGATCACCGACTTCGGCAAGTCGGGCTGGGTGCTGTGGCCGCTCGGCCTCTTGTTCCTGGCGCTCGCGGCCCTGCCAACGGCGACGACGCGCATGTCGCAGGCGGTGATGGCCGCGTTCATGGTGCGCGTGGGCTTTGTGTTCCTGGCGGTCGGCGCGCCGGGCCTGTTCGTCGCCATCGTCAAGCGCGTGATCGGCCGTGCCCGGCCGTATGTGGACCACGGGCCGCATCCGTTCGAGTTTCATCCGTTTTGGACCGCGGCCTACGCCAGCATGCCGTCCGGCCATACCACGACCGTGTTCTCCATTCTGGTGGCGTTCGGCAGCCTGTGGCCGCGCGGGCGCACGGTGCTGTGGATCTATGCGATCGCGATCCTGGTCAGCCGGGTGGTGGTGAGCGCGCATTATCCAAGCGACGTCGTGGCCGGCGCCGTCGTCGGCACGGTGGGGGCGCTCCTGGTGCGGCGCTGGTTCGCGCTGCGCCGGCTCGGCTTTTCCCTGACGCCGGACGGGCGGCTGCACCAGTTGCCCGGACCCTCGGTCCGGCGCCTCAAAGCGGTTGCCCGCGACCTCCTGGCCCCCTAGAACCCCGGGCACATTAACAGGGCAACAGGGCCTTTGAATTCGATGACTACGAGTGATCCGGCGGTGTCCGTCGTCGTCCCGGTGCGCAACGAGGCGGACAATATCGCGCCGCTCGTGGGCGAGATCGTTGCCGCGCTCGAGGGCCAGTGGCCGTTCGAGGTGGTCTATGTGGACGACGGCTCGAGCGACAATACGCCGGCCGAGCTTAGCCGCCTGAAGGCGCAATACCCCTTCCTGCGCCAGCTGCGGCACGTCCAGTCCTGTGGCCAGTCGGCGGCGGTGCGCACGGGCGTCGGCGCCGCGCGCGCGCCGCTGGTCGTCACACTCGACGGCGACGGCCAGAACGATCCGGCCTTCCTGCCGGCGCTGGTCAAGGCGCTCGACGGTGGCGGTCCTCGCATGGGGCTGATCGCCGGCCAGCGGGTAGGGCGCAAGGCCTCCGGCTTCAAGAAGCTGCAGTCGCGCATTGCCAATGCGGTGCGCGGCGCGGTGCTGCGCGACGGCACCCGCGACACCGGCTGCGGGCTGAAGGCGTTTCGGCGCGACATGTTCTTGAGCCTGCCGTATTTCGACGGTTTGCATCGTTTTCTGCCGGCGCTGGTGCGGCGCGAGGGCTATGAGGTCGGCTATGTCGACGTCGTCGATCGGCCGCGCGCGCACGGCGTCTCGAATTACGGCATGTGGGACCGGCTTTGGGTCGGCATCCTCGATCTCGCCGGCGTGTGGTGGCTCGTCCGCCGCAAGAAGCGGGTGCCGCAGGTCTCGGAGGAGTAAGAGTAAATGCTGATCGAACTCGCCCACGCCGTTGGCGGCTATCTGCACGACGTGTTTGTCACGCGGATGGACTGGTGGGTGCTGCTCGGCTTCGTCGCGCAGGCCTTCTTTACCGCGCGCTTCGTTGTACAATGGATCGCTTCCGAGCGGGCAGGCAAGAGTGTCATTCCGCTGGCGTTCTGGTTCTTGTCGATCGGTGGCGGCATCCTGCTCCTGGCTTACGCGCTCTACCGGCGCGACCCGGTGTTCATCGCCGGTCAGGCCTTCGGCGTGTTTGTCTATTTCCGTAATCTCTATTTCGTGCTGCGCGAGCGCCGCGGGATCGTCGCGAAACCGGGCTGAGCCCGCTTCGGCCGCGCAAAGCGCCGCAGAACGAGCCGGCGATGGCCGGTTTGACGGTGCGTTTCCAAGGCGCGATAGGCGGTGGTTCCCGCGAGTGCCCGTGGTCATGGCGCCGCGATCTAATGCTTTGGTCGAAGAGACGCCAATCCGGCGGTCCGCGCGGAAGGAATGCGGCGAGGCGAAGCATCCGCCTCTTGACCTCGTTACGTGATGGGTTTCAGATGCAACCGGCGCGGGGGCCGTGGGGGGGACAAAGGCGGATAACCTGACCTTTTCACCGCTGGGCCTTGGCCCAGCGGGGCGATAGTGTTTGACCTGACTCTACCTGTTGTCCCGCCCAACGAACATTGTAACCGCGTTCGCGCTGGAGGGATCTCACCATGAAACGATTGTTCACGATTCTCGCGCTCGCCGCCGTCGCCTTCGTCTTTGCGCATCCCGCTTCCGCCCAGCAGACGCTCAAGGCCGTCAAGGACCGTGGTATCCTCAACTGCGGCGCCCACGGCTCGCTCGCCGGCTTCGGCATGCCGGACGCCAAGGGCGTCTGGCACGGGCTCGACGTTGACGTCTGCCGCGCCATCGCCGCGGCCATCTTCGGTGATCCGATGAAGGTCAAGTTCGTGCCGCTGACGGCGAAGGACCGCTTCACCGCCCTGCAATCGGGCGAGGTCGACGTGCTCTCGCGCAACACGACCTGGACGCTGTCGCGCGATACGTCGCTGGGTCTCAATTTCACTGGCGTCGACTATTACGACGGCCAGGGCTTCATGGTGCACAAGGCGCTGAAGGTGAACTCGGCCCTCGAGCTCAACGGCGCTTCGGTCTGCGTGCAGCAGGGCACCACCACCGAGCTCAACCTCGCCGACTTCTTCCGCGCCCACAACATGCAGCTCAAGACGGTGACCTTCGCCACCTCCGACGAGGCGGTGAAATCCTATGACGCCGGGCGCTGCGACGCCTATACGACCGACTCCTCCGGCCTCTATGCCGAGCGTCTGCGGCTCTCCAATCCCGATGACAACATCGTGCTGCCGGAGATCATCTCCAAGGAGCCGCTCGGCCCGGCCGTGCGCCACGGCGACGACCAGTGGTTCGATATCGTGAAGTGGGTGCTCTTCGCCATGGTCAACGCCGAGGAACTCGGCGTCACCCAGAAGAATATCAACTCGATGATGAAATCGACCAACCCGGCCATCAAGCGCTTCGTCGGCACCGAGGGTAACATGGGCGAGCAGCTCGGCCTCAAGAATGACTGGGCGGTCAACATCATCAAGGGCGTCGGCAACTACGGCGAAGCGTTCGACCGCAACGTCGGCAAGGACTCGCCGCTGAAGATCAACCGCGGTCTCAACCGGCTGTGGGAGAAGGGCGGCATCATGTACGCCCCGCCGATCCGCTAAGGGAACACGAAAGCGCCGCCGCAGGGGGGAGCCCTCGCGGCGGCGGAATGAATTCTGCAAGAAGAAATTCTGCACAAAGAAAGGTGCGGCCGGGCGCCATTCGACAACGGGGCGAGGGGGCGGATGTCGGTGCAAGATTCGAGCGGCGAAGGCCCCGCTGCCGTTCCCTTTTATAACGACCCGCGCGTCCGCAGCGTCGCCTACCAGGTCATTCTCTGCGTTGCCATCGGTCTGGTCGTCTACGGCGCAACCGTCAACGCCATCGACCACCTGCACCGCGCCCACATCGCGTCGGGCTTCGGGTTCTGGGACAACACGGCCGGCTTCGACATCAGCCAGACGCTGATTGCCTATTCGGCGGATGCCTCCACCTACGGCCGCGCCTTCTGGGTCGGCCTGCTCAATACGCTGCTGGTGGCGGGCATAGGCATCTTCTTCGCCACCGTCATCGGTTTCACCGTCGGCATCGCGCGGCTCTCCAGCAACTGGCTGGTGGCGCGGACGGCAAGCGGCTACGTCGAGACCCTGCGCAACATCCCGCTGCTGCTGCAGCTGCTGTTCTGGTACAACGCCGTTCTCAAAGCGCTGCCCATTGTCCGCCAGAGCTTCAAGTTTCCCGGCGGCATCTACCTCAACAACCGCGGCCTGATCATACCGCAGCCGGTGCTGCAACCCGATTTCGATTGGGTGACAGGCGCCTTCGTCGTCGGCATCGCCGCGTCGATCGGCTTCTATATCTGGGCCCGGAAGCGCCAGATGCGCACCGGCCAGCAGGCGCCGACCTTTTGGGTGTCGTCGGCGCTGATCGTCGGACTGCCGGCGATCCTGGCGGCACTGCTCGGCTGGCCGGTGGAATTCCTCCTGCCGAAGCCGGGGCGCTTCAACATCATCGGCGGCGTGAGCGTGCAGCCGGAATTTCTGGCGCTCCTGTTTGGGCTGTCGCTCTATACCGCTGCCTTCATCGCCGAGGTGGTGCGCGCCGGCATCCTGGCGGTATCGCGCGGGCAGACCGAGGCCGCCTTTTCGCTCGGCCTCAAGCCGGGGCTGACGCTGCGGCTGATCGTGGTGCCGCAGGCGATGCGGGTGATCATTCCGCCGCTCACCAACCAGTATCTCAACCTGATCAAGAACTCGTCGTTGGCGGTGGCGATCGGCTATCCCGACCTGGTGCAGGTTTTCGCCGGCACCGTGCTGAACCAGACCGGCCAGGCGGTGGAGGTGATCGCCATCACCATGGCGGTCTATCTGTTCATCAGCCTGGTGACCTCGCTGGGAATGAACATCTACAACCGGCGCATGGCGCTGGTGGAACGGTGAGGGGGCCGCGCCATGAGCATGGCTGAAGGCGATCTCGCCGTCACCGAATTGCGCTTCGTGCGCAAGGCGGAGATCGAGGGCCGGCCGCCACCCGTGGCGATGACCGGCTCGCTCGGCTGGCTCAGGCAGAACCTACTGTCGACGCCCTTCAACATCGTGCTCACGATTCTGATCGCGCTGTTCCTGGCATGGATCATCCCCGACCTGTTGCGTTTCCTGTTCTTCGACGCGGTGTGGAGCGGCACCGACCGCGACGCCTGCCGCGAGATCGTGCAGCACCGGCCGATCGGCGCGTGCTGGCCGTTCGTCTACGAGCGCGCTCAGTATTTCATCTACGGCTCCTATCCGATCCCCGAGCGCTGGCGGGTGAACATATTCTTCGCCGCGCTTGCGGTCGGCGTCGCCTGGCTGCTGTGGATCAACGCGCCGCGGCGCGACCTCGGGATGCTGTATTTCTTCGTCGTGCTGCCGATCGGCTCCATCATCCTGTTGGCCGGTTGGCCGGCGATCGGCCTGCCGGCGGTCGATACGGTGCTGTGGGGCGGCGTGCTGGTGACCATCGTGCTGGCGACGGTCGGCATCGTGGCGTCGCTGCCGATCGGCATCGTGCTGGCGCTCGGCCGGCGTTCGCGCATGCCGGCGGTCCGGCTCGCCTCGGTGATCTTCATCGAATTCGTGCGCGGCGTGCCGCTCATCACCGTGCTGTTCATGGCGAGCGTGATGCTGCCGCTGTTCGTGCCGCAGCAATACGAGCCGGACAAGCTGTTGCGCGCCATGATCGGGCTGGCGCTGTTCTGGTCCGCCTACATGGCGGAGGTGGTGCGCGCCGGCTTGCAGGCGATCCCGCGCGGGCAGTTCGAAGGCGCCATGGCCGTCGGCCTGAAATACCCGCAGATGATGCGGCTGATCATCATGCCGCAGGCGCTCAAGATCACCATTCCGAACATCGTCAACACCTATATCGGCCTGTTCAAGGACACCTCGCTGGTGCTGATCATCGGCATTTTCGATTTCTTGAAGACCATCGAGGTCTCGCGCATCGATCCGAAATGGGCGACGCCCGTGACCTCGACCACCGGTTACGCAGTCGCGGCGATGTTCTACCTCGTGTTCTGCTACGGCATGTCGCGCTACGCGCGCGCGACGGAAGCCCGCCTCGCCAGCGGCGACAAGCGATAGGGGCCGGCCATGGACGAGAAAGTCGACGGACAGGCAGGCGAGGCGCACCGCTTCAAGCCGGCGCCGCTGAAGACCGACGTGGCGGTCGAGATCGCCAATATGAACAAGTGGTACGGCGAGTTCCACGTGCTGCGCGACATCAATCTGAAGGTGATGGGCGGCGAGCGCATCGTCATTTGCGGGCCTTCCGGCTCCGGCAAGTCGACCATGATCCGCTGTATCAACCGGCTGGAGGAGCACCAGCAAGGCAAGATTGTCGTCGACGGCGTGGAACTGACCAACGACCTGAAGAAGATCGACGAGGTGCGGCGCGAAGTCGGCATGGTGTTCCAGCACTTCAATCTGTTTCCGCACCTCACCGTGATGGAGAACTGCACGCTGGCGCCGCTCTGGGTGCGCAAGATTCCGAAGAAGGCCGCCGAGGAAATCGCGTTGCATTATCTCGCCCGGGTGAAGATCCCCGAGCAGGCCGACAAATTTCCCGGCCAGCTCTCGGGCGGGCAGCAGCAGCGCGTGGCGATCGCGCGCGCGCTGTGCATGAACCCGAAGATCATGCTGTTCGACGAGCCGACCTCGGCGCTCGATCCCGAGATGGTGAAGGAAGTGCTGGAGACCATGGTGGGGCTCGCCGAGGACGGCATGACCATGCTGTGTGTGACCCATGAAATGGGCTTCGCGCGCCAGGTCGCCGACCGCGTGTTGTTCATGGACGAGGGCCAGATCGTCGAGATGAACACGCCGGACGAGTTCTTCGCCCATCCGCAGCACGACCGCACCAAGCTGTTCCTCAGCCAGATCTTGTGACGGGCGAAAATGGCGGTTGCGCGTGGGACGAACTCCTTCGTTCTCGCGGCGCGCCTTCGCGCCCGAGCTTTGGGATATCTCCCTCGCGCCCAGGGGGCCCGGGGGAGTCGACCCCCGCAAAGAGAAGCGAGGGGGACGGCGCGCCGAAGAAGCGCAACCAGTCCTTCTGTGCACGCGGCATGAAGCGGACCGCGTGGCGCCTCTCGGCGCGCCGTCACGGCGATTTCCGTCCCCGGGGCCGTGCTTCCGGACGCGGACGGAGCCCGAGCCGGGCCCCCGATCCGGGCAGCTTTCGCCGCCCTTCGTCCGCGCCGCGTCCAGCCATTGAAGGCAGGCCCTCGTAGTAGGGCCGGACGGCTACCCGGAGCCTCCCGGAGGCGTGCCTTGCGAGGACACGCCCGCGGGCGCCGGCCCGATCCCCACGAAACGGCGCAACCGGTTCGCACCCCTCATTGGGATCGGGCGCGGGAAGTGTAAGGGCGCGCGGAGGGGGCGGGGATAAGTTCTCACGGGAATGTGATTGGAGTCCTAGGGGAAGTTGGGGCGGGCAGTCGACGGATGTAGTCCGTATGGAGCGAGGCGGAATGCGGGAATGGTGTAGCCCGGATTTAGCTGCGCTCAATCTAGGTTACGCTTGCTCAGGGTGAAGCCAATCCCAAATCTTGATTGGAAAGTAGCCGGACATCAAAACTGGCAACCGCCTCTAACGGATCAATTGGAGATCCCCAAAGCTCTGTCCGTTTCTTTGCATCTAGCCGCCAAAACGCCGTTAGGGTGTCGTCAGTTTCGAAATTCTGCATGAGAAAATTATTGGTTAGTACGCGGACCAAGCAGTCACGCGCAATGTGTTCGGCTATATGAGCCCATCTATATATTTGGGCTCGGTGTTCTCGAGTGTTCGAGAGTAAATTTAAATGATCATTTAAATGTTCAACTGCGCTTCGAAATTCATAGATATCTTCCATCAGCATGTGATGGCTCGTGCCAATAAAAAGTTCAGTTCGACTCTTAAATTTGCGCGTTGTATCGCCAGGGGATGGCACAATAAATCCCTCAATACAACGACAATATTGATGTAGGCGCTCCAGGATATCCGCGGTGGCCCTTGCCGTGAGGTAGATGTCCAAGATTTGCCGCAGCCGCTTGTAGCGTAGCGGCCTAGTCCAGACATGTGGAATTGCCTCTGCGAGTTGCGCTGCTCGCGTCAGCGATTCATTGCTTAATATGTCGTCGGATTCTACCGCTGAAAAATTTATAGGTGAATTTATTTCTTGTAGTTGTCTTATGGATAGTTCTTCGCGTGTTTTCGCCCCGGTCAAAAGAAGTGGCTTGTCAAAGTAGCGAAAGCGGCCAGCCAATAGTAATCCGAGGTAGAAATTAATTGCGACCTGTTTCAGATCGTTATTCTCCTGGTCGAGAATCTCGGGCGTTGCGGATTTTGCTTTGGAGAGAATAAAAAAGTTTGCGCTCGCGTATTGCTCAGATCGAATACTTCCAAGCCAGTCGCGCCAGTGGTCATCAAAGCCGATGATCGATTTCGTTGAAAGAGAAAGAGTTGGGTGAATCTGCAGATGAAATGCCGAGCGGAGCGCAATGTCGCTCTGAATTGCGACCACGGCGTATTTTTCGCCTTCATCAATATCCACGACAACATTACCCCGCGGCTTCCATTTTTTTTGTCGCGGCGCCTCGGGCGCAAATATCGACTTCAAGAACTGGCCATATAGTTCTGCTTCGACTTGACCAAGTCCTCGGACTCGGCGGCACGACCCCCACCCTGGCGCGCGTGTCATGCGCCGAGCCCCAAAAAGGGGGGTGAAGACAAGAGTTACTTCGCCGCCACCGGCGTTAGCTCGAACACGCGGCCATATTTTGCGGCTTCGGCGACGTCGCCGCGGCGGAGTGCAAGCATGACGGTTTCAAGCTTGCGCGCATCGTCACCTGACATGGTCGGCGACCAGCTGTCGTCGGTGTATTCGAGACCGATCTCGACTTCGGCAGCGTATTTGCCTTCGTGGATGAATTCTTTCGTCTTGCGGCTCGTCATCATCTGCTCCGCCTCATGAAGTCCGCCGACCAGCGTTCCGCCGCGGGCCGATAGGCTGTCACCAGGATAGCCGGTGTTCCGGCATCTTTCGGGATTCCCCACATTACGTGGACGGGATGCCCATTCCGGTCACGCTGTAAGACCAATACCGAAGGTTCTTTCCGGGAATCCGGATATTCCTCGACGACAATCGCGGCACCAATGCCAGTCAAAACGTCATTAAGAACAATATCATCTGCGGCGAGTTCCCGGAAGCCATGCCGCGATACGCGATATGCGCCTGCGACCACCAGAGCTTGGACCTGACGCAGTATACCGCTCATTTGACCCCGACCCCGACGCGCTGTTAGCACGTCGACCCTCCCCGTAAGAGAGAGGGTGAAAGAAGCCCCTAATCCTTCACCACCTCGGTGTCCGGCCTTCCGCCCCATTCCGTCCATGAGCCGTCGTAGACGCGGCCCAAGGGCTTGCCGATGGCATCGAGGCCGAGGCTGAGGATCACGGCGGAAACGCCCGAGCCGCAGCTCGTGATCACCGGCTTGTCGAGATCGACGCCGGCCTTTTCGAACGCCGCCTTGATGCGCGCGGGTTCGACCAGCTTGCCGCCCTCGACCAAGCTGCTCGACGGCACGTTGAGCGCGCCCGGCATGTGGCCGCCGCGCAGGCCCGGACGCGGCTCCGGGTCGCGGCCGGCAAAGCGCCCGGCGGGACGGGCGTCGACGATCTGCACGCTGCCGTCGTTGATCGCCATCTGGATGTCGTCGTGCATGGCGACGGCGCGGGTGTTCATTTCCGCGTTGAAGGTGGCAGGCTGACGCTTGACCTCGCCCGCCTCGGTCGGATGGCCTTCCGCCGTCCAGGCCGGCAGCCCGCCGTCGAGCATGAAGACGTTTTTCGCGCCCATGATGCGGAAGTTCCACCACACGCGCGGCGAGGAGGACAGCCCCGCGCCGTCGTAGACGACGATGGTGTCCTTGTCGGAGATGCCAAGCTTGCCCGCCGCTTTGCCGAAGTCGGCCGGCCCCGCCAGCATGTGGGGCAGGTCGGTGGAATGATCGCACACCGCGTCGATGTCGAAGAACACGGCGCCGGGAATATGGCCGGCGAGATACTCCGCTCTGGGATCGCGCTTATGCACCGGCAGATAAAACGAGCCGTCGACCACCACGATATCGGGCTTGCCGAGCTGCTCGGCGAGCCACGTGGGGGTCTTGAGCCAGCGGCTGTTCGGGGAATTGTCGCTCATGAAACCGGCCTCATTCAAACGTTGACGCGCAACATCGCGCACATGTTCCGTTGGGCACGCTAGTCCGCGTGTTGCGGCACCAGCGCAATGCGCACGCGGCGGTTCTGCTTGCCCTTCTTCTCGATGCCGGTGATGGTGACCTCGCCGATTTCGGCGACTGAGCGCACGTGGGTCCCGCCGCAGGGCTGCAGGTCGAGGCCCTTGATCTCGATCAGCCGCACCTTGCCGGTTCCCTTGGGCGGCGCCACCGACATGGTCTTGACCAGGCCGGGATTGGCCTCGAGCTCGGCATCGTCGATCCAGCGGCTGGTGATGGGCGCGGCGCTCGCGATCATCTCGTTGAGCTTGGCGGTGATGGCGTCCTTGTCGAGGCTGGCCTCGGGTATGTCGAAGTCGAGCCGGCCGTTGCCGTCGCCGACCGAGCCGCCGGTGACGGGATAGGGCAGCACGGCCGACAGCAGGTGCAGCGCCGTGTGCATGCGCATGCGCGCGTGGCGCTTCTCCCAGTCGATGGAGGCGGTGACGGTGTCGCCGACCTTGAGCGCAGAGACGTTGGCGCCTTCGGCGGGGACGTGGGCGATCTCGGTCTTGGCCTTGTCGGTATAGACCGCGCTGGCGATCGGGATCGACACGCCGGACGCGGTAGTGATCCAGCCGGTGTCGCCGGGCTGGCCGCCGGAGGTGGCGTAGAACACCGTGCGGTCGAGCACGATGCCCTTATCGGTCAAGGCGACGACGTTCGCCGTGCACGATTGCAGGTAGCTGTCGTCGCGGAACAGGCAGTCCGTAGCCATCAAAATCTCCGTTCAATCCCACGCAAGCGGGAATCCAGACACAATATCACAATGCCAAGTGTCGTCATTCCATAGGGTCCCCGCTTGCGTGGGGACGAACGGTAAGGGGGTCATGCCTTCACGAAGGGCGGCTCGATTGTCGATCGCCGCTCCAGCCATGCCGGCACTGGCAGGTTCTTCGCCCGCAGGAATTCCGGATTGAACAGTTTGGACTGATAGCGCGCGCCGCCGTCACAGAGAATGGTGACGATCGTGTGGCCGGGGCCGAGCTCCTTGGCGAGTCGGATGGCGCCGGCGACGTTGACGCCGGTGGAGCCGCCGAGGCACAGCCCTTCGTGGGCAAGCAGGTCGAACACGACCGGCAGCGCTTCCTCGTCCGGGATCAGATAGGCGTTGTCGACCTTCATCTGTTCGACGATGGCGGTGACACGGCCGAGGCCGATGCCTTCGGTGATCGAGCCGCCTTCGCTCGCCTTGGCTTCGCCGTGGGCGAACAGGTTGTACATCGCGGCCCCGCGCGGATCGGCGACGCCGACGACGATGTCCTCGTTCTGCTCCTTCAGATAACGCGATATGCCCGCGAGCGTGCCGCCGGTGCCGACGGAGCAGATGAAGGCGTCGACCTTGCCGTCGGTCTGCTCCCAGATCTCCGGCCCGGTGGAGACGTAATGGGCCTTGCTGTTGTCGAGGTTGTTCCACTGGTCGGCGAAGATGACGCCGTTCTTCTCGGTCTTTCTCAATTCGTCTGCCAGCCGCCGGCCGACATGCTGGTAGTTGTTGGGGTTCGAATAGGGCAGCGCCGGCACCTCGACCAGCTCGGCGCCGCACAGCCGCAGCATGTCCTTCTTTTCCTGGCTCTGCGTTTCCGGGATCACGATCAGCGTGCGATAGCCGCGCGCGTTGGCGACTACCGCGAGCCCGATGCCGGTGTTGCCGGCGGTCGATTCCACCACCAGCCCGCCGGGCTTCAGCTCGCCGCGGATCTCGGCCTCCATGATCATCTGGCGGCCGGCGCGGTCTTTCACTGAGCCGCCGGGGTTCATGAACTCGGCCTTGCCGAGGATGGTGCAGCCGGTCGCCCGCGATGCGGCCGTAAGCTCGATCAGGGGGGTGTTGCCGATGGCGTCGATAATGCCGTCGCGAATATGCATGCCGGGGTTCGCCGCGAATTCCAGGTCGCCGATAGGGATGGCGCGACACTAGTGGAGGCGTCCGGGGGCCACAAGGCCGCCTGCTCGCAGGCCTGCCGCGGCGGCCGCGGACGCGCGGGCAGGGGACCGGAGCCTGCCATGGGGCCGTGAGACGGTAATCCGGTGCAATCCGTGCCGTGTCTGAAACCGTATTGAAACCATAACCGGCATTGCCGCGGCGGCGGCGGGCCGTGTTCACGAGTTATTGGGGCCGGGAATCTATGAATATCGCTCGAAAACGCCACAAAACAGCAAGCGCCGAAGGGACGATCAGACTTCCACGCCATGAATCTCGACGTCAACACCCTCTTCATGGTGACGATCTACGTCGAGGCGATCCTCGGCCTGCTGCTGCTGTTCGCCTGGGTGCAGAACACGCAGATCCACGCCGTCGCCTGGTGGGGTTTTGCGCACCTGATGCGAGCCGGCTCGGTGGCGCTGTTCGGGCTCTACGGCACGGTTCCCAACCTCATCAGCATCGATCTCGCCAACGTGCTCTTGTTCACCGCCTTCGCGGTGACCTGGACCGGTGCGCGCGTGTTCGACGGCCGGCCGGTCGAGCCGGTCTATCTGGTGACGGGCGCGGTGATCTGGCTGCTGGTTTGCCGGCTGCCGGTCCTGCAGGACGACGTGCAAGGGCGCGCGCTCATCGCCGCCGGCATCATCACCGCCTATACATGGCTCACGGCTTACGAATTCTGGCGCGGACGCGACGAGCAACTGGTCTCGCGTTGGCCGGCGATCTTCATGCTGTTCGCGCACGGCGCGCTGTTCCTCTTGCGCACGCCGCTGGTGGCAGTCCTGCCCTGGGCGCCGACCCGCGCCGTTTACGGCAGCGTGTGGCTGACCGTGCTGTCGTTCGAGGCGCTGCTGTTCACGATCTCGATCGCCTTCATCCTGCTGGCGATGGCGAAGGAGCGCACCGAGCTGCGCCACCGCACCGCGGCCATGGTCGACCCGCTCACCGGCATCGCCAACCGCCGCTCCTTCCTGCAAGACGCCAAGGCGATGGCCCTGCGCCACGGCAGCAATCCGCGCCCGACCGCGGTGCTGCTCATCGATCTCGATCATTTCAAGTCGGTCAACGACCGCTTCGGCCACGCCATCGGCGATCGCACGCTGGAGATTTTCGCGGACGCAGCGCGCGAGTCGCTGCGCGGCACCGATCTGGTCGGCCGGCTGGGCGGCGAGGAGTTCGCGGCCATCCTGCGCGATACCGGTGGCGAGAAGGCGATGGCGGCGGCCGACCGTTTGCGCGAAAGCTTCGCCAAGGCGGCGCAAGACGTTGACGGCCGCCCGGTCTGCGCCACCGTCAGCATCGGCGTGGCGCAATGCGACGGACCGGTGCTGGACGTTACCGAGTTGATGGCGCAGGCCGACCAGGCGCTCTATTTCGCCAAGGAGCGCGGCCGCAATCGGGTGGAGTTCGCGTCCCTCGGCATGGTGCTGCAGGGCGAGGCGGACAACAAGGCGGAGCAATCTGCTAGCGGCGAAACCGCAGCCCTGTCGCTTGGCGCCAAGCCCGCAGCCTGAACGGTCCGTCTTGAAATAGGGCCCGGCGTCAGCCGCCGGTGCCGCTCTCCTTTGCCTGACGGACGGCCCAGCGAACGAAGGCCTGCGCCGCGGGCCGCAGAATTCCCTTTGGCGTTACCACATAGTAGCCGGTATCCTTGTCGTCTTCGAACAGCAGCAACAGCCGTCCTGCGGCAATGTCGGCGTCGACGATGGCCCGCGCCGTTACCGCGATGCCCTGTCCGTCACGGGCGGCGTCGATCATCATATTGCCGGGCAGCGAGGTGATACCTGCGCTCTGCGTCAGGCCGCGGGCTTGCAGAAAGGCAGTTGCCTCGTTGGTGCCGAGCTCCTGCATCCAGGGAAACCGGGCGAGCGCGGCCATATCGGCGGCCGGCTTGTTACCGACCAGCGATGGCGCCACCACCACCACAGCCCGGGACCGGGCGAGCAGGCGGGAGTCGCATCCGGGCCACATCCCGTCGCCGAAACGCAGGGCAACGTCATAGCCACCTGGGCCGAGCGTGCGCAGACCTCCGCTTGGATCGATGGCGAGGTCGATCTCAGGGTGATGGGCACGGAAATCGGCAAGCCGGGGCATCAGCCACCCGGCTGCGAAAGACGGCGTGGTGGTGATCTGCAGGGGCCGGCCGGCCTCCGCCCCGGTCAACAGTTCGACGACCTTGGCAATGCCGTCGAAGCCGGCGGTCGTCGCATCGGCCAGAAGCCGGCCCTCGGCGGTCAGCGCCAGCTCCCGCCCGCTACGGTCGAACAGCGCCAGGCCGAGATGCGTCTCCAGCGCGCGCAGCTGTTGGCTGATCGCGGCATGGCTGACGTTGAGCTCGGTTCCGGCGCGGCTCACAGAGCCTGCGTCGACGAACGCGCTGAAGGCTCGCAACGCCGCGAGAGGCGGCAGCAACCGCCAGGATGTCATGTAAGCGCTCCTTACACGGCAGAGATATTCCTGAGTCGCAAAATCACAGATTTTGCCCAATATTGAAAGGGTAAACATGGGTGCCCAAGGAGAGCGACATGCTGATGATCTTTGCGAAATCTTTCATGACCGCCGCGGGCTATCGCTTGGTCGGGCCGCGCGACGCGCAACCTGTTGAGGGGAGCCCGTTGCCGAAGCGCAAATGGCTTTCCTGGCGCGGCCGCCTCTAATGCGGCGGGCGACACGTGTCACGAAACAGCTTGAATCAATCCTGTGACGCGCCGCCGGCCGGCGGCGTGCCATGGGTGTGGAAACTCTCGATCGTCTTGAGCCCCCAGGCCTGGCCCTTCTTGCGCTCGTCCAGCGTCCACACCACCGGCTCCCAGTCCGGTGCCAGGACCAGCCGCGCGCCGGCGTTCGCCAGCTCGACGCGATTTCCCGCCGGCTCCCAGACATAGAGAAAGAACGTCTGCTGAATGGCGTGCTTGTGCGGGCCGGTCTCGATGTGCACGCCGTTCTCAAGGAACACGTCGGCCGCTTGCAGGATGTGCTCGCGCTGGTCGACGGCGTAGGTGACATGGTGGAAGCGGCCGCGGGTGCCGGTCGCGTCGCGCGCATAGGCGACGTCGTAGGACTTGTTGTTGCAGGTAAACCAGCAGTCGCCGAGCGTGCCGGCAACGGCAGCAACCAGTTGTTGGGCACCGCCCATCGCGACTTGACGATGTGAAAGCGCGAGCTTCGCATTGCCTTTCGGGGCATCTGCGGGCATAGCGAACCGATGAACGACAAGGCCCGCGCATGAAACACAGCACCGACCGTATCCTCACCACCCATGTCGGCAGCCTGATCCGGCCGCCGGAGCTGCAGGATTTCCTGCGCCTGAAGCAGGGCGGCAAGCCATATGACGATGAGGCCTATCAAGCCTGCCTGACGAAGTCGGTGGCGGAGGTGGTGAAGCGCCAGGCGCAAGCCGGCATCGACGTGGTCAGCGACGGCGAGTTCGGCAAGTCGATCTCATGGGCGCAATACGCGCTGACGCGGCTTTCCGGTTTCGAGCGCCGGCCGATCGCCGACGACAAGGCCAATCCGTTCAAGCGTGGCGCCGACCGCACCAAATTTGGCGAGTTCTACGCAGAGCTCGACGCCAAGGAAGCGCCGTCGACGGTTACCGAAGCGATCTGCACGGGCCCCATCACATACACTGGCAACGACGAGTTGCTGGGCGACATCGCGAACTTCAAGGCGGCACTCCAGGCCGTGAACGCGGAAGAGGCGTTCCTGCCGGTGGCGGCGCCGTCGAGCGTCATCCCCGACCGCAAGAATGAATACTACAAGAACGACGACGAGCTGCAGCTCGCCATCGCGGAGGCGATGCGCACCGAATACAAGACCATCATCGACGCCGGCTTCCTGGTGCAACTCGACGATGCGCGCAGCGCCGTCACCTTCGACCGCATGGTGCCGCCGGCGAGTTTCGCAGACTACAAGAAGTGGTTGGAGAAGCAGATCGAGATCATGAACCACGCGCTCGAAGGGCTGCCGCGCGAGCGCGTGCGCTATCACATCTGCTGGGGCTCGTGGCCGGGCCCGCACGTAAGCGACGTGGCGCTGAAGGACATCGTCGACGTGGTGCTGAAGGCCAACGTCGGCGCCTTCGTGATCGAGGGCGCCAATCCGCGCCATGAGCACGAATGGAAAGTGTGGAAGGACGTGAAACTCGCCGACGACCAGGTGCTCATCCCCGGCGTCATCAGCCACGCCACCAACGTCGTCGAGCACCCAGAGTTAGTGGCCGAGCGCATCGTGCGGCTCGCCAACATCGTCGGGCGCGAGAATGTCATCGGTGGCACCGACTGCGGCTTCGCCCAGGGCCCGTTCTACCGGCGGGTTCATCCCTCGATCCAATGGGCCAAGCTGGAAGCGCTGGCCGAGGGCGCCCGCATCGCCAGCCGGGAACTCTGGGGCAGGGCGGCGGCGTAAGGCCTGCCATTCGGTCGTTCCGGGACGGCCCGAAGGGCCGGACCCGGAATCCAGGGCCAAATTCACAGCGCCTGGCGTGTGGCTCTGGATTCCGGGTTCACGCGCTTTCGCGCGTGCCCCGGAATGACCGCAAGAATTGAAGCACCCCCGGGACTGGCGCTCGCGCCCTGATGCGCTAGGCTTGCGGCAACGAGGCGGGCATTGATCCGTCCGATCGCTTTCAGGGAGCGAAGCCCAATGAACGTCATGAACGTCAATGCGAAGCCCGCCGGCGGGCTGGCCATTCCCTTCGATCACCATCGTCTCGACCGGCTCATGGACGAAGCCGGCATCGACGTGGTGCTCGCGACCTCCAAGCACAACGCGCAGTACCTCACCGGCGGCCACCGCGCCAACTTCTTCGACGTCATGGATGCGACCGGCGTCACCCGCTATCTGCCTGTGCTGGTCTATCCGAAGGGGGCGCCGGAAAAGGCGGCCTACATCGGCCATCGTCTGGAAAACTTTCAGCATCAGGCGCATCCGTTGTGGACGCCGGAAACGAACATGACGTCGAACGGCTCGGTCGATGCCATGCAGAAGGCGGTCGATCACATCAAGAAGGCGGGCTTGAAGCCGAAGACGATCGCCACCGAGTTCGGCTTTCTGCCGTACGACGCCGCGCTAGCGCTGCGCGCCGCGTTTCCCGACGCCAAATGGGTCGACGCGCTCTACGTGCTGGAGCGCCAGCGGCTGGTGAAATCGGCGAAAGAGCTGAAGATGCTGAAATACGCTTCGGAAGCTGTGATCGCGGCGATGCAGGATGTCATCGCCAACACCGGCCCGGGCAAGACCAAGGCCGAGGTGACAGAGGAATTGCGCCGGCAGGAGGTGCTGCGCGGGCTCAATTTCGAATATTGCCTCATCACCGCGGGCACCAGCCTGAACCGCGCGCCGTCCGATCAGGTGTGGGGCGAGGGCGATATCATGTCGATCGATTCAGGCGGCAATTATCACGGCTATATCGGCGACGTCTGCCGAATGGCGATCCAGGGCGAGGCGGACGCCGAGCTCGAAGACTTGTTGGCCGAGATCGAGAGCATCCAGCGCGCCGCCTTCAAGGCGGTGAAGCCCGGCGCCATGGGCCGCGCCCTTTACGAAGCCGCCATGCCGCTCGTCGCCAAGTCCAAGCACCACAACAACCTGGACTACGTCGCCCACGGCATGGGCATGGTGAGCCACGAGGGCCCGCGGCTCACCGATTCAGGGCCGGTGCCTTATCCGGCGGATGATGCCGACAAGCCGCTCGAGCCGGGCATGGTGATTTCGATCGAGACCACGCTCAAGCATCCGAGCCGCGGCTTCATCAAGCTGGAGGACACCGTGGTGGTGACCGACACCGGCCACGAGGTGTACGGCGAGGGCGCGCGCGGTTGGAACAGGGCGGGGACGGGCGCCTAGCTCGCCCAACCCTTGTGGAGTTTGTCCGCTTCCGCGGCAAGCGCCTTCAGCTTGTCCGCGACCGTCACCGAATAGCTGCCGGGCTCGAGCCTGGCGAGCGGCGCGGGCAGGCGGGCAAGATCGGTCTTAGCGCGTTCGCGGATGGCATCGAGGGTGGGCGCCGGCGCGAGGCGTTTTCCGCCACGCATCACCGGTTCGATGAGCGTTTCGCCCGGATGGCTGTCGCCTTCAATCGAGAGGACATCGCCGGCCATGCGGCCGTCGGCGTCGTAAGAGCGCCACACCTGCTTGCGGCCGGGCCAGGTCTGCTTGCCCTCCGACAGCTTGCGGCGCGGCGTGCCGGCATATTCCTGCAGCTTGTAGGCGCAGTCGAGCGCCGGCACGTCGGTCGAAACGTCCAGGCTGACGCCGATGCCGAAGGCGTCGATCGGCGCGCCCTCAGCCATCATGGTTTGCAGCACGTCCTCATTGACGCCGCCTGAGACCACGATCATCACGTCCTTGAGGCCGCCGTCGTCGAGGATGCGGCGCACGCGCCGCGCCATCTCGGTAAGGTCGCCGCTGTCGATGCGCACGCCGCGGATGGCGATGCCATCGGCCTTCAGCCGCGGCGCCACTTCGACCACTTTGCGCGCGCCCGCTTCGGTGTCGTAGGTGTCGATCAACAGGATCACACCCTCGGGCCGCGCGCGCGCGAAGTCTTCGAAGGCCTGAATTTCATCGCCGTGCACCTGCACGAAGGAATGCGCCATGGTGCCGACCACGGGGATGCCGTAGCGCGGGCCGGCGAGAACGTCGGCGGCGCCGGCAAAACCGGCGATATAGCTGGCGCGCGCGGAAAACAGCCCGGCCTCGACGCCGTGCGCGGTTCGCAGGCCGAAATCCGACAGCGCCTTGCCGGGCGCGGCCAGCACCATGCGCGCGGCTTTCGAGGCGATCAGCGTCTGGAAATGCAGGATGTTGATCAACCGCAATTCGACGAGCTGCGCCTGCGGCAGCGGCGCAGTGATGCGGATGAGTGGCTCGTGTGGAAAGCACGCGCTGCCTTCGGGGATGGCGTGCACGTCGCCGGTGAAGCGGAAGCTTCTCAGATAATCGATCAGGTTCTTGCGGAAGCGGCCGGAGCTTTCGAGCCAGGCGAGTTCCTCCTCCGAGTAGCGCAAGGTCTCGAGGTATTGAAGCGCGTCCTCCAGGCCGGCGGCGAGCATGAACCCGCGCCGCTCCGGCAGCCGCCGCACGAAGAACTCGAACACGGCCTCCTTGTCCTCGCCGCGATCCAGGTAGGCCTGGACCATGTTGAGCTCGTAGAGGTCGGTGGAGAGGGGGCTGGTGACGGGGATCATGGACTAAAGCGGCCGGTGAGAGGCGCGCGGCATTTCGGGATTCGTCAGGCCAGTCGCCGGCGCCGCGCGCGATTGAGCGGGAAAGACGCATATCGGACCCGCTGCCGCCTGCCAAGCGGCCGACTTGCGCAAGAACGCGAAGGAATTGCGGTAACGTCTTGAAACAAAATGGCTCCCCGGGCCGGATTCGAACCAGCGACCAACCGGTTAACAGCCGGTTGCTCTACCACTGAGCTACCGGGGAACATGCCGGCGCTACGGCACGGGGCCTATAACAAAGCTAAATTGCTTTGCAAAGCATGAAGGTGGGCGAGCCGTTGCTTGCGTCTTCAAAGAGGCCCGATGCGGCGCCCCGCGCGGGGCCGGCAAGGCGGGTGGAGGCCACGGCCGGAATCGAACCGGCGTGCACGGATTTGCAGTCCGCTGCGTAACCACTCCGCCACGTGGCCATTGGAAATCGAGCCGCCCCAACAGAAGTCCAAGGGTGGTCCCAAAGGAGCCCCAAGAGAGCCGGCCGTTTTTTCCGCCCCTGCCTATATAGGAGGGCGGCGCGCTCCACAACGGCGGCCGTGGATACGCCCGCTCGGCTTGCCTTTTGCCCCTCCTTGCCGCAGAAAAGCCCGCGTATCCCGCGCCCAAAATGTTCCGCAGAGGTCTTTTCGATGACCGATTTCGCCGCCGCGCGCCGCCATATGGTGGATAGCCAGGTCCGCACCGCCGATGTCACCGATCTGCGCATCATCGCGGCCATGCAGGAGATCCCGCGCGAGCGCTTCGTGCCGCCGGCCGAGGCCGGCATCGCCTACCTCGATCTCGACGTGCCGGCGGGCGAGGGCGGCCGCCGCATGCTGAAGCCCATGGT
>CAWGGL010000006.1:0-146898 GCA_963822085.1 uncultured Pseudomonadota bacterium
TAAAGGTGATCCGTCTCTAAAAGCGGAATCTCGAGCGAGGAAGCGATGGGTTTGGGACTGACGATCACGGCAAGCATTTGGCGGGGCGCAAAGGCGCCGGCGCTCGCTGTTGCATCGTCTCCCGTGGTTCGCCTGATCGCCGTTCCCTGCCGTATCGCGGAAAAGGTGGCTTGATGGCTGTCGATGTCGTCGAGCGCGCGGATGAGGAGGAGCGGGGCGCGGGCTCCGATATGATCCAGTCGGTCGCCATGACCGGCCAGAATGAAGCGCTCGCTGCTGCCGGCCAACCGATGCGGCTGACTGGCCTCGCCAAGGAACTCGGCGAACCAAAAGCGAAGATGCATCGGCACCTGTCGACGCTGAAGCATCTGGGCTTCGTCGAGCAAGATGCAAAGACCGAATATTATCGGCTCGGGCTGAAGCTCGTGCATATCGGGAAGGCCGCCAGCGACCAGTTCGATCTGCGCCGACTCGCCGAGCCCTACATGGTGCGGCTGCGCGACCTTACCCACCAGACGGTGGTGCTGAGCACGCCGGCCAGCGGTGACGCCATCATCAACGCGGTGGTCGACAGCCCCAACCCGGTGACCATCTCCGTACGGCTCGGCTATCGGCTGCCGGCGCATGCCTCGGCGCAGGGGCGCTTGAACCTCGCTTTTGCGCCGCCTGCGGTGCAGCAACGTGTGTTGTCGCGCAAGCTGCAGGTCTTTACGCCGCGCACCTTGGTCGACCCGAGCAAGCTGCGTGAGCAACTCGCCGAGATCAAGCGCCAGCTCTATGACGTCTCCATGGACGAGACGCTGCTCGGGATTTCCGCCGTCACCGCGCCAATCCTGAATTTCGACAACGATCTGGTGGGCGCCATCGCCGTGGTCGGCACGACCCAATATGTGCACGAGCCCGTCGATCCGGAACAACTCAAGCTGCTGCGCGCCTGCACCAAGGCGATTTCGCTGAAGCTCAATTCCACTGGTTACGAAGGGCTAGGCATCCCCAATCTCAAGGAGTTCATCTTCGATTGACGATGAACTGTGTTTCGAAACGTAAAATCACCAACAAACCGCAATGGGAGGAAAGATGTCCAAGTTGAGATCAGTTGCCGCGTTGTTGCTAGGCGCGGCTTTGGCGCCGTCCGGGTTTTCGGCGGCGCAGGCGCAGAGCGTCTACAAGATTGGCATGTCGGCCGGGTTGACCGGCTATGCGGCTACTGTTGACCGCGCTTGGCGGGACGGCGTCCAGGTCGCCGTCGATACGCTGAATGCCAATGGCGGCATCATGGGCCGTAAGGTTAAGCTGTTCGTCGAGGACAATCACTCGCAGCCGCAGGACGCCGTCACCGCCTATCGCAAGATGATCAGCTCCGACCATGTCGACATCTTCGCCAGTGGCTGCGTCTCGGCCGGCAATTTCGCCGCGGCGCCAATGGTGGAGCGCGCCAAGACGCCGATGGTGTTGTGCTCGATCCTCCCGCGCAAGCCGAAAGAGGTCGCATGGGCGTTCACGACGCTACCGCCGGCCGGATTCGAGGTCGAGACGCGGCTCGAATATCTCCAGAAGAAGACCAAGATCAAGAAGATCGGCGTGCTGCACGGCCCGTCGCCCTACGCGAATCTGCAGAAGAACGTCGCCGTCAAAGAGGCGAAGAAGTATGGCCTGCAAGTCGTCGACGTCGAGCAATACCAGACGGCTGATGCCGACCTCAGCGTGCAGATCCAGAAGATGTACGCCGCCGGCGCCCGCGCCATTATTAAGATCGGTATCGGCGGCACGACGCTGACTGCGGCGAAGAATATCAAGCAGCTCGGCCTCAACGTAATGATGTTGACCAGCCTCGAAGACATCGCGGTGTTCCGCCCGGTGGCGAAGGTGCTTGGCGACAAGTTCTTCTTCGTGGCTGCGCCGTCGCAGGTCTATGACGTGCTGCCGGACACCCCCCTGAAGACCGAGATCGGTAAGTTCCTGAAGCCGTGGCGCGCCAAGTACAAGGACCGCGATCCGAACTGGGCCGGCCGTGGCTGGGATGCCGTCATGCTGATCAAGGCCGCCGTCGAAAAGGCAAAGTCGTTCGATGGGGCGAAGGTCCGTAGCGCGCTGGAGACGCTTAATAATTTCCAGGGCACCACCGGCGTCTATCACTTCTCGTCGAGCAATCATCAGGGGATCACCAACAATCCGCTGCTGCTGGCGACCATTGTCAACGGCCAAGTCAAAGTGGTGCAGTGAGTAACGCTGAGACCACGGCCAGTATTCTCCAAGTGCAAGGGCTCTCGGCGCGCTACGGGCACGTCGAGGCCCTTCGCGCTGTCGATCTGCACGTCGACGAGGGTGAGTTGATTGCGGTGCTTGGGCCAAACGGCGCCGGCAAATCGACGCTGATGCAGGCCATCATGGGCCTCATCCCGACCGACGGAGTGGTGCGCTTTCGTGGGGCTGAGGTGCCACGCCGCGCCCCGGCGGCGGCGGCGGCGCTGGGCATCGTCTTGGTGCCAGAGGGCCGCGGTATCTTCGCGCCGATGACCGTGGCGGAAAATCTCGAACTCGGGGCCTATCTCGTCAGCGATAAACGCGAAGTCGAACGCCGGCAGGAACGCGTGCTAACGATGTTCCCGCGGCTGAAAGAACGGCTCGGTCAGACAGCCGGTTCGCTGTCGGGGGGCGAGCAACAGATGTTGGCCGTCGGCCGCGCCTTGATGGCCGGGCCGAAGATCCTGCTGCTCGACGAGCCGTCCCTCGGGCTCGCGCCCCGCGTGGTCGAGCATATCCTCCAGAAGTTGGGGGAACTCAATCGGGAGGGGCTATCGATCATCCTGGTCGAGCAAAAGGCCCCGCTGGTCCTAAAACTCGCACGCCGTGTCTATCTCCTGTCGCTCGGTAGCGTGGCGGCGGAAATCGATCCGAGCATAATCAAGTCGCACGATGAACTCGCTCACTTCTACCTTGGCTGAACGCCGCCGCGATTTGGCCACCATGGGCCTGTGGGCGCTGGTCGCGCTCTTCATCGGCTATGTCTTCGTGGCTGGCGGTTATCTCGTGACAATCGTGCAATTCGCGTTGATCTATATGGTCTTTGTCACCGGCCTGAACATTTTCATGGGGTTTACAGGGCAGGTATCGTTCGGCCACAGCGCCTTTGCGGCGATCGGCGGTTATACCTCGGCTGTTCTGACGACGACCTATGGATGGGGGCCGCTGCCGGCCGCCTTGGTGGGTTTGGCCGGCGCACTCGCCTGCGCCTTGATCGTCGGCTATCCGGTCCTGCGGCTGCGCGGTCATTACCTCGCCATGGCGACGCTGGCGATTGGCCTCATCGTCTATGCGGTGGCGGTGCAATGGCAGTCGGTGACGCAGGGCTATATGGGCATTTCCGGCATTCCGCCGATCGGCATCGGCTCGTTTACGATCGAGACCGACCGCGGGCTGCTCGGCTTCCTGCTGGTGTGCGCCGGACTGTCGGTTCTGGCCGCGCGGCGCATCCGCCGCTCGCGGCTTGGCCGCGCTCTCGTGGCGGTGGCAGGCAGTGAACCGGCGGCGCAGGCGCTAGGCATCGATGTCGCCCGCTACAAACTCGCCGCTTTCCTGATCTCGGCCGCATATGCTGCCATCGCGGGCACGCTGTTCGTGCACGCTATCGGCTTCGTCAGTCCCGAAGTGTTTGGCCTGCCGATGGTCGTGCTGACTTTCACGATGCTCTATGTCGGCGGCATCGGCACGCTTTCGGGCCCGGTCTTCGGCGCCATTATCGTGTCGATCCTGCCGGAAACCTTGCGTCAGTTCAAAGACTATCAGGATCTCGTCTACGGGGTCGCGCTGATCGTCATCCTGATCTACGCGCCGCGTGGGCTTTCTTCGTTGCCCGATCTCTTGTCCACTCGGCGGCGGGGCAAAGCATGAGCTTGTTGCGCCTCGACAGAGTGACGCGTCGCTTTGGCGGCTTGGTGGCGGTTGATGGTGTGTCTCTGGATGTGCCGGCGCAAGGGCTCACCGCTATCATCGGCCCGAACGGTGCGGGTAAGACGACCCTGTTCAACATCGTGTCTGGTTTCATGACGCCGAGCGAAGGCCTGGTAATATTTGACGGCCAGGACATTACCGGGCAGCCGCCCGAGGCGAATGCGCGGCGGGGACTCATCCGCACCTTCCAACTCGTGCAATTGTTCGGCGATCTGACGGTACTGGAAAACGTGAAGGTCGGACTGCATCTGCAGACGATCGGCGGGTTATGGGAAGCGCTGGCGCCGAGCCGTCGCGCGCGGGCGCAGGAAGCGAGCGTCGACGCCGAAGCCCGACGCCTGCTGGCCCAGTGTGGTTTGGCGGAGCAGGCGGAGACGGTGGCCGCGGTGCTGCCCTATGGGCAAAAGCGTCTACTCGAAATCACCCGCGGCCTGGCCGCCAAGCCGAAACTGTTGCTGCTCGACGAACCGGCTGCCGGCCTGAACCGCGAGGAGACGGACACGTTGGCGGGCCTGCTGCGTGAGATATCGTCGGCGGGCACCGCTGTCCTTCTGATTGAGCACGACATGAACCTGGTGATGAATGTCGCCGACCGGATCGCCGTGCTGGATTTTGGCCGACTGATCGCCGAGGGCAAACCGGAAGAGGTCCGGCGCGACCCCGACGTCATTGCAGCCTATCTCGGCAGCGTAGAGGCTTCGCGTGTTTGACTTAATCTCTCAATCGATCTTGAGCGGCGTCGGCATTGGGGCCATCTACGGCCTCATCGGCATCGGCTTCTGCGTGATCTACAATGCGAGTGGGATCGTCAATTTCGCCCAAGGCGCCTTCGTGATGCTGGGCGGCATGCTGACGCAGGCAGCGGTGGCGCGCTATGGCATGCCATTGCCTGTGGCCGCTGTGATTGCCACGGCGTTGGTGGCGGTTTCCGGCATCCTGCTCGAGCGGATCGTGGTGCGGCCTTTGTGGAATCGCGGCTCGACGATGTTCGTCATGATCCTCGCAACGCTTGCCGCTCAGATCGTAATTGAGCGTGCGACGCAAATTGTGGCTGGCGACCAGCCGAGAACGTTGCCTGCCTTTACCAATCTGCCGCCGCTGCGCGTCTTCGGCCTTGCCGTGAATTTCCAGTTTCTCTGGATCGTCGGCTGCTCGCTGATCATCATCGTACTGCTGTCGTTGTTCTTCTCCTCGACCAAGACCGGGAAGGCGATGCGCGCCTGCTCGATCGATCGCAATGCGGCGGCGCTGCAGGGCATTCCGGTGGGGCGGATGCTGGCGCTGGCATTCGCGCTCAGTGCCGGGCTGGGCGCCATCGCGGGGATCCTGATTACACCCACTCAATATACGTCGTTCGATGTCGGCGTGCCGTTTGCGATCAGCGGCTTCATCGCCGCTATCGTCGGCGGGTTTGGGCGGCCCTTGGGGGCCTTCATGGGTGGCATCGTATTGGGGGTCGCTCAATCGCTGGCAATCGTGCTGCTCGGCGCGGCGTTCAAGAACATTGCGGCACTTTCCATCCTGCTGTTGTTTCTGTTCGTTCGGCCGACTGGAATTCTCGGAACAAGCAAATAACCTAGGTGAGGGCAGTCATGGACATTCACGCGATCGACTGGAACAAAATGGAGTGGAAGACGATCCGCCCGGGCGTCGAGCAGAAGGCGTTTTCGGGGGAAGGGGCGACCGTGGCGCTGCATCGCTTGATGCCGGGCCATGAGCCGAAGCCGCACAGCCATCCGAACGAACAGCTTGCCTATATCATTTCGGGACGGATTCGGTTTTTCATCGATGATCGGCAGGTCGATCTCGGTCCGGGAGGAGTCGTTGCGATTCCGCCCAACGTCCGGCACTGGGGTGAGGTCCTCGGGGATGAGCCGGTGCTCAACCTCGATGTCTTCACGCCTAAGCGGCCCGAATATGCCCCATGAGCGGCGTCGGTTTGAGAGAGAGCACTGAATAGCCCCGAGTTTTCTAGACGCTTTCTGTTCTCATCTTCTGCTGCCATTCAAACTCGACGGGCGACAGCATCCCGTTCCTCACATGCTTGCGCGTGGGGTTATAGAACATCTCGATGTAGTCGGACACGTCCTGCCGTGCCTCGCGCGGGTTTTTTAGATTCTGCGCCGTATCCGCTCCCGCTTGAGCAGATTGAAGAAGCTCTCGGCTGTTCGTCGTCAGGGCCTGCGGGACAGCTTGAGCTAATTGCCTAAGGGAGGGGTTCGGGCTCATCGTAACGCCGATGGACGCAACAATGCTCGTCACGACTGTGACGTGCGGCCCGGTACCGCTCAGCAAAAACGGCCTGGTGCTTCACTACGCCTGGGGCACGCTGCTTGGCTTGGTCGCGACGATATTGCTATCTTATTCCTTCGCGAGGGACCTGAGCTGTTTGGCGGATATGGAGGGCGCGAACCCTCTAGGTCCGGCAAATCGCTCCCGGGCGCTGCGACCCAGGTTTGACTGGGCGGGAATGGAGATGGGTGATGCAAATCGGGATGATCGGTCTGGGCCGTATGGGGAGCAATATGGTCCAGCGCCTTCTAAGGAGTGGTCACCGCGCAGTCGTCTTTGATCGAGACGCCAAGACTGTAGACGCCCTGGTCGCCGAGGGGGCGGACGGCGCCAGCGCATTGTTGGGTGTCGTGCAAAAGCTCGCCAAGCCGCGTACAGTCTGGGTGATGCTGCCGGCTGGGGAGCCGACCGAAGAAACGGTCGAACAGCTTTCGGCCCTCTTGGAGGCCGGCGACGTGATCATCGATGGCGGCAATAGCTTCTGGAAGGACGATGTCCGCCGAGCTGCCGCTCTTAAGCAGCGCGGCCTGCATTATCTCGATGTTGGCACTAGCGGCGGCATCTGGGGGCTCGATCGCGGCTATTGCATGATGATCGGCGGCGAGCGCAACATTGTCGAGCGCCTCGATCCGCTGTTTGCCGCGCTCGCACCCGGTTCGGACGAATCGGCACGAAATCATGGCGGCTCCGGCATCGACCCGCGAGCCGAGCGCGGCTACATCTATGCCGGCGGAAGCGGCGCTGGGCATTTCGTGAAAATGGTGCACAACGGCATCGAATACAGTTTGATGCAGGCCTACGCGGAAGGTTTTGACATCCTGAACAGCGCCGGTAACCCAACTCTGCCGTCGGGCGAACGGCTAAACCTCAATGTCGCCGAGATCGCTGAAGTCTGGCGCCACGGCAGCGTGATCTCATCATGGCTGCTCGATCTCGCCGCATCGGCGCTGGTGCGAGACCCCGCTCTTGAAGCTTATTCCGGCTATGTGGAGGATTCAGGCGAAGGACGTTGGACGATCATGGCCGCCGTCGAATGGGGCGTGCCGGTACCAGCGCTCTCGGCGGCGCTCTATGCCCGCTTTCGATCGCGCCAATCGCATACTTTTGCCGATCGAATGCTATCGGCCATGCGCGCCGGCTTCGGCGGTCACGTCGAGCCGAAAATCCGCAGCGGAGCTTGATGTCATGCGTAGATTGCCAGCATTCGGGCACAGCTGTGGCCCAGGGAAAGCATGATGATCGCCCGGCAGCCTGACATCGTTGTCGTCCCGATCTTCAGCAATTGGCCGCGCTTTCTCCGATGGCGCGCTCGTCTGGCTGGTCAACCGTACCTCGGCGCCTGACCAACAATGACTGACATGCCAGCATTCATTGTTGTGATGGGCGTTTCCGGTTGCGGTAAAAGCACGATTGCGCCGCAGCTAGCCGAAGGGCTGCATTGGCGCTTTGCTGATGCAGACAGCTTTCACCCGCAATCCAACATTGACAAAATGCGCACTGGCACGCCGCTCACCGACGCGGATCGAGGGCCCTGGCTGCGTGCTATCGCCGATTGGATGGAGCAGATGCGCCGCTCAGGCGGTTGCGCCGTGATTGCTTGCTCAGCGCTTAAGCGTGGCTATCGCGACATTCTTACAGATGGTCGCCGGGATATCTTGTTCGTGTATCTGGAGGGCGAATTCGATTTGATCGAACAGCGTCTTGCCGCGCGATTGGGACATTTCATGCCGACCACCATGCTCGCAAGTCAATTTGCTGCGCTCGAAGTACCACAGGCCGATGAGCCTGCCATGACGGTGCCTATCGTTGCGCAACCTAATGAAATCGTGTCATCCATCATGACGCGGCTTGCGCAATCTGAGAAGCAACGAACTTGACGAGGCGATCAAATGTTCGATGTTCGACTGTCAAGCCCGGTGTGTACCGAAAACCTCATCAAGCAATTATTTGGGCAAATGTCTCTGCTCCTGCGATGAGATTCCCTGTTCTCCTAAAATAATTCCCTGCTTTGTTGCGTAGGGAATTCGGTCGTAAGCAATTGACATTGCGTCTCCTTAGGTCGCGAAAATCGTGCCGGAGACCAAATTCCGGTAACTTCCCTGTTCTTTTCCCTGAACGCAGGGAATTTGAGCTTAGAGACCAGTTCGACTGTGACTGCGTCCGCCACCAACTTATTGTCGTAACTGTCCCGACACTTTAAGAATGATTCGATTACGCTTTAAGAGTGACTCGCTTATCGTGTTGATCCTGTTTGAGTTTCATCTTTTGTTCGGTCGTGTTGGTTTCCAAATTTTAACTCCGCAGGCGTGAGTGCGGGGCGGCCGATGAAGTTCGGATCCGCGATCTTGGTCGTCGCGCCGCAGGATGGGGGAGCCATGAACCTCGCCGCCGCGAGGAGATGGGCCGTTGAGTGCAGTTACCGTTTCACGCCAATAACTCGCTCGACTCGACGCGCTTCGGAAAATTTTTCGCCGATGCGTTTCAACAAGCCAGGCCGGGCCACACCATAGTCAAACCGATCGGTACCCTGAATTAGCCGGAGATCGGCATTTGGCCATGTGTCTGCGTTGAACTCGGACACGATTACCCAAGAAGGGTATTCCGGGTCGAGTTTGCACAACCGCTTCTCGTCCGGTGTAAGCTCGGCCGCAAAAGTGCCGGCCCGAGGAGGTCTGGTCGTAATCGGAAGGATAATGACGTCGCCGGGAGCGACCGCAGCGTCGTCGGCGATCTTGAGCGACGATCGCCCCTGCGTTACCCGCGCGATGATGCATGCCGGCCTGTCCTTGGAAGGATCGACCCGCCCGTTCTTGTATTCCTCAAGCCAGAGATAGCCGTACCTAAACAGGAGCCCGGGAATTGGCTCAGGGATGAGGGGCATGCACCGGCTCCGCTTCCGTCACCGGCTCGTCCTCCATTTGTGCGAGCGCCTCGATTTGTTGCGCCACCGTATCCGGAAGATCAGCCACAGCGCCGGCCTGCCGGCGCCGTCCCTTGAGCCGGTCGTACTCCTGCATCGTCATCAACACGAAACGCGGGCGATCATGGTAGGTGATGATAACTGGCTCCTTGATTGCCGCTTCCTGGATCACCGAAGCTTGCCGCTGCAGATCTTGAGACCTGAACATCTCCATGAGGACACCTATGTATTTTGCGTAAAAAGCGGAATATGTAAAATATGAAATTTATGGTGCCCCGTCAAGCGCCCGGAACGGAGGAGGCCAACGAAGGGCATAGTCGCCAACGCCAAATATTTTGTATGAACAATTTCAATAACTTATACGGAGCGAGTCACTCTTAAAGCGCAAAGGCCGAAATCGAGTCACTCTTAAAGGGGAAATCGAGTCACTCTTAAAATGCACGATCGTGGAATATCAACGGGTTAGGCGAGTCACTCTTAAAGTGTGCCGACAGTAACTAATTCATATAGCGGGGTTATTTTGGTGGGGTCGGTTTGCCTACCAACAAAGTGACCCACAAAATAAAATGGGGTCTTCAGGGAATCGAGTGGGCGATTCTGCATGGTCATAGCGGCGGAACAGCCTGTGGGTATTAGCTTTTAGGCACTTGGAGCGGTGCTGGAACTTGGCATGATGAGGGATGGCCAAAACAGCAAAGTGCCGACGGCGTCTATCGGATGGGTATTCGTTCGCGGGATTTCGTCCGAAAGAAGCGGTGCGCGGGGTTTTCGGTGATCCGGATGTACGGATCGTCAGCCTTGAGCGGCGCTCAAAAAAACGGTCTGCGGCTGTTGTGGGCGGGTCCAGAAGGGCTGGTACGATCGGCGGGCGCGTCAGGTGCGCGACCTGCCATGTGCAGGATTTCGGATTGTTCTGGAACTCGAAGTGCGGCGCATCGCGTGCCGGCGTTGTGGCACCGTGAAGCGCGAACGGCTGGATTTCCTGGCGGACAATCCGCACTTCACCAAACGCTTTGCATTCTATGTCGGTCGCCGCTGCGCGCAGGCCTCGATCCGCGATGTCGCCAAGGAACTGAAGCTCGACTGGGGCACGGTCAAGACGCTGGACATGCAGTACATGCGGGCCCAGATCGTGCGCGCCGGCACGCCGGGTCCCAAGGCGATCGGTATCGACGAAATCTCGATCCGCAGGGGCCACAGCTATCGCATCGTGGTCAGCGATTTGGTTCGCAAGCGACCGATCTGGTTCGGCGGCGCGGATCGTTCCGAGGCCAGCATGGCGCAGTTCTATGCCTGGCTGGGGCCCAGAAAGAGCCGCCAAATCAAGCTCGCCGTGATGGACATGTGGAAACGTGTGCTGCAGAGGCAGCAAGAAAGGAGGATGGAAAGCGATGCCGTAAAGCTGCGTGAAAGATGAGGGTGGGCCCCTCGGGATCGACTATTAGGAGTCGGTCTCAAACCGCTCCAGGCTGCTGCGGTAAAGAGCCGTGGTGGTGAGCGCTGGAGGAAAAGTTCAAGGAAGACCTTGAGCAGGTGAGTGTCCGAGAGACGAACGAAAGTGAACCCATCGAAGACGCGTCGTTAAGTCTTATAGCGTCGTCAAAACCAGAGGCGGTTTCCACCTCTGGGATAAGTCTGCCAGATGCCTGAGACCGGGCAGGCGGCGACCGGCGTAGAGAGGGCGTGACTCGGATACAGGCTTTTGCGCGGAACTGCAGGAACCAGTCGCTTTGATGAAAAGGGAGAAGCACAAGCGGTGAAAGCCGTGAGGCGAGAGTACCGAGGCAAAGCACTGGGACGGACCGATCCGTAAGAGCGAGGAAGGTTCGTAATGGAACTGGAGCAAGTAAGCATCCGGTGAGGGCCGCGGGTTAGGCAGGACGCGGACGCTTCTTGTTTGGCTTTCGGGACCATCGTTTTGCGAGGAGAGCGACCTCACGGACGAGCCAATCGGCGTCCACCTTGTTGGGATCGAAGTCTTCCGGCAGCCCTTCCTTGATTTCGGCATGACGTTCATGGCTGGCGTCGCCGATTGCTTCGATGATCTCGGCATAACCCCAGGGACCGCCGACATCTTCTGGAGGGCAGCGTCCGCTTGCCTCGATCAGGCGCGGATAGCCGACGCCGGGCTGCGGATCGGCGAGTTGCTCGATCTTGAGCGTGTGTTCCCAGCCATCGCCGAAGTCATAGAGGTATCGCAGCGTCTTGGTGCCGAGATCTTCAAGGACGTCGTCGAGGCGGGCGTTGCGTGCGTCGAGAGGACCGTCGCCCCAATCCGGGTCGGGAATGCCCCATCCGACATCCCGGCCGCGGATCTCGTAGAGGTGCGTGTTGGTCCAGCCCATTGCCGCCTGGATCGTCAGATGAAGGCGATCGAGGCGGATATCGAACGGCACTTCGATGCGGCGCAGAACCTCAGGCTCGACGTCGTTCAAGGTGACTTTGATGCGCGCGATCGTCTCGGGGCTCATGCCGCCAGTTTACGATGTCTACGCTCGGCAGCCCAGCGCCATGGCAACAGCTCCGGCAACCGCGACTGTGGAATCTCGGCGATGCGCGTCAACACGTCGGCGAGCCAGGTGAGCGGATCGACGTCATTGAGCTTGGCCGTCATGATCAGCGTCGTCATGGCTGCCGCCCGGTCGGCGCCACGTTCGGAGCCAGCGAAGAGCCAAGATTTTCTGTTATGCAGAGGTCACCATAACAGAAAATCGTGGCTGTTCTGCGGGTCCGATCGCGGTGGCCAGCGCGCTGCGGTCATGTACAGTCTCATTGTCACAGCCAAGATGAATGGCGTGGACCCGCAGGCCTGGCTCGCCGACGTCCTCTCGCGCGTCGCAGCCCATCCCACGCATCGGCTTGACGAGTTGCTGCCGTGGAACTGGCGACCTTTAGCCATCGCGGGTTCGGCGCTGGCGGCCTGAAATGCACGTCAACAAGGTTCATCGTGTAACGACCATCGACCGCGTCGCCGCGGACCTCGGCGAGAGCGTCGACTGGCTTTACGATGTCGCCGTGGAAATGGATACCGAGGATGGCGTGATCTGGGTTTGCGGGCCCGGCGACCACCAGGTCATAGCATTCACCGACTTCGGGATCGAAACCCTCGTCGAGTTGATCAAGATCCACAGAGAGCTGTCATCCACCCAATCCTGAGACCGCAGTCGTCACACCTGCGGCCTACAGCGGATGGGTACCGAACTCGTTGGCCTCGGTGATTATCATGGTGCAGGACTTCATCGGCTCGCCGGTTTCGATATCCTTCCATTCATCCCATAGCCCCGCGATTGTCAGGGGCGACCCATCGCCCGCCGTGAAATAGTACGGCTGCTTGCCGGTTGGTGTGCTATGCCACTCGTAGTAACCCGAAGCGGGGATCAGGCATCGCGTGCGCTTGAATGCCGAACGAAACATCGGCTTCTCGGCAACCGTTTCGGCGCGAGCATTGAAGGTTGAAGGCGTCTGCAGGGAATTTGAGCTTAGAGACCAGTTCGACTGTGACTGCGTCCGCCACCACGCATTCTCGCGTTTATGCGCTTCACCACCATTATGTGCGGATTTGAATTTTCGTTACGCACAGCCCCACGGAAAACATGACGCGGTCCTAATTGACAGACCACATCACCTGTTCGCCGCCGAACAGCGGAAAGATGTCTTCATGCCCGGCGGCTTGAACGCTATCGCACATCAGGTGAGGGCGCCTCTCAAGCGTGATGCGCTCCTCATTCAGTGGCAGCCCATAAAACGTCGCGCCGTTGATGGAGGCAAACGTTTCAAAGTGCTCGAGCGCCGCCTCTTCCTCAAACACGGTGAGGTAGGCGGCAAGAGCTACCGGCGCGCCGAACACGCCGGCACAGCCGCAGGCTGCTTCTTTGAGGTGCCGCAGGTGCGGCGCCGAATCCGTGCCGAGAAAGAATCCGGGCTCGCCGCTGGTGGCGGCTTGCCGCAACGCCAGCCGATGCTCTTCCCGCTTGAGCACGGGCAGACAATACATGTGTGGCCGCAGGCCGCCGGCAAACAGCGCGTTGCGGTTGAACAGGAGATGCTGAGGCGTCAGCGTAGCGCCGAGCTGCGGCTGGTGCTCGCGCACGATCGCGACCCCATGGCGGGTGGTGACGTGCTCGAGCACGATCTTCAGGGTGGGCAGTCGATCGATCAGCGGCAGCAATATCCGGTCGATGAATGCCTGCTCGCGATCGAACACATCGATTTCGGGCAGCGGCAGTTCGCCGTGGACGAGAAGCGGCATGCCGGCCTCGGCCATCGCGCCCAGGACGTGATCGATCTTGGCGATGTCGCTAACGCCGGCGGCGGAATTCGTCGTGGCGTGGGCGGGATAGAGCTTGGCCGCGGTGAAGATGCCGTCGCGGAAGCCATCGATCAGGTCGGCCGCATCGGTCTCGTCGGTCAGATAGCAGGTCATCAGCGGCGTGAAGCCGGTGCCGGGAACCGCGGCCAGGATGCGATCCCGGTAGGCGGACGCCATGCGCGCCGTCGTCACCGGCGGCACCAGGTTCGGCATGACGATCGCGCGCGCGAACTGCGCGGCGGTGAACGGGGCGACGGCAGCGAGGATATCGCCATCGCGGAAATGGACGTGCCAGTCGTCCGGCTTGCGGATGGTCAGTGTCGTCATGTCCGCTCCATGGTGGGCCGCGCCGGCCCGGCCCTGCCGGTCGTGCGCCCGTGTTCTGCCAGGGCCGCCGCGCTGCGACAGCAACTCGCAGTGCTGTCACGCGGAATCAGCGGGGCGCCTGCCCTTGGGTCAGTTCCATCGCCGCGATTTCGTTCAGAAACGTCAGACGCTCTTCGGCCGGCATGGCATCGAACCGCGCGCACCGCTCGGCCACCGCGACAAGGTGCTTATGGGCCTCGTCGGTGACATCGGCCGTGAGCGGGCTGTCCTCATACGAGTCGACGAAGCGCCATACGAGCATCGCGAGCAGGTAATAGAGGGCGTACTGCTGTTTGTGCTGAGCGCCGAGCTCCAGCACCTTCTGGTGAAAGGTTTTGTAGGTCCGCAGGCCTTTGTGCTGCGACTTCAACCACTGAGCTAGTTCTTCCACTGAGGCCGCTCCTGCTGTCCGTGCGCTTGGCAGAAAAAAGAAACGACCATTATACGAGAGGTAATGCTTAAAAAAAGAGAAATATTGCGCATCGGGGCTATTTCTCGATGAAATAGGGCGGATTGCCATCGTCTCAAAAAATAGATACCCTGGTTTTTTCGTTTGTGCCGGGGACTGACCGTGGCTCATACATCTGAACTTCTTGTGGCGGCCCAGACCGTTACGCGTAGCGGGGCATCGCTCGAAGAGGGCGAGATCGCCGATGCCTGCGGGCGGGTCATCTCCAATCGGCCGGTCAACAGCGATTACGTCCATCTCGTGCTCAAGGCCGATGGCCCGGCTCTCGCGGCCAAGGCCGGCCAGTTCTTCAACGTGGCATGCCCCACCGCCGGGCCGTACGCGCCGTATCTCCGCCGACCGATGAGCGTGTTCCGGGCCTCCCAGGCGAACGAGGAGGTCGAATTTCTTTACAAGGTGACGGGGGCGGGTACGCACGGACTCGCGAGCCTTCGCCCCGGCAATAAGGTTTCCATCTTCGGACCGCTGGGCAATGGCTTCACACTAGACCGCACGTGGCGGCACATCGTCGTGGTCGGCCGGGGCGTCGGCCTCGCCACGTTGGCGCCGCTCGCGGAACTGGCGGCCGAGCGCGGTGTCGGCGTGACGGCCATCCTCAGCGCGCGCTCGCCCGCGCTGGTCATGTCGGTCGAGCGGTTTGCCGCCGCCGGCGCGCGCGTCGAGGTCGTAACCGACGAAGACGGCACCAGTGATCCGCAAAACATCGAGCGGCTTCTCCTGCAACTCATCGATCAGGAGAGGGCCGACGCTTTCTTCACCTGCGGTTCCAATCGGCTCATGCTTCTGCTCAAGGGTTTGGCCGCCGCGAACGGAATCGCGGGGCAGGTCGCGCTTGAGCAGCAAATGGCATGCGGCCTCGGCATGTGCTTCTGCTGCGTCCGCAGCTTCGAGGGCGCGGAAGGGGCCGAGCAGCGACGCGTGTGCCTCGAGGGCCCGGTGTTCAAGTTGTCCGAGGCGCTGTCATGGTAGATCTCCGCGTCAATATCGGTTCGCTCGCGCTGCGCAATCCGGTGATGCCGGCCTCCGGGACCTTCTCTGAAGGGCTCGCGCGCGTGTTCTCGTTCGATCAGCTCGGCGCCCTGGTGACCAAGACCATCACGGCCGAATTGCGCGGTGGCAATCCGACGCCGCGCGTGGCCGAAGCCGGACGCGGCATGCTGAATTCCATCGGCATTCCCAGCAAGGGCATTGCCCATTTCATCGACAGCCTGCTTCCCCTTTACCGCGCGTTTTCGTCGCCGCTGGTGGTCAGCGTGTCGGCGCCGACCAGCGAGCTTTTCGCCGATGCGGTGCGTGAGCTTAGCGTGCCGGGGATCGCCGCCATCGAAGCGAACATTTCCTGTCCCAATCTCGAAGAAGACGGCAAGGCCTTCGCCATGCGGGCGACATCGACGGCGGCGGTGGTCGCGCGGTTGCGCCAAGCGACGCCGCTGCCGCTCTGGGTCAAGCTCACCCCCAACACAGGCGATGTCGGCAGCGTGGCGCGCGCCGCCGAGGACAGCGGCGCCGATGCTCTGGTGGTCGCCAACACCATCCTCGCCATGTCGATCGACGTCGAAACCTTCAAGCCGACGCTCGGCAATATCATGGGCGGCTATTCCGGCCCCGCCATCAAGCCAATCGTGGTGCGCATGGTCTATCAGTGCGCCAAGACCGCCCGCATCCCGATCGTCGGCTGCGGCGGCATCGCGACCGCGGAAGATGCCGTGGAATACATGCTGGCGGGCGCGACGGCCGTGCAGGTCGGCACCGCCACTTTCGTGAACCCGAACGCGCTGGTCGACGTGGTGCGGGGCCTGACGACGTTCTGCGAACGCAAAGGTATCGCCAAGGTCAGCGATCTTGTCGGCGGCGTCAGGGACCGCGACATGCGGGTCGACCAGTTGGAAGCGGTGCCATGAACGCGCCAACGACCACGATCGAAACGCTGTCCGCCGCCCAGTCGCGCGCTCTGGCGGAATCCCTGTTCGAGGAAATGCTGACGCTGTCGCGCGACGACCCCGGCGTCACGCGCGAATGCTACGCAGCCGGCGAGGACGCTGCGTTGCAGCTTCTGCGCACCACGGCGGAAGCGCACGGGCTGACCTGCAGCACGGACCGCGCGGCCAATCTCATCGTGTCGTTTCCCGACGACGATTTCAGCAAGCCGGCGCTCATTCTCGGCTCGCACGCGGATTCAGTGCCTCATGGCGGCAATTTCGACGGCGGCGCCGGCCTGATCGCCGGCCTGCTGTGCATGATCCGCCTGCGGGCGGAGGCCGAGCGGCTCGCGACTCCGGTCCGTCTGTTGGCGTTGCGCGGCGAGGAAAGCGCCTATTACGGCCGCGCCAATATCGGCGCGCGCGCGCTGTTTGGTTTGCTGACACGCAACGACCTCGGCGCCTTGCGGCAAGGAACCGGCCGCCGGCTCGACGAGGCGCTCGCTGCGGCCGGTGCCGACGTGGCGGCCATCGCGGAAGGCGCGCGGCTCATGCCGGACGAATTCGCCGCTGCCTATCTTGAGCTGCACATCGAGCAGGGACCGGTCATGATTGCGCGCGACCTGCCGACCGCGATCGTCACCGGCATTCGCGGCAACCTGCGTCACCGGCGTGTGATCTGCCGCGGCGAAGCCGGACATTCCGGCACCATTCCACGGTGGCTGCGGCGCGACGCCGTCTTCGCCGTCTCAGATCTCTTGATGCGGCTCGACGAACACTGGGATCGCCTGCTCCAGCGCGGCATCGATCTGGTGATAACGTGCGGCATATGCGGGACCGATCGCGAGAAACAGGCCATCAGCCGTATTCCGGGCGAGGTCTACTTCAGCTTCGAGGTGCGCAGTCAGAGCTTCGACACGCTGGAAAATTTCTACGAGTTGTTCCGTTCGGAATGCCGCGCGGTTTCCGACCTGCGCCATGTCACGTTCGAATTCGATGAGCGGGTCTACACCGAGCCGGCGCGCATGGACGAGGCGATCGTCAATCGTTTGCGCGAGCTGTCGGAACAGCTTGGCCTCGCCACCGAGGCGATTCCGAGCGGGGCCGGGCACGACGCGGCGGTCTTCGCCAACGCCGGCATTCCCTCCGGCATGATCTTCGTGCGCAATCGGAACGGGTCCCATAACCCGGACGAGGCCATGGCGATCGACGATTTCCTCCAAGGGCTTGAGCTGATGTACGCGTTTGCCCGCGGTGGGCGGTAAATTCAGCTCGCCTGCCGCAGCCTTGGCCGGTCCCGGGCGCCTTTGCCGACCCCAGACGACAAGGAAAACATCCCTACTGCGCGTCCGGCCACGCGCAGCAAGGCGTGGAGAAGCGGCGCTTCGCGGTTGACTGGCGTGAGGCGTGAGGCCATATACGTTCGATCGCTGGACATCTTCAGTTTATCTCTGCGGGGCGGATCGGCCTGGCAGCGATCTGGCGCGCAGGGTTGCTCTTCTGGCTCCATAAGGAGAACGCATGGCCACCTTTTCTTCCGCGCCGGCTGACAAGAAAGCCATCGCCCGGCAAACCGCTAAAATGATGCTCGAAATTAAGGCGATCCACTTTAATGCGGATGCGCCTTTTTTCTTCACGTCAGGATGGGCAAGCCCTGTTTACGTGGACTGCCGCAAGATCATTTCGTATCCGCGTCTGCGCTCGGGCCTCATGGATTTCGCGTCCTCGGTGATCTTGTCGGAGATCGGCTATGAGTCGATCGATAACATCGCGGGTGGCGAGACGGCCGGTATTCCATTCGCGGCGTGGATCGCCGACAAGCTGATGCTGCCGATGCAGTACATCCGCAAGAAGGCGAAAGGGTTCGGCCGCAATGCGCAGATCGAGGGCGATCTGCCGGAAGGCGCGCGCACGCTGCTGGTCGAGGATCTGGCGACCGATGGCCGGAGCAAGGTCAACTTCTGCAACGCCTTGCGCACCGCCGGCGCGACCGTCGAACATTGCTTCGTGCTGTTTTATTACGACATCTTCCCCGAGAGCAAAGGCCATCTGCGCGACCTGAATGTCGAACTGCATCATCTCACGACGTGGTGGGACGTGCTCGAAACGGCCGAAGAGAGTGGCCATTTCGACAAGGGGGTTTTGAAAGAGGTGCGCAGCTTCCTCAACGAGCCGGCAAAATGGTCGGCGGCGCACGGCGGCATCGCCGATATCGACGTCACGCCGAAGCCGCTGCTGCGGACTGGCTCCGACGGTTGATCGCGCGGCGATCGGCAAGCCAAGGCATCGTTGAAAAGAAAGCTTCCGCCATTACCGCGCGGTCGCGGGTGTCGCATCAGCGAACGCCGTTCTGTTTTTCATAGCGGCGTTCGCTTCAGCAGATCTTCCAGCATTTGCGCGCCGCGTTCGCCTTTGGAGGCGCGCTCCCATTGTTCCATGATGATATCCTTGAACATCCGCACCGCCTCGGGAGCGGAAGTCACCATGGCGACGCCTGACGAAATATTCGGATGCGCACCGAGGCGATAGGGGCTCATGGCGACGAAGGTCTTGTCGCTCTTCTCGAAGACCTCAAACGTCTGCTCCACCGCGAAATCCTCCACGACGCCGATTTGCGTGCCGATCGGCTGCCGCCGCAGGATGTCGACCAGCCGCTCGACCTCGCGACGTGCCAGGACCCGGCGCTGTTTGGCCACCTTGGCGTCGAGATCGTAGCGCCCGATAAGGCCGGCGCGCAGAAAGTGCTCGACCGTGCGCGTGGTCACGATGCTGACAACCGGTGGCTGGCGCTTATCGGCTGTCTGCCGGCGTTCGCTGAGAACGCCGAGAACGCGATCCACGTAATCGGCAAACCTCGTGCGGTCGGGGCTGTTGGCCTCGATCGATTCGAGCAGCATGGTCCTGAGATGCCCGACATATTCGTCCGACAGCAGCAGGAATGAAATCGGGGTGAAATTGCCGAGAATTTGGAGGGCGCCTTCCTCCAACTGGCGCATGCGCTCGAAGAAGGCGACGGCGTTACGATAGTACTCGACCCCGACGCCCAGCAAGGATGGCATCGATACGTCGAGCAGCTCGGCCACCTTCTCGAGCGTTTCGATCTTGACCAGTTCGCCCTTTTCGAGCCGATACAGCGCCGCCCGCGACACGCCGATACGTTCGGCCATGTCGGCCGCCGTAAAACCCTTACCCAGGCGATAGGCACGAAGACGCTGTCCGATTTCCCCCCATGCCGACGACATGTGCAATCCGTGATGCTGGCGTCCAATTTTTTGAGCAGCAGCCCCTTCGGCTTTTCAGTCTATCTTCCAAGGCCGTTTCCTGCAACGAAAACAGACGTTAAATCAAACCATTATCCGTTGCGCGCGAACTGCACCCACGGCCGGCTCGCCGGGTCGCCCGCCGACAGAACGTGGGAGCGCCGCCCGTTTCTTGAGCATCCGTCCCAAATAATTGGCACGAGTATCAATATTAGGACGGCCCCACGCTTGCGGCATGCCGCAAAGGACTTTCAAAGCCGCTCGTTTCCCCGCCCCGAGCGAGGGTCGGTTGAAGGTAAAATTTTTGCGTGTTTTCAGGTATATTTGACAATCCCGCTGCCAGTCATAGCCCGAAGGCGAGTGCCGCTCGAAGCTCTCCGTTGAGTTGACAGGCCCTTTTCGGTCGGCCAATATAAAAAATGAGACATGATGGTGGCTGATATTTGGAGGGTGTCATGGCGTCGAGACGCGATTTTCTGAAGCTTGCTGGTGGAGGCATGGTAGTGGCGGCGGCGACGCCATCGCTGGTTCGTGCAAAGGCCAAATACGTGGCGAAGGTCGGCCATCTCGAGGCGCCGACCCAGCCGCGCAATCAGGGCCTGATCAAGGTTGCCAAGCTCGTGAACGAGCGCACGAAAGGCGACGTGGAATTCAAGCTCTATCCGGCTGCGCAACTCGGTAATGCGCGTCAGATGATCGAAGGCACGCAGTTCGGCTCGCTCGAGTGCACGGTGGAGCCGGCGGCTTTTCTCGGCGGCTTCGATCCGGTGGTGTCAGTTTTCGACATTCCGTTCCTGCTGCCGGAGGACCGCGCCAAGGCGGACCTCCTGTGCGGCGGCAAGTTCGGCGACTACATCCTGAACAGCTTCTCGAGCCGCGGCTTTGTCGCCGTCGCCCTTTGGCAGAACGGACAGAAGTGCATGACCTCCAACCGGCCGCTGCCGAATCTGGCCGCGTTCAAGGGACAGAAGTTCCGGGTCATGGACTCAAAGATCCTGATCGAGCAATTCGCTTCCGTCGACGCCAGCGCCATCGCGCTGCCCTTCGGGCAGCTCTACACGGCGCTGCAGACCGGCGTGGTGGATGGCGAGGAAAACCCGCTCGATACCATCACGACCATGAAGTTCTACGAAGTCCAGAAGTACCTGGTGGTCTCGAAGCACGGCGCGATGGAAGACGTCGTCCTCTTCAATCCGACTTGGTGGAAGTCGCTCCCCGCGGCCTATCAAAAGATCATCACGGACGCCTTCATCGAGGTGCGGCCGGAGGTCGAGAAGATGAAAGCCGCCGCTGAGAAGGCCGCGCTCGAGAAGATCAAAGCGTCCGGCAAGGTGCACGTGCGCGAGCTGACGGACGACGAGCGCAAGAAGTGGCGCGAGGTCATGGAGCCGAAGGCGGAAGTCGCGTACATCAAGCGCGCCGGCGCGGAAGGCAAGAAGGCCCTTGCGATCTACCATGACGAGTTGAAGCGCCTCGGCATCCAAATGTAATATGGCATGGCGCGGGCCGGGGCCCTGGCTTCGACCCGCGCCGTTCCGCCATTGGGGGTGCTTGCAAGCTAAGGGGTGCGTCGTGTTCGAGCGGCTCGTTGCGAGACTTCGCGTTGTCGAGCGCGCCTTTATCGCGGTCATCATGATCGCGATGTCGATCATGTTCTTCATCAACGTCGTCGTCCGTGAGGTGAGTCCCCGTCTAGCGGTCGATCTGGATTGGATCGAGCAGGCGACGCTATTTGCGCTTGCCTGGCTCGTTTTTGTCGGCCTCGGCTTGGCGCTCGAGCAGCGCCGACACATCGCCATGACTGCGCTGAACCAGAAGCTGCCGGCCCCGGTGAGGCGGCTGCTCTACAAGTTGATCAACCTGACCGGCCTCGCGTTCTGCCTTTTCATAACGAAGATCAGTTTCGATCTCGCTCTTTTCATTCTGCACACGGGACAAGTCAGCCCGACGCTCAACATCTCGATGGCCGTCCTCTATTGCGCGGTTCCCGTCGGCTTTGCACTGCTCGCGTTCCGTTATCTCCTCGAGCTGTTTGATATTCAGGATCGCACCAAGATCACCGCAACCGTCGAATATTGACGTCTGACGGACAAACCGGAAGCGTGGAGAGATCGATTGTCCGTCATCGCCGTTTGCGTGCTTGCCGCGATCCTGCTGCTGCTCGGTTTCGAGATGTTCCTGGTGATGGGCATCCCAACCCTGGTCATCTGGCTCGTGTTCTTCCCGCAATTGCCGGCGCTTGCCATCGCCCAGAAGCTGTTGGGCGGCGTCAACGTATCGACTCTGCTCGCCATTCCATTCTTCATCTTTGCCGCCGAAATCATGGCGCGCGGGACCATCGCCAAGCGTCTCACGGACCTGGTCAAGGCCAATCTGGGGCACTACCGCGGCGGCATGGGCTATACGACCGTAGCCTCCTGCATGGCCTTCGGCGCGGTCTGCGGTTCCGCGCCGGCAACCGTCGCCGCGTTGGGTGGATTGCTCCATCCGGAACTGGTGAAAACCGGTTACTCGGAGAAATTCTCCCTCGGATTGATCGCGGCCAGCGCCGAGTGTGCGCTGCTGATCCCGCCGAGCATTACGCTGATCATATATGGCTGGCTGACCGGCACCTCGATCGCTGACCTGTTCGCGGCCGGCCTGGCCGTCGGTCTAGTGCTGGGGCTCGCCTTCATGGTCCAGGTGAAGATTGCGACCTGGCGGACCGGGGCGAGCGCATCGCCGCGGGCGAGTTGGCGGGAGCGTCTGCATGCGCTTCGCGATGGGGCGGTGGCGCTCGGTCTTCCCATTCTCATCCTGGGCAGCATCTATAGCGGCGCAGCGACCGCGACCGAGGCGGCCGCGGTGGCCGTCATCTACGCGATCGTGGTGGAAGTCGCCATCTATCGCTCTTTCGGCTTCAAGGTGCTGATGGAGGCGGCAGAGAGTTCTTCGATCACCGTCGTTGTTATTTTTGTCATGCTGGCGATGGGATCGCTACTGTCCTATTTTATCGCCCTTGGCCAGCTTCCCGCCTACCTGACCGCACTTTTTGCCGCGTGGCACGTCAATTGGGTCACGTTTTTGTTGATTGTAAATGTCGTTCTGTTCATTGCCGGAATGTTCATCGATCCCAATTCGATCTTGCTCGTGCTGGTGCCGACCCTTTTTCCTGTCGCGGTCAGCCTCGGCATCGATCCTGTCCACTTCGGACTTGTCGTGTGCCTGAACATTTGCATTGGCATGATCACGCCTCCATTCGGACTGGACCTGTTCGTAGCTTCCTCGACGCTCCAACGCCCGGTTGAGCTATTGATGGCGGGTATCTGGCCGTTCGTTCTGACAAACCTAGTTACGCTGGCGCTCATCTCTTATGTTCCGCAGATTTCCACCACCATCGTGCGGCTGCTTCATTAACTGGCCTCAAAAAGAGATACCCGTTCCCAGCAGCCATTATGGTCATTTTCGCACCGTGTTAGCGTGTTGGGATGCCTGCAGTGCAGCGACAGTCACCCGGAGGGCCGAGACAAAGCGAAGCTTGGCTCGGGGGTCCCATGAGGTAACTGTTATTCATTTGAACGAGAAGGGTGGTTGGAAGTCTCAATCTTATTTATGTGTGTCAAATTGCAGCCCAATGAATGACAAGCCGCCTCTTTCATCGAACCTGCCAACTGGTGCTCCCCCGTCATCCACGACCACGATAACATCGAACGTCAACCAACAAGTAAGCGGATCCGTTACAGCGTCCGCCCAAGCCGGTACGCCACTGCCCAAGTGAATTGCGTTGCTGCTGCTGTCGCCCTTATTGGCACACTCTCAGAAACGATAAAGTTACATCACAGGTTATTCTTGGCGGTCTTCACCACCATTATGTGCGGATATTGTTTTTCGGTAAGCACACGTTGACGCGGGCCCGGACGGGCCGTCTCGAAAGTCGATTCACAGTCGTTTCCTGAGGAACCGCGTCAGTCCGGAACAGTCGGTCCGATAGGATCGCTCACCGTGTTCCCGGGGGCGGCATTGAGTTTGTTCCGCTTCAGGACTCGTCATCAGCGACAAAAGCAAGCCAATTTGCGATTTCGCGCTGCCGCATGGACGGTTCGAGGACATCGGCCTCCAGCCCGAAGCTCCATTGCGCGCGTTTTGGCGGAGCGGCGTCGAAGGCGGCGAATTCAGACGCGGCATCTTCGACGTCCGCCTGACGTGAAAACAAGCCCTCTTCCACCAGGCCCGGCGCGTAACGGCGCATGCAGGACGCGACCTCGCCGAAATGGTATTCCGGATGATATTGCACGCCCCACAATTCACCACCTTCGAAGGTGATCGAAAGCGCCTGAATTCCCATGGCGTTTGTGCTGAGGACGCATGCGCCATCCGGCAGTTTCACGATTCCGTCTTTGTGAACAGCCAAGGCATCGAATACCGGCGGCTTGCCACGATAGAGCGCGTGGGATTTTCCGGGTTCGGTCAATACGATCTTGCGGGCAATGCCGATTTCACGACCTTTGGAATTAAGGGCGATCTCGCCGCCCGCCGCGGCAACCGCGACCTGCAGGCCCCAGCAGCTTCCGAATTGCGGAACATGCGCACGGAAGCAGCTTCGCGAGAAAGCAATCTGGCGTTCGATCTCGGGACCGTCATTGTAGATATTGAGCGCGGAGCCCGTCCAGACGATGCCGTCAAAGGCGGCTAGCGTGCGACCCGACGGAAGACTGGAGTCACCATCGGCCGGAAACGCGATATCGAACGACAAATCGGATCGGATCTGGCGCAGGACGTCGGTATAAAGCTCATGGGCGATGCGCCCGCCCGCCTCGCCGTGGCGTCGTCGTTGTTCAGCCGTATTACCTTCGACGATCAGCAGCTTCAGCATGAGCGCGCGTCATCCAATCGCCCCGAAACGCAAGCGCGGAATATCTGCTCCAGGGCCGCCGCCTTGACTTCGACCGGGTTGCCGCCGGCGGACGGGTCAGCCTCGGCAAAGCGGCCGATTTCGGCAGCACGTTCCGCGTCGACGCCGATCTCCTGCAACGTGTTCGGAATGCCGAGTTCCTTGCGCAGGGCGAGAATCCAGGCGAGCAATGCGTCGAACCCGGGATCGGGCAGTTCGAGCAGGCGGGCGATGCGCGCGCATTTCTCAGCGATGGCGTCGCGGTTGTGCACCATCACATAGGGAAGAACGATCGCGTTGGTCAGGCCATGATGGGTGTCGTATAGCGCGCCCACGGGATGCGAAATGGCGTGGACCGCGCCCAGACCCTTCTGAAACGCCGCCGCGCCCATCGACGCCGCTGCCAACATGCGCGAGCGCGCTTCGATATCGCCGCCATTGGCGTAGGCGCGCGGCAGATAATCGGCGATGAGCCGTAATCCTTCCAGCGCAATGCCCTCGGCCTGCGGATGAAAGCCGGGCGCGCAATAGGCCTCGAAGCAATGGGTGAGTGCATCCATGCCCGTGGCGGCCGTGACGGGCGCGGGAAGACCCACGGTCAATTCCGGATCGGAGATCACAATGCCGGGCATCATCTTCGGGTGGAAGATGATCTTCTTTTCGTGGCTCAATTCGTTCAACACGACGGAGGCGCGGCCGACCTCCGAACCCGTTCCCGCCGTCGTCGGCACCGCGATAATGGGCGCGATGCCCTCCGGATCGGCGCGCGTCCACCAATCGCCGATATCCTCAAAATCCCAGATCGGCCGCGTCTGCCCGGCCATGAAGGCAATGGCTTTGCCGGCATCGAGCCCCGATCCGCCGCCGAACGCGATCACGCCGTCATGCCCGCCGGCGCGATACACCGCGAGCCCGGCGTCGATATTGGCGCCGACCGGATTGGATTTGATATCGGCGAAGATGGGGGCCTCCATGCCGGCGGCAACGAGGACATCGCGCGCCCGCGCCGTGATCGGCGCCGATTTGAGGCCGGCATCCGTCACCAACAGCGGCCGCTTGATGCCCAAAGCGCGGCAGGCGTCCGCCAGCTCGGCGATGCGCCCCGGCCCGTGCAGGATGCGCGTCGGATAGTTCCAGGTACCGGTAAGAACGACAGACATTAACAACCCGTCCTAATGCGTGTTGAGACGTAGGTGAAAAGATTGCGGCCGCGTCAGATATTGGTATCCAAGCGCCGACAGCGTGCAGCCGCGCCCGGTATCCTTCACGCCGGTCCAGGCCAGCGCCGGATCGAGATAGTCGCAGCGGTTCATGAACACCGTTCCGGTTTCGATCTGCGCACCGATCCGCTCCGCCGCATCGACATCCTCGGTCCAGATCGCCGCCGTCAGGCCATAGCGGCTGTCATTCATGAGGCGGATCGCCTCCTCGTCGGAGCGCACCTTCATGATGCCGACGGCCGGCCCGAAGGTCTCTTCGTTCATGATACGCATGGTGTGATCGACGCCGATCAGGATTTGCGGCGCGAGATAAGGCGTGCCGGCGGCATCGGCCGCAAACGACTTGGGGTCGATGAGCGCGGTGGCGCCCTGGCTCACGGCTTCGTCGATCTGCCCGCGAACGAAGGTGGCGGCGCTGGCGCGCACCATGGGGCCAAGCGTGGTCTCCGGATCGAGCGGATTGCCCAGATGGTATTTCTGGGTCAGCGCCACGGCACCGGCGACGAAATCGTCGAACAGGCTTTCGTCGACATAAATGCGCTCGATGCCGCAGCAGCTCTGGCCTGAATTGAACATCGCCCCGTCGACAAGGCTATCGATGGCGTGGGCGAGATTGGCATCCTTGCGCACATAGGCCGGATCCTTGCCGCCAAGCTCGAGGCCCACCGCGGAGAATTTATCCGACAGCGCGTGCTGCACGGCATGGCCCCCGTCCACAGAGCCGGTGAAGCAAACGCCGGCGATGCGCGCGTCGGCCATCAGTCTGGCGGTGTCGTCATGGCTCATGTGAAGTACTTGAAAGACGCCCTCGGGCAGTCCCGCCGCCGTCAAGGCCTGCGCCATACGCTCCGCGCACAATGGCGTCTGATGCGAATGCTTCAGGACCACTGCGTTGCCGGCGGCCAGCGCCGGGATCACCGCATTGACGGATGTCAGATAGGGGTAGTTCCACGGCGCGATCACGGCGACGACGCCGAGCGGCAGGTGGCGTATATAGCGTTTGAACCCCGTTTTGGGGCCGGGATCGAGCGGCGCCAGCGCGTCTTGCGCAATGCCGATCATGTAACGGGCGCGCTCTTCGAAGCCGCCGATCTCACCCGGCGTCTGCGACACCGGGCGCCCCATCATGCGAGTCAGTTCCTCGGCGATCTCGGGCCCCTTGGCGACGAAGGCATCGACCGCCGCCGACAGGATGGCCTGACGCTGCGCCAGCGGCGTCGCGCCCCAGCCGCGCTGGGCCATGGTCGCGCGCGACAGCGCCTGATCGATCGCGCCGGCATCGGCCAGCGGACGCTCAACGAAGACACGCCCGTCGATCGGGCTGACACAAGCAAGTTTTCCCGGCATCAGATGATCTCGAAATAACGCGCGAGCTCCCAATCGGTGATCGCCTTGCGGAACTCGCGTTCTTCCCAATCTCGCGTGGCGGCATAATGTTCGACGAAGGCCTCGCCGAACAATTCGTTTGCCGCTTTGGAACGCTTGAGGCGTTCGGCGGCGTCGCTCAGCGTGCGCGGCAAATCACGCGCCGGCGAAAATTCCATGGCATAGGCATTTCCCACCACCGGCTCGTCGGGCTCGATCTTGTTTTCGATGCCCCACAGGCCCGAACCGATGGCGCAGGCCAACGCGATATAAGGATTGATGTCGGCGGCCGCTATCCGGTACTCGACGCGCTGGCTCTTGGACGATCCGGGGATGACGCGCAGCGCGCAGGTGCGGTTCTCCACGCCCCAGGTCGCATGGGTAGGCGCCCAGAAGCCGGGAATGAGCCGCGTATAGCTGTTGACCGTGCAGGCGATCATGGACAGCAACTCAGGCATCAAAGCCTGCTGCCCGCCCACGAACCAGCGCATCTGCTGCGACATGGTGTGCGGGGCGGACGCATCGTAGAATACCGACTTGCCGTCCTTGCCCGCGAGGGACACATGAAGATGCCCGCTCTGGCCCGGCCAGTCCGGCGACCACTTGGCCATGAACGTCGCCATCCAGCCGCGGCGTTGCGCCAGCACCTTGGCGAAGGTCTTGAACAGGGCGGCCTTGTCGGCCGCGGCCAGGGCCTCGTCGTGATTGAGCGCCACTTCGATCACGCCGGGTCCGGTCTCGGTGTGAAGGCCTTCGAGCGGGAAGTCCATCGCTTTGCACAGGTCGAGAAGATCTTTGTAGAACTCGGCATGCACGGAATTGCGCAGGACGGAATAGCCGAAAAAGCCCGGCGTGATGTTCCTGAGGTCGCGATAATTCTTTTCGCGCACGGAATGCGGGGTTTCCTCGAACAGGAAGAATTCGAACTCGGCGGCCGCACGGACTTTGAAGCCCATGCGGTCGGCACGATCGAGGACCGAGCGTAAGACGCCGCGCGGACAAACCTGTTCGGCCGCCTCCGTGAACTCGCCCAGGAAGAGCAGCATGTCGCCTTCCGCGGGAAGCGCGCGGCAGGTCTCCGGCAACAGGCGCACCCAGGCGTCGGGATAGGCGGTGTGCCAGCCCGTCACCTTCACATTGTCGTAGAGCTGGTCGTTCGAATCCCAACCCAACACGACATCGCAAAAGCCGAACCCGTTTTCGAGCGCGGAGAAGAACTTCTCGCGCCCCATATATTTTCCGCGCATGACGCCATCGACGTCGAATATGCCGACTTTTACATAGTCGAGCTTGCGTTCCTCGACGATCTTTCGGGCATCGGCCGCGGTCTTGACTGATCTCGGTTCCATGATTTCCCTTTCAAAGGGCCTTTCCCGCGGCCGAATGCGAGGTTCCCGGACGTGATCGTTCCGGCGGTTGAGAGATTTCCGTTCGCCTGAAGCCAAGGCCCGGCCGGCTTCTTCCGGCCGGGCCTCGATTCTGGGTAGAGCGTTATTTCACAGCCTGAGCGCCCTCACGCTGTTTGACGGCGAACTCCTCTTCCGGCGAGTAGACGAGAGTGGTGCGACCGTAAACAGCGAAGTAGATGATCGCCAGCGCGTACCAGATCGCAACGCCGATGATGCCCTGCTGATAGAGCGGGTCGGTGAGCTGGAAGATGATGGTGACGATGGCGATGATCACGGTGAGGCTCGCGCCGAGCGTGCCGAACGGGCTCTTGTAAGGCCGTTCGATGTTCGGGAACTTGCGGCGCAATTGCAGGAACGTAAGGCCCTGCAGGAGATAGGAGAACATGGCGCCGAAGACGGCCATGTTCAACAACGTGCCGCCGATATAGGTCCCCGCCGCCTCGCCGCCCTCGGAAAACCAGATGACGAGCATGACGACGAAACCGACCAGTGCGCCGGCATAGAGCGCCACGTTGGGCGTCTTGTGCTCGCCATGGGTGACGGAGAGGAAGTGCGGGAAGTAGCCCGCGCGCGACAGCGAGTAGATCTGCCGTCCGAAGGCGAAAATGATGGAATGGAAGCTCGCCACCAGCCCCGCCACGGCAAAGAGTGCCAGAAGTTTCGCCCAGCCCGAGCCGTATATGGCGGCAAAGCCGTCCAGGATCGGCTGGCCCGACGAGCCGTAGGCGAACGAGCCGCCGGGGATTGCCGGGTTGATGATGAGCACCAGGAAGCCCAATCCGATAAGGGTGAACATGCCGAGCATGATGCCCTTCGGCATGTCGCGCTTTGGATCGACCAATTCCTCGGAGGCCAGCGGCAATTGCTCGATCGCCAGGAAAAGCCAGACGGCGAACGGCAGTGCGGCGAAGACGCCCTTGAGGCCGAGCGGCAGGAAGGATCCGCCGCCATTGGGAAGCGCCACGGCTTTCCCGTGAGCATCCACTCCGACATTCATCGCCCATTTGACGAAATCGAACTGGCCGGAGAAGAGCGCGCTCACGAGAAAGAAGACGAGAATGGCGATGGCTATCAGCGTGACGGTGACCGTCACCTTGAAGGAGAGCGCCACACCGCGGGCGTTGAGGCTGACGAAGACCGCATAGCCGGCCAGCCACCAGACTGGCTGCAAGGCATCCGACGTGCCGGTGATCTGCGTCATGTAGGTGCCGATGAAGTACACCACGACGGCTGGGGTCAAAACGTATTCGATGTTTTCGGCAATGCCGGTGATGAATCCGCCCCACGGGCCGAAGGCGGTGCGCGCGAAGGAATAGGCGCCGCCGGTATGCGGCAGGGCCGGACTCATCTCGGCGATCGAATAGGTCAGCCCCAGATACATGATGGCGATGACGACGGTGGCGACGAACATGCCGCCCCAGCCGCCAACGGCGAAGCCGAGATTCCAGCCCGAAAAATCGCCCGAGATAACGGCGCCGACGCCAAGCGCCCAGAGCGAGAAGACGCCGGCATGGCGTTTCAGAATCCGCTTGTCGAAATATTCCTGACCTGGGATGTGATAGGACACCCCTCCTTCATGCTGCTTGCCGTCATTCGCCATTTTTCAATCCCCCTTTTTCCGGCTTCGAAAATATTTAGCCTTGCCGCCTCATTCCCGGAATTAACGTTCCAGCGGATTCAGTTTTGTGTCAATCTGGAATTGGCGTTCCAGAGCGGATTTTTTGAGCAAGGTGGAAATTGAGGCATGAAGACACGGCGGCCCAGTTCGCTCGTTGAAATCTTGCGCACCAACAGGGCGGCGCTGACCAAGAATGAGGCGCGGGCGGCCGATGAGTTGCTGTCGAACTATCCCATGGCGGGCCTGCAGCCGATTGCGCGCTTCGCGGCCGACGCCGGGGTCAGCGCCCAATGCGTCCTGCGGCTGATTGCCAAACTCGGTCTGGAGAATTACGGCGCGTTTCAGGATTGCCTGCGCGAGGAGCTGTCGACGCTGCTGCAGTCGCCGCGTGGCCGGCTTCTGGCCCATGAAGTGGGGGAGACGGCCGCGCCGGATTTCATGATCGCCTTTCGCGACCGGCTCACGCGCAATATTGCCGAGACGCTCAATGCGGTTCAGCGAACGGAATTGAACAGGGCGGTTTCGTTGGTTGCCGACGACAAGAAGGATATTTTTGTCGTCGGCGGAAGGCTGACGCAAAGCGCGGCACTTCACCTGGCAACGCATCTTCATGCGATGCGGCCCCACGTGACGCTGATCGAAGGTCAGAGCGCGGCCTGGCCGGATACCATTGTCGATATGGACCGCAAGTCAATTCTTATCGCGTTCGACATCAGGCGCTATCAGGACGATATCGCGCGGCTTTGCGACCTGGCGGCGGAACGCGGCGCCCGCGTGATCCTGATCTGCGACAACGAAGATGCGCCGGCCGCCCGAAAAGCGGCATTGACGTTCGTGGTGCAGACGACGAGTGTTTCGCCCTGGGATTCTTTTGCCGCCTTGACGACCTTGTCCGAGCTTCTGATCGCCAGGGTCAGCGATCAATTAGGCAAAACCTTGCGCGCACGCATGGATGTATTGGATTCGGTCCGCGAGGCATTTTTTGACGACGGCGCTCGAAACAAGCGCAAGAAGCCCTGACAAATGAGTGTATTGGCGCCTGCGGCGGCGGCGAGCTCGGAACGCTACGCGGAAGCGGAATGTCACGGATGACAAGAAGTGGCCCCGGTGATAATCTTTGTTTCGGTTAAGGCTGCAAACAGATTCGATCTGCCTATTGAGCCGATAGAGGAGTGCTGAGCACAGCCAAATCCCTTGCGGGAGAGATCGGTTTTGCCGACGCCGAAGGAGCAACCGCCCCGGAAACTCTCAGGCAGAAGAACCGCAAGGGCATGAATTCTCTGGAGAGAGGCGCAGCCGCGCCCGCCGATGGGATAACACTCTCAGGCATCAGGACAGAGGGGGCGCCAGTTTCTCGGTCACATGGACCAGATCAAGGTGCCTCGCATGCTCACAAAATCTTATCAGGTCATCTACCAGCATTGGCAATTGGTTAGCCGCGACACCGCGGTAGCCGATGGTGCGGTGCGTCGATGACGGAAACGCCCACGCCTGCTGCATTGCAGAACACGCCGTTGCATCAGCTCCATGGCGAGCTGAATGCGCGCATGGTGCCGTTCGCCGGCTACGAAATGCCGGTGCAATATTCACGCGGTATCTTGAAGGAACATTTGCACGTCCGCGAAGCTGCCGGCCTGTTCGACGTCTCGCATATGGGCCAGTTTGCTGTCCGCGCGCGCAGCGGTCACGGCGAAGACGCGGCAAGCGCGCTCGAAAGCGTGGTCCCCATGAACCTCGTTGGCCTTGCCGCCGGCCGGCAACGCTATGCGCTGCTAACGAACGATGCAGGCGGAATTCGCGACGACCTGATGGTCGCCAATCAGGGGGATCGCTTTCTGATCATCGCGAACGCCGCCTGTAAGGATGCGGACGAGGCCTATTTGCGCAAGATGCTGTCGGCGCAATGCGAGATCGAGCGTCTCGACGGTCGCGCCTTGCTCGCGCTGCAGGGCCCGCTTGCGGAAAAGGCGCTGGCGCCGCTGGTCCCCGAGGTTGCGGCCATGCGTTTCATGGACGTGCGTGCTGTGACGCTCCTCGGTGCCGACTGTGTAATCTCGCGCTCCGGATACACGGGCGAGGACGGTTTCGAGATCAGCATACCCGCGGCAATGGCCGAGCCTCTCGCGCGCAAGCTCCTGGCCGATGCGCATGTCGAGATGATCGGCCTTGGTGCACGCGACAGTCTGCGGCTGGAAGCGGGCCTTTGCCTCTATGGATCCGATCTGGACGAAACGACGACGCCGGTCGAGGCGGCGCTCGAATGGAGCATTCAGGCGAGCCGCCGCAAAGGCGGCAGCCGTGCCGGCGGCTTTCCTGGCGCCGACATTGTGCTCGATCAACTCGAACATGGCGCGCCGCGGCGGCGGGTCGGCTTGCGTCCTGAAGGGCGGGCGCCGATCCGCCACGGCACGCGGCTGTTTGCCGACCGTCAAACGCCCGATGCCATCGGTGTCGTAACCTCGGGCGGGTTCGGTCCGAGCGTCAATGCTCCGGTCGCCATGGGTTATGTGACCGCCGCTGCCGCGGCATCGACTGCGCCGCTTTGGGCCGAACTCAGGGGCGAGCGCATTCCCGTGCAGCTATGCAAGCTTCCTTTCGTTCCTCCGACTTACAAGCGCTGACATAAAATCCGCGAGGTCTCTGATGCTTAAATTCACGAACGATCACGAATGGGTGCTGATCGAAGGCGATTCCGCCACCATCGGGATCACGCAATTCGCGCAGGAGCAACTCGGCGATCTGGTCTTCGCCGATCTGCCGAAGCCCGGCTCGGTGCTTGAGGCCGGCGGCGCCGCAGCCGTCGTCGAATCGGTCAAGGCCGCCTCCGACGTCTACGCGCCGATCAGCGGCGAGGTTGTCGAGGTCAATCAGGGCGTGAGCGACGACCCGACGCTGATCAATTCCGATCCAGCCGGGGCGGGCTGGCTGTTCAAGATGAAGATCGCCGACCGGGCGCAATTGGACAAGCTGATGGATGAGGCTGCCTACCAGGCATTGATCGCAGGCAGTCAGTCGGCCTGATCGCGCGCAACATCTTCCGGACAATCCGCCATGACAACGAACGCCGACGCTCCTTTGCCCTTCGCCTCCCGCCACATCGGCCCGTCGCCCGCTGACGCAGCGGCGATGCTCCAGACGGTGGGTGCCGCCCGCATGGAGGATCTGATCGAGCAGGCATTGCCGCACGACATCCGGCAGCGCCAGCCGCTCGATCTCGGGCCGGCATTGTCGGAAGTGGAGGCGCTGGCGAAGGCGCGCGCGATCGGCGCACAGAATGTCACGATGACGTCGCTGATCGGGCAGGGCTATTACGGCACCGTCCTGCCGCCGGTGATCCAACGCAACATTCTGGAAAATGCGGCCTGGTACACGGCTTACACGCCTTATCAGCCGGAAATCAGCCAGGGCCGGCTCGAAGCTTTGCTGAACTTCCAGACTTTGGTGGCCGATCTCACCGGGCTTGAGATCGCCAATGCATCGCTGCTGGACGAAGGCACCGCCGCCGCCGAAGCCATGGCGATGGCACAACGCGTCAGTAACAGCGAACGGAAGGTGTTCTTCGTCGATCGCGATTGCCATCCGCAGACGATTGCGGTGATGAAGACGCGCGCCGAGCCGCTGGGCTGGCACATCCGCGTCGGCGATCCGATGACCGAACTCGATGGCGCCGAGTTGTTCGGCGCAATCTTCCAATATCCCGGCACCTTTGGTGACATCCGCGATCTGCGCGAGCCGATTGCGCGTCTCAAGGCCGCCAATGCGATCGCGGTTGTGGCGGCCGATCCGCTTGCACTGACGCTGCTCACGTCGCCGGGAGAGCTCGGCGCCGATATCGCGGTCGGGTCGATGCAGCGATTTGGCGTGCCCATGGGGTATGGCGGACCGCATGCGGCCTATATCGCCACCCGGGACGCGCACAAGCGCGCGCTGCCGGGGCGCATCGTCGGCATCTCGGTCGACAGCCGCGGCAATCGCGCCTATCGGCTGGCGTTGCAGACGCGCGAGCAGCATATCCGTCGCGAGAAGGCCACATCGAATATCTGCACCTCACAGGTGCTGCTGGCGGTGCTGGCATCGATGTATGCGGTCTATCATGGCCCCGAGGGGCTCACCGCCATCGCCCGCCGTATTCTCCGGCTAACAGCAATGCTCCGCGCCGGCCTGTCGGACCTTGGCTGGAGCGTGCGGCCCGCATTGGCATTCGACACGATCGTCGTGGAGGTGGGGGAGCGCCGCGAAGACATTCTGGCGAGCGCTCGCTCGCTCGGCATCAATCTCCGCGATATCCCGTCCTTGCACGGTGCGTCGTGCATCGGCATCAGTTGCGACGAGACGACGACGGCCGACGTCGTCGAAACGGTATGGTGCGCGTTTGGCGACGAGCCGGCGTCGGCCGCCCGGCGTCGCACTGATCTCGCGGGCATTGAAGCCGAAATTCCGCAGGAACTGCGGCGAACTGGCGCGTTCCTGGAGCATGCGGTGTTCCATCGCCATCGTTCGGAGACGGAGATGCTGCGCTACATGCGCGGTCTCGCCGACCGCGATCTGGCGCTCGACCGCTGCATGATCCCGCTCGGATCGTGCACCATGAAGCTGAACGCTACCTCGGAGATGATGCCGCTGACCTGGCCGGAATTTGCCAACCTGCATCCTTTCGCCCCCGAGGAGCAGGCGCAGGGCTACGCGACGATGATATCGGAGCTTGCGGCTATGTTACGCAAGATCACCGGCTATGACGCGATTTCGTTTCAGCCGAACTCCGGTGCGCAAGGTGAGTTTTCCGGGCTACTGGCTATTCGCGCCTGGCATCGGGCGCGCGGGCAGGATGGCCGTACGGTCTGCCTGATTCCAGCCTCGGCGCACGGCACCAATCCGGCTTCGGCGCATATGGCCGGCATGGAGGTGGTTGTCGTCGGCTGTAATGAAAGCGGCAATGTCGATATCGATGACTTGCGGGCGAAAGCGGGCGCCTATGCCGACCGCCTGGCAGCGATCATGCTCACCTATCCGTCGACGCATGGCGTGTTCGAGGAGGGCGTGCGCGAGATCTGCGATATCGTCCACGAACACGGCGGTCAGGTCTATCTCGACGGCGCCAATCTGAATGCGCAGGTCGGACTGACGCGGCCAGCCGACTATGGTGCCGATGTCGGTCATCTCAATTTGCACAAGACGTTCGCCATCCCGCATGGCGGCGGCGGGCCGGGCGCCGGTCCGATCGGTGTCAAGGCGCATTTGCAACCGTTCCTGCCAGGAAACCTTCTCCAGCCCGAAGCGCCGAACGCCGTGGGCCCGGTCGCCGCCGCGCCTTACGGTTCCGCCTCGATCCTCGTCATTTCCTGGATGTACTGCCTGATGATGGGGGGAAGTGGTCTGACGGCGGCGACAGAATTCGCTCTTCTCAATGCCAATTACATCGCCAAGCGGCTCGATCCGCATTACCCGCTGTTGTACAAGGGCCGCTTCGGCCGGGTCGCTCACGAATGCATTATCGACCTGCGCCCGCTCAAGACATCCGCCGCGATCAGCGTCGATGACGTGGCCAAAAGGCTCATCGACTTCGGCTTCCATGCACCGACCATGAGTTTCCCGGTGGCGGGCACCTTGATGATCGAGCCGACCGAATCCGAGTCGAAAGCCGAACTCGACCGGTTCTGCGATGCGATGATCGCGATCCGAAATGAGATCCGTACGATCGAGCAGGGCGAGATGGCGCGCGAGGACAATCCGCTCAAAAACGCCCCGCATACGGTGCTCGACCTCGTGGACACGCAGTGGGGCCACCCCTATTCACGAGAGCAGGCCTGCTTGCCCGCTGGTGTCGCGGCGGCGCGGAAATATTGGCCGCCGGTCAATCGGATCGACAATGCCTATGGCGATCGCCACCTGATCTGCTCCTGCCCGCCGATCGAGGATTATCTGGCGGCAGCGGAATAGTGTCCTGATTGTAGTTTAGGATCTGCTGCAACCGCGGCGGTTCATGTCAGTCCCTGGCGGCGCCACCGCCTGACGGCACTGGGGCAACCCGCTATTTTGGCGATTTGACCGAGAACGGCGTCGCGGATGCCCGTTTCCGCTGAATTCCCTGTTCTTTTCCCAGTGGCAGGGAATTCCCGAGTGAACGCAGGATCGATAGTGCCTGCGTCCGCCATCATCGACCGGGCGTCTTCGCTGGCCCGCCTTGAACCGGCCCGGTTTTACCTTCGCCTCTTCATTCAGGCTGCGTTCATATTGGCCGGCTCATTTTCCCGCCACCACGAACGTACCTAACCATAAGAAATGCCGGGAAAACTGGGGGCTCTCTCAACGACTGCCGAGGAGACGGCGGCGGGACGCAATCTGCGTCCGCGCGGCCGCACCCTCCTGCCATGGCAGTCGGCGCGCCGGGGCGGCCTCGCCCGTTCCACAGGCCGGCGCCCCGAAGGTGGAGACCTGCCTTGCCCACGACCCTGACGAACGCTCTGGCCAAAAGCCCGAACCAAGCCGAGACCGCTGTGCCACCGCCTGCGGCACTCGCCGGCGACGGCGATAACGCCATCCGCTGGCGGCCGGGCGAACGGCTCAACCATCTGATCGCCGCGCGCTGCGCCGAGATGGGCGACGCCGAGGCGGTGGTCACCGAACACGCCGTGCTGACCTTTGCGGAGCTCAACTCCCGCGCCAACCAGCTCGCGCGCTATCTCGCCGGGCAGGGTATCGGCGCCGGCGACCGCGTCGGCCTCCTGTTCGACAAGTCCCCCGAAACCTACGTCGCGCTGCTGGCGGCGATGAAGGTTCACGCCGCCTACGTGCCGCTCGACGGCGGGTTCCCGGTCGAGCGCATGCGCTTCATCGCCGGCGACGCCGGCCTGAAAGCGATCGTGTCGATGTCGCAGTTCCGCGAGAAGCTTGTCGCGCTCGACCTGCCGCACGTCCTCGTCGATCTCGCCAAGCCCGCGATCGACATGGAATCCAATGCGCCGCTCGGTTCGGACGAGGTGGCGCCTCCGGCCGACCAGCTCTGCTACATCATCTATACCTCGGGCACGACCGGTAATCCGAAGGGCGTGATGGTCGAGCACCCGAGCATCTGCAATTTCGTGCGCGTGGCGGCTGAGCGTTACGGCTATGGCCCCGGCGACCGCGTGTTCCAGGGCATGACCATCGCCTTCGACTTCTCGATCGAGGAGATCTGGGTGCCGTTGATGGCGGGCGCGACGCTGGTGCCGGCGCGGCCGGGCGCGAGCCTCGTGGGTGAGGAGTTGAGCGACTTCCTGCGCGAGCGCGAGATTACCGGCATGGCCTGCTGCCCGACGCTGCTCGCGACCATCGAAGAGGAAGTGCCGAGCCTGCGCATCCTGCTGGTCGGCGGCGAAGCCTGCCCGCAAAATCTGGTGCGGCGCTGGTATCGCGCCGGCCGCACCATCCTGAACACCTATGGGCCGACCGAAGCCACCGTTACCGCCACCTTCACCGAACTGGTGCCGGCAAAGCCGGTCACCATCGGCCGTCCGCTGCCGACCTATTCGATCGTCATTCTCGATCCGCAGGAGAGTAGGGCGCTGCCGCTCGGCGAGTTCGGCGAGATCGGTATAGCCGGCATCGGCGTCGCCGCCGGCTATAGGAACCGTGACGAGCTGACGGCGCAGAAGTTCATTCCGGATTTTCTCGGGCTGGCGAACAACGCGTCCGGCCGCATCTACCGCACCGGCGACCTCGGCCGCATCAACGCCGAGGGCGAGGTCGAGTATCACGGACGCATCGACACCCAGGTGAAGATCCGCGGCTATCGCATCGAGACCGGCGAAATCGAGTCGATGCTGCTGGAACTGCCCGAGATCGCGCAGGCCGCGGTGTCGACCCACGAGCCCGAGCCGGGTATGCCGGAGCTCGTCGCCTACTATTCGTTCAAGCAGGGCATGCACCTGTCGCGCGCCGACATCGCGGCGGCGCTGCGCAGCCGGCTGCCGGCCTACATGGTGCCGGCCTTTCTGGAGGAACTGCCCTTCATCCCGATGCTGGTCAGCAGCAAGGCCGACCATAAGATGCTGCCGAAGCCGAAGGGGCCACGCTGTCAGGCGGAAACCGATTTCGTGGCGGCACGCACGGAAAACGAGCACGTTCTCGCCCAGGCGCTCGCCGAGATCCTGAAAGTGGAGCGCGTCTCGGTTGAGGACCATTTCTTCGACGCCCTCGGTGCCCATTCGCTGCTGATGGCGCGCTTCTGCGCGCGGCTGCGAAAGGACCCGGCGATGTCGAACGTGTCCATGCGCGACATCTACCAGAACCCGACCGTGGCGAAGCTCGCGCGCCATCTCGAAGGCGCGGCCAACGAGAACCTGGTCGCGGCGCGGCCGGAGCCGGTGCATGTTCCCTCCGACCTTTCCTATTACACCTGCGGCGGGCTGCAGCTCCTGTTCTATGCGGCCTATGGCTTCCTGGTGCTGAAAATCGTCGCCTTCGGCCTGGAGTGGACCTATCGCGACATCCACACGCCGTTCGACCTCTACCTGCGCGCCGTCGTCGCGGCGGCCGCGGCCTTCGCCTTCCTGACCGCGCTGCCGATCGCCGCCAAATGGCTGCTTATCGGCAAATGGAAGAGCGAGCGCATTCCGATCTGGAGTCTGCGCTACTTCCGTTTCTGGGCGGTGAAGACGCTCATCCGTACGGCGCCGGTCGCGGCTTTCGTCGGTAGCCCGCTCTATAATCTCTATCTGCGTGCGCTCGGCGCCCAAATCGGGCGCGGTGCCGTCATCCAGTCGCGCTTCATTCCGGTCACCACCGACCTGTTCGCGGTCGGCGACGACACGGTCCTGCGCAAGGACTCCATCGTGCTCGGCTACCGCGCGCGCGCCAACTTCATCGAGATCGGGCCGGTCGAGATCGGAAGCAACGCCTTCGTCGGCGAGGCGAGCGTGCTCGACATCGACACCGCGATGGGCGATGGCGCCCAGCTCGGCCACGCTTCGTCGTTGCAGAGCGGGCAGCATGTGCCGCACGGCAAATGCTATCACGGCTCGCCGGCGGTGGAGGCCAAGTCCGACTATTGCCCGCTCGCACCCATGGACTGCTCGCCGCTGCGGCGCGGGACTTATGCAGCCCTCCAGCTTTTCGGTCTCGTCGGCATCGCGACGCCAGCTGCCATCCTGACGCTGAACTACTGGTACGACCTGTTCGCCTTCGTTACCGGCATTGATGCCGGTCATTTCCACGAACTGACCCCGACGTTCGCGGCGCTGATGCTGATCGTCTCGGGCGTTCTGGCCGTCGGCGGGCTTGTACTGGGACTTGTCGCGATCTACGCGGTGCCGCGCCTCTGCAACCTGCTCCTGGAGCCCGGCCGCGACTACGTGCTCTACGGGTTCCATTACTGGCTGCAGCGCGTCGTCTCGGCGGTGAGCAACTCGCAGTTCTTCAATCTGCTGTTCGGCGACAGTTCGATCATCGTTCCCTACATGCGCTTTGTCGGCTGGAAGCTGAACGAGGTCGAGCAGACCGGCTCCAACTTTGGCACCAATCAGCGCCACGACAATCCGTTCCTGTGTGAGGTCGGCAACTTCACGATGGTGTCCGACGGCATATCCATGATCAACATGCATATGTCGGCGTCGTCGTTCCGCCTGAGCGAAACGCGCATCGGCGAGCGCAATTATCTCGGCAACGACATCCATTATCCGCCGGACGGGCGCACGGGAGCGAATTGCCTGCTCGGCACCAAGGTGATGATCCCGATCGACGGCCCGGTGCGCGAGAACGTCGGCCTGTTGGGCTCGCCCGCCTTCGAAATCCCGCGCATGGTCGAGCGCGACAAGGACGTCAACGCGGCGCTCTCGCCCGAACTGCGCCAGCGGCAGCTCGCGCGCAAGAACGGGCACAATCTGGTGACGGCCACGCTGTTCCTCATGACGCGCTGGCTGTTCCTGTTCGCGACGCTCGCCGTCGCGCATCTCGGGGTCGAGAACTACGCCGTGTACGGCACGTGGTCGCTGTTCGCGGCCGCCACGCTGGTTTCGCTGGCGGCGATTGTCTATTTCGCGCTGATCGAGCGCGCGAGCATCGCCTTCGGGCGGCTAAGCCCCAAGATGATATCGATCTACGATCCCGAGTTCTGGGCGCACGAGCGGCACTGGAAGCTGTCGGATTCGCCGATCATCGAGCGCTTCGGCGGCACCCCCTTCAAGAACGTCGTCTCGCGCCTGGTCGGCATCAGGATCGGCCGCAAGGTCTACGACGGCGGCTGCTCCATCACCGAGCGCACGCTGACCGAGATCGGCGACGGCGTTAACCTCAACGAAGGCAGCGTGCTGCAGGCGCATTCGCTGGAAGAGGGCGTGTTCAAGTCCGATTATGTCAAGGTCGGCGCCGGCTCGACGCTCGGCCCCGGCGCCTTCGCGCACTACGGCGTCACCATGGGCGAAAACGTCGTGCTCGATGCCGACTCCTTCCTGATGAAGGGCGAAGTGCTCGACGACAACACGGTATGGCGCGGCAATCCGGCCAAGCTGGTGCGCGTCAACCGTGCGCAGGTGCAAGCCGTCAGACACGCCGTCACGCAGTCGCTGTCGGCGGACGACCTGCTCGATCTGAACGTCGCGGCAAGCGTGCCGGCGGAATAGGGGCGGCTGACCAGCCCGCAAGGCACAAAAAAATGTCAGCCCCGATCGATGCATCGCTGCAACGCGCGATCGAACGTCTGTCGTCACCGGACATCCTGGCCGATTGCCGCCGCATCCAACTGGGCGACGAGCTTTGTCTCATGCCGACGGAAGCGCGTTCGATTGCCTCGCCGCTCCTGCGCGTGCGGCGCGCGAGCGGCACGGCACGGGCGCTCGCCCGCGAGCTACTGGGGCGTCTCGGGCACACGCCTTGCGCGATCCCGAAAGGCGACACTGGCGCGCCGCAGTGGCCTGCAGGTTTCGTCGGCTCCTTCGCCCACGACGGCGATATCGCGGTTGCGGTGGTCGCCACGCGCCGGACCTTCGACGCCGTCGGCATCGACATTGAGCCGGCCGAGCCGTTGCCAGAAGAGCTGCGTGATCTTGTGGTGACGCCGCGCGAGCGTCCGCGCCTCGGCGACAACCCATTGCAGGGCCGGCTGCTGTTCGCCGCCAAGGAGGCGGTCTACAAGGCGATCGCCGCGCGCGAGGGGCTGCTGCTCGATTATCAGGACATCGATGTCGATCTGGCCGCCAAGCGAGCGCGCTTGCGCGACGGGCGAGAGCTCGACCTGCGCTGGATCGTTTCCACCTATGTGGTGGTGCTGGCGCTGATGCCGGAAATCGCCGCGCCGCTCGGCGCGGTCAGCGACCGGCGAAATTCGGAACCCGCCGCTCCGCCATCGCCTTGACGCCTTCCTTGAAGTCGTCGGTGGCGCGCAGACGCGTCTGCTCTTGCAGTTCGTGCTCGGTGGCCGCGCGCACGCGGTCGGCGATATCGCCGCGCATGGTGGTGCGCGTGGCGACCAAGCCCAGTGGCGAATTCTCCGCGATCTCGGCGGCGAGCTTGAGCGCCGCCTCGCGCACTTGATCCTGCGGCACCAGCACGTCGGCGAGACCAATCTTGAAGGCTTCGTCGCCTGGCACGCGGCGGCTGGTATAGAACATCATCGCCGCCTTGGTTTGTCCGATCACCGCCGGGAGCGTCACCGTCAGGCCGAAGCCCGGATGGAAGCCGAGCCGGGTGAAGTTGGCGCAGAAGCGCGCCTCCGGGCAGGTGACGCGGAAGTCCGCGACCATCGCGAGCCCCAGGCCGCCGCCGACTGCGGCCCCATGCACCGCGGCGATGATCGGCTTCTTGGTGCGGAACAGCCGGTTGCCTTCCATGTAGAGATGTTGCACCGCCTGCTGGCGGCTCAGTTCGGTCGGCCGCTGGCCGTTGTTGTCGAGGGCCGAGCCGTCGCCGAAATTGGCGCCGGCACAGAACGCCTTGCCCTGCGCGGCGAGCACGATGGCGCGGATGTCGCCGTCCTCGTCGAAGCCTTCGAAGGCGGCGGCGATATCCTGGATCAGCGCGATGTCGAAGAAATTGTTGGGCGGCCGCTGGATCTCGACCAGCGCAACGTGGTCGTTCTTCTCGATGGCGATGTCGCTCATGGCAGATCCTTCGTGTTACTCGGCCGCCGCGCGGCTCGGTTCTTGCGCCGTGCGCTTGACGATCAGCGCGTCGACCATGGAAACGCCGGCGCCCTTGTCGTGCACGATGACCGGATTGAGGTCGATCTCGGCGATGGTGTCGGCGTGATCGGACGCAAACTGCGCGAGCCGCACCATCAGGTCGGCCAGCGCCTCGACGTCGGCTTCGGGCCTGCCGCGGAAGGCGCCGAGCAGGGCGGCGCCTTTCAGCCTTGCGATCAGCGCCATCGCCGCGTCGCGGTCGAGCGGCACGGGCGCAAGCTGCACGTCGCCCATCGCCTCGACCAGCACGCCGCCTAAGCCCACCATCAGCAGCGGGCCCCAGCGCGTGTCGCGGTTGATGCCGAGGATGACCTCGCGCCCGGCCGGCGCCATCGGCTGCACCAGCACGCCGTCGATGGTCGCCGCGGGCGCATACGTCTTCGCCGCCGCAAGCACGCGATCGTAAGCGGCCGCGACGTCGGCGGCGCTGACATTGAGCGCGACCGCGCCGGCTTCGGTCTTGTGCGGGATGGCGGCCGACTGCACCTTCAAGGCGACGGTCCTGCCGGCAGCCTTGGCCGCGGCCTCTGCGTCGGCGGCGGATTGCGCCAACGTGCCGGCATTGCCGGCACCGATGCCATAAGCTGCAAGCAGCGGCCGCGCCTGCCATTCGCACAGCACGGCGGGGCTTTGCGAAAACAGGCCGCGCACCTTGTCGCGCGCGGCCGCCGCCACGGCCGGCGCTTGTGCCGGCTGCAGGCGGCGCTCGCGCAAACGCCGGTAATCGGCAAGCGCGGCCAGCGCCCGCGCGCAACCGGGCGCGCCGGTGAACAGCGGATAGCCGGCCTCGTTGATGATCTCGATGCTGCGCTCGGCGGGCAGCGTGTAGGTCCACAGCAGTACCGGCTTCTGCGACGTCTCCTTCAGCGCCTTCAGCTTCGCCCGGTCGCCTTCGAGGAAGGCCGAGCGGCGCGCGCTGATCACGACAACCACGCTGTCGACCATGGGGGACTGCGCCACCAGCCGCGCAAACTCACCGTAACCGAGCTTCTGCACCCCTTGCGCGGTGGAATCGACCGGGTTCTGCGAGGTGCCGTAAGGCGGCACGAAGACGTCCAGTTCCTTGCGCGTTTCGTCGTCGAGCACCGGCACCTCGAGCCCGGCGGCGGCGCAGGCGTCCGCCATCCACACGCCGCCGCCGCCGGAGGCCGTGCAGATGCCGACGCGCTTGCCCGCCGGCAGCCGGTCGCCGCAGGCCAGGAACGCCACCGCCATGTCGAGCATCTCGTCGAAGTCGCGGCCTTCGATCAGGCCGTAGCGCTCGAAGATGGCGCGGTAGGGCCCTTGCGCGCCCGCCAGCGCCGCGGTGTGCGAGGCGACCGCGCGGCTGCCGGGCTCCGACTGGCCGATCTTGCCGACGATCAGCGGCTTGCCGGCCTTCAATGCCTTTTCGGCGACTTGTTTGAATTTTTCCGGCGACTTGATGTCTTCTATGAGCAGCAGGAAGACGTCGGTGCCGCCCTCGTCGAGCATGGCGTCGAGCAGATCGGTAACGCCGAGCGTCGCCTCGTTGCCGGTGGCAATGACATGACGGAACGTAATGTTGCGCGGCCGCGCGCGATCGAAAAACGCAAACCCCAATCCGCCGCTTTGCGAGATCACCGAGACCTGGCCGCTGCCGAGCGGCAGCGTTGGTTTGATGTGGCCGGCGCCCTTGTCGAACACCGGGCTGAAGGTGGGGCAGAAGCCGGCGGCGATATTGGCGAAGCCTTCGGCATTGGGCCCGACCACCACCATATCGTAGCGCCTGGCGGTGGCCGCGATCTCGGCCTGCATGCGCGCGCCGGTTTCGCCCGGCTCCTCGGCGAAACCGGAGGAAAGAATGACGGCGGCTTTGACGCCGTTCCTGCCGCAGCGCTCCAGCTCCGCGGGCACGAACTGTGCCGGAATGATGAGAAGCGCGAGATCGACCGGCTCCGGCAGGTCGTCGACGGACTTGTAGGCCTTCAGCCCCTGCACGACGTCGGCGCTGCGGCTCACCGGATAAACCTTGCCCGCGTAAGGATGGCTGAGAATCGTCTCCAGGACGCGCCCGCGCAGACCGTGCAGGTCGTTGGAGGCGCCGACCAACGCTACAGTCTTCGGCCAGAGCAGTTTGGAGATGTCCGGCACGGTGCGGATCGTCCTCTAACGCAGGCCCAAGCCCCGCGCGATGATGCCGCGCAGGATTTCCGTGGTGCCGCCCTGGATGGTGAGCTTGGGGGCGACGGTGGTGGCGAACGCAAGCTGGTCTTCCAGCGTTGCGCGGTTGCCGATTTCCGTTTCGAGGAAGGCTGTAAGTTCGCGCACGCGTTGCGGCAGCTTCTGCTCCCACAGCGTGCCGAGGTCCTTGACGATCGAGCCTTCCACCACCGGCTCCTTGCCGGCCTGCAACATGCCGGCGACGGACACCGACATGCGCCGCAACGTGTGCAGTTGCGCGACCAGCCGGCCGAGCCCTTCGGCGCTGCGGGTATCGGGCTCCTCGCCCAACGCGCGGATCAACTCGATCATCACGTAGAAGGTTTCGAGAAAGCGCTCCGGTCCGCTGCGCTCATAAGCGAGCTCGCTGGTCGCCTGCTTCCAGGCGTTGTCGATCTCGCCCATCACGTAGTCGTCCGGCACGAAGGCATCCTCGAACACCACTTCGTTGAAGTCGTGCTGGCCGGTCATCTGGATGATCGGATTGACGGTGATTCCCGGTGTCTTCATGTCGACCAGGAACTGCGTCAGACCGTGACGGCGGTTTTCCTTGGACTGCGGCGACGTGCGGAACAGACCGAGCATGTAGTCGGCGATGTGCGCGTTCGAGGTCCAGATCTTGGCGCCGTTGAGGCGGAAGCCGCCGTCGACCTTGGTCGCCTTGGCCTTGGCGGCGAACAGGTCGGAGCCTGAGCCGGGCTCGCTCATGCCGATGACGAAGCACAATTCGCCGCGGCAGATGCGCGGCAGGATGTCGGCCTTGATGTGCTCGGGCGCGTATTTGATGAGCACCGGTCCGCTCTGCCGGTCCGCCACGAAATGCGAGCGCACCGGCGCGTTGGCAACGCGAAATTCTTCCGTCACCACGAAGCGCTCGAGGAAGCTGCGTTCCCGGCCGCCGTATTTCTTGGGCCAGGTCATGCCGATCCAGCCCTTGGCGCCGACACGCTTGCTGAAGTCGCGGTTGTGGCTATCGCCGTGGCCGGGCCGATAGGGATCGAAGGTGCCGGCGGCGACTTCGTCCGCCAGGAAGGCGCGCACTTCGGCGCGCAACGTCTCGCATTCGGGTGGCAGGCGGATCGGATCGAAGCTGAGGTTCGTGCTCATCGCGATGCCACCAGCGGCCAGAAGTCGTCGGCGCCGAGCCGCGCCACGCGGCGGCCGAGTTCAGCAGCCCACCAGCTTTCGTTGCCGAAGTCGTCGCGCCACGACAACATGCGCAACGTGAAGCGGTGCAGCACGTGCTCCTGCGTGAAGCCGATGGCGCCGAACACCTGGTGCGCGATGGCAGCGCCTTCCGCGGCCGCTTCGGCGCAACGGATCTTGGCGGAGGCCGCTTCCAGGAACACCGCCTCGTCGAAAGTGTCGGTGCTCGCCAGCGTGTCGGCGGCCGAAGTCGAGACCGCGAGCGCCGCGGCGGTTTCGCCGGCAAGCCGCGCCAGGTTCTGCTGCACCGCCTGGAATTTGCCGATCTTGCGCTCGAAGGCGACGCGCTCGTTGGCGTATTCGGTCGCGCGCGCGAGGATCGCTTCCAGCGCACCGGCGGTCTGCGTGCTGCGCACGGCCGCGCCGAACAGCATCAGTGCGGTGCTGTCGAGGTCGACGGTTGCGTGGCTTAGCGGCGTGACGCCATCGAAGGTCACGGCGTTCAAGGGCTCATGCGCCAGGTTGGCGCCGTCGCTCAACCGGCAGTCCGCGGTCCGGACCAATGCGACCACCGCGCCGCTATCGCCTTCCGCCAGTACCGCGATGTGGTCGCTATCGCGCGCGAACGGCACGGCGGCGGCGCGGCCGTGCAACGTGCCGTCGCTATTGAATTGAATATGGTCATGCGGCCGCGCCGGCGCGACCGTCATGGCGCCTTGCGGCGCTTCGATGCGCGCGCGCGCCAGCAGCCAGCCGGCAATCAGCGTTTCGGCGAGCGGAACACTCAACGCGAACCGCCCGGCGACGCCGAGTACCTCGAAACCTTCGGCCAAGCTAATGCCGGAACCGCCCAAGCTCTCCGGCACCCAGGCGAGCGGCAGGCCGGCTTCGCTCAATGCGTGCCACAACGGCGCTTTCCAGGCACCATCCTTCGCCGCGGTGACGGTCTGGGGATCGGCGAGGTCCGTGAAAATCCGCGTCGCCATTTCGGCGACGATATGATCGCTTTCTCCCGCCACGTTTCCCGCGCCAATTTCGTTCTTGCTGCCGCTCCGATGGGGCTCGCGGCAGCGTTTTCATTGCCACCATGGTGGCCGTTGGCGCCGCGCTTGGCAAGCGGGCGAGGCGATTGCGGGGTATGTGGATCGCGGGGGGCACGGCCTGTATAAGGCTCGGGTCAAACAGTATGGGTTCCCGCATGTGCGCTGACGTCTCTAAGATCAATCCCAATCCCTTCACCACCCGGCCGGAGATCGAAGGCACCTTCGGCGTGGTCGCGTCCACGCACTGGATCGCCACCGCGGTCGGCATGAGCATGCTGGAGAAGGGCGGCAACGCGTTCGATGCCGCGGTCGCCACCGCCTTCACGCTGCAGGTGGTGGAGCCGCACTTGAACGGGCCGGGCGGTGACGTGCCGGTGATTTTTTACGACGCGAAACAAGGCAAGCCGCAGGTGGTCTGCGGCCAGGGGCCGGCGCCGCAGGCCGCCACCATCGACCAATTCCGCAAGCTCGGCCTCGACATGATCCCGGGCACCGGCCTGCTCGCGGCCTGCGTGCCCGGCACGTTCGACACCTGGATGCTGATGTTGCGCGACTACGGCACCATGCCTGTGGCCGATGTGCTGGCGCCGGCGATTTCGTACGCGCGCGATGGTTATCCTCTGGTGGAGCGCGCCGCCGCCACTATCGCCATGGTCGAGGGTCTCTTCCGCGAGCATTGGAAGACTTCAGCCGCAGTCTATCTCCCCGACGGTCATGTACCGGAACCCGGCTCGCTGTTCACCAATCGCGCGCTTGCCGACACCTATGCGCGCATCGTGCACGAAGCGGAAAGCGCCGGCGGCGACCGCGTCGCGCAGATCGAGCGCGCGCGCCAGACCTGGTCGCAAGGCTTTGTGGCGGAGGCGATCGACACCTTCTGCCGCACGCAGGACGTGATGGACGTCACCGGCGAGCCGCACCGCGGCCTGCTCACCGGCACGGATATGGCCAAGTGGCAGGCGACGGTGGAAGCGCCGCTCACCTACGACTATGGGCGCTATACCGTGTGCAAGGCCGGCATCTGGAGCCAGGGGCCGGTGCTGCTGCAACAGCTCGCGTTGCTCAAGGGTTTCGATCTCGATGGTCTCGATCCGGCCGGGCCGGAGTTCATCCATGCTCAGGTCGAATGCGCCAAGCTCGCCTTTGCCGACCGCGAGAGCTTCTACGGCGACCCGGAGTTCGCGAAGGTGCCGGTCGAGATGTTGCTGTCGGACGCCTACAACGACGCGCGCCGCAAGCTCGTCACCGACAAGGCCTCGCTCGAGCTGAGGCCTGGCACAATTCCGGGCTTCGGCGCTGCAATCGACGTGCGCCAAGCGGAGGGCGCGCGCGCCGCCGTTGGTAGTTTCGGCGCCGGCGAGCCGACCGTCGGGCGCATGGGCGAAGTCAACGGCGACACCGTGCATTTCGATATCATCGACCGCGACGGCAACATGGTGTCGTCGACGCCGTCGGGCGGCTGGTTGCAGTCGTCGCCGGTGATCCCCGAACTCGGCTTCGGGCTCGGCACGCGCATGCAGATGTTCTGGCTCGATGAGAAGCATCCGGCCGCGCTGGTGCCGGGCAAGCGCCCGCGCACCACGCTGTCGCCGACCTTGGCGCTGCGCGACGGCACGCCCTATGTCGCCTGGGGCTCGCCCGGCGGCGACCAGCAGGACCAGTGGAACACGCAATTCTTCCTGCGCCACGTGCACGCCGGCATGAACCTGCAGGAGGCGATCGACGCACCGGCCTGGCACTCGGAGCATTTCCCGATCTCGTTCTGGCCGCGCACCGCGCGCCCCGGCGTGCTGGTGGTGGAATCGCGGGTGGGGGAGGAGACGATCAAGGAATTGCGCAAGCGCGGGCATGAAGTGGAGGTCGGTCCGGCCTGGTCGGAAGGCCGCCTGACCGCGGCGTCGCAGATGGGTCCGCGCCGGCGCGCGGCGGCAAACCCGCGCGGGATGCAGGGCTACGCCGCGGGGCGCTGATCGGGCCTCACTCTGAGCTCGGCGGTTCCTAGCCCGCCTTCACATCGGCACTCTGCTTGCCGAGCGCCATTTCCACCACCTGGCGGATTTCGCCGGCGCTGAGGCTGAAGAAATCGGCGCTGGTGCGCGCGAAGAAATCGTCGATGGCGTTGCCGGCTTCCGTGACTTCGCGGCCGCGCAGATCCGCTTCCAGATCGAGGATCACCCGCGGCGGCGTGACAAAAAAATCACCCGTGATCAGAGCCTCGCGGATGCGTTCGTTGCGGTGGCCCTCGAGGCGGATGTCGGCGCGTACGGTACCGCCGCGGCCGGTAAGGGACGCGCTCGCCAGATCGTCTCCTTGCGCCGGCGCCTCGGCGCCGTTGACGAACTCGTCGGTGCCGATCTCGTCGCGATAAAGCCGCGCCGCGAGCTCTTCTTCGTAAGGCGTGATCGCGCCCCATTGCGGCGCGATATCGAGGCCCTCCTTGAAGCCGGCCAGCAGGCCCTCGAAGATCGCCGGCAGGTCGGGCAATTTGTCGCCCAGCACCTCGCGCATGGTGATGACGCGCTGCGTCGCCGACTGCAGATCGCGCTTAGCCAGCTTCTCGACCGGTATGTTCAGGCTGGCGCCGATCTTGGCCGGATCGAAATCGATCAGCAGCGTGCCCTGATAGAAGATGAGTTGCCCGTCGAAGAATCCGCCGGTGCCGCTGATCTTGCGGCCGTCCACCTCGATGTCGTTGCGCGGCCGATAGTTCGCCGGCACGCCGAGCTTGTTGAGGCCGATGGCGCACGCCTCGCAGATGCGCCTGGTGACGTCAGCGAGATCGCGCACGCCCAACGTGTCGCGGTGGAATATCAGCTCCCAGCCGATCTGCCCTTCGTCGAGATAGAGACCGCCGCCGCCGGTGATGCGGCGGCCGAGCTCGATGCCGTTCGCGCGGCAGTAATCGGTTTTGATCTCCTGGCGCAGGTACTGGTGCACGCCGACCAGCGCCGACGGCCGAAAGCGCAGGAAGCGGATGGTGTCGGGAATCTTGCCGTCATGCCGCGCCTCGATCAGCGTCTGATCGAACGCGATGTTCTCGCGCCCTCTGCGCAGGCCGGTGTCAATGACGCGGAAGGGCGCCGCCATTTGATCGCGCATGATCTTATCCGAAAACCGGTTCCCACTTTTCGGGATCATGCGTCACCGCGGCATGCCCTTATCAAGCTGCCGGCGCACCTTGCGGACATCGTCGCGCTTGAGCTTGAAGGGGTAGGACGCGATGTTGCCGGGCGGTGAATCGCCGTAGGGCCGGTCGCAGGCCGAGACGTCCTCGGCCTCCTTGCCTGGGCAGCCGGAGGTGCGGAAGGCGGTGCCGGCCTTGATCACCTCGTCGATCTCGTCCTGCGGCAGGCCGAAATCGATCAGCTTGCCGGTTTCGTCGAAGCGCATCTTCTCCAGCCGGTGGTCGCGATAGTCGATGAGATAGCGCGCGAGCTGGATGCGCCGCCATTGCGGGCGCGGCACCGGCGGCAGGTGGTCCATCAGCGAGCCCTGCTCGGGGAAGAACGCGAACATGTGGCTGTGGCCGCCGAGGTCGCGGATCGTCTGTACTTGGGTGAGCACGTCGTGATCGCTCTCGCCCATGCCGACGATCAGGTGCGCGCCGAACTTCTCCGGCCCGAAGATCTCCTTGGCGGCGTGCAGGATCTCCCAGTACTTGTCCCAGCTGTGCGGCGACTGCACGCCGCGCCCGCGCGTGCGGTCGAAGACCTCGCGGTTGCAGGCGTCCAGCGCCACCGTGAAGATGTCGGCGCCGAGGTCGTGCAGCTCCTGCACGTCGCCCCGCGTCATGGTGGTCGGGTTGGACAGGATCGACACCGGCACGTGCTTGATGCGCTCGGTCCACTTGCGCAGCACCACGCGGGTGTCGTCGTCCGAGCGCGGATGCGTGATCATGCTGATGCACATGCGGTGGAAACGGCCGCCATCGCCGCCGGAGGCGACGATATCGATGACCTGGTCGTAGGGCACCGCCGGCCAGTCGACGCGGATGAAATTGCGGTCGGCGTAGTTGCGTTCGGCCTCGCGATGGCGCGCCAGCCCGCAATAGGCGCAGTTGGCGCGGCAGCCTTCCGGATAGGTGAGCAGCAGGTTGAGGCAGCGCGTGCACGAGGTGCGGTGCATGTAGCCCGACGTCACGCCGAGCGTGATCGCCGCCGCCGTCGACATCTGCACGTACTCGGGCGAGCGCATGTTGGGGGTGAGGATTTTGTAGTTCGGCCGGTAGACGCCTTCCGGCGCCACATTCCCGCTTTTCACGCGGCCGCCGTTGCGCGCGTCGGCCGGAATAGCGTCGGGCGTGCGTGGCTGCATGATGTCGGGCGCGTTGAAATCGCTCTTTTTCTCGCCGAGGAAGTCGGGCACCGGTTGGCGCGGGCTCTCGAGACAGCTCATCGTGTCCTCTCCTCGACCTTTTCGTCCGTAGTCGTTTCTTCTGTCGTTTCCGGCCGCCAATAACGCGGCGAGCCGATCCAGCCGTCTTCCAGCGCGGCGCGATCGGGATGGCCGCCGTCCTTGTAACGGCTGAGCACTTCGTGCCGTCGCCGCACCGCGCGGTTGAGCGCGGCATCGAAAATATCGCCCAGCTCTTCCTCGTAATCCTCGAGCGCGGTCTCGTTCCCGCGCACGAAATCGGCAGCGGCGCGGCCGGCCATGGTGCCGGACTGCACGGCGGAAGCGATGCCGGCGCCGGTCACCGGATTGGTCAGCCCGGCGGCATCGCCGGCGAGAAACACGCCGATCTCGCCGAGCTTGCCGATAGATTTCAACCGCCCGCCGACGGGAATGGCGCCGCCAGTCAGGCCCCAGCCGTTGGTGCCGATGCGGCGCTCGGTGGCGAGCCGGGTCAGCAGGTCCATCAGCATGGCCTTGAGGCCTCGGCGGGTGCTCTTGTCGTCGGGCAGGGCGCCGTCGACGCTGATGCCGAGGCCGACATTGGCGACCGCGCCCTTGGGAAACAGCCAGCCGTAGCCGCCGCGGTAATCGGCACTGAGGAAGATGTCGGTGGCGTCGTGCGGCAGCACCAGCGGCACGGTGAGCTGGCGCGTCTCCACCAGGTCGCGGTTGACCGAGCCGATCGCCGCGCCAACGCGCGAGCGCGGGCCGTCGGCGCCGATCAGCACTTTGGGCTTGAAGCTGTCGCCGCCGCTGCAATGGACCGTGCCATCCGGATCGATCCTGAGCACCTTCACCGCGTAGCGGCAGTCGGCGCCGGCGTGAGCGGCGTTATCCGCCAACATCTGGTCGAAGCCGGCGCGGTCGATCATACGGCCGCGGAATTCGGGCGTTTCGTGTGGTTTTTCGTCATCCTCGATGAAGGTCAGCATGCGCGCGATCAACTGGTCAGTGACGTCGCCGACCTTGGGCACGTCGCGCTCGATCATTGAGGGCACGAACTCGGCGCATTGCACCGGCGTGCCGGCGGCGGGGCGCTTTTCAAGCGCAACGACGGAGAGGCCCGCCTTGGCGGCAGCTTCTGCGGCACGGCTGCCGGCCGGGCCCAGGCCGATCACCAAGACATCGGGTGTTTCGCGGGTCACGAGCTCACCTCAGGCGGCGCAGGCGCGGCGGCCGTTGAGGCCGTCGAGCGAGATCGAGCAGCAGGCGTGCTCCTGCTCGATCGGGCGGCCGACCGCGCGGGCGAGCTGCACCGCGCCTTCCGCCGGATAGGCGATGCCGTCGAAGCCGGCCATCACGGCGTAGGCGTCGGTGACCATCTTGTGGGTGCCGGCCGGGCGTATGCAGCCGAGCTGCACCGGCGCGTGGGTGATGCGCTGACGGGCGGCGACGAACACCTCGGCCACGTCCTCGGTCGGAACGGTGGCGAACGGCTTGTCCTCGGGCGCGTAGATCGGCGACACGATCACCAGGATCAGCGCCGATACGCGGTGGCGCGCGATCATGTCGAGGGCGTTCTCCTCACCCAGCAGCCGGCCGTAGTGCAGGCCGATGACGATGTGCGGAACCACGTCCATCTTGGTCGCCGACAGCGCGGCCAGCGTCGACTCGAAATCATCCACCGAGCGGTCGAGATGGTAGACGTCGCGGATGGTTTCCTGCGCGCCGATCACGTCCATCATGGCGACGTCGACGCCGGCGGATTCCATGCGCTTGGCGCGGGTCTCGTCGAGCAGCGCCGAGTGCAGCGCAATACGAAGATGCGGGAACTCGCGCTTCAGCTTCTCGATGGTCGGGTAATAGCGCTCGTAAGGCACTTCGTTGCGCCGGTTGGAGCCGCCCGAGAGCAGGAAGCCGCCGAGGTCCTTGAGCATGATGAGATCGCGCACCTTGCGCTCGAGCTCGGCCGGATTGGTCGCGGCGATCATCGGCTCCAGGATCTTGGCCTGGCAATGGTCGCAATTGAGTGCGCAGGCGCCGCCGGTGATGGAGAAGGCGGGGAAGCTGGCCTTGCCGCAGCCTTTCAGCTCTTCGCTGGCATAGGAGCGGAAGGTCGGGGTGTAGAAGCGCATGGGCCCGAGCGGGCGTTCGCGTGCGGCGTCTTCCAGCGCGTCGACCAGCGTGCGATCGAACGGCAAATCCTCGAACGGTTCGATCTCCTGCAGCACGTCGTACCAGGCCATCGTTCCCTCGCGTTCCTCATATTATATAGAAGAACTTATATATGTTTTGGCGGCCTTCGGCTAGTATCGTTGATGAACGCTCGTACGCAAACGGATTGTGCACTGCCATGAAGACCTTGTGCGTCCTCCAACACGTCGAAGCCGACTATCTCGGCCTGATGGAGGACCATTTCGAGGGCCGCAATATCCGCTTCCGCTACAGCCGGCCGTTCACGCCGGGCGGGACGGTGCCGTTCACGGCCGACGAATACGATGGTCTCGTCCTGCTCGGCATCGGTCCCTATGGCATCGTCAGCGGCAACCTCATACCCAGTCTCGCCGCCGAACTGCGCCTGACCCAGGACTTCCTCGACCGCGGCCTGCCGGTGATCGGCTGCGGCATCGGCGCGTGCATCCTTACCGCCGCTGCCGGGGGCGGGGCCGACGAGGCGCCGCTGCGGTTTACGGTGGAGCGGGCGCGGCGGGTGGACCCCAACGCTCTCGGCGGTCATTTGCCGCAGTCCTTCCCGGTCGCGAGCTATATGCGCGACCGTCCGGTATTGCCGCCCGACGCTCACGTGTTGGCGGTGGGCGAAGACGACGCACCCGTCGTATTCCAGGTCCGCGACAATTGTCTTGGCTTCACCGGTCATCCGGGCGTTAAATCGGCGATGGTCGAGGACGTGATCATGGCCTTCGACGAGGTGCCCGAGGGGACCGCCGAGACGCTGGCGCGCTTACGCGAGGTGCAGGGCGAACTCGCCGCGGCGCTTGGGGAAATCATGGTCGGGCTCGTGGAACTGACCGGGCTCATGCAGCCAGACCATTGAATTCGTTGGAATTCCGACCTCGGCATTTTTGCATATTAGCACTGGCATCTATTCAATAACTAGAATATGTATGAACGGAATGGCTGCTGTGCGGTGGGCTCGCAAGGGCTCGGGCGCACGCCAATAAGAAAAAGAATTCAAAAAGAATTCGGCTTTTAACGGGGTGCCCGAGGACGAAATGGCGACGAAGCTCATTATCATCATGGTCAATACCGACCCGCGCAACGGCGAAGAGCTGGGCGCGCCGTTCTTCCAGGCCACCGTTGCGGCGGCGATGGATTACGAGGTCGAGGTGATCTGCACGGCGACCGCCGGCCAGCTCATGAAGAAGGGCGTGGCCGAGAAGCTGGTCGTGAAGGCCGGCTCGCCCAAGACCGTCTACGATTTCATCAAGGACGCCCACGAGGCCGGGAGTGAAGTTCTATTGCTGCTCCCCCAACCTCGACCTCTTCGACATGACGAAGGAAGACCTGATCCCCGAGTGCGAAGGCATCGTCGGCGGCGCCAAGGTCATCGAAGACGTCATGGAAGACGACGAAGCGAGAGTTCTGACCTACTAGCTCCGACGAACGACCTTTTTTGAGCGAGGCGCGCATGAGTGTCTTTGCGGCCATGACGGCGGAAGAAAAGGGAAGCATCGGCGATCCGGTGTCGGACAAGCCGGTCGTTCCCTATGAGAAGCTCGAAGAGATCTTCGACGATATCCGTAGTCACGTGCTCTACGACCACGAGCTGCACGGCTGCCTGAACTGCGGCATCTGCACGGCCACCTGTCCGTCGGCGCACTATTACGACTATTCGCCGCGCGAGATCGTCCAGTTGCTATGGACGGAAAATCTCGAGGGCATCTACGACGCCATGCAGGAAAAGATCTGGGCCTGCGCCCAGTGCTACACCTGCGCCGCGCGCTGCCCGTTCCAGAATTCGCCCGGCGGCCTCGTCATGCTCATGCGCGAAACCGCGATCAAGCACGGCATGCAGTCGGCAAAAGATGTGCTGCGGCCGTTTTCGCGCGTGCTGTTGAAGGTGATCTCGACCGGCAACCAGCTCGCGCCCAACATGATCACCAAGGACGCTTTCCCCGATTGGGGTCCTAACGTCACCAAGGTGGACGCGCCACTCAACATTCTGCGCAAGGCGATCCCGGTGCCGACCATGCACACCATGGACACGGCCTGGGAAGTGAACCTCAAGACCTCGGTCGAGCTGTACTCGATCTGGGAAGCGACCGGCGTGCTCGACCAGCTCGAAATGGTGGACGAAAATCTGTTCGACGTCGTCAATGACGTCATGGATGAGAAGCGTGACGAATATAACGAGTGGCTCGAAGAGCAAGAAGACGAAGACAACGACGACGAGTAACTCCAGCGAACGCGACTGATTTTAGGGGCGACCCAAGGAGCGGAATGATGGACAAGCCCGGCAACAGCCAAGAGACCTTTACCGGCCACGGCAGCGAATGGCGCCCGTCGAATCTTTCGCCGGCCGAGGCGCAGCGCGCCACCGCCTGGGTGGAGGCCAAGATCGACCGCCGCTCCATGCTGACCAACAAGGATCGCGTCGAGGACATTCGCGACGCCATGTGGCAGCTCGAAAAGGACGGCGAAATCCTCGTCCACCGTCTCGACGAGCGCCACGAGCCGGTCACCGCGCGCACCCTCTACGGCTGGGAAAAGAAAATCCCGACCAACAATCTCTGGCACCACAAGTCGTGCGGCCAGTGCGGCAACATCCCCGGCTATCCGTCGAGCGTGATGTGGCTGATGAACACGCTCGGCACCAAGTATCTGGACGAGACCGACCAGACCTCGTGCACCGCCTGGAACTACCACGGCTCCGGCATCGGCAATGTGGTCAGCCTCGCGGCCGTGTTCCTGCGCAACTTCCACCAGGCCTATATGTCGGCGAAGGCGCAAGGTCTGCCGGAAGGCACCTACTATCCGCTGGTGCATTGCGGCACCTCCTTCGGCAACTACAAGGAAATGCGCATCTTCCTGATGCATTCGGCCGAATTGCGCGAGCAGGTGAAGAAGATCCTCGGCAAGCTGGGCCGGCTGGTCGACGGCAAGCTGCTGATCCCGGAAGAGATCGTGCACTACTCGGAATGGCTGCACGTGCAGCGCGAGCGCATCAAGCAGCATCAGGTCATCGATTGCGGCAACATCCGCGCCACCGTGCATCCGGCCTGCCACGTCTACAAGATGGTGCCGGAAGACGTGATCTACGACGAGACCGTCATGGAGGGAAACCGCGTCGCCGTCTCCACCGGCCTGTTGCAGACCATGGGCGCGCAGGTCATCGACTATTCGACCTGGTACGATTGCTGCGGCTTCGGCTTCCGCCACATCATCGGCGAGCGCGAGTTCACCCGCTCCTTTGCCATCGACCGCAAGATCAAGGTGGCGGTGGACGAGGCCAAGGCCGACGTGATGGTTGGCCATGACACCGGCTGCATCACCACGCTCGACAAGAACCAGTGGATCGGCAAGGCGGTCGACAAGGTCTATGCGCTGCCGATCATGGCCGACTGCCAGTTCGCTGCGCTACTGTGCGGCGCGCATCCTTACAAGCTGGCGCAACTGCACTGGCACGCTTCGCCGTTCGAAGGGCTTCTGGAAAAGCTCGGTATCGACTGGGAGAAGGCGAAAGCCGAATTCGAAAGCTATCTCGAGGAGGTCAAGGCCGGCCGCATCGAGAACTCTCTATGATCCCAAGCGCGCGATCACCTCGGGCCCCGGCTATGTGAAGCCACAGCCGCAACCCGCGATCGCCGCGTCCTCCGGAGGTGCTGAATAATGAGTTGTCCGGTTCTCGTCGTCGGTGGCGGCCCCGCCGGCTTGTCGGCATCGCACGCGATGGCGAGTGCGGGCCAGAAGGTAGTACTGGTCGACAAGGCCGATATTCTCGGCGGCGCGCCGATCCAGTCCGGCTACGCCAAGCTGGTGCCGTCGGGCGAATGGGCCAAGGACGCCATTGGCGGCATGGTCAAGCGCGTCGAGGACAGCAAGCTGATCGACGTGAAGAAGAACGCCACGGTGAAGAGCTTCACCGGCACCCCCGGCGACTTCAAGGCGACGCTGTCCGATGGCTCGACCATTGAAGCGGGCGCCGCCATCCTCACAACCGGCTTTACCCATTTCGACTCGGTCAACAAGCCGGAATGGGGCTTCGGCACCTACCCGGACGTTGTCACCACCACCCAGGTCGAGCAGATGCTGTCGTCCGGCAAGGGCGTGCGCTGTCCGTCCGACGGCCGCAAGCCCGACCGCGTCGCCATCCTGCTCTGCGTCGGCTCGCGCGACCGCCAGATCGGCCGCGAATGGTGCTCCAAGATCTGCTGCACGGTTTCCTCCAACATCGCGATGGAAATTCGTGAAGAGCTGCCGGACTGCAATGTCTACATCTATTATATGGATATCCGCACCTTCGGCCTCTACGAAGGCCAGTACTACTGGGAGAGCCAGGAGAAGTTTAAGGTCAAGTACATCAAGGCGCGTATCGCCGAGGTGACCTCCGACGGCAAGCGGCTGATCGTGAAGGGCGAGGACACGCTGGTGAAACGCCCGATCACCATTCCCTTCGACATGGTGGTGCACGCCATCGGCATGGATCCGAACGTCGACAACATGACCTTGTCGGCTATCTTCGACGTCAAGCTGGAGAAGTACGGCCACATCCAGAAGGCCTCGACCTACGCCAACATGTCGGCGACATCGCGTCCCGGCGTGTTCGTCGCAGGCGCGGCCACGGGTCCGGAAACCATCGACGACTCCATCGCGCAGGGGCAGTCCGCCGCCATGGCGGCACTCAATGCCGTGCGCGGGGTGATGAGCGAGGCGGCCGAATAATGTTCTCGCTGTTGCGGACCAACAAGCAGAAAGCCCCGGCGCCGAGCCGGCCGGTGCTGCATTTGTCGGGTCCGCGGCTGCGCGACGCCTTCGAGAGCCTGGTCGAAGCCGCCGAAACGACCGGCGGCGTCGAGCGCTATGTCGGCGCGCTGGCGCTGAAGGCCTCGCTGTTCGAGGAGATGTTCGGCAAGGGTCGGGTGCATGAGCTGAACGAGACCGAGTTTCTCGATCTCGCCGCTTTCGTGACGCCGGCGCGGCGGCGCATCGGCGCCTGGCTGGCCCGCAATGGTTTCGAGAGCCTGCATCCGCGGCTCGTCAAGCTGCTCAACGGCTGGTCGGACGTTTCCACCACGGACGAGCGCATGGCCACCTTCTGCGCTGGCATTCCGGAGGACCGCGAGCACCGCTGGGTGCGCGATCTTGGCGCCGAGGTCCTCCACTACACAGCGCCGCATCATTATCCGCTGATGACGCGCTGGATGTGGGACGCGCGCGTCAACACCGGCGTGCTGCGCGAGATATGGCATGACGAAAACGGCGTGCCCGCCGGAAAAATCCGCATCGAAGACGATTTCGCCACCTTCTCGACGCTGCGCGAAGAACTGGAAGGCTTTCTTGCCGACAACGGCGTGTTCCGCGACCTGCCATTCTACGTCGATATCCTCTGCGCCCACGTCTATGCCGGCTACATCAATGACAAGGGTGGAGCCTATCTGCGCGCCGATTTCTGCGGCCAGGCCCAGGAAGACTCCATGGCGCATACGCGCCGGCTGCTCGGGCTCGACGCGGTCGACACGGAATCCGGCCGCACCCGCCTCAAGCTGATCGACGGCGAGGCGCACGTGCTCGGCGAGCAGCGCCGGTTGAGTTCATAAGGGAAACCGATGCCGATCCACGAAAAATCGCTGATCCGGCCCGAGAACCTGGTCACCCACGAGGAGCTTACCCTCGACGGCGTCGACGTGTCCGGGCACTGGAGCACGTTCATCAATTCGCGCGCGGTCACCGACTATAATGAGGCGATGGAGCAGGAGATTGCGGCCCTGCCGGGCGGCGAGTTCATCCACCGCTGCTGGCAATGCGGCTCCTGCACCAATTCGTGCACGGTCAACGCCATCAATCCGGACTTCAACCCGCGCTATTGGATCTATCTGATCCGCTTAGGGATGCAGGACGAGCTGCTGCGCGACAAGGACATCATCTGGCAGTGCGTCTCCTGCAACAAGTGCACCTATGCCTGCCCGCGCGACGTCAACCCGGAAGGCGTGATGAAGGCGACGTCGCATTGGCTGGAACTCAAAGGTTTCACCGAGAAGAAGCCGTCGATGGTGTTCGACGAGGCGTTCTCCGAGCAGGTGTTCGCCACCGGCAAGATCGAGGACGGCCTGGTGCTGCGCCAGTTCTTCAAGCGCATGGGTCTGCCGCTGATGCAGGACTGGCTGGTGGCGATGGTGCGTGGCCTGCTGATGAAGCTGCCGGTGTCGCTGATGATGAAGCTCGGGCTTGCCACCGTGTTCCGGCCGCGCACGCGCAACTGGGCAGCGGCGAGTGCGGCGATCGATGAATACGTTGCCGAGCGGCACGCGGCCGACGCCCGCGCGCTCAAACTCGACACGCAAGGAGCGGAATGATGACGAGCGGCAAGTACAAGAAGGTCGCCTATTATCCCGGCTGCGCGCTGGAGGGCACGGGACACGCCTATAACCGCTCCACCAAGGCGCTGGGCAAGGCGCTCGGTCTCGAGCTGACCGAGCTGAAGAACTGGAACTGCTGCGGCGCCATGGAGGTCAAGAACGTCGATCCCAAGCTGCAGACCTATCTCTCGGCGCGCAATCTCTCGATCGCCGACGACATGGGCTTCGACACGGTGATGGCGCCGTGCAACGGCTGCTACCACAATTTGAAGAAAGCCGAATACGACCTCAAAAACGACGACGCCTCGCGCGAGGTCAACGCGCGGCTCGCGGGCAAAGCCGGCCACACCACCTATGAAGCCGGCAAGGTCGAGACCATTCATGCGTTGGACTGGATCAAGGAAGGGATTGGCGAGGAGGGCCTGAAGGCGCGGGTAAAGAACTCACTCAAGGGTCTCAAGATCGCCAACTATTACGGCTGCATGTACACGCGGCCGCGCCACATCTTCCCGGAGAAGGACCAGGGGCCGGGTTCGGAATCGACCTCCAAGCCGCACTTCATGGACGACCTCTTGGCCGCCGCCGGCGCCGAGAATGTCGAGTATCCGCTCAAGACCGCCTGCTGCGGCGGTGCGCACACGCTGTCAGACAGCGACACATCGACCAAGCTGGTGCTCAATCTCTTGACGACGGCAGAAGCCTGCGGCGCCGATGTCATCGCCACCGAATGCCCGACCTGCCACACCGGCCTCGAAATGCACCAGGTGCGGGCCGAGAAGGTGTTCGGCCGCAAGACCACGGTGAAGATCCTCTATTTCACCCAGCTGCTCGGCATGGCGCTGGGCCTGTCGCCGCGCAAGGTCGGTGTGCAGGAGAACTTCTCCGACGCCTCCGACCTCATCCGCGAAAGAGGCCTCGGTTGATGGACGACACCCGCACCATGAGCATCGACGACGTGACCGCGCGCCTCGACGCGATCGCGGCGGCGTCGGATGCGGCGTTGCGTGAGACGGCCGTGGCCTACGCCGACGAGCTGCTGGCGCTCGGCGAGACCATCCTGGAGCGCTGGGTCTTAGCCCACGACAAGACGCCGACATCCGACACAGTCGAGGGCTTCCGCCTCTTGGCGCTGCACCGTCAGGGCGCGCGCGGCGAGCCGAGCTTCAACGCCTGCCGCGAGACCTGCCGCGAGCTGGTCTACCACCACAATCTGGTCCGTCTCGAGCCCGCCGATCCCGACACCGCCCGCCGGCTGCGGCTCGGTGCTATGGTGGCGCGGCATCTGGCGCTGTTCGTCGGCGGCAAGCTGGAGGTCGCCGGTCTCGGCGACTTCTGCTGCTCGTCGCGGCCGCTGCGCCAGGACGAGGCCATATCGGATCGAACCGTTTGAATTAAGAGGAGAGGGATCAATGCCGAGCGTACGTGGCTGCAACCTTCCCGACGAGCTGCTGTACGACGTCGAGAACAACATCTGGTACCGCGAGAATCCCTGACGGCACGGTGACGCTCGGCATGACCGCCGTCGCGGCCGCCATGGCGGGCCAGCTCGTGGCCTTCACTGCCAAGAAGGCCGGCCGCAAGGTGCAGCAGGGCAAGTCCTGCGCCACGGTCGAATCCGGCAAATGGGTCGGTCCGGCCAAGATCGCCTTCGACGCCGAAGTCGTCGAGGTCAACGACGCGCTTACCGGCAATCCCAAGCTCGCCAATGCCGAACCCTACGGCGAGGGCTGGATGGTCAAGGTCAAGCCGGCCGACTGGGCGGCGGTCAAGGGCACGCTGACGCCGGGTGCGGACGTCGCCGGGCCCTATGAGGCCAAGATGACGGCGGACAATTTCGCCGGCTGCGAATAGCGCGCCGGCGCCCGGCCAAGCCGGAGGAGGTGGAGTGATGACGGACGAAACCAACACCAAGTCGATGTCGATGATCGTCACCAAGGGCTCGCTCGATTGGGCCTACCCGCCTTTCATCCTGGCGACCACGGCGGCCGCCATGGGGCTGGAGGTGACGATGTTCTTCACCTTCTACGGCCTGACGCTGCTGAAGAAGAAGCTCGACCTGAAGGTCACCACCCTCGGCAACCCGGCCATGGAAATGCCCATGATGGGGATGCACATGGGCATGCCGAACATCGTCTCCGCCATCCCCGGCGTCGACGCCGCGGCCAGTGCGATGATGAAGAACCTGATCAAGAAGAAGGGCGTCGCCTCGATCGAGGAGCTGCGCGAGATGGCGATCGAGGCCGACGTCAAGATGATCGCCTGCCAGATGACCATGGACCTGTTCGAGTACACGCCGGCCGACATGATCGAGGGGCCGGTGCTCGGCGGCGCCGCCACCTATATCGAGACCGCCACCAAGAGCGACATCAACCTGTTTATCTGAAGCAACCCGGAATTCGTAACGTCTGAGGAAAAGACATGGCCGACCAGCTGCTCGATGTGAAAGGATTGAACTGCCCGCTGCCGATCCTGCGGGCCAAGAAGGCGCTCAAGGACATCCCCACCGGCGGCACCCTCGAGGTGCTGGCGACCGATCCCGGCGCGGTGAAGGATTTTGAGGCGTTCTGCCGCACCACCGGCAACGAACTCGTGGAATCCAAGAACGAGAACAACGTCTTCAGCTTCGTCATCAAGCGCACGGCTTGATTGAGATCAAAGCGGATCGTTCTGCCTTTTCGGTAGAATAATATGCCAAGGAGCTATATTTCTGGTAGAATAATCTGCTAGCAATTTATAGCGGGCGCGGAGGTTCGGGTGATGGCGTCGAATGCTTTGTACATCCTGCTGTGCTCCGGCGAACACGAGAAGGTGCAGATGGCCGCGATGATGGCCTCGGTCGCCGCCGTTTCCGAGCGGCCAGTCGAGGTCTTCGTCAGCATGAACGCCATCCTGGCCTTCGCCAAAGGCGCGCCGACTGCCGAGCGCTATCACGGCGGCGCATTCTCCAAGCTGCTCATCGAAAAGAAAGCGCCCGATCCCATGACCCTGTTCCAGCAGGGCAAGGAGCTCGGCGATCTCAAGCTGTGGGCCTGCTCCATGGCGCTCGACGTCAAGGGCTGGGAACTCGATCAGCTCGAAGACGACATGTTCGACGGTCCCATGGGCCTCACCAAGTTCCTGTCCGACGCCGAGAACGGCCAGTTCATCACCCTTTGAAGGTTCAAGAAAGCACGACTGCAATGGCGAGAGAAAAGATCGACGCGCGCGGCGCCTTCTGCCCGGGCCCCCTGATGGAGCTGATCGCCAAGCTCAAGCTGATCAATATCGGCGACGAGATCGAGGTGTGGTCGAGCGACAAAGGCTCGGTCGCCGACATCCCGGAATGGGTCAAGAAGGTCAAGCACGAGATGGTCGGCATCACCCAGGAGGACGGCTACTGGAGCATCGTCGTGCGCAAAGCCAAATGACGAGTTAGCGCACACCGGCGCGTTGGGTGCCGGCGGCGCAGCGAGGGGAGGAGACCAAAAAGATGGCCAAGAAGATCCTGATCGTCGGCGGAGGTCTCGCCGGCACCATCGTTGCCAACGGCCTGTGCCGTCAGCTGCGTGAAGAGCTATCCGCCGGCAGCGTCGCCATCACCATGATCGGCAACACCGACAAGCACATGTACCAGCCGGGGCTGCTCTATGTGCCGTTCGGCAAGATGCGCGAGTCGGAGCTGTTCCGCGAACAGCGCAAGGTGCTCGATCGCCGCGTGCCCTACATCATCGACGCGGCCAAGCACATCGACACCGACAAGAAGACCGTCACCACGGAATCCGGCAAGACCCATACCTACGACTTCCTGGTGATCGCCACCGGTTCGCGCATCCGGCCCGACAACATTCCCGGCATGGCCGAGGGCGCGCACTGGTTCTACGACCTCGACGGCGCGCGCAAGATGCGCGACGCGCTCAACGACTTCAAAGGCGGCAAGATCGTCGTCAACGTCAACGCCCCGCACAAGTGCCCGGTGGCGCCGCTCGAGATCACCTTCATGCTGCGCGATTATCTCGCGGCCAAGGGGCTGCTCGACAAGAGCGAAATCACCTACACCTATCCGATCGGCCGGCTGCACGCGCTCGAGCCGGTGGCGCACTGGACGGGACCGGAGTTCGATCGCGCCGGCATCAAGTCGGAGACCTTCTTCAACACCAAGTCGGTGGACGCGAGCGCCAAGACAATTACCTCGGAAGAAGGCTCGACGTTGCCCTACGACCTGCTCATCACCATCCCGCCACACAGCGGGATGCCGGTAATCACCGACTCCAACCTCGGTGCCGGCGGTTGGGTGCCGACGGTCAAGAATACGCTGCTCAAGGAAGGCTCCGACAACGTCTTCATCGTCGGCGACACCACCAACATCCCGATCTCGAAGGCCGGTTCGACCGCGCACTTCGAGGCCGACACCATCGTCGACAACCTGTCGTCGCTCATCAAGGAAGACCGCTGGGCGCGCGACTACGACGGCAAGGTGTTCTGCTTCGTGGAAACCGGCATGAGCACCGGCACTTACGTCTGGTTCAACTACACCACGCCGCCCAACCCGGGCCCGCCGTCGCAGATGATCCACTGGTTCAAGCTGGCCTATAACCGGCTGTACTGGTTGTCTGCGCGCGGCTTGCTGTAGGGGAGGCGGCGATGGATGACATGACCAATCAGGCGCCGATGGACGAGATGGCGCGGCTCAGCCTTGCCGCGCGCGAGGCGCTGACCGACGGCATGGTCGAGCGCCTGACCACGATGGGTGGCAACGGCCTGGAACTGCTCGACCGGCTCAACGACCCGGACACCAACGCGGCGGTGCATTCGCTGATCGACCGGCTGACCGAGTTGCACAAAGTTGGCGCCATCGACACTATATTCGAACTGGCGCTGGCGTTGCACGGCGCGCGCAGTGCGCTCACCGACAATATGGTCGAGCGGCTGTTCATGTTCATGGAGAGCATGATCAACACGGTCGGCAACGAGGCAATGGGCGAGCTCGCCGAGAACACGCGCATGGCCTTCGAGGAGGCGGCGCAGGAAACCGCCAAGACGAAGCCGAGCGGCGGCATCATGGGCACGATCTCCATGCTGTCGAAGCCGGAGACGCAGAAGAGCCTGGCGTTCCTGCTCGCATTCAGCAGCAAGCTGCAGGCGCGTAGCGGCTGAGCGGTTCCGGCGGGACTGCGCTCGAAAACGAAGCCGGCGCCGCTTGCGGCGCCGGCTTCTTCTTGGGTCGCTCGCTTTTCGCTAAGCCCGCACGAACACCGAGCGGATGGCGCCGCCGAGCGTGCCTTCCTCGAGATATTTTACGCCAAGATAGCCGCCAGCGAGGATCGACAGCCAGGCGATCAGGCTGCCGAGCGCCAGCGTCGACATGCCGGTGATGCCTTGGCCAATGGTGCAGCCGAGCGCGGCCACGCCGCCGGCGCCCATCAGGCTGGCGCCGACCAGGTGGCGCAGGAAGTCCTTGTGGTCGACGAAGCTCTCGACGCGGAATTCGCCGGTCACGATCGCCGCCAGGAAGGCGCCCAGGATAACGCCGCCGACCACCGCGATGCCGAAGTTGATGGTCGAGCCGGTGTAGGTCATCAGGTACTGGATGCTTTCGCCGATCGGCGCCACGAAGGTAATGGAGGCAAGCTGGGTCGGATTGAAATCGTCATGCGCCAGCACGCCGGTGACCACCCAGCCGCCCACCGCACAGAGACCGATCACCACGCCGGCCGTAATGTTGGGCGGGCTTTTGCGGAAATCGGCGTCCTTGAAGCAGTAGATCAGGAACGCGAGCGCCAGCGCGGCGGCCGCGATGGCGCGCGCGGTGTGCGCCGGCAGGCCGAGCGCGGCGCCCGCCATCTCGCCCAGGTTCTGGTTGGCGAGGCCGTGCATGGTCAGGTCGACATTGGTGGTCTCGATTTGCAGGCGCGGCAGCGCCAGCAGACCGCGCACCGTGGTGTAGGCGACGATACCCAGCACCAGCGTAACCATGAGCGATTTGAGATTGCCGCCGCCGAGCCGCACCAGGGTGCGGCTGGCGCAGCCGCCGGCCTGCGTCATGCCGAAGCCGAACATCAGCCCGCCGATGATGGAGCCGAGCCAGCCGAAGTTCGGCGTCAGGTAAATCGCCTTGCTGAGGTCCACAACCCCACTGAAGGACAGGATTTGGCTGCCGATGATGGCGACGGCGATCGCCAGCACCCAGGCGCGAAAGCGGCGGCCGTCGCCCATCAGGACGAGATCCGAGATCGAGCCCATGGTGCAGAAATTGGTGCGCTGCACCACGGCCCCGAAAACCAGGCCGATGACGAGACCGCCGATACCGACGATCATGGTGGGAGTCAGTCCGCTCATGTGAGGATACCGTTATATCGCTCTGCGAATGATAGCACCGGGCCCGGTCGCCTGACACGGGCGATGTCGACCGAAGCGGTTCATTTAAACGCCCCGCGCTCTTTCCAAAACGGGTGGTTGCCGGTTTGGGGTGCAGTGCCGGGGCTGAACAACAAAATGGTGGTAGGTCTTCAGGCTCGCCTCGCTCCCAAAACCCAAGCGTTTCTCATTATTATATTCGGATATTTGTATGCGATACGGCGCGCGTCAAGCTGTTTGAGGCCCATCACGCAAACGACATGGCGCGGGACAGGAAGACCTCGAACCGGGCCCTCATTGTCATCTCCTAACTTCAAACGGAAGAGTTTGGCCTGATCCGTCGAGCTTTTCGCAGTGCAACACCCAAGGTCGCGCTTGGTGTTGTTAGTCCAGGCTATACGGAGCTTCAGGCCACCGTCTCCACGTCCCACTTCGGCGCGCGTTCGGGCGGATCGGCGATGCGCACATGTTTGCTGCGCAGCGCCGAAATTCGCCGCATCTCGTCGTCGCTGAGCGCGAAGTCGAACACGTCGATGTCTTCGTCGATATGCTGTTCGATCAGCGCGCGCGGCACCGCCGCCACCATCGGCTGCTGGATCAGCCAGCGCAGCGCCACCTGCGCGATGGTCTTGCCGTGCCCCTTGGCGATCTCAGCCAGAACGGGATCGTCGAGCAGTTCGCCGCGCGCCACCGGGCAATAGGCGGTGAGGATCATGCCGTGCTTCTTGAGCGTGGCCAGCATGCGGTCCTGCGGTAGATAGGCGTGGTATTCGATCTGGTTGGTGATCAGCGGTTCGGGGCAGACCGCAACCGCTTCTTCGACCATGGCGATGGTGAAGTTCGACACGCCGATGTGGCGCGTAAGGCCCCGCCGCTTGGCCTTGGCGAGCGCGCCCAGCGTTTCGGAGAACGGCACCTTGGGCTGCGGCCAGTGCACCAGCAGCAGATCGACGTAGTCGAGCTGCAGCGCCTTGAGCGAGGTCTCGGCCGAATTGAGGAAGTCCGCCTCGCGCGCGTTGAGCTCCGTCACCTTGGTGGTGACCCACAGGTCTTCGCGCGCGATGCCGCCGGCGCGGATGCCTTTGCCCACTTCCTCTTCGGTGCCGTATTTGCGCGCGGTGTCGATGAGACGATAGCCGCCCTGGATCGCGTAGGCGACGAGCTCCGCCGCGCGTTCGGGAAACGTCATGGTGCCAAAGCCGATCGCCGGCATGTGCGCGCCGTGCGCGGAAAGCGTGAAGGCCTTGGCAGGTTTCATGCAATGAAACTCCCGACAGCAAGAAGGGACGGGATAGTAGCGTGCGATCCTGTAAAGTGGGAACCGGTTATCGGAAAAGATCACGCGCGTGCAAGACTCAAGACACGTCGGTGTTGGTTCGATGGAACGAAATTCAGTGTGACGACAGCGCGGGCATAAGTGGCTCTCGCTCAATCGCGCTGCTTTTCCTTCAGTCGCTTGCCGAGACGGGCACGATCCACCACCACGCGCTCGTGGGTGCCTTCGCCGATCGCCTCGGTCTCGTCGTGCGCGCTCACTTTAAACTCGATGCGCCGGCCGTCGACTTTTGTGACTTCTGCTTCCGCCGTGACCTGGTGGCCGACCGGCGTCGCCGCCAAATGGCGCACGTTGACGACGGTGCCGACCGCGCTTTCGCCCGGCTCCAGGTATTCGCGGATGGCGTTGAGTGCGGCGTTCTCCATCGCCCGCACCATCATGGGCGTGGCGAACACCGGCGGTAGCGTGGAGTCCTTGAACTGGCTGGCGAGATGAGCGGGCGTTACCAGCAGCGTATCGCTTCCTTTGGCTCCTACCGGAATCGGGCGCATGGCTCAGACCTCTTCAGACTTCTTCGGCGCGGCGCACGTGATTGATGGCTGGCGACAATATCACGAGGACAATGCCGCAGATCGCGAGCGGCAGGAAGGCCATGGCGGGGATGCCGCTCTTGTCCCATAGAAAGCCGCTGATGATCGGCATCACCACAGCCCAGCTATAGCTAATGGTGAACATGGCGGCAGTGACGCGGTGCACGTCGTCGGGTGGCGCCAGCAGCGGTGGCAGTGCCAGCGCCAGGATCAAGATAGAGGCGGCGGAAAAGCCGATCAGGGTGGCGGACGCCACGACGACGGGGCCGGAACCGAACACGATGCCGGACAGGGCGACGGCGCACAGCACGCCGCTCGCCACATAGGGCCAGGCCTTGAGCTCGAGCCGGCTGGCAAAGACCAGCAGCAGCGCCGAGGCTGGCAGCTGGCCGGCGTTCAAGCCGGTGAGCGCGGCGCTGATCCAGGCGTCCTGGCCGTTGTGGGCGAGATAGTCGGGCAGGAAGGCGTTGGTGCCGAAATAGATGGCGTTGATAGTGCCGAGCATGAAGCCCAGCCGCCAGATCAGCAGGCTTCCCCAGTCCGGCCACCAGCGCCGCCGAACGGCTGCGCCACTCGCCGGCGCGGGGCGCGGCGCGAGGAACATCACCAGCAGCGCGATGACCGCCACCGGCACGCTCCAGAACGCGAAGCCGCCCTGCCAGGAGCCCACCAGCGGCAGCACCAGCGGCAGCATGAGCGCGACCGGCGCGATCTCGCCGATCAACAGTCCGTTGGTGTAGACCGCGGTGGCGAAGCCGATGCGATGCGGCATCCAGGCGCGCACCGCCGGCGGCATACTCACCTGCAGGACGGCGACGCCTGCCGCCATGACGATGGTCATGGCATAAAGCCAACTGACATCGGGATAGGCGCCGCGCACTGCACCGCCGATCGCCGTCAGCGTAAGGCCGACGATCATGGCGGCGCGCACGCCGAGCCGCGCGATCAGCAGCGAGCCCGGCACCGCCGCGAAGGCGAGCAGCATCGACGGCAGGCCTGTGAGCACGCCGATCTGGGTGGCGTTGAGATTGAGGTCATGATGAATGAGCGGAATGACTGGCGGCACCGCCAGGATCGTCAGCCGCAGTGCGGCGCCGACGAGCCAGAGCAGGCAGAGCGACGTGAGAACGCGAGCCCGGGACTGCGCGCCGCGTGTGTCGGCGATCGATGACTGGTTCATTGGCGGGAAGGGTGCCACGCGGGCGACAAACTAGTGTTCTTGGTCGGTCAGCGCAGATAACACACCCTGGGCGGCCTTGCACTGGCCGCCGCCAGCAAATTTTCTGATGTGAACTTTCCGACCATGAATACCCCAGACTTCAATGAAAACGCGCCGCTTTACGTCATCGGCGATATTCACGGCCGGCTCGACCTGCTGGAGCCGCTGATCGACGCCATTCACCGCGACGCAGGCAGCCGCGGCGCCGGCAGCCTGACGGTGACGGTCGGGGATTATATCGACCGTGGCCCCAACTCGCGTGCTGTGATCGACCGGCTGATGGCCAACCCGTTTCCCGGCCACTACGTGGCGCTCAAGGGCAACCACGAAGCGGCGATGATGGACTTTCTGGACGACCCTGAGTTCGGTGAGGCCTGGTGGCGCAACGGCGCCGCGGCAACCTTGCGCTCATTCGGTGTGCCGGTGGCGGAATCTTTCGGGCCTTCGGATTTCGTGCAGGCGCAGCAAGCGCTGCGTGCCGCGCTGACGCCGAAGGAGATCCTGTTTCTAACGTCGCTGCGGACGGCCTTATCGGTTGGCCGCTATTTCATCTGCCATGCCGGCGTGCGGCCGGGTATTCCGCTTGAGCGGCAGCGCGAGCAGGACCTGCTTTGGATCCGCGGAGCGTTTCTCGACAGTGATATGAACTTCGGCAAGATCATCGTGCACGGCCACACGCCGGTGCGCGAACCCGAGGTGAAGGCCAACCGCATCAATGTCGATACTGGCGCCATTGTTTACGGACGCTTGACCTGCGTCGTCCTGGAGAACGGCGGACATCGCTTCCTGACGGCATCGTCCTGACGCTACCGTCCGGCGCAAGCTTGCGGCCGGGCATCACCGGATGGGCACCGGTGCAGCAGGGCAACGGGGGCCCGGCCCGAGGGCGTCCGGGACAAGCTCCATGACGAGCGGGCCCACGCCAAAAACTTTCTTATCATGAAAATACGATTCTCTCCTTGGAAATAACTTGACTCCCGCCCTTTCGGCCTTTTCCCTTGGCGCCAGGGAGAAACAAAACCATGGAAGCAACAGTTTTGCCGACGCCTCAGCTCGAGGGCAGGCGGGGGTCGGCGCGTCCCGCCGGCGACCGCCACAGCATCCAGTCCGTGGACCGGGCGCTGTATCTCTTGGAAACCATCGCGGAGGCGGGCGGGGAGGCGACGCTCACCGATCTCGCCAACCGCACCGGCCTCAACATCTCGACCTGCCATCACCTGCTGGCGACGCTGATCAAGCGCGGCTTCGCCACCAAGGTGACCGGGCGGCGGCTCTATGCGCTCGGTGGCCGCATCGTGTCCCTCAGCCACGCCTGCCTGCAGGTCGACCTGCCGCGGCGCGCGCAGTCCTACATCGAGGCGGTCAACCGGACGACCGGGGAAACCGTTCACCTGGCCGCCCTGCAGGGCGATTCCGTGATGACGCTCGCCGTGCGCGACGCGCGCCATGCGGTGCGGGTCGAGACCAGCAAGGTCGGCAGGATGGACGCGCTGCACGCCACCTCGGTCGGCAAGGCGATCCTGGCCTGGCTGCCGGAGGACGAGTTGCAGCGCTTCCTCGCGGCCGACCTCAAGCGCTACACTGACAAGACCATCACCGAGTTCCCGGTGCTGGTGGAATCGCTGCGGACCGTGCGGCGCAACGGCTACGCCATCGACCACGAGGAGTACCTGCCGGGCGTGATCTGCATCGGCGCCGCCATCCGCGACCAGGCCGGCGCCGTGATCGGGGGCCTGAGCGCCTCGACGCCGACCATGCGGGCGACCGAAGAGCACATCGCGCTGATCCGCGACGAGATCATCGGCGCTGCCCGCGCGCTGTCGACCGAATTCGGCGCGCCCAACGGTACGTCGTCCTTCGGCGATCGCAGCCAGGCCGCCGCCAACTGATGGCGGCGGCCTGAGCGATGCCGTTTCCGGAGACGATTGATGTACGCACCCGAGGGCGTGAAGACCAACCATAACGAATATCCGATCGCCGACACCATGCGCGCCTGGGTGCTCGGCGATCCCGGCGAGCTCAGCATGAGCGATAAGCCGACGCCGGTGCCGAAGAAGGCGGAGGTGCTGGTGCGAATCGACGCGGTGGCGATCTGCGCCACCGACCTCGAGATCATCTATCACGGGCCGCCCGCGATGATCGAAGGCGGGCTGCCGTTCAACAAGAACTTCACCCCCGGCCACGAATACATGGGCACGGTGGTGGCGCTCGGTCCCGGCGTCGACGAATACGACATCGGCCAGCGCGTCTCGGTCGAGATCCATGCCGGCTGTGGGCAGTGCAAGCGCTGCCGCGAGGGCATGTACACCTCGTGCCACAACTACGGCCTGAACTACGGCGACGTCGACAAGGGCCACCGCGCCAACGGCTTCACCACCGACGGCGGCTTCTGCGAGTACCAGGTCAACAACATCAATACATTGGTGCCGATCCAGGACGACATGTCCGACGAGGAGGGCACGCTCGTCGTCACCGCCGGCACGGCGATGTATGCGCTGACCGAACTCGGCGGCTTGGTGGCCGGCGAAAGCGTCTGCGTCACCGGCCCGGGGCCGATCGGGCTGATGGCGGTGGCGGTCGCGAAAGCGCTCGGCGCCCAGCCGGTCATCCTCACCGGCACCCGCGACAACCGCCTCGAGATCGGCACGGTGCTCGGCGCCGACGCGGTGGTCAATGTTCGCAAGACGCCGGATGTGGTCGACGCGGTGAAGAAGCTCAACGGCGGCAAGGGCGTCGACTACGTGGTCGAGTGCTCGGCGGCGTCGAGCGCGGTCAACGATGCCGTGCGCATGGTCAATCGCGGCGGCAAGGTTTGTCTCGCCGCATTCGCCCACGAGGAAGTGCCGGTCGACGTCGCGCACATCGTGCGCAATAACATCTACGTCTACGGCATCCGCGGCGAGGGCAAGAGCGCCACCCACCGCGCCGAGGCTTACATGCGGCAGAAGCGTTTCGATGCCACCAAGATCCACACCCACACCTTCCCGCTCGACGATCTGCCGACGGCGCTGCGCTACGCCAAGGACCGGGTCGAGGATGCCATCAAGGTGGTGGTGAAGAACAACATGGGCGCCGCCAGCAAACAGGCGGCGGAGTAGTTCTTTCTTATCCTTCCCCCGCTTCGCGGGGGGGCGGCAACGACCGTGTCGCGGTCGTTTACGTGCCGCTGGCGTCGTCCGTTTCTGACGAGCTGGGCGGCCTCGGCGCCTGGGGCCAGTCGAACGTCGGCAACTGGTGCGCCGACGTGCAGGATGAGTGGATCAGGCAGGACCTGTCGACGCCGGTCAGTCGACAATCGCCATCTTGCCGCCGCGCGCCGACGCTGCGATGGCCTCGGTCGCCGCCACGACATTGACGATCGTCTCCGGCGCGATCACGAACTTGACACCATCCGCGATCGCGTCGGCGAAATGCTCCAGTTCGGCGCGTTCCTTGTCGGCCGCGTCGAAGCGTAGGCACTCGGTCAATCCGCCGAGGTCGAACACGTTGAGTTCGTTCTCGCCACGCATTTCCAGCGCGCCCTGTGATCCGAACACATGGATACGATAGAAGGTGCTCGCCGCGTGCAGTGTGGTGAGGGCGCCGGTCGCCCCACCGGCGAAACGCAAGCTGCAAACGGTGGTGTCGTCGACGTCGATCGTGTGTTGCAGCCGCTCGCTGAATGCAAAAGCACTGACCACCGCGACCGCACAGATTGACCATGCTGTCGAGCACGTGCACGCCGCGCGCGGTCATGCCGCCGCCGGGGCTTTCGGTTTGGTTGGAGCGCCAGTTGCCCGGTTCGGTCTGGTAGCTCGCGGGCCCCGAAAAATTGCCCTCGACATGGCGCGGCACGCCGATGCTGCCGGCCATGATGCGCCGGGCCATCTCGCCATAGGCCGGCGCATAGCGGCGATTGAAGCCGACATGCAGCGTGATGCCGGCCGCCCGGCAGGCCTCGACCGCGCGTTCGGCGTCGGCGCGTGTCAGTGTGAACGGCTTTTCCGCGAACACGTGCTTGCCGGCCTGGGCTGCCGCCGCGATCTCGTCGGCGTGCTGGGAATGCGGCGTTGCCAGCACCACAGCGTCGATGGCCGGGTCGGCCAGCACGGCGGCGTAGCTGTCGGTGAGCGCGAGGCCGAACCGCTCCGCCAAAGGCCGCTGGCCGGCCGGATCGCGGGTGACCGCCGTCACGAAGCCGATCTTGTCGCTTTTGCCCTGAACCAACTCGATCAGCCGCTGGCCCCAATGACCCGCGCCCGCAATCGCCACCCGCAACATCGCGTCTCTCCATCCTTGGCGTCGCACGCCCGATGCGATGGCGACTAATCGAACGTCCGCTTCAGCAACTTCTCAGCATTGCCGCACACCACCTTGCGGTGATCCTCGGCGGACAAGCCCAGTTCCTCAACCGTCTTGATGGTCGGCGCGATCGGCCCGAGCGGCGCATCGGTGGCGAACACCACGTGGTCGGCGCCGAAGAATTCCAACCCACAGCGCGTCGCGTGCACGCCGCCGCCGAACATGGCGGTGTCGGCGTAGAAGTCGTGCAGATAGTCCATGTGCGGCCGCTTCAGCGAGCTCAGCACCTGCGAGTAGTCCTCGTCCGAGGTGCGCGCGCCCAGCACGTCGAGGCCCGGCCCGATGCGGCCGTCGTAATAGGGGATCATGCCGCCGAGATGGTGGGTGATGATCTTGAGGTTCGGGTAGCGGTCGAATAGCCCCGAGAACACCATGCGGATCATCGCCACCGAGGTGTCATAGGGCCAGCCCAGGCACCACCACATCTCGTAACGCGACTTCTTCTCGGATTTATAGTCGGTCATCATCGCCGTGCGGGCCGGATGCAGCCAGATCGGCGCGTCCAGCTCGGCCATGCTGGCGAAGAAGGGATCGAACTTCGCGAGGTCCAACGGCTCGCCGGCGATCTCGGTATAGATCAGCGCGCCCGCCGCCCCCAGCGCGTGGATGGCGCGCCGCGCCTCATGGATCGAGCCCTCGACATCGGTCAGGCACAATGCGGCAGCGAAGGTCGGGAAGCGATCCGGGTATTTCTGGCAGAGTTCCGCCATCTCATCGTTGGCGATGCGCGCCAGCGCGATGCCTTGTTCCGGCGTGGCGATGTTCTCGATCGGCGGATTGGGCAGCGAGACGATCTGCCGGTAGTCGCCGAAGGTGTCCATCTCGCGAAAGCGCGCGTCGAGGTCGAACAACTTCGTGACGCTGCGCAGGCGCGGGCCGATGTCCTTGAGCGCCGGCGCGGCTTTCATCATTTCCTGGTAATAGCGGTCCGGAAAGATGTGGGTATAGATATCGATGATCGGGCTCATGGTTTTGCCTCTTCGACCTTGCCCAATACCAGCCGCCGCTGCAGCGGCAGCGCCTGCCAGCCCAGCCGTTCCGCGATCAGGCCCCACAGGCCCTGCGGTGCGAGCAGCATCACGATGATCGCGACGCCGCCCATGATCAAGAGGTAGATCGAGCCGAGGTCTGCGAGCGTCTGCCGCATGACAAAGAAGATCACCGAGCCGATGATCGGCCCTTCGATGCGCCCGATACCGCCGATCACCGTGATGAAGATGACGAAGGCGGTCCAGTCGTTGACGCTGAACGCCGTGTCCGGCGAGATGCGCAGCTTCATCAGGAAGATCAGCCCGCCGATCAGCCCGGTGCCGAAGGCGGTCAGCACGTAGACCACGAACTTCAGGCGCATGACGTCGACGCCATTACTTTGCGCCGCCGCTTCGTTGTCGCGGATGGCGGTCAGCGCCAGGCCATGGCGCGAGCGCAGCAGCGCCACGATGGCGCCCAGCACCACGGCCGTCAGCACCAGCGCCAGCCAGTAGATTTCGTGCTCGCGCGCCGTGCGGCTCGGCGCCATGGCGATGATGATCTGCGCCGGCAGGCTGATGCCGGAGCCGCCGCCCATCACCGAGATCTGCGAGGCGATCAGCCGGAACACTTCCGCCATCACCCAGGTGCCGATGGCGAAATAGGCGCCGCGCAGGCGGAAGATCAGCATCGCCACCGGCACGGCGACCAGCGCCGACACTGGCCCGGCGATGAGAATGGCGACGATTGGATGCAGGCCGGCGAGCATCGCTAGCGCGAACACGAGATATCCGCCGAGGCCCACATAGGCCTGTTGGCCGACCGAAACGAGCCCTGCGTAACCGGCAAGCAGATTCCACAGGCTCGCCAGCGCGACATAGGTAAAGAGCTCGGCCAGCAGCCGCAGCGTCTCGCGGTCGCCCCAGTAGGGCGCCGCCGCCAGCACCGCGAGGCCGAGGCCGATGATGACGACACCGACGCGGCTCGATCGTGTGGCGTGCTCGACTTTGACGAAGTCGACTTTGGTCATCCCGACACCTTCGGAAACAGGCCCTGCGGCCGGAACGCCAGAATGGCCAGGAACACGACATGGCCGGCGAGTACCTGCCAGCCGGGATTGAGCTGCGCGCCGATGGCCTGCGACACGCCGAGCACGATGCCGCCGATCAGCGTGCCCCACATGCTGCCGAGCCCGCCGATGATCACCGCCTCGAAGCCGAAGATCAGCCGCGCCGGACCGATGGAGGGATCGAAATTGGCGCGCACCGCGAGGAACACGCCGGCAATTGCGATCACGGCGAGCGACAGCGCCATCGCCATGCCGAAGACGTGGCGGGTGTCGAGGCCCATCAGCTGCGCCACCGACTGGTCGTCGCTGGTGGCGCGGAAGGCGCGGCCGAGCGCGGTCTTGTAGAACAGCGCCTGCAGGCCCCAGATCACCGCCACCGCGACGATGAACTGGATCAACGGCAACAGGCCGATCCACACGCCATGGATTACCTGGAAAGTCTGCACCTCGATCGGGCCGGCATTGAGCTTGCGGCTGTCGGCGGTGAAGAATTCGAGCAGACCGTTCTGGATGATGATGGAAAGCCCGAAGGTGACGAGCAGCGGCGGCAGCAGGTCCTCGCCGAGCGTGAAATTTAGCAGCCCGCGCTGCAGGGCGTAGCCGATCAACGCCATAATCGGCACGACCAGCAGCAGCGAGGTGAGGGGGTCGATGCCGAAACCCTGCACCACCATCAGCGCCACGTAGGCCGCCAGCACAATGAGGTCGCCGTGCGCGATGTTCACGAGCCGCATGACGCCGAAGATCAGCGACAGGCCGGCGGCGAACATGGCGTACAACCCGCCGATCAGTACGCCCTGGATGATGACGTTGATCCACAGGGTCATGGCGACACGCCCTCGGACCTTTCCGCCGTCATGCGCGGGTCAAGCCCGGCAATGACAATGCTGCAAGCGTTGCTTTTCATCTCCCTACACCCCGAAATACGCCGCCGAGATCGCTTCGCGTGTGAGCGATCCCGCTTCGCCGTCAAGCGCGATGCGGCCCTCCTGCAGGCAATAGACGTGCGCCGCCGCTTTGAGCGCCTGCACGATGTCCTGTTCGACGATGATGAGCGACTGGCCCTCCGCCACGATCGTCGGCAACTGGGCGTAAATGTCGCGCACGATGATGGGCGCGAGGCCAAGGCTGATCTCGTCGCAGAGCAGGAGCCGCGGGTTCGACATCAGCGCACGCGCGATCGCCGCCATCTGCTGTTGCCCGCCGGAGAGTGTCGGCGCCGGCTGATGCCGTCGCTCCGCCAGCACCGGAAACAGCTCGTAGATGCGGGCGAGGTTCCAGGGCCCGGGCCGTTTCGATTGCCCGCCGATAAGCAGGTTTTCTTCCACGCTCAATGATGGGAACAGCCGGCGGCCTTCCGGGACCATGGCGATGCCGCGCCGGACGATGGCATGCGCGCGCATCGCGCCGATGGGCTCGCCATCGAACATGATCCCGCCCTGGCGCGGATGCATCAGGCCGGCGATGCAGCGCAGCAGCGTGCTCTTTCCCGCGCCGTTGGCGCCGATCACCGCCACCACCTGGCCGGGCTCAACGGTCAGCGACACACCGAACAGCGCCTGGAAGTCGCCGTAGAAGGCGTCGATGCCGTCGATGCGGAGGAGGGGTTCAGGCATCGGCCGTGCTCCTCCTTTTCGTCATTCCGGGACGCGCCGAAGGCGCGGACCCGGAATCCATAACCCCTGCTTCGGAGTATGGATTCCGGGTTCGCCGCTGCGCGGCGCCCCGGAATGACAGAAAGTTACGCATCGGCCTCTATCCCCATGTAGATCTCGCTCACTTCCGGGCTCTTGATCACCACGTGAGGATCGCCCGCGGCGATGAAGCGGCCGCCGTGCAGCACCGCCAGCCGGTCGACGGTGGCGAGCAGCGCGTGCACCACGTGCTCGATCCACACGATCGAAACACCGCTCGCGCGCACGTCCTTGATGAGCGCGACCAGCGCGCCGCATTCGTGTTCGGTGAGGCCGCCGGCCACCTCGTCGAGCAGCAGCACGCGCGGTTTGGTGGCCAGCGCGCGCGCCAGCTCCAACCTCTTTCTATCGAGCAGCGTCAGCCCGCCGGCGCGCTTGTTGGCCTTATCGGCGAGCCCGCAACGCGCCAGCGTTTCGGCGCAACGTTCGTAGACGGCGGCCTCGCGCTCGCCGCCGCCGAAGGCGGCCGACACGATCACGTTCTCGAACACGGTCATGCCGGAAAACGGTTGCGGGATCTGGAATGAGCGCGCCAAGCCCTTGCGGCAGCGCCGCTCGGGCGGCAGCCGGGTAATGTCCTCGCCGGCATAGAGCACGCGGCCGCGGTCCGGTGCCACCGTGCCGGTAGCAATCCCGAACAGCGTGGTCTTGCCGGCGCCGTTGGGCCCGATGATGCCGAGCGCCTCGCCGTCCTGCAGCACGAGATCGACACCGTCGGCGACCACCACGGCGCCGAAGCGTTTGTCGATCTTCTCGAGCGCGAGGATGGGGGGCATGGGCGGTTCGATCGAATGTCGCACGCCACCTCTCCCCGCGAGCGGGGAGAGGTGGCGAAGGCGGCCTTACGCCAGCGGCTTCAGCTTGCCGTTGACCGGGATCATCGGCGCCGATTTGTTCTCGGTGATCACCAGATCGAAAGCGCCGTCCTTCTGACGCTGCCATTGGCCGGCGACCAGCGGGGTCTTCGACACGTTCTTCACCGGCTTGCCGGTCCAATGCACCGGCCCGACCATCGAGTGGTAGTCGGTCGACGTGATCGACGCGAGCACCGCCTTCGGGTCGTGCGGGTTCTTAGCGCGCTTCAGCACGTCGATCGCCACCTCGAACAGTGCGTGCTGGTAGCCGATCGGCTGCGTCCATGGCCGCTTGGTCGCCTTCATGTAGGCGTCGGTGAGTTGCTTGGCGGTTTGGCCGGTGAGGCCGGACTTGAACGGGAAGGTGGGCGTCCACCAGATTTCACTCGATAGCCCATCGCCGCGCGCGCCCAGCGACTTCACCACCGACGGGAACAGCAGCGCCTTGCCGATGGTGACGATCTTGGGGTGGAAGCCTTGCTGCGCGGCCTGCGACCAGAAGGTGGCGAAGTCCGGCGGGATCATGTTGCCGACCACCATCTGCGCGCCGGCTTCCTTGAAGGCCGAGATCTGCGAGGTGAAGTCGTTGTTCATCACCTGATAGCGGCCGGGATCATGCAGCTTGTAGCCGGCCTTGGCCAGCGCCGGCGGCAGGCCGTGCTTGGGATCGCCCCAGGCGTTGCCGTCGGCATCGTTCGGGAACAGGCCGCCCACCACCTTGTTGGTCGGGAGCGAATCCCACATCGGCAGATAGGAGGCGATGACGTCCTCCAGGCCCCAGAAGAAATGATAGGTCCAGGTGAAGCCCTTGGCTGGGTCGCCCTTGCGGCCGAAGAAGTAAGGTTGCCACGGACAATTGGTGGTGACACACGGCACCTCGTTGACTTCCGCCTGGTCGGCCACCGGGTTGGTGGTGTCGGGGGCGGCGGAGGCGAGGATGAGGTCGACCTTGTCGCCCAGGATCAGATCGGATGCCACTTCCGAGGCGCGGCTTGCGCTCGACTGGCTGTCCTTGGAGATGATTTCGACGTTGTAGGTCTTGCCGCCGACGTTGAGGCCCTTCTTCAGGATGCCGCGCACCTGCTCGAGGATGAAGCCGTCGGCCTCGCCGAAGCCGGCGAGCGGCCCCGTCTTGGGGCTGACGTGGCCGACCCTGATGGTGTCGGAGGCCGCCAGCGCCGGGCTGATCTTGAGCACCGCCGGCGCGGCGACGGCGCCGAGGCCGGCCTTGACCATGGTGCGGCGGGACATCGTGATCTTCTTGTCCGTCATTTTTCTCCTCCCATTCGTGGTTGCACGAATTCGCCCTTCCTCAGGGCGTTATTGCTTGGCGTCTTCCTCTCTTGCCTTCTTCAGATGCTTCAGAACCTTCGCGCGCAGTTCGGTCTGCTGCTCGGGTGTCCATGTGCGAAAGCCTTCGCCGGACTTGAAACCAAGCTTGCCATCGGCCACGAGCTTCTCGAGATAGGGCGATGGGCCCGGGCGGCTGTCGATCGCCGGCAGCACGATTTTGTGAATGGCGAGTGTGAGATCGGTGCCGACCTGATCGGCGTTCGCCAGCGGCCCTAGCACCGCGATGCGCCGCCCGAACGAAGCCTTGATCACGTTGTCGACGGTCTCCGCGTCGCAGATACCGTTTTCGACCAATGATATGGCCTCGCGCCAGAGCGCGTGTTGCAGCCGATTGCCGATGAAGCCGGGCACGTCCTTCTTCACGTGCGCCGGCTGCTTGCCGGCGTCGGCGTGCAGCTTCATGGCGAAGGCAACCGTTTCCGGCGTCGTCCACTCGGTCTCGATCACTTCCACCAGCGGCACCAGGAAGGGCGGGTTCCACCAGTGGGTGCCGAGCGCGCGCTCGCGGCGCTTGAGGCCGCTCATGATGTCGGTGATGGGGATCACCGAGGTGTTGCTGGCCAGGATCGTATCGGGCCGTGCGTAGCGCTCGATCTCGCCGAACAGCTTCTGCTTGAGCGGCAGGTCTTCCAGCACCGCCTCAACCACGTAGTCGGCGTCGCGCACCGCTTGGCCGAGATCGGCGACCGGCGTGACGCGTTCGACTGCGCTCTGGTCCTCGCCGAGGTCCTTCAGGTTGGTGAGGATGCGGTCCTTGGCGCTGTCCAGGCTCGCCTGTGCCGCGTCATAGAGAGTGACGTCGTGGCCGGCGAGCGCAAACACTTGCGCGATGCCGTGGCCCATCAGCCCGGCGCCGATGACGGCGATGCGCGGCTTGGCCATGGTTCACCCGGCCGTGTAGCCGCCGTCGGCGTAGAGGATGTGGCCGGTGTAGAAGTCCGACGCTTTCGACGCCAGGAACAACAGCGGCCCCGCGAGGTCTTCCGGCTCGCCCAGCCGGCCCTTTGGCACGCGCGCCAGGAAGCCCGCGCGCACGGCCTTGGCCTGGTCGGTGTCTTCGTACATCCACGCCGTCAGCGGCGAGCGGAAGACCGTCGGCCCCAGCGCGTTCACCGTAATGCCGGTCGCGCCCCATTCGCAGCCCAGCGCCTTGGTGATGCCGTCGACCGCCGACTTCGACGCGCAATAAGCGGTGTAGCCGGCGGGATGGCCGAGCAGGCCACGGGCCGAGGAGGTCAGGACCACCTTGCCGCCCTTGCCCTGTTTGAGCATCTGGCGGCCGGCCGCGCGCGACATCAGCCAGGACTGATTGACGTTGGCGTCCATGACGTCGAGGAAGTCCTCGTACTTCTGCTCGACGATCTTCTGCACCTTGTTGAGGCCGGAAGCGACGACCAGGATGTCGACGCTGCCGAACTTGCCGAGCGCCGTCTCAACGATCTTGTCGCAGTTTTCTTCCGAGGAGGGGCGCAGCGCGATGATGGCGGCCTTGCCGCCGAGCGCCTCGCATTCGGCGGCGACCTTTTTCAGTTCATCTTCTTTGCTCGCAGCCAGCACCACATTGGCGCCGGCGCCGGCCAGCACTTTCGCGGCCAGCGCGCCGAATGCGCCGGAGGCGCCGGTGACGATTGCCGTTTTGCCGTTGATATCAAAAAGCGACGTGGGATCTTTTAGAAATTCGTCGGCCATGAAATGCCTCCCCAACTTTTCTTTCTTGCACCTCTCCCCGCGAGCGGGGAGAGGGAAAGAGCCTCACGCCTTCGGTGGTACCATCGCGACAAGAATGGTGCACACCTCGTTGCCGCGGTTGATAATCTCGCGGTTCTCGTTGGGCTCGATGACGCAGGAGTCGTGCTTCTTCAGCACGGTTTCCTTGCCGTCGATGATCACGGTGAGTTCGCCTTCCAGCACGAAATACACCTTCTCCGGCGGTGAGGCGTCCGGCCCGGCGCCGCCGCCCGGCAGGAAGTGCGAATAGCCGACGATGAGCCCTTGCGTGCCGCCGGCCTCCGCGCCGAACAGGCGCAGCGACGCGCAACCGCGATGATTGGGTGCTTCGTATGGCTTGGCGTCGGCGAAGCGTTTCACGTGCATGGAGAAGTCCCTTCCTTGAACCGTTGCCGTCCCTGAAATTCTTATTCTTGATTTTGTTTTTGCGCGGGCGCGGCCCGAAGGCCGCGCCGCGTTTCTCGGCAATCCGCGTGCTAAAACGCGTCGCCTTTTTCGATGCGGTAGTTGCCGCTCGGATCGGTGATCGCGACCAGGCGGATGATGCAGCCGTCGCCGCGGTCCCAGTTCCACGGGAAGAACGCGAAGGTGCAGCGCTTGCCGGTCACGGCGTCGATGTCGCCGCCGACGTTCTCGATGCCGAGGATGCCGTTGGTGAACAGGATGCGGTGCACCGGCTCCCATTCCGGGAAGTCGTCCTTCCAGTCGCGCCCGCCCGACCATTCCTTGTATTCCTCCGCCAGATGCGGATGCAGCGGGCCGTTGCGCTGCGGGCCGATGGCGGTGGCGAGCGGATGATCGTTGGCTTGGGTGTCGTGGCCGACCACCTTCACCTTCTTCTCGACGAACCAGTGCCCCGCCGACGGCACGAAGCCGGGGGAGCGGCAGAAATAGTCTTCCGAGTCCTCGTAGAGCTTGTGCCAGCCGGTGTTGACGATCACCACGTCGTGCGGGCGCACGATCTTGCCGGCGGCCTTCTCCAGGTCGTCATAGGTGATCTGCTCCCACTTCTTTTTCGGAATGGAGATCACGATGCCCGAGCCGAAGAAGTGCGGCAGCGGCACTTCGTCGATGAACGGCGTGCCCTGCACCACGTGCGCCGGCGCGTCGATGTGCGTGGTGTTGTGCATGGAGGTCGTGATGCGCTGCGACAGCACGCCCGACTTGGCCATGTAGTGGATGCGCTCGATCTTGACGTCCTCGAAGTAAGGCCAATTCGGCGACTGGTAGCCGAAGCGATGGGACAGGTTGTAGAAATTCAGCCCCATGTCGTTGTTGAGATTTTCTTCGAACGTTACGCCGCGGATTGTCTGGGTCACGGCTATCCTCCCTCGTTGAATTTTATGGTTGGGCGTGATGCGCCTGGCTGGCGCTTTGAAAAGGCGTGCCGCCTCAGGCGGCGGCTGCATCCATGTTCGTCTCCATGGCGCGTTTGGTGGCGAGCAGGCGCGCGACGATGGTCGCCTGCTGGTCGACGAAGCGCTGGCTCGGCACCGGTACCGAGATGGCGACCGAATTGCCGAGTGGATCACGCAAGCTCACGCCCGCCGCGCAGATGCCGAGGCTGTGTTCCTCGCGGTCAATGGCGATGCCGTTGTTGGCGCGTACCTTGGCGAGCTCTTCGATCAGAGCCTCGATACGCGTAATCGTGTTGGGCGTGCGCGGTTCGAAAGTCCGGCCGATCAGCTTTTCGACGCCCGCCTCGGAGAGTTGCGCGAGATAGGCCTTGCCGTTGGCGGTGCAGTGGAGCGGGAAGGTCTCGCCCACCGCCGACACCGTGCGCAGGCGCTGCGGCCCGATCACCTGGTCGATGAACACCAGGTGGTCCTTCTTCACCACCGCCAGGTCCACCGTCTCCTGCAACTCGGCCGACAGCCGTTCGAGGAAGGGCCGCGCCGCCGCGATGAAGTCGCTGCGCACAGAGGCCGCCAGCCGCAGGATGGCGGGGCCGAGCCGCACGCGCCCGTTGGGTGTGGCGGCGATCACCAGGCTTTCGGTTTCGAGCGCGGCGACGATGCGCTGCACGGTCGAGCGTGCGAGGTTCACTCGCTGCGCGATTTGCCCGAGGCTGAGCCCCGCATTTTCATCTTCCAGCGCCCGCAGGATGGTGGCCGCGCGCGCGATCACCTGCACCTGGCTCTTGTCGTTCTTCGCGCTGATGAGGGGACGATCCATTACGCGGTACCCGAGGACACGAGACTGTTGCGGCCGCATGCCGCCTTGAATGATGGTACACAATAGCCCATGGTGCAGTACATATGGCAAGACCCAATTTTGCCGCACGGTGCAAAAGCCGAAGCCGGAGACAATTGCATGGTCAAGAAGATCGCGCTGGAGGAGCATTTCCTCTCGCCGGGCTTGGTCGACGTCTGGCGTCCGACCATGGCGGACGTGCCGGCGCCGTTGACCGAGAAGCTTTACCGGCAGCTCATCGACTTCGGCGATAAGCGCCTGGAATCCATGGATAAGGCCGGCATCGAAAAGGCCGTGCTGTCGATCTCCGGGCCCGGCGTGCAGGCGGTGAGCGATCCCGCGATCGCGACGCGGCTGGCGCGCGAGGCCAACGATTTCCTCGCCGAACAAATCCACAAGCGGCCGAACCGCTATGCGGGCTTCGCTCACATCGCGGTACAGGATCCGAAAACCGCTGCCGACGAACTCGAGCGATCCATGCGCGATTTGAAGTTCTGCGGTGCCATGATCAACGGCCACACCAACGGGCTTTATCTCGACGACCCCTCCCTCGATCCGTTCTGGGAGCGTGCGCAAGCGCTCGGCGCTGTCATCTACATCCACCCGACCGATCCGGTTCAGCCGATGCCCGTGCTCGACGGCGTGCCGGCCTTGCGCCGCGCCACCTGGGAGTGGGGCGTCGAGACCGGCTCACATGCGTTGCGCTTGGTGTTCGGCGGGCTGTTCGATCGTTTCCCCAAGGCGCGCGTCGCGCTCGGCCACATGGGCGAGACGCTGCCCTACCTGCTATGGCGCTTCGACAGCCGGGCTAAGCTCTACAACGTCAAGCTTGGCAAGGCGCCGTCGCAATACATCCGCGACAACTTCGTGGTGACCATCTCGGGCATGTTGGCGCTTGAGCCGCTGCGCTGTGCGCTCGATGCGCTCGGCCGTGACAAGGTTATGTTCGCCGCCGACCATCCGTTTGAGGACATGGTGGAGGCCGGCCATTTCATGGATACGGTCCCGCTCAGCGACACCGAACGCACCGACGTCGCCTACGACAACGCGGCGAAGGTGTTCGGGCTTTAGCTACGTCTTTTCCCTCCCCCGCTTGCTGGGGGTGGCCGCGAGCGAAGCGAGCGGTCGGGTGGGGGACGCCACCTAACCGTTGAAAAACCGCTCCAACAAAAACTTATCCCCGCGCGCTCCTGCGCCCTTATCATCGTCCGCGTCCGGCTCGACTGAGGGCGTCGTCGCGAGACGTCACGATGATGGAGCCGCCTTAACGGGGCCGATATCGGGGTGACCTGACATCGGCGATGCGGCGCCCGCGGGTGGGATTCGTAACCCCGTCCTCGGGAGGCCCTGGCCAGCCGTCCGCCGGCATTACGACCGGCTGCCTTCAATGGCTGGACGCGGCGGCGACGAAGGGCGGCGGAAGCTGCCCGGATCGGGGATCCGGCTCGGATCCCGTCGCAGCCCGGAAGCACGGCGCCAGGGACAGAAAAGCCGCTTGTGGCGCGCCGAGAGGCGCCACGCCTTCGAAAAGAAGGCGTGCCCATAAGAAATGGCCGCGCCGATCGGCGCGCCATCCCCTCTCGCGTTTCGGGAGGGGGAAGAGAGCAAGGGGAATACGGGCGGACCCGGCGCCCGGCAAAGAATACGGGCGGCGGAGCTGTGCCTCACTCCGCCTCATCCTGAGGAGCGTCGCGTGAGCGACGCGTCTCGAGGGGTGACGGCGGCCACGGGCCTCATGCTTCGAGACGCGCACTCCGTGCGCTCCTCAGCATGAGGAGAGAGGCTGAAGTCGTTGGGCTGTTTGACAAGAGAAGAGGTGATGATGCGTGGATGCGGCGCGCTCACTTCTCTCGCCCCGCGAAGCGGGGAGAGGGAAAAGAAGCGCCGTGCCTGCGCAACGGCCTTACGCCCCCTTCAACATCTCCAGCGCCGCCGCGTGCACGCGTTCGTCGCCGGCGACCACGATGCGGCCGCCCTGCTGCGCCGGTTCGTTCTCCCAGGTGGTGATGATGCCGCCGGCGCCGGCGACGATCGGGATCAGCGCCACGATGTCGTACGGGTTGATTTCGGTCTCGATGATGAGGTCGATCTGCCCCGCCGCCAGCATGCAATAGGCGTAACAGTCGCCGCCGTAGCGCGACAGCTTGGCCGTGTTCTCCACCTTGCGGAAGGTGGCGCGGTCGGCCTCGTTCATCAAAAGAGGACTGGTGGTGTAGAGCAGGGCGTCGGAAAGCGTCGCGCATTCGCGAACCCTGAGGTCGCGGTCGCCGGCCGGCCCGCGGTAATGCGCCGCGCCGCCGTCGCCGGTGAAGCGCTCCTTGATGAAGGGCTGGTGCATCATGCCGAATACCGGCTCGCCGAAGCGCATCAGCCCGATCAGGGTGCCCCAGGCCGGCATGCCGGAAATGAACGACTTGGTGCCGTCGATCGGGTCGAGCACCCAGACGTATTCGGCGTCGGTGCGCTCGGCGCCGTATTCCTCGCCAAGGATGCCGTGGTCGGGGAAGGCGCGCTGGATGAGGGTGCGCATGGCCTGCTCGGCGGCCCGGTCGGCGGCGGTGACCGGATCGAAGCCGCCAGCCTGCTTGTTCTCGACGGCTAGCGCGGTGCGGAAGAACGGCAGGATGGTATGGCCTGAAACGCTGGCGAGCTCGTCGACGAAGCTCGCGAAATCGATGACCGTCATGGGGGCTTGCCTATTTTTCTTTGGACGTAACGGAGAGTGGGGATGCCGGCAACCGGGGTTTCACGCCACCCACAGGCCGGGCCGCGGGTTGCAAATCTTGCAGGTCTCGGCGACTCGTTGCAGCATTCCGCTGCCGATTTGTGCCAATTTGGCAACGTTTCTGACGAAAATGCCCCTTCCAGGTCCCGAATACAGTAGCCAGCTATGCACTAGAGCATGGGAAAACGCCTATTTGGCCTTGAATTTTTTGCGCTGCGGTGTAAGTTATTGCAATGCGGTAGCGAGAGCTACCGTTGCCCTCCTTGGGCGTTTCCTCCCTAGACTTGGGCCGCTTGCACACGCGAGCGGCCCTTTTTTTCGTGCCGGACGGTTGCCGGCATGCGGGCCGCAGGATCGGCGGGAAAGAGACCTATTCGGCCGCGGCGGCCCGGAACGGGCGCAGGTCGTCGAGCGGAATCTCGCCCAGCCGGCAGGCCAGCGTCTCCAGATCGGCCGCCAGTCGCGCGAAATTGGATGAACGCTCGTAGCGGCGCTCGTCCATGTAGAGCGCCCGGTTGATCTCGAGTTGCAGGGCATGCAGGCCGGCGGCCGGATTGCCGTAATGCTCGGTGATGAAGCCGCCGGCATAGGGCTTGTTGCGGCTCACGGTGTAGCCGAGCCCGCGCAGGGTGCTCTCCACGATTTCCGCCACCACCGGCACGCAACTGGTGGCGTAGCGGTCGCCCAGCACGAATTCCGGCCGCGGACGGTCGTCGCGCTGGCCGGCGGTCGAGGGCATGGAATGGCAGTCGATCAGCACGGCGGCGCCGAAATCCCGGTGCACGCGCGAAAACAGTCGCCGCAGCGTGCGGTGGTAAGGCTTGTACAGGCTCTCGATGCGCTGGAGGGCGTCGTCGACCGGGATGCGCCGGTCGTAGATCTCCTGGGCGTCGCCGACGACACGCGCGACCGTGCCGAGGCCGCCAGCGACCCGCATAGAGCGGGTATTCGCGAAGGACGGGAGCCGTCCTTCAAACATGCGCGGATCGAGCTCGTAGGGCTCGCGGTTCACGTCGACGAAGCAGCGCGGGAAATGGGCGTGCATCAGCGGGTAGCCCTGACGCACCACGCCGGCCATCAGCTCGTCGACGAAACTGTCCTCGGAGCGGCGCAGGGTAGCGATCTCCAGCCGGGACACGGCCAGGAAGGCGCGCGGATAGACGGATCCGCTGTGGGGCGAATTGAACAGTACCGGGCCGGCGCTGGTCGCCGGCTCCAGGATATCGAAAGGCGGGTCCAGCTCGTCGCGGCGGTCGTCCATGGGCGCGGTACTCGCTCGGCGTGGCGACCCCCCTAAAGAAGGCCGCTATCCTCGTGGTTGGGTGGTCCGGCGCACCCGGTATAGGGTCTATTGTCCATTTCCCTAGGGTAAAGCCAAGCGCAGCTTTCGGGTTCACCCGTTATTTACCCGGGGTGAGGCTTTATGGGTCCGTACGGGCCGCCCAGGCGGGCGGTCGGGACAGGGACGTTGGGGAAGAATGACAAAAATCCTCCTGGCTGAAGACGACACGGATATGCGGCGCTTTCTGGTCAAGGCGCTGCAGAACGCCGGATTTGACGTGGCTTCCTTCGATAACGGCATGTCGGCTTACCACCGGCTGCGGGAGGAGCCATACGAGATGCTCCTGACCGACATTGTCATGCCGGAAATGGACGGCATCGAGCTCGCCCGCCGGGCGGCGGAACTCGACCCCGACATCAAGATCATGTTCATCACCGGCTTTGCTGCGGTGGCGCTGAATGCCGATTCCAGCGCGCCCAAGCAGGCCAAGGTGCTCTCGAAACCCATCCATCTGCGCGAACTGGTCACCGAAGTGCAGAAGATGCTGACGGCCGCCTAAGGCCGGCTGGTCCGGGGCGCGGAAAGAGGCATCTTGCCTCCCCCGGTCTGAGCCGATAGATCATCCCGGACCGGCAGCGGTCCCGATAACGGCAGTTTCCGGATTGGACCGTGCCGGGTCGGGAAAAAGGGCGCGTAGCTCAGCGGAAGAGCACTACCTTGACATGGTAGGGGTCACAGGTTCGATCCCTGTCGCGCCCACCATCCGTCTGTCTGGCAAAGCAGCATTATTCTGAGGGGCCGGCATTGTCTGCCCAAAATCTGTTGTTTCCGGAAGCCAATCGGAAGCATCTGAACGGTCACACGCACTGATTGCGTCACGTCGGCCGGCGAGGGCCCAGCTTCTTAGTTATTGAGCAGGTTGGGCCACTACGCTCGCATTTGCGCTCGCATTGATATTTCCGACCCGCCTAAAGAGCTCGTCTGTTCGTTCGGGGCCGAAAAACGGTCTCGGGCCCGGTTGGCGCCGGTCAGTGAAAGGCGGCTGGTAGAGCGGCCGGGTCCACCACGTTCTGATCCGTCAGATGCGCGACCCGCATGCCGAGCTTGAACTCGCCCGTGAAATACATGCATCATAGCTCTTGGGGGAGACGACGGGCGACAAGGGGGGGTGCCTTGGGCACGGTTCTTGCTGCGGTGGGCGCGTTGGACCAGGCCGTGGCGGTCGAGCATGGCGTGGACGGTGCCCTTAGCGGGTACGCGGACCTCGCCGGATTGCCGGCGCATCAGCAATTCCCTGATTTTGCGGGCGTCTATGAAGCGAAGCCACATGCTGTCGCGCCGGAATTGATAAGTAACGAGTCATGTATCAAGAGAGGGAGCTAAGTATGAGAAAACTACCAATCGCCATTATGGCTGCAGCGCTGCTTGCGTCTGCAGTTCCATTTTCTGGCGCCGCGTCGGCTAAAGACATCAAGATCGGCATATTGCTGGGCTTCACCGGCCCGCTCGAGTCGGTCACGCCCATGATGGCCAAGTCGGCCGAGATGGCGATCAAGGAAGTCAACGACTCGCATGCTCTGCTTGGCGGCGCCACCGTCGAAGCCGTTCGCGGTGACGACACCTGCACGGACGCCGCCGCGGCCACTGCCGCCGCGACGCGCCTGGTGACCTCGGACCATGTGGCCGCCATCGTTGGCGGAGACTGCTCGGGTGTTACGGGTGCCGTGTTGCAAGCGGTCGCCCGCCCCAACGGCGTTGTGATGATTTCGCCGTCGGCGACGTCGCCGGCGCTCTCGACCGCACCGGACGATGGCCTGTTCTTCCGCACCGCGCCGTCGGACGCCCGTCAGGGCACCGTCATGGCCAAGGTCATCATGAAGCGCGGTTACAAGACCGTGGCGCTGACCTATACCAACAACGACTACGGCAAGGGGCTCGCCGACAGCTTCAAGGCGGCGTTTACGAAGGCCGGTGGCAAGGTCACCATCTCGGTCCCGCATGAAGACAACAAGGCCGACTACTCGGCCGAAGTCGGCACGCTGGCGTCCGCCGGCGGCCAGCTGTTGGTGGTTGCGGGTTATGTCGACAAGGGCGGCAAGGGCATCATCCAAGGCGCGCTCGACGCCGGTGCCTTCTCCAAGTTCTACCTGCCCGACGGCATGTACGGCGACAGCCTGATCAAGGCGATCGGCAAGCCGTTGAATGGCACCTTCGGCGACGTGCCCGGCATCAAGAGTGTCGGCCACACGAGGTTCCTCGCGATGGCCAAGAAGGCCGGCTTCGACGGCACTTCGTCCTACACCGGTGAAGACTATGACGCCGCAGCGCTGATCCTGCTGTCGATGGAAGCGGCGAAGTCGTCCAAGTCGGCCGACTTCAAGAAGAAGGTGATGGAAGTCGCCAACGGCCCCGGCGTCAAGATCTATCCCGGTGACCTCGCCAAGGGCCTGAAGCTGCTGGCCGCGGGCAAGAAGATCAACTACGAGGGCGCCACCGGCGTCCATCTGGTCGGCCCCGGCGAAGCCGCCGGCAGCTACCGCATCTACACGATCAAGAACGGCAAGCAGGTCACCGACGGCTACGATTGATAGTCGCCTGACCTTACCGTTATCGGACGGCCCGGCCTCGGCCGGGCCGTCCACCTGCCAATAACGCCTCCGCCTGCCGCTTAAGCGGCACGAAGAAGAGAGGCTAGAGGGGATAAATCGTATGATCGTCGTAGAAGATTTGCATAAGCATTTCGGGGGATTCCGTGCTGTCGACGGGGCCTCGATAGAAATTTCCACAGGCTCCATCACCGGGCTGATCGGCCCGAACGGTGCGGGCAAGACCACGACGTTCAACGTCATCGCCGGCTTGCTTTCGCCAACCTCCGGCAGGGTGATGATGGATGGCGAGGACATCACGGGGCTCAGTCCCCATGAACTCTTCCACAAAGGTTTGCTGCGGACCTTCCAGATCGCCCACGAGTTCGGCTCGATGACGGTCAGGGAGAACCTGATGATGGTTCCCGGCGGCCAGAAGGGCGAGACGCTGTGGAACACTTGGTTCCATCGGCAAGAGATAGCCGAGGAGGAAGCCGCGCTTGCCAAGAAAGCCGACGAGGTCCTCGAGTTTCTGACGATCTCACATCTGGCTGACCAGAAGGCGAGCCAGATTTCCGGCGGCCAGAAGAAGCTGCTGGAACTTGGCCGAACGATGATGGTGGATGCGAAGATCGTCTTCCTCGACGAGGTCGGCGCGGGCGTGAACCGGACGCTTCTCAATACCATCGCTGATGCGATCGTCCGGCTCAACAAGGAGCGTGGCTACACCTTCTGCGTCATCGAACACGACATGGACTTCATCGCGCGGCTCTGTGACCCGGTGATCGTCATGGCGGAAGGCAAGGTGCTCGCCGAGGGCCCGGCCGCCCACATCATGGAGAATGAGGCGGTGATCGAGGCTTATTTGGGCACGGGCCTGAAGAATAAGGTCAAGGCCGATGCGTGACGAGCGGGCCGTGACAGGGGGCGCCCGGGTCGACGAGATAGCATTTCGTTCCGGGGCAATTTGCAGGCGAGCGATCTCGGTCGCCGTCCGAAGGAACGTGGCGATAAATGGCAACAATGTCGCAAGGATGAAGGCGGGCGAGCCTGCTGGGCTGGGACGCACCGGCGTGGATAGCCTACGTCCGGCGGTGAGGGGAGGGACGGTATGGGCTCGCCATTCCTGATCGGGGAAAGCATGACCGGCGGCTACGGTCCGGTCGACATCCTGCATGACTGCACCATCGCCGTGGACCCGGGCCAGATTGCCGTGATCGTGGGCCCGAACGGCGCAGGCAAGTCCACCGCCATGAAGGCGGTCTTCGGCATGCTGAAGCTGCGCGGTGGCCACGTGAAGCTCGACGGCCAGGACATCACGGGCCTTTCTCCGCAGGACCGCGTGGCCAAGGGCATGGCCTTCGTGCCGCAGACCAACAACATCTTCGTCTCGATGACGGTCGAGGAGAACCTCGAGATGGGCGCCTTCCTGCGCCGCGACGACATCGGCACGACGATGGAGCAGGTATACGAGCTCTTCCCAATCCTGCGCGACAAGCGCCGTCAGGCCGCTGGTGAGTTGTCCGGCGGTCAGCGCCAGCAGGTCGCCGTCGGTCGCGCGCTGATGACACAGCCCAAGGTGCTCATGCTCGACGAGCCGACGGCCGGTGTCTCTCCCATCGTCATGGACGAACTCTTCGACCGGATCATCGAGGTCGCGCGCACCGGCATCTCGATTTTGATGGTCGAGCAGAACGCGAGACAGGCGCTCAATATCGCCGACATGGGCTATGTGCTGGTCCAGGGGGGCAACCGTTACACCGACACCGGGGAGGCGCTGCTGGCCGACCCGGACGTCCGCAAGAGCTTTCTGGGAGGCTGAGCGCATGGACACTCTCAACGCTCTTGTAGCGCTCTTGAACTACGTCGTGATCCCGGCGACCTCCTACGGCTCGCAACTCGCCCTCGGTGCTCTCGGCGTCACGCTGATCTACGGAATCTTGCGTTTCTCGAACTTCGCCCATGGCGACACCATGGCGTTCGGCACTGCGATCGCCATCCTTTTCACCTGGTGGTTCCAGTCGATGGGAATCACCGCCGGACCCTTGCCGACGGCGCTTCTGGCACTCCCCTTCGCCATCATTGTCACCGCGGCCCTGCTTCTATTGACCGACCGCGCCGTCTACCGCTTCTACCGCAAGAAGAAGGCCGTGCCGGTGATCCTGGTCATCGTGTCGATGGGCGTGATGTTCATCATGAACGGCCTGACGCGCTTCACCATCGGCGTGCAGGACCGCAACTTCGACGATGGCCGGCGCTTCGTCATCAACGCGCTGGAGTTCCGCAAGGCGACCGGCCTGCACGAAGGACTGGCGCTGCGCACATCGAGCGTCATTACCGTGGTGACGGCAGTCATCGTCGTGGCGTTGCTGTTCTGGTTTCTCAATCGCACGCGCACCGGCAAGTCGATGCGCGCCTTTTCCGACAATGAGGACCTTGCGCTCCTGTCGGGCATCAACCCGGAGCGGGTGGTGTCGGTGACCTGGGTCATCGTCGCCGCGCTCGCCGTGATTGCGGGCGTCCTCTACGGGCTCGACAAGTCGTTCTCACCCTTCACCTATTTCCAACTGCTCCTGCCGATCTTCGCCTCCGCCGTCGTGGGCGGCCTTGGCAATCCGCTGGGCGCGATTGCCGGCGGCTTCATCATCGCCTTTTCGGAGGTGGGATTCACCTACGCGTGGCGCAAGGTTCTTGGCTACCTGCTGCCCATGAGCCTAATGCCGCACGGACTCGTGCAGCCACTTGGGACCGATTACAAATACGCGGTTTCCTTCGTCATTCTCGTCATTGTGCTTCTGTTCAAGCCGACCGGGCTGTTCAAGGGGAAATCGGTATGACCTCGAAGCTTCGTCCCGTCCTCCTCTTCGCGGCCGTGGCCGCGGTCTATCTCATTGTCGGGTTCTACCAAAGCTGGCCCCTGTGCCTGGCGATCCTCAACGACGCCCTGATCGTCGCGGTCATGGCGCTGGGCGTGAACATGCAGTGGGGCTATGCGGGGCTGTTCAACATCGGCGTGGCGGGCTTCTTCGGCCTGGGCGGTCTCGCCGTCGTGCTGATCTCCATGCCGATCGACGCCGCCACCTGGGCTGCGGGCACGCCGCGCATCCTGTTTGCATTCGCCGTGGGCGCCGCTGCGATCTACGCGGCCGCGAAATTCTATCGGAAGATGGCCCGGGGCTTTGCACGCGATATAACTATACTCATCGTGCTGACTGCCGGCTTCTTTCTGTTCCGCTACCTGGCCGATCCCGCGATCGAGGCGGTCGAGGCGGTCACGCCGGCCTCGACCGGCAACATCGGCGGTTTGGGCCTGCCGGTGATCCTGTCGTGGCTGGTCGCCGGCCTCTTCGCGGCGGGTGCGGGCTGGGCGGTGGCGAAGACGGCGCTCGGGCTGCGCTCGGATTATCTGGCCATTGCCACGCTCGGCATCGGCCAGATCATCATCGCCATCCTCATGAACGAGGACTGGCTCGACCGCGGCGTGAAGAACATTATCGGCATCGGCCGCTGGCCGGTACCGCGGGAGGTCGTCCTGCAGCAGCAGCCGTGGTTCATCTCCTTCGCCCATTCCATGGGCACGGACGTGCGCACCGCCTCGACGGTCTTAGTGGGCACCTGCTTCGCTGCCCTCTTCGTCGTCGTGCTGCTGATCCTGCTGACGCTTGCGGAACTCTCGCTGAAATCGCCTTGGGGGCGGATGATGCGCGCGATTCGCGACAACGAGCACGCGGCCGAGGCGATGGGCAAGGACGTCAAACGCCGCCACCTGCAGGTCTTCGTGCTCGGCTCTGCCGTCATTGGCATCGCCGGCGCGCTCTACGTCATGCTGCACGGGCTGATGGCGCCGCAGAGCTACAACGATCCGCTGCGATACACCTTCCTGATCTGGGCCATGGTGATTCTCGGCGGCTCGGGCAACAACTGGGGCGCGGTGATTGGTGCGCTGATCATCATGCTCATGTGGGACGAGGCAGAAAGCGTGGGCCCCGCCCTGCTCGGGTTCATCACCGAGCCGATGGCCGCCGGAGCGCTGAAGCAGCATCTGATCGACTCGGCCGTCCAGATGCGCCTGCCCGTCGTCGGCCTCGTCCTCCTGCTTGTTCTGCGCTTCAGTCCCAGGGGCCTCATTCCGGAGAAATAGGGTCCTCCCGTCTTGGCTTTCGACCGGCTAATCGACCCCTTGCTCGGGCTCACTCGTCGTCGGTGACGTCTTCGATCTCACCGCCGGTAAACATAAGCGCGGTCTTCCCGCTCGGCTGCGAGCTCGGCGACCAGCGCGTGCTGCGGCGACAGATGGCAGACCGGGTCGGTGGCATAGGCGTCGCCGGTGAGGAGAAGGGCCTGACAACGGCAGCCGCCGAAGTCCTGCTCGCGCCGTTCGCAGCTCAAGCACGGCTCCTTCATCCAGCTCGTGCCGCGGAAGGCGTTGAACGCGGGCGAGTCGCGCCAGATCTCTTCCAGCGCATGATCGCGCACCGACCAGAATTCAAGACCGGGGATAAACTCCGCCGCGTGACAGGGCAGCACGCGGCCCGCCGGCGTGACGTTGAGCGAGCGCCGGCCCCAGCCGCCGACGCAAGGCTTGGGGAAGCGCGCGTAATAGTCCGGCACCACCGCGTCGATCACGATTCTGCCGTGGTGCTTGTCGCGCAAGGCTTCCACGGTCTTCACCGCCTTTTCGACTTGCTCCTGCGTCGGCATTAGCGCGGCGCGGTTGGGTATGGCCCAGCCGTAGTACTGTACGTGCGCGATTTCGATGCGGCCCGCGCCGAGCGCCAGCGCCTGCTCGACCATGGCCTCGACGTGCTCGATGTTGGCGCGGTGCACCACCATGTTGACGGTCAGCGGCAAGCCGAGCCGCACGGCGTGGCGGGCCAGCGCGTTCTTGCGCTCGTAGGCGCCCTCGTAGCCGGCGATGACATCGGCGGATTTGGCGTCGCTGTCCTGGATCGAAATCTGTACGTGGTCGAGGCCGACGTCGTAGAGCGCAGCCAGCGTCTCCTTGGTAAGGCCGACGCCGGAGGTGATGAGATTGGTGTAGAGCGGCGCCTCGTGCGCGGCCTTGACGAGATCGACGATGTCGCGGCGCGCGCCCGGCTCGCCGCCGGAGATATGCGTCTGCAGAACGCCGAGGGCCGCCGCCTCCCGGAACACCCGCGCCCAGGTCTCGGTGTCGAGTTCGTCGGAACGGCGATCGAGCGTCGAGCGGGTTCGAGCAATACGGACAGCCGAGCGGGCAGCGGTGCGTCAGCTCCGCGAGCAGACCGAGCGGTCGGTGCAGCGTCTCGCCGTTGCCCTCTGCCATGTCAAAGCTCCAGCAGTTGCTTGTCGGCGAGCGAGCCGAGCAGCGCCTTGACGTCGGTCAGCACGCGCTCGCGCGGTGCGTTATAGGCGGCGGCCAGCGCGTCGGCGATGCTCGCCACCGTCGCGACGCCGTCGCAGCGCTCAAGGATCGCCAGCGCGATGGCGTCCGGCTTGAACACCCGCTCCGGTGCCAGCAGCACCATGCCGCCCTGCGCCGGACTGTCCGTGAGCCGCACCCCACGCGGCAGGCGCGGCACGCTGTCGTCGGCAACCTCGCGCGGGGCGGTCGTGCTCATGCGCCTTGATCCTCCGGCACGAAGACGTCGGGCGGCAGGTGCTTGGGCGCGACGTACGAATAGTAGAGCACGTCGAGCATGGTCCACAGCACGGTCATCTTGAACAGCAGGGCATCGACCACCGCGCGCTGTTTTTCCGGCGTCGTGGCGTTACGCTTCACGTAGTCGAGCGCGAAGGTGGCGTCGCGGCTGGCCTGCGGCGGGCGCTTTTCGAAATAGGCCATGGTCTCGGCCGTGATGAAGTCGTAGTTCTTCAGCATCCCGGCCATGCGCTCGCTGATGATGGTCGGCGAGAACAATTCCGTCAGCGAGGACGCGACCGCTTCCAGCAGCGTGCGCTCGCGCACGAACTTCACGTAGGCGTCGACCGAAAACCGCGTGCCCGGCAGGATGAGGCGGGTCGACACCACCTCGTCGTGTGAAAGCCCGAGCCCGTCGGTTAGCTTGAGCCAGCGCGCGATGCCGCCATCGTCCGCGTGCTCGCCGTCATGGTCGACCAGCCGGCTGCGCCATTCGCGGCGCAGGTCGCGATCATCGCAACGCGCGATCAGGCTCGCGTCCTTGATCGGGATCATGGCCTGATAGTAGTAGCGGTTGAGCGCCCAGGCCTGAACCTGACCCTTGCTGCACTGCCCGCCGTGCAACATTTTGTGAAACGGATGCAGGCGGTGATAGCGCTTGGCGCCGATGTCGCGCAGTTCGGCTTCCAGTTCGCCCGGCGTCAACAGTTTCACAGTTCAATCTCCATGCCGTCTTCGGCGATCTCGACGCCCGCCGCCTCGACTTGAAGGCGTTCGGGCGAGCCGTCGACCAAAATGGGGTTGGTATTGTTGATGTGGATATAGATGCGCCGGCCGGGCAGGTGGCCGAGAGCCGCGAGCGAGCCGTCGGCCCCATCGATCGGCAAATGGCCCATGCGGCGGCCGGTCTTGGTGCCGCTGCCGCTGCGGATCATCTCGTCGTCCGTGAACAATGTGCCGTCCAGCATTACTACATCCGCCTTGGCGAACCGCGCTTCGAGCGCCTCGTTGATCAGGGCGGCGCCGGGAACGAACACCAAGCGCGCGCCGCCGGCGCTGACCTCGATGCCGACATTGGCGCCGCTCTCTTCCGCAAGCTCCGTCGGGTCCGGCTCGCCGCGTTCGAGATAAAGCGGCACCTTGCCGGGCACGGCGAACAACTCGAACGCGATGCCGGCTGCCTCGAACGGCCGCTCAAGTTCGACCGTCGTTCGCGCTACAACCTCGGGCGCCAATACGGCGAAGATGGGATTGTCGGCGACGCTTGCCAGCGTCTCGGCGCTGCCGTAGATCGCGAACGGCTGGCGCTCGCGCATATCCAACAGCCCCGCGACCTGGTCGACTTCCGCGCCTGTCAGCACCACCGCTTGAATGGGGCTGCCGCGCGCCGCTTGCGATGTTGCCGCGCAGGACATGCCGTGCGGCTGCAACGCCGGCGTCGCGGCGATCTGGGCGCGCAAGTCTGGCGCGGCGTTAAGCAGCACCCAGTTCTCGCCGTCTTTGGACACGGCAATGCTGGCCTGCGTACGCGCCCGCACGCGTTTGTCGCCCTGCCAGGCCAGCCGGCAAACGGCACAGCGGCAATTCCATTGCGGATAGCCGCCGCCGGCGGCGGCGCCGAGGACAATAGCCTTGAGCCAACTCATGGCGCGGCGATGCGGGTCAGAACTCGGCCGGCAGATAGCCGTTGATCTCGAGACCGATGCAGATTTCGACCAAGACCGGGGTCGTCCACTTCATTGCTATTCACTCCCTACGGCTGTGATTTTTGATTTTTCGTCAGGTTGAAAGCCTACAGCCCGCCTGCAAACGCAGCAACCCGTGGGTGCTCGCGGCGCTGTTTTCGCGCCCGGCCGGTTTCTCCACCGTCCGCCGTGACCAAGGTCTTATTGCAGCACAGCAGGACCGTGCCCGGTGCACGGAACCTCGTCTCAGCTAAACGGTTGTGAGGGGCGGGAACGCACGCTACACTGAATCCATGGGGCACTAACGTTCGGGGCACTAACGCTCCGGGCGCGATGCAAGCGTTTAATAGGAACGACCCAACAGGAGAGATCCAATGACCTGGACGACCCCTACGCTCGTCGAAATCTGCATCGGCCTCGAAATCAACGGCTATCTGCCGGCTGAATTCTAAGCCTGCGTTTTCGCTTTCGACCGGCAGGGACGCCGACGCGCGAGTTCCTTGGTCGAAAGGTCAGATTTCGCATGAGCCCTTCTCCGCCTCAGCGGGGAAGGGCTTTCTCGTTGCATCAACCCAAGCAATGCGTCGATGCGATGCGCCATTGCGAGTGGCGCCGGCGGGCCACCGCCCGACCGGGCCGTATCGTTATTCGACCTCAGCCTTTGGGCGCGTCGATCGCCGCCAGCACCCGCGGCGGCGACATCGGCAGTTCGGTCAGCCGCCGGTCGATGGCGCGCTCGATGGCGTTTGCGATCGCCGCCATCGGCGGACAGATGTTGACCTCGGCGACGCCCTTGGCCCCGTAAGGATGGCTCGGGTTCGGCACCTCGACCATGACCGGTTCGATCATCGGCAGGTCAGACGCCACCGGAATCCGATAGTCGAGGAAGCCGGCGTTCTCCAGGCGCCCCTTGGAGTCGTAGATGTACTCCTCGTTCAGCGCCCAGCCGATGCCTTGCGTGACGCCGCCCTGGATCTGCCCCTCGACATAGCTCGGGTGGATGGCGCGGCCGACGTCCTGCGCGGCGACAAAGCGCAGGATCTTCACCTTGCCGGTCTCGGGATCGACTTCGACGTCGCAGAATTGTGTGGCGTAGCCGGGCGCCACGTTGCCGGGGTTGACGCCCGCGGACGAAACGATCGGCCCGCCGGTCGTCGCGCGCTTCGACGCGATATCCTTGATCGACAGCGGCTCGAACTCGCCGACGTTGCTGCTCGCCGGCTTGGCGTAGCCGTTCTCCCAGACCACGCCGTCGGCGTCGACCTTCCACATCTTGGCCGCGCGCTCGCACAACTCCTTGATGATCTTCTGGGTCGCTTCGATCACGGCGATGCCGGTCGCGAAGGTGACGCGCGAGCCGCCGGTGACATGCGCATAGCCGACCGATCCGGTGTCGGTGACGATCGCGCGCACCTGGTTGTAATCGACGCCTAGCGTCTCGGCGGCCATGATCGCCATCGAGGCGCGCGAGCCGCCGATGTCGGGGCTGCCGGTCGCGACGACCACCGTACCATCCGCGTTGACGTGCATGTTGGCGGCGGATTCGCCGCCGCCGTTGAACCAATAGCCGGACGCACAGCCGCGCCCCTGGTTCTTGCCGAGCGGCGTCTTGTAGCCGGGATGATCCATCAACGCCTTGATGGTGTCGGCATAGCCGTCGTGCCCGAGCTCGGCGCCCGACAGCATCTTGGTGCCCTTCTTGGCCGCGTTCTTCAGGCGCAGCGCCAGCGGGTCCATGCCGATCTTCTGCGCCAGCACGTCGAGCACGCTTTCCACGGCGAAAGCGCCGATCGGCGAACCCGGCGCGCGATAGGCCGCGACCTTCGGGCGGTTGCTCACCACGTCATAGGCGGTGCCGCGCACGTTTGCGAGATCGTAGGGCGCGAAGGCGCACAAAGCGGTGCCGATGAACGGCGAACCCGGAAAGGCGCCAGCCTGGATTTTGAAAATCCCGTCAGCGGCGACGATGGTGCCGTCGCGCTTGACGCCGATCTTCACCGTCATGGAGGAGCCGGAGGTCGGACCGGTGGCCTTGAACACATCCTCACGGCTCATCACGATCTTCACCGGATGGCCGGATTTCCGCGACAGCATCACAGCGACCGGCTCGATGTAGATCACGGTCTTGCCGCCGAAGGCGCCGCCGATCTCCGCCGGATAAACGCGCAGGTCGCCGAGCTTCATGCCGAGCAGCCGGGCGGTATAGGCGCGCACGACGAAGTGCCCCTGGCTCGAGGTCCAGAGCTCGCTCTGCCCATCGGCGTCGGCACGCGCGATGCAGGCCTGGGGCTCGATATAGCCTTGATGCACCGGCGCCGTCTTGAATGACATCTCGACGATCTCGTCGGCCTGCTTGAAACCGGCATCAACATCACCGAGCGAAAATACCCGGCGCTTGGCGATGTTGGACGGCTTCTTCGGCGCCGGCTCGATACCGCGGGAGATCATGTCCTCGAACAGCAGAGGCGCATCGGGCTTCATCGCCTCGTCGACGTCGATCACGTGCGGCAGCACTTCGTAGTCGACTTCGATCAGCTCGAGCGCGGCGTCGGCGATGGACGCGCTTGTCGCCGCCACGGCGGCGATGGCGTGTCCCTCATAGAGCGCCTTCTCGCGTGCCAGGATGTTGCGGGTCATGTGCCAGAAATTGAGCTGGACGCGTTCCGGGCCGGCGTAATCGAACGTCTGCTCGGGCATATCCGCCGCGGTCACCACGGCCTTTACGCCGGGAAGCGCCTCGGCCTTCGATGTGTCGATCGACCGGATGCGGGCGTGGGCGTGCGGTGAGCGCAGGACGCGGCCGACCAACATGCCCGGCATTATGAAATCCGCGCCGTACTGCGCGACGCCCGTGACCTTCGGGACGCCATCCGGGCGCACCGGCCGGGTGCCAATCCATTTGAAGGTCGTCTCTGTGTCGCGCGAAAGTGTGTCGCTCACGGCTGCCTCGTTTCGTCGTCGGGTTGTGTCTGCCAAGAAGAGAGGGTTGCGCGGGCGGCGCGCAAATGCAAGTCGTAGCGGGAACTATTGCGACATGATACCCGGTCGTCGCAGAATTGTCTTTGACGCTGGACCGACAACCAGCGCCGGATTAGCGTACCGTCGGGTCATTCGGGAGACGCCTCAGCATGCTCAGTTACTCAGCGCCGTCGACGGTCGAGGAGGCGGTCGGTATTCTCGCCAGCAGTTCCGGCATGGCGAAAGTCTTGTCCGGTGGGACGGACCTGCTGGTTCAAATGAGGTCGGGTCGCGTCAAGCCGGACGTGATTGTCGACATCAAGAAAATCCCAGGCATTTCCGGCATCCGCGAGCAGGACGGTGGCTTCGTCATCGGCGCCGCGACGTCGGGCGCCGAACTCGGTGAATGCGACGCGCTTGTCAAAGCGTGGCCTGGCGTGGTCGAGGGCGCGAACCTGATCGGCTCCACGCAGGTGCAAGGGCGGGCGACGCTCGCGGGAAATTTGTGCAATGCATCGCCGGCCGCCGACAGCGTTCCGGGGCTGATCGCCGCGCGCGCGACCTGCACGATCGCCGGCCCGAACGGGCAACGCGAGGTGCCGGTGGAGAGCATCGCCACCGGTCCGGGGCGTACCTCCCTGAAGCCGGGTGAGTTCATCGTCGCATTTCATCTGCCGAAGCGCCCGCCGCATTCCGGCGACGCTTATCTGCGTTTCATTCCGCGCACCGAGATGGACATTGCCGTGGTCGGTGCCGCGGTCAATGTCACGCTCGATGCGGGCGGCGTCTGCACCGACGCGCGGGTCGTGCTGGGCGCCGTGGCGCCCACCGCGGTGGTGGTGGACGAGGCCGCCAAGGCGCTGATCGGGCACAAGCTCGATGAGGCGACGCTCGCCGCGCTCGATAAGGCAGCGCGCGGCGCCTGCAAGCCGATCGACGACAAGCGGGGCACCATCGAATACAGGACCAAGGTCGCCGGCGTCATGGCACGCCGGGCGGCGGAAATTGCCTATGCGCGCGCGGGAGCCCGTTAATGAGCAAAAATCACGTATCGACCACCATCAACGGCGAGCCCACCGAGTTTCTCTGTGAGCCGCAACTCACGCTGCTCGACGTCCTGCGCGACGAGCTGCAATTGACCGGTAGCAAGGAAGGCTGTGCCTCGGGCGACTGCGGCGCCTGCAGCGTCATCGTCGACGGCCGCCTGGTCTGCTCCTGCCTGATGCTCGCGGTCGAGGCCGACGGCAAGACGGTCGAAACGATCGAGGGCATGGCGAAGGGCCAGGAACTGCATCCGCTGCAGCAGAAGTTCCTCGAATACGCGGCGCTGCAGTGCGGCTTCTGCACCCCCGGCGTGCTGATCGCCGCCAAGGCGCTGCTGGAACGCAATCCGAACCCGACGGAAGAAGAGACGCGCTACTGGCTCGCCGGCAATCTTTGCCGCTGCACCGGTTACGACAAGATCATCCGCGCGGTACTCGACACCGCCGCCGACATGCGCGGCGAACAGCGGGCGGCGGGCTGAACGCGCTGACGTCAAAGTCGAGGTCAATAGAGAACGGGCGGGGCTTTGATGCTCCGCCCGTTCGCGTTTCTATTTCCAGAACCGCTTGGTCGCGATGTCGGCGCCTTCCCGCATCGCCTTGAACTTGGCGAACACCACATCGGGGTCGACCGCCGCCTGGCCCACCCAGGTGCCGAAGCCGCAGTCGGAGCCGGCGATCACGTTCTCGCGCCCGACCAGGTTGGCGTAATGCGAGATGCGCTGGGCGATCAGCTCCGGATGCTCGATAAAGTTCGACTTCGATTCGATCACGCCCGGAATCACCACTTTGCCTTCCGGCAGCTTCACCGTCTCAAACACCGTCCATTCATGGGCGTGGCGCGGATTGGCCGCTTCAAACGATATCGCGCAGGGTTTGGCCTTGAACACGATGTCGATGACGTTGGCGAGCGGCACGTCGTGATGGTGCGGGCCTTCGTAGTTGCCCCAGCACAGATGCATGCGCAGCTGTTCGACCGGAATGTTGGCGACCGCGTGATTGAGCGCCTCGACGTGCAACTCGGCGCGCTTGCGGAATTCTTCCAGGCTGAGATCGGCGTATTGGATATGCCGGCCCATGCCGAGATCCGGGCAGTCGATCTGCAGGACGAGGCCGGCCTTGGTCACGGTCTCGTATTCGTAACGCATCGCCTCGGCGATGGCGTAAATGTAGGTCTCGAAGTCCTTGTAATGGTCGTTGCGGAAGAACAGCGACACCACGCCGGGGGAGGCCGCGCTCATGAAACCGCCGGCCGCCTTCACGCTTTTGAGCGCGGCGGTGAGGTTATCGACGTCGGCCTGCGGCGCTTGCTTGTCGCGCACGCTGATGGGCGCGTTGCAGGCCGGCGTCTTGCGGCGCGAGCGGCCGGGGTCGCCGAACACTTTCTTTTCCAGCGCCGGGAATTCGTGGACGTCCTGGTAGACGAAGGTGTTGCCGGTGCCGCCGAAGCCGTTGAGCCGGTCCTTGACGTAGGTGGCGTAGCTCGGCTTCGACATCTCGCCGTCGTTGATGAGGTCGATGCCGGCGTCGGCCTGCTTCTTCACGACCTCGGCCACCGCCTCGCGGATGCGGGCGGCGAGGGCGTGGGGCTCGACCGGCACGCCTTCCTCCTTGGCGTACATCATCTGGATCAGGTCGTCGGGCCGCGGCAGGCTGCCGGTGTGGGTCGTGAGAAAACGGTCGGTACTGCGCTGCATTAACTTTTCCTCCCCGGGCGTTTGGGCGGACCTTAGAGCGTTTCCAGGCGAAGTGGGAACCGGTTCGCGGTCCGGAAACGCGACCAAAAAAGAAGAAACAACCCATCCCTGGCGACCAACCGGTGGGCCGCTCACATTGACAGGGGCGGGCCGGGTGCTTAGAAAACCGGCCAAACAGCGCTGTAAGAGAATGTCATGAAAGTCCGTAACTCGTTGAAATCATTGCGTAGCCGGCACCGCAACAACCGCCTCGTGCGGCGCAAGGGCCGGGTCTACGTGATCAACAAGACCAACCGCCGCTTCAAGGCCCGCCAGGGCTGAGGCCGCGGAGGCACCGGATTCCGCGCATTCGGGCGCGATTTCGGGAAAAAGACTACCCAGAACAAGGGTTTAGCCGGGCGCCCCGCGGGGCGCCTGAATGCTTCCGGCTGGCCGGCCTGCCATGACACGGGCCACCAATTCCGTGCCGCATATTGGCCGCAACCGGCGGGGATATTACCCTCCAATCATGCGCGCCCGATTCCCATCGCTGCTCGCCGCCGCTCTCGCGGCCATGGCCTTGCTCGCCGCGCCTGCCTTGGCGGCGCCCGAGGCGCCCGTGGTGCCCAACCCCGCGCCGGAGAGGCCGAACGCCGACCATTGGGTGAAGCCGCCAGCCAAGCTGCCGCGCGTCGCCAAGGGCCATCACGCTACTCGCCTCGACATGCTGTTCAAGGCGTTGAAGGCCGCACCCGACCAAGAGACCGCCAAGGCCATCGAGGTCCGCATTTGGGCGACCTGGATGGTGTCGCCGAGCGACACCGCCAACCTGCTGATGCACCGCGTGCGCGAGGCGATCCAGGGCAAGGACCTCACGCTCGCCACCAAGCTGCTCGACGCCATCATCAAGATCCGGCCGAGCTACGTGGAAGCCTGGAATCAGCGCGCCACCATCGAATACAAGGAACGCCGCTTCGGCGCGGCCATCAACGACATTTCCCAAGTGTTGAAGCGCGAGCCGCGCCATTTCGGCGCGTTGTCGGGCCTCGGCATGATCTTCCAGCAGATCGGCGACGACAAGGAAGCGCTGGAAGCCTATCGCCAGGCGCTCAAGGTCTATCCGCGCCTGCCGAAGGTGCCCGACATGGTGAAGAAGCTCTCCGAGAAGGTCGAGGGCCGGGATATCTGATCCTGCCCGCCGCTCACGCCTCTCCCTCTTTCTCCCCCACATAGGCGATGCGCAGCATGTTGGTCGCGCCTGGCGTCCCGAATGGCACGCCGGCGACCGTGATGATGCGCTGGCCCACCTTGGCGAAGCCTTCCTTGAAGGCGATGCGGCAGGCGCGGTCGACCATGTCGTCCTGGTCGTGGGCGTCCTCCGTGATCACCGCATGCACGCCCCACACCACGGCGAGCTTGCGGCCCGTGGCGACATTGGGCGAAATGGCGACGATCGGCGGCCGCGGCCGCTCACGCGCCATGCGCAGCGCGGTCGAGCCCGATGCGGTCCAGCACACCACGGCTGCAAGATCGAGCGTATCGGCAATCTGGCGCGCGGCGTCGGCGATGGCATCGGCGCCGGTCGCCTCGGGCGCGGCGCGTTGCGAATCGATGATGCCGCGGTAGACGTCCTCGCATTCCACCTCCTCGGCGATGCGGCTCATGGTCGAGACCGCCTCCACCGGAAACTTGCCGGCCGCCAATTCCGCCGACAGCATCACCGCGTCGGCGCCCTCGAAGATGGCTGTGGCGACGTCGGAGACCTCCGCGCGCGTCGGCACCGGCGAGTTGATCATCGATTCCAGCATTTGGGTGGCCACCACCACCGGCTTGCCGGTGGCGCGGCCGAGCCGCGTCATCTGCTTCTGCACGCCCGGGACTTTTTCGAGCGGCATCTCCACGCCGAGATCGCCGCGCGCCACCATCAGCGCGTCGGCGAGATCCATGATCTCGTTGAGCCGCGTCACCGCCTGCGGCTTCTCGATCTTGGCCATGACGGACGCGCGCCCGCGCGTGATCTTCTTGGCCTCAGCGATGTCCTCCGGCCGCTGGATGAACGACAGCGCCACCCAGTCGATGCCGGTCTCGAGCGCAGCGTCGAGATCGGAATGGTCCTTCTCGGTCAGCGCCGAGAACGGAATGGTGGTGTCGGGCAGGCTGACGCCCTTGCGGTCGGAAAGCCGGCCGCCGACCATGACTTGCGCCGTGATCGTTTCAGGCTCGACCGCGGTCACCGTCATCCGCACCTTGCCGTCGTCGATCAGCAGCGTGTGGCCGGGCTCGACGCCGTGGAAGATCTCCGGATGGGGCAGGTAAACGCGGGTCTCGTCGCCCTGCGCGGGGTTGGCGTCGAAAGTGAAGCTGGCGCCGTCCGCCACCATCACCTGGCCGCCCTGGAAGGTGCCGAGCCTCAGCTTCGGCCCCTGCAGATCGACCAGCACGGCGATCGGCCGGCCGGTGGCACGTTCGAGGTTGCGGATCGCGGCCACCAGCTCGCGCATGCGATCCTGGCTGGTGTGGCTCATGTTGATCCGGAACACGTCGACTCCGGCGGCGAACAGCTTCGCCATCATCGCAGGGTCGGTCGAGGCTGGGCCCAGGGTGGCGACGATCTTGGCGCGGCGCTGACGTCTCATCGCTTATGACCCTTGGGTGCGGATGGCGGTGCGGGCGGTGGCCGCTGCCCGGCCGCCGGCGGAATGGGCGCCGGGCCGAGCGGTAGCAGCGGCCGCTCCGGCGCTGATTCGGCATTATCGGTCAATTGCACGGTCCAGGAACGCTGTTCCCGCGTGTCGACCTCGAAAAATCCGGTGCGGTCATAGCCGCGCGCCAGGCAGTTTTTGGTGCCGCGGATGGTGAATTCCTTGTCGCGCGAACACATGTAGGCGTGCCCGGACCATTCGCCGCCACGGTCGTAGTCCACGGCGTAGATGTAGTAGTAGCGGGCGACCAGCGCGCCGCGCAGCAGGGTTTCGCAGGTGCGCGGTGTGATGTTCCACCAACCTTCCGTGACCCAGCCTTCCTGATCCTTGTAGCCGATGGCGACGCCGACCCGGCTGCCGGTGTTGTTGCATAGGCGGAAATCTGCCAGCGCCGGCGAGGCTGCGAGCAGCGCCATCGCCAGAATCGTATAACGCACGAAGATGACGGATGTGCCGCGCCCGGCAGCGATGAAAGGCAATGCGTTCACGAGGCGTCGTTTGCGATAATTGGTTGTGACGTGAACGGTCAGGGCCTGTCAACGACGATGGCCCGGAAGTCGTTCACGTTGGTGTAGGTCGGCCCCGGCGCGAGAAGGTCGCCCAGGGCGGCGAAAAAACCGGTGGAGTCATTATCGGCGAGAAACGCGGCGGGATCGAGGCCGCAGGCACGTGCCCGGGCTGCCGTCTGGCCGTCGATCAGGGCGCCGGCGGGGTCGGTGGCCGCGCCAGCGCCGCCATCGGTGCCGTCGGTGTCGCCGGCGAGCGCCGCCACGCCACCCACGCCGTCGAGCGCGATCGCCAGCGCCAGGGCGTACTCCTGATTGGGCCCGCCGCGGCCGTTTCCTGCCATGGTGACCGTCAATTCACCGCCGGAGAGGATCACCGCGCGCTTGCCCTCGGCCTGCAATGCGCGCGCGCGCGCGGCGTGCGCGCGCGCCACCTCGCGCGCCTCACCCTCGACCGTGTCCCCCAGCGAAATGCATTCGTAGCCGGCGGCGTGCACGTCCGCCGCCGCTGCGCGCAGCGAATCCGCCGGTCGGGCGGCGATGGCGAAGCGGCTGTCGACGAACACGGCGTCGCCCGGCTTCGGGCTTTCGTTGGCGGGATCGGCGAGCGCGCGGGTGACGCTTGCCGGCAGCTCGAGCTTGTACTTCGCCACGATGGCGCGGGCCTCGTCGAGCGTGCTTGGGTCGGGCACCGTTGGCCCTGAGCCGATGACGGCGGGATCGTCGCCCGGCACGTCTGAGATCGCGAGGGTCACGAGCTTGGCCGGATGGGCGTGGCGCGCCAGCCGGCCGCCCTTGATGCGCGAGAGATGTTTGCGCACGCAGTTGATCTCACCGATATGCGCACCCGAGCGCAGGAGCGCGCGTGTCACCGCTTGCTTGTCCTCGAACGAAACGCCGGCCGCCGGCGCGATCCAGTTGGCCGAGGCGCCGCCCGACATCAGCACCAGCACCAGGTCGTCGGCGCCGGCCTTATCCGCGAGTTCAAGAGCGCGCTCGGCGGCCGCAAGGCCCGCAGCGTCGGGCACCGGATGGCCGGCTTCGATCATGCTCACTGCGCGCGTCGGCCGGCCATAGCCGTGGCGCGCCACCGCCACCCCCGTCAGCCGCTCGGGCGCGAGCTTGAGCGCATCGAGATAATGGGCTTCCGCCACCTCGGTCATGGAACCGGCCGCCTTGCCGGCGGCGAGCACGATCAGCCGGCCCTGCGGCGGTGGTGGCAACAAGGGCGGCAGGCAGCTCGCCGGGTGGGCGGCGGCGACCGCGGTGTCGAAAAGGTGGCGGAGAAAGGTGCGGGATTCGATCATGGCGCCGATACCGCCGGTTTTTGCCGCCTATGGCAAGTCCGCCCGCCGCCGACTATGTTCAAGCCGAACCACGGGAGTTTGCATCATGGACGACAAGACCCGCATCGAGCTGGAAGCCGCCGTCTACCGGCGCCTGGTGGCGCACCTGCGCGAGCGCACCGACGTGCAGAACATCGATATGATGAATCTCGCCGGTTTCTGCCGCAACTGCCTGTCGAACTGGATGAAGGACGCCGCCGACGAGAAGGGCCTGGCCATGAGCAAGGACGACAGCCGCGAGATCGTCTACGGCATGCCCTACGCGGAATGGCGGGCGAAATACCAGAAAGAGGCTTCGGCCGAGCAGAAGGTGGCGTTCGAAAAGGCAAGGCCCCAGCACTAAGACTTTGACGGCTATGTGAACATCGTGGAAGGCGTGGCCCCTCGGCTTGACCGGGGGCTGCTTAACTCCGAAAGCTCCTTGGCAAGAGACGGCGGCCCGAGTTTCCGCCGCTGCACAAGGAGACGTCGATGCCTGCCACCGCTGCGGCCGAAAACGATACAGAACAGGCCACAACCCGCTTCGCCAAGGACCAGCTGAAGGCCATCATCGAGCGCATCGAGCGGCTCGAGGAGGAGAAGAAGGCGACATCCGACGACATCAAGGACGTCTACGCCGAGGCCAAGGGCAACGGCTTCGACGTCAAGGCGCTGCGCACCATCGTGCGTCTGCGCAAGATGGACTCAGACGAGCGCAAGGAACAGGAAGCGGTGCTGGAGACCTACATGCACGCGCTCGGGATGCTGAACTGAATCGCTTTGCGTGAGGTGTGAATGACGCGCCAGCGTCTGGCTCTCTTCCCCTCTCCCGCAAGGGGAGAGGGGAAGCGCGCCTGTGGCCAGCGCTTCGCCTTCAATGCTGATCTGAATGCCTACTGAAGCGACGCGGTCTGCTGCGGCACGAGCCGCACGGTCGCCACGAACACCACCGCCTGGCCGCTGAAGCTGTCGCTGGTCATGCCGGCCTGCGGATCGTTCGTAAAGGTCATCGCCATCGCGCGCGCCGGCTTGAACAGCAGGTCACGCAGCTGGCGCGGATCGCTCTCGCGCAGTTGCGACACGGTCATGGCGTGGCGCACGCTCGGGGTCATGACGGCGGCGCGCATCCAGGGGCTCGACAGACGCTGGCCGCCGATCGTCATCGCCTTGCCGAGTACCGGCCTTGGCTTCCAGCGCGAGTGGCTGCGGCGCGGTTGCCGCGTGGGCCGTCGACACCAGCCGCGTCAGGCGTCCGCGCAAGCCGCTCGCCGGCCACTGCGTCGGCCCGTCGGCGGCATAGGCGAGGGCCTCGCCGCCGTCGCCGGTGCTGCCGGTGGTATTCATGTCGGCGCTGGCGACCTTAAGCGAAGAAACGGACGGCGCTTCGGTCGGAACCGGCACCGGCCAGAAGCGCTTGGCGAACAGGTCGTCGCTCGCCTCGTCCGCGGCGGGTGCGGGCGCCAGCGTCGACTTCAGCGACGCCAGTGTCATGCCTTGCGACGGTCTTGTTTCGGGCGTCGGTGCCGCACTTGCGGTCCGAACAGGCGGCGAAAGCGACAGCGGCTTGCCTGGCGTCAGGCTAGCAAGCGTCGGTGACGCCGTCTGCGCCAGCGCGTGCGCTTCGCCCTTGCTCTTGCCGTTGTCGCGGCCGGAACTGACCAGCGCGACCAGCGTCTCCTTGCGCCCTTGCGCGACCGCTTCGGCGATGCGCTCATCATGTGTGGTGATGGCGCCGGCCGCGCGCGCGAGCTGAAGTGAGCGCGCGTTGGGCACGTTGCCGCGCCGCTCGATCTCGGCCAGCGCCTCGGCGTAGCCGGGCAGCGGCTTGCCGTCCGCGGGGATGTGTACGGTGCGCCCTTCGGGAAAGATCTTCACCAGCTGCTCGCGCGCGATGCCCGGCCAGTGCCGCACGGTGCCGACGTCCATGTGCACGAAGGGCGAGCCGGACTTCGGATAAAAGCCGATGCCGCCGCGCTGCAGCTTGAGGCCGACCGCGCGCAGCTTGGCGAGCGGTACGCCGGGAATGAAAAAGTCGATAGCCTTGCCGAGGATGTGCTGGCTGAATTTGGCGACGCCGCCCGAGCGCGTGCGCAGCAGGTGATTGGTCTTGGGCGCGCGGTAGCCGCAGATGATTTCGATCGGCTGGGTGGCCCCGGTTTCGCGATACGCCTGCCACAGGATGTCGAACAGGCGCGGGTCCATGCGGACTTCTTCGTTGCGCCGCCAGTCGCGCATGAACCAGTCGAGTTTCTTGAGCGCGGCCGGAACGAACTGGCCGTCGCGCTTATAGGTGATGGTGATGGTCTCGCCGGTGTGCGCGTGGCGCATGGTGAGCGTGCGGGTGTCGCCCGCGGCGGCGGCGTTGCGCAACATGGTGCCGGCGATCAGCAGCGCAAAGCCCGCTACGGCGAAGCGGACGCCGGCGCCGCGCGCCAGACGACAGGCCAAAAGAAGCCCCCGCGGAGAACGCACCGCAACCGCTGCCGATCGTGAAAAGCCCCGTCCCACGTGTCGCCGCCACGCCCCAGAATTCGGCCGTCGGACGACGACCTTAGCAGTCTTGTCGGGATCGGTTAACGCGCGCTTGGCGGCGCTACCCCCCATCCCAGGATGGCAAGATAGGTGGGGAAAATGGCGGAAAAAGGCCTCTGAGACGGCAGGGACGGGGAATTTTGCCCGATCCGCCGAGCTCCGGTGCGCTCACCGTTTCGCGGATACGGTGAGCGTGCCCAAGTGCTTGTTTTGTCGCGTTTCCGGACGACGAACCGGTTCTTAACGTCGCCTGGAAACGCTCCAGCGCGCGGCGGCCGCGATCAGCGGAAGAGCTGCTCGAAGAAGTCGAACGGATCGTGGGCCTCGCGGCGCTCGACCCGGCGCAGGATCTCCTGGTTGGCCTGTGCGGTCTCCAGGTCGCGGGCCGGGTCCGGCGGCGGCGCGTTGTCGGCCACCTTGCGCTCAGGGCTGGTGAGGATGGCGTGGATGCGCGCATCGAAGCCGTAGATGTCGTTGCGGATCTGCAGCTTGCCGTTCTCGTCGACGAACGCGGTCTGATAGGTGACGTGCACCTTCGGTCGTTTCAGCAGCCTGAAGTCGTGCTCCTCCTGGCCGAACATCGACCGGATCTGGCGTGCGTTCGGCGTCGACCGTCCGTCCATCGACAGCGACAGGATCAGCTCGCCGAACTTGGTGGGGTCCTGGACTCGCATGCAGCCGTGACTGAAGGCGCGCCGGCTGTAGCGGAAGAGCTGCCGTTCCGGCGTATCGTGCAGGTAGACCAGGAACTTGTTGTTGAAGTTGAACTTGATGCGGCCGAGCGCGTTGGCCGCGCCCGGCGGCTGCACGACGTTGATATGGCCGTCGGGGCCTTTCTTCACTTCCAGCCCCAGGCGGTCGAAGATGTTGGGATCGGTCTCGTAGCGCGGCAACAGCTCGTTGTGGATGATCGACTGCGGCACGTACCAGGACGGATTCACGATCACTTCGTTCATCGACGCGCTGAGCAACGGGGTCGGCGTCTGCGGCTTGCCGGCGACGATCTTGGTGCGCCAGATCGTCTTGTCGTCGTGCACCAGCTTGAGCGAGAAGTCCGGCACGTTGACCATGACGTAGGTGTCGCCGAGGTTGCGCGGCAGCCACCGCCAGCGCTCCATGTTGGCTTCGACGGTGTCGATCACCTTGGCGTGGCTCGGGCCGTTGATCTTGGCCAGCGTGTTGTTGCCGATGACGCCGTCGGCGCTCAGGCCCGCGTTCTGTTGGACGCGGCGGATGACGTTGGCGAGCCGGCGGTCGTAGGTCATGTCATTCGGCCGGCGACTCCGGACGCCGAGGCGCGCGCGGATGGCCGGGATGCGGGCGTCCCGCTGGCCGGGATGGATCAACTTCCCATCGGGAATGCGGTCGGCGTTGCCTTTGTCGGGCTGGCTGCGCAGCATGGCGAGCTTGCGCTTGAGCGCGCGGAAGCCGGCGTCCGGCGGATCGTAGCTTTCGATCGCGGCGCTGACGTCGCGCGCCGCGAACACCGTCTTCAGAATCACGTCTGGATCGGGCGTATGGCTGCCGTATTCGACCTGCGCGAACACGCGGCGCGGCGCGATGCGCCCGGTCGCGAGATGCCGCACGAAGGTCAGCAACGAATAGGTGAGGCCGATGTCGCCCTTGGCCAGTTGCTCGGCGCTGCTGAGAGTACCGAACGGCGGCACCGGATAATCGGACGGCATCAGCCCTTCGGTCCCGGCGTGCTGCAAGTGTCCGATCACGATCTTGGCGCGGGCGGTGAGGGCGCCGTCCCTGATCCAGAGCGGGGCGTATTTGTGGGCGGCGTAGAAATGCACGATCGCCTTGCGCTCGGCGGCGCGCGCGATGCCGCGGCCGAACGTCTTGGCGGTGACGATAGCGCGCAAGGCTTCGCCGATCTGGGCATCGTTGGCGGCGAGCGGCTTGTCGAGGTTGGCGCCGACGGCAAGGGCGCCGGTATCGGGCTTGGTCGGCTGTTCCACCTTGGCTGGAGCGGCGACCGCGCGGGCCGTCGCGGGCTCCGGCGTCGCTTCGTCATTGGCGCGGCGCGCGGGTGGCTCGGGCGGCAACGGCGTTACCTCGCGGCGCACGATGGTGCGCGCCTGCAAGGCGGGTGGGCGCGCGTAGGGGCTGTTGCGGCCGACGGCGCGGTAGCGTTCGGTTGCGGGCCGCGTGGGCGTATTGCGCACGGCGGGTTCGTACCGCGGCAGCGGCGCGGCGCGCCGGCGGTGGTTGCGTTGACGGTAGATGCGCTGGCCGTTGAGCGTGGGCGGCGGCGGTCGCACCGACTCGACCCGGTCCGGCGCCGAGATGCTCAGCGTCGGCGCCGCGACGATCAAGGCCAGAACGGTACCGGCGAGCAGGCGGCCAAATCGTGCAGTACGCATTCCAGTTTACTCCAACTCAACGCGCGCGCTTTTGCGCGTTCGCCGGGCGACAGCGATCTCGACTCCGTCGCCCCTATACCGTCGTTCATGTGCGGTCGCATTATGCGACCGAACGGCCGGCGGCACGACTGCTTTCCGGCCTTCATTTATGCTTACTTGTCATCACGGCTAACGCGCGCCGTGCATATGGTTAAAGCGCCGGAATTCGACCTCAATCGGCGTCGGCGCGTTCTTTTCGCGCGCGGCTCGCATCGTCGAGGCCGAGGCTTTCGAGCTTACGGTAAAGCGTCGAACGGCCGATCCTGAGCCGGCGCGCCACTTCCGACATCTGCCCGCGATAATGATTGATGGCGAAGCGGATGACTTCGCTTTCGATCTCCTCCAGCGTGCGCACCTCGCCTTCCGCGTTGATCAGCGCCAGTGCCTCGCCCGGTAGCGTTAACGCCGGCGCGCCGGGCGCGATCGTGTCGTCGCCGATGTCGGCGAGGCTTGCGGCCATCGCCGGTGCCGGCTCGGACAGAGGCTCGATCAAGGGCAGGATCGCGTCGCCGGCCTCGTTGAGCTGCGCTGAAATCTGCGGGAATTCGTTGACGCCGATCTCTTCGCCGTCGGCCAGTACGACCGCGCGGAAGATCGCGTTCTCAAGCTGTCGCACGTTGCCGGGCCACTTGAAATTCGCGAGCAGCGCCATCGCCTCGGTGCTGAAGGTGCGCACGTGCTTTCCTTCTTCCGCCGCGATGCGCGCGAGGAAATGGCGCGCCAGCGCCGGGATGTCGTCGCTGCGTTTGCGTAAGGGCGGCACCGACACCGGAAAGACGTGCAAGCGGTAGAACAGGTCCTCGCGGAAGCGCCCGGCCTTCACGTCGGCGATCAGGTCGCGGTTGGTGGCCGAGACGATGCGCACGTCGACTTTGACGTTCTTGCGCCCGCCGACCGGCTCCACTTCGCCTTCCTGCAAGGCGCGCAATAATTTCACCTGCGCCGCGGGTGGCAGTTCGCCGACCTCGTCGAGGAACAGCGTGCCGCCGTCGGCCTCGATGAACTTTCCGGTGTGCTTTTCGGTGGCGCCGGTGAAGGCGCCTTTCTCGTGACCGAACAGGATCGACTCGACCAAATTTTCCGGCATGGCGCCGCAGTTCACCGCCACGAATGGCTTGGCGCGGCGCGCGCCGGAGCCGTGGATAGCGCGCGCGATCAATTCCTTGCCGACGCCGGATTCGCCCTCGATCAGCACCGGGATGACGGAGGCCGCCGCTTTTTCGGTCGCGCGCAAGACGGGCCGCATGGCCTCCGAGCGCGTGACGACGTCGGCGATGGTCAGTGTGCCTTCCTGCCGGCGCTTCAGACGCTGCACTTCGCCCACGAGCGCGCGGGCGGCGAGCGCGTTGTGCAATGACACCTGTAGGCGCTCGGGGCTCACCGGCTTGACCACGAAGTCGGCGGCGCCGGCGCGCATCACCGACACCACGTTGTCGATGCCGCCATGGGCGGTCTGCACGATCACCGGCACGGCGACGCCCGCTTCGCGCAGGCGCGACAGCACCCCGAGCCCGTCGAGGTCAGGCATCATCAGGTCGAGCACCACGCCATCGACCGCCGGCGCGCCGGCGTTGGTCAGCCGCGCCAACGCCGCGTCGCCGCCGTCGGCGGTCTCGGCCGCATAGCCGAAGCGCGTGATCATCGCCTCCAGCAGGCGGCGCTGGACGGGATCGTCGTCGACGATGAGTACGGTGTCGGACATGTTCAGGGGCTCCATCCGGCACGCAACGGGTTGGCCAACTGTGCCGAATTGGCGCACTTTGGCCCCTCAGCCTTAATGCGCCCTTAAGCCGCCGCTCGAACGCGGGCCATCGCGGCAGGGCCGCATTTTCGTCCCCTGCAGAGGCCATTTGTGGCCGCCGGCCGGTTGATCCGGCCGCGCCCGCGGCCGATATAGATCGGGCTGCTCCAGTTCTTGCGTTGCCCCGCCGGGCTTCCCCTCATTTCTCCAGCCACGGATTTGCAATGCCCACTGCCGCCAGGAAGAAGAAGACCAAGCAGAAGACCAAAGCCGCCAAGAAGGTCACTAAGCCCCGTGCCAGCGGACGCCTCGGCGCGTTGCCCGAGTGGAACCTGGACGACCTCTATCCCGGCATGGACAGCCCCGCGCTCAAGCGCGACCTGGAACAGTCGGCGACCGACTGCGCCGCCTTCGAGGAGGCCTACAAGGGCAAGCTGCAGGTGATGGCCACTGGCGAGCGGGCCGGGCAGGTGCTTGCCGAGGCGCTCAAGCGCTACGAGGCGATCGACGACACGCTCGGCCGGCTGATTTCCTATGCCGGGCTGCTCTATGCCGGCGACAGCAGCGATCCGGCGCGCGCCAAGTTCTATGGCGACGTGCAGGAGAAGCTGACCGCGGCGTCGATCCATCTCCTGTTCTTCACGCTCGAGCTCAACCGCGTCGACGACGCCGCGCTCGAAGCCGCCATGGCCGATCCGGCGCTCGGCCATTACAGGCCGTGGATCGAAGACGTGCGCAAGGAGAAGCCCTATCAGTTGGAAGACCGCGTCGAGCAGCTCTTCCACGAGAAGTCGATGACCGGCTATTCGGCCTGGAACCGGCAGTTCGACGAGACCATCAACGCCTTGAAATTCAAGGTCGGCGGCAAGGAACTCGCTATCGAGTCGACGCTCAATCTGATGATGGACGCCGACGGCAAGAAGCGAAGGGCCGCTGCCGAGGCGCTGGCCAAGACCTTCAAGGAAAACCTGCGCGGCTTCACGCTCATCACCAACACGCTCGCCAAGGACAAGGAGATCTCCGACCGTTGGCGCGGCTTCCAAGACGTCGCTGATGCGCGGCATCTGTCAAACCGCGTCGAGCGCGAAGTCGTCGACGCGCTGGTCGACGCCGTGCGCAACGCTTACCCCAAGCTGTCGCACCGCTATTATGCGCTGAAGGCGAAGTGGTTCGGCAAGAAGAAGCTGCCGCACTGGGACCGTAACGCGCCGCTGCCGAAGGTGGCGCAACGCACGATTCCCTGGGAGGACGCGCGCGGCACCATCCTCACCGCCTATGGCGCGTTCTCGCCCAAGATGGCGGAGGTCGCCGAGGACTTTTTCGACAAGCGCTGGATCGACGCGCCGGTGCGGCCGGGCAAGCAGCCGGGCGCCTTCTCGCATCCGACCGTGCCGTCGGCGCACCCCTACGTGATGCTCAACTACCAGGGCAAGCCGCGCGACGTCATGACGCTTGCTCACGAGCTCGGCCATGGCGTGCACCAGGTGCTGGCCGCGCCCAACGGCGCGCTGATGGCGCCGACGCCGCTGACGCTCGCGGAAACCGCGAGCGTGTTCGGCGAGATGCTCACCTTCCGCAAGCTGCTCGCCGAGACCAAGGACAAGAAGCAGCGCAAGGCCATGCTCGCCGCCAAGGTCGAGGACATGATCAACACGGTGGCGCGGCAGATCGCGTTCTATTCGTTCGAACGCAAGGTGCACCTGGAGCGCCGCAACGGCGAGCTGACCTCAGACAAGATCTGCGAGCTGTGGATGTCGGTGCAGGCGGAAAGCTTCGGCCCCGCGATCGAGTTGAAGCCCGGCTACGAGACCTTCTGGGTCTACATCCCGCACTTCATCCATTCGCCGTTCTACGTCTACGCCTATGCGTTCGGGGATTGCCTGGTGAACTCGCTCTATGCGGTCTACGAGCAGTCGGAGGCGGGCTTTGCCGAGCGCTATCTGGAGATGCTCGCCGCCGGCGGCACCAAGCACCATTCCGAGCTCCTGGCGCCCTTCGGGCTCGATGCCCGTGATCCGAAATTCTGGGACAAGGGGTTGAACGTTATCGCGAATCTGATCGAGGAGCTGGAGGCGCTGGGGTAGGGGCTGAGTGGGGACCCATCTTATTTTCCACGCAAGCCGGCATTAAATAGAGCCGGTGAGTTCACCCATGCCCCCCACCGACGACCGCGAAAAGAACCGCTTCTCCGCCCGCGCCCGGCGTTATGCGCGGGTCGGCACCAGCGTCGGTGGCGTGGCCGCGCGCATGGCCGGCCAGCGCGTGATGCGCCGCCCGTCCGACCGCGCCGGCAACGCGCTGGCGCTGGCCGCTGCGCTCGGTGGCCTGAAGGGACCGATCATGAAGGTGGCGCAACTGCTCGCCACCATCCCCGATGCGCTGCCGCCGGAATATGCCAACGAACTGATCAAGCTGCAGAGCCAGGCGCCACCCATGGGTTGGGGCTTCGTCAAGCGCCGCATGGGCGCCGAGCTCGGCTCCGACTGGCAGAAGAAGTTTGCCGAATTCGAGCATCAGCCGGCGGCGGCCGCTTCGCTCGGCCAGGTGCACAAGGCCCATGCACTCGACGGCAGCGCACTGGCCTGCAAGCTGCAATATCCGGATATGCAGTCGGCGGTCGAAGCCGATCTGCAGCAATTGAAACTGCTGCTCACCCTGCGCAAGCGCTTCGACCCGGCGCTTGACACGAGCGAGATCGGCGTCGAGATCGCCGCCCGCCTGCGCGAGGAGCTCGACTATGTCCGCGAGGCCAAGCACGTCGCGCTTTACCGCGCCATGCTCAAGGACGAGCGCGCCGTCCGTGTGCCCGGGGTCTGGCCGGAGCTGTCCACCCGTCGCCTGCTGACCCTCGACTGGCTCGAAGGCAGCCGCATGCTGGCCCACAAGGATGCGCCGCTCGCCGAGCGCAATCGGATCGCCAAGGCCATGTTCACCGCCTGGTGGCTACCGTTCTCGCGTTACGCCGTCATCCACGGCGATCCGCATCTCGGCAATTATTCGGTGTTCGACGATGTCAAGGGCAAGCCGGCCGGAATCAATCTGCTGGACTACGGCTGCATCCGCATCTTCCCGCCCAGTTTCGCCGGTGGGGTGGTGGACTTGTATTACGGCCTGCTCGAGGGCGACGAGGCGCGGGTGGTGCACGCTTACGAGACCTGGGGCTTCAAGCGCCTCAGCCACGACCTGATAGAAACTCTCAATATATGGGCAGGGTTTATCTATGGACCGCTGCTCGACGACCGGGTGCGCACCATCGCCGATGGCGTCAGGCCTGCCGATTACGGCCGCAAGGAAGCCTTCCGGGTGCACCAGGCGCTGAAAGCCAAGGGTCCGGTCACCGTGCCGCGGGAATTCGTGTTCATGGACCGGGCGGCGGTGGGCTTGGGCGCCGTGTTCCTGCACCTCGCCGCCGAGCTGAATTTCTTCAAGCTGTTCAACGACGCTATCGCGGATTTTACGGTGGAAACCGTGGCGGCGCGGCAGGCTGCCGCTTTGACTGAGGCCGGCCTGGAGCCCGCCCCCTAAGGGTTGAGCCGGTGGCCGTTGCCCTGCCGCCCCAATTGCGGTAATCGCTTCGCAGGCCCGCCTCAATTGAGACCTCCGGAGACCTTTCCCCATGGCCGAGCACGGCACCGTCCAATACGCCACCGCCGATGGTAACGACTACCCGGCACACGAGCAGAGCTACGTCCGCTTCGTCGAATTCGCCTTCGTTGGCCTCATCACCGTGGTGAACATCTTGTTCGGCCTCGCGGTCGGTGGTGTCATGGGGCACTGGCTCATGGCCCTGCTGATCTGGATCGTCACCATTTTCGGCGCGGTGCCGGGGCTGATCACCGGCTCGAAGACCTCGAGCTACGTGTCCTTCGTTATCTGCTTCGTCATTTTCGCCTTCATGGGCGTATAATAAGACTGACCTTTCCGCCGGGGCGGAAACGGGGGAGGCGACAATGAAGATAGCCGTAGCCCGTGAAGCGGAGGCGAACGAGCCGCGTGTCGCCGCCACGCCGGAAACGGTGAAGAAGCTGGTCGGTCTGGGCGCCGAGGTCGCGGTCGCGCGCGGCGCCGGCGTCGCGTCCGGCATTCCCGATAGTGAATTCGAGGCTGCCGGGGCCACTCTTGGCGACAATGTCACCAATGACGCCGATGTGGTGCTCAAGGTCCGCCGCCCGGCCACGGGAGAGCTTTCCGGCTACAAGAAGGGCGCGCTGGTCATCGCCATCATGGACCCTTACGGCCATGAGGCGGAACTGAAGGCCATGGCCGATGCCGGCCTCTGCGCCTTCGCCATGGAGCTGATGCCGCGCATCACCCGCGCCCAGTCCATGGACGTGCTCTCCAGCCAGGCCAACCTCGCCGGCTACCGCGCAGTGATCGACGCCGCGGAAGAATACGGCCGCGCGCTCCCGATGATGATGACCGCGGCCGGCACCGTGCCGGCGGCCAAGGTGTTCATCATGGGCGTCGGTGTCGCCGGTCTCCAGGCAATTGCAACGGCGCGCCGCCTCGGCGCCATCGTCACCGCCACCGACGTGCGCCCCGCCACCAAGGAGCAGGTGGAGAGCCTGGGCGCCAAGTTCGTTGCGGTCGAGGACGAGGAATTCAAGCAGGCCGAAACCGCCGGCGGCTACGCCAAGGAAATGTCCAAGGAATACCAGGCCAAGCAGGCCGCGCTCGTCACCGAGCACATCAAGAAGCAGGACATCGTCATCACCACCGCGCTGATCCCCGGCCGTCCGGCGCCGCGGCTGATCTCCGCCGAGATGGTCGCCTCGATGCGGCCAGGCTCGGTGATCATCGATCTCGCGGTCGAGCGCGGCGGCAATGTCGAGGGCGCCAAGGCGGGCGAGGTGGTTGAGGCGGGGCCGGCCAAGATCGTCGGCCATCTCAACGTCGCCGGCCGCATCGCGGCCTCGGCCTCGGCGCTCTATGCCAAGAATCTGCTGACCTTCCTCGGCCTGATGATCGACAAGGACGAGAAGAAACTTGCCGTGCCGTGGGACGACGAAATCATCAAAGGCACCTTGCTCACCCGCGATGGAGCGGTCGTACACCCGAACTTCCAGCCCAAGACGGCGGCTTAACGGAGAACTGCCATGGACCACATCGTCGGTGCGGTCGATCCCTTCGTGTTCCGCTTCTCGATTTTCGTGCTGGCGGTGTTCGTCGGCTATTACGTGGTGTGGTCGGTGACGCCGGCACTGCACACGCCGCTGATGTCGGTGACCAATGCCATCTCGTCGGTGATCGTCGTCGGCGCGTTGCTCGCCGTCGGCGTGGCGCTCGTCGGCAACGACCATGGTCCGCTCTGGGCGCGCATCCTCGGTTTCGTCGCGCTCGTCTTCGCCTCGATTAACATCTTCGGCGGCTTCCTGGTCACCCAGCGCATGCTGGCCATGTACCAGAAGAAAAAGAAGTGATGACGGCCATGCTGGGGGGCAACCGGTTTCCTTTCTCCGTCACGGATAGGAGCGCGTCATGAGCGCCAATCTCGTTGCGCTGCTCTATCTCGTCGCCGGCGTTCTCTTCATCCTCGCGCTGCGCGGGCTGTCGAACCCGGAGTCGAGCCGTCGCGGCAACCTGTTCGGCATTATCGGCATGGCGATCGCGGTCGCCACCACACTCGCCTCGCATCCGCCGTCTGACGGCATGGCCTGGGGCCTCGTTGTGCTCGGCATCGCCATTGGCGGTGGCATCGGCGCCGTCATCGCGCGCAAGGTGTCGATGACCTCGATGCCGGAACTGGTCGCTGCCTTTCACTCGCTGGTCGGCATGGCCGCAGTGCTGGTCGCTGCTGGCGCCTTCTACGCTCCGGCCGCCTTCGGCATCGGCAGCGAGGCGCACATCCACCAGCAGAGCCTGATCGAGATGTCATTGGGTGTGGCGATCGGCGCCATCACCTTCACCGGCTCGGTCATCGCGTTCTTGAAATTGTCGGGCCGCATGAGCGGCAAGCCGATCACTCTGCCGGCGCGCCACCTGATCAACATCGTGCTCGCCGCCGCGCTGATCTTCTTCATCGTCAGCTTCTACCTGCACCAGGCAACGTTCGAATTCTGGCTCATCGTCGCGCTTTCGCTGCTGCTCGGCATCCTGATCATCATCCCGATCGGCGGCGCCGACATGCCGGTGGTGATCTCGATGCTCAACTCCTATTCGGGGTGGGCGGCCGCCGGTATCGGCTTCACACTCGGCAACACCGCGCTGATCATCACCGGCGCGCTGGTTGGCTCCTCGGGCGCGATCCTGTCCTACATCATGTGCAAGGGCATGAACCGCTCGTTCATCTCGGTCATCCTCGGTGGCTTCGGCGGCGAGGTGGCGGGACCGGCGGGCGGCGGCGAGCAGAAGCCGGTCAAGCTCGGCTCCGCCGAGGACGCGGCCTACCTCCTGAAGAACGCCTCGAAGGTCATCATCGTGCCCGGCTACGGCATGGCGGTGGCGCAGGCCCAGCATGCCCTGCGCGAAATGGCTGACGCGCTCAAGAAGGAAGGCGTCGAGGTCAAATACGCCATCCACCCGGTCGCCGGCCGCATGCCTGGCCACATGAACGTGCTGCTCGCCGAAGCGAACGTGCCCTACGACGAGGTATTCGAACTCGAGGATATCAATTCCGCGTTCGCCCAGACCGACATCGCCTTCGTCATCGGCGCCAACGACGTCACCAACCCGGCGGCGGAAGATGACCCGTCCTCGCCGATCTACGGCATGCCGGTGCTGCAGGTGTGGAAGGCCGGCACGGTGATGTTCATCAAGCGCAGCTTGGCGTCCGGTTATGCCGGCATCGACAATCCGTTGTTCTACCGCGACAACACCATGATGCTGCTGGGCGACGCCAAGAAGATGACCGAGAGCATCGTCAAGGCGATGTAAGGCGCCGGGCGGCGGTTTGCTCGCGTCGCCGTCTGCATCCGGAAGTAGCCCATTCACGGGCCTGTACCGCAATCTACCACTGCATTTGACCGCGCGTCGCGGTAACTGAGCGCCGTCATTCGTCACGGGTAGTAGGCCCATGCCAGCGCGCCGCCGCAGTTGAATTTTTTACACAGAATTTCTTTGTGCGATTCATGTTGCGGTATCGACGTGATGCCGACGTGAAAAGCCGAACATCGGCGCACTCTCTTCAGCGCGCCACGCGTGCCGGCGAACGGCCGCGCGCGTTGGAAAACACAATCCGATTCAATTCTGAATGACATCCGTAGCCACTCGTTAAAGACCAGCCAACAGCTTCGCGTCCGACATCGCGCCGGCGCGAACGCGAGTGGCGAGCGCCCGGCCCGCAATAACGGAACAAGAAAACGGAGTAGTCTCATGATGCACGATCATCAGTTCACGCGGCAGGCCGACGTCATTCCCTTCGGGCAGCGGCCGGTTCCGCCGCACGTCTGCGTCGTCGACGACAAGCCGCACGTGCGGTCGTTTCTGGCCGAGGCGCTGCGTGACCTCGGCTTCATCGCCCACGAATGCAGCGCGGCGGAATTGGATGCGACGCTGACGGATGTGGCGCCAAGTCTGATCGTCCTCGGCCCGCTGGACGGGGAGGAGGATCTCGTTGCGCAACTGGATCGACTCGCCGGCTTCCCCGGCAAGGTCATGCTGTTCGGCGGCCGCAGCGCGCCGGCGCTGACCCGCGCGCACGAACATGGCGAACGGCTCGGGCTCACCATGCTGGCACCGCTCGGCACGCCGTTTCGCGAGGGCGACCTCGGCCAGATTCTCGGCGGCTTCCTGCCGATCGCGCCGGCGCCCGACATCGGCGTCGATGTCGACGAGGCTCTGAACAACGGCTGGTTTGAGCTGTGGTATCAGCCCAAGATCGACGCCCGCTCGTTGACGCTGCAGGGCGCCGAGGCGCTGGTGCGCGCGCGGCATCCGACCTGGGGCCTGGTGACGCCAGCCTATTACATCCCCGCGGACGGCGATCCCTATTACCACGCGCTGTCGCAGTGGGTGATCATGCACGCGATGGCGGACTGGATGCGGTTTGCCGCAGGCGGCAGGCGGATCGATATTTCGGTCAACCTACCGTCGCCGGTGTTGGAGGATCCCGACTTCATCGCCCATGTCTTCGGCAAGCTGCCGTCGGGTGCAGCCGATGGCGGTCTGCTGATCGCAACCGATTGCGCCGGCGCGCTGGCCGACGCGGCCGTGGTGCGCAAGGCAGCCGCCCAGCTCGCCTTCCACCGCATCGGCATCGCGCTCGACGCCATCGGCCCGGAGGGGGCCACGCTGGTCGGGCGTCGCGACCTGCCGGTGGTGGAGATGAAGGTGCAGCACGCTTTCGTCTGCGGCTGCGGTCAGGACCGTATCCGGGAGGCTATCTGCGCTCATCTGGTGGCGGCCGCGCGCGAGAACGGCGCACGCGCGGTGGCCGGCGGCGTCGCCAGCAACGCGGATTTCATGACGCTGCGCGCGCTCGGCTTCGATCTGGTGCAGGGGCCTTTGTTCGCCAAGCCGATGGTGGCCGACAAGTTCGCGCACTCGGTGCTTGCCAAGCGCTTCGTCGCCCAGGCGTAAGCGAAAGGTGTCGTCCGTCTTAGGCCAAAACCGCGGCAATCGGTGCGTCGTTCAACCGCGCTGAGCGATTCCGGTAATCCACAATCGGTGCGGCGGCTATCCGCCGTTGCTTGGCAGTGATGGCCAAATAGCCGACACTAACGCGATAACGATTCGCATCGCGAAAGGATTGCGTCATGGCCAAGAAAAGAAAGACGCGAAAGAAGAGAAAAGCTGCGAGTGCAGATCGGCGTTTGATCGCGCTGAGCCAACCCCACGAAGTTCGCTATTGGTCGAAGAAATTCAGGGTGACTCCGGCCAAGTTGAAGGCCGCGGTGAAAGTGGCGGGTCGGTCGGCTAAGAAGGTCGAAGCTTATATCAAGCTCATGAGGCATCGGGCCCGCGATCGCATGTTGATCTCGACCAAGGAGGCCTACGAGGTCCGCTACTGGTCGAAGAAGTTCAAGGTCACGCCTGCCCGGCTGAAGGCTACGGTCAAGGTTGCGGGCCGGTCGTCCAAGAAGGTCGGCGCCTATCTTGCCGCCGCGAAAAAGAAGAAAAAGAAGAAAACGAAGAAGAAGACGGCGAAAAAGAAGAAGCGCCTCTGATCCGAGTCTCAGGCGGGAACGGCGGTGGCCGGAGGCTGATCCGCGGTCGAGCGTGGTAGCTCGGCCACCACCGTGAGCTCGGCGCCGACTAGGCGGAACCGATGGCCGTGCAGCGCGATGGTCGGCGCGACGCCGAGGCGTCCGTCGCCGAAGGCGGCCACGCGCCGCGCCAGCTCGTCGGGGGCGATGTCGAGTGGAATCTCGCACAGCTCGGCGCAGCGCCGCTGTGTGCTCTTGCGGCCGCACCATTGGACCGGCAGCGGCGGCAGGGCGCGCGGGCTTGTTGCCAGCGCCTCGGCGAGCGCGAAGAAATTCCGGGCCAGCCGCGTATAGGCGAGTGTTTCGAGTCCCTCGGGCGTGGCAGCGGCCGGAACGTCGAACAGATCGACTGCGACGATCGGCCCGCTGTCGACCCGTTCGTGCATGACGTGGACCGTCACGCCGAAGCTGGCGGCGCGGTCGTAGATCGCAAATTGGGCCGGCGCCCAGCCCGGATAGTTTGGCGGGCCGGGGTGGAAGTTGTAGGCGCCGTAGCCGAGGCGCTTGAGAATGGGTCCCGGCACCACGACGGTCGAGGCGAACGAGATGAGCCGCGCACGCCGCAGTAGCCGTGGCTCGATCGCATTCAGATCGTCGAGCGTCTGGGCCGCGCGCAGGGTGAGATGCGGGTTGTGCCGGAGCAGCGCGGCAGAGAGGGGCCCCGCTTCGACGGTTTCGGTCAGTAGGATGATCGCATCAAACATCGCGTGGATACCGCCGCTGGCTGCGCGCCACCATCGCCCATGATAAACGGCGTTTGTATCCAAAGGGTTAAAGGGTTAACAGAGCGTTGACGGGCGGCCGCTCGGAGCGTTTCCAGGCGAAGTGGACACCGGTTCGCCGTCCGGAAACGCGACACGTATCTAGAGCGCGCGGAACATGACGTAGGCGTCGACTGCGCCGCGGCTCGGATGGATGAAGGCGCCGGGAAGCGTGCCGACGATCTTGAAGCCACAGGTCTGCCATAGCTTCACCGCCCGCTCGTTGGAGGCAACAACGAAGTTGAACTGCATGGCGGCAAAGCTGCGCGCGCGCGCTTCCTCGAGCGAATGCGCGCACATGGCGCGCGCGATGCCGCCGCCCATGGTGTCGGCCGCGACCATGTAGCCGCAGTTTGCCACGTGGGCGCCACCGCCGCGGTTGTTGGCCTTCATATAGTAAGTTCCAACGATGCGGCCGTCGCGCTCCGCCACGAACACCGCATGTCCCGGCGTGCGCCAGTAGGCCAGCGCTCCGGCGCGGTCGATATCGCGCGGGATCGGATAGGTCTCGCCGGCGCTGAAGGTCGGCTCCAGGATCGCCCAGATGGCGTCGTCGTCTTCGGGGCGGGCGGGGCGGATGGTGAGGGCGGGGTCGGGCATTGCGCTTGGCGCTATAGCACGTCGCGCCGCCGGCCGCGATTGTCCTCGCGGGCACCCGTTTGCGTGGAATTGTGAAGATGTCTAGGAAGCGCCATGAACGTTCTTGATTGGTTATTGATCGCGGCGGTCCTCGGCTACGCCGGCGTGCTGGTGCTGATGTATGTCTTCCAGCGCCGGCTTCTGTACTTTCCCGATCCCGAAGCGCACGGCACCCGCCGCCGCCGGCCTGCCGCAGGCGCACGAGCTCCATCTCGAAAGCATCGACGGCGAGCGGCTCGTCGCCTGGCATGTGCCGCCCGACGGCGAGCGGCCGGTGATGCTCTATCTCCACGGCAACGCGGGCGCGCTCAACCTGCGCGCCGGCCGCTTCCAATGGATGGTCGCCGAGGGCGACGGCCTCATCGCGCTGTCCTACCGCGGCTTCGGCGGCTCCAGCGGCCAGCCCACGGAAGAGGGGCTCATCAACGACGCGCTTGCGGCCTACGGCTTTGCGATCGCGCGCTATCCGGCGCGCCGCATTGTGCTGTGGGGCGAGTCGCTGGGCACCGCGGTTGCCATCGCGCTCGCCGCGCAACGTGCGGTCGGTGGCGTCATCCTCGACGCGCCGTTCACCTCCATCGCCGACGTCGGTGCCGCCGCCTATCCCTTCGTGCCGGCGCGCCGGCTGATCAAGGACGCCTTCCGTTCCGATCTTCGCATCGCGAAAGTGACGGCGCCGATCCTGGTGCTGCATGGTGAGCGGGACCGTATCGTGCCCATCCGCTTCGGCGAGCGGCTCTTTGCGCTTGCCAACGAGCCCAAGCGCATGAAGCGCTTTCCGGAAGGCGGACACATCGATCTCGACGATTATGGCGCGGTGGATCTGGTGCGGGAGTTCGTGGCGGGGATTGCTGCCGTGCCGTCCGAACGCATATGATCCCGCAAATTCGTCTCGCCGGGGGAAATCGCCAACAATGCTGTTCAATCTCTGCGACTGCGTGGCGCCGTCCGCGCTTGCCGCCAACGCCGGTCATCTCTGTGCCGGCGGTGCCGGCTTCGTCACGGCCATGATGGCGGCGATGGCCGCCGGCAACCGCACGCAAGCCGCGAGGACGCTCAATGGCGAGGTGCCGGTGGTGGACCGGCTGGCGGTGCGCATCGTCACCGACAACGTGGTCATCCAGTTCGTGCCGCCGGAAACCCGCGACGGCTTGGCCATCGAGCGCCGCAACGGCAACACCAAGCCCGACCAGCCACCGCGCACCGCGCTGCAAGGCGAGTGGGGGCTGGCCATGCATTGCGAATCCAGCCGCGGCGACGAGACCCGCCATGTCATGATCGATTTCGGCTATACGCCGGAAGTGCTACTCAACAATATGGAGATCCTTGGCGTCGATCCGACGCTGTTCGACGCCATGGTGCTGAGCCACGGCCATTACGACCATTTCGGCGGCATGGTCGGTTTCCTGCAGGCGCACGGCAAGGCGCTTCAAGCCAAGCTGCCGTTCTATTGCGGCGGCGAGGACACCTTCTGCATGCGCCGCAACGCCGGCGGCCAGTTCGGCGCCCTCGACCGCCAGGCCATCTTCGACGCCGACCTGTCGCTGATGATGGCCGCCGAGCCGGCGGTGGTCGCCGACCACGCCTTCACCACCGGCCGCATCGGCCAGACCTCGTTCGAGAAACCGCTCAAAGCGACCCGCGAGATCGTCGGTATTTTCGACGGCTTCGGCTGCTATCCAGACGAGATGCCGGTGGAGAAGAACACCGGCGACTACATCCCCGACGATTTCGACCACGAGATCGCCACCAACTACGTCGTCAAGGACAAGGGCCTGGTGGTGCTGACGTCATGCAGTCACCGTGGCGTCATCAACACCGTGCGGCAGGCGATGAAAGCGTCGGGCGTCGACAAGGTGCACGCGGTGCTCGGTGGCTTCCACATCGTGCCGCCGCTCGGCGACGACTACATTCGCGACACCGTGGCGGAGTTCAAGAAGATCGACCCCGATTACCTGATCGTCGGCCACTGCACCGGCGACCGCTTCTACGATCTCGCCCGCGACGAACTCGGCGACAAGGTGATCCACTCGGCGGCGGGGACGCGGTTTGTGTTCAGTTGATTGTGGGGCGCGCGCGAAGCGCTTCTAGTCGACCAGCGCGAGAAATTCCTGCCGGGTGATGGCATTGTCGCGGAAGCATCCGAGCATGCGGCTCGTCACCATGTCAGTGTCGTGCTTGTGGATGCCGCGGGTTGACATGCAGTGATGGTTTGCCTTGAGCACCACACCGACGCCCTGCGGCTGCAAGACGTCTTGAATGGTATTGGCGATTTGCGCCGTCATCTTTTCCTGAATCTGTAGTCGCTTGGCGTAAGCTTCGACGACCCGGGCCAACTTCGAGATGCCGACCACCCGTCCGGTTGGCACATAGGCGACCCAGGCGCGGCCGATGATCGGCGCGACGTGGTGCTCGCAGTGGCTCTCGAACGGGATTCCGCGCAGAACGATCATCTCGTCGTAACCATCCGTCTCCTCGAAGGTCGTTGAAAGCATTTGCGCAGGATCGAGCGCGTAGCCGGCAAAGTATTCCTTGAACGCACGCGCGAGCCGTCCCGGCGTCTTGGCGAGCCCATCGCGCTCCGGGTCGTCTCCCGCCCAGCGGATGATGGTCCGGAAGGCTGCCTCAGCTTCTTCGCGACTCGGGTTGTCCGAAGAGGGTTCGAGGCCGGGTTGGATGCGCGTGACCATATTCATTGCGGGCGTCTCTCTTGTCTACGATCGGTGTTTTGTGTGCAGAGTGCCGGCCCGCTTCTCGGGGAAAAAGCGGGCCGGCTGTTGATCGGCTCAAGGGGATGGGGGCGGCCGATCAACTCTGCGGCGGCAGGATGACCTTGTCGATGACGTGGATGACACCGTTCGAGGCCGGGATATCGGCCGTCACGACGGTGGCGTCGTTGATCATCACCTTGCCGTGGTCGGTCGAGACCTTGACCATCGCGCCGTTGACGGTCTTGGCCTCGGTGAGCTTGGTCACCTGCTCGGCTTTCACCGCGCCGGGCACCACGTGGTAGGTGAGGATTGCCGTCAGCTTCGCCTTATTCTCTGGCTTCAGCAGGCTCTCCACCGTGCCGGCTGGCAGCTTGGCGAACGCCTCGTCGGTCGGCGCGAACACGGTGAACGGTCCAGGCCCCTTGAGGGTCTCGACCAGGTCGGCCGCCTTGAGCGCGGTTGCCAGCGTCTTGAACTGGCCGGCGCCGACCGCCGTGTCGATGATGTCCTGATTGCTGGCGCGCGCGAAGTTACCGCCGATCAGAAGGCCTACGACGGTCAAAGCGACCGCGGCAGCCGATGCAATACCTGTAATTTTGCTCTTCATTTTCTAGCTCCTGGCTTGACGCGTTTGACCTTTGGGCCGGCTTTGCCGGCGTCATCGGTTCTGGGAAGCGCAGGACTGAAGGCGTGTTGCCTTGCGTCCGTCGCCCTGGTATTGAACGTAGAGAGAATAAGTTTTCGTACTACTCACAAATGCGTGACAAGAAAATATATTATCTCCTCAAGAAAAATGAGGTATCCGACTTTGAACCGGAGTGAAATGGACCCTGGATCATGTTGTCGCAGACGCTGACCGACGCCCTTGAGGCTTACGCCATCGGCCCGAAAATTCGCCGGCTACGGCTGCGCAAGAAGCTGGGTCTGGTCCAGCTTGGCGAGCACACCGGGCTGTCGCCGGCGCTGCTGTCGAAGATTGAGCGCGGGCATCTGTTTCCGACTTTGCCGACCTTGCTGCGCATCGCTCTGGTCTTCGGCGTCGGCCTCGATCACTTCTTCCGGGAGGACAGCGACCGGCCGGTCCATGCCATCGTGCGCAAGGCGGACCGCATTCGCTTGCCCGACAAGGCCGGACGGACTTCACCCGCTTATCGTTTTGAGTCGCTCGACTATCCTGTGAGCGACCGCAAGCTGAACGGCTATTACGTCGAAATCGAAGCGGAAGACGAGCCGTCGGAGCCGCACGAGCATCCCGGCGCGGAAATCATCTACGTTCTGCGTGGTGAGCTCGTCGTGAACTTGGAAGGGGAAGACTTCACGCTGGGCGAGGGCGATTCGATGTATTTCGATTGCACCCACCCCCACACTTACCGCCGCAAAGGGTCGCCACCTTGCGCGGCCGTCGTTGTGGTGACGGCGGAGCCCGCGAGCGCTGCCTGAGTAGCCCTTGATCCCTTGAGCCTGAAGCGTCCGTCGTTCATTCCTGCGGAAGCGGGAATCCGGTTCTTCGGCTCTGGTGTAACTCGGCGCGCAACCGTGACCCCATCGATGCGACCCTAAGCGATTGAGTGAGCGTTGGGTTTTGGCAATAAGGCGGAGTCACGATTGGACGCCGATTCACACGCCCTACGAGGGCGCGACCTCGAACAGGCAGTGATCGTGGGTGCCTTCGGCCTCGCACTGGATTTCGCGTGCCGTCAGGCTCAGCTTGCGGCCCGCGCTGGCGGCGACGTATTCAAGCGACCCTTCGAGCCAGGCCGCGAACATGTAGCAGACCTTGCGCCCGCTGTGGCGGTGCGCCGCATCCACCATCGCGGAGTTGCGTAACCGGACATGCGCGGTGCCGGTCTCGGGCGTCAGGTTGACGACGTCGAACTGACCCCATCCGCGTTGCGTGATCCGCCGCATGTAGTGATGGAACACCTCGACACCGCTCATTCCGTGATATGCGGCTTCCGTCTCGCACCAGTAATACGCCGAACGATGGCCTGCCGGCCGCAGTACCTGCTCGAGCTTCTCCGCGCCCAGCACCGCCTCGACCGCATAGTGATTGTTGAGAAAGAAATGCTGCGGCACCAATATCATCGGCAGAGAGTCGACCGACCATCGGCCGGTCGCATCGTCGACCTCGATGTCGACCTGCGGCTTGCCCATGGTCAGGCGCCCCACACGGTGCGGAGCAGGTTGAACCAGTTCTTGCCGATCACCGCCTCGATTCGGCCGCTGCCCCAGCCGCGCTTTTCCATCGCGGCGGTGAGATTGGGCCATTCGCCGATGGTCCGCAGGCCCGCAGGATTGATGACATCGCCGAAATCGGTCAGGCGGCGCCCATAGCCTTTATCGTGGGTGATCCAGTCGAAAAACGGCTGGCCGTATCCTTGCGTGAAGTCGGTGCCGATGCCGACGTTATCCTCTCCGCAGATATCGATCACGTACTCAATCGCCTCGACATAGTCGCCGACGTCGGCCGCGGGGCCGCGCTTGAGAAACGGCGGGAACATGGTGACGCCCACGAACCCGCCCTGGTCGACGATGAATTTCAACTGCGCGTCGGTCTTGTTGCGCGGATGCGCCTTCAGACCGGCCGGCAGGCAATGCGAATAGGCGACCGGCTGCTTGGAGGCGCGGATCACGTCCTCGCTGGTCTTGGCGCCGACATGCGACAGATCGCAGAGGATGCCGAGGCGGTTCATCTCGGCGACCACGTCGTGGCCGAAATCCGACAGGCCACCGTCGGTGGATTCGTAGCAGCCGGACCCGACCAGGTTCTGCGTGTTGTACGCCATCTGCATGATGCCGACGCCGAGTTCCTTGAACAGGCCGAGATAACCGATCTGATCCTCGATGCCGGTAACGTTCTGCCAGCCGAGAATGATGCCCGTCTTGCCTTCTTCCTTGGCTTTCAGGATGTCGGCCGTGGTGTAGACCTGCTTCAGAATGTCATCGTGCTCGCGGAACCACCCCTTCCAGCGCATCACGTTGCGCATCGTCTCCGTGAAATTCTCCCAGACACAACATGTGCAATTGGCGGCGGTCAGGCCGCCACGCCTCATATCCTCGAATACTGGTCGGCCGAAATCGGAAATAATCAGTCCATCGATCACGATGGACGTCTCGTGCAAACCGGAGGTCATGTCGTGTCCTTCACATGCTTGGCGCGGCCCGGGCGGCTGTGTCGAGGAAGGCGTAGTCCCGCCTCAACCGCTTGCACCACGCGTTCGCGCAGGTCGTTCGAATAGGCTCTCGGCATCCATGCTGGCCTCCTGCCCAGCCAGCATGGTGAATCAGAACCGCCACCTCTTGGGAATCCCCAATCCGATTCAATCCAGCAGAAAACCGCACTAGGTCTCCGCTTGCGTGGAGACGAACGGGTTTGGTGCTTCAAGCTGAATAAATCGAACTCTAGCCTGTTAGAAGGTCTGGTAAGTCTCGCCGTAGCGGCCGCCGACGCGGTCGAAGCCGGCGATTGCCGGTTGATAGCTCTTGTCGATGTTCATCGCGCGCGCGTAGGAGCCGGCGGCCCTTTGCTTGTCGCCGAGGCGCTCGTAGGCAAGCCCGCGGCTGGTCCAGGCCTGCACGTTCTGCGGATCGATGGCGACGGCCTGGTCAAGATCGCTGGCCGCGTCCTTGTATTGCTTCACCGCGATGTAGCTCAAACCGCGCGCGACAAAGGGCGCGGCCTGGTCGGTCGACAGCCCGATCGCGGTGGTGAAATCGTCGATGGCGTAGCCGTGCTGGCCTTGCGTCTGGTAGAGCAGGCCACGGTTGTAATAGGCCTGCGCGCTGTCGGGGCGGATCGAGATCGTCTTATTGAAGTCGTTTAGTGCGGGGAGCATCTTGTGCTCCTGCCGATAGACCATGCCGCGGCCGAGGTAGGCGTTGGAATAGGTCGGGTCGATCGACAGCGCGCGGTTATAGTCGGAAAGCGCGAGATCGAGCTTGCCGGTTTCGCGGTAGACCAGCCCGCGGTTGGCGTAGGCCTGCGCGTAATTGGGATCGATGCTGATCGCCTTGTTGAAGTCGGCGAGCGCCTCCTTGTAGCGCCCGCCCTTGCCGAACACGGTGCCGCGCATGTTGTAGGCCTGCGGGTCGTTCGGGTTGCGGCGTACGACCGCGGTGAGTGAGGCGATGTTGGCGGGCGAGGCGGCGTAGCGCGAGTCTTCGCTTTCCGGCGCGTTGGCGGAGGTCTTGCTGCTGTCCAGGCTCGCGCAGGCGGCAAGCGTCGCCAGCAGCGTTGCCATGATGGGCAGCAGCAGCGCCCGCCGCCGATGTCGATTGCCGTTGCGCGCCTGTCTCATCGCGGGGCCACCGTTCGCGGGCCGGGAAGGATGTCGCCGCTCACCAATCTGGCCGCGAATGCGGCGAAGGTTCGGCGACCGCAAAAACAATAGCGCGGGCAAAAAGCCCGCGCCACAAATCGTGAAGCACACTGCCGGTCGGCAGGGGCATCAGCCCATGCGCGGAGCGCCCCGGCCCGCCGCAGCGGCCGGCCTCGGCTTCGACGGCAAGAGACCCTCGCGCTGCAGCTTCTTGCGCGCGAGCTTGCGGGCCCGGCGGATCGCTTCCGCCTTTTCCCGCGCCTTCTTTTCCGAGGGTTTCTCGTAATGGCCGCGAAGCTTCATCTCGCGGAAAATACCCTCGCGCTGCATCTTCTTCTTCAGCGCCTTCAGGGCCTGGTCGACATTGTTGTCGCGGACGAGAACTTGCACTTCTGCTCCTTCGTTGTGGCGGTTCGGGTGCCGCTCGGAAAGCGCCGCAATGGCGATCCGCTTCGCGAGTCGGGCGGGCATTAGCAGAAAAGCCGAAAAGAGTCTATTGCGGCGTGCTTTTGGCGCCCCGGGGACCCTTGAACGGCCCCTGTATGGGCCATTTCGGGGGCCGGCGCCACCCACTTGAGGGAACCCCGGGCCGCCCGGTTGCCCCCGCGCCCCGTAGGAAGGAGCTGCCGGCGGCGCTGGGCGAACTGAGGGGCCGCCCAGGCTCGGCTGGGACCTATTTCCCCGGCCACACCCGCGTGACATGCCCCATTTTGCGGCCCGGGCTGGGCGCGCCCTTACCGTAGACGTGCACCGCCGCGCCCGGCACCGTCAGCCAGCGCTCTGCCTCGTTCACCTCGGCGCCGATCAGGTTGATCATCTCCACCCGCCCGAGGCGGACGGGCTTGGCCAGCGGCCAGCCGGCGACGGCGCGGATATGCTGCTCGAACTGCGAGACGCTGGCGCCGTCGATGGTCCAGTGCCCGGAATTGTGCACCCGCGGCGCTACCTCGTTGACCATGACGTGCTGCTTCTTGCCGCTGCCGGTGACGAACATCTCCACGCCCATGACGCCGACGTAGTCGAACGCCTTGACGATGCGCGTGGCGATGCGGCGCGCTTCCGCCGCCACCGCCGGCGTCACCTTGGCCGGCACCTTCGACACCTTGAGGATGTGGTTGCGGTGGTCGTTCTCGGTGACCTCGAAGCATTGCACGCTGCCGTCCTGTCCCCGCGTGGCGATCACCGACACCTCGCGCTGGAACTTGACGAAGCCTTCCAGGATGCACGGCACTTCGCGCAGGGACCGCCACGCTTCGCCGCGCTCGCTGTCCTTGGTGATCTTGGCCTGGCCCTTGCCGTCGTAGCCGAGCCGCCGCGTCTTCAGCACCGCCGGCAGGCCGAGTGCCGCGATACCGTCGGCGAGCTGGGTCGCGCTGTGCACGGACGCGTAAGGCGCGGTCGGGATCTTCAGGCTCTTGAGGAAATCCTTTTCGATCAGCCGGTCCTGCGTCGTTTCCAGCACTTGCGGATCGGGCAGCACCGGTCGGCGCTTGGCCAGGAACGTCGCGGTCTTGGCCGGCACGTTCTCGAATTCGTAGGTGATGACGTCGACGCTGTCGGCAAAGCGCGCCAGGGCCGCTTCGTCGTCGTAAGGTGCGCAGGTCGACCGCGCCACCACGTCGAAGGCGCAGGAATCTTTGTCCGGCGCATAGATGTGGCAATTGAGCCCGAGTCGGGCGGCTGCGAGCGCCAGCATGCGGCCGAGTTGGCCGCCGCCGAGAATACCGATGGTAGCGCCGGGCGCGAGCACGGCCTTGCGATCGAACATGGGGCTAGCTTCTAATCCTTCGGCCGCTTGGCGACCGCCTTGGTCTGGCGCGCGCGCCAGGCATCGAGCCGCTTGGCGATCTTGGGATCGCTCAAGCCGAGCACGGCCGCCGCCAAGAGCGCCGCGTTGATCGCCCCCGCCTTGCCGATGGCCAGCGTACCGACCGGCACGCCCGCCGGCATCTGCATGATCGACAGAAGCGAATCCTTGCCCTCGAGGGCATGGGTCTTCATCGGCACGCCCAAAACCGGAAGCGCGGTCATAGAGGCCGCCATGCCCGGCAGATGGGCGGCGCCGCCGGCGCCGGCGATGATCACCTTGAAGCCGGCATCGCGCGCGCCGGTGGCAAAATCGTAGAGCCGCTTGGGCGTGCGGTGGGCGGAGACGATGCGGGTGTCGTGGCCGATCTTGAGCGCGTCCAGGGTCTCGGCGGCGTGCTTCATGACCGCCCAGTCGGACTGGCTGCCCATGATGATCGCGACCGGCTTTGCCGCCATGATGGCTTCCCTCGTTGTCCCTTAAGGCGTCCGGTCCCAAAAAACGGACCCGCGCGGACTTCAAAAACCCGTCCGCTCCGGCGGCAGGAAGCGCCGGATTATAGGTAGGGGCTCCCCGCTGGCAAGGCGAAAGCGGTATTCTCCCCGCATGCGGTGCCGATTCCACCGCGTGATGTGGGAGGGATTGAGGAGGTCGTGGCGCGGGAACAGGCGGCAAAAGCTGGGCACGAAGACGCCGATTCGCCTGAGCAGCTCAGAGCCGAGATCGGGCGGCTGAGCCAGGCGCTTGCGCGCGCCGAGGCCCGCATCGCGGAGCTCGAGGCGCACGCCGATGTCGATCCGCTGGTCGAGGTGCTTAATCGGCGCGGTTTCGAGCGCGAGCTCGAGCGCTCGCTCGCCTATGTGCGCCGCTACGGCGGCCAGGCGGCGCTGCTTTTTATCGATCTCGACGGCTTCAAGGCGGTCAACGACGCCCACGGCCACGCGGCCGGCGACGCCATGCTCAAGGCGGTGGCGGCGGCGCTCGCGGGCCACGTGCGCGCTTCCGACGCGGTCGGCCGGCTCGGCGGCGACGAATTCGGCGTTCTGATGTGGAATATCGGCGAGCCGGAGGCCCGTGCCAAGGCGCGCGAGCTTGAGGGCCGTATTGCCGCCGTCCGCCTTCTCCACGGAGACACTGCGCCGGCGGTCGGCGCCAGCGCCGGGCTGGTGATGCTCGAGCCGGAAGGGACAGCAGCCTCCGCCATCGACGCCGCCGACCGGGCCATGTACGCGCGGAAACGGGAGCGGAGGGGGTAGGGGTTTTCTTCACCTCTCCCCGTAAGCGGGGAGCGGGAAGAGGCGCCTACGCAATAATATCCGGTGTGAGCTGGTCGTCGATGGCGCCGATTCGGTCGCGCAGCATGAGCTTGCGCCTTTTCAGCCGCTGCACCTGGATCAGGTCGGCCCCGGGCGAGGCGGCGAGCGCCGTAATCGCGGCGTCGAGGTCGCGATGTTCCTGCTGCAGGCGCGCCAGCTCGGCCCGCAACTCACGTTCTTCCTCGTCTGTCATTGCCACCGCTGGTATTTTTCCGGCCCTGGAGCGAACGGCCGAAAGCCTTGCGTCGAATTATCCCGTTTTCCACAGACCGGTTCAAGCGGCCAATAACCCATCGTTTATCAACGGGTTCGGTATGATGCGCCGGTCTGGCTACCAGTAATACCGTCGCCCTTGCGTCGAAACTGGGCTAGACTATGTTTCTATTCGGGGCCCCTGATTGAGGAGACATGCTGCATGTCGATGCAATCGCATCTTGTGGAACTGGAAAAGAAGCACCAGGCGCTGGAGGACGAAATCACCGATTGCCTGATGCATCCCGCGACCGATGATCTGCGTATTGTCGAGTTGAAACGTCGCAAGTTGCTGGTGAAGGACGAGATCGAACGGTTGCGGCAGGACGTCAGCGTCCACTAGTTGAGCGAATTTGACATTTGATACCCATTAGCGGCAAGCCGCTCATCAAATGTCGGAAGCGAACCACTAGCCCGCTTTGATTTCTCGGCTTCAGACGTTCAGAGGGTCAAGACCGCCGGCTCGCGCCGCGAGGCGGCGGTTTTGTTTTGTGAGGGTCAACTCCCCTCGGCCCCTCGTTTTGCCGCTGTGCAGCCATATTTTTTTGGCCTATCTTGGAGCCTAACCGTCCCGACACGCCGAGAGGCCGATATGTCGCTCCTGACTTCGCCCCGTCTTGCTCTCGCTGCCGCTCTCGTCGGCGCCGCCATGCTGGCCGCGCCCGTGGCGCACGCCTTCACCATCGAGAACGGAAGCGTCAATCGGCAGGACCAGAGCTTCCTCTACCCCGACCGCGGAATCGCCGGCGGCTCCGGTGAGAATCAGCAGGGCTTCACGTCGAAAGACGGCATGACGACCTATAAGGACGGCAATGCGACCCTGCAGTTCGGCCACCGGCGCTCGTTCAACCAGAACTACAACGCCGACCAGCTGTTCGATCCGCTCGGCCATCCGCCGGGCGTGCGCTGACGGCTCTGGCGCCCTCAGCCAGCGTCGCGTCCGCCGCGGGAGCGACCCGGCCTCAGGTAGCGCCGATTTCGACCGCGCCGGGCCCCGGCCGTCCCAAGGAATCCGAGAGACCGAGATAGAGGCGCGAGGCGATGGCAATCGCGAGTGCCATCGCCAGCATGTTCACCACCGCCTCGATCAGCCTGCCGGCGGCCGACAGTGGGCCGAGCGAGATCACCACGCCGGTGGCGACGACGAGAACCGGCAGCATGCTAACGATGAGGATGCCGAAGATGCGCCAGAAGCAGCTCCTGGTATCATCGAAGGCATTGCGGAAGCTCGCGCCCGGCGCATCGACCGCAATGGCGGGAAACAGGACGATCAACCGGATGCTGACGAAGACGCTGACGATCGTCAGGATGAACGTGGCCGCGATCATGAGGCCGCCGTGGCCGAACAGCCGCAGAAGGCTCGGTACCTGCGAGAGCGCATAGATCGCCATCAGACATAGGAAAAAGCGCTGGAAGCGCGGCTGCTCGAAGGCGAGCGTATAGCCGGAAGTGACTTCGCCAAGAATGATGTAGCGGTGGATCGCGAGATAAAGCGGCGTCAGGAAGAAGGCCCAGACCGCGCCTGCCGCGTCTTCCGCCAGCAGGCCGCCGAGGCTCGACGGCACCCGGCCCATTCCGTGCAGCAGTACGATATCGACCAGGGCGTAAGCCAATCCCAGGATGAGCGCCGCCCACATCACCGCCGGCATGTCGTTAATGACCCGGAATACGTCGCTCCAGGCAAGCTTGACGCTTGCAAAGACCTTCGGTTTGTCGCCCGCCATGGTGTGCTCCTTGTCGCGCTGTGACACCGATGGGTCGCGGCATGGCAGGGCAAGGTTCAGAACTCGTTATGCGAGTATCTCAACGTTTCCGGTTGAGGAAAGCCGCGAATGCCGCTTTCGCTTCCTCGGAACCGAGCCGCTCCTTGAACAGCGCGACTTCTTCGTCGACGCGCATGCTTAATTCCGAAACCGGCCCGCGCATCAGCCGCCGCGCCGCCTTGACGGCCTCGCCCGGCAGCGCGGCGATCTCGCGCGCGGCATGAAGCGCCGCCGCGTCGAGCTGATCCGGCGCCACCACTTTGTTGACCAGGCCGGCATCGCGCGCGGCATCGGCGTCGAGCGGGCGGCCCATCACCAGCAGTTCGAAGGCGCGGGCGTGGCCTAAGCGCTGTGGCACGAGCAGGGTCGAGGCCGCCTCCGGCAGCAGGCCGAGCGCGACGAAGGGCGTCGACAGCACGGCGTCGCCGGCGGCGATCACGTGGTCGCAATGCAGGAGCATGGTGACGCCGATGCCGACCGCGGGGCCGGCCACCGCGGCGACGATCGGCTTTTCGTTCCGCACCAGCGCGTCGAGGAAGCTGGTGACGGGCTCCGCCAGCGCGCCGCTCTTGGCGGCGTCGATGAAATCGTTGATGTCGTTGCCGGCACAGAACGCCGCGCCGCCGGTCACCAGCAGGCAGCGGATGTCCGGCAACCGGTTCGCCTCCTGGATGGCGGCGGCCATGAGCCGGTACATGGCGAGCGTGAGCGCGTTCTTCTTGTCCGGCCGGTTCATCCGGATGGTGCGGATGGCGCCGTCGTCGGTGATTTCGATGTCCGGCATGATGCCCCTGGCGTTTTGCGTCCGTTCGTTCGCCGGGTAGAGTCCGGCATGTCCGCGATCAAAGCCTATTTCTTCGACCTCGACGGCACTCTAACCGATGCGCGCGAGGGACTCTATTTCTGCTTTCGCGCCGCGCTGACGGCGCTCTCGCTCCCCGACCTGCCGGATGCGCGGCTCGCGCACTTTCTCGGGCCGCCGCTGCCGGAGATGTTCAGGGTCCTGAAACCGGAGATCACCGACGACGAGATCGCCGCCGGCATGGCGGCGTTCCGCGCGGCGTACGAAGCTGGCGGCATTAAGCGCAACGCGCTCTATCCCGGCGTCAGCGAGATGCTTCAGGCCGTCAGGGACAAGGGCGCGCGTTCGTGGATCGTCACCTCCAAGCCGCAGCATTACGCGGTGCAGGTGGTGGCCGCGCTCGGCATCGATGGTTTCTTCGCTGGGATCACCGGCGCCGGTCTCGACGAGCGCGACACCAAGGCCGAGATGCTGGCGGCATCGCTGCAACGCGCCGAGGTGAGCGCGACCGAAGCGCTGATGGTCGGCGACCGCTTCTACGACGTTGCCGGCGCGCTGGAGAATGACGTCACCCCCATCGGCGCCTTGTGGGGCTACGGCTCGCACGAGGAACTACACGGTGCGGGGTGTAGGCTGTTCGCCGAGACGGCCGGCGAGTTTCAAAAACGGTTTGTCGAGGGCGAGGAATTTCCGCTCAGCCACGCGCCAGTATGTTGACGAGCCGGCCCAACGGATCCCTGACGTAGAAGCGCCGCGTCTACGGTACGTCGCCTGCGGCAAGATTTGCGACGATGCGTTTGACAATCATGTTCCACCAAAATAAGCGCGCCAGGCATCGCGCCTCACTGCGGCTGGCCGGCCTGCGACGGTGCTTGCTGTAATGAAAGCCGTGCGGCGGTGCGGTCCGCCTTGCCCGTGCGCCCGACCGGCAGCGTATCGACAAAATGAATAGCGTCGGGCAGCTTGAATCGGTCGATGCGCGCGCGCGCCCATTCGCGCAAATCGCTTTCGGTCAATTCCGGCTGGTGGCGTACGACCATGAGGTGGAGCGCTTCGCCGAGCCGCTCGTCAGGCATGCCGAATGCGAGCGACGCTGCCACGCCCTCGTGAAGGGCGAACTGGTTCTCGATCTCCAGCGGGCCGATCTTGTTGCCGCCCCGCGATATGATGTCCTTCGAGCGTCCCACGAGTTGAACGAAGCCGTCTTCGCGCAGTAGCGCGAGATCGCCGGTCTTGAAATACCCGTCCGCGAAGGCCTTCTCCGTCAACTGCGGATCGTCGAGATAGCCCAGCATCTTCGCCGGCGTGCGGATTTGAAGCTCCCCGGCGCCATCAGGCAGCGCTCGATCGGGGCCCACGCCGATGCGGAACGAGACGCCCTCGGTCGGACGGCCGATCGTGCCCCTGGCCGAAACGCCGTCGTCGGAGGTCGCGCAAAAATCGCACGATCCCGTTTCGGTCAGCCCGAACAGGTCGAAAACGCGCGCCGCCGGAAAAAGGCGCGCCACCTTTTCGGCCAGTGCGGGCGGGAACGGTTCCCCGCCGGTCAATACGGAGCGCAAGCGCGGCAGCGCGAACGATTGTCTGGCGCAGAGCGTGCGTAACAGCGTCGGCACCGCGCCGAGGATCGTCACGTCGTCGAGCCCGTCTTCGGCTTGCGCCAGCTTCGGCGTCAGCAGAAGCCGCGCGCCGGCGCGCAAGGTCAGCAAGGCGACCCAGATGCCGAAAATGAAGGTGAGTTGCAGCGGCACGGCAACGACATCGTCGCGCGTGAACGCAAGCAGACGCGCGAGCCTGTCGAGCTTCCAGGCCAGTCCGTCGTGGCCGACCACCACGCCCTTCGGCTGCCCCGTGCTGCCGGAGGTGAAGACAATCAGTGCCGCGCCCGCAAGCAGCGGCCGCGATGGCGGGGGCGCCGCTCCGATGGCGGAAAGTGTACCGGCGCGGACCGCGAACCGGCTTCCGAGCCGGGCGATCAGCGCATCCGCCGCGTGCGCGGGGGTGGCGACATGGATCGGCGCCGCCACGCAGCCGGCGAGCCAGATGCCGATGAACCCGGCGAGATCGAGCGGCTCGTTCGCGATGAACAGGACGACGGGTTCGTTCGGCCCGCACCCCTGCGCGCGCAGCGCACCAGCCAGTGCGTCGGCCGCGGCGATCATCTCCGCGGCGGTGAGGGTCTGCCCGCCGGGCGCACCGGTATGCGAGCCGAAGGCCCGTAGAGAGTCGACCGTCTCGCGCCCTAGATTGCGCCCGCCGGTCATGGCCGGGATCCAGCGGGGAAGCGGCTGTCGCGCCAGGCCAGCGCCGCCTTCAGCCCTTCGGCCCGCGCGATGTCCATGAAGGCGATCTTGTCGGGCGAACCCGGCCCTTCGATGTCGAGATCGATGGCGAGCGCGGCTTCGAGGGCATCGAGCAGGCCTTGCCGCTCCAGCGTCTGGTTGACCGCGCGCTTGGTCAGCTTGAGAAGGTTGGGATCGATTGCCGAAAGATGCCGGGCCACGCTTGCGGCTTCCGCTTCGAGCGCTTCGTCCGGGACGATGCGGTTGACGATGCCGAGCGCGTGCGCGCGTTCGGCCGACAGCCGGTCTTCACCCAGAAAGATGATCTCTTTCGCGATCTTCGGGCCGACCAGCCAGGGCAGCCACATCGCGACGATGCCGGCGCCGAATTTGAGCTCCGGCTCGCCGAAGAAGGCCGTCTCGCTCGCAACTGTCATGTCGCAGGCGAGGGAAAGTTCGAAGGCGCCGGCGAGGCAGGGCCCGCGCACCGCGGCAAGGGTCGGCTTTGGGCAATTCCAGAAGCGCATCACCGCGTCGAAATCCTTGCGCAGGATCGACTGCCATTGCTCGAACCCGGTCGGCCGCCGCTCCATCTGCTCCTTCAGGTCGAAGCCGGACGAGAAGGCCGCACCCGCGCCCATGACGACGACGGCGCGCACGTCTTCGTCCGCCTCGGCGAGATCCATGGCAAGGTTTATCTCCTCCAGCATACGGCCATTCAGCGCGTTGGCCCGCGCGGGACGGGAGAGGATCAGATAGCCAACCTTGTCCTTGGTTTCGTAGTTGATCGCCTCGAACGCCATCGCGCGTCTCCAACCTGTGAGCCACGTTCAAGCTTGGCGTGGCCAGCGTATTTTGCCGTCGATAAGATCAGAGGGACCCAACCAGTACAATCCCGGTGGGCGCTCACCACGGAGTTGCGCCGCCGGGACAGGTCATGACATTGACGCGCCGGTTTCGCTTCGCTTCACTTGGGCGACTTGCTAACATTGCGTCCAAACTCATCAATGCGGGTTTCGTTCCGGCTGCGCCGGGCCGTGCCCGATCCCCTGTTGCCGCAAAGACCCGACGATGACCGACCGACCGCCGCCCGAAGCCCGCGCCCCGGCGCGACCGGATGCCCTGCGCCTGCGGGACGAGCCCGACTGGTACTACCTTCTGCGGGAGTTCGAGACGCTCTACCGCTATGGATCGGCCGGCGGCAGCGACCTTATCCGCAGTCATCGCAGCAAGGTGCGCAACGCTCTGTCGGCGGTGTTTACCGCCAACCCGCCGATCATCGCGAAAGAGCCCCAGTCGAAGCCGGTGAGCATCCATCTGTCGCGGGCGCTCGATGTCGGCGAACGCGGCGCCATGCAGGGCATGGCGCGCGCCCTGCGGGAGGTGCGCCACAGGCTGACCTGGGAATACGGCTACGACCGGATGCCGAAAGGGCTGGCCCGCAAGTACGCCTATTGCGAGGTGATGGGCAACCAGGGTCCGGTACAGTCCGACCGGCTGATCCTGGGTTTCGTGCTGTTCGCACCCAACACCATCTATCCCCAGCACAGCCACAACGGGATCGAGGAAAGCTACATCTCGGTGGCCGGGTCCTGGTCGGAGAACCATGCGGCCGTGTACGCGCCGGGCTCGCTGATCCTGAACAAGCCGGGCGACGAGCACCGCATCACCACCGGGGATCAGGGGCCTTGTCTGCTCGCCTTTGCCTGGGTCGGCCCGAAGGAGCGCCTGGCGGCGCCGGCGATGAAGCTGAGCGCGACCCGCAAGGCCCGCGCGGCGCGAGGCGCCTGAGTTGTAGCCCGCATGGCGTCTATGCGGAAGGCGGGGCTTGCAGCGCTGCCGCGATATCGAAGTTCCGGGTGCCGCTTCGCTCCCCCGGTCTCCTTGCGGATCGGCATCGCGCGACGTGAACGCGAATTAACGAAACGGTACGCCGCGCAGCGCGTTGCCCACAGGGCGTGATCAAGCAACCGGATCGGGGGCGGCAAAAGGACAGGTCGCCAAATGAACACGAAAACTGCAATTGCATTTGCCGCCGCGGCGCTTCTGGCTGGCGTCACGGCCTCCGCCCCCAGCCTGGCAGCCACGCATTCGACCATGACTAAGTCGTCGAAATCCAATCCGGCGGCGCACGGTCTGATGCTAACGAAAGCGCAACGCAAGACGGCGTGGAATGATCTTCACGGCAAGGCCATTACTCAGACCCCGGCTGCCAAATTCGCCGACAAGGATGGCGTGAAGGTGCCGCGCTCGGTTGCGATGATGCAGATGTCAAGCAAGGCGGCGCACGCGGTGCCCGCGCTCAAGCCATATGACTTCACCGTGGCCAAGGGCAAGCTGCTGATTGTCAATCCAAAGAGCCGGAAGATCGTGGACGTCATTAGCGGCTGAGGCGCGTTCTTCCAAAAGCGACAAGCGTTTCCGACGCCGCGCCACCGGATGCGCGCGGGCCCAGAGCGCCGCTGTTTTGCTGGCGCTCTGGGCCTCGCTTCGCTCCCCCGGCTACCTGCTACTAGTCAAGCGTGTCCGCCTCGGGTCCAGCCTGTGTGGAAACGCCCGATTTGATAGAGTGATTCCCATCACGGGGGTCGAGATGAAACGGTTCATTGAGGGCGAGGATCGGCAGCAGGCGACGCTATTTCCCGATAGCTTGGAAGACTATGTGACGGAAGACAATCCGGTCCGCATCATAGATGCCTTCATTGACGAGTTGGACCTGCAAGCGCTGGGGTTCGCCGGAGCTGTGCCGGAAGTGACCGGGCGGCCAGCCTATCATCCCGCGACGCTGCTGAAGATTTATCTTTATGGCTATCTCAACCGGGTCCAGTCGAGCCGGCGGCTGGAACGGGAGACCCAGCGCAACATCGAGCTGATGTGGCTGACGGGTCGGCTGATGCCCGACTTCAAGACCATCGCCGACTTCCGCCGCGACAACGGACCGGCGATCCGCGCGGCTTGCGCGCAGTTCGTTGAGCTATGCCGCAGGCTCAGCCTGTTCACCCAGGCCGTCGTGGCCATCGACGGCAGCAAGTTCAAGGCGGTCAATAACCGCGACAAGAACTTCACGGTGGCCAAGGTCGCCAAGCGGATCGAGCAGACGGAGGCCAGCATTACGCGCTACCTAGCCGCTTTGGACCGTGCCGACCGGCAGGACAGCGATGTGGCCGAGGCCACGACAACTCGCCTCAAAGAGAAGATCGAGGGGCTGCGGCGGCAGATGCAGTCCCTCAGGGAGATGGGAAGGCAGGTCGAGGCAGCGCCCGACAAGCAGGTCTCCCTGACCGATCCCGACGCGCGCTCGATGGCGACCAGTGGCAAGGGCACTGGCACTGTCGGCTACAATGTCCAGATCGCCGTCGATGCCGACCGCCATCTGATTGTCGCGCACGAGGTGACCAACATCGGCAGCGATCGGGCGCAACTGACTTCGATGGGCCACAAGGCCCGCGAGGCGACCGGATGCGGGGAAGTCACGGTGCTGGCCGACCGCGGCTATTACAACGGCGACGAGGTGCTGGCCTGCGAGGGCACCGGCATTCTGCCCGTCATCCCCAAGACCCAGACCTCCGGCAACGCCAAGCGCGGCCTCTTCACCGTGGCGGACTTCATCTACGACACCGAGAACGACCGCTACACCTGCCCTGCGGGCAAGTTCCTGACCAAGGGCAAGGTGCGCTCCGATCGACGCGACAATATCGATCATTACCGCAACCTCACGGCCTGTGGGACGTGCGTGCTCAAATCCAGATGCACCCCTGACAAGGTCAAGCGCGTGAAGCGCTGGGAGCACGAGGGCGTTCTCGACCAGATGCAGGCCAGGCTCGACCGCATGCCGCAGGCCATGACGATCCGCCGGCAGACCGTCGAGCATCCGTTCGCGAGCCTCAAGGCATGGATGGGCAGCACCCATTTCCTGACCAAGACCCTACCAAGGGTTCAAACCGAAATAAGCCTTCAGGTGTTGGCCTACAATATGAAGCGAATGATCAACATCTTCGGCGCCAAGCCGCTGATGAAGGCCATCGCCCCCTGACCACGCCTGTCTGTCGGCGCGCGCCATCGCTGCACACGCAAGCGCGGCCTCTCATCGGTGGTCGTGAAAACGCGTTTTCACAGACTCGGTCGGTAGGCGACTTCGCGGCCGCAGTTCGAAATTCATAAAAGCGCCTTGAAGTTTTGTGGCATTTGTTAAGACTCGGAAGTCAGGGTCACGGCTGCGATGAAATTCTTCGGTTCACGCGCGATTAGGCGCACAGGGGAGATGCGATCATGTGCAGTAATTGCGAGCGCCAAGGGATAGGTCGGAGGAATCTGCTCAAATTTGGTGCGGCTGGGATGGTTGCGCTCGGCCTCGGTGGCATCTCGTCGCAGGCACGCGCCGCCGAAGGCGCGGCCAGCACCCTCTCCCCCGACGAGGCGCTGGCAAAGCTGAAATCAGGTAATGAGCGCTACGTAAGCCAGCCCAAGCTTTGCGCGAGCGACCTCGGGAAGCAGCGGAGCGCGGTGGCCGCGCACCAGTCGCCGTGGGCGACGATCATCAGCTGTGCCGATAGCCGTGTGCCCCCGGAGCTGATCTTTGGCGGCCATGGGCTCGGCGAGCTCTTCGTCGCGCGGAATGCCGGCAATCTCGTTGACACCGCAACCCTCGGCACCGTCGAATACGGTGCCGCCGTTCTCCGTTCGCCGCTCATCGTCGTCCTCGCCCATACAAGCTGCGGTGCCGTGAAGGCGGCCTGTGACGTCGTCACCAAGAACGCGACGTTCCCCGGCGCGATCGGCCCGATGATCGAACCGATCTTGCCGGCGGCGCTTGCCGTGCGGAACAAGCCTGGTGATTTTGTCAACAACGCCGCCAAGGAAAGTGCCAGGCGGACCGCCGGACGGCTGACGGCTGCGAGCACGCTCATCGGCGGCCTTGTGGGCACCGGAAAACTGAAGATCGCGGCAGCGATCTACGACCTGGAAAAGGGTGGCGTCACCTATCTCGATTGAGCGGAGCTGCGCGTCGTGCGGCGTAATGTCCGCTTCAAATCAAAGGTGCATATCGTCGTCGCCCTGAGAATACCCGACATTGTCCAAACTGCGGACTTCTAGTCGCGCGCTCACATCCCCTTCGCCATCTCCCGCAGCTTGAACTTCTGTATCTTCCCCGTTGAGGTCTTCGGCAATTCGGCGAACACCACGTAGCGCGGGCATTTGTAGGAGGCGAGGTGCTTCTTGCACCATTGCATCAGGTCGTCGGCGCTGGCCTGCTGCTCGGCTTGAGTTCGACAAACGCACAAGGCGTCTCACCCCATTTGTCGTCGGGCTTGGCCACCACCGCGGCGGCTTGCACCGCCGGATGCTTGTACAAAGCATCCTCCACTTCGATGGAGGAAATGTTCTCGCCGCCGGAGATGATGATGTCCTTGCTGCGGTCCTTGAGCTGGATATAGCCGTCCGGATGCATCACCCCGAGATCGCCGGAATGGAACCAGCCACCGGCGAAGGCCTTTCGCGTCGACTCCGGGTTCTTCAGATAGCCCTTCATCACCACGTTGCCGCGGAACATGACCTCGCCGATGGTCTCGCCGTCGCGCTTGACCGGCACCATGGTGTCGGGATCGCGCACGTCGAGCGCCTCCAGCGCGCCGTAGCGCACACCCTGGCGCGCCTTCTTCGCCGCCTGCGCGGACTTGTCGAGCGCGTCCCATTCGGCGTGCCAGTCGTTGACCACCGCCGGCCCGTAGGTTTCGGTCAGCCCGTAGAGGTGCGTGACGTTGAAGCCCGCTTCCTTCATCGCCGCCAGCACCGCTTCCGGCGGCGGCGCCGCGGCGGTGAAGAACTCGACGATGTGCGGCAGAGGTTTCCTTTCGGCGTCGGTGGCATTCAGGAGAACCGACATCACGATCGGAGCGCCGCATAGGTGCGTCACCTTGTGTTCGGCAATGGCCTCGTACATCGCGGCCGCGCGCACCGCGCGCAGGCACACATGGGTGCCGGCGACGACCGAGATCGACCACGGGAAGCACCAGCCATTGCAGTGGAACATGGGCAGCGTCCAAAGATAGACCGGATGCTTCTTCATGCCGCAGGTCACCACGTTGCCGACGCCGAGCAGATGGGCACCGCGGTGGTGATAGACCACGCCCTTGGGATCGCCGGTCGTGCCGCTGGTATAGTTCAGCGAGATGGCGTCCCATTCGTCGTCCGGCATCGCCCAGTCGTAGTCGGGATCGCCTTGCGCGATGAAGGCTTCGTATTCGATTGCGCCCAGCCGCTCGCCGGGACCCTTGTATTCCGGGTCGTCGTAGTCGATCACCATCGGCTTCGATTTGCAGAGGCCCAGAGCCTCCTTCATCGTCTTGGAAAATTCGCGGTCGGTGATGACGACCTTGGCCTCGGCGTGGTCGAGCGAGAAGGCGATGATGGCGGCGTCGAGCCGGGTATTGAGGGTGTTGAGCACGCCTTGCGTCATCGGCACGCCGTAGTGGCATTCGAGCATGGCCGGCGTGTTGGCGAGCAGCACCGAGACGGTGTCGCCGCGCTTGATGCCGTGCTTCGCCAGCGCCGAGGCCAGCCGCCGCGAGCGGGCGTAGAACTCGGCATAGGAGCGCCTGAGCGGCCCATGGATGATCGCCGTGTGGTCGGGGAAGACCCGCGCCGCCCGGTCGAGGAAGCCGATCGGCGTCAGCGGCTGGAAGTTGGCCGGGTTGCGGTCGAGATCGGTGTCGTAGGCCGTCGTGGTGGGCGTTTTCGCCATTGGTCGTTTCCCCTTCGTTACGGCCACGTTACGAAGGGGACGCGCGGCAATCAATCGCCTAGCTAGCCCCTCAGCACCTCCATGCCGCCGGCATAGAGGAGCTGCAGGCCGATCAGGAAGATCAGGACGTAGATGATCTTGTAGAAGGCCTCCGCCGGCGTGCGCCGCACCAGCCAGACGCCGCCGAGATTGGCGGCAACGGCGAGCGGCAGCAGCGCCGCCGAGGTGGCGAGGTTGGTCGGGTTGAGCTGGCCGAGCAGGAAATAAGGCACCACCTTGAGCGCGTTGCCGATGGCGAAGAACAGCGAATAGGTGCCGACGAAGACCTCCTTGTCGAGCTTCTTCGGCAGCACGTAGATCTGGAACGGCGGCCCGCCGGTGTTGGCGATGAACGAGGTGAAGCCCGACAGCGCGCCCCAGAACTGGCCGGCGACCGCGCTCGGCTGCGCGTGCTCGCGGGCAAAGCGCGCGGCGATGCCGAACCACTGGCTGAGCGCGAAACCCACCGCGATGGCGCCGATCACCAGGCGGATCACCGAATCCGGCACGTGGGCGGCGATCAGCCAGGCGATGCCGATGCCCGCGATCTGCC
>CAWGGL010000007.1:0-16342 GCA_963822085.1 uncultured Pseudomonadota bacterium
TGTACCGAGGCGCTCGCCTGGCTCGGCGCGGAGGTCGTCAAGATCGAAAATCCCAAGGGCGGTGAGGCAGGGCGTGCCCTGCTACAAGGGGCATCGAACAACGGCCATGACTCCTGGTATTTCCTGCTGTTCAACGCCAACAAGAGATCCGTCACCGTCAATTTGAAATCCGAGCGCGGTTTGGCGCTCGTGAAAGACTTGGCGAAGCACGCTGACGTCATGGTGGAAAATTTCGCGCCGGGCGCCATCGAGCGGCTGGGGCTCGGCTACGACGCGGTGCGCGCGGTCAACCCGAGCATCATCTATGCGCAGCTGAAGGGGTTCGGCACCGGCGGTCCTTACGAGAAGAATCTCGCCTTCGACATGATCGCACAGGCGACCGGCGGGGTCATGAGCATCACCGGTGACGCCGACGGCCCGCCGCTCAAGCCGGGGGTGACGCTCGGCGACACCGGCACCGGCATGCTGCTCGCCATCAGCATTTTGGGCGCGCTCTATCGGCGCCAAACGACCGGCCAAGGCGAGCACATCGAAATCGCCATGCAGGACGCCATGCTGCAATACATTCGCGTAGCGCTGTCCAGCCAGGCGACCCAGGGCACCGCAGCCAAACGCAACGGCGCCAAGATTCTGTCCGGCTTCGCAGTGCCGAGCGGCACCTATCCGTGCAAGCCTGAAGGGCCGAACGACTACGTCTACGTCTATACGAGCCGAACGAATCCGGCGCATTGGCAACGCCTGCTCGAAGTGGTCGGCCGCAAGGATCTGATCGGCGATCCGCGCTTCGATACCGCGGTGGCGCGCCTGGACCACGAGCCCGAGGTCGACGAAATAATTTCCGCTTGGACGCGCCAGCACGACAAGAGGGAGGCTATGCGCATCCTGGGCGAGGCCGGCGTGCCGGCGGGCGCGGTGTTCGACACCATGGAGTTGACCGAAGAAGCCGATTTCGAGCGGCGCGGCATCATGCAGACGATGCAGCATCCGGTCGCCGGTCCGTTCAAGATGCCGGGCTGGCCGGTGCGTTTCAGCGGCCAAACGCCGAAAGTCGAGACGGCGCCGCTGCTCGGACAGCACACCCACGACGTCCTGGGCGAATGGCTCGGTCTCGATGACGAACAGATCGAGGATCTCGGCAAGAATAATATCGTCTGAAAAAGACAACATCATCTGAGGGAGAAACGGAATATGGCGGAACTCACCGGTTCGGAGATCCTGGCCAAAGCGTTGAAGAATGAAGGCGTCGACGACCTGTTCTTCCTCATGGGCGGGCCCATGCTGCTGGCCGAGTCCTCCTGCATCAAGGAAGGGATCCGCCCCCTCGACGTGCGCCACGAGCAATCGGCCGCCTTCATGGCGCAAGCCTACAGTCGGCTGCTGCAGAAGCCCGGCGTCTGCATGGCGGCAAGCGGGCCCGGCACGATCAATCTCACCACCGGCATCGCCAACGCGCTGGTCGATTGCTGCCCGGTGGTCGCGATCGGTGGATCGAGCCCCATCGGTATGAATGGCCGTGGCGTCTTTCAGGAGATCGACCAACTTGCGATCATGAAGCCGTGCACCAAATGGGCCGACCGCGTCTATAACCTCAAGCGCATCCCCGAGCAGGTGAATATCGCCTTTCAGAAGGCGATGAGCGGGAAGCCGGGCCCGGTCTATCTCGATTTCCCCGGCGATATTCTCTACGCCAAGATTCCCGAAGAGGACATCGACTGGAGCCTGTCCGGCCGGCCGTTGCTCAACGCGCGCCCGCTCGGCGATCCCGACAAGGTCGAGGCCTTGGTGGACGCGCTCTCCAAGGCGCGTCAGCCTATCGTCCTGTCCGGCAGCGGCGTGATCTGGTCCCAGGCCTGGGGCGAGCTGCAGGAATTCGTCGAAAAGGCCGGCATTCCGTTCTACACGACGCCTCAAGGCCGCGGCGTCCTGCCGGACGATCACGATTATTCGTACATGACGATGCGTTCGTCGGCGTTCCGCGATGCCGATCTGATCGTCGTGGTCGGCACCCGCATGAACTACATCATCGGCCACGCGGCGCCGCCGCGCTTCAACGCCGATGCCAAGATCGCGCGCATCGATATCGACGCCGAGGAAATCGCGACGGCGCCGCGTCGGATCGATATCGGCATCGTCGGCGACTGCAAGAGGGTGCTTCGCCAGCTCATCGATGCGAGTGGCAAGCGTATCAACGCCGATCAGTTCTCTGCGTGGCGCAAAAAGCTTGCCGATGGCGAGGCCGCGAAACGCCAGGCGCCTGGTGCCAACAAGCCGATGGATGAGGAGCCGATCCATCCGCTGCGTCTGTGCGACGAGATCAAGAATTTCATGCAGCGCGATGCGATCCTCGTCGTCGACGGGCAGGAAATTCTCAACTACGGCCGCCAGTCGATGCCGACGTTTGCGCCGGGCCATCGTCTCAATTCCGGGCCGTTCGGCACCATGGGGGTCGGCCTGCCGTTCGGCCTCGGCGCCAAGATCGCCAAGCCCGACAAGCAGGTGATCGTCGTGCACGGCGACGGCTCGTTTGGCCTCAACGGCCTCGAGCTCGACACCGCCGTGCGCCACAAGATTCCGGTTCTGGTCGTGGTCAGCCTCAACGGCGGCTGGACGGCCGATCCCGACCGCGACAAGCCGGGGCGCGATCTCGGCTATACCCGCTTCGACAAGCTGGCCGAGTCGCTCGGCTGTTACGGCGAATACGTCGAACGCCCCGACGACATCCGCCCGGCGCTGGACCGCGCGCAAAAGAAGGTCGATGGCGGCGCAGTCGCGCTCGTCAACGTCAAGACCGACCATCGTGCCCGCGCGGGCACGGCGAACTTTGCCGCCTATTCCACGTGAGGGGCGTGTTCGGGCTTTAGACACATTCACCGTTTCACGGATTCGGTGAATGTGTCTGAGCTTTTGTCTTGTCGCGTCTCCGGACGGCGAACCGGTTCCCACTTCGCCTGGCGACGCTCTAATAGAACCCCAACGACTCGCACCCCGTTCCGCAGGCGAAGCTTTGCTTCCATGTGCGCGCCGGAATGTCGATGACGTGCACCGAGCCGTCGCCCTGGCAGGCGACGAATAATTCGTCGCCGTGGAAGGCCATATCCATCGGCTGATTGCCAGTCTTGATGGCGGCTTGCGTGCGGAAGGTGGGATCGATCAAGCTCACCGTGTCGCTGCTCATGCCGGTCACCGCCAGCACGCTGAAGTCGGGGCTGTAGCGGGCGATCTGCGCGGGCCTCGTAACGCCGTCGAGCGGCAGCGTTTCGCGTACCTCGCCCTTGTCCGCATCGATCAGGAACAAGACCGGCGTTTCGTCGGAGACGGCGACCACGGTGCCGTTGTCCCCGGAAACGGCGATGCCGGCGAGCGCCTGCGGCGTCTTGATCTGGCCGAGGAGCTTGCGGCGGGGGAGGTCGATCACCGACACCGTGGCGTCTTCCTCGTTCTCGGTGTAGAGGCGGCGGCCGTCAGGCGAAATGGCCAGGCGATGGCCGTTGGTCGAACCGGATTCGATCGTGCCGACCACCGTGTGCGTCGAACGGTCGATCATGGCGATGACGCCGCTGTTCTCGCAGGTGACATAGATCAGCCCGTCCGGCCCGAGTCTGAGCGTATGCGGCGCGATGTAGGGTCTCAGATCGATGTCGCCGACGTGTGCCTCCTTGGCGAGATCGAAGAGGCACAGCGTGTGGCCGGGATTGGGATTGCGGCCGTGGATGCCGTCACCAAAGATCGGCACGTAGGCGAGGCCGGTTTCCGGCACGATCAGCAGTTCGTGCACCGTGCGCTGGAAGCCGTCGAGCACCTTGCGCGTCTCGAATGTTTCGGGATCGAGAAAGAGGACTTTGGCGCCCATCTTGTCGACGGCGATCATCCCGCGGTCGGTGCTGGCCATGGTCTCGGCGTCCTTGTCCGTGTTGCGCGCCCATTAGCATGAGCGGCCGAAACATATTATAGGGACGCCCCATGACGATCGGTACCGAAACCGCCCTGGTCCTGTTCTCCGGCGGGCAGGACTCCACCGTGTGCCTGGCCTGGGCGCTCGAGCGCTTCGCAGCGGTCGAGACCGTGGGCTTCGACTATGGCCAGCGCCACGCCGTCGAGCTCGAGGTGCGCGACCGGCTGCGCACGCAGATGGCGGCGATGAAGTCCGGCTGGAAGGCGCGGCTCGGCGACGACCATACCGTCCGCCTCGATGCGCTCGCCGCCATTTCCGAGACTGCGCTTACCCGCGAGACCGCCATCGAGATCGCCGACAACGGCCTGCCGACCACCTTCGTGCCGGGGCGCAATCTCGTCTTCCTATGCTTTGCCGGCGCGCTCGCCTACCGGCGCGGCGCCCGCCATCTGGTCGGCGGCATGTGCGAGACCGACTATTCCGGTTATCCCGACTGCCGCGACGACACCCTCAAGGCCATGCAGGTGGCGCTCGGCCTCGGGCTCGACAAGCCGCTCGTCATCCACACGCCGCTGATGTGGCGCGACAAGGCCGACACCTTCGCGCTTGCCGAGGAACTCGGCGGCCATGCCTTCCTTGAACTGGTGGTCGAGGATACCCATAGCTGCTATCTGGGCGACCGCGTGCACCGGCACGACTGGGGCTACGGCTGCGGTGAATGCCCGGCCTGCCAGTTGCGGGCGCAAGGGTTCCGCACGTTCATGCAAGCAAAGACCAAGCCGTGAAGGCCAAGAAGACCAGCAAGGTATGAGTATCGATCAACGCAAGACTGTCGAAGGCGGCATTTTCCTCGTCCTGTTCTGTCTCACCATTCCGGCCGCCAACTGGATGATCGGCCATGTCGGTACCGCCTGCGTGGTCAACGGACCCTGCGTGCTGCCGGTGGCGCCCGGCGTCATGGCGCCGTCCGGCGTGCTGATGGTCGGCGCGGCGCTGGTGCTGCGCGACCTGGTGCAGCGCCGGCTTGGCCCGGCGTTCGGGATCGCTGCTATTCTCGTCGGCGCTCTCATCTCGGCCGCAGTGGCGCCGCGGGCGCTGGTGATCGCCTCGACGGCGGCGTTCCTGCTGTCGGAGTTTGCCGACTTCGTCGTCTATACGCCGCTTGCCCGCCGCCGGCTGGTGCTGGCGGTGTTTGCTTCCAGTGCGGTCGGGCTGGTGGTCGATTCCATCGTCTTCCTGTGGCTCGCCTTCGGTTCGATGCAATTCCTGGAAGGTCAGATCATCGGCAAGACCTGGATGGTGCTGCTGGCGCTGCCGCTCATCGCCTATATGCGCCGGCGCGACGAGCGCCTCGGCCTGACCCCGGCCTGATGCCGACTTAACCTGGCCACCCGCTTTCGCCGGCCGATGCGGCTGGGATATGGTGCGGCTCCTTTCCAGTCAGGGGTCCCGTCCATGTCCGACGTCATCGAAGCGCTGAAGAACGTTACTACCGGCACGATCACCACCATGCTCCTGAAGAAGGGCATTCGCCGCGCCTGGATGGCCGGCGCGATGCCGCTGGGCTTCTCGGGCAAGCGGGTGGTGGGGAAGGCCTTTACCCTGCGCTTCGTGCCGGTGCGCGAGGACCTGGCGACGCCGGCGAGCTGGTCGAACCCGATATCGACCCGCTCGGCGATCGAGGCCATGCCGGAAGACTGCGTGGTGGTGGCCGACGCCATGGGCGTTACCGGCGCCGGTATCTTCGGTGACATTCTGTGCATGCGCATGGTCAAGCGCGGCGTCACCGCGCTCATCACCGACGGCGTCATGCGCGACAAGCACGGCGTCGTCGCCACCGGCCTGCCGGTCTGGTGCGCCGGCATGGCGGCGCCGGCCAGCGTCAACCAGCTCACCTTCGTCGGCTGGAACGAGCCGATCGCCTGCGGCGGCTGCGCCATCTTCCCGGACGACATCATCGTCGCCGACGACGACGGCGCGGTGGTGATCCCGGCCGCGCTCGCCGAGTTCGTGGCGAGCGAAGGCGCCGAGCACGAACTGCTGGAAAGCTGGCTGGTGCAGGAAGTGGAGAAGGGCGAGAAGCTGCCCGGCCTCTATCCGCCCAACGAAGAGAACAAGAAGCGCTACGAAGCCTGGAAGAAGAGCCGCTGATGTTCTTCGTTCTGTCGAAGACGGTCGGCGTCCTGCTGCAGCCGTCGAACGACTTGATCCTAATCGGCCTTGTCGGCTTGGTTCTGCTGCTCGACGCGGTACAAGCGCGCGGGCCGGCGCCTGATGGCGGCTCAGCCTGCATCCTGCTCGCCATCGCCGGCTTCTACGCAGGTCGGCACGGTGCTGACCCACGTTCTGGAGACCCGCTTTCCGCCGTGGAATCCCGCGCGCGGCGACGCCCGACGGCATCATCGTGCTGGGCGGCGCGCTCGATCCGGCACTCTCGCGGGCATGGGGAGCGCCGCAGCTCGGCAGCTGGGCCGAGCGCATCACCGTCGTCGCCAAGCTGGCGCGCGAATTCCCCAGGGCCCGCATCGTCTATTCCGGCGGCAATGCCGCCCTGTTTCCGCATGCGCCGGCGGAAGCCGACTTCGTCCTGCCGCTGTGGGAGAGCTTCGGAATCCCGCGCGACCGCGTGACGCTGGAAACGCGTTCGCGCAACACCTACGAGAATGCCGTTTTCACCAAGGCGCTGGTCAAGCCGAAGCCGGGCCAGCGCTGGCTGCTGGTGACCTCGGCCCAGCACATGCCGCGCGCGATCGGCTGCTTCCGGCGCGTCGGCTTTCCGGTCGAGGCCTATCCGGTGGACTGGCACACGTTCCCGCACCTCGGATACGGCGTGTTGTGGCCGACCTTTGCGTTGGGCGCCAACCTGTATCGGTTGGACGACGTCATGCATGAATGGGTCGGCTTGCTGGCCTATTGGCTCACCGGCCGCACCAGCAGCCTCTTTCCAGCGCCGCGCGCCACCCCATAGTGCCTTCGCGCTTTGATTGTAAAATTCGACTGCGCTACCATGTGAATTCCAAGGGCGAATTCGGACGCCCGGGTTCGCGTCACGCGTGCTCGCGCATACCGTCAACGCTTTTCCCAAGAGGGACATCTCGAGGGGGATCGCCCATGGCCATCAACCTGGCATCGAGTGACTTGGCATCGCGCCGTCGTCACACCATTCCCGCTGATCAGACGTCGCCGACCGACGACGTCATCCCCGATTGGAGCGAGCAGGTCATCAACCGCGGTTGCGACCGCCCTGGCGGTGCTGCTGGTGGCGGTGGTCGCGGTGCTGATGGGTTCGGTCTGACCGCCGGCTTTCCGCGGCTTGAGCCGGCGCGGACGCTCTGCCAGATTGCGCCCTTGTCTGCGCATGATCTTTTCCGAAAACCGGTACCCACTTTTCGGGATCATGCGCGAGGAGGGTTGAATGCCGCAGACCATCACCACCGGCTACAAGGCGCTGTGCGAAGCCGCCGAGCGCGATATCGAGACGCTGCCAACCGAGGAGGCGATCAAGCTCGCCGGCCGCGACGACACCGTGCTCGTCGACATCCGCGACATCCGCGAATTGCAGCGCGAGGGCAGGGTGCCCGGCGCCGTGCACGCCCCGCGCGGCATGTTGGAATTCTGGATCGATCCGGAGAGCCCCTACCACAAGCCGGTATTCGCGCAGGACAAGAAGTACGTCTTCTTCTGCGCCGGGGGCTTGCGCTCGGCGCTCGCCGCGCAGACCGCGCAGCGCATGGGCATGAAGCCGGTCGCGCACATCAAGGGCGGCTTCAGCGCCTGGAAGAAGGCGGGCGGCTCGGTCGATCTGCCGGAGCTGGCGCCGGGGGAGAAGAAGGCGTAGCACGCATTCACCGCGCTGCTTGACGCATCACAAGAATTGGTTTGTTCCCGGCCGCGGCACTCCGCATGGTTCACGTGCCGGCAACGATTAAGCGGGAGCATCGGCCGTGGCGCTGACACTGATCATCGGCAACAAGAATTATTCGTCCTGGTCGCTCAGGCCGTGGATCGCCCTCAAGGTCGCGGGCATTCCGTTCGACGAGATCGTGATCCCGCTTTATCTGCCCGGCAGCCCGGAAGAGATCCTGAAATACTCGCCGGCCGGCAAGGTGCCGGTGCTGATCCACGACGATGAGCACGTGTGGGAGTCGCTTGCCGTGCTCGAGCATCTCGCCGAGCGCTTTCCCGAAGCGCACCTGTGGCCTGAGGATGCGCGCGCGCGCAGCCGTGCCCGCGTGGTGTCGGCCGAGATGCACGCGGGCTTCATGGCGCTCAGGCGCGACTGCACCATGAACATGTGGCTGCCGCCCAAGCCGCGTCCGCAGAGCGAGGCGGTGATGGCCGACGTCGCCCGCATCGAGGCGCTGTGGGGCGACTGCCGCGCGCGCTACGGCGAAGGCGGCCCCTTTTTGTTCGGCGCCTTCACCGCCGTCGACGCCATGTACGCGCCGGTGGTGTCGCGCTTCCACGTCTACGGTATTCCGGTGAACGCCACGTCGCGCGCCTACATGGCCGCAATGATGGCGCTGCCGGCGTGGCGAGAGTGGTATGATGCCGCGATGAAGGAAACGTGGATCATGCGGCATAACGAGCCGGACTGGCCGCTCGTGCGCGGCGTGCCGGTTTCAGAGTAACGAATATCTCGGCCTGAATATTACAACGCGTTCATGTTCGGCGAATTCGTCGTGACGAACGCGCGCACGTGTGATTAACCGTGGCGATCAATCGCAATCGCGACGTTCCAAATTTTGTCAAGATTGTGAGGAACAACGCCGCGTCTTTGTCACGACGCGTCGACCGTGCGACGCAATCGTCGTGCTTTCGTTTTGGGGGAGACGATCTAACGGGGCCATAGGCGCCCCGGACTGCGTGGGGTTGCCACCATGATAAACCGCTTGTTCGCACTCATCGTCGCATTGGGAGTGTTCGCCGCGCCCGCCTTTGCCGCCGACCAGTCCAACGTCAAGGGCCTTTACCTCCTTACCGATTTTCCGGCCGTCACCATCCAGCCCGGCACCGCGTCGACGGTGGATCTCAGACTGAAGAACTACGGCCTTGCGCCCGAGCGTCTCAAGCTCGCGGTCACCGGTGTGCCCGCCGGCTGGAAGGCGACGCTGCTCGGCGGCGGTCAGCCGGTCGCCGCGGCGATGCCCGCGACCGGCGACAGCGTCGACTTCAATCTGCGTCTCGACGTGCCGAAGGGCGCCAAGATCGGCAGCCACACCCTGACCGTCAGCGCCGTCGGTAATAACGCTAACGTCACGCTGCCGATCCAGGTGAGCCTCGCCAAAGAGCTGCCGGCCAAGCTGTCGGTCACGCCTGATCTGCCGGCGCTGCGCGGCAACGCCAGCTCCGACTTCAGCTATACGCTGCACATCAAGAACGACAGCGGCAAGAAGCTCCTGGTCAGCCTCGCCGCCGACGCGCCGGCCAATTTCGACACCTCGTTCACTCAGGCCTATGGCAGTCAGCAGCTCACCGCCATTCCGGTCGACGCCGGCAAGACCAAGGACGTGAAGCTGAAGGTGAGCCCGCCGAGCACCGCCGATGCCGGGAATTATCCGGTCAAGGTGAAGGTCGCGGCCAACGGCGCCAGCGCCACCACCAACGTCAAGCTCGACATCACAGGGCAGCCCAAGCTCGACGTTTCCGGCCGCAACGGCCTGCTCTCGGCGCGCGCCACCGCCGGCAACCAGACCACGGTGCCGGTCGTCGTCACCAACACCGGCACCGCGCCAGCCGATAACATCAAGATGTCGTCGACCGCGCCGGACGGCTGGAAGATCACCTTCAATCCGAAGACCATCGCCCGTATTGCGCCCAACCAGCACAAGGAAGTGCAGGCGACCCTCACGCCGCCGAGCAAGGCGATCGCCGGCGACTATGCGACTTCCGTCTCGGCCGCCTCGCACGGCCAGACCGGCGACGCCAACTTCCGCGTTACCGTCACGACCTCGACCATGTGGGGCATCGCCGGCGTCGGCATCATCGGCGCCGCGCTGCTGATCATGGTCGGCGCCGTTGCACGGTTCGGTCGGCGATGAGCAGCCCCGTCATCGAGGTCAGGGGCCTCACCAAGCGCTATGACACGGCGATCGCCGTTAATGGCGTGAATTTCGACGTGGCCGCCGGCGAAATCTTCGGGCTCCTGGGCCCGAACGGCGCCGGCAAGACCACCACGATCCTGATGCTGCTGGGACTCAGCGACATCACGGCGGGCACCGCGCGCGTGTTCGGGCACGATCCGGCGCGGGAGCCGCTCGCGGTCAAGCGGTACGTAGGTTATCTTCCCGATGAGGTCGGCTTCTACGACTACCTCACGGCCGCCGACAATCTGTTCTACACCGCGCGGCTGATCGGCATCCCCCGCAACGAGCGCAAGAAACGCATCGGCGACTCGCTCGCGCGCGTGGGGCTGGCGGAGGTCGCCGAAAAGAAGGTCGGCGCCTTCTCGCGCGGCATGCGGCAGCGGCTCGGGCTTGCCGAGATCGTCATGAAGCAGGCGCGCATCGCGATCCTCGACGAGCCGACCAACGGTCTCGATCCGCAGGCGAGTCTCGAACTGCTCGATCTCATCCGCGACCTCAAGGCCTCCGGCGTCAGCATCCTGCTGTCGTCGCATCTGCTCGAACGGGTGCAGAGCGTGTGCGACCGCGTGGCGTTGTTCAACGCCGGACAGATCGCCTTGATGGGCACGGTGGCCGAACTCGGCCGCCAGGTGCTCGGCGGCGGCTACACGGTGGAAGTCGAAGCCGACGGCGGCAAGGACGTCGCACGCCGGCTCAAGGCGCTCAACGGCGTGCGCAACGTCGTTGCCCCGGAGGAGGGGCGCTGGCGGCTCACCTGCGAACGCGACATGCGTGCTGAAGCCGCGGCCGAAGTGGTGGCGGCGGGTGGCCGGTTGAAGCAGCTCTCGCTCGACCATCCGAGCCTGGAGAACATCTACACCCGCTTCTTCCAGGGGGCCGCCAAGGAGCGGGAGGAGGTGCGCGATGCGGCGTGAAGGCTCGGCCTTTCGGGGCCTCGGCGTGGTGATCCTGAAGGAGCTCTCGGATCACCTCACCAGCGCGCGCATGCGCGTGCTCGAATGGCTGGTGGTGCTGGTCGCGCTCGCCGCGGTCTATGCCGCCATCACCCAGATCAAGAACGTCACTGCGCAGGACCCGTTCCTGTTCCTGCGCCTGTTCACCACGGCGCGGCAGCCGCTGCCGTCGTTCGTCACCTTCCTCGGCTTCCTGGTGCCGCTGATGGCGATCGGGCTCGGCTTCGACGCGGTCAACGGCGAGCATAACCGCCGCACGCTGTCGCGCATCCTGTCGCAGCCGATCTACCGCGACGCGCTGCTGTTCGGTAAATACATCGCCGGCCTGCTCACGCTGACGGTGAGCCTGGTGGTGCTGTGGCTGCTGCTGATCGGGCTCGGCCTCTTGATGCTCGGCGTTCCGCCGGGCGGCGAGGAGATCGGGCGCGCGGTCGTGTTCCTGCTGGTCACCATCGCCTATGCCGGCGTGTGGCTGGCGCTCGCCATGCTGTTCTCGGTGATCTTCCGTTCGGCGGCGACCGCCGCGCTGGTGACGCTCGGCCTGTGGCTGTTCCTGACCGTCATCTGGCCGGCGCTGGCGCCGGCGATCGCGCAGGGCCTGGTACCGGCACAGGATCAGGCGGCGCAGATCATCACCGCGCAGATGCTGGCACGGGTGTCGCCGTCCACCCTGTACGGCGAGATCGTGCTGGCGATCCTGCATCCGGCGACGCGCACGCTGGGGCCGATCTACCTCAGCCAATTGCAGGGCGCGGTGATGGGTGCGCCGCTGCCGCTGTCACAGAGCCTCCTGGTCGCCTGGCCGCAGATCGTCGGCCTGATCGCGGCGAGCATCCTGCTGTTCGTCGGCGGCTACGTCGCGTTTCAGCGGCAGGAGGTCAGGGCTTAACGACCTCTCAACGTCATGCCCGGCTTTACGCCGGGCATGACGGCGTGGGGGGCGGTCCTTCCTATGACGCTTCTTTTTTCAGTGTTGTCACCAGCTCATCGATGAACGGCCTCTGCCCGGGCAGGATCTTGCGCCGCGCGATCGAGACGTCGAAATAGGCGACGCGATCGATTTCCGGAAAGCTCTGCGTCTTGCCCGACTTGGGCGGCCATTCCATTTCGAAAGAATTGCTGGAAGAGCTGGAGAGGTCGTAGTCGGCCTCCACCGCGAAGGCGTGCACGGTCTTGCCGCTCTTCTGACGTAGCGGCGTCAGCGCGATGAACGGTTCGTGCGCGGTCAGTCCCGTCTCTTCGTTGAACTCGCGCTTGGCACAGGCGACGAGATCGTCGGATTCCACCACGCCCTTGGGGATCGACCAGGCGCCGACGTCGCGGCTGCGCCAGTAGGGCCCGCCGGGATGGGCGAGCAGCATCTCCAGCCGCTGGCCGACGCGGCGGTAGGCGAGGATGCCGGCGCTGACTTCGGTGCGGCGGGACATGAGCGCAGTCTACACGCTGCGCGCGCCCGAGCTAGGTAGGCCCGGTACTGAAAGCCATGCGCGCGCCAGGGGCCCGGCACTTTGGCCGCCGCGCGCGGCCGGAATCGGCGGTTTACTTCGAGCCGGTGGTGCTGGCGTGCGGATTGGCCAGGCAGTCGGCCCCCTTGGCGCCGCTCTTGCAGGCGTCCAGACTCGCGTAGTTGCACATCAATTCGCCGGTCTTGGCCTTGGTGCAGTAGGCGCTGGTGCCGATGACCTCGGCCGACTTGCTCATCGACGACGTGCCCGCGGCATTGGCGATGGACATGCCGGCGATCAGGGCGACGGCGGCGGTGAGGGTGGTGAGCGTCTTCATGGGTTACCTCCTCGGCCGCATGCGCCTTGCGGCGGATTTGAGATGCCGCCCTTATGACAACGGGCATCCGCAGGCTGCGTTCCGGGAATTTGCGCGGCTACGGGAAAAATTTGGGACCGAGGCGCGCCGGTGACCTTCGCCACGGGGGCCGCCAAGCGCCACGAAGCGCCGCCATTGCCTTCGCCGGGCCGCCAAGGCAGGCTGCCGCGGGAAACCGGGGAGGAAAGCTTGGCGATTCTGTCGTCTACCGTCGATGTCAACGCGGCCGAATTCCGCGCCAATGCCGAGCGCATGCGCGCGCTGGTCGACGAGCTGAAGGAGCGCCGCGCCGCAGCCTCTTTAGGCGGGCCGCAACGGGCGCGCGAGCGTCACGTCGCGCGCGGCAAGCTGCTGCCGCGCGACCGCGTCATGAATCTGATCGATCCCGGATCGCCGTTCCTGGAGCTGTCGCCGCTTGCCGCCGGCGGCCATCTACGACGACGCCATCCAAGGCGCTGGGCTGATCACCGGCATCGGCCGCGTCGAGGGCCGCGAGTGCATGATCGTTTGCAACGACTCGACCATCAAGGGCGGCACCTATTATCCGATGACGGTGAAGAAGCACCTGCGCGCCCAGGAGATCGCGCGCGAGAACCGGCTGCCGTGCATCTATCTCGTCGACTCCGGCGGCGCCAACCTGCCGCACCAGACCGACGTCTTCCCGGACCGCGAGCATTTCGGCCGCATCTTCTATAACCAGGCGACACTGTCGTCGATGCGCATCCCTCAAATCGCCGTCGTGATGGGCTCGTGCACCGCAGGCGGCGCCTATGTGCCGGCGATGTCGGACGAGACCGTCATCGTCAAGAACCAGGGCACCATCTTTCTCGGCGGTCCGCCGCTGGTGAAGGCGGCGACCGGCGAGGTGGTGAGCGCGGAAGACCTCGGCGGTGCCGACGTGCACGCGCGCAAGTCCGGCGTCGCCGATCATTACGCCCAGGACGACCATCACGCCCTGAGCATCGCGCGCCGCATCGTGTCGCATCTCAATACGGACAAGCGCGTCGATATCCCGATCGCGGCGCCGCGCGATCCGGCGTTTGACATTGGTGAGTTGGACGGCATCGTGCCGGCCGACCTCAAGAAGCAGTACGACGTCCGCGAGGTGATCGCGCGCCTGGTCGACGGTTCCGAGTTCGACGAGTTCAAGCAGCTCTACGGCACCACGCTGGTCACCGGCTTCGCGCATATTCACGGCATGCCGGTCGGCATCCTCGGCAACAACGGCATCCTGTTCTCCGAAAGCGCGCTCAAGGGCGCGCACTTCATCGAGCTGTGCTGCCAGCGCCGCATTCCGCTGTTGTTCCTGCAGAACATCGTCGGCTTCATGGTCGGCCGCGAATACGAAGCCGGCGGCATCGCCAAGGACGGCGCCAAGCTGGTGACGGCGGTCGCCTGCGCCCAGGTGCCGAAGGTGACGCTGATCGTCGGCGGCTCTTATGGGGCCGGCAATTACGGCATGTGCGGCCGCGCCTATAGCCCACGCTTCCTGTTCACCTGGCCGAACGCGCGCATTTCGGTGATGGGCGGCGAGCAGGCAGCCTCCGTGCTCGCCACCGTCAAGCGCGACAACATCGAAGCGGGCGGCGGCGCCTGGTCGGAAGTGGAAGAAGAGGAATTCAAGGCCCCGATCCGCGACCAGTACGAGGAAGAGGGCAATCCCTATTACGCCACCGCGCGGCTTTGGGACGACGGCATCATCGCCCCGAGCGAAACGCGGCGCGTGCTGGCGCTGGCGTTTTCCGCCGCGCTCAATGCGCCGGTGCCGGAGACGAGGTTTGGGGTGTTTAGGATGTGAGGATCTTCTATTTCGTCTCCAAAAGGTCAATTGCGGCCGATCGCACTCCCTCGGCGATATTAGGGCCCAGACTTAATAAATCCACCATACGATAGCAGCGACGAGGCAGACGGAAGCGAGGAAGTTTCTGGCGAGCCTGTCGTATCGGGTTGCGATGCGTCGGAAGTCCTTGAGGCGGCAGAAGGCGTTCTCGATGCGGTGGCGCTGCTTGTAGGACGTCCTGTCGAAGCTGAAGGGCTGCTTGCGGTTCGACTTGTTGGGAACGACGGGTTTGGTGCCACGCGCGCTGAGCCATTGTCGCAATTCGGCGCTGTCATAAGCTCTGTCGCCGAGCATCTTTTGGGCTGCTTTGGTGCGCCGGATCAGGCGCTGGGCTGGCGGACAATCGTGCGCCTGGCCGCCGGTCAGCAGGATGGAAAGAAGACGCCCCTTAGCATCTGCGATTGCGTGGATTTTCGTATTGCGCCCGCCGCGCGAGCGTCCAATAGCTTGGCTCTGTTCCCCCTTTTTGCGCCCGAGGCCGAGCGGTGCGCCTTGACGTGGGTGGCATCGATCATCTGTGTATCGGTCGATCGCCCCCGCGCGGCAAGTTCGCGAAACAGTCGCTCCCACACCCCGCGCTGCGCCCAGCGTACAAAACGATTGTAAATCGTCGTCGTCGGGCCGTATTCCGGCGGGCAATCGCACCATCGGCAGCCGCTCTTAATCACGTGCACGATGCCGCTGATGACGCGGCGGTCATCGACGCGGGCCTTGCCCCGCACGTCCTTGGGCAAATGCGGCTCGATCTGCCGCCACTGTTCCTCGCTCAGCCAAAATAGATTGCGCCGCATCGTCCCTGCTCCGAATCAAAACGGCAGAGAATCAGCAACTGATTCAGCCAGCAACAGTTTTATTGGGTTTTGGCCCTAGTTAGTGCTTCGTCGCGGTCTGCCCACGAGCTTGCGGCTTTGCCGTCTTTTGGCAACGCGAGAAATTGTCCAAATGACATCTCTTTCCAAAGACAGCTTCGAGCAATGATCGGAACAATTTTCGCGCTACCGTCTTTATGACGTCGCAACGCTTCCTCGAGTTCGACTTCGATGCAGTAGCTCGAATTGAGAAAATCTATGCTAATAACTAGAAGGAGGATGTCCGCCGACTTGAGCTTTTCGGAAATTGTGGAATTGATTTCGTCGCCTGGCTTGATTTTCCCATCATGCCATTGGTCGATCAGACCGAGTGTTTCGAGCGGCTTAAGATGTTTGACGAGTTCGACCTTAAATTCCGCATCAGCATGCGCGTAGGAAATGAAAGCGGACAAAGCCCGTGTGCCAGGCGCTTTGGCCAGCGCAACGGTTCCTCCGTGACCTCTTCCCGAGATGATCGCATTTGCTGCCTTCAATTCACCTTTAATGCGATCATACGAACTTTGATCCCAGCCGAGTTCTTTCCTGAGGGCGCCGTTTCCAATTAATTTTGGTTCGTTATCGGAGAGTTCAGCCAGCTTATCGAGAAAAATCTCTTGATAGCTTCTACGTCGGCGTTTCATTCTTCTCCCCATGTAATTGCAGATTGCAGGCTATATATGATCTGAATTGTCGACAATGCAAATTTAATTCAAGGGCAGCCCGATGTAGCACAGCCAAATCTGGGGCTGCCTTGGCCGATTTGGTCCCACATTCCGCTTCACTCTGTGCAGGCTACAGCTCTTCTGAGAATTGCGTTGCCGCAAACGTAACAAGAGGGTAGGCAAAAACGTAAAATGCCGCCTTGAGCAGGGCTTCGCTGATATGGCTCAGGCAGCCGCGGC
>CAWGGL010000008.1:0-32612 GCA_963822085.1 uncultured Pseudomonadota bacterium
TGGCCGAACGACGCGAGCACCACAGGGATCTCGTCTTCCGGAATGCCGGGACCGGTGTCCTGCACGCTGAGGTATTGGCCGCCAGACGCGGTCCAGCCCACCTTCAGCCAGATCTCGCCGCCTTGCGGGGTGAACTTGATCGCGTTCGACAGGAGGTTGAGGCAGATCTGCCGCACGGCGCGCTCATCCGCCCACAGTCTCGGCAACTCGGGCTCGAACATCTCGTGGATGGTGATGCCGCGGTTGGTGGCACGCAGCTTGAGCAGGTGGTGGCAGTCTTCCGTGACACCGGCAAGCGAGATCGATTCCTCGTTGAGCTCGTAGCGGCCGGCTTCGATGCGGGATAGGTCGAGGATCTCGTTGATCAGCCCCAAGAGGTGAACGCCCGAATTGTGGATGTCGCCGGAATATTCCTTGTAGGCCGGTACCGAGTGCTCGCCGAACACTTCCGACTTCATCACTTCGGAAAACCCGAGGATGGCATTGAGCGGCGTGCGCAGCTCGTGGCTCATCTGCGCGAGGAAGCGCGACTTGGAGATGTTGGCGGCTTCCGCGCGCCGGCGCGCCTCATCGGAGATGGCCTTGGCCTGCTCCAGTTCGCCGATCAGGGCGTCCTTTTCAGCGCGCGCCTCCAGCGTCGCCAGCGTGGTGGAATAAAGCCGGTAGGCGAGCGCGGCGAAGTAGCCTTGCGCGGTGAGCGCCATGGCGGCGAGGATGTAGTTGCGCAAGGATCCCTGCAGCGCGAAGTCGAGCGCGATCGCCGCGGTGACCGGGAAGGTGGCGGCGAAGGTCGCGATCGGCAGGCTCGAAGCCAGCATGCTGGAGACCGCCACCACCAGCAGCATGACGAAAAGCATGAAGGTGTTCGAATTTTCGTCGCCTCCGACCGGATGGATCAGGATGAACATCCAGGCGAGACCGTAGAACAGGTCGAGCAGGATGAAGCGCCTGCGCCATTTGCGGTAGGACGCTTCCGCGGCTGGCAGCTCGAGGAACTGCTTGCACTTGGTGACGATGACGGCGTGGATGACCAACACCGAGGCGGTCCAGGCGCCGGCCGTCACCGCGCCGCTCCACAGGCTCGACAGGAAGCCGACGGTCGCCACCAGCAGCAGGATGACCAGCGAGGCGGACAGGCGGTTCTGCGCATATTGGCGCAGCAACTCGTAGTCGAAGGCGGGCCGGGTGCCGCTCGACGAGGTCAGCCGATCGCGCGCGTCGCGCACGTATTGCGCAGCGAGCCGCCGCTTGACCGGCGACTTCTCCGGGGGGAGAGCTGCGAGATCGGGTTGTTCGCCTGGCACGGGCATGGAATGGGGACGCTTGTTATGCTGAAAATTGCGCTTCAACTTCCCTCAAATTCCTTAAGAGCAAGCTTAAGAGGTCACTAAAGGCGCCGGTTAACGGATGGTGAACGGGCTCCATCGCGAGCGGGCTTTGACAGGCTTCGGCGGCCATGCTCGGCTGGTCGGCGAGGGGACGCAACCGCACCCAAGGGATGGAATAAGGGACACGGCATGAAGCTCTACGACAGCAAGATGGCGCCCAATCCGCGCCGGGCCCGCATTTTCCTGGCCGAAAAGGGCATCTCGGTGCCGACCGAGCAGGTCGACATCAACGCCAAGGAGCACCTGACGGCGGAATACGCCGCGGTCAACCCGCTGCAGCGCATGCCGGCGCTGGTGCTGGACGACGGTACCGTGATCACGGAGTCGATCGCCATCTGCCGCTATTTCGAGGTGGTGCAGCCCGAGCCGCCGCTGTTCGGCACCGGGGCCAAGGAAATTGCCCTGGTGGAGATGTGGAATCGGCGCTGCGAGCTCAACCTGTTTTTCGGGGTTGCGCACGTCTTCCGCCACACCCATCCGGCCATGAAGGAGCTCGAGGTGCCGCAGGTGCCGGAATGGGCGGAAGCCAACCGGCCGCGCATCGCCGCCTTCCTCAAGGTCCTCGACGACCAGCTCAAGACCAATGAATTCATCGCCGGCGCGCATTACACGGTCGCCGATATCACCGCGCTCTGCGCCGTGGATTTTATGAAGCCGGCGCGGGTGGCCATGCCGGAAGGCTTAGACAACCTGCAGCGGTGGCGCGAGGCGGTGTCGGCAAGGCCCAGTGCGAAGGCGTAACGTTTAGGCGTGAGGCTTCGTCAACTCATGCAGCGTGCGCGCTTCACGCGCTGCCCATTCCCACGCATGGCTCGCCGGACGGCAAGCGTTCGCTCTCCTTTGCGGGTGCGGCGATCGTAGGCCGCGTACTCATCAGGCGGGCGTGATCTCGGATTCGATGCTTGTGAGGTTCGCTATGGTCCCCATGGAGCCGAAATGGCGGGGCATGCCGGCAGGTCCGCCTCGGGCCATGAGCGGACATCTAGCCCGCAATTCGATGGCAAGATGCACCCGCCCCACTCGCTCAATATCGTTTGGCTGCGCGATTGGTAAGGCTCTTGCCGCAACCGGGAATAGCCGCGACGGCGGCGGCAAAAGGGGCCGCAAAAGCCCAGTCCCTTCGTACCAGTTATTGGCGGGTTTGGCTGTGCTTTGGTTTGGCAATGACATTTGCCGCGCCTCATCAACAAAAGCCAACAGCGCGGGCCGTCGTCATAACCACATCTAACGTGAAAACATTCTCACCGTTGACGGTCAACGCCGTATCGCCGACCATTCCGCTGTCGCGCTAGTCGCAGCGTCGTGGCCAGTGCGGCCCACATGACCGCAAGATTAATAATAGGACATGTGAGCTCTATTGCTCAGTAGAAGCGCGAGGCTGGGTGCGTAATACCGCTTGGTCGGGGCGACCTGTTTCGTCAAGAGCCAGCGCCTTGAAACCCATCGCTGCATTCTTCAACGCCATCTCACCGCCACAGGTGGGCGATTGCGCGCCATGCGACGTGTCGGCATCAACCCAAATGCGAAAGCGCTTATTGCGCTGAAAGGAAATCTACAGATGCTCGACAAGCCAACCAATCTTCGCAGTGATCTGGAGGTCGGCATTTACGGCACGCACGCCGCCGATCTGTCCGTGCCAAAATTGAAGATGCCCGCGGACGGCATGCGCTCGGACGTCGCGCATGCGATGGTGCGGGACGAACTCTTCCTCGACGGCAACGCCCGGCAAAACCTGGCGACCTTCTGCCAAACGTTCCTCAACGAAGACGTTCATCAATTAATGGACATGTCGATCGACAAAAACATGATCGACAAGGATGAATATCCGGCCACCGCAGAGCTGGAAAGCCGCTGCGTGCACATCCTCGCCGACCTGTGGAACTCGCCGGCCGCCGCCACGACGCCTGGCTGCTCGACCACGGGCTCAAGCGAAGCCAGCATGCTCGGCGGTCTCGCGCTCAAGCATAAATGGCGCGCGCGCATGAAAGCGGCGGGCAAGCCGAGCGACAAGCCTAACCTTGTCACCGGCCCGGTGCAGGTCTGCTGGCATAAATTCGCCCGCTATTTTGATGTCGAATTGCGCGAGATTCCGCTGGAGCGCGGGCGCATCAGTATGACGCCGGAGGAAGTGCTGAGCCGCGTCGACGAAAACACCATCGGTGTGATGCCCACTTTTGGCGTGACTTTCACCTGCCAATACGAGCCGGTGGCCGAGGTGGCTGCCGCGCTGGATCGTCTGGCGCACGAGACCGGTCTCGACATTCCGATGCACGTCGATGCCGCCTCGGGCGGATTTGTGGCGCCCTTTGTCGAGCCGGATTTGGTGTGGGATTTTCGACTGCCGCGCGTGCGGTCGATCAACGCCTCCGGTCACAAATTCGGTCTGGCGCCGCTCGGCGTCGGCTGGGTGGTTTGGCGCGCCAAAGAAGACCTGCCGGAAGATCTGATCTTCTACGTGAATTATCTCGGCGGCAACATGCCTACCTTCGCGCTGAATTTCTCACGGCCCGGCGGGCAGATCATCTCGCAATATTATTTGTTCCTGCGGCTCGGACGCGAAGGCTACCGCCGCATCCAACAGAACGGCTACGACACCGCGCAATATATCGCCCGTGAAATCGTCAAGCTTGGTCCGTTCGAACTGCTGTTCGACGGCGACAGCCGTAAAGGCATTCCCGCCGTCTCCTGGACGATCAAAGACGGCGCTAAGGCGGGTTACAGCCTGTTCGATCTATCCGATCGCTTGCGCATGCGTGGTTGGCAAGTCGCGGCCTATACAATGTTGCCAAACATCACCGACCTCGTGGTGATGCGCCTGCTGATCCGCAACGGCTTTAGCCGCGACATGGCCGACATGCTGCTGGAAGATGTCCGGCACGCCATTGCGCATTTGCAAAAGACACCCGTTGGCCACGCCGCAGACCCCGGCCGAAGGCACGACCTTCACGCATCACGCCTTTCCAAAGGAAAAGCTGCCGACTTAACACTCGGCGCCGCGAGACCTCGCGGCCGCTCGACCATCGACAACTGTCGAAGAATGGAAACACCATGGACGCGGTAAAGAATAAAAAGACGTCGCTCGGCGTCGTTTCGATCGGGTTGATGACCGCGGCAGCGGTTGTCACCAGCTTGCGCGGCCTGCCGCTGCTCGCCAAGGAGGAGATGACCATGTTCGCCTATCTGGCGTTCACGGTCATCTTCTATCTGGTGCCCGCTTCTCTGGTGTCGGCTGAACTCGGCGGCGCCTTCGCCAAAAAGAAGGGCGGTATATACGCCTGGGTCGGCCAGGCCTTCGGCGTGCGCTGGGGCTTCCTGGCGATCTGGCTACAATGGATTCAAAATGTCGTCTGGTACCCGGTCACGCTTACGTTCGGGGCGGTCGCCTTCGCCTATACGATCGGCATGCCGGATCTTGCCAAGAACGGTATTTATGTCGGCTTGTTCTGCATCGTGGTCTACTGGCTGGCAACGGTTATCGTTCTTCAGGGCGTGGAAGTGTTCGCCAAGATTTCCAATTGGACGTTCATGGTCGGAACGGTCCTGCCCGGCCTCGTTCTGCTGCTGTTGTTCGGTTACTGGGTCATATCGGGCCATCCGATCGGGTGGCAGCACCTGACCAACGCCGCCGTATCGGATCATGGCAGCGCGCGTTTCTGGCCGGCCATTCAAGGCCTGGGAACGGTCGCGTTTCTGGCCGGCATCGTTCTGCTGTTTGCCGGTGTTGAAGTGCAGGCCGTGCATGTGGTCGACATGAAGAATCCGAGCCGCGGCTTTCCAGCGGCGATTGGGCTCGCGGCAGTCATCTCTTTGCTGCTTTATGCCGTCGGCGCCGTCCCGATCGCGGGCATATTGCCTTATGAGAAAATCTCGCTGCAATCTGGCGTCTTCGATGCCTTCCATATGGTGATCGCCGATGGCTGGCATCTCGCCTGGCTTGCTCAGCTCTTGTCGCTGCTGGTCGGCATTGGCGCGATCGCCGGTGTCTTTGCCTGGCTCGGCAGCCCGAGCCGAGGCCTACTGACAACCGCCGATGACGGCGAACTGCCGCCGGTGTTGCAGAAGACCAACCGCAACGGCATGCCGACGCACATCCTCATGGTGCAAGGTGCGGTGGTGACGGTGATGTCTTGTCTCTACTTCGTCATCAAGGATGTCTCGGTCGTGTTCTTTCTGGTGTCGGCCATGACGGTCGCGCTTTATCTGATCGCCTATATGCTGATGTACGCGGCGGCGATCACGCTGCGCTACAGCGAGCCAAAGCTGGCGCGGCCGTTCTCCGTGCCCGGCGGCATCATCGGCATGTGGATCATCGCCGGCATAGGATTTCTGGGGGTGTTGTTCAGCTTCCTGGTGGCGTTCTTCCCGCCGGCGCAATTGCCGGTCGGATCGCCGACGCTTTATGTGACCTTGGTGATCGTCGGCACCGTGCTGTTCTGCGGAGTGCCCCTCGTCATTCACGAGCTACGTCAGCCGCGCTGGATCAGGCACGCGCAATCGGCGGAATGATTTGAATTTGGGCGAGTTTCGACCCGGACCAATAGTCCGCAATGGGTCAATTTGCGACCTGCCGGCCCATCGCCGAGAGCCACCTAATGGCCGGAACTCGCAGCAACCGGACCTCAGCATTCGCGGCTCAAGGCAGATCCCGCGGCATGATTTAGGCCTCGAAGATCGCAGGCCAAGGTCATGCGCAATGAACGCTCGGATGACGAATGGGAACGCCTCAAGCGGTCCGGATCGGTCTTCCGCTTGAATGCATGTCACGCGCCCAACGCGGCCAGCGGCACCGTCACGGGATTGTACGAATACAACCCGCGCTCCAGGGCGTCCTTGCCGGGATTGGCGCCTTTCGCCGTGACGCCCTGGATCTCGTCGGCCTGCCGGCGCGAGGCAAGCTGAACGCCGTTGGCGCGCTCCTTTCGCGCCATCTCGTATAGGCGCAACGCCTCATCGACGGTGCTGGCGGCGGCGAAGGCGCGGCCGAGCACCATGCCGTCCTCGATCGCCATGCAGGCGCCTTGGCCCAGGAACGGCGTCATCGGGTGAGCGGCGTCGCCGAGCATGGTGACGCGTCCCTTGGAATAATGCTGCAGCGGCTCGCGGTCACGCAGGCCCCATTTGAATAGCGTGCCCGGCGAGACCGCGCGCACGAGCTGCAACGCCGGCGGATAAAGATCGCCATAGAGGGTTTCGAATTCCTCGACGGTCGCCGGAATGCGCCAGCCTTCCTCCTGCCAGCGCGGCTCGCGGCCGACGCCGATCAGATTCATGATAGCGCGGTGACGCAACGGGTAATGGAGGAAGTACCGGTTGGCGCCGACGAACATGCGCAAAGGGATACTCCTGGATGCTCGCCGGCACATCGCTCATCGGCAAGAGCGCGCGAAACGCGACCTGGCCGGTATAGTTGACCGTTTCCTCGCCGAAGACGCACGCTCGTACCTGTGAGGCGTTGCCGTCGCAGCCGATCAAGACGTCGCTTTCGTGCGTCGTGCCGTTGGCGAAGCGCGCCACGACCTTCTCGGCGTCTTGCGTCAGGGATTCGAAGCGATGATCCGAGGACCACGCAATCGGGATCGTTCTCCCGCACCGCGTCGGCCAAGGCGGTGTGAAGGTCGACCCGGTGAACCTGATGGTAGGAGGCGCCGAAGCGCTCGCCATAGTCGGTGCCGGCGGGCCTGAGTTTCAGTACCTCGCCGGTTTCGAAATGGCGGGTGGCCATCGCCTCGCACGGGCCGGCTTCCCGGGCGATGCGCTCCCCGACACCCAGGAAGTCGAGCGCATGCATGGCATTGGGCGTGATGATAACGCCGGCGCCGACCTCACGCAGTTCGCGCGCCTGCTCGAACACCGACACGCGATGTCCGAAGCGTTGCAAGGCGAGGGCGGCACTCAGGCCGCCGATGCCGCCCCCGACGATCGATATGCGCGCGGTGTCCATGCGGCTTCATCCATGAGGCATTTTGGGCTGCCGCGTGGGCGCGGTCTTACTTCCGCTCCAGCAGCGCGATCAGGCTCGACGTATCCCAGCGGTTGCCGCCGATCGCCTGCACTTCCGAATAGAGCTGATCGACCAGCGCGGTGATCGGCAGGTGCGCCTTGTTGTTGCGCGCCTCGCCCAGGCAGATGCCGAGGTCCTTGCGCATCCATTCGACCGCGAAGCCATGGTCGAATTTGTCGGCCACCATGGTCTTGTAGCGGTTCTCCATCTGCCAGGACTGCGCCGCGCCCTTGGAGATGGTGGCGATGACCTTCTCGACGTCGAGGTTGGCGCGCTTGGCGAAGTGGATGCCTTCCGACAGCGCCTGCACCAGGCCGGCGATGCAGATCTGGTTGACCATCTTGCAGAGCTGGCCGGCGCCGGGCTCGCCGATCAGGTTGCAGGCGCGGGCGTAAGCCGCGATCACCTTCTCGACCTTGGCGAAGGGGCCGGCGTCGCCGCCGCACATGACGGTCAAAACGCCGTTCTCGGCGCCGGCCTGGCCGCCCGACACCGGCGCGTCGATGAAGTCGAAGCCGGCTTTCTTGCCCGCGGCGTGCAGCTCGCGCGCGATCTCGGCGGAAGCGGTGGTGTGGTCGACGAAGATGGTGCCCTTGCCCATGGCCTGGAAGGCGCCTTCATGACCGAGGGTCACTTCTCGCAGGTCGTTGTCGTTGCCGACACACGCCATGACGATATCCTGGCCCTCTGCGGCGGCCTTCGGGGTGGAGGCGGATTTGCCGCCGTATTCCTTCACCCATTTCTCGGCCTTGGTGGCGGTGCGGTTATAGACGGTGACGTCGTGCCCGCCCTTGTTCTTGAGATGTCCGGCCATGGGGTAGCCCATGACACCCAGGCCCAGAAACGCCACCTTCGCCATCGTCCTTCTCCCTATGAAACTCGGTTGGTGCCATTGATCGGTACCTTGATCGGCACCTTGGCTGACCTTCCGCCGACCCTTATGTGCCATAGGTCGCCCGTGGCGGCGGGCGCGTCAACCACCCCTTTTTGGGCCCGGTGCACCCACATTGACGCTGCCGCCATGGTGCCTATGGTGGCGGCCCGAAATTCAAGGAAAAGACGATCATGGCGGTGACGAAGGAGCAAGTTCTGGCGGCGCTGGCGAAGGTGCAGGCCCCCGGGGGCGGAGGGCTGCCGGACGCGCGCGTGCTCTCGGACGTGGTCGTTACCGACGACGGCAAGGTGTTCTTCTCGATCACGGTCGATGCCGCCGCGGTCAAGCAGTGGGAGCCCGTGCGCGGGGCCGCGGAGGCTGCGGTCAAGGCCGTGCCGGGCGTGCAGTCGGCGCTGGTCGCGCTCACCGCCGAACGCGCCGCCGGTGCCGGCGGGCAGCAGCGCCCGCCGCCGCAGCAGCCGGGGCAGGGCGGACAGCCCCGCCGTGCGGCCCATCCGGCCGACAACGTGCCGGCCGGGGTGCCCGGGGTCGACGCGGTGATCGCGGTTGCGTCGGGCAAGGGCGGGGTCGGCAAATCGACCACCGCGGTCAATCTGGCGCTCGGATTGCGCGATCTCGGTCTCAAGGTCGGCATCCTGGACGCCGACATCTACGGCCCCTCGCTGCCCAAGCTGCTCGCCATCAAGGAGAAGCCGCAGACCGTCGGCGGCAACCGGCTCAAGCCCATCACCCGCTATGGCCTCACCGTCATGTCGATCGGCTTCCTGATCGACGAAGAGACGCCGATGATCTGGCGCGGGCCCATGGTGATGTCGGCGATCACACAGATGCTGCGCGAAGTGGAGTGGGGTCAGCTCGACGTCATGGTGGTCGACATGCCGCCGGGCACGGGCGACGCCCAGCTCACCATGGCCCAGCAGGTGCCGCTGAAGGGCGCGGTGATCGTGTCGACGCCGCAGGACCTGGCGCTCGCCGACGCCCGGCGCGGCATCGCCATGTTCAAGCGCGTCAACGTGCCGGTGCTCGGCATCATCGAGAACATGAGCTACTTCCTGTGCCCGAAGTGCGGGGAACGCTCGGACATCTTCGGTCACGGCGGGGCGCGGGCGGAAGCAGAACGGCTGGACGTGCCGTTCCTCGGCGAGATCCCGCTGCACATGACGATCCGCGAGAAGTCGGATTCCGGCCTGCCGGTGGTCGCCACCGAGCCGGAGGGCGAGCACGCGCGCATTTACCGCGACATCGCCACCAAGGTGCGCGACCAATTGACGAGCGGCCCGGCCGCCGGACGCGCGCCGCCGAAGATCGTGATCGAGTTCGTAATCGACGCCTGAGAGAATCGCTCGCCCGGCCGAGCGGCGCGTCCCCGCTGAACCGACAAAAACCCGAGCCGCGGCGCGCGGCTCGGGTTCTTCTTTGCTCGTTCTTGTTGCCAGGCGGCGGCTCAGATGAACCGCCGCCCGTCATCGTCTTGCGGCTAGAAATACAGCGAGATGTCGCGCGGGTGGGACGTGCACATGGCGATTTCGGGCACGATGGCATGCGGCAGCTTCGGCTGCTTGCGCAGGCCGATGGTGTCGCGGATCTCCGCCTCGTAGGCCTTCAGCCCCGGCAGCACGTCCTGCGCCGCCTTCTGACGCCAAGCCACATCCTTGTCGTAGGTGGCCATCGTCTTATCGAGCGCCTTCAGCGCCGCGTCCTTGTCCGGCGTCTTGGCGATGAGCGCGCGGCGGGCGTGATAGAGCTCCGAGCGGATCTCGCTCGCGCCGGCGATGCCGCCGAGCTTGGTCATGGTGGCCTCGATCGTGTCCGCAGCCTTCTTCGGCTCCTGACTGTTGATGACGCCGCGCAGGTCCTGCAGCTCCGGTTTCAGCGCCTTGAGCGCCGAACCGGCCTCGATGGTGCGCACCGCGTTGCGCACCGGCTCGTAGGCGCTGTCCACGTCGCGGCGGTACTTCAGGCGCGCGATGCGATCCGCTGTCAGCAGCTTGCGGAAGGCCTGGTGGCGGGGCTCCCAATCGGCGGGGATCGACGCTTTCATTTTCTTGTCGTTGGCCTCAAGCGTCGCGACTTCGGCGGCGACAGCCTTCTTGCGGCTGGCGGCCGTCTTTTCGGGAAGGAAATCGAGCTCATCCTTCAACCTTTTGATCTCGGCCTGGTTGCGCCGGATGTCTTCCTGGATGTCGCGCACGCGGTGATGCAGCGGCGCATAGGTCTCGGCGCGCTTGTCGATCGTGGCGGATGACTTGTTGACGTCGGCGAGCAGGGTGAAAGCGGCGGTAGCCTTGACGAAGCTGCCGACGAGGTCCTTGCGCATGTCGGCGGGCAGGCTGGCAAGGTCGAGCCCCTGCGCCTTGGCGATGGCCGCCTTGATGGCCGTGCCGTTGTTCTTGAACTCATCGGTCACGTTTTGCTCGACGCATCGTTGCAGGCCCGGATTGATCGGCGGCGGCGCCGTGACGGCCCCGAGCGTCACCCGCTGCGGCAGGTAGTTGACGAGCCGCGGCGTAAAGGCGACCACCACCAGCACCAGAAGCTGCATAAAGATGAATGGAATGACGCCCTTGTACATCGAGATCGTTTTGACGATCGGCGGGGCCACACCGCGCAAATAGAACAGCGCGAAGCCGAACGGTGGCGTCAGGAACGATGTCTGCATGTTGATGCCGATCATCACGCCGAGCCACACGGCCGTGATGTTGGCTCCCGGATCGGAGAGCAGGATCGGCGCCACAATCGGCACCACGACCACCGAGATTTCGATGAAGTCGATGAAGAAGCCGAGGATGAAGATCACCCCCATGACCGTCCAGAACTGGCCCCAGAAGCCGCCGGGCAGGCCGGTCAGGAAGGCCTTGACCAGTTCCTCGCCGCCGAAGCCGCGGAACACGGCGGTGAGCATCGCGGCGCCCATCAGAATGATGAACACGAGCGCGGAGGTCTTGGCGGTCTCCACCATCACGCTTTGCAGCGTGTTGTCGATTCTGAGCGCGCGCAGGCCGCTCCAGACCAGCGCCCCGATCAAGGCGGTGACGCAGACCGCTGAAACGACCAGCCAGGTGACGTCGGCGCTGGTCGACAGCTTCTTGACGTTGATCGGGTGATAGTGCGCGCCGAAAATGACGATGGCCACCGAGACCAGCGCGATGATCGCAGGCCAGTAGGCGCCGCGCTTGCCTTGGTAGAGCTGGTAGCCCGCCATGATCAGTGCGCCGCCGGAGCCGACGGCACCGGCCTGGTTCACCGTTGCGATGCCCATGATGATGGAGCCGAGCACGATGAAGATGAGCGCCAGTGGCGGCACCAGCGCCATGGCCACGCGGCCGGCAAAGCGCAGGTCGTACTTGCCGTCGTAGGGCACCGCCGGTGCGCTCTTCGGCCGCAATGCCGCGACGATCAGGATGTAAGTGATATAGACCGCGACCAGCAGCAAGCCTGGCACCAGCGCGCCGAGGAACATTTCGCCGGCGCTGGTCGAGGTGACGTCGAAGCTCGACGGCATGGTCAGTTCGCCGGTGGTGACCTTGTAGAGCAGTTTGCGGGCGGTGCCGGCCTGGTCGGTGGCGGCGCCGAGCTGGTCGGCCAGAATGATCAGCACGATCGAGGGCGGAATGATCTGGCCGAGCGTGCCGGAGGCTGCGATGGTCCCGGTGGCGAGCGGATGCGAATAGTTGCTACGCATCATAGCCGGCAGCGAGATCAGGCCCATGGCCACCACCGTGGCGCCGACAATGCCGGTGGTTGCGGCGAGCAGGGCGCCGACGAACACCACCGAGATGCCGAGACCCCCGCGGACCGGTCCGAAGAGCTGGGCCATGGTGACCAAGAGATCCTCGGCGATGCGGGACTTCTGCAGCATGATCCCCATGAACACGAACAACGGAATGGCGATCAGCGTGTCGCGGTCGGGGTCCCAATAGACGCTGCGGAAGTTGGACACCGCGGCGGTCAACCACTGCGAGGGGCCGTCCTGTACGAAGAACGCGTCGACGTTGCCGTGGGTCAGCCATCCGGCCAATGATGCGATGGCGACGGCGAAAATGGCTGCGCCGGGCAGGGCGAAGGCGACCGGGAAGCCCCAGCCGAGCGCGACCATCATGAGCAGGATGAGAAGGGCGATAAAGAAGACTTCCATGGGTCCTGCTCAGGTCTCGAAGGTCTCGTGGGCGACGCCGGTTTCCAGCACTCGCTTGCCCGGATCGCCGCGGAAATCGGCGATCAATTCCAGGAAATAGCCGTTGAACTGCAGCAGCATGGTCACCGCATAGATGGCGAGAAACCCGGCCATCCAGTATTTGACGTAAAGACCGAAGCCGGTCTGGGTCACCTCGTAGCTGAGCAGCGGGCCGTTGATGATCGACGCGCGGTTGTTCATCCCGTAATGGATGATGACCCAGCACAGGCTCATGCCGAGCACCACGGAACCGACGGCGTTGACGATTCCCTTGGTGCGTTCACTGAAGCCCGAATAGAATACGTCGACGCGGACGTGACCTTCTTCCATCAGGGTGTAGGCACTGGCGAACAGGAACAGCGCCGCGTACCAGAACCGAACCAGATCGGCCATGAAGGCCTGTTCGTAGGAAAAGATGAAGCGGCTGAAGACGATCAGCAATTCAGCGACCACCACCAGCAGCGACAGCCAGGTGAAGCCGAGTGTGCGCGGCCGGGAAATCGCGATGCCGATGGCGATGACGATCATCGGGAAGTGGACATAGGTGCCACGGAAGCTCGACCGGCTGAGATCGAACGCCATCTTCTCGCCGACCAGGCCGGGCAGGAAGCCTTCGACCCGGAGGAAGGAGACGACCATGTCGGCCAGGCCGATCAGCAGCACCGCCCAGAACGCGGCGCGCAGGATGAAGCGGACGATGCCGTAGATCGTTTCGCTTTCGGCGCGCAGCGGACGGCCAGGCGTGCGCAGCACATGCGCGACCGCGATGACCCATGCCGCGCCGTAGAGTGCTGCCTGAACGGCGCCGAGCGCCGTAAACTGGCTGAAGACCGAACTCGGGCCGGGCCAGTCGCGCCAGTAGTCGAGATAGTTGTTGAGCAGGAATGCCGCGACCGTGGCGATCGAGCACCACGCAAAGCAACGGCATAGAACGATGATCAGCGATTCACTGTCCGATGGCCCGAGCGAATGCACGGCACCGGCGTGGCTTCCATCAGCCATCAAACGCAAGCCCCCCCAAAGACGGGACGGGGCATCGCCCCGTCCCATTTCTTCTCTTCGTCGATCCCGAGTGGGTTTAGATGCCGAGCACCCGGTTGCGCTGATCGGCGTAGGGAGCGTCCGAGTAGCCCGTCCAGGCACCCGTGTTCTTGCGCGCCGCGACGAACGCGTCGTAGACCTTGGCGGTCAGCGCGTCGTGGGCACGGGTTTCCTGGAACACCTGGTCCGACGCCTTGCCGAAGCTGTCGTAGATCTCGTCGCTGAATTTCTTCAGCTTGACGCCGTGATCCTTGATCAGCTTTTCGAGATAGATGCCGTTGTTCCAGAAGGTTTCGGCCATCTGGCGGGCATTTTCCTCGTTGCAGGCGGCTTCGATGATGGCCTGGTCGTGCTTCGACAGCTTGCTCAGCCACGACTTGTTCATGCCGAGAGCGAGCTGCGAGCCCGGCTCATGGAAGCCCGGGTAGTAGTAGTACTTGGCCGCCTCGTAAAACTTCATGAAGTAGTCGTTGTACGGGCCGACCCACTCGGTGGCGTCGATGGCTCCGGAAACCAGGTTCTCGTAGATCTGGCCGCCCGGCAGCGACACCGGCGAAGCGCCGAGCTTGGCGAGCACGTCGCCGCCGAGGCCCGGAATACGCATCTTGAGGCCCTTGAAGTCGGCCGCGGTGTTCATTTCCTTGTTGAACCAGCCGCCCATCTGGATGCCGGTATTGCCGGCCGCCCAGGCTTTGAGGCCGAACTTGTCGCTCAGCTCGTCCCACAGAGCCTGACCGCCGCCGTATTTGATCCAGGCGTCCTGCTCCGTGTAGGTCAGGCCGAACGGCACAGTGGTGAAGAAGTTGAAGGCCGGATGCTTGCCCTTCCAGTAGTACTCGGCCCCGATGTAGGCCTGGGCGTTGCCGGAGGCGACCGCGTCGAACGAGCCAAAGGCTTTAACGCGCTCGCCGGCCGCGTAATAGGTCACGTGCAGGCGACCTTCGGTCAGTTCCTCAAGGCGCTTGGCAAGGCGCTGCGCGCTGATGCCGAGGCCTGGAAAGTCGCGCGGCCAGGTGGAAACGATGACCATCTCGGTCCGCTTCTGAGCGATGGCCGGTGCCGACAACGTCGTGGCGGCCGTCGCTCCGGCTACGAGACCAGTGGTCTTGATAAAGGATCTACGATCCATCTTTTCAGTATCGCGCATTTGCCCCTCCTAGTTATCCGTTGCGCTTTGATGTCATTCCGCTCCCTAGAGCGTGCGTAATGATCTCCGTTAAGCAACTGCATCCGGTCGCGGACGACCAAGCAGGTCGTTGCCCTTAACATGACAGATGCAGCAATCCAAATATTTTCCAGGGCCATACGATGGGCTGCCTATAAGATACTCAGGCGCCGATCGGACCTTTCGCTGCGTGCCCACGGATACGACAAGCGTATTGGTGACGGTCGACCGGATGGCTCTTGCCGCGCCCGCCCGGCGGCGCGCGAACCGGCATATAAGTAATTGAAAAATATGCAATATTTACAATTTGTCGCAGCCTTCGCGTGGTCGCGCGGCGATCATCTAACTCCTTCGGACTACTTACAAGTTTTGCCGAACCGGTGCACACTAGGTCAGCTGGCGAGTCCGCTTAACGACCCACTCGCGACCCGAAGGGGGCGTATCGGTGTGACGGGAAGTGGGAATACGCTTGCGATACACGGAGTGGGGGCATTCGTGGTGAAACGCCAACATAGAGACTCTTACGGGAGGAAATTGAGATGAAGCGTCGTGAGTTCTTGAAAGCGACCGGTCTTGGTGCCGCCGCTGCTACAGTGGTTGCCGCCCCTGCGGTCGCGCAATCGATGCCAAAGATAAAGTGGCGCATGACCGCCAGTTGGCCGAAGTCGCTCGACACGCTCTACGGCGGCGCCGTGATGCTGTCCAAGGCGGTTGCCGAGGCCACCGACAACAACTTCGAGATTCAGGTCTTTGCCGGCGGTGAAATCGTGCCCGGCCTGCAGGCGCTGGACGCCGCCTCCAACGGCACCGTGGAGATGGGCCACACGGCGTCGTACTACTACTTCGGCAAGGACCCGACCTTCGCGTTCGGCACCTCCGTCGCCTTCGGTCCCAACACGCGTCTAAACCAGGGCTGGTTCACGACCGGCGGCGGCAAGGAAGTGCTCAACGACTTCTACAAGAAGTACAATGTGAGGATGATGCTGGCCGGCAACACCACCTGCCAGATGGGCGGCTGGTACCGCAAGGAGATCAAGACGGTTGCCGATCTCAAGGGGCTGAAGCTGCGCATCGGCGGCTTCCCGGGCGAGGTGCTGGCCAAGCTCGGCGCGGTGCCGCAGCAGATCGCCGCCGGCGACATCTATCCTTCGCTCGAGAAGGGCACCATCGACGCCGCCGAGTGGGTCGGGCCGTACGACGACTACAAGCTCGGCTTCTATAAGGTCGCGCCGTACTACTACTACCCCGGCTGGTGGGAAGGCGGCTCGATGATCGCCGCCTTCGTGAACCTCAACAAGTGGAACGCGCTACCCAAGCACTACCAGGCCAGCCTGGAAAACGCGGCAGCCTACGCCAATCAGTGGATGATCGCGAAGTACGACGAGCTGAACCCCGAGTACCTGCGCAAGCTGCTGGGTGCCGGCGCCAAGCTGCGGGCCTTTTCGCCCGCCATCATGGAAGCCTGCTTCAAGTCGGCGCGGGAACTGCACGCCGAAATTTCAAAGAAGAATGCAAGCTTCAAGAAGGTCTACGACTCGCAGCTCGCCTACCAGAACAACGGCTATCAATGGTGGCAAGTCGCGGAGTTGAACTACAACGCGTTCATGGCCCAGCATTCGCGCGGCTAAACCGCGTTACGCTGACGTGAGAATCCCCGGAGCTTCGGCTCCGGGGATTTTTTTATGGAGCGTTTCCAGGCGAAGTGGGTATCAGGTTCGCCGCCCGGAAACGCGACAAAGCAAAAACTTGGACGCATTCGCTGTTTCCGTGAAACGGCGAACGTGTCTGGGCGGGGCGGATTGAACGAATGCCGCTATTTGCCGGCCGGCGGGGTGCCGAACTGGATCGGCGGCAGGGCGATCTGCGGAACCTCGATCTTCACCTTGTTGATGTCGACCTTGGGCTCGTTGCTCTTGTAGTGCATCACCATGGAGGGCACGAAGATCACCAGCAGCACCATGGCGACCTGAATGAACACGAACGGGATAGCGCCCCAATAGATCTGGCCTGTTGTGACCGGTTCCATGCGCTTGCCGGTGACTCGGTCGATATACGGTTCACGCGGCGAAACCGAGCGTAAGTAGAACAGCGCGAAACCGAACGGCGGATGCAGGAACGAGGTCTGCATGTTGACGCTGAGAATGACGCCGAGCCAGACCAGATCGATGCCGACGTGCTGGGCGGCCGGCCCGAGCAGCGGAATCACGATGAAGGCGAGTTCGAAGAAATCGAGGAAGAACGCCAGCACGAACACGAAGGCATTCACGAAGATCAGGAAGCCGACCTGGCCGCCGGGCAGCGACACCAGCATGTTCTCGACCCAGGTGTTGCCGTTCACCCCGAAGAAGGTGAGCGAAAACACGCGCGCACCGACCAGGATGAACAGCACGAAAGCGGCGAGCTTGGCCGTCAACTCGGTGGCCTGGCGGATCAGGGTCCAGTTCAGCCGCCGCTTGGCGAAGCCGAGCAGCAGGGCGCCAGTGGCGCCCATGGCGCCGCCTTCGGTCGGTGTGGCGACGCCGATGAAAATCGTCCCGAGCACCAGGAAGATCAAAAATAGCGGCGGGACCATGACGAAGGTGGTCTGCTGCGCCATGCGCGAGAGAAAGCGGAAGCCGGTCAGCTTGTCGATAACCCAGTTCACGCAGGTGACGCCGAAGGCGAACAGGATCCCGAAGAACAGATAGAGCACGACGTAGTCCGCACCCTGTGCCTTCACGTGCCGCATGGCGAGCCAGGAGAAAGCGGCGCTCACCAGCGTGAGGACGCCGAGCGAGGCGAGGCCGCGACTGCCGTTGTCTTCTCGAAAGCCCACCGCTTCGGGGGGCAGGCCGGGGGTCGCCTTTGGGTACACGAGCGTGACGAGGAAAATATAGCCGGCGTAAATCCCCGACAGCACCAGCCCGGGAATGAACGCGGCCTCGTACATGTCGCCGACCGAGCGGCCGAGCTGGTCGGCCATCACGATGAGCACGATGGAGGGCGGGATGATCTGCGCCAACGTGCCGGCGGCGGCGATGATGCCGGTGGCCACGCGCCGGTCGTATCCGTAGCGCAACATGATCGGCAGTGAGATCAGGCCCATGGAGATGACCGAAGCCGCCACCACGCCCGTGGTCGCCGCGAGTAGCGCGCCGACGAAGACGACCGCATAGGCAAGGCCGCCGCGCACCGTGCCGAACAATTGCCCGATCGTGTCGAGCAGGTCCTCCGCCATGCCGGATCGTTCGAGTATCAACCCCATGAATGTGAAAAATGGAATCGCGAGCAACGTTTCGTTGCTCATGACGCCGTAGATGCGATCGGGCAAGGCCTGCAAAAAATTGGGAGAGAACTGGCCGAGTTCAATGCCGATCAGCGCGAAGATCAGCCCTACGGCGCCGAGCGAAAACGCCGCCGGGTAGCCGAGCAGCAGTACGATGACCAGGACCCCGAACATGATCGGGGCCATATTGTTGATGAAAAACACTTCCATGCGAGATCTCGGTTCCGCGAGTCCAGATTAGCTCTTGGTTTTGTCCATCGCCTCGATGACTTCCTCGGCTTCGAGTTCGAGGGAGCTTTTCTGACGCACGTATGGATCCGGGATGAGATCGCGCATGACCGCGATCCGCTTGACGAGCTCGGACAGGCCCTGGATGAGCAGCAGTCCAAAGCCGAGCATGATGAGCGATTTGGCGGGCCACTGCGGCAGCCCGCCGGAGTTTGAGGACTGTTCGTTGATCGAATAGGACGCGAAGAAGAACGGCCAGCCGGTGATGACCATGATGGTGGCAAGCGGCAGCAGGAAGAAGGTGTGCCCGACCACGTCTATGATGTTGCGCGCCCGCTGCGGCAACAGATTATTCAGGATGTCGATGCGGATGTGCTCATTGGCCAGGAGTGTCCACGGCGAGCACAGGAGGAACACGGCGCTGAACAGAACCCACTGCAATTCCAGCCAGGCATTCGACGAAGTGTCGAACACTTTGCGCACGGTCGCATTGACCGCCGAAACCAACACGGCGATGAGGATCAGCCACGCGACGCGCTTGCCGATCCAGGTCGTGGCGGCATCAATCGCGCGCGTTACCGGAAGCAACGCCTTCAGAACGGCGTCAAAGGCGCCCAACGATAATCCTCCCCCTCTGAACCGCCAGCAGCATGACACCTGCGCCGACTGGTCCCACGTCTCTTGGTTCTGTTCTTTTCTTTGTTGCTCTCGTGTCGCTCGGCGCCCCCAGCCAAGCATTCCACCTTAAGCCGATGGCGGCACAAGGCGTCAATTGAAAACTTGCGGCCCCGCCAGGGCGTTCTGTGTCTGAGTGTTTATTCCTGTCCCAGGGCTTCCCGGGGAGCGGGGTATCGGCCCGGGCGCGGGGGGCGTCGGGTCAATGCAACTTAGGGTCGCATAAAGTGCCCGATTGACGCTGCCGCGGCAGGAAGGTGGCCGGCGCGATTCCTGGCGTCCGGGTCCCCTCTCGCGCTGAGCCGGGCAATCAGCCGCCGGTCATGCTCATATGGCGCGACAGGGCCGGGCGCTGATGGCGGCGATCGATCACGAAATCGTGGCCCTTGGGCTTGCGCGTGATCGCCTCGTCGATGGCCGTGTCCAGCAGTTTGTCCTCTTTCGAAGCGCGCAAGGGCGCGCGCAGGTCGGCGGCATCGTCCTGGCCCAGGCACATGAACAGCGTGCCGGTGCAGGTGATGCGCACGCGGTTGCAGGACTCGCAGAAATTATGGGTGAGCGGGGTGATGAAACCGAGCCGCCCGCCGGTCTCCTTGACGCGCACGTAGCGCGCCGGGCCGCCGGTGCGGTAGTCGATGTCGTCGAGCGTGAAGCGCTCGGCAAGCTGTGCGCGTACCATCGATAGCGGCAGGTATTGGTCGAGGCGGGCTTCGTCGACGTCGCCGAGCGGCATCACCTCGATCACGGTCATGTCCATGCCGCGGCCATGCGCCCAGGTCACCATGTCGGCGAGTTCGTCCTCGTTGACGCCCTTGAGCGCGACGGCGTTGATCTTCACCTGCAGTCCCGCGGCCTGCGCCGCATCGATGCCGGCCATCACCTTGTCGAGATCGCCCCAGCGCGTGATGGCGCGGAACTTGTCCGCATCGAGCGTGTCGAGCGACACGTTGACGCGTTCGACGCCGTAACCCTTCAGCTCGGCGGCGTAGCGCGCGAGCTGCGAGCCGTTGGTGGTGAGCGTCAGTTCCTGCAGCGCGCCGCTTTCAAGATGGCGCGACAGCGAGGAGACGAGGTTCATGATGCCGCGCCGCACGAGTGGCTCGCCGCCGGTCAGCCGCAGCTTGCTCACGCCCTTGGCGATGAAGGCGCTGCACAGGCGGTCGAGTTCCTCCAGGCTCAAGACGTCGGTCTTCGGCAGGAAGGTCATGTGTTCCGACATGCAGTAGACGCAGCGGAAGTCGCAGCGATCGGTGACCGACACCCGCAAATAGGTGATGGCGCGCGCGAAGGGGTCGATCAACGGCCGCGGCGGGGCGCCGGCGCGCTCGAGGTCGTGGACAGGAGCATCAGTCGTAAAAGCCATCATTCATCCCTGCGTGGCGGGTTCTGGAGGCCCGCTTACGTCATATCGCTGACTTCATATGGGAAGTGTGGCGGATAATCGCGATACCGTCCAGCGCACGGCTGCCAGCGCGGCAAAATGGAGCAGCGGCGCCTGCTGCAGTGCCGCAATCGCTCATGCTGACGGTGTTATTGCTGCGGCGGCTGCGCCGGCGGCCAGGGGGAGGGGGCCTGCGTCGGTGCCGGAGCGACGGCCGCCGGCTTCGGCTTTGGCTTCAGCGCGGGCCTGGTCACCTTCTTCCGGGTGATCCGGCGGCGGCGCACCTTCCTCTTCGGCGGTGCGATCGGCGTTAGTTGGACCGTCACCGGGTTCGGCCGCAACTGCGTGGTGCCGTCGCTCATGGTGAGGGGTGCGATGGTCGCGGAGGCGGGCTGATAGCCGATGAGCGCGAACTGCACGGTATAGGTGCCGTTCGATTTCAAGGGCGACGCGCAAGGCGTCATGCAGGTCTGTCCGTTCGGGAGCGTGACCTGGGCACCCGGCGGCGCGGATTCGAAACGCACGGCTTCGACCGCGGGCTTCGGTTTGAACGCATCGAGGTTCAGCCAATCCGCACTCGATGAGCATCCCGCAAGCGCGAGTGCACCCATCACGATCACTATGACTCGATACATCGTTCTTGAGATCCCTGGGAGTCCCTGACCGTCTGCCTTGGGCGGTACGCCATGCCCAATGGACGTCGAAGGATACGAAGGCCGTCATATAGGTGCAATATGGACGGTGTGATTAACCTTAATCTTGTTAACCATAAACGCGGCAAACGCCATTAATCCGCCGGCGCGAGGGCGGCCACTGCCGCGGGCAATTGCGCGAAGTGGCTGATGATATGGTCGGGCTCGAATTCCGCGACCGGCCGCTCGGTGTAGCCGAAGTCCACCGCGATGACCGGCACGCCGGCGGCGCGGGCGGTGCGGATGTCGGTGGCGGAGTCCCCGATCATGATGGCACGTTGCGGATTGCCGCCGGCCGCTTTGATGGTTCGCCGCAGCACCTCCGGGTCCGGCTTGTGCATCTCGAATGTGTCCGCGCCGCAGATCGCCTCAAAACGGTGGCTGAGCGCCAGGGCGTCGAGCAGCAGGAGCGACAAGCGCTCGAGCTTGTTGGTGCAGACGGCGAAGCGATGACCGGCCGCGGCGAGTTCGTCGAGCGCGTCGGTGAGGCCAGGGAAGGGGCGTGACCGGTCGGCAACGTGTTCCCCATAATGCTTCAGGAAATCGCCGAACATCTGATCGAGCTTGGCCGGCGGCAGGTCGCGCCCTTCCGCCTCGGCGCCGCGCGCGATCATCGTGCGAGCGCCGGTGCCAATGTAGGTGCGCGCGGTTTCGAAGGGCACGGGCGCCAGACCCTCGCGGGCAAACACCACGTTGAGGGTGTCGACCAAGTCAGGGGCGGTGTCGATGAGGGTGCCGTCGAGATCGAAGACGAGGAGCGGGCTGGTCATGGGTGCCGAGGCTGTAGCCGCCGCGCCCCGCCGATGCAAGCGAGAGGACTCGGGACCCCTTGGCCCCGGAAAACCCCCGGTTCCCGTCTATCCAGGCGGGGCGATCGAGGCTAGATAGGCTGGACTTAAGACCCACTCCCGAAGCCCTTAGCGATAGCCGAGCCGCTCGCCATGGATGTCGATGCCCAGAAACGCGCCGCCGCCGCGCGCGCCATTGAATTCGTGCGGCCGGGCATGCGGCTTGGCCTCGGCACCGGCTCCACCGCGCGCCATTTCGTGGATCTGTTGGGCGAACGGGTGCGGGCCGGGTTGGATGTGGTTGGGGTACCAACCTCGCGCGAAACCGAGATCCAGGCCAAAGCTTGCGGTATTGCGCTCACCACCCTGGACGACACGCCGGCGCTCGACCTGACGGTCGACGGGGCTGACGAGATCGGGCCCGATCTGAGCCTCATCAAGGGCGGGGGCGGGGCGCTGTTGGGCGAAAAAATCGTCGCGGGCGCTTCCGCGCAAATGATCGTGATCGCCGACCAAAGCAAGTATGTCCCCGCGCTCGGGCGTTTTCCCTTGCCGATCGAGGTGGCGCGCTTCGGCCTGGGCGCCACCCTGAACGCGCTGGAAAAGGCCGTCGCCGCTGTGCAGGCCGGCGGGCCGCTGGCCCTGCGCCGCGGGACGGACGGCCATCCTTTCGTCACGGATGGTGGCCACTGGATCGTCGACGCGGCGTTGGGGCGAATCGAGAATCCCGAAGCCTTGGCCCACGCGCTCGCGGACGTTCCTGGCGTCATGGAACATGGCCTCTTCATCGGCTATGCGCAGATGGTCATTATTGCCGGACCGGGCGGAGTCGAACTGATCGAGCGGTCCTGATCTCAATGTGGGTCATCTCGCCCACTCAAATCGCGAGCCAAACGGAGTTGACGTTGATGACGAAATTCAAGCAGGCCATGCACCGCTCGGCGCGCGCGGCAGCCGTGGCTGTCGCGTTGGTGGTGCTGGGAGCAACCGCCAACGCGCAGCCGAAGCCGTCGCCGGCAGCCATCGCGACCGCGCAGCAACTGGTCAAGCTCACCGGCGCTGCCAGCGCATTTCGCCCGCTCGTTCCGGGCGTGATCGAGCAGGCCAAGCTTCTGTACCTGCAGCAGAATCCGGACCTCGCCGCGGACCTCAACGCAGTCGCCGCTGAGCTGCGCAAGGAATATGCGCCGCGCATCTCCGAACTCACCAACCATGTGGCCGAGCTCTATGCGCAGCGTTTCACGGAAGCCGAGCTAAAACAGATCGTGGCATTCTACAATTCGCCGGTCGGCAAGAAGTATCAGAATCAGTTGCCGCAGATCGTCCAGGACAGCGGCAACTTTGCGCATGACTGGGCGAACAAGCTGTCCGACAAGGTGATCGAAAAAATGCGCGAAGACATGAAGAAGCGCGGCCACCCCATGTGAATTGCGATGCAATCGACGGCGCGCCGCAAAGGGCAGGGGGGCGGACGGTCCCGGATTTGATGGAGCGATGAGCAGGCGATGGCAGACCGTGACGTCGATCTCTTCGTAATCGGAGCCGGCTCGGGCGGCGTGCGCGCGGCGCGGGTGGCGGCGAGCTACGGCGCGCGCGTGATGGTCGCGGAGGAATATCGGGTCGGCGGCACCTGCGTCATCCGCGGCTGCGTGCCCAAGAAGCTGATGGTCTATGCCTCGCGCTTCGGCGAGGAATTCGAGGACGCCGCCGGCTACGGCTGGACCGTGCCGCAGCCGACGTTCCACTGGCCGTCGCTCACCGCCAACGTGGCGCGCGAGGTGGCGCGCCTCGAAGCCGCCTACACCAACACGCTCGACAAATGGCACGTGAAGCTTGCCAAGAGCCGTGCCGTGTTCGAGGACGCGCATACGGTGCGTATCACCGAGACTGGCGAGACGGTGTCCGCCGAGACCATACTGATCGCGACCGGCGGCTGGCCGCATATGGGGTCGAGCATTCCCGGCCTCGAGCACGTCATCTCCTCCAACGAGACGTTCCATTTGCCCGAACTGCCCAAGCGCATCCTGATCCAGGGCGGCGGCTATATCGCGGTGGAGTTCGCCTGCATCTTCGCCGGCCTCGGCAGTGACGTGACGCTGGTCTATCGCGGCCACAACATTCTGCGCGGCTTCGACGACGACGTGCGCGAGCATCTGCGCAACGAAATGCAGACGCGCGGCATTACTGTGACCTGCGGGCATACGGTCGCGGCCGTCGACAAGGCCGGCGACGAGTTCGTCACCCATCTTTCGGACGGCAGCAAGATCACGACGGACAAGGTGATGTTCGCCATCGGCCGCCGCCCGAACATTATGGGGCTGGGGCTCGAAAACGTCGGCTGCCATATCGCCGAGCACGGCGGCATCCACGTCGACGAATATTCGCGCACCTCGGTCGAGAACATCTACGCGGTCGGTGATGTCACCCACCGCATCAACCTGACGCCGGTGGCGATCCGCGAGGGCCACGCCTTCGCCGATACGCTCTACGGCGGCAAGCCGACGCGCGTTGACCACAGCGATGTGCCGACCGCGGTATTCTCCGAGCCCGAGATCGGCGTGATCGGCCTCATCGAGGCTGAGGCGCGCGAACAGTTGGAGAAGCTCGACGTCTACAAGACCACCTTCCGGCCGATGAAGGCGACGCTTTCTGGCCGCGACACACGGACCTTCATGAAGCTCCTGGTCGACGGCACTACCGACCGAGTGGTCGGCTGCCATCTGGTCGGCCCCGACGCCGGGGAACTGATCCAGGTCATCGGGATCGCGGTGAAGATGGGGGTCACCAAGACCGATTTCGACGCCACCATGGCCGTCCACCCGACCGCGGCCGAGGAACTGGTCACTCTGCGCGAAAAGGCCGTCAGTTACGCCCGCGCGGCGGCCGAATAGCCCAAAATAACCGCATATTCGGAAATTCTGGCTTAGGCCGCGGGTCCTCGTGTATAACCCCCGCCATTCGCTGGAGTGTTGTACGATGTCTGAACGTTGGACGCCCGATAGCTGGCGCGGCAAGCCTATCATGCAGGTTCCGGACTATCCGGACCGGCAAGTGTTGGCCGACACCGAGAAGCAGCTTGCCACCTTCCCGCCGCTGGTTTTTGCGGGTGAGGCGCGCAACCTGAAAAAAGCGCTCGGCCAAGTCGCAAACGGCCAGGCGTTCCTGCTCCAGGGCGGCGACTGCGCTGAAAGCTTCGCCGAGCACGGCGCCGACACCATCCGAGACTTCTTCCGCGTGGTCCTGCAGATGGCGGTCGTGCTCACCTATGCCGGCGCCTTGCCGGTGGTGAAGGTCGGCCGCGTCGCCGGCCAGTTCGCCAAGCCGCGCTCGTCGCCGACCGAGAAGCGCGACGGCGTCGAGTTGCCGAGCTATCGCGGCGACATCATCAACGACATCGCCTTCACGTCGGAAGCGCGCATTCCCGATCCGCGCCGCCAGATCGGCGCCTATCGCCAGTCGGCGGCGACGCTCAACCTGCTGCGGGCCTTCGCCAAGGGCGGCTATGCCAGCGTCGAGAACGTGCACCAGTGGATGCTCAAGTCGGTCTCGGGCTCGCCGCAGTCGAAGGCATACGCCGATCTCGCCGACCGCGTTAGCGGCGCGCTCGACTTCATGCGCGCCTGCGGGCTCGACTTCGCGGTCGATTCCGCTCTCGGCACCACCGATTTCTACACCAGCCACGAGGCGCTGTTGCTCGGCTACGAGCAGGCGCTTACCCGCGTCGATTCCACGACCGGCGACTGGTACGCGACCTCCGGCCACATGATCTGGATCGGCGACCGCACGCGCCAGTTCGACCACGCCCACATCGAATACGCGCGCGGCGTGAAAAATCCGCTCGGCCTCAAGTGCGGGCCGTCGCTCAAGACCGACGACCTGCTGCGGCTGATCGACATCCTCAACCCGGACAACGAGCCGGGCCGGCTGACGCTGATCGGTCGCTTCGGCGCCGAGAAGGTCGGCGACCATCTGCCGGCGCTGATCCGCGCGGTCAAACGCGAAGGCAAAGTGGTGGTCTGGTCGTGCGATCCCATGCACGGCAACACCATTACCTCGGCGACCGGTTACAAAACCCGGCCGTTCGAGTTGATCCTGAAGGAAGTGCGCAGCTTCTTCGACGTCCATCAGGCCGAAGGCACCTACGCCGGCGGCGTGCACCTAGAAATGACCGGGCGTGACGTCACCGAGTGCACCGGTGGCGCCCGCGCCATCACCGATGACGACCTCAACAACCGCTATCACACGGTCTGCGATCCTCGGCTCAATGCCGAGCAGGCGATCGATATGGCCTTCCTGCTGTCCGACCTCCTGCGCAAGGAGCGGCGGGCCGTGCCGATGCCGGCGGCGGCCGGGCTTTAGCGCCCGGCGCGGGCGCATGGCAGGCGCGCTAGCGCGCGTGATTGCGGCAGGCGAGGCGAGGGATTAGACGTGTGACCATGAACGCACGTCCGGCCAACGAACTCGCGATCGCGGTTGCCCAGCTCAACTGCACCGTCGGCGATATTGCCGGCAACGCTGAGCGCGTGCGCAAGGCGCGCGCCGAAGCTGCCGGGCAGGGTGCCGACCTCGTCGTATTTCCCGAGCTCTATATCGCCGGTTATCCGCCCGAGGACCTGGTGCTCAAGCCCGCTTTCCAGGCGGCATGCCGCACGGCGGTGGAGGACCTCGCGCGCGAGACTGCCGACGGCGGCCCGGCCCTGGTTCTGGGGACGCCTTGGGTCGACGAGGGCAAACTCTATAACGCTGCCGTGCTGCTAGACGGCGGCCGCATCGCTGGCGTGCGCTACAAGGTGGACCTGCCCAATTACGGCGTGTTCGATGAGAAGCGCGTGTTCGTGGCCGGGCCGATGCCCGGGCCGGTCAGCTTTCGCGGCGTGCGCCTCGGCCTGCCGGTGTGCGAGGACATCTGGGGCCCGGAGCCGGCCGAATGCATCGCGGAGACCGGCGGCGAGATCCTGTTGGTGCTCAACGGTTCGCCCTACCGCCACAATGTCGCCGACGAGCGCCTCAACGTTATCGTGCCGCGCGTCAAGGAAACCGGGCTGCCGCTGATCTATGCCAACCAGGTTGGCGGCCAGGACGAACTGGTGTTCGACGGCGCCTCGCTCGCGCTCAATGCCGACTGCTCGCTGGCCTTTCAGTTGAGCCACTACCGGGAAGAGGTGGTGACGACCCGCTGGCGGCGCGACGGGGCGACATGGTGTTGCGACGACGGACCCAAGCAAAACCTGCTCGAAGGCGATCTCGCTGACTATGCGGCCTGCGTGCTGGGCTTGCGCGACTACGTCAACAAGAACGGTTTTCCCGGCGTGGCGCTGGGCCTTTCGGGCGGTATCAATTCCGCGCTCTGTGCGGCAATCGCGGTCGACGCCATCGGGGCGGAGCGCGTTCGATGCATCATGATGCCCTACCGTTTCACGGCACAAGAGTCACTCGACGACGCGGCGGCCTGCGCCAAGGCGCTCGGCGTGCGCTACGACATCCTGCCGATCGCACCGGCGGTGGAAGGTTTCGAGGAAGCGCTCAAGCCGCTGTTCGAAGGCCTGCCGCGTGACGTTGCCGAAGAGAACCTGCAGGCGCGCGCGCGTGGCACGATCCTGATGGCGATCTCCAACAAGTTCAATGTCATGCTGGTGACCACCGGTAACAAGTCGGAAATGTCGGTCGGTTACGCCACGCTCTACGGCGACATGAACGGTGGCTTCAACCCGATCAAGGACCTCTACAAGACCGAAGTGTTCCGCTTGGCGCGTCTGCGCAATTCGTGGAAGCCGCCCGGCGCCATGGGCCCCGACGGGCTGGTGATCCCGGAGAACATCCTGGTGCGGCCGCCGACCGCGGAATTGCGCGAGAACCAGAAGGACGAAGATTCGCTGCCGCCCTATGACGTGCTCGACGGCATCCTGGAGCGGCTGGTCGAGCGCGAGCAGCCGATCGCCGACATCATCGCCGCGGGCTTCGACAGCGACACCGTGAAGAAGATCGATCGTCTGCTCAATATCGCGGAATACAAGCGGCGCCAGGCCGCGCCGGGCGTGAAGGTGACGCTGCGCAATTTCGGCCGCGACCGGCGCTATCCGATCACCAATCGCTTCCGCGATCCCGGCACGCCGCTGCCGGAGCCCGACGACACGCTGCTCGCCGGCAAGCCGGTCGCTTCCGAAGCGTTCGATTACTGATTGTTCTGCTGGGCCTTCTGCGACGGCAGGAAGCGCGGCCCAACTTGGCGCACCTTGCGGTGGGCGGCGTCGTCGGTCTTGCCCGGTGTTTGGGCGAGGGCCGCTTCGGACCCGCGCAACTTGGCGGGGTCGGGCGTCGGGGTCGTGGCTTGTGTTTTAGCCTGCGGCTGCGTTTTCTTGCCGGTGACGATGATGTCCCCGGGCCGCGCAGTTTGGTCCGGACCGTTGCCGACCAGCGCCTCATACCAGCTCTGGCCGGGCCGCCGGCAACTGTAGCCGGAGAGCTTCTTGCGGTACGAAAAGGCGGATGGCAGCTCGGAGTAGAACTGGCCGCCGAGCGAAACCGCTTGCGACATGTCCTGGCCAGGATTGTGGTAGGTGTAGAGCCGCACTTCAGCGGCCGGGCACTCGCGCTGGCACGTTGCCGCGTCTTCTTGGAAGTGATCAGGCGTGGTCTCGAACGAAATCGGGAAATAGTAGCCATCGCCGAGCCGCACGCAGATGGTGCGGTAGGTGTTGCCCATAGGGCCGTTGGCGCCCGGCGAGATGATTGTGCCGCCGCCGAAAAGGCGGTCAAAGAGGCCGCCTTGCTCGCCAGCCCTGGCGGCGTTGCTGTATTGCGATCCGCACCCATTATTGGCGAGCGCGACCAGTATCGATTGGCGCTGCGCCGCGCGCTGGGTGTTGCCGCCGTTGAGCTGCTCGAGCTGGTTCTGCAGGCGGTCGAGGACGTTGCGCTGCTGGTCGATGCTCCGATTGAGATCGCCGCATTCGCGCGGCGGATTGGAGAAGATAGAGAAGAAGCCGGAGTTTTCGCAGCCCACGCGGCGCGCGCGCGACACCAACTGGTCGACTGCGTACTGCTGCTTGTTGACCGCGTCTTCGGCCTGCCGGATCTGGGCGGCGCGGCCCGGGTCGGCATTACCGCGGTCGAGGGCGCTGAGCTGCCCCACAAGGCGCTTGCAGGTCGGGCTGTTGGCCTGCGTCTGGCCCGGGTCTATCCGTTGTTGTTGCGCGAACGCAACCGCTGCCGACGACAGCAGAATCGCTGCGGCGGCGCCGATCTTCAATAGCGACGAACCCCTCATGGCGCGCACCTTAACGCGCGAATTATGGCAGCGCGAGGATGACGGCGGGGCGTGACCGCGAAATCCCCGTGGCGGCGCCTTGCGCGTGCCGAATCCTGGTCGCTCCGCCCGCTCATGTGCCCACCGCTTGCCGCGCCTGCGCGGTTTCTGCCCGCAGGTTCCACAACACGCCAGTGACGATGATGAGCGCGCCGACGAGCACGAACATGTCGAGCGATTCGCCGTAGAGCGCCCAGCCCACCACCGCGATGAGCGGGATGCGCATGAAATCGAGCGGCACCACCAGGGTGGCGTCGCCGGCGCGGAAGGCGTTGCTGAGACAATAGTGCGCCGAGGTGCCAGCGATGGCGACGCCGAGCACCGGAACGACGTCCCAGGCGGTCAGGTGTGTGAACGCCGCGAGATGGCTGCCTGACAGCGCCAGCGGGAACTGGATCACCCCCATCCAGAACACGATGCTGAAGGTGCTTGAGGTCTTGGTGAGTTCCTTGGTCGAGATCATGGTGATGGCGTAGCCGATCGCCGCGCCGAGCACGAGCAAGGCCGCCGGGTGGAAGCTGGCGATCCCCGGCCGCAGAATCACCAGCACCCCGATAAGGCCAAGGACGACCACCCCGGCGCGGCTCACCGTCATGCGCTCGCGCAGGAGCCAGACCGCGAATAACGCGGTCCAGGCCGGCATCGTGAATTCCAGCGCGAACACCATGGCGAGCGGCAGCAGGGTCAGGCTGGTCGCCCAGGCATACTGCGACACGAAATGGACGGTGTTGCGCAGGAGGTTGAGCCCCATGCGCTGCGGCCGGGTGTGCGCGCGCAAGCTCGGGCGCAAGATCAGCAGGATGGCGCAGATGGTCAGGATGCCGGCCGCGCGCACCGCCAGAATCTCGAAAATGGTGAAGCCGACGTGGGACAATCCCCGGATCGACACGGCCAACGTCGAAAACGACAGCAGGGTGCCAACCATCCACAGCACCGCGGCGGCAACATTGGTTTTCTGGGGCACGGACTGCTGCGCGGTTACGTGATGAGATGAGATCGTGGGGTGGTGTGTTTAGCGCCCCGTGCGCCCGCGCGCAAAGGACGAGAACCGTTTATTCGGCGTCGGGCTGGTTCTCCGGCTGCGCCTTGTCGAATGCGGGAAGCTTCAGGCAGGCCGCCTCGACCGCGGCGATCTTGGGGTAGGGATCGAGCGAGACCTTGAAGCGGCGCGCGTTATAGACCTGCGGCACCAGGCAGATGTCGGCGAGCGTCACGTGCGCCCCGCAGGCATAGGGACCTGGGGTGATCATCGCTTCGACCGCATCGAAGCCCTTGGCTACCCAATGGTGGTACCAGGCGTCGACCGCGGCCTGCTCGTGCTTCATCGGTCCCTTCAGATACTGCAGCACCACGAGGTTGTTGAGCGGGTGGATGTCGCAGGCGACGATCTGCGCGACGGCGCGCACGTGTGCGCGCGCCAGGGCGTCGGCCGGCAGCAGCGCGGGCTCCGGCTGGATTTCGTCCAGGTACTCGATGATCGCCAGCGATTGCGTGAGCACGTCGCCGCTGGAGAGCTGCAGCACCGGCACCCGCATCTGCGGGTTCAGGGCGCGGAATTCGGGCGTGTACTGGCGCCCGCCGTCGCGGGTGAGGTGGGCGGACTCCATCTCGTAGGGCAGGCCCTTGAGATTGAGCGCGATGCGCACGCGATATGCAGCGGATGAGCGGAAATAGGTAAAGAGCTTCACGGGCCCTCCCGGCGGACGAAGATCGGTTCGCCGGCAATCTATCGGCAACCGCCGGGCTTGGCGAGCCAGGGTGTGGCCTCATGAATTTGCGCCGTGCGATCACCGCGCGCTCAATGGCCGCGGGTTTCCCAGAAGCGGCAGAGGAGCGGAAGCTGCTGGAGGTCCGAGAAGGGCCGACAGCTGCCCCAAAAAAAGCTTTCCTATTTCGTGGCGATTAGCTCGAAATCAGATTTTTCCAATGCCCACGATACGGCGAAGCCAATGACCAGCCCCCAAAAGGGGGCACCGATCGACAGAATCGAGACATTGGCCACCGTAACGAGAAAAGTGACCGTGGCGCCAAGGGTAAAGCTGCCCTTGAATGACGCGACGAAGGTGCGCTCCAGGATACGCACCAGAGCCAGTCCCGCCAGGGTCGCGATGAAGGCCTTAGGCGCTGCCAGCATGACGTGGGTGAAGAGCGGCGAGAAAATCCCGAATGCCAAGGCCAGCAACGCGACCAAGACACCGGCGGCGTAATGCTTTTCTTTGTTGCCAGCGCTCGCGAGGATGGCATTGACCGGACCGGTGAGACAGGTCGAAACCGTGCCGACCGATGCTGCAATCAGCGAGCCGATGCCGCACGCCGCCGTGATCATGTTGACGGGAGGCTTGTGCCCCGCTGCCTCGAGCACGGCGAACCCTTGCGCATTCTGTGCCGCCAATACGGTGATGGCGAGCGGCAGCACCAGTTCCACCATGGCGGACCAGGAAAATTCCGGCACATAAAGGTTCGGGCTCGCAACGCTGTAAAACGCCCCTCCGCCCATGTCGAACTTGCCTGAAAGGGCAATGATAACAATTCCGGTGATGAGTGCGCCAATGAGCGGAGGCAATGCGCGGCCAAACATGCGAACCGCCGACAGCAGCACAAACACCGCCGTCATCGGCGCGGCGATGACGAAGCCGTCGCGGATTGCATAGATGAGATTGAGGCCGAACTGCAGGAACACTCCGGCCACCATCGCCATCACGATCGGCATCGGCAGCAGGTCCATGCATTTGCGCATCCAACCGCTCAGGCCAAGGATCAGCATCAGCAAGCCAGTGGCATAATAAGCGCCAATCACCTGCGCGAAGCTCAAGTGATGGAGCGCCTGGCCGACCAGTACGGTGCCCGGAATGGTCCAGAAGAAGACCAGCGGCTGCCGGTAGGCGAGACAGAAAGCTAGCGAGAGCAGCCCATTGATGAAGAAGCATCCGAATAGCCATGATGCGATGTCCCCTTCAGTCAAACGGCCGGCAGCGCCCGCCGTCAGAATGATTGCTACCGGCGCGGAAGCGGCGAATAGAAAGGCGACGACCGCGTTGACAAGATAGATGCCGCGGAATCCGCTGAGAAGGTCAGGGAGGTCGAATGTCAGGGCGGAAGGGCGTTCGAGTGGCATGGGCACATGTTGTGGAAGGAAGCGGCGCAGGCGGGAAATCATAAACCAGGGATGTTAGGCGAACCGCGCCTCTCCGCTCAAGGATGGCAAGGCCATTCTGGCGCGTTTGGCCGGTCCGCTCGTGGCCATACCCGGTAGTGCTCTGGCTGAATACATGCTTCCCGGTACTGCTCGGAAAGCCAGCGCGCCGAAGGGCACACTCAAGACCTTGAGTTTGGCCGCCGCTGCATGATTCAAGTCTCCAAAATCGGAGGCCAGGATCCAGGCGCAGCGAACTCGCGAACGACGGATGGGTAACCGTTGCTACAGCCGGTTGTGCGCTGGCGATGCGCTGCGACAAGTCCGCGGCGACCTCGCGTTCGGCCGGCTTGCCTCGATAGGCCTATGGCTGCGCGTTAATGGCTCAACGCCCTAATCGTCGAAGTCGCTGACGCCGTTGTGGCGGTTGGCGAAGGCCGCAGTCAGTTCCGCCGAGCGCGCCGTGAGGCTTTTCAGCGC
>CAWGGL010000009.1:0-34941 GCA_963822085.1 uncultured Pseudomonadota bacterium
CGTTTGGCTTGACGCTTTTTTTCGTCACCTGCGGGCTTGTCCCTGCGGGTCCCGCTTAGGAACGCAGTGCCGCCCTAAGCGAGATGGCCGGGACAAGCCCGGCCATGAGAGTCAGCGGATGTAGCAACCGCTTTAACACTCACAGCCGATAGATACGAACGGCATTGTCGTGGAGCAATTTGCACTGGTCGGCGAGCGGCAAGTTGGCGACCGACGCCATGAAGCCGCGATAGATCGTGTCGAACGGGCCGGCCAGGCTGTCGACCGGATAATTGCTGGCGAACAGGCAGCGCTCGACCCCGAAGATCGAAATCGTATCGCGAATGATTGGGCCGTTGGCCTCAACCGTCCAAGGCAGCCCGGCGCGGCCCAGCCCCGAAATCTTGATGGCGACGTTGGGCTGGGCGGCGACAGCCTCGAGCGCCCGCCGCCAGGCCGCCAGCCCTTCCGGGCTGCGATCCGACGGCAGGCCGGTGTGATTGATGACGATCCGGGTGCGCGGGAAATCCGCGGCGAGATCCGCCGCGGCATCGAGATGCCACCATGGCGTCTGCAGGTCGTAAGAAAGCCCGAAGCGTTCGAGCAGCGCGTAACCCTTGCGCCAGACGGGATCGTCCATCGAGCCCGCCGCGCCGCGCCTAGCCTCGCGCGGGTCGCTTGCTGCCTTGGGCTTGTGCCGAATGCCGCGCATCAACGGACTCGTTGCGTGCCCGGCCAAGACCTCCTCGATATCGGGACGATCCGGTTCGGCATGGCCGATGCAGGCGCTCGGCAATCCGAATTCGCGATTGACCGTTTCGAGCCAACGGGTCTCGGCCACCGGGTCGGCGCGATTCCACTCCGCTTCCATGTGAACGGTTTTGACGATGTTGAAACCGGCGCTGTCGCGACGATAGTCTGGCGGCAGATAGTTTCGCCGCAGGGCCGAATAGTCGCCGTAGCGAAACGGAATCGCGACAGAATCGCACAGCCAAGGGTGATAGTTCTTCTCGAGGTCCCAGAAATGCTGGTGAGCATCGACAATCGGCATTGCCGACGCGTCGTCGTTGGCCATGGCTTGCTTCCCCTTGCGCATCAACGGCGCGTGGCGCATTTCGCCGCAATCGATTAAGTCTCAAGCATAACAACGGATAGCGCCACGCCGAAACAGGCGCCGGATGGGGAGGAAACATGACCGCAACAAGCGTGGGTTTCGTCGGTCTCGGCCTGATGGGGGAGGGCTTCACCCGGCGGCTCAGCGAGAAGGGCTATCGGGTCATCGGTTATGATGCCGATGCCGACAAGACCGAAGCCGCCGCCGCGTGGGGCGTGGTGCCGGCGCAAAGCGCGGCCGAGGTCGCCGAGGCGGCCGACATCGTTCTGGTCTGCGTCATCAATACCGCCGCGGTCGAGGACGTGACACTGGGGCCGCGTGGTATCGCAACCGCTTCGAAGCCCGGCGGAAAAATTTGCGTCGATCTGTCGACCACCGAGCTCGATGCCACCAAGCGCATCGCCGCGGCGCTCGACGAGCGCGGCGTGATGTTCGTCGACGCGCCGGTGTCGGGCGGCCCCGGCGCCGCCAAGGCCGGCACGCTGGCAATCATGGCCGGTGGTCCGGATGCCGCCATCGCCAAGATTTCGCCTATGATGCGCGACCTCGGCACCATGACGCATATGGGCCCGGTCGGCACCGGGCAGGCCACCAAGCTCGTCAACCAGACGATCGTGCTGACGAATTATTGCGTGCTGGCGGAAGCGGTGCGTCTGGCGCAAGCCTATGGCGTCGATGCCGCGAAAATCCCCGACGCGCTCAAGGGCGGCCATGCCGGCTCCAACATGCTCGGTCCAATATTCCCGCAGATGCTGGCCGACGATTTCGCGCCGCGTGGCTTCGCGCGCCAGGTGTTGAAGGATCTCGAAATGTTGCAGGCGGCGGCTCGCGACCGCCATCAGGCGATGCCAATGGCATCGCAGGCATTGACCCTGTATCGGCTTCTTATCGCGGCCGGCAAAAGCGAACTCGACGCGGCGGCGGTGGTGACGCTTTATCCCAAGCCGGATGGTCACTGAGCGGCGCGGGGTCGACGCCGCACCGACCCTTTATTTCAACTCTCCGCCAAAGAGGAAGATTATGACCCCATCCATGTTCGATCTCACCGGGCGCGTCGCCCTCATCACCGGCGGCAATGGCGGCATCGGCCTCGGCATCGCCACGGGGCTGGCGCAAGCTGGCGCCGCCGTGATGATCACCGGCCGTGACGCCGGCAAGGCGGAAGCCGCGCTCGCCGAATTGCGCGCGTCAGGCGCCCGTGCCGAGTTCGCGGCCGCCGACATTGGCGACGAGGCCGCCTGCCGCGGCCTCGTGCCGCACACGGTGGAGGCGTTCGGTCGCCTCGACATCCTGGTCAACAACGCCGGCACTGCCGTTCGCAAATCCCCCGAGGACATTTCGATGGAGGAGTGGCGTACGGTCCTCGACACCAATCTCACCAGCGCCTTCGTGCTGTCGCAGGCGGCCTATCCGGTGATGCAGGCGAATGGTGGCGGCAAGATCGTCAATATCGGCTCGATGCTGTCGATCTTCGGCCTGCCGCACACGGCGGCTTACGGCGCGAGCAAGGGCGGCATCGTGCAGCTCACGCGCTCGCTGGCGGTGGCCTGGGCGAAGGACAACATCCAGGTCAATGCGGTGCTGCCGGGCTGGATCGAGACCGCGCTGACGCGGCGGGCCCGCGAGCAGATTGCCGGCCTGCACGAGCGCGTGCTGGCGCGTACGCCGGCTGGGCGCTGGGGCGATCCTAAGGATTTCGCCGGCACGGCCGTGTTTCTCGCAAGCAGCGCCTCGGACTTCGTCACCGGCACGGCGCTGCCCGTCGACGGCGGGTTTTCGGTGCAGGGTTAGCTGTTCGCTCGCGCGGCGCGCGCCTTGGCGATCACCGCATTCAATTCGGCGCCGAAGATGAAGATGATCGCGCACATATAAAGAAACACCAGCGCGATCATGGCCGAGGCGAGGCCCGCGTACATGGTCGTGTAGGCGCCGGCGAACTGCGCGAGATAGCGGCCGAACACCGCGCCGGCCACGAGCCACAACAGCAGCGTCGCCGCGATGCCGGGCGCTACGTCGGTAAACGTTCGCTTTCCGGCGGGCAGCCATTTGTGCAGGATCACGAGTGCGATGATCAGCACCACCGCGGCGACGGCGTAGCGCGCGATCGTCACCAGATTGTCGAAAGGCTGCATGGCCGGCACGTATTCGACGAGCTTGGCCCAGATCAGCGGCGCCAGCACCACGCCGAACGAGAACGACAGGATGGCGATGGCGCCGACCAGGACGTAGAAGATCGATTCCAGGCGCAGTAGCCAAAACGCGCGCATCTCCGACGTGCCGTAGGCGCGGTTGAGCCCGATGCGCAGGCCCTCCACGCCGCTGGAAGCGAAATAGGTGGCAAACAGCGCGCCGAAGGTGAGTACCCCGCCTTGCGACTGGGTCAGCACGCGGGCGACGTCATTGGCGATCGGCCCCGCCACTTCCGGCGGCCAGGCTTCCAGCAGGATGCGGGCGGCCTCGTCCGCCAAGTCCTTGGAGCCGAAGAACAGGCCGGCCAGCGCCGTGACTACGATGAGGAAGGGAAAGAGCGCCATCAGCGTCGACAGCGCGATGTGGCTGGCGATGGCCCAGCCGTCGTCGGCGATCAAATGCCGCACTGCGTCGACGGTGATCCGGAATGACAGCTTGATCAGGCGCACCGGCGGGCTCCTAAGGCTTAGGCCCATCAGATCATCCGTGAGGGGGATGATTGCAAGGGTGGCACGTTCCACCTCTCCCTGTGTGCGGGGCGGGTGAGGGGGCATCGCCGCTCGCCACCCTCACCCCGCAAGCGGGGAGAGGGCATTACGCTGCCTGCACCCTGGCGAGGAAGCCGCGCACTTCGGTTTCGAGGCCTTCCGCCTCCACCGAAACGGCGTCGGCCAGTTCCTTGACGCCGGCGGCGGTGGCACGCGCGTCGGTGGTCGCATCGGCCACGCGGCTCATCGATTCGGCGCCGATGCGCGCCTCGGCCGAGGCGCGGTTGACCCCTTCGGCGATCGTCGACACCGCCGCGTTCTGCTGGTCGACGGTGGAAGCCACCCTGGTGGCGATGCCCGACATGTCGCGGATGACGTCGTTGACCTGCTCGATCGCCTGGGTGGCGTCGGCGGCGGCGGACTGGATCGCGCCGACCTGTAGCGCGATCTCCTCGGTCGCCCTGGCGGTCTGGCCGGCGAGGGACTTCACTTCGGCTGCCACCACGGCGAAGCCCTTGCCGGATTCGCCGGCGCGTGCGGCCTCGATGGTGGCGTTGAGCGCCAGCAGGTTGGTCTGCCCGGCGATGGCCTGGATCAACCCCACCACCTCGCCGATGCGTGTGGCGGCGTTGCCGAGCTCGGTCATGGTGGCGACCGTGCGGCCGGCTTCCGACACCGCGCGCGTGGCGACGTCGTTGGACTTGGCCGCCTGCGACGCGATCTCGCCGATCGACATCGCCAACTCGTCGACCGAGCCGGCGGCGGCCGTCACGTTGTCGGACGCGGCGCCGACGCACTGCTCGGCGGCGCCCGCTTCCGCGGTCACGGTGTCGGCCGCCTTGTTGAGGTCGCTTGAGCTCATCTCCAACTGCAACGACGCCGCCCGCAGCTTCCGGAGCACGGTTTCGATCGAATTCTTAAATTCCGCGATGGTCAGCGAAATCGTGCTGCTGCGCGTTTCGCGCGTCCGGCTTTGCTCGGCCTGCACAGCTGCCAGCTGCTCGCGCTCGATCATGGTGTCGCGGAAGAAGATCACGGTGCGTGCCATGTCGCCGAGTTCGTCGCGCGCGTCGGTCACCGGAATAGGCGCTTCCGTATCGCCTTCGGCGAGCCGTTTCATCGCGTCCGCCAGCCCATTCAGCGGCCGCGCGATGCTGATCCCGATCATGATGCTGAGTGCGAGGCCAAAGACCGCCATGGCGATGCCGACGGCGAGAATACCGGTGCGCGTGCGTTTCTGCGCTGAGGCGAGCCGAGCGGAGGCGAGGTCGGCCGATGCGTGTGCCCGCGCGATGATGTTGTCGGCTGCCGGCAGCATACTCCTGCTGTCTATGTCGATCACCGCGCGCAACGTGTGCACGAGGTCGAAGGCCTTGACCCATTGCTCGAAGGTGAAGGCATAGGCCTTCACCTGGCGCTCGAGCGCGACCTTCATCGCCGGCGTGCCGCCGATGCCCGCGAACGTGTCGTTGAACGTCCTGAAGGCGTCGAGGAACTGCTGCCGCGTCAGTTCGGTGGGTTTGAGCCGGTACTCGATTTCGTAGTTGCGCATGGCGAGCAGGGCGGCCATGAGCTTCGCGGCCGCGCCGGGATCGAGCCAGGTCATGTTCTCGTGGATGATGCTCTCGACCGTGTTGCTGGCCATGCGCAGGTTGCCGCGCAGGCCCTGGTCCTCGTCAACGCCGAGCTTGGCCTGGCCCTCGACGAGCTGCGCGAACCGGTGGTTGAGATGATCCAGTTTTGTGCGCAGGTTGCCGATAGTGGCGAGATGGTGCGTGTCGATCGCGGTCGCGATTGTTTCGAGGCTTTGGTAGGCCCGGTTCGCCTGCCTGCGAAATCGCGCCGCCAGCGCGTCGTTGGGGTCGACGCTGTAGTCCTTGACGAGGAGCCGCATCGCGGTCACCGCGCTCTTGAACGCGTGGCTCGCGTCGGCGACTCCGCCCGAGCGCTGCACCGTCTGGAAGGCCGCGCCGACGTCGCGCTCGCCCAACACGTAGGTGACACCGTTGATGAGGAAGCCGATTGCGGGAATGAGCGCCAGCACGATGATCCGGTTGCGCACCGACATGGCGCACAGCAGTCGCCCGGGACTGCGGGCCGCGAAGGGAAGCTTGAGTGCGCGCATCAGGGGTCAGCCTGGCAAGAGCAACAAAGGCGCCATGGAATAATTCCGTCATGGAACTGTAAAATGGTTAATTTTGTAGCAATTCCGGGGGCTGCCGTCGGCTGCGACACCCCAGTTCGCAATGGCCTCTTTGCTTTTGTGCAGTGCACGCGTAGTGTTTCGGCAAATATCCCACCGGCCCCTGGCCGCGACACCGAGGAAGGCTCAATGTCGATCGCCGCTTCGCGCACCGTCCCTGATCACGAGCTGGTTGATCTGGCCCGGGATGCCGCGGCGGCGCTAGAGGCGCTGCTCGCCGACGCCACCGCCAAGGTGCGCGAGCGGGTGGTGGTGGAGGGCCGCGTGGTCGGCAAACTGGCCGAGCGCGAGCAGCGCGCCACCCATGGGCTCGCCTGGCTCGCGACCTACGTGGAAGCCGTGCGGCAACTTGCCGCTTACGCCGAGCGCATGGTGAGCGACGACACCCTCGGCGAGTTGGAAGAGCATCTCGTCCGCATCGGGCTCGGCGAATACCTGGCACAGATCGTCGGCGGCATTCCCATGAGCCAGGGCGAGGTGGTGCGCCCGAGCGATCTTGGCGTGACGGCGTCGCAGGTCGCCGCCCGTATCACGCCCGCCATCGACAATCTGATTGCGACCGGCAACACCGCCGAACGGCGCGCCCGCCTGATCGCGCTCATGCGCGCGAGCCATAATGCGACGGTGGGCGTCTGCGGCCTCGACGATACGCTGGAGACGATCCGCGACGAGATGCGCAAGTTCGCCAATGCCGAAGTGGTCGACTTCGCGCAAGGCTGGCACCGCACCAACAGCTATATCCCGATGGAGGTCATCGCACAGATGTCCGAGCTCGGCGTGTTCGGCCTCACGATTCCGGAGGAGTTCGGCGGCATGGGGCTCGGCAAGGAGTCCATGTGCGTCGTCTCCGAGGAGCTGTCGCGCGGCTATATCGGCGTGGGCTCGCTCGGCACCCGCTCGGAGATTGCGGCCGAACTCATTCTCGCCGGTGGTACGCCCGAGCAGAGGCAGAAGTGGTTGCCGATGATCGCCTCCGGCGAGGTGCTGCCGACGGCCGTCTTCACCGAGCCCAATACCGGTTCCGATCTCGCCTCGATCAAGACCCGCGCCGTGCGCGAGGGCAATTATTACAAGGTCTACGGCAACAAGACCTGGATCACGCATCCTGTGCGCGCCGATTTGATGACGCTTTTGGTGCGCACCAATCCGAAGGAGACCGGCCATCGCGGCTTGTCGATGCTGCTCGCCGAAAAGCCGCGTGGCACCGACGACAATCCGTTCCCCATCAAGGGTATGACCGGCACCGAGATCGAGGTGCTCGGCTATCGCGGCATGAAGGAATACGAGCTCGCCTTCGACGGCTTTCTGGTCAACGCGGAAAACCTGCTCGGTGGCGTTGAGGGGCTCGGCTTCAAGCAGCTCATGCAGACCTTCGAATCCGCGCGTATCCAGACCGCGGCGCGCGCCATCGGCGTGGCGCAGGCGGCGATGGAGCAGGCGCTTGAATACGGGCAGAACCGCGTGCAGTTCGGCAAGCCGATCGTCGACTTCCCGCGCGTCGCCGACAAGGTCGCCATGATGGCGACCGAGATCATGATCGCGCGCCAGCTCACCTATTTCGCCGCGCGCGAAAAGGATTCCGGCCGCCGCTGCGATCTCGAGGCCGGCATGGCCAAGCTCTTGGCCGCGCGGGTCGCCTGGGCCGCGGCCGACAACACGGTGCAGATCCACGGCGGCAACGGCTTTGCGCTTGAGTTCGTCGCCTCGCGTCTTTTGTGCGACGCCCGCATCCTCAACATCTTCGAGGGCGCCGCTGAGATCCAGGCCCAGGTCATCGCCCGCCGGCTGCTGGACGGGTCGAACTGACTCAACCGCCGTCATTCCGGGTCCGCTCACCTTCGGTTCGCGTCCCGGAATGACCGGATAGCGAACCGTTTCTCCCCCGCCGCGTTTGATCCAAAGCAAAGCCCGCAGGCCGGCACCCCCTTAAGGTGGTTCCGAAAGCTTTAGGAGGTCAATCGATGTCGGAATTGCTGATTCACGAGGGCGAATGGGTGGTGGTCTGCGACGGCGCCAAGGCGCTGATCCTGGAGAACACGGGCGACGCCAAATTCCCCAATCTGAAGACCGTCGAAGTGCTGGAGCAGAAGGATTTGCCGACGCACGAACAAGGCACCGACGAGCCTGGCCGCACCCACAGCTCGGTCGGCCATGGCCGCAGCTCTTACGAGCAGACCGACTGGCACGACCGCTCGGAAGAGGCTTTCCTTCACGCGCTCGCCGGACGGCTCGACGCTGCGGTCAGCGCTGGCAAGGCGAAGTCGCTTATCATGGTGGCGTCGCCGCGCGCGCTCGGCATGATCCGCCCGGCGTACAGCCATGCGCTGAAGGAGGCCGTGCGCACCGAGCTGCACAAGGACCTCGTCAAGATGCCCGTGTATGAGATCGAGAAGCATCTGACCAAAGCCTGACTTTTTCGTTGTTCCGGGGCGGTCTACCGCCCCGGAACAACCTTTCCCATTCGCGTCGTCACATCTCTCGAATAGGGCTGGCCCGCTGCATTTGCGGTGCTATGGTCGCCGTGCATGATCCCGAAAAGCATGTCCTCGACCCGATCGGGGATGGGTTCCATTTTTCGGATAAGATGATGCGTAAAGATGATTCTCCCTGTTCGAGGCGGCCGAATGAATTTCCTCTTTCGTCCGGGCTGGTACGGCGGCGTGTTGGCCGCGCTGTTGATGCTTGCCTTGATCCCGGCTGCCGGCGCGCAACAGCCGGCCCCGGGCGCGGCCACGCCCGACAACACCCTCGCGCGTCCGCCCAAGAGTCCGGCAGCGGATGCCGCGGCCGCGCGCACCAACGATCCGCTGGTGGTGCCGGGCTTCTGGGACCCGCGCCACCGGCCCGACCGGCCCGATCTCTCGCGCATCGGCGTCATCCGCTTCCTGACCGAGACCGACTATCCGCCGTTCGATTATGCCGGTCCGGACGGCGAGCCCGCCGGCTTCAACGTCGATCTCGCGCGCGAGCTCTGCAATGAGATCAAGGTCCAGTGCACCATCCAGATGCGACGCTTCGACACCCTGGTCGACGCGCTCAATAAGCGCGAGGGTGACGCCATCATCGCCTCGCTCGGCGAGACGCCGCAGATGCGCAAGCTGGTCGACTTCAGCAATCCCTATTACCGCACGCCGGCGCGCTTCGTGGCGTTGCGCAATTCGCCGCTGAAGACGCTCGACGCGCGCACGCTCGAAGGCAAGAAGGTGGCGGTGGTGGCCGGTACGGCATTCGAAGCGTACCTGAAAAATCTGTTCACCGAGGTCGAGCTCAAGCCCTACAAGACCGCCGCCGACGCGCGGGCCGCGCTCAAGAAGGGCGACGTGGATCTCCTGTTCGGCGACGGCATTGCGCTCGCGTTCTGGCTCAACGGCACCGACTCGGCGAAGTGCTGCGAATTCCGCGGCGGGCCCTATCTGGAGACCCGCTATTTTGGCGAGGGCGTCGGCATCGCGGTGCGCAAGGGCAACGACCTGTTGCGGCGGGCCTTCAACTGGGGCTTGTTCCGGCTGTGGGAAAAGGGCCGCTTCACCGATCTATGGCTGCGCTATTTTCCGGTCAGTCCGTTCTAGCGGTCCGAAGATTTATGACTTGAGCGCTAGAGCGGCATGGCCAATCTGTCCGTGGATCGTTCCGATCGATGAAGATCGCATTCTGCTTCCTGACGCGCGCGAACCTGCTGCAGCCACGCTTGTGGGAGCGCTTCTTCTCGACATCGGAAGGCCGGCACACCGTCTATTGCCACCCCAAGTTTCCGGAGCAGGTAACGAATGACCTGCTGGCCGGGCGAATTATAAAAGATCTCGTGGCCACCACCTACGCCCACGTTTCGGGGGTGGTGGCGTCGATCAGCATGTTCTTGACCGCCTATGCCGACTGTCCCGAGAACGAATATTTCGTTCTCGTCTCCGAAAGCACGATACCCATCGTGCCGTTTGATGCAGTCTATCAAGGGCTTCTGCAGGCCAAGGGGCGCTCGATCGTTCAGTATTACGCGCCCGAGCCGGGGAGCGAACTCCACATCCGGCTTCGCGAGCGCGTGTCCATGATTTCGCCGCCGTCGCTGTTTCCGCCGCCGATATACGCGCACTCGACGTGGGTCGTGCTTCATCGCAGCCATGTCGCCTTGCTGTACGACTACCCCGCGATCGAGGCTTTCATGAAAGTGAACGGGGCCGACGAACACTATTTCATGAACACGTTGGTGCATCTGAAGCGCCGGCCTATCGAGGAGTTCGTGAACAGGGCCGCGACGTTCGTCAATTTCAGGGAGCCGGAGGTTGAGCGCTATGCCGTGCCAAACGACAAGCAGGAATTGGTGACGATAGAGACCTTTCGGCCGAAAACGTACGAGACCATTTCGGCCGCCGATCTGTCGGAGGCGAAAGCGACCGGTGTGTGGTTCTTCCGCAAGGTCGCGGCGCTATGTGATTGCGCCATCGTCGAGCCGCATCTCGACGGCGTTCGCCTGTAGCCGTCCCCACGAAGGAACCTGTTGCGGGCGTTCTGCGAAGCGGTCTCGTGGCCCCGGCAGCCATCGCCCCCGATCCACGCGAGGTCCGCGCAGCGGGAAAAATGCGGCCATTGCGCGCGGCAGGTGTCGTCGGCGCACCCTAGCCAAACCCGCTCTGGTCACCTACCTTTCGGAAATCGTCAACAACAGAAAGGAGGTGATCCAGTGTCTCATTGTCTATCGCCGCGGTCGTCGGCATGCGTGACCTGGATTTCCGCCTCTGCGGGGGTCACGGCTTAATTGCCAAGCTCGGTCCGCAAGCCGGACCGCGGTCTGACAATGGAAGGGCTGCTCCGTGAGGGCAGCCCTTCTTTTTTATTTCAATAGGTAGGACAGCGCGCCTTGACCGGCGGCCGCGCCAGTGGCGAACGAGGCCTGCAAGAGATAGCCACCGGTCGGCGCCTCCCAGTCGAGCATCTCGCCGGCGGCGAACACGCCCGGCTTCTTCTTCAGCATGAAATGATCGTCCAGTTCGTCGAAGCGAATCCCGCCGGCGGTGGAGATGGCGGTGGCGAGCGGCTTGGCGCCGGTCAGCGTGATCGGCACGGCCTTGATGAGCGCGGCAAGGTCTTCCGCGCTCATCGCATTGAGCGAGGGGCCCGCCGCCTCGCGCAGCAGACCGATCGCGGCTGGCGCCAGCCGCGTCGTCTTGCGCAGGAAATTGGAGAACGATTGCTTGCCGCGCGGCGCCGACAGGCGCTTGACCAGCGCGTCGCGCGCGGTGTCGGGCATCAGGTCGATAGCGATTGTTGTTTTGCCAACTTGCTCGATAGCGTCGCGCAGGCGCGCCGACAGCGCATAGACGGCGCCACCTTCGAGTCCGTCATTTGTGATCATGGCTTCGCCGCGCACCGTAATGTCGCCATGCGCAATAGCGATACGTTTGAGCGGTTGACCTTCGAAACGGCGGAATACATCCGACCATGCAACGAAGAAGCCGCAATTGGCCGGCTTGAGCGGCGCGATTGTCACGTCCCGTGCGCGCAGGATATCGACCCACGCAGCGTCGGAGCCGAGCCGCGGCCAGCTCGCGCCGCCGAGCGCCAGGATGGTTGCGTCGGCTTCGACCGAAATCTCGTCGCCGCCGCTGACGAACCGCAGGCGGCCGTCTTCGTCCCAGCCCTGCCAGCGGTGTCGCAGGCGGACCTGTACGCCCATGTCACCAAGCCGCCGCAGCCAGGCGCGCAACAGCGGCGAGGTCTTGAACGCTTTCGGAAATACCCGTCCGCTCGAGCCGACGAAAGTCGGCTGGCCCAGCTCTTCGCTCCAGGCGCGCAACGCGCTCGGCGGGAATGCTTCGATCACTCGGCGCAACACGGACGGCGCATCGCCATAGCGATCGAGAAAGCGCTCCAAGTCTTCGCTATGCGTGAGGTTCAAGCCGCCGCGCCCCGCCAGCAGGAACTTGCGGCCGAGCGATGGCATCTGGTCGTAGATGGTCACCTGCACGCCCGCGCGCGCCAGCACCTCGGCCGCCATCAGGCCGGCGGGCCCGCCGCCGATGACGGCGGCGCGCATGTCGCGGACGTTCTCTTGAGACAATGCGCGTCTACTTCATGAACAGGTGGATGCCGATGGTAACGATGCCCATCAGGCTTTCGCCGGCCACCAGCCCGGCGGCCACCGGCAGGGTGTAGCGTTCGGCGAGCCGCGGCCAGCCTTTCAGGAATGCTGCCGCGATCACCGCGCCGAGAAAGAGCGAGATCGAATTCCATGCCGGGATGACGAAAGCAAGGCCGATGGCCGGGGCGCTCGGCATCAGTTTGGCGCTGGTGCTCCGGCAGCAGGAATTCGGCGAGCGCCAGCGCGAAGCCGATGGGTGCCGCGATGGCAATGGCCATGACCGCGCTCGGCGGCAGCGACGACAGCCCGTGCGCCAGCCCTTCCGCCACCGCTTTCCACGTTGCGACCGCGGGCGCCGGCCATTGTGGCGTGATCAGCATGTGCGCCGGATCGGGGATCAGGACGAGATAGACCAATGTACCGACAACGCTGCCGACCAGGATACCGAAGCTCTGGGCGATGATCTGCAGGCGCGGCGTGGCGCCGACTTCGAGGCCGGTGCGCAAGTCGGTCATCAGGTCGGCGCTCTGGCCGGCCGCGCCGCCGGTGACGTTGGCGGTCATCAAGTTGGCGGCCATCTGTCCCGGCACCATGAAGCCGAAGGTGAGCTGTGTCACCTTACCGAGTGCGCCGATGGGCGTGATGCCGGTTTCGCCGGTGACGCGGCAGGCGACGATGGCAAGCAAGAAGCTCAAGGCGACGGCAAGCACGCCCATAATCGGATTGATATCGTAGAATTTGAAACAGGCGATCGTGAGCGCCGCCGCCAGTACCGCGAGGCCCACCGCAAAGCGCCAGTCGAAGCGCGTATGCATCGCCACGCTCGCGCCTTCAGCGCCCCGCCGCCGCGCCGAGGTGACCAGGGTGAGAACGAACGAGGTCAGCGACGAGACGACAAGAAGCGTTACGCCCGGCCACAACAGCCAGGTCACCAGCGGCCCGTACCACGCAGTGTGCGCCGCGCCGGCCTGCGCCCAGCCGTTGGCGATCGCGATCGGCGACAGAATAAGCCAGCCGGCAAGCGCGCCGATCAACAGCGAGATGCCCGCGCGCAAGCCGATGATGGCGCCGAAGCCGAGCATCAACAGCGACGGATCGAACGCGATCCCGAGGTTGGCAAACGTGATGCCGCCCGGAACCACGGTGCGCAACGCACTCCACGCCGGTACCGAGAAGGGCAGCGCAAAGCGCGGGCCGACCGCGCCGAAATCGACGGTCAGCTTTACGACGCCCGCAACGCCGGCCGCGCTCAACAGCCCGCGCAGCTTGAGCGCCGCCTCGCGCCCGCGCGCGTGAATCTCGCGCAAGGTCTCGGCGGTGGCGACGCCGGCGGGGAAGGGCAGTTTCTCGCGCTCTAGCATCGCCCCGCGCAAACCGGCGGCGACGAATACGCCGAGGATCGAGACCAGGAACACCCACACCATCAGCCAGAACCAGGGCAGCGTCTGGCCTGTGAGCATGGTCAGCGCCGGGATCGGCGCCACCAGCCCGCCGGAGACGATTGATGCGGCAGCCGAGGCCGCTGTCTGGTTGATGTTGTTCTCGCGTAAGCCCAGCTGCGGCACGCGGCCGGCGCGATGCAGACTGCCCCAGAAGCCGTAGGCGAGCAGCCCGGCGGCGATCGACATGTTGAACGACCAGCCGATCTTCAGGCCGCTATAGACGTTGCAGGGCGTGAGCACCGCGCCGATGACGAGCCCGGTCAGCAGCGCGCGCAGGGTCAATTCGCGCGTCTCTTCACGCATCTCTTGGCCGGGCTCTGCGGCCGTCGGTTCCTCCGCCATGGCCCAGAACTAGAGCATCGCGGCCGCGCAGGTAACCCTCGAATCGCCGCTTCCTGCCGCGATTTGACGGGATGCGGTGCGTTCCCTATGTGTGCCCGCCGGAGTTCATAAAATGTCCGTGACTGAAGCCACCGAAACCCTGCGCCATCTCGCCGAAAGCGCCAACGCTTGGCCGTTCGAGGAGGCGCGCAAGATCGTTGCGCGGCTGAAGAAGCAGCCGAAAGACGAGGTCATCTTCGAGACCGGCTACGGTCCGTCGGGCTTGCCGCACATCGGCACCTTCGGCGAGGTCGCGCGCACGACCATGGTGCGCCACGCCTTCCGCGTCCTCACCGAAGACAAGGTGAAGACCCGGCTGATCGCCTTCTCCGACGACATGGACGGTTTGCGGAAAGTCCCGGATAACGTTCCCAACAAGGACTTGCTGGAACAAGACCTCGGCAAGCGGCTGACGCAGGTGCGCGATCCGTTCGGAACGCACGACAGTTTCGGCGCGCATAACAACGCGCGGCTGCGCGCGTTCCTCGATCATTTCGGCTTCGAGTACGAATTCATGTCGTCGACCGACTGCTACATGTCGGGTCGCTTCGACGAGACATTGCTCAAGCTCTTGGCGCGCTTCGACAAGGTGATGGCGATCATGCTGCCGTCGTTGCGCGAGGAGCGCGCCTCGACCTATTCGCCGTTCCTGCCCATCGATCCGGACACCGGCATCGTCTTGCAGGTGCCGGTGATCGCGCATGATGCGCAGGCCGGCACCATCACCTACGAACATCCCGACACCAAGGAGCCGGTGACCACGCCGGTTACCGGCGGGCGCTGCAAGCTGCAATGGAAGCCGGACTGGGCCATGCGCTGGGTCGCGCTCGGCATCGACTACGAAATGGCCGGCAAGGACCTGATCGATTCGGTCAAGCTCTCGGGCCAGATTTGCAAGGCGCTCGGCGGCGTGGCCCCGGAAGGTTTCAACTACGAGCTCTTCCTCGACGACAAGGGCCAGAAGATCTCCAAGTCGAAAGGCAACGGCCTCACCATCGATGAATGGCTGCGCTACGCCTCGCCGGAATCGCTGTCGCTGTTCATGTACCGCGAGCCGAAGGCGGCGAAGCGCCTCTACTTCGACGTCATCCCGCGTTGCGTCGACGAGTATTACCAGCATCTCGGTGGCTACGAGCGCCAGGACCCGCGCCAGCGCCTCAGCAATCCAGTCTGGCATATCCATTCCGGCCACCCGCCCAAGATCGACATGCCGATCAGCTTCCAGATGCTGCTGACGCTGGTGTCGTCGTCGAACGCGGAGAACGCCGAGACGCTATGGGGCTTCATCGGCCGCTACCGGCCGGGGGTGACGCCCGAGAGTCATCCCAAGCTCGACGAGCTAGTCGGCTACGCCATTCATTACTTCCGCGACTTCGTGCTGCCGGAAAAGAACTTCCGCCATCCGGCCGATCCGGAGCGCGCCGCGCTCATCGACCTGCGCGACGCGCTGGGTCAACTGCCGGCCGACGCGGATGCCGGCGCGATCCAGGACGTGGTTTACGAGGTCGGCCGCCGCGAGCCCTTCCTCGACGAGAAGAAGAAGGCCAAGGACGGCAAGCCGGGCGTCTCGCTCGACTGGTTCAACATGCTCTACCAGGTGCTGCTCGGGCAGGAGAAAGGCCCGCGCTTCGGCTCCTTCGTCGCGGTCTATGGGCTGCAGAACACCGTCGACATGATCGACGGGGCGCTGGCGCGTAGCGCTTAATCCCTCTCCCCGCGTACGGGGAGAGGTGAAGGCGCGTTCGCGATGTGCGTCTTACTGTGCTGCGCGTATCAGCCGCCCCGGCGCTTGCCATCACGCCGCGACCGCGCCCGCGATGCCGTCCAGCTCTTCGATCACTTCGTCGGACAGCTCCAATGTCGCCGCGGCAAGATTTTCGCGCAGGTGCGCAACGGACGACGTGCCCGGGATCAAGAGGATGTTGGGCGCGCGCTTGAGCAGCCAGGCGAGCGCGACCTGCATCGGCGTGGCGCCGAGGCGCTGCGCGACCCCTGACAAGGTCGACGACTGCAGCGGTGTGAAGCCGCCGAGTGGGAAATACGGCACGTAAGGGATACGGTCGCGGGCGAGATCGTCGATCAGCGCGTCGTCGTCCCGGTGCGCCAGATTATAGTGGTTCTGCACGCAAACGATGTCGCAGATCTTGCGGCCTTCGGCGATCTGCGTGGGCGTAACGTTGCTGAGACCGATGTGCCGGATCAGGCCCTGGCGCTGCAGTTCGGCCAGCACGGTGAGCGACGCTTCGTTCGAGCCTTCCGCCGGCTCATGGATGTCGTGCATGCTGCGAAAGTTGACCACGTCGAGCACGTCGACGCCGAGGTTGCGCAGGTTGTCATGCACGGCCTGCGTCAGCTCTTCGGGCGACAGTGCCGGAACCCACGAGCCGTCGTCGCCGCGCCGCGCACTGATCTTGGTGACGATGACGAGGTCGTCGGGATACGGATGCAACGCCTCGCGGATGATCTGGTTGGTGACGTGCGGCCCGTAGAAATCGCTGGTGTCGATGTGGTTGACGCCGGCGGCGACCGCTTCGCGCAGCACGGCGAGCGCTGCGCTGCGGTCCTTGGGCGGGCCGAATACGCCGGGCCCGGCGAGCTGCATGGCGCCGTAGCCGAGCCGTCGCACGGTGTGGCTGCCGAGGGTGAAGGTGCCGGAGGGGGCGATACTGGTCATGGCTATCTCCTTTCAGGACCAACCGGAGATAGAGCGTTGCCAACCTTACGATAATCCCGCACAGTCTGAACAGGCTGTACGGAATATCGAACAATGGATGTCGCCCTCGGCGATCTGAACGCCTTCGTCGCGGTAGCCCGGGCCGGGGGCTTTCGCGAGGGCGCCCGCGTGAGCGGTGCCAGCGCGTCGGGTCTGAGCGAGGCGGTGCGGCGGCTGGAGGCGCAGCTCGGGGTTCGGCTGCTCAACCGGACGACCCGCAGCGTCGTACCCACCGAGGCCGGCAGGGACCTGCTGGAGCGACTTGGCCCGGCCCTGAGCGAGGTGGAAGCGGCGCTCGACGGCGTGAATATGTTTCGAGATCGGCCGGTCGGCACGCTCCGGCTCAACGTCCCGGTCGTCGCGGCGCGGCTGGTGCTGCCGCGCATCGTGCCGGCGTTCCTCGCTGCCTATCCAGATATCCGGCTGGAGGTGATTGCCGACGAGAGCTTCGTCGACATCATTGCCGCCGGGTGCGATGCCGGCATCCGCTACGAAGAGCGGCTGGACCAGGACATGATCGCCATGCCGATCGGGCCGCGCATTCAACGTTTCGCCACCGCCGCCGCGCCCGCGTATCTCGATGCGCACGGCCGGCCGGAGCACCCGCGCGATCTGCTGAAGCATGCCTGCCTGCAGGGCCGCTTCGCCAGCGGCGCGACGATGGCCTGGGAGTTCGAACGCGACGGCGAAGTCGTGCAGGTCGACCCGACCGGGCCGCTGATTGTACGCATCGGCGGGGGCACCGATCTTTTGGTCGAGGCCGCAATCGCCGGTACCGGCATCGTCGCGATGTTCGAGGATTGGCTGCGGCCGTACTTTGAAAAAGGTGCTCTTGAACCCGTGCTCGAACCGTGGTGGCAGTCGTTCTCGGGACCGTTCCTCTACTACCCCGGGCGGCGCCTCGTACCGGCGCCGCTCAGGGCGTTCATCGATTTCGTCAAGGCATTGCCAAGCCGAGCTTGATATCCAGTGCCGGCCCGAAGCGATTACGAAAACATCTCTATGCTGCCGTCCAGCGCCATCAGGCCGAGTTCGACCTTCAGCTTCGGCTGCTTCTGGCCGACTTCCATTTTGAATTCCAACAGCGCAGCCTTGTGGGTCGCCGTCTCCGCGGCCTTGTCTTTCACCGCGGCCTCGCCATAGGCGATCTTGGCGGCACCGCAGTCGCGGTGGTTCATCGCGATCACCTTTGGAACGCTGTGCAGTTGGACCGTAGCCGCGAGATTGTCCCAGAACGCCGGCGCCCAGGTTTTGAATTTGGGCGCCACGACGCCGATCGAGGCGCCGGCAATGCTGAATTGGCTGTATTGGCCGCTCATCATGTGCTGGTCCATGTAGCCGGCGATGGGCGTTTGAAAGCGCGGATCGATGCAGCTGAGCAGCATCGCCTCGTAGTCGCCATAAGCCGCCAGCGCGAGCGACGGGAAGGTTGCAAGGAGACCGGCGCCGGCGGCCACGTGCAGAAACCGCCGGCGGTCGAAACGCATGCGGAGCATCTCGCTGCAGCACGCGCAGGTGCTCCCGTGAAGGGAAGAGGGCGATGTCATAAGACGCTCCTGTTTGGAAAAGGGCGGCGATCATAACGCCGCCACCAGAAGGCGCCAATGACGTTCGCGCTATTGTCGCGGTCGATGGGTTGGATGACACCATCGACCGCGCCGCTTTTCAGGACAGGAGCAGGAAACGCCGCCTCACGAGCTCAGTACGAAGCGCCGATCCATCTTTTGCACCGGCCGCGCGTTCATCGGATAGATCTTGGCAAAGGCGTCGATGTCGGCCTTGGCGACCTCAATCGGCGTGTGCAACAGCAGCCAGTTCACCACCTCACTGCAGGGCGGCGTGGTGAGCGAACCTTCGTAGCGGTAGTAGCCACGGTTCGCCGGCAGCAGTTTGTTGGGATCGATGCCCGCCGCCGCCTTGACCGGCGCGCCATGATGCACCGGCATGGTGGCGACGATCTTCTTGAACACGGCGTTGGACTTGCCGGCGGTCATCAGCGCGCCGATCACCGCCAGTCCGCCTGCCGCATTGCGGTGCACGAAATGCGCTTCCATCGGATAGTGCTTGCCGTTGATCGTGTGCTCGCTTGGATGATGGAAATGGAACTGCAGCAGCGTGAAGCTGTCATGCCCGACTTTGAGCGTGCTGCCCGGCGCCGTGTTGAGCTGGATGGTGTGGCCGTTGTTGACGATCGTATCGGCGCCCCTGCGCCAGGCGACTTTCAGCGCCGGCAAGCGCGCCTTGATGGCGCCGCGGATGTCGATGGGCGATTGCTGCGAGCCGATCCCGCACACCTTGCTGGCGGCATCGAGGTCGCCCCAGTGCGCGGGACCTTCCGCGCCTTCGTAGCCCCAGTGCGCGCCCTCGGCGGCAAAGCCAGCTTTGGCGCAGACCGGACACAGCGCCAGGCCGGCCAGCACCTTCAATGCATGACGTCGATTCATTGGTTCGCCCCCGCGAAATCAGGAAAAATAGCGTCGAGCAACCCGCCCTCAAAGCGTACCGCTCAAGCGTTCTAATCATACCAGCACAGATTTGCGACGGGAATGCCGCGCGGAAGCGGGAGCTATTGGCTCGCCCACACCACGCGGGCGATCCACAACACGTCCACCATCTGCAGGGTGCGCTCGCGCTGGTCGGCGTTGAGCGACTTGAGCTCGACCGTCTTGGCGGTCTTGCGCTTGAGCTCCTTGACCAGCACTTCGCCGTCCTTGGTCTTGACCACCATGCGGTCGCCCTTGCGCACCGGCGCCGCCGGCGAAACGATGATGATGTCGCCGTCGCGATAGGCGGGCTTGAGCGAATCGCCGGAGATTTCCAGCGCGTAGGCGTGCTCGTCGGTCACCGACGGGAAGGCGATCTCTTCCCAGCCCTTGCCGACCGGCAGCCCGCCTTCGTCGAAGTAGCCGCCGCCGCCGGCCTCCGAGAAGCCGATCAGCGGCACGTTAGTGATCGCCGCCTTGCCGCTCTCGCTCAAGAGGCTCATGAAGGTCTCGACCTTGGTCGAGGTCGCGGCCAGCGCCTTGGCGACCGACTCGGTCGAGGGCCAGCGCGGGCGCCCTTCCGGCGTGATGCGCTTGGATTTGTTGAAGGTGGTGGGGTCGAGACCGGCCTTCTTGGCAAGGCCCGACGGCGTCAGCTTGGCACGCGCGGCCAGCCGGTCGAGAGCGGTCCAGATTTGGTTGTGTGTCAGCATGGCCTCGGCCCGAACGGTTGGGGGAGCCCCGGCGCCGATCCTCGCGCAATGCGGGAATCACCTGCGGGCAGAACATAGGAATTATAGCCGTGAATGACGCGCCTATGCCAACTATTTCTTCGCATTTAGGCCGCTTTACCTTGAATGAATCGGGCTGCCCCCGATAGGGTCGCCGCCGAAACCCCGGAGCCAGCCGTGATCGGTCTGTTCGATCGCCTCTCCCGCCCCCTGATGCGGGCTCTCGATCCCGAGGATGCTCATGCCCTGGCGCTCAAGGCGTTGCGCATCGTTCCGCTGGCGCGAGCAGCGGCCGATCCGCCCGAGCTCAAAACCCGCGCTTTCGGCCTGAATTTCCCCAATCCGGTGGGGATTGCCGCCGGTTTCGACAAGAACGCTCAGGCGCCCAACGCGCTGCTGCGGCTCGGCTTCGGCTTCGTCGAGGTCGGCACCGTCACGCCGCGGGCGCAGACCGGCAATCCGCGCCCGCGCGTGTTCCGGCTGGAGAGCGACGAGGCGGTCATCAACCGGCTCGGTTTCAACAACGAAGGCGCGCCCACGGTGCTGGCGCGGCTTGCCGCGCGCGCCAGCGAGGGCGGCATCGTCGGCGTCAACATCGGCGCCAACAAGGATTCCGCCGACCGCACCGAGGACTATGTTCGACTGATCGACACCTTCGCGCCGGTCGCCAGCTATTTCACCGTCAACGTGTCGTCGCCCAACACACCGGGCCTGCGCGACTTGCAAAGTGCGCAAGCCCTCGACGACTTGCTGGCGCGTGTGATCGAGGCGCGCGAGCGGGTGCGTCTTCGCTCCGGTGTTACACCCGTGCTGCTCAAGATCGCGCCGGACCTGACGTTGTCCGACCTTGATGATGTGGTCGGCGTTGCCCGCAAACACGGCATCGACGGCATGATTGTCGGCAACACCACCATCGGCCGGCCGAGCAGCCTGCGTGATCGCGATAAGGCGCGCGAGGCCGGCGGTCTCTCCGGCAAGCCGCTGTTCCGGCTGTCGACGCGTATGCTGGCGGAAACCTTCGTGCGCGCCGAAGACGCCTTCCCGCTTATCGGCGTCGGCGGCATCGATTCGGGCGCGGCGGCGATTGCGAAGATCAAGGCCGGCGCCAGCCTGATCCAGCTTTACACCGGGCTCGTGTACAAAGGCCTCGGCCTGCTCAACGACATCAAGACCGATCTCGCGGCCGCCGCACGGCGCGGCCAGCGCGGCTCTCTTAATGCCATGGTCGGCGTCGACGCGCCGGCCATGACGGCGGAGAGCTGGCCGGGTTAAACTCCGGATCGAATCGGAGGGGAGCGACAATGCCGCGCATTGGAGCGATTGGGATCGTGGGCGCGCTGGCGGTGGCGTTGGTTACATCGGCCGCGGCGCATGAGATCAACCTGCACAAGCTGCCGCTCGGCGACGGCAAGATTTCGCATTCGCCCAAGCGCGGCTGGATCTGGGCCTGCCGCGTCGATCCGAACGCGGGCGGGGCGCGGGGTATCGGGCCGTGGATCGACGAGCGCGACCACACTTACGATCTCACCGCCAAAATTCCTGTACGCGGTTCGGTCACCTGGCGCGGCCACAGCTTCAAGATCATGGTCGAGGGCGACAAGCGCGTGATCGCTTCTGACGATCTGCCGCCGCACCCCACCGGGCGCTTTCCGATTTCACCCAGCGATCCGGCCTATCGCACCGACACCAATCCGAACCGCATCCGCCGCCAAAACATCCGTGTCGCGCTGCCGGCGCATCCCAAGCTGGCGGCACGCGCCCATTGCGCGCCCGGCGCGGTCGGCATCCTGCTCACCGGCGTGCCGCTGTTCAGCGCGCTCGACGCGCCCGGCCGCGACGCGGTGGCGCACGAGACGCAGGATCGTTGCCACGGCCATCCGCAGGCAAGTGGCGTCTATCACTATCACAGCCTGACCAACTGCCTGAACGACAAGCCGGACGCCGACGGCAATTCGCCGCTGGTCGGTTATGCCATCGATGGTTTCGGCATCTACGGGCCCTACGAGCACGGCAAAGAGTTGACCACGGCCGATCTCGACGCCTGCCACGGCAAGGTAAGCGAGGTGAAATGGGATGGCCGCAAGGTGACGATGTATCACTACGTGGCGACGGTGGATTTCCCCTACACGGTCGGCTGTCTGCGCGGACACTTCGACCGCTCGGTCGTGCGCGCCATCTCGGGCCCGCCGCCGCGCCGCCGCGGCCCGCCGCGCGGTTTCGGCCGCCGTGGTCCGCCTCCGCCCGGTTTCGGCCCGCCGCCCGGTGGCTTACGGCCGTCCACCGCCTTATGGACGTCCGCCCCCGCCGCCGCGCTACTGAACAAACGGTTTGCGCGCCAGCGCCGGATAGCGCGCCGCCTGGAAGGCGCCGCGCGCGATGAAGAAGATAAGGATCGACATCCAGAGCCCTTCGTTGTCGAGGCCGTCGAGCAGCCACCACGCCACGAAATAGGTGGCGAGCGCGGCCAGCATCAGGTTGCGCATGTCGCGCGCCCAGGCGGCGCCGATGTAGATGCCGTCGTAGCAAAACGCCATCACGCCGCAGACCGGCGCCAGCGCGGCAAACGACATGAAGCGGCGCGCGGTCTCGCGCACGTCGGGGCTCGCCGTCATCATGTCGATGAGCCGGTCGCCGGTGACGGCGAACAGCGCGCTTGCCGCAGCGCCGAACACGAAACCCCATATCAGCACCAGCCGTACCGCCTGGCCGAAGCCCTTGCGGTCGCGCGCGCCATAGGTCTGGCCGCAGATCTGCTCGGCGGCAGTAGCGATGCCGTCGAGGAAGAAGGCGCCGACCAGCGTGAAGTTGTGCAGCACCGCGTTGGCGGCAAGCGTGATGTCGCCGGCGCGGGCGCCGCGCGCGGTGAAGAAGGCGAAGGCCGAAATCAGCGCCGCGGTGCGGATCATGATGTCGCGGTTGACAGCCAGCATGCGCATGAGGCGCGCGCGGTCGAACAGCACGGCGCGCGTGAGATCGAGACGTCCGCCGACGATGCGCCAGGCGGCGGTGATGCCCGCCGCGAAGCCGAGAACTTGCGCGATCACCGAGGCGAGCGCCGCGCCGGCGACGCCGAGATCGAGGCCCAACACCAGCACCACCACCAGCACGATGTTGACGATATTGAGGGCGATCTGGATCGCCATGGCCGTGCGCACATAAGCGAGCCCCACGAGCCAGCCCGCCATGACGTAGTTGGCGAGCGCGAATGGTGCCGACCACACCCGCACGAAGAAATAGGTGCGCGCCGCCGCCGTCACCTTCGCGCTGCCGCCCATGGCGTCGAAGATGGCCGTGGCGAACGGCGCCTGCACCACGATGATGACGAGGCCGATGGCGCCGGCGATCAGCAAGCGCGCGCGCCAGCACGGCGCGCTGCTCGCGCTTGTCGTCCGCGCCCAGCGCCTGCGCGGTGAGGCCGACGGTGCCCATGCGCAGGAAGCCGAACAGCCAGAACAGGTAGTCGAAGGCGACCGAGGCCAGCGCCACGCCGCCCAGCAGCGCCGCGTCGGCCAGCCGGCCGATGGCGGCGGTGGCGACCACGCCGAGCAGCGGCGTCGTCACATTGGTCAGCATCGCCGGCCCGGCGATGGTGAACACCCGGGCGTTCGAAACCGCGACGTTGGTGGTCACATCAGCGTCCGCGCGGCGCGTTGACGAGGCGGGTGATGATCCAGATCGGGATGACGATCACGGCGCCGAGCAGGAAATAGCGCCAGACGTAGCGGACGATGTCGAAGCCCATGTTCCAGAGGGTGCGGAACAGGCGCTCGACGCTGCGCACGATGTCGAACGGGTCGAGCCCGAGTGCCGACAGGATGACGCCGACCAGGATCGACACCAGGATGAGCCGTGCCAGGACGCCAAGCGGCGAGCCGCCGAAGATGCGGGTCGTCATGTCGTTCCGTGCCGTGGTGTCGCTGTCCATAGGGCTTTCTCCGTCCTGCTGGCGCCATACTATGCCATCACGGCTGGCCGGGCGCCGCCATCAAATATGCCTTAGAATCGGAATATGGAACCCGCCCCCGTGCTGGATCGTGCCGCGCCATCGCTGCTGCCGGAGGTCTTCCGCCGCTGGTTCGCCGGCCGCGGCTGGCAGCCGCGCGCCCATCAGCTCGATCTGCTGGCAAAGGCGGAGGCCGGCCGCTCGGTGCTACTGATCGCGCCCACCGGCGGCGGTAAGACGCTCGCGGGCTTCCTGCCGACGCTGGTTGAATTGAACGACGATAAACGCGCGCGGACCGGGCTCGCGGGCCTCCACACTCTCTACATCTCGCCGTTGAAAGCGCTGGCCGTCGACATCGCGCGCAACCTGGAAATCCCGGTGCGGGAGATGGGATTGAACGTGCGGCTGGAAACCCGCACCGGCGACACGCCCGCTTCCAAGCGGCAACGCCAGCGCCGCCAGCCGCCGGACATCTTGCTGACGACCCCCGAGCAACTGGCGCTGCTGCTCGCCTCCGCCGACGCGCCTTATCTCTTTGGCACGCTCAAACGCGTGGTGCTCGACGAGTTGCATTCGCTAGTGATGTCGAAGCGCGGTGACCTGCTGTCGCTCGATCTCGCACGGCTGTTCACGCTGGCACCGCAGCTCACCACCGTGGGCCTTTCAGCGACGGTCGCCGAACCCGACGACCTGCGCCGTTATCTGGTGCCGCAGCCCAGCGGTGGCGAAGCGCTGGCCGATCTGGTCATTGCCGAAAGCGGCGCGCAACCGCGCGTTTCCATGCTCGACACCGCCGAGCATCTGCCCTGGGCCGGTCATTCGGCGCGTCATGCGCTTCATGAGATCTACGGCCTCATCAAGGGTCACCAGACCACGCTCGTCTTCGTCAACACCCGCAGCCAGGCGGAATATCTGTTCCAGGAGCTGTGGCGCATCAACGACGACAACCTCGCCATCGCGCTCCATCACGGCTCGCTCGATGTCGCGCAGCGCCGCAAGGTGGAAGATGCCATGGCGGGCGGCATCATGCGCGCGGTGGTGTGCACCTCGTCACTCGATCTCGGCGTCGACTGGGGCGACGTCGATTTGGTGGTCAACGTGGGCGCACCGAAAGGCTCGTCGCGATTGATGCAGCGGGTCGGTCGCTCCAACCACCGCTTCGACGAGCCGTCCGAGGCCGTGCTGGTGCCCGCCAACCGCTTCGAAGTGTTGGAATGCCGCGCGGCAATAGACGCCGTTGCCGACAACGCCCAGGACACGCCGCCCTTGCGAACCGGCGCGCTCGACGTGCTGGCGCAGCACATCCTCGGCCGCGCCGTCGGCGAGCCGTTTCTCGCCGATGACCTCTACAATGAGGTGCGTGCCGCCGCGCCCTATGTGTCGCTCGCGCGCGACGACTTCGACGCCGCGGTCGATTTCGTCGCCACTGGCGGCTATGCGCTGAAAGCCTACGATCGCTTCGCCAAGATCAGGCAGAGGCAGGACGGGCGCTGGCGCATCGCGCATCCGAACGTGGCGCAACGCTACCGCATGAATGTCGGCACCATTGTCGAGGCCGACATGCTGAAAGTGCGGCTGGTGCGGTCTCGCGCCAGCAAGGCGGTTCCGCGCGGCGGCCGTCTGCTCGGCCGGGTCGAGGAATATTTCATCGAGACGCTGACGCCGGACGACACCTTCGTCTTCGCCGGTGAGATCCTGAAATACGAAGCATTGGTCGAGGACGAAGTCTATGTCTCGCGCGCGCACGGCAGTGACCCGAAAGTGCCGGCCTACGAGGGCGGCAAGTTTCCGCTCTCGACTTACTTGGCCGCGCGCGTGCGCGACATTCTCGCCGATAACAGCGCTTGGCGTGCGCTGCCCGACCCAAGTGCGCGAATGGCTGGAGATTCAAGCATGGCGCTCGCAGTTGCCGAAGGCCGGCGATCTCCTGGTCGAGACCTTTCCGCGCGCGGCGAAGCACTATCTCGTCTGTTATCCGTTCGAGGGCCGGCTCGCGCATCAGACGCTCGGCATGCTGCTGACGCGCCGGCTCGAGCGCGCGCGGCTCAAGCCCCTCGGCTTCGTCGCCAACGAATATGCGCTCGCGGTCTGGGGCCTGAGCGACTTGGCACTGCACATCAAGCGCGGCGATCTTTCGCTTAGCGGCCTGTTCGCCGAGGACATGCTGGGCGACGATCTCGAAGAATGGCTCGACGAATCCGCGCTGATGAAACGCACGTTCCGCAATTGCGCGATCATCGCGGGGCTGATCGAACGCCGTTTTCCCGGCGAAGAGAAATCGCGCCGCCAGCTCACGGTCTCCACCGATCTCGTCTATGACGTGCTGCGCAAGCACCAGGCCGATCATCTTCTCTTGCGCGCCGCCCGCGCCGACGCCGCGTCCGGTCTGCTCGACATCAAGCGGCTCGGCGAAATGCTCTCGCGCATCAAGGGGAGAATCGTTCATAAGCCGCTCGACCACGTCTCGCCGCTAGCGGTTCCCGTGCTCTTGGAGATCGGGCGCGAGACGGTCTATGGCGAGGCGGCCGACGCGCTACTGGCGGAAGCGGCCGACGAATTGGTGAAGGAGGCGATGCGGTGATGATCCCCGCTCATTCCCGCGCAAGCGGGAATCCAGGCGACGAAAGCGCTGGGTCCCCGCTGGAGCCTGTGCTCGGGCCAGCCGAAGGCTGGACCCGAGTACGGGGACGAGCTGAGCATATTGTCAGACTCGCCGAGATCGCCCTGCACGCCGACCCCTCCGGCGCGCTGTACTGGCCCGAACACGGCCTCGTTGCCGTCGCCGACCTGCATCTGGAAAAAGGCTCGAGCTTCGCCGCCCGCGGCCAGCTCCTGCCGCCCTATGACAGCGCGGCGACCTTGGCGCGGCTTGCTAAACTCATCGCTCACTACGCCCCGCGCGTCGTCATTGCGCTCGGCGACAATTTCCACGATGGCGGCGGCCCCGCGCGTCTCGGCCCGGAAGACCGCGCCTCGTTGCGTGCGCTTCAGCGTGGCCGCGACTGGATCTGGCTTACCGGCAACCACGATCCCGAGCCGGCCGAGACTATCGGCGGCGTTTTCCATGACAGCTTCGTGCTCGACGGCGTCACCTTCCGCCATCAGCCCACCGGCGCATCGAATGAGATCGCCGGCCATCTGCATCCAGTAGCGCGCATTTCCCAGCGCGGGCGCTCGTTACGCCGGCGCTGCTTTGCCGCCGACGACACGCGCATGGTGATGCCGGCCTTCGGCGCCTATGCCGGCGGGCTCAACATCCGTCATGCGGCTTTCTGCGATCTGTTCGGCACGCTCAAGTTCACCGCCCACATGCTGGGCGAGGACCGGCTTTACGCCTTCACCGCCAAGCGGTGTTTGCCGGACTAATCCTTCCTGAACATCACGCTGGCGAGCCAGCCGATCGACAGCGCCATCAGGATGGTGAGGACGCCGTAGATGAAGCCGTAGTTGGCCGCGCCCTCAGCGACGTATTGCTCAAAGCCGGTCTTAATCACTTCCAGCGCCGTCTGGGTCTGCGCGACCATGGCGCCATCCGCGAACAGCTTGACGTCGATATTGTAAGTGCCGGTGCGCGCGTCCGCCGGCAAGGGAATTTCGGCACGGTAAACCGTGCGCGTCAGGAAGGTGACCGCCGTTGGCGATTGCGTATAGAGCTTCTGGTCCTTCTTCAGCCGCACGAAGGCGACGCGGAATGGGTCGTCCGGCACCGTGTCGGCGAAGTCGGGCCCGATGCGCTGGGTCAGGATGTAGTTGTCGATGCCGATCTGCAGCCGCCGCAGCGTTCGCGGGTTGGCGATGTCCTTCACCGGCCGGTTGCTCAGCACGGCGAGATAGGACGGCACCTTGACGAACTCGCGCGAGTCCGCGTTGACGAAGATGCCGGCGACGCGCTCCTTGCGTCGGGTGCGGTAGTCCTGGCGCGGCCCGGTCACCGTCACTACCAGGTCGTAGTTGCCCCGGTAGGTGGTGGTCGCGCCCTTGTCCGGCTCGATGGTGCCGAACAGCACCAGGTCCGCGCCGGTGAAATTGGAGGTGATCTCGACCCGGTGATTGGAGAGCGACACCACCAGGCGCGCGGCGTCCGCCGGCTGCGGGCCGGCGGCCGGCAGCGCCAGCATCAGCGCGGCGAGGAGGGCGAGCCGGCGCATCACTGGGTCCTCACCACGCGCACGGAATAGGGATCGGTCGGCGCGATCACCAGGCTGGCGGCAAAGCGTAAGCCCACCAACAGCACCAGCACGCCGAGCAGGAGCCGCAGCCATTCGCCGCGCATGTTCTGCCCGATACGCACGCCGAACTGGGCGCCGATTACGCCGCCGATCATCAGCACCAGCGCCAGCACCGCGTCGACCAGGTGGTTGGCGACCGCATGCAGCACGGTCGCAGCCACCATCGTGGTCAGGGTCAGCATCATCCCGGTGCCGATCACGGTAATTGTCGGCACTCGCAGGAGGTAGATCAGCATCGGCACCAGCAGGAAGCCGCCGCCGATGCCGAGGATCGACCCGAGCAGACCGATAATCAGCCCAATCACCCAGACCGGAATGACCGAGATATAGATGCGCGATCGCTTGAACCGCATCTTCAGCGGCAGGCCGTGGATCCAGGTGTGGCTGCCGGGCCGACGCAGATCGGCGCGGCCGCCGTGGCGCGCGCGGTTAATGGCGCGCAGGCCCTCGGTCACCATCAGTACGCCGACGACGCCGAGCAGCGTGACGTAGGACAGCGCGATCAACAGGTCCAACTGGTCGACCGAGCGCAGCATCGTGAAGATCCACACGCCCACCAGCGTGCCGAGCACGCCGCCTATCAGCAGCATGCCGCCGAGCACGAAATCGATGGTGCCGCGCCGCCAGTGCGCGATGAAGCCTGTGAACAGCGAGGCCGCGATCTGCGGCGATACGCTCGCCACCACCACCGCCGGCGAGATGCCGATGAAGATCAACAGCGGCGTCATCAGGAAGCCGCCGCCGATGCCGAACATCCCCGAAAGGAAGCCCACCGCCAGCCCCAGCCCCAGAATGAGGAAGATGTTGACGGGCAGATCGGCGATCGGGAGGTAGATTTGCAAGGTCGTTGTCCGGCGTTCGCGGCTGATACGCTAACGGCCACGTGCCGGTCAGCAGGTCAACCCTCGCGACCGGTCTCACGCTGCGCGTTGACGCCGAGACGACGCCGATGCGAATCCCGGCCGCGGAACAAATTCGATATTGTCTATATATCTAACCGTGAGCAGGCGCGAGTACAAAAGGTCGCGCGTTGATTCACTGTTTTCCAGCGACGAAAGCTTGGGCGCTGTCCGCCGTCGTGCGCGCGGCCGGCGCGGCGGCGGTCTTGTCCCAGCCGCCGGGCGGCGCCGGCACCGTTGTCGCCTGCCGCGGCTGCGGTTTGGGCACGAACTTGGCGACCGCTTGGCGGGCCGCGGCCAGGGCCTTCTTGTCCAGGTGGCTTGCGACCTCGTCGCGCTTCCTGGCCGCTTGCTTGTCGCCGTGCTTGGCGGCGAGCGCGAACCATTTGTAGGATTCGGCCAGGTCCTTCTCGACACCTATTCCGCGCGCATAAAGGACGCCGAGATTGTACTGGCTGTCGGACACCCCGTGCGCGGCCGCGTCACGGAACCATTGCACGGCGGTGGTGTAATCGGGCTTGCCTTCAATACCTTCGGCGTAAAGCACTGCGAGATTATGCATGGCCTTGGCATGGCCTTGGCGGGCGGCGGCGAAATAGAGCGCGCGCGCCCGGGCGAGATTCTTCTTCACGCCCTGACCCTTCTCGAACAGGCTGGCCAGTCGGAATTCGGCCGGCGCCAGTCCCTTGTTGGCCGCCCGCTCGTACCAGCGCGCGGCCTTGGCGAGGTTGGCCGGCACCCCGCGCCCCTCGGCAAAACGGGTCGCGACCTCGTAAGCCGCCGCGGCGTTGCCGGCCGTCGCCGCCTGGCGCAGCCTCGGACCGCCGATGGCGATCGGCAGGTTGGAGGTCCCGACCGCCGGCGCGCGCGTCGAGCGGTTGGCGGTCGCCTGGGGGATCGAGCCGGTGATGTCGGGGGAGGTGGCATCGTTCGATGCGGCCACGCTTGCGCGGCGCGGATCGGGCGCAGGCATGGTGGCGACGCGCACCGTTTGGTCCGGCGGCGCCAACAGGTCGATGGAGGTGCTGGGCGGCACCAGCGCCAACGGCGTGGCCGCGATCCGCGAGGGCGCCGTAACCGCGGCCGTCGAGTCTCCCGCCTGCCGAACACGGTTCGCATTGGCGGTTTCGGGGCCCGCGTTGGCGCGCTCGCTTGTCTTGCCGAGATGCTGCTGCGTGGTGCGGGTCGCCGGCGCGCCCGGCTTGCCGAGCTTGAGGTAGGTCGCGGCGATCTGCACCGAGCCGACCACGATGGCGACGATGCTGGCGGCGACGAACAGCGACTTGACCCGCCGCATCATGCGCTTGCGCAACGGATGCGTTGCGGTTTCCGGCGCTTCCTCTTCGTAATCCGCTTCGAGCGAAGGCGGCGCCGGCTCCTGCTGCATGGCAGCCTGCGCCGCACGGCGGGCGGCGGCGATGAAACTCAACTTGCCGCCGCTGGCTTCGTCTGCCGATTCGCCGGCGTGGTTGGACGCGGCTTCCGAGGCGCCGATGCGGGCGCCTGGATGGGCGCGCAGGGGCGGCGGTCCGGAGCCGGGCTCGAGCGGCTCGTCGGGCGGCAGGTCGGGATTTATCGGGCCGTGGCCGGGAGCCATGCGCTTCTGCGGCTGGGTTGGCGGCGCTTCGGCCTGTGGTGCTTCGACGTAGGGCGCTTCGAATGAAGGTGCCTCTGCCCGCGGCGCGAACGTCGGCGCGGCCTGGGCCCGCAGCGCTTCGAGCTGCGCCTCCAGTTGTGGGGCCGGCGGCAGCGGCGCGTGCGGCGCTACCGCCTGTTCCGTGGCCTCCATGTAGTCCGAGTGGCCCACGTGGTCGATGTGATCCACGTAATCCGCGTGGTCCATGCGTTCGGTATCAGTGGCGGCGACGGGTTCGGGCGCCGCAAACATCGGGGCGTGCTCTGGCTGGATCGGCGGGGCGAAAAGCTCGGGCTCGACCGGCATCGGCTGTTCCGGCTCAGCCAGTGCGGTCGGCTCGGGCTGGGCGCTGCGCGGCGGCAGCATGCCGTCGAAAGCCGACATGCCGGGCGCAGCGTCTTCCACCAGCCGCACCGCCACCTTGCCGACCGGATGGTTGAGCTCGAGCGGCTCTTCGTCGTGGGCGTAAGGAGTTCCCTCGTGCGCGTAAGGGTCCTCGTGGGCGTAATGGCCTTCGTGAGCTACGTCCGCGTACGCCGGCGCAGGTGCGGCCGCCGCGGCGTGGGTCTCGCTGCGGATGCTCTGCTCGATGGCGGCCAGCCGGCCGACTAGTTCGCCGAGGGTGCCGTGCACCTGGTCGAGGGCGTTCTGGGTGCGGGCGATATCGCCCTTTATCTCGTCCTGCGAATGCACCAGCGAATGGGTCAAGGAATTGGTCAGGTCGCTCTTGAGCGCTTCCTGCGCCTGCGCCAAATCGAATTTCAGCGCCTCTTGCGCCTGCGCGAAATCGTGCTTGAGCGCGTCGACCGCCATCGCCTCGCCGTCCTGGCCGGCGGTGGCGTTGGTGCTCTGCTGCTGCTGCTCGATATGCATCAGCAGGTCGGCGAGCCCCCGCTCTACTGCCTCAAGCTGCCCAAGCCGCGAATCGGAAGCGTCGAGGCGGTCGACGAGCATGGCGATGCGGTCGTCCAAAACATGACCCTCGGTCATGACGTCGCCGTGCGCCTGCTGGGCGGCCTGGATCTGCTCGATCTTGTCGGCAAGCGACTGCACCAGCGCTTCCAGCCGCGGCGGCACCGCGTTGCCGGCCTGCGCGCGCTCGGCCAATGCCTGGCCGAGGGCGTCGATGCGGGCCTCCAGGCTCGACAGCGCGTCGGTGTTGGCGCTCGCCCGTGCGATATAGTCGACCTTGTCGGCGAGCGCCTGCACTTCCGCCGAGAGCGCGCCGACCGCATCGTTGGAGGCGACGTGGTTGGCCATGCTGCGCAGGGTGGTGATGGCGTTCTCGAGCTGCGCCATCGATTCCGGGTCTTTCTGCGCGACGATCAGATCGATCTTCTGCGCCAGCCCCGCCACCGCGTCGTTGAAGCCGATGAGGTTTTCCGCCGGCGTCAGCCCGTGCAGCGCGTCGCGCACCTCCATGAGGCCATGTTCGATACCGCCAAGCGCGTTGTGGTCGACGCCGTTCTCCCGCCCTTCCGCGATGCGCTGGGTCAGGCCGTGGATCTGGTGCTCGATGGTCTCGATCGAATGCCGCGGCACGGCCTCGCCGAGGGCGTGGCCGATCTCGCCGAGCTCGGCGCGCAGCGCGTTGATCGCCTGCTCCACGCCCGGCTGGCGCAGGGTCTCGATCTGGTCGGTGATCTTGCGCAGCTGCTCTTCCAGACCCGACAGGTCCTGGGTCGGCAGCGGCGCCGGCATCGCCGCATGATGATTGGCCGCCTGCGCGGCGTCTTGCGCCTGCTGCTGCGCGCGCGTGGCCGGCGGTGCGTAATCGGCGGGCGAGGAGGCGCGGCGCGGCGGTGGTGGCGGCGGCGCGCCGCCGCCGCTCAGCATCTGCTTGCGGGCCGCGATATCGGCGAGCGCCTGGTTCATGGCCGGAGGCGCTGCCGGTTGGGACCGCTGCGGCGGCATCTGCCGCGGCTGTTGCCGCTGCGGCATCGGGGCCTGCGCCTGCGGCTGGGCATTATGGACGTAGCGGTCGAGCCGGCCGATCAGCTCGGCGCGTTGGTCGGGCCCCTGCGACCGGACCGGCCGCTGCGGCGCACGTGCCTGCGGCGCATGGGCCGGGGCGCCCGCGCCGGTGAACTGCTCGATGCGGCGGGAAAGGTCGTCGAGGCGGTTGTTGACCGCGGCGAGCGCGCGCGGGTCCGGCTGCTGGCCGGCCTGCGGCGCCTCTTGTTGCCTCTGCCGCTTGCCCTTCTTGGCGGGCGCGGGCGCGTAGGGCTGCACCCCGGCCTGCGCGGCCTGATGCATGATGACGGAATTCAGCCAGTCGTCGAGCGACATGCCGGACCGGCGCGCCGCCTCCATGGCGGTCTCGCGCGCGTCCGGCCTGATGCCTTTCTTAGCTCCCCACGGGACGCCAAATTTCATGCTCGCACCACGTTAAAGTGGAGGCGCAAAGAGCCACGAATGACTCTCGTGGAACCGGTACGCGTTAACGCGGGGTGGATGGCAGGCGCGGTTCTCGTGGCCACCCCCGACTTTTTCCCGTTCGCGGTAAACAAGCGGTTAAATTTTGCGGGAAGTGCCCGATTTGCCGGGGAATTCGCCCCCTGCGGGAGGCCCGCCGGCTCTTAACGCGGGTGTAAAGCGGCGCTGTCATAATTCGTGCCGGTGAGGGTGGTTTGCTGGCCCTCGACCGGGCCGGCGGGCCTTTCGGCCCGAAGTTCCCCGGGGCGAGGCGACCGCCAGCAGCGAAACCCCATTTTGGAGGCTCGCGGCGCGCCGGCGCCGGGGAGAGAAACGAAATGCCGACCTATCAGGCGCCCGTCGACGACACCCTGTTCCTGCTCAACGACGTCTTCCAGCTCGACCGCTACGGCAATCTGCCGGGCTTCGCCGACGCCAGCCCCGACGTGGTCGAGGCGATCTTGCGCGAAGCCGGCAAGTTCGCCGAAGAGGTGCTCACCCCGCTCAACCGGGTCGGCGACAAGGAAGGCTGCACCCGCCACGACGACGGCAGCGTCACCACGCCGACCGGCTTCAAGGACGCCTACGGCAAGCTCGTCGAGGGCGGCTGGATCGGCATGTCGGTGCCGGAAGAATTCGGCGGCCAGGGCCTGCCGGAGATCATGACCAACCTGGTCAACGAATATCTCTGCTCGGCCAACATGGCCTTCGCCATGTATCCCGGCCTGACGCAAGGCGCCATCGCCGCGCTGGTCGCCCACGGCTCCGACGCCATCAAGGCCAAGTACCTGCCGAAGATGACGGAAGGGACATGGACCGGCACCATGAACCTGACCGAGCCGCACTGCGGCACCGACCTGGGCCTCCTGCGCGCCAAGGCGGTGAAGCAGCAAGACGGCAGCTACAAGATCACCGGCACCAAGATCTTCATCTCCGCCGGCGAGCACGATCTTTCGGAAAACATCATCCACCTGGTGCTGGCGCGCATCGAAGGCGCGCCGGAAGGCACCAAGGGCATCTCGCTGTTCGTGGTGCCGAAGGTGATGGTCGGCGACGACGGCTCATTGGGCGAACGCAACGCGGTGTCGTGCGGCTCCATCGAGGAGAAGATGGGCATCCACGGCAACGCCACCTGCGTGATGAACTACGACGGCGCCACCGGCTGGCTGATCGGCGAGGAAAACCGCGGCCTGAACGCCATGTTCACGATGATGAACGAGGCGCGCCTCGGCGTCGGCATTCAGGGGCTGGCGCAGTCGGAGGTCGCCTATCAGAACGCGGCTTCCTACGCGAAGGAGCGCCTGCAGGGCCGCGCGCTCTCCGGCGCCAAGTATCCCGACAAGGCGGCCGACCCCATCGTCGTGCACCCGGACGTGCGGCGCGCGCTGATGACCATGCGCGCCTTCAACGAGGCCGGCGCGCGCGCTGGTGGTGTGGACCAGCCTGATGGGCGACGTCTCGCGCCGCTCCGACGACAAGAAGCAGCGCCAGAGCGCCGAGGACCACATGGGCCTGCTGACGCCGGTGATCAAAGGCGTGCTCACCGACCGCGGCTTCGAGACCACGGTGATGGCGCAGCAGGTGTTCGGCGGCCACGGCTACATCGCCGAGCACGGCATGGAGCAGTTCGTGCGCGACGCGCGCATCGCCATGATCTACGAGGGCGCCAACGGCATCCAGGCGCTCGATCTGGTCGGCCGCAAGATCGGCAAGAACGCCGGCCGCGCGCTGATGGCCTTCCTCGGCGAGGTCAACAATTACGTAAAAGAGAAGAGCGCCGACAAGGCGATGAAGGATTACGTGACGCCGCTCGGGGTGGCCGCCGGCCACCTGCAGGAAGCGTCGATGTGGTTCATGAAGCACGCCATGACGAAGCCGGACAACGCCGGCGCCGGCGCCACCGACTACATGCATCTCTTCGGCCTGGTCGCGCTCGGCTACATGTGGGCGCGCATCGCGGAAGCGGCGATCGCCAAGCTGCCGAAGGCGAACGGCGCGGCGCCGCGCTACAGCGCCAAGCTC
>CAWGGL010000010.1:0-149619 GCA_963822085.1 uncultured Pseudomonadota bacterium
GCAATCCCGACGACAATTTCATGGGTTCTCTCTCCGTTGGCCGACATCGGCCCAATTCGGTGCGCCGCGACGATACAGCGGTTCTTGTGCCACGGCCACGGTCAACGCGCGGCCCCGGGGCACGGCCCGGCACCCATGGTTGCCGATTCCGTAACGGCGTACCGTCCTGGACACGCTACACGGTGACAACCTTGGCTGCCGTTTTCATCCAAGGCAGGCCTATTTCGGCCTCATGCTAAGGAGTCGCGCAAAGCGCGGCGTCTCGAAGCATGTGGCCGCCCCCTCCTTCGAAGACGCCCACCTCCGCCGAGGCTCCGGTGGGCTCCTCAGGACGAAGCGGAACGGGCTTGCCTGTGGCTCAGCCGGCGCGTCGTTCACCGCCCGCATCAGTATCAGCACCAGCGCCAGCGGCATGCGGTTTGGGCGGCGTGGCGATGCAGTGGCGCTCGCCGGCCGCGACCCACTTGGCACGTACGATGGGCTTCAGTCCCTGTCATACGTCCCTGTCATGAGGCCAGCCTCGGGGAGTTATTTGGCTTTGCCAACTATTCGTACGGCAGAGGTGCCATGTTCCGCGCAGCGTCGGTATCCGGGTCCATGCGGGATTGAGGCCCCGCTCACCCTCTTCCCGACCTGCGGCAAGCAAGCCCCTGGACTTCAAATCCGGGTTCGAACAAGCTCACCTAGTGGAGCGAATTTGACATTCGAAACCTGTTTGCGGCCAGTCACCTACCAAATGTCAAATTCAAAGTTCCACTGGAATAAGACGATTGCTAGTGGTCCTTTGATTCCGACATTTGCTCGCGAGCTTGCAGCAACGGGGTGCAAATATCGGAATCGAACCACTAGCCGCATCGGTTTCTCCACGCGAGGAGGCGTAATCACGATGCCGGTCCGTTCGTTCGCAGCCGCTGCCGCCCTGGTCGCAAGCCTCGCCTTGCTGCCCGCGTCGGCGCTGGCCCAGGGCACCGCGCGACAGCGCGCCGCCTGCACGCGCGACGCTTTCCGCCTCTGCTCACGCGACATTCCAAGCGTGCGCCGCGTCGAAGTCCTGCATGATCCGCAACTTCGACCGGCTGTCGCGACGATGCCAGGCGGTGTTTTACGATCCGTACGACACCGGGACGCGGTACCGGGGCCACTATTACCACTATTACGATTGACGGCGCGACGCGCCGGCAGCGGCAGCGCAAGAGAACGGCAAAGCTCGAAGCCCATCTTCGCGCCGGCTCTCCTCATTGCTATGCTCGCCCGAAATAAATCGGGAGGACCATCGCAATGCCCAATCTTTTGCAAGGCCACATCGCCGTCGTTACGGGCGCAGGCTCCGGCATCGGTCGCGCCATCGCGGCCGGCTACGCGCGCGAGGGCGCGAGCCTGGCCGTGCTCGACATCAACGGCGAGGCGGCGGAAGCGGCCGCCGCCGAGATCAGCGCCGCCGGCGGCACCGCGCGCGGCTTCAAGCTTGACGTCACCGACCGCGCCGCCTGCCGGCTGGTGGCCGACGAAATCGCCGATACGCTCGGGCGCGTCTCCATCCTGGTCAACAATGCCGGCATCACCCGGCGCAACGGCTTCACCGCCGATGCCGATGCGGTGGCCAAGGACTGGCACGATATCACCGGCGTCAACCTCGACGGCCCCTTCAACGTCACGCAAGCGTTCCTGCTACCCCTGCGCGCGTCCAAGGGCCGCGTCATCAACATCGCCTCCATCCAGTCCTTCATGCACCTGCGCACGCCGACCTCGCCCGCCTACACCGTCTCCAAGCACGGTGTGCTCGGCTTCACGCGCGCGCTCGCCGCCGAGCTCGGCAAGGAGGGCGTGCGCGTCAACGCCATCGGCCCCGGCTTCATCGAGACGCCGCTGAACGCCGCGGTACGCGCCAACAACCCCGAGCTGGTCAAGACCTTCCTCGACCACACCCCGCTCGGCCGCGCCGGCAAACCCGAAGACATGGTCGGCCCGGCGATCTTCCTGGCCTCCGATCTATCGGCTTACGTCACGGGCTCCATCGTGATGGCCGACGGCGGATACCGGACGGTGTGAGACGCCAGAAGCCAACCGCGGTCGACGGAGTCACGCCTCCTGCGCGTAACAGCCGCGCTCGATCTCCTCGATCAGCGAGACCGCCTTCGGTTGCCAGCCGAGCTCGGCGCGGGCGCGCTTGGCGCGCACGCGGCTGTTCGAGCCCATGGTGTCGTTGGCCGGCCCCTCGCCCCATTCAGCCGCCGCCGCGTCGACCGTCATCGCCTCCGTGCGTTCGCCGAAACCCAGCATACGGCTGATGGCTTCGCAGGCTTCGCGCATGGAATTCTCGCCGTTCTCGGCGAAATAGAAGCTTCCCGCCGACGCCTTCTCCAGCGCCAGGGCGTAGAGCGCGACGAGGTCGTCGATGTGCACGTTCGACCAGCGGTTCTCGCCGGGTCCGATGTGCCTGGCGACGCCGCTCTTCTTGGCGAGCGCGATCAGCCACGGCACCTGCATACTGTGCGGATTGAGCCCCCGGCCGCGACCGTAGATCAGGCTGGGCGCGATAACGATGCTGCGCACCCCGTTCGCCGCCCGGATATCGTTGTCGAGCGCGACGCGGTCCGCGCGCGTCGGCGACGGGGTGAACGGTGTGTCCTCGTCGAAAACCGCCGGGACCAACTCGCCGCCGGCGCGCGTGCCGACGATGCTGGAGCCGCTGGTGTGGATGAAGGCCTTGCCGCTGCCGGCGAGCCCCGCGAGCAACGCCTCGGCCGCGCCGCGATGGGTGGCGTTGGCGGAATCGATCACCGCATCCGCCGCGCGCGCCGCGGCGGCCAGAACCTCGGCGTCCTCGAGCGTGCCGCGCACCGGCGCAATGCCCGTCCTTTCGAGCGCATCGGCGGTTTCGGCCGCGCGCGCGAGGCCGCTGACCTGATGCCCAGCCGCGACAAGATGCGCCGCCACCGAGCCGCCGATATAGCCGCTGGCGCCGGTGATGAAGACCTTCATGTGCTGACGTTTCCTTTGACCGATGCGCGCTTTACGACTTCGGCGCCACATTCTGTAGCGTTTGGGCAATGAATTCGGCCGCCTTGCGAAAAGCCTTGTCGGTGTCGCCGCGGAAGGTGAACGTACGGTCGAGCAGCAGCTTCTTGTTGTGCAGATCGAGGACCTGCACGTTGCCCCATTGGATGAGCGTGCTCATCTTATGGATGCCACCATAGATCAGCAGCCGCGCGCCGGCATGCCGCGCCGCTTCGATCAACGCGTCGGGGTCCATGGTGCCGGCGCTGCAGGCTTGCTTCTTGCAGTCGATGCGCCGCAAATCGTAATGGCGCTCCGTGGCGAGACGGTCGCGCAGCAGCTTGTCGAACAGCCGCATGCGTTTGGCATGTTGCGCCGTCTGGTTTTTGACCTCACCCGACGTATCGCGATAGTCGAAATTCGCCACCGCCACCGGAACGACACCTGAGGCCGCGGCCGCCGCGTGACGGACCGTGAACAAGCCGGCCAGCGCGATCAACAGGGTGGCGCAGGCCGCCATCGAATTAATTCGGTTCATGGTTTCCGGTCCTTGTATAAGCCCCAGACCGCAAACAGCGCGGTGACGGTCGCCAGCAGAAACAGCCAGGACAGAAGCGATCCTTCCACCGGCAGTTTGAGAAAGCGCGCAAGATCATAAAGGACATAGGCCGCGAAGGTGAAGGCGAGCCCATACATGTAGGGCCGTTGCCGACGCGCGGCGAGAACCGCGATCACCGCCACGGCGCCTTCAAGGATGATCGAGGCAACCAGCATGGCGGCAAGCGTAACGCTTTCAGCCGGCGGGGCAAGCGGACCCCGCAAACCCCGATTGGGCTCGCGACTTTCGCCACCGTCTCCCTCGTCCCTTGCCCTTTGGCTGCGTCGTCCGTCTGACCGGCGCGCCAGACCGCGGCCCACCGTCATTGACCTAACGCAAAGCAATGCTAGCCTTGATCTACCAGCCTTTCGTGGCTGCCGGTGCAGCCCTTGCTCGAGGGCCTTTGGGGGATTTCTCGGCTCGCCCGGGGAGTCTTGGAACTGCCCGTCTTCCCAACTGTTTCACAACGGAGCGATTATCATGGTTCGCAAGATGGTTCTGTTTGCCGCCGCCGGCCTTGCCGCCGCTACGGTCCTCGCCACCAGCCCGGCCGACGCCTCATATCGCGTCATCCGCTGGAACGTCACTGGCGTCTGCCAGATCTGGGACTACGGCATGCCGACCCGGCCCTTCCCGCCGAACTATCGGATCATGTCGCACGCACAGAAGACGTTTGGCGCTGCGCTGCGCATCAAAGAGCGTAACTGGAATCGCTGGAATTGCCATTTCTGATCGGGGCCCATACGACCGACCTTGCACAATTGGAAAGGGCCGCCGGCGAAATTCGCCGGCGGCCCTGTCATTTAACGATTGAAAACAATGCTGCTTCGGACCACGCCGCAAAAGCACGGGCCCCGCGCCTGTCACGCGCTCATTCCCAGAGGCTGTATGCCGCCCACTTCGACTGGGGGATTTCCGCGCCGATCTTGTACTTGAACGAAAGCACCTTCATGCCGTCGGCTGAGCCCGTGCAGGTGTAGGACAGCGCGTACCATTTGTGGCGGCTGCGGAAGGCGCCGCCTTTGGCCTTGACGGTGTTCTTGTCGATGAAGACGCGGCTGCGGGCGTCCGCCACCGCGCGATCGGGGCGATATCCGCGGTTCTCCTTGCGGATATGCTGCATCGCCGTGTAATCGCACACCTGCACCAGCCGCTCGCCCGGGCTCAAACGCTGCAGGCTGCGCTCGAACCTGTTCTCGGCTGCAGCGGCACTCGCTCCCACGAGCAATACCAAGCCGATCGCCAGTGCGGGCCGCCGCATTCCGAAGTTCCTATCTGAAGAGTCCCGGGACTTTTTGCACCCAGCGCCGAGCCCGGGCAACCCAAACGGTATGTTTTTCCAGGGAAAATCGGGCGCAAATCCGGCGCCATTGCGTCTTCGAGACAATTAGCCGCGTTCGCTTCGCCGCACCAGCTAAAAGCCACCAATCAAACGATTTTCGGGTCGCGCTCCAACAATTCGATCGAAATCCCCTGCGGCCCGCGCAGGAAGCAAATCCGAATGCCCGGGCGCGGAACATGCAAGTCCTGCGTGAACTCGGCGCCCTTACTCTTCAGGTCGTCGACGAACCGGTCGAGGTCGGTGACGAAGAAGGCGAAATGGTCGAGCCCCTGATAGGGCGTCTGCGGCGGCGGGTTGACGCCATCGCCCGCGACGACGGGCGCGATGAAGATCTTGGCGCCACCGAGCTTGAGATCGATGCGCGGCTTGCCCTGCTGCGTGCTGCGGATCACCTCGGCGCCCAGCATGCGCTCGAACCATTGCGCGGTGGCTTCCGGTTCGGGGGTGCGCAGGTGGACGTGGTCCCAGGTGATGGTCGGCATGACGATGAAATCCCGTTGCTGATCGACGGCGCCACTCGCGCGTCGAAATGCGGCGCCGGGCATATTGGCCATGCCGGGCGACGGGATGCAACAGGGCGAACGACAGCGCCCCGGGCCACCGGATATGCACATCGGGTGCCGCGTGCGGTGTTTGCCCGAGGCAGCCGCTTCAAGACACTTCGCGCAAGGCGGGAAGCGGCCGAGTCTCAAACACGTCGTGCGCGATGCCGCTGGCCGCACGCATCTCGGCCAGCGTTCGCGGCGTGACGTCCCACACGCCAACATAGGCGGGCAGCTTGCCGATGCGCGTCGAGCGGGCGATCTGCGTCGGGCTCCACCCCGCGCGTTGGTAGACCTTGGCCATCAACTGATCGTAGACGGTCTCGATCTGCGTGAGCCCCGCGCGCAGACCCAGTTCGCAAATCGCCAAGTTGAGCTCGAAGCTCACGCGCGTCGCGGTGCGCAGGCTGCCGCTCGACCGTGTTCCGGGATGGATACAGAAGCGCGTGCATTCCCACACCGTCCCGCTGGCGAGATCGATCGGCTCCTCGAACATGTCGGCTGCGCTGGCGCCGAACGTAATCGGCCCCGTCGTCGGCAGCAGACGCGCCGAGCCTGCGACGCCGCCGGTCACGTCGTCGAGGGCGATGAGATAGAGCGGGTTCTCCGCGTCGCAGCGGTCGCACTCGCGCCCCTTGTGGACGGTCACGCTCCAGCCCAGCCGGCGGTGGAATACGGCGGTGCGGGCGCGAAACATCGCCTCCATTTCACGCGGATAGCCAGCGCTATCTCGTCCCTGGATCAGCCAAATCATCGACGCCCTCCGAACGATATCGAGAGGACGCTCAAATGCGTTCACATGGCGGGTCCGCGCAAGCCGGCGAAAACGACGGGGTCACTCCTATGCCGTGGCGGGACCCACCAGGCGCAGACTGACGGCGCGGGCCAGCACATGGCTGCGGTTGACGCAATTGAGCTTGTGGCGAGCGCTTTCGAAATAGGCGCGCACGACGCGTTCGGAAATGTTGAGCTTGAACGCGATCTGGTCGTTGGTGAGCCCGCGCGCGGCCCACCCCAGCACCTCCCGCTCGCGCGCCGACAACGGCTTGATCGGAACGCTTTCGCCGCGCTCGAACTCCAGCACCTTGCCGTGCACGAAGTGAGCGATCAGCTGCATGTCCCGCATGTAGCTCGACTTGAGCTTTTGCCACTCGCCGGTGCTGGCGTCGCTCGTGACGGTGAACAGCGCGTGATCGCCGAGCGGCCCGCGCACCGGAAAGCTGAGGCCGTGGCGACCTATGCCGAATTCCTGCGCCTCGTCGAACATCTGCTTGACCCGGATGCCACGATGGCTGAGTTCGGACCAGTCGAACGGCAGCAGGTTGGTGGCGGCGGCGCCGATCACGGGATCGATGGCGAGATAGTCCTGGTCGATGTAGCGCTGCGTCCACTGCGCCGGATAGGTGCAGACCAGCACGGGGCGCGGGTCGATCTGGTCCGGCAGCGCGACGGCCAAATAAGCGGCGTGCCTGAGGTCGTAGCGTCCGAGCAGCCGGCTGATGAACGGGCGCAGTTCGTCCATCGAGCGGACGGACTCGACCTCGCTCACCGAAAGCTCGAAGCTATCATCGAACAGCCCCATGCCCGGACTCTCCTTGTCGAGCCTCACGCAAGCGGGGAATTGTACAGGGCAATACGGCAAAGGCGAAGCGCTAGTGGAGCGAATTTGACATTTGATACCCACGTGCCGCGGGCTCCTTATCAAAGGTCAAATTCAAAGCTCCACTAGAATCAAACGGTTGCTAGTGGTCCTTTGATTCCGACATTTGCGCCAGAGCTTGCGGCAAGAGAAAGCAAATGTCGGAATCGGACCACTCGTTACGCACGGCCGCGTACGCCGTCGGCGAAGGCGAGCGCCATCTCGTCGCCGGTGTCGGACTCGTAGCACAATTGCAACCCGGCGCGGCGCGCTTCGATAGACGTAAGCGGGTAGCCGAGCCGTTCCGATTCTTCGACGATGAAAGCAAGGCAACTCAACAGCCGAAGCAGCTGACCCTGGCCCTCGCTATCGTCTTTCCCTGCAGCTTTATTCTTCCTGGGCATGCGCCAAGATTGGCGCCGGAGCGAGCCTCGGAAAAGCCGTCGTTTCCGACAGGGAAATGCGCGCGCAGAGCGCACTTTTCAACGTCAATACAACTCAAAGGACATATATTTCGCGTGCGGTTACCCGTCCTGCGTGTCTTCAGGTTGTGTTCCGCCGGAAATTATATCTCGCGCCGCTGGACGGCAGGACGGTCGCGAAGGCCGCCAGAAGAATGGCAGGCGCGACGGCCGAGCGCCGTACCGACCGCCCGGGCGTGCCCAACGCAATTCGACAAACGGTTTCGACAGGTTCGGGGGCCGCGTCCTCGTCACGCCGGTGATGACGCCCATGTGACAGCAAGCCGAAGCAATCACCGCCGTACCCGTTCCCCACAGGCGTGGCCCGCCCAAGGCTCGATTTTTCGCTAGTCACCAGCCATTTTGTTAAACGGGGCCAATGAATCGGCGGCAAGAGTAAGGGATCGATGGCACGCAAGCCGGTCTATGCTGCGGGCGGCGTCGTCATCCGCGACGGGACGCGGCCGCGGATTGCGATTGTCCAGCGCAGCAAGGACGATCGCTGGGTACTGCCGCGCGGCAAGCTCAAGCGCGGCGAAAATCCGCGCGCCGGTGCCCGCCGCGAAGCCACCGAGGAGACCGGCCACCGGGTGCGCCTGCATGAATTCCTGGGCGCCATCACTTACCGCGCCAGCGGCCGGCCGAAGGTGGTGCAGTTCTGGAGCATGCAGGCGGCGGAGCACCCGAGCTTCGACCTGATGAAGGACATCAGCGCGGTTGCGTGGCTGCCGCTGCCCGCCGCCATTCTCAAGCTGAGCTATCCGCTCGAAAAGCTGTTCCTCCGTCATGTCGGCCGGCAGGCGCTGCAAAACCGCCGCCGCGACACACCGGGCGGCCGCCGTAAGCGCAAAGCCCGCAAGAGCCCGGCCCGCAATCGCGCGGCGCGTTCGACCAAGACAGCCGCCAAGAAGACAGCGGCCAAGCGGCGACGCACGAAGAAGCGCTGAGCGCGGCACGGGCGCCCCATTTCCGCCGGAACTCTTACAAAAGATTATTCGAGAAGAACGGCCCCGTCGGCACCCCCGAACCGAGCGTTCAGGCGACGTTCATGCCGAAACTGGGAATCTTCGTGCCCGTCGACCGTTGCAGCGCTCGGCGGACTGGAGAAAATTTGCGGGAAGATCGCAGGAAATCCGCAAGCCGGTCGTTTAATGCATACGACCCCAGGGAAGCGAAGGAAGGTGCGCCATGAGAAAAACCATCACAGCTATCGCCATCGCCGCGACAGTTGCGCTGGCGAGCGTTGCCGCGCCACAGCCCGCTCAAGCACGTCACGGACGGATCGCTGCCGGTATCATCGGAGGGCTTGCCGTGGGCGCCCTTCTCGGCGCGGCCGCGGCCAACGGCCCCTATTATGGTTATGGCCCCGGCTATTACGACGGGCCACCCCGTCGCTACTACTACCGGCGTTACTACCGCCCGCACTGCTGGTGGGAGCACGAGCGCTACTGGAACGGCTGGCGCTGGCGATGGCACCGCGAGCGGGTGTGCAACTGAGCGAGCGTTTCAGCGGTTCTTAATCAACATTACGTAAGGGAAACCGGCGCACGATTGCCCCGCGTGATCGTGCCCGGCGCAAGGGAAGCTACCCCATGAAGAAGTCCGTACTCGCAATCGCCGCCGCGGCCATGCTGGCCGCCGCCTTACCCTCGGCCGCCCAGGCCCGCTGCCATGGCTGCGGAATAGCAGCCGGCGTGATCGGCGGTCTCGCCGCCGGCGCCATTATCGGCGGCGCGCTTTCCGGCCGTCCGGCTTACGCCGAACCGCCGCCGCCCCCGCCGCCACCGTCGCGCGTCTACTACAATGACGACGACGACGGTCCGGTCTGCCACGTCGAGCACCGCCGCGTGTGGGTCGAAGACTGGGGCTGGCGTCGCCAGCGCGTCGAAGTCTGCGAGTAAGCTTACCAATTCGTTCACCGCTGCATGTGCGCGAGCACGGCGGCGGTGGGCCAGCAATCCACCTTCAAGCCGTTCTTCTTTTGATAGGCGCCGAGCGCGGCGCGGGTAAGCATACCCGCCTTGCCGTCGATCTTATCGTGATAAAGCCCGAGCGCGGCGAGCCGCCGCTGCATCATCTCCACGTCCTTGCTGCGTAGCTGCTTGTTCTTGCTCCACGGCGTCTCGAACGGCCGCCCGCCGCCGATGAGGTCGGCGAGATGGCCGACGAACAGCACGTAGAGATCCGAATAATTGTAGTCCTTGAGCACGTAATAGTTCTTCGGCGTGAGAAATGCCGGGCCATACGTGCCTTCCGGCAGGAACAGCGACGCATGAATCGCGCGCACCTGCGCGCCGACGTGCCGATGATAGGCGGGTCGGTAGTTGTGATCGATCCAGGCGCCGATCGGATAACGCACCGCCGGCTCGGCGACGGTGCAATCGACGTTCTTCGGTGGATGCACCTCGATCGCCCACGGCTCACCGGTCTGCCAGCCGCGCGCCTTGAGCTGCTTCGCCGCCGACGCCAGCGCATCCGGCACCGAATGCCAGATGTCGGCGCGGCCGTTGTGGTCGAAATCGACCGCGTATTTGAAATAGTCCGACGGCAGGAACTGGGTCTGCCCGAGCGCGCCGCCCCAGGACGCGCGCATGTCGGCGCGCGGGATGCCGTTCTGCAGCATCTTCAGGGCGTCGAGGAACTGTTCGCGGAAGAACGCCTTGCGCTTGCCGACGTAAGCTTGCGTCGCCAGCACGCGGATGGCGTCGTGCGACAGCGGATAGCGGCCGTAGTCGGTCTCGCGCGCCCAGATCGCCAGCACCACGTCGCCGGGCACGCCGAACTGCTTTTCGATTGCCGCCAGCGTGCCGCGGTATTTTGCCTTCAGCCGCCGACCTTCCGCCGCAAGCCGCTTGAAGGTCGAAGCCCGCAGGTACTGCGCGGGAGTCTGCACGAACTCCGGCTGCGCCGCCGGCCTTTGCGGCTTTCCCGGAATGGCGAGATCGGGCAGCGTGTAGTCGGGCTTCAGCCCACGCGTGGCGGCCGCGAAGGTGGCGCGCGAAACGCCGAGCTTCTGCGCCTGCGGCCAGAGCGATTGGAGAAAGCGATCGAAGGCCGAATCGGCGTGCGCGCGATCGGCGGCGTGGCTAGTCATGGCGACAGACGGCAGCGCCAACACCGCTAGATATGGTCTGAGCTTCTTCCGCCAACACAGCATCGAGCAAAACCTCGAACGTTCGACGAACATCCGCAAATCGGAGAACGGATCGTGGCCGGTAAATTGGACATTAACACGGGGACGCAAAGAGGCGATTGAGACGGCAGGCAACTTGGCGATCCCGGAAAACACCGGTAGCGCCGATCCTCCCGCCGACACATAAGTGTCATAGGCGCGCGCTAGCGATTGCCTCATCGAGACGGATCCATGGCTTGTAACGGCTTTCAGAGTGACACGCGCCGCGTGCTCGATGAGGTGATGGCACTGCGTGACGCCGTCGCCACGCACGGCCGCGGCACCTTTCGCCAGTGGCGGCCGCGCATCGAGCGGCCTTATTTCAGGCTCGGGGCCTTCAACCTCGCCCATTACCTGGCGTTCCGTCATGACGATTTGCGCGCCTTGCAGCACCGCCTGATGCAGCTCGGCCTGTCGTCGCTCGGCCGCGCCGAAGGCCGGGTGCTGGCCTCGATCGACGCCCTAATCCTGGCCCTGTGCGGCCTTGCCGAAGTCCAGCCACCGCGCGTCATCCATCGGCCGAACGAACGGCAGTTCTTCCGCGGCGAGCGGTTGCTCACGCGCAATACCAATGAAATCTTCGGCCCCGCGCCCGACAAACGATCGGGCCGTATTCTGGTCACGCTCGGTAGCGACGCGGCGGAAAGCCCAGACATCGTCGCGACGATCGTCGCAAGCGGTGCCGACGCCGTCCGCATCAACTGCGCGCACGACAATGCCAACGCCTGGAGCTGCATGATCGCCCATGTGCGCGCGGCAGAGGAAAACACGGGCCGGCGTATTCGCATATTGATGGATATCGGCGGGCCGAAGGTGCGCACGGCAAGCGTGCGAACGCCCCCAGGACAAGACAGGCTCCATGTCGGCGATGAACTACTGCTGGTCACCGGCGAGCCCATCGACACCGATACGCCACCGTTCAGCGCCGGATGCACGCTGCCGCAGATTTTCACACGCATAAACGTTGGCGATCCCATTTCATTGGACGACGGCAAGCTGCGCGGGCGCATCGTGCGGCAGGTCGCAGGCGGCTTTGTCGCCGCGATGCAGGAAGGCCGCGACAAGGGCATCCGGCTGAAGGCGGAAAAAGGCATCAACTTTCCTGGCGTCGATCTCGGCCTCGATCCGCTGACGGTGCACGACCGCAGCGATCTCGACTTCATCGTCGAACACGCCGACATGGTTGGTTACTCGTTCGTGGAAACCGCGGATCATGTCGCCCTGCTGCAAGAGGAATTGGCGGTCCGCCGTGCCGACTGGCAAAAGCTCACGCTGGTGGCGAAGATCGAAACGCCGCGCGCCGTCCGTAATCTTCCGGCCATCATCGTGCAGGCCGCGGGTCACCAACCCTTGGCGGTCATGATCGCGCGCGGCGATCTCGCCATCGAGATGGGTTTCGAACGGCTGGCGGAAATGCAGGAGGAAATCCTTTGGCTGTGCGAGGCCGCGCATGTGCCGGCCATCTGGGCGACGCAAGTCCTGGAAGGGCTGGTGAGCAAAGGCCTGCCGTCGCGCGGCGAGATGACCGACGCGGCGATGTCGGGGCGCGCCGAGTGCGTCATGCTCAACAAGGGCCCGAACGCACCCGCCGCCGTTGCCGCGCTCGACCGGCTGCTCCGCCGCATGAACGAGCATCAGCATAAGAAGACACCGACATTGCGCGCGCTGCGGTCTTGGGCGGATTAGAGCGTATCCAGGCGAAGTGGAAACCGATTCGCCGTCCGGAAACGCGACAAGACAGAAGCTTAGACGCGTTTACTGTTTCCGTGAAACAGTGAACGAGTCTAGCGCGTCGCGACGATAAAGAAACGCGGGAAGTTGAGGATCACCTTGCCGTCATAACGCGGCGGGAAGGTGGCGGCGACGCGCTTCTCGAAGGCAGCCAGATAGGCCGCGCGCGCATCGTCCGAGAGCGGCGTCGTATAGGGCCGCAGCGCCGTGCCCTTGAACCATTCGACGATCGCCGCGGCGTTGTCGAGCACGTGGGCATAGATCGTGTGCCACATGTCGAGCGCCTGGCAGTGCGGACGCAGGAGATCGTAGTACTTTTCCGGATCGAGCGGATTGCCACGTTGCAGCTTGTTGGTTTCGGCCGTGGCCCAGCCGCCCTCGCGCGCGACCTCGCCCATGAAATTGAGCGGTGCCTCATTCATGTTGTCAGGCATCTGCACCGCCAGCACCCCGCCCGACGGCAACGCCTGCAAGAGCCGCTTCAGCACAGTGGGATGATCCGGCACCCACTGGAATGTGGCGTTGGCGAATAGGAGATCAGTGTCCGGCGCCGGCCGCCAAGTGGCGACGTCGGCTTGCACAAACTCGTGCGCGGGCAAACGCTCGCGGGCACGTTCGAGCATGTCGGGCGATGAATCGAGCCCGATGACTTTGGCATCGAGATAGCGCGCGACCAGCAGCTCAGTCGAATTCCCCGGCCCGCAGCCCAGATCAACGATCTTGCGCGCACGCTGTAACGGAACTTGCGCCAACAGATCGCGCGTCGGTCGCGTGCGGTCTCTTTCGAATTTCAGGTATTGGCGTGAGTCCCAGTCGGGCATTGTCGGCTTACCGCGTGAACTTCTTATACTTCAGCCGGTGCGGAATGATTGAGTCCTGCCCCAGCCGACGCATCTTGTCGGCTTCGTAATCCTGGAAGTTGCCTTCGAACCATTCGACGTGGCTCTCGTCTTCGAACGACAGCATGTGTGTGGCGATGCGGTCGAGGAACCAGCGGTCATGGCTGATGATGACGGCGCAACCGGCAAAATCCTCCAGCGCCTCTTCCAGCGCGCGCAGCGTGTCGACGTCGAGATCGTTGGTCGGTTCGTCGAGCAGCAGCAGGTTGGCGCCGGACTTGAGCATCTTGGCGAGATGCACGCGGTTGCGCTCGCCGCCCGACAGCGTGCCGACCTTCTTCTGCTGGTCGGCGCCCTTGAAGTTGAACAGCGAGCAATAGGCGCGGCTGTTCACTTCCTTCTTGCCGACCACGATGACGTCCTGACCGTTGGAGATTTCCTCCCACACGGTCTTCTTGCCGTCGAGCGCGTCGCGTGACTGATCGACGTAACCGAGATGCACCGAGTCGCCGATCGTGATCGTGCCTTTGTCCGGCTTTTCCTGGCCGGTGATCATGCGGAACAGCGTGGTCTTGCCGGCGCCGTTGGGGCCGATGACGCCGACGATGCCGCCGGGCGGCAGCTTGAAGGTGAGATCGTCGATCAGCAGATTGTCGCCGAAGCCTTTGCTCAGGCCCTCGAAGTCGACCACGTTCTGGCCCAGCCGCTCGGCAACCGGAATGGTGATCTGCGCCACGGTGTTGGTCTTGGCGTTGGCGATCTTGAGCAGGTCCTCATAACGCTGATAGCGCGCCTTGGATTTCGCCTGCCGCGCCTTGGGCGACGACTGAATCCACTCCTCCTCGCGCTCCAACGTGCGCCGGCGGGCCTCGTCTTCACGGCCTTCCTGCTCCAGCCGCTTCTGCTTCTGCTTCAGCCAGGACGAATAGTTGCCCTCGTAGGGAATGCCGCGGCCGTGGTCGAGCTCCAGGATCCAACCGGTGACGTTGTCGAGGAAGTAGCGGTCATGGGTGACGATCAGGATGGCGCCGGGGTAGTTGCGCAGGTGACCTTCCAGCCAGTTGACGCTTTCGGCGTCGAGATGGTTGGTCGGTTCGTCGAGCAGCAAGAGTTCGGGCGCTTCCAGCAGCAGCTTGCAGAGCGCCACGCGGCGCCGCTCGCCGCCCGAGAGCTTGGTGACGTCGGCATCGTCATCGGGGCAGCGCAGGGCGTCCATGGCCTGCGTGACCTTGGAATCGAGGTCCCACAGGTTCTGGCTGTCGATGATGTCCTGGAGCCGCGCCATCTCGTCGGCGGTCTCGTCCGAATAGTTCATCGCCAGCTCGTTGTAGCGCTCGAGCAGGGCGCGCTGGGGGCCCACCCCCTCCTCGACGTTGCCACGGACGGACTTGTCGGGGTTGAGCTGCGGCTCCTGCGGCAGGTAGCCGACGCGGGCGCCCTCGGCGACCCAGCCTTCTCCGGTGAACTCGGTGTCGAGGCCGGCCATGATGCGCAGCAGGGTCGACTTGCCGGCGCCGTTGACGCCGAGCACGCCGATCTTGGCGTCCGGGTAGAAGGACAGGTTGACGTTATCCAGGACCTTCTTGCCGGCCGGATAGGCCTTGGTCAGGCCCTGCATATGATAGATGAATTGGCGACCGTTCATTGACCTGTTCGAAACCTCTGCTCAGCCGGCCGGGACCGGCGGGGGACGCACTGGCACGCGTTGTTCGGGAAATGCGCCGCTGATGTAACGACCGAGGCGGCAAAGGGCAAGGCGGGGCGGGGTGCGCCAAGGCGCCAGGCGCCGGCTGGTAAAACTCTGGAAAGGCTGATTGCGAATTTTCCGCGCGCGGCGGGCGCTGGGCGCCGGTTGGACATGCGCTCGTAACGTTCGCGTGCGTATAAGGCATGAACCTCGGCGCCCGAGTCGGCGACTGAAGGTTAGGCACAAGGTCATCCGGGCGGCAGCCGCCCGGCTTTCGGCAGGAACTCACCACCATGGCACGCGCGATCGCGGTCATCCCCGGTTCAAAGGCAGCACTGCTGCACCACCCCCTCTCCTTCGTCACCCAGCGTCTCGCCACCGTCTGGCGGGCCATGAGCCACGACGCGGCCCACCCCTACCGCCCCGAGCGCTATTACATGCGCGGCCCCGGCCCGGCCTGCCAGGCCAAGAACGGCGGCATGGGCGGCGGCAAGCCCGCGGCCTGACGCCAAGCCACCCCCCTTATCCTTCCGGTCCATGCGCCCTAATCTGGCGCCGCCCGCGGGCAATTTTCTGGTCGCGTTTCCGGACGGCGAACCGGTTCCCACTTCGCCTGGAAACGCTCCGGGCGCGGGCGAGCAGGACATAGGGACGGATTGCGCATGGTGAAGGCTGCCATTCTCGACGACTACCAGAACGTGGCGATGGGCTTCGCCGACTGGTCTCCCATCGCCAAGGACGTCGACATCACGGTGTTCGACCGGCCCTTCGCCAGCCAGGACGAGGCGGTCAAGGCGCTGCAGGGCTTCCCGATTATCGTCGGCATGCGCGAGCGCACCCCGTTTCCGCGCGCGGTGATCGAAGCGCTGCCGGACCTGAAGCTGCTGATCACCACCGGCGGGCGCAACAATTCCTTCGACCTCAAGGCGGCCAAGGAGCGCGGGGTCACGGTCTGCGGCACCGGCAGCTTCGGCTCCCCCACCACCGGCGTCGCCTTCGGGCTGATGCTGGAGCTGACCCGGCACATCGGGCTGGAGAACGCCCGCATGAAGGCGGGCGCGCCGCTGCAGACCACCATCGGCCCCGATCTCGGCGGCATGACGCTGGGCCTCATCGGGCTCGGCAAGCTCGGCCAGCGCTCGGCCGCGGTGGGCAAGGCCTTCGGCATGACGCCGATCGCCTGGAGCCCGAACCTGACGCCGGAGCGGGCGAAAGAGGGCGGCGCCGACTACGCCAGCAAGGAAGAGCTGTTCGCCAAGGCCGACATCATCACCATCCATATCGTGCTGAGCGAGCGCACCCGCGGGCTAATCACCGCGGCCGACATCGGCCGCATGAAAAGAAGCGCCTTCATCGTCAACACCTCGCGCGGGCCGATCATCGACGAGAAAGCGCTGATCGCAGCGTTGCAATCGAACGCAATCGCCGGCGCCGGGCTCGACGTGTTCGATCACGAACCACTGCCGCTCGACCATCCCTACCGCACGCTCGACAACGTCGTCATCACGCCGCACATCGGCTACGTCAGCACGCAGAACTACGGCGCCTATTTCCCCGACATCGTCGAGGACATCCGCGGCTGGCTCGACGGCAAGCCGGTGCGGGTGCTCGAGGCGAAGTAAGCCGAGGCGCGCGCCGGCACATCACCGATCCACTTTTCAAACAACGTATCTCCCGTCATTCCGGGACGCGCCGAAGGCGCGGGCCCGGAATCCAGAGGCGAAGTTTGAGGGCGCCGCTCTGGATTCCGGGTTCACGCGCTGACGCGCGTGCCCCGGAATGACAGAGAGGTCAGCCATAGCTCCACCGCCCGTATTCTTTGCCGGGCGCCGGGTCCGCCCGTATTCCCCTTGCCTCTTCCCCCTCTCGAAACGTGAGAGGGGATGGCGCGCCGATCGGCGCGCCATTTCTTATGGGCACGCCTTCTTTTCGAAGGCGTGGCGCCTCTCGGCGCGCCACAAGCGGCTTTTCTGTCCCTGGCGCCGTGCTTCCGGGCTGCGACGGGACCCGAGCCGGATCCCCGATCCGGGCAGCTTCCGCCGCCCTTCGTCGCCGCCGCGTCCAGCCATTGAAGGCAGCCGGTCGTAATGCCGGCGGACGGCTGGCCAGGGCCTCCCGGGGACGGGGTTACGAATCCCGCCCGCGGGCGCCGCATCGCCGATGTCAGGTCACCCCGATATCGGCCCCGTTAAGGCGGCTCCATCATCGTGACGTCTCGCGACGACGCCCTCAGTCGAGCCGGACGTGGGAGATGATAAGGGCGTGGGAGCGCGCGGGGATAAGTTTTTTCGTTCCGGTTTCTCAACGGTTTGGCGCGCGGCGCCGGCGCCGTCCGCCCGTGTGGTGCACGTTCGGCAATTGGGCTAAAAGTCGGGCAGACACCGGGAACAAGCAGATACCGGGAAAGGGAGGATGACATGCCGTCGATCACCAGAAGAACCTTTGGCCTTGCCGCGCTGGCGGGCTCGGTCGCCGCCGGAACCGGCGCGGTCTCGCTCACCTCGGCCTTTGCCGCCGACAAGATCAAGGTCGGCATCCTGCCGTTCACCTCGCATTCGCCGGACATCATCGCGGCCGGCAAGGGCTATTTCGCAGCCCAAGGCATCGACGCCAGCTTCGTGGTGTTCCAGGCGGCGCAGCCGATGGCCATCGCGATTGCTTCAGGCGACGTCGATTTCGGCATCACCGCCATCACCGGCGGCCTCATCAGCCTCGCCGGCAAGGGCGCCGTGAAGGTCATCGGCGGCGCGCTCGAGGAAGCGCCGGGCATCGAGGGCGAGAAGATCCTGGCGTCGAAGAAGGCCTACGACGCCGGCCTCACCAGCCCGGCCAAGCTCAAGGGCCACACCTACGGCATCACGACGGCGGGTTCGTCGTTCCAGTACATGGCGCACAAGATCGCGCAGAAGGAAGGCTTCCCCGATTCCGCCATCGAGCTGAAGCCGCTGCAGAAGGTGCCGGCGGTGATCGGCGCGCTCAAGAGCGGCCAGATCGACGCCTGGTCGATCGTGCCCAACATCGCCGACGCCCTCACCCGGGGAAAAACAATCGTCGAGATCGGCAAGATCTCCGACTACATCCCGCACTATCAGGTGACCACGGTGTTCACCTCCACCGCCAACGTCAACAAGAAACCCGACCTGGTGAAGCGCTTCCTCGCCGCCTATGCCAAGGGCGTCGACGACTACAACGCCGCGCTGGTGCACAAGACGATGGGCAAGGCTGAGACCGACGCTATCGTCAAGATCATCCACCAGTACGTCTATGCCAGCATGCCGCTCGAAAAGGCCTCGCCGCGCATCCGCCACGGCGCCATGCTCATCAGCCCCAACGCCGAGCTCAACCTCGAAAGCGTCAAGGACCAGCTCGACTGGTTCAAGGCTGAGAAGATGGTGCCGGCCGACGTGACCATGGAGAAGCTGGTGGACACGCGCTTCGTCAAGACGAAGTGAGCGCGGCGACACGGGTAGATGATATTTCGTGTCAGGCTATCCAATACTCCGTTCATTCCCGCGCAAGCGGGAATCCAGGGGCCAAGTTCACAAGCCGCGCAAGTCGCCCCTGGGTCCCCGCTTTCGCGGGGACGAACGGATAGGTGAATAGGCTCCGCGATGGAACTGATCGTCGACAACGTCGGGCATGACTACGGCGACACGCAGGTGCTGCGCGACGTCTCCTTTACCGTGAAGCATGGCGAGATCGTCTGCCTCATCGGGCCGTCGGGCTGCGGAAAGTCGACGCTACTGCGCTTCATCGGCGGCCTGGAGCGACCGGACTCGGGCCAGGTGCTGGCGGCGGGCGACCCGCCCGCCGGCTCGCTCAACCCGCTGACCTACATCTTCCAGGACTTCGCGCTGCTGCCGTGGCGCACGGTGGAGGGCAATATCAGCCTGGTGCTGGAAGACCACGGCATCAAGGGCAAGGACGCCCGCGCCGTCATCGACGACGTGCTCCGCCGCACCAAGCTGTCCGATTTCGGCAAGGCTTGGCCGCGACAACTCTCCGGCGGCATGAAGCAGCGCGTCGCCATCGCGCGCGCGCTCAGCGTCAAGCCGGCGGTGATGCTGATGGACGAGCCGCTGTCGGCGCTCGACAGCCAGACGCGCGAGCTGCTGATGGACGACCTGGTCGAGCTATGGCTGCGCGAGCGCTTCTCGGCCTGCTACGTCACCCACAATCTCGCGGAGGCCGTGCGCATCGGTCACAAGATCGTCGTGCTGTCGCGGCGGCCGGGCCGCATCCGCGAAACGATCGAGATCGACATGCCGCTCAACGAGCGCGCCGAGCGCATGGCGGAGCTCGACCCCATCCAGCGCCAGCTCTGGCTATCGATGCGCGACGAGGTGCGCGAGGCCGACCGGGAGCTGACCCATGTCGCATGACGCGCTCGCCGGCGAACCCGATATCGTCAAGACGCACGACGCCGTGGCCGAAGCCGAAAGCGCCAAGCGCGCGCAAGCGGCCAATATCCGGCCGGTGCCGTTCCGCGGCGGCGGCTTCCGTCACCGGCCGCACCTGCGCGTCTCGCTCCTGGTATTCGTCACCGTCATCGTGCTGTGGCAACTCGGCTGCCAGTACGGCTTCATCAGCACGATTGCGCTCGCCTCGCCCGCGCAGGCCTTCGGCGCGATCATGGACCTCGTCCACACCGGGATGTTGTGGAAGCACGTGGGCTTGAGCCTTTACCGGCTGATCGCCGGCTGGACGCTCGGCACGCTGCTCGGCATCGCGGTCGGGATCATGGTCGGGCTATTTTCGCTGGTGCGCGCCGGGCTGATGCCGCTGGTGTCGGCACTGTTCCCGATCCCGAAGATCGCGCTGTTGCCGCTGTTCGTGGTGTGGTTCGGCATCGGCGAGGGCTCCAAGATCGCGACCATCCTGTTCGGCACGTTTTTTCCGACCGTGATCGCGACCTACAGCGGCATCGACAGCGTCGACCGCAACCTGATCCGCATGGGCCAGTCGTTCGGGCTCACGTGGGCGTCGATCGTGCGCAAGATCATCGTTCCGGGCGCGCTGCCCGCGATCCTGTCGGGCTTCCGCATCTCCGCCTCGATCGCCATCGTGCTGCTGGTGGCGGCGGAGATGATCGGCGCGCGCTACGGCATCGGCGCCTACATCCTGACGGCCGGCGCGCTGTTCGCCATCGACAAGCTGATCGCCGGCGTCATCCTGCTGTCGGTGATCGGCCTGGTGATCGCCTGGCTGATCGGCCGCGCCGAAAAGCACTTTCTCGACTGGCGGGTGTGAGGCGGGGTGCGGGTCCGGCGGCCTTGAGACGCTTGTGTAGGATTTAATCGTGCGCCATCTTCGGGCCTCGAGGATCACGCCATGCGCAAGACCCATTCGCTCAGCATCACCCTGCCGCACGACATGGCCAAGGCCGTGAAGGAGAAGGTCGCGTCCGGCGCTTATGCGACGGAAAGCGAAGTCATCCGCGAAGGCCTGCGCGCGCTGCACGACCGGGAAGCGGCGCTGGAAGATTGGCTGCGCACCGAAGGCGTCGCCCGCTATGACGCCTACCAGCGCAACCCGCAGGGCGAACCGGCCGATAAGGTGTTCGCGCAACTGCTCCGCCATCACGCTAAACGCAGCAAGCGCGCCGCGCGATGACGATGGTGACCTACACGGTCATCGTCAGCGCCTCCGCCAAAGCCGATCTGTTCGCCATATACGATTACATTGCCGACCGCGCGGGAGGACATTGCGCTCCGGTTTGCCGAGCGCATCGAGGCCTATTGTCTCGGCTTCGCGGCGGCACCCGAACGCGGCACAAGCCGTGACGACTTACGGCCCGGCTTGCGGACCGTCGGCTTTCGCCGGCGCGCCACCATCCTATTTGAAGTCCGGCGCGATGCGCGGCAGGTCGTAATCCACGGCATCTACTATGCCGGACGGAGCGTGGAAGAATTTGAGGGCGAAGCCGATTAGCGTCGTCGCGCGATGACCGGCAAAACCGCCCAAATTTTTCTTATCGCGTTTCCGGACGGCGAACCGGTTCCCACTTCGCCTGGAAACGCTTACTCCATCGGCTTCACCTTGCCGCAATCGGACGCGAGCCAGCGACCGTGCGTGGTCTGCTTTATCGTGATGTCGTGGCCGCGCTCGCGCGCGGCGATATGAACAGTGCCCTCGATGCGCGTCCGGTCCAGCGTCTTGTAGGCGATGTCCATGGTCTGCTTTCGGCCGTTGTGATGGCAGACTTCCTGCATCTGCCAGCCGTGCGCCGTGCGGACGTATTTGGTGCGCTTGCAGTTCAGTTCGTGCCGCATGGCGAAGTTGGGCCCTTTGCGCAGCGACTCGGGCGTGACGCAGACCTTGGAGACGTATTTGCCGCCGCCGCGTTGCGCATGAAGCGCGGCTTCGAGCCGCGCGCGCTGGGCCGGCGGCATGTTCTTGAGGACCGAGGCCGGGATCGCCGGCATCTTGGGCATCTTCGGCATGCCGGTCATCGACTGCTGGGTGGAGAATTCCCAAAGGCCGGTGCGCACATCAATCGGCCGGTTCTGCGCCAACGCCGGCGCGAGCGAACAGGCGATCAGTGCGGCGGCCCAGGACAACGTGCGGACTGTGGTCATCGGTGTTCCTCCTATTTCGCTCATTTCTCCCCCGCCCCCGAGTCTGCCGAATGACTGGCGATCAATACATTGGCGTGCCCGGCACGAAGGCGTCGAAGGCGGCCCAGAACTGATCGCGGTAGTGGTCCTGCTCCTGCAGGATCTCGTGCATGGCGCCGGCGATGATGAGGTGCCGGCCGGCGATGAGATGCGAACCGAAGGTCTCGATCGCGGCCGTCGAGACGACGCGGTCGCGGCCGGCGGCCACCAAGAGGATCGGCTGACGCAGGTGCGCGGCGTAAGACGGCCGCTGCAGCTCCTTCATCACGCGCAGCGCGGAATCGGCCCAGGCCACCGTCGGCGCGCCGAGCCCGAGATCGGGCTCTTCCTCCAGCACCGCGGCGTTGCGCGCGTAGCGCACCGGATCGGAGGTGACCAGATTGCTCAGGAAGTCCTCGGTGCCGGCAAGCGCGCGCGAGCCGGTCGGCACGTAGGCGCCCCCGCGCCCCATGAGCCGCAACGCGCGCGCCAGCGGGCCGGCGAGGCCCATCATGCGTCCGGGCGCCAGCGCGATCATGGGCGCCGACAGCACCACGCGCTCGAACCAGCGGCGGCCCGCGTGGCAGGCGCGGATGGCGATGGCGCCGCCCATGGAATGGCCAAGCGCGAAGATCGGCGGCGGGCAGTCGGGCAGCACCACCTGCTCCATGAAGGCGTCGAGGTCGGCAGCGTATTCGCGGAAGCTGCGGATATGGCCCTTGTGGCGGTCGGAGAGCGCGCGGTCGGACAGGCCCTGCCCGCGCCAGTCCAGTGTCGCCACCGCGAAGCCGCGCGCGCGCAGGTCGCGCACAGTCTCGTAATATTTCTCGATGAATTCGGCGCGCCCCGGCAGGATCACCACCGTGCCGCGGCGCCCGGGCGGCGGCGCCCAGCGCGCGAAGCGCAAGGTCACCCCGTCGGGGGTCTTGATGCTGCCGGAGACCACATTGTCGGGCACCGGATTGGCGGTAATGGAGACGAGTTTCATTGAGGCCGAAGGAGCCGGTGCGCGGGGAGACCCACGCCTTATAGCAGGGCCCGGCGCGGGCTCAATGATGCGGCGCATGAGGCCATGAGATCATTAATTTTCAATAACTTGACCGAATGGCATCGGGTCGCCAGTGGCGGCCGGTAGCGCCGCGACAACCTCCGAGACGATGTGCACGCAAGCGCTTTTCGTTTGCGCCCGCGCCTGCTAGCAAGGCGCCTGCAGTCGCAACGAGGCGATCCGAGCGGACATTGGAACAACAATGAATCGCAACCAGCGCCGCGCCGAGCGGAAGCGGCCGAACGATGCCGTTATGCAGGAGATCGTCGAGCGCTACGATCGTGCCCGGCGCGCGCAGGATGCCGGCGATTTCGCGGCGGCTGCGCAGGGCTACAAAAAAGTGCTGTCGCTGTGGCCGACCCACGCGGCCGCGCGCGACCGGCTTGGCTTCGTCTATCTGCGGCAAGGCCGGCGAGATAAGGCGGCCGAGCAATATGCCGAGCTGGTCCGCACCGTGCCGCAGGTGCTGCAGCAGTTCGAAAAGGTACTGGCAACGATCGCGACGCTCACGCCCGAGTTTGCGGCGGCGCTCGAAAAGCCGGTGCCGGAGGACGCCCTCGCGTCATCCGATTTTCGGGCCATCATCGCCGATCCCTATCTGCGCGCCGTGCTCGAAGCGACGCCCGTCGTCAATCTCGCGCTCGAGCGCTGGCTGACAGGCGTGCGCGCGGCCATGCTCAAAGCGGCACGCGCCGGAGTCGCGGTGGACGATGCCGTGCTCACCTTCGCGGCGAGCCTAGCGCAGCAATGCTTCATAAACGAATACGTCTTCAGCGTCGATGCCAAGGAAGAAGCCGAAGCGGAGCGGCTCGCCGCAAGCATCGCCGACGCGCTCGCCGACGGAATGATCATCGCGCCTTTCGCACTCACGGTGGCCGGGATGTACACCGGCCTGCACAGGCTTGCCGGCGCGCAACAACTCACAACGCAGCGCTGGCCCGCACCGGTCGCCGCCGTGCTGACGCAACAGGTCGCCGAGCCCCTGCAGGAAGAGGCGCTGCGCGCGACGATCCCGCAACTGACGCCAATCAGGGACGGCGTGACCGCCGCGGTGCGGCAGCAGTACGAGGAAAACCCTTACCCCCGCTGGACTCGCCTCGGCGTTCCACCGCTACCGCTGCGCGTGCTCGACGACTATATTCGTCAGCTCTTTCCGAATGCATCGTTCCGGCCCACCGGCGCGCGCGAAACTCTTGAGGCACTCGTGGCCGGCTGCGGCACCGGCCGCCATGCGCTCGAGCTGGCGCAGGGCTACCATGGCGCTCACGTGCTCGCTGTCGACATCAGCCTGTCGAGCCTTGCCGTCGCCAAACGGCACACGCCGCCGCAACTCGCGGACAAAATCGAATTCGGCCAGGCCGACATCCTTGCGCTTGGCAGTATCGAGCGGCAATTCGACCTCATCAATTCAACCGGCGTGCTGCATCACATGGAGCGCTCGCTCGACGGCTGGCGCGAGCTCGTCAAATTGATGAAGCCGAACGGATTGATCCAGATCGGACTCTACAGCGCGCAAGCGCGACGCGACGTCGTCGCCGCGCGCAAGATGATCGCCGAGCGTGGATTTCCACCGACGCCCGAAGGCATCCGCCGCCTGCGCGGCGAGCTCATCAAAGAGGGCAAGCCATACGAGTTCATGCGGCTCACCGACTTCTTCACGATCAGCGAATGCCGCGACCTGCTCTTTCACGTGCACGAGCAGCAGTTCACGATCCCTGAGATCAAGGCGGCCCTCGCCGAGACCAATCTCAATTTCATCGGCTTCGAGTTCAGCCCGCCGGAAGCGCACCGCTATCATCACGATGTGTTCGCGCGCGCCGGCTGGGCGGCGACCGATCTCGACCGCTGGGACGCCTATGAGCGCGAGCAGCCCCAGCTGTTCTCCGGCATGTACATCTTTTGGGCGCAGAAGAAGTAGCCGGCTTCAGGTCCCAGTGGCCAGGATGGGCCGCCTTGAAGAAATAAATACTTTATTTTCAATAACTTGACGATACGGTAGCGGGTCCCTTGCGGCCCCCGAACCCCATTCCCATATCTTTTTCAGCGCAGGCCAGACGGCTGCGCCTACGGGCTACCGGTCCGGCTCATATCGAGCGGACTGCCCGCATGTCGCTCAACAGGAGGACTATGCCATGCGACCTTTCGATCTTTCCCCCCTTTACCGTTCGACCGTCGGCTTCGACCGGCTGTTCTCGATGCTGGACGGCGGCTTCGAGGCCGCCCCGGGCTATCCGCCCTATAACATCGAGCGCACCGGCGAGAACGACTACCGCGTCTCTGTGGCCGTCGCCGGCTTCGGCGAGAGTGACCTGTCGATCGAAGCGAAAGAGAACACGCTGACGATCAAGGGCGCCAAGCAGGCCAAGGAAGAGCAGTCCGGCGAGGTTCTCTATCAGGGCATCGCCGCGCGCGCCTTCGAGCGCGTATTCCAGCTCGCCGACCACGTGGTGGTGAAGAACGCAGCGCTCGAGAACGGCCTGCTGCACGTCGACCTCGTGCGCGAGATTCCCGAGGCCAAGAAGCCGCGCCAGATTCCGATCGGCAACGGCGAGGCCAAGGCCCAAGGGAACGCCCAAGTGGTCGACGCCAAGGCCGAGGAAAAGGCTGCCGCCTAACGGCTGAAACCCGAACTTCCAAATGCGAAGCGCCCCGGATGCCCCGGGGCGCTTTCGTTTTTTGAGCAGCCTATTCGACGCGCTGCGAAGGCGGTGACGGCAGCCGGTCGAACGGAACGCCGTCGCCGACCTTCGGACCAAAATTGGGGGTCGGATGGATTGGCGTTAGCGCTTGGTCCGCATCGGCGCGCTGTGGCGGCGGAGGCGGCGCGCTGGTGACGGTGTGGCGTGGAACGCGCGGCGCCTCGCTGCGCGGACGCGGCGCGGGTTCGATATGGCGAACCGGGGCCGGCGGTTCGGCAACCGCCCCGTCACCGCCATAGCCCACATCCCCGGTAGCCTTGTCGCCATAATCGGCTTCGGCCACCGCGTCGTCGGGCTGCGGCACGTGGATGATGCGCGCGGTGCCGCGATAGGCCGGCCGATAGGCGCGGGAACGCCGCACCGGCAGGATCGACAGAATGCTGCCGTCCTGGGCATCGGCCAGCACGCGCATTTCGGCGCCGCGCGGATCGACCGCGTTCAGCACGTAATAGCGCCCGCGCAAGCGCGGCGCGCCGGCCGGATCGAGACCGGCCGCGCGCACGCCCGCCGCGATCTCGCGAGCGGAGACTTGGGCCGGAGCCTGGGCGGAAGCTTCGGCGGGCGCTTGAGTAGGAGCTTGGGCGGCAACCGGGCCCGCCGCGCCGCCCTGCCGCAAGGGTCCTGCCGAGACGTCAACGGCCAGCGTCGAAACCGCCGCGGCCACCGCCGTCACGGCGAGACCGAGCACCAGGCCCTTCTTCACGACACGGCCCTCCCAGTCTTGTCGGACTTGTCGGATTTGCGCCTCGACAGCCAGCGAATGGCATGATCAAGCGAGATCTTACCGGGGCCGAGCGAGAGCAGCACCAGGAGCAGCGACGCCCAATAGATGTGGGTCGTCCACAGCGCCTGCGGCATGACGAAGAGCTGGATCATCGCCGTCATGATCAGCAGCCCGAGGGCGGCGATGCGGGTGCCGAAGCCGAGCACCAGCATGAGCGGCAGCACGAACTCCGCGTAACCGACAAGATAAGCCGCAATGGCGCCGGGAACCGGCAATGCGGCGTATTGCGTCATGAAGGTGAACAGCGTCTCCGTCTTCACCTGCATCGGCAGGATCACCGACACGTCGAAGCCGTGGAAGCTGTAGGCGAAATGCGGGCCGTCGATGCGCGTCTGGCCGTCCAGGAAAAACACCCGCGCCATCACCAGACGCAGCGCCAGCGCCACCAGCGCGTAGGGCACGAACGAACAGGCGGACACGAAACCGTCGATCACACCACCAATGATCGAGCGCCTGCGGCGCTTGGCGACGGACGCGCCCGGCGCCGCGGCAACACGCGTATCGAAGGTCGGCGCATGCTGCGGCGGGCGCAGCGACAACGGCGCCATCGGCTCGGACCTGACCTGGCGGGGCAATTCACGCGGCGGCGGCGGAACCGTCGGCGCGTCGAATGCCGCGACGGCCGGCAATGCCGGCGCCATGGTCGCCAGGCGATCGGCCAAGCGGGAAACGCCCTGCTGGCCCGGCTCGGCGTCGGCGAGTCCCGGCGACGTCACGAACTTGTCGGACATGACACCTCTCCATCCCTTGTTGAGAGGCACCATAGCCAAACCAAAACGCGACGCGGCCAATTCCCACAACCACGGTTAAACGGTTAATCGGCGTCGTTTTTTGCCGCTTTTGTCATTTTGCGTTTCCGACGGGGAAGCGGCTCTTGACGTCGCCTGGAAACGCTCCAGGGCACGCGCGCAACGGGATTGCGCGAACCGGATGGCCGTGGTCCTGTTCTTGCTTGAATAGGAAGTGCCGCCGCAACAAAACGGCAGGCCGACGTGATTCAGGCATGGACCCGCCTTGTGCGACAGGGCAAAATTTGGCATTGTCTATTAGGACAGTACTACTGTCCTAATGGGTGGCGGCCACGGGGCTGGCGGCTTGCGAGCCGAGCCGGCGATAGTGGCGCCCAACGGGAGCAGCCACGGCGGCCGGTGAGGCCGGGCAAGGCTGCCCTTCTTGAGATCGGTTGCACCTTGATCGCGGTGGCGTTTCGGCGCCCGCGAACGAGGTGGGTGCGCCGGAGGCCGGTTCAGGCGCCGGGGTAAGGCAGGATGGAAATGAGCGAACGAAAGAGCGGCAAGTCCTTGTTCGAACGCGCGGCCAAGACCGGCGCGCCCGAGCCGTTCCTCGACACGGCCGATCCCGGCGTGCCGGCGGCGCGCGGACTCTACGACCCGGCGCTCGACAAGGATTCCTGCGGCGTCGGCTTTCTCGCCAACATCAAGGGCGTGAAGTCGCACCAGATCGTCGAGGACGGCCTCCGAATCCTGTGCAATCTCGAGCACCGCGGCGCCGTCGGCGCCGACCCGCGCATGGGCGACGGCGCCGGCATCCTGGTGCAGATCCCGCACAAGTTCTTCACCAAGGAGGCCAAGCGCCTCGGCTTCGACCTGCCCAAGCCGGGCGAATACGCGGTCGGCCAGATCTTCATGCCGCGCGACCCGCAATGGCGGTCGATCATCCGCGACATCTACGCGGAGGTGACCGAGCGCGAAGGACTCAAGCTGCTCGGCTGGCGCGACGTACCGAGTGACAATTCGACCCTCGGAGAGTCGGTGAAGCCGACCGAACCGGTGCACCAGCAGGTCTTCATCGGCCTCGGCGAACAGAAGTTCGACGAAGAGAATTTCGAGCGCCATCTCTATCTGCTGCGCAAGCAGATCTCGAACGCCATCTACCGCCGCCGTCCGCGCCGGCTCAGCGACTATTATCCGGTGTCGGTGTCGTGCCGCACGCTGATTTACAAGGGCATGTTCCTGGCCGACCAGCTCGGCACCTATTACCCCGACTTGAATGACCCGGATTTCGAGTCGGCGATCGCGCTGGTGCATCAGCGTTTCTCGACCAACACCTTCCCGGCTTGGCCGCTGGCGCATCCCTATCGCATGATCGCTCACAACGGCGAGATCAACACGCTGCGCGGCAACGTCAACTGGATGGCGGCGCGGCAGGCTTCCGTGTCGTCGCCGCTGTTCGGCGACGACATCAAGAAGCTGTGGCCGATCTCCTACGAAGGCCAGTCGGACACCGCCTGCTTCGACAACGCGCTCGAATTTCTGACGCAGGGCGGCTATCCGCTGGCGCACGCCGTGATGATGATGATCCCAGAGGCCTGGGCGGGCAATCCGCTCATGGACGAGGAGCGGCGCGCCTTCTACGAATACAACGCCGCGCTGATGGAGCCGTGGGACGGCCCGGCGGCGATCGCCTTCACCAACGGCCGCCAGATCGGCGCCACCCTCGACCGCAACGGCCTGAGGCCCGCGCGCTATCTGCTCACCGACGACGACCGCATCATCATGGCGTCGGAAATGGGCGTGCTGCCGATCGAGGAAAAGAACATCGTCCAGAAGTGGCGGCTGCAACCGGGCAAGATGTTGCTGGTCGACCTCGACGAGGGCCGGCTCATCCCCGACGAGGAGCTCAAGGCGACGCTTGCCAAGAGCCATCCCTACCGGGAATGGCTCGACAGCACGCAGATTCAGGTCGAGGAACTGCCGGCGGCCAAGCGCGAGGCGCCGAAGTCGAACCTGGCGCTGCTCGATCGCCAGCAGGCGTTCGGCTACAGCCAGGAAGACCTCAAGTTCCTGATGACGCCGATGGGCTCGAACGGCGAGGAAGCCATCGGCTCCATGGGCAACGACACGCCGATTTCGGCGATGTCGGACAAGTCGAAGCCGCTCTACACCTATTTCAAGCAGAACTTCGCGCAGGTCACCAACCCGCCGATCGATCCGATCCGCGAGGAACTGGTGATGAGCCTCGTCTCCATCATCGGGCCGCGGCCGAATATCCTCGACATGGAAGGCGCGGCCACGCTCAAGCGGCTCGAGGTCCGCCAACCGATCCTCACCAACGAGGACCTGGAGAAGATCCGCGAAATCTCCGAGATGGCCGGCGACCACTTCAAGTCGCTGACGCTCGACATCACCTATGCGGCCGAGCACGGCATCGACGGCATGGGCTGGGCGATCGACGATCTGTGCGAGCGCGCCGAGGACGAGGTGCGCAAGGGCTGCAACATCCTCATCCTGTCGGACCGCAAGGCCAGCGCCGATCGCATTCCGGTGCCGGCGCTGCTCGCCTGCGCCGCCGTGCACCACCATCTCATTCGCCAGGGGCTGCGCACCGCGGTCGGCCTGGTGCTGGAGAGCGGCGAGCCGCGCGAGGTGCACCATTTCGCGTGCCTGGCCGGCTACGGCGCGGAAGCGGTCAATCCCTATCTCGCCTTCGAAACGCTGATCGCGATGAAGGGCGACCTGCCACAGCAGCTCGACGACCATGAAGTCGTCAAGCGCTACATCAAGGCGGTCAACAAGGGTCTGTTGAAGGTGATGTCCAAGATGGGCATCTCCACGTATCAATCCTATTGCGGCGCGCAGATCTTCGACGCGGTCGGTCTCAAACAGGAATTCGTCGGCCAGTATTTTACCGGCACTCACACCCGCATCGAAGGCGTGGGGCTTGCCGAGATCGCCGAGGAGACCGTGCGGCGGCACCGCGACGCCTTCTCCGAGGCGCCGATCTACAAGGCGATGCTCGGCGTCGGCGGCGATTATGCCGTGCGCATGCGCGGCGAGGACCACGTGTGGACCTCGGAAACGGTCAAGGAACTGCAGCACGCGGTGCGCGGCAACTCGCAGGACCATTACCGCGCCTACGCGCAGGCCGTGAACGAGCAGAGCGAGCGGCTGCTGACCATCCGCGGCCTGTTCCGTATCAAGGCGGCGGAGGATGACCACCGCAAACCGGTGCCGCTCGAAGAGGTGGAGCCCGCCAAGAGCATCGTGAAGCGCTTCGCGACCGGCGCCATGTCGTTCGGCTCCATTTCTCGTGAAGCTCACACCACGCTCGCCATCGCCATGAACCGCATCGGCGGCAAGTCGAACACCGGCGAAGGTGGCGAGGAAACCGACCGCTTCAAGCCGATGCCGAACGGCGACTCCATGCGCTCGGCCATCAAGCAGGTGGCCTCCGGCCGCTTCGGCGTCACGGCGGAATATCTCGTCAATTCCGACATGATGCAGATCAAGATGGCGCAAGGGGCCAAGCCGGGCGAAGGCGGCCAGTTGCCCGGCCACAAGGTCGACAAGACCATCGCCAAGGTGCGCCATTCGACGCCCGGCGTCGGCCTGATCTCGCCGCCGCCGCACCATGACATCTATTCGATCGAAGACCTGGCGCAGCTCATCTTCGACCTGAAGAACGTCAACCCGACCGGCGACGTGTCGGTGAAGCTCGTCTCCGAGGTCGGCGTCGGCACCGTCGCCGCCGGCGTCTCCAAGGCGCGCGCCGACCACGTGACCATTTCCGGCTACGAAGGCGGCACGGGCGCGTCCCCCTTAACCTCCATCAAGCACGCCGGTTCGCCGTGGGAGATCGGCCTTGCCGAAACCCACCAGACGCTGGTGGCCAACCGCCTGCGCGGGCGCATCGCGGTGCAGGTCGATGGCGGCCTGCGCACCGGCCGCGACGTGGTGGTGGGCGCCCTGCTCGGCGCCGACGAATTCGGCTTCGCCACCGCGCCGCTGATCGCCGCCGGCTGCATCATGATGCGCAAGTGCCATCTCAACACCTGCCCGGTGGGCGTGGCCACGCAGGATCCGGTGCTGCGCAAGCGCTTCCGCGGCGCGCCCGAGCACGTCATCAACTACTTCTTCTTCGTTGCCGAGGAAGTGCGCGAACTGATGGCGATGCTCGGCTACCGCACCTTCGACGAGATGATCGGCCAGGTGCAGATGCTCGACCAGCGCAGGCTGGTGGCGCACTGGAAGGCCAAGGGCCTCGACTTCTCCAAGCTGTTCCTGAAGCCGGAAGCCGAGACCGGCACCGCGATCTTCAATTGTGAGGAGCAGGACCACAAGATCACCGACATCCTCGACCGCAAGCTGATCGCCGAGTCGCAGGCCGCGCTCGACCGCGGCGCGCCGGTGCGCTTGCAGGCGATGATCCACAACACCGACCGTTCGGCCGGCGGCATGCTCTCCGGCGAGGTCGCCAAGCGCTACGGCCACGAAGGCCTGCCCGACGGCACCATCCATGTGCGCCTCACCGGCACCGCCGGCCAGAGCTTCGGCGCCTGGCTCGCCAAGGGCGTGACCTTCGAGCTCGAAGGCGACGCCAACGACTATGTCGGCAAGGGCCTCTCCGGCGGCCGCATCATCATCCGGCCGACTGCCGACGCCGGCATCGTGCCGGAAGACTCGATCATCGTCGGCAACACCGTGCTCTACGGCGCAATCAGCGGCGAATGCTATTTCCGCGGGGTCGCCGGCGAGCGCTTCGCCGTACGCAATTCCGGCGCCCTCGCCGTGGTGGAAGGCGCCGGCGACCACTGCTGCGAATACATGACCGGCGGCGTGGTGGTGGTACTCGGCTACACGGGCCGCAACTTCGCGGCCGGCATGTCGGGCGGCATTGCCTACGTGCTCGACGAGGACGGCAGCTTCGAGACCCGCTGCAACATGGCGATGGTCGAACTCGAGCCGGTGCCCGCGGAAGAAGAGGCCGCCGAGAAGGAATTCGGCGAGTTGAACGATCTGGAAAGCCACGGCCGCGTCGACGTCATGGCGGACATGACGGCCAAGGACGCCGAGCGGCTTCACATGTTGATCTCGAACCACGCCCGCTATACCGGTTCCAAGCGCGCGGCCGAGATCCTCGCCGATTGGCCCCGCTATCGTTCGCTGTTCAAGAAGGTGATGCCGGTCGAATATCGCCGTGCGCTCGCTGAGATGGCAAAGGAGAAGGCCGCCGCGATGCAGGCCGCAGAGTAAGAATGGGCAAGATCACCGGGTTTCTCGAATTCGAACGGCACGATCGCAAGTACGCGCCGGTCGAAGAACGCATCAAGAATTACCGCGAGTTCGTGCTGCCGCTCGCCGACAATGAGCTGCACGACCAGGCCGCGCGCTGCATGGACTGCGGCGTGCCCTATTGCCACGGCGTGAGCCGCGTCACCGGCCTGCCGACGGGCTGCCCGGTCAACAACCAGATTCCGGACTGGAACGACCTCGTCTACCGCGGTCACTGGGACCAGGCCGCGGTCAACCTGCATTCGACCAACAATTTCCCAGAAGTGACCGGCCGCGTGTGCCCGGCGCCGTGCGAGGCGTCCTGCACGCTCAACATCGACGAGAACCCGGTCACCATCAAGACCATCGAATGCGAGATCGCCGACCGCGCCATCGCGCAGGGGCTCAAGCCCGAGCTGCCGACGCGCAAGACCGGCAAGAAGGTCGCGGTGGTCGGCTCGGGCCCGGCGGGGCTGGCTTGCGCGCAGCAGCTCGCGCGCGCCGGCCATGACGTGCACGTCTACGAGCGCTGGGCCAAGGCCGGTGGCCTGCTGCGCTACGGCATCCCGGACTTCAAGATGGAGAAGGTGCACGTCGACCGCCGCGTCGAGCAGATGACGGCCGAGGGCGCAACTTTCCACTACGGCGTCGACGTTGGCGTCACCATGCCGGTCGACAAGCTCGCCGCCGAGCACGACGCGGTGGTGCTGTCGGGCGGCTCCGAGAAGCCGCGCGACCTGCCGATCCCGGGGCGCGAGCTGAACGGCATCCATTTTGCCATGGAGTTCCTGCCGCAACAGAACCGCCGCGTCAGCGGCGAGGCGCTGGGCGACGTCGAGCCCATTCTGGCGACGGGCAAGAAGGTGGTGGTGATCGGCGGTGGCGACACCGGCTCCGACTGCATCGGCACCTCGATCCGCCAGGGCGCGGTGTCGGTCGTGAACTTCGAGATCATGCCGGAGCCGCCGGAACACGAGAACAAGGCGCTGACCTGGCCGGACTGGCCGCTCAAGCTGCGCGTCTCGTCGAGCCACCAGGAAGGCGCCACCCGCGAGTTCTCGGTGCTGACCCAGAAATTCACCGGCGAGAACGGTCAGGTGAAGACGCTGCACTGCGTGCACGTCGACGACAAGTTCGAGCCGGTCCCCGGCAGCGAGTTCGAGATCGAGGCCGATCTGGTGCTGCTCGCCATGGGCTTCGTGCATCCGGTGCACGAAGGCATGTTGAAGGCGCTCGACGTCGCGCTCGACAAGCGCGGCAACGTCTCGGCCGACACTGAGGGCTATCAGACCTCGCTGCCGAAGGTGTTCACCGCCGGCGACATGCGCCGCGGCCAGTCGCTGGTGGTGTGGGCGATCCGCGAAGGCCGCCAGTGCGCGCACGCGGTCGACACGTTCCTGATGGGCTGGAGCGACCTGCCGCGGTGAGCGTGCGGCGAACGCATCTTTCATCCCGGCGCATTATTTCTCACCTGTCATTCCGGGACGGCGCGATAGCGCCGGACCCGGAATCCAGGGCTAAGCGGCACAGCATTTAGTATGGCCCTGGATTCCGGGTTCTCGGACTTGGTCCGCGCCCCGGAATGACCGGGAATTCAGTGCCCGAAGATACCGAACAGATCCTGTAACGGATTATCCTGCCGCCGCCGCGGCCGGTACTGCCGCTGCGTCTCGATGCGGCCAGGCGGCCGCAGGCCTTGCCGCGCTTCGGCGCGCGCGCGTTCGGCCGCGCGGCGGGCCTCCGCCTCGCGTCGCGCCTTTTCTTTGGCCTTTGCTTCCTTGGCCTTCTCTGCGGCCGCTTTTGCTTGCGCCGCCTTCTCCTCCGCCTGCTTCTTCGCTTCGACTTCGGCTTGCGCTTGCGCCTTGGCGTCCGCCGCACCCTTGGCCTGCGCGGCATCGGTCTTGGCCGCGGCGGCCGGCTGTTGCGCACTGTCGCTGACGGCAGGCGCCGGCGTCAGCGGCACGGCTGTCGACGGTGCGGCCGCTTGCGCAGGCGGCGCAGCGGCCGCGGCCGGACTGGTGTTGTTGGCCTTGCTGGTCTTGTCGGGAGCCGGCGGCGGCGCGGGCGGCTTGCCGTAGTCCTGGCTGTCCGGCGGCCATTTGAAATCGTCGGCGCGGCCGGGCGGCGGCCTCAGTGCGTTACCCTTGACGAGCACGTTGGTCGCGATGGCATCGGGGCGCTGCGGCGGGACCCCGGCGCCGCCGAGCAGCACGTCGGAATTGTCGGCGGGCGCGGTAAGCGGCAGCACCGGCCCGGCCAGCGGCCGCACCGCCGACTTGCCGACACCCGGCGCCGGACCGAGCGGCCCGGTCGGGAAAGTCAGCGTGGTCACGCGATTGGTCATGTAATGACGGATTTCGCGCTCGACGTAATGCGCGAGCTTGCGCGCGCCGTATTTGGTGAAGAACACGCCGTCGCGCGAGCGCAGGCGCCGGGTCTGGCCCTCGTAGTCGGGACCGTAGGACGAGTATTTGCCGGCCTCGTCGACGAAGCCGTCCCATACGTCGACGTAGACGATGCCGGCGCGTTCGGCACGCTCGCGATAGAGATTGTTGAGGTAGACGGCGTCGGCGGTCGACTTGGTGCCGCGGATCGACGGCAGGCCTATCCAGAACACCGGAACGCCCCGGCTCTTGAGGGCCGCGATCGTCTTGTCGATGCGGCGCGTGTAGACCCGCTCCCATTGAGGGCTGCGGAACGTCAGCACGCCGCGGCTCGACTTCGGCGTGTCCTTGGCGTCCTTGGCGTCTTTGTTTTGGCCCGCCTTCGAAGCGTCGACGGCGTTCTTTTGCACCGCCTGTGCCGCCTCCTTGGCGACATCGCTTTCGCGGATGTTCTGGCGGTCCATGACGCCGAGCATCATCACCACGAAATTCGCCTTCTGTTGCGCGAGATCGTCACGCGCCACGTGCCACCAGTCGAGATCGCTCTTGGCCTTGTAACGGAGCAGGCCGGAATGCGGCTCGTCCTTGCGCACGATCTCCACGTTGGGCGAGTCGGCGAACGCGTCTTCCAGGCCGTAGGCGAGCCAGTCGGCCATGCTGCCGCCCATGACCACGATGGAGGTGATCGGCTTGGTGGGGTCGGGCTGGCTTTCCTGCTTTTGCGGCGGCGGCGCGCGCGAATAGTCAACCTGGCGCTGCACTCGGGAGGCGCCACGGTGGCGCCGCGAGTGGTCCGGGCCCCCGAAAAAACCGCCGAAGAAGCCGCCTTGCTGCTGCTGCCGCTTATATTCCCGGCGCATAAACTGAAACGGGTTGCCGCCCACCTGTGCCAACGCCGGCGTGGCGGCTGCCAAGACGAGCGCCAGCACGGCAAGGCCCTCGGCCGCCGCCACCAGGGCCGCCCCAATCCGCCGATGTCGCCGCTGCACGCTGCCGAACATGCCGATCGCCCGATGCCTCGCAAAGCCTTGGCCAAAACCTTGGCGCAGACGGCGGCGGCTGCTCCCGGCCGCCACCACGCGCCATCCCATGGGCCAATAGCCGGCAAAAAATGTCAACTCGAAGATAGCTGTCTGGTGAACTCGCCTGACCGTTAACCTATTGGGCACGCAGGCTCTTCAGCAGGCCGGCGGTGGCAAAACCGTCCGGAACCCGGCCAATGCGCGCCTGATAGTCGCGGATGGCGTCCCGCGTGCGGGCGCCGATGCGGCCGTCGGGCTCGCCGACGTTGAAACCGTGCCGTTCCAGCAGTTCCTGCAGTTCCAGGCGCTGGCCGCGCGAGAGCGCCTTCTCGTAGCGCGGCCAGGCCTGCACGAACGGTCCGCCGCCGCGCAGCCGGTCGGCCAGATGGCCGATCGCCAGCGCGTAGGCCTCGGCCGGGTTGTAGCGCATGATGACCCGGAAATTGTGCAGCATCAGGAAGCCCGGCCCCTGGATGCCGGCGGGCACTAGCAGGAAAGCGCGATCGTCGGGCCGCGGGAACGGCTTGCCGCCGGCACGGACGATGCCGAGCTTCCGCCATTCGCGCATCGGCAGTTCGCGCCGGCCGCTCGCGCGCAGAAAATCGAAATCCGCCGGCACCACCACCTCGTAGCCCCAGGTTTCGCCGGGGTGCCAGCCGTCTTTCTTCAGATTGTTCGCGGTGGAGGCGATGAGGTCGGCGGCGGAATCGACCACGTCGCGCCGGCCGTCGCCGTCGAAGTCGACCGCGTAGCGCAGGAAGGCGGTGGGCATGAACTGCGTCGGCCCGAAGGCGCCGGCCCAGGAGCCGACGAGCCGGTTTTCCGGCACGTCGTGGTGCTGAAGAATGTCGAGGGTGGCGAGAAACTCGTCCCGGAAATAGCGCTGGCGCCGGCCGACGCAGGCGAGCGTCGCAGTCGAGCGCAGCACCGGCCGGTCGCCGCCAAGGTCGCCGTAATCGCTTTCCACGCCCCAGATCGCCGTGATGACATAGCGGCTGACGCCATAGGCACGTTCGGCGCGGGCGAAGGTGTCGGCATATTTGTCGAGCAGCGCGCGGCCCTTGGCGATGCGCGCATCGGTCACCAGGATGTCGAGATAATCCCAGATCGACTTGGTGAACTCGGGCTGGCTGTCGAGCAGGTCCATGATGCGCAGGTCGGGCGTCAGCCCGCGCGTCGCGCGCTCGAAGACGGCGCGCGAGATGCCGCGGCGCACGGCCGCAGGCCACAATCCTGCGAGGCAGTCCTGGAACCGCGACGCGGCCGCGCGGATGGCGGAAGCGCTCATGCGCGGATCGCCCGAGGCGCCGGACTGCCCGCTCCAGGGCGGTGTCGCAGTACGGCTGGCGGACGAGATCGAGCCGGTCACCTGCGCCACGGCACCGCCGGCGGCCACCGTCAGGAGCACGGCAAGCAGATAAAACGCGGCCTTTCGGGTGGGCGAACCGGCGCGCACCCGGCGAGTCTGTGCCCTCATGGGCACTATGGGTCAGCTATTATGGTTTCCAGAAGGTTAACGGCCTCCCCGCTAGTGTCCCGGTTCGGAAGTTCGCTTGATTGCGCAGTCCCCTCAGAAGCGAACTTCCGAATCTCAGGGACACTAGCAACTTTATGATTCTAGTGTGGTTTTGGATTTGAAGGCCGTTCACGGGCTCGCTGCACGTGATGTAACGAACTTCAAATCCACCATACTAGACCCGAAGGGTGGTCCCGTGCTTTGACAGACATGCTGGTCCCACCCTCAGAATTGTCCTTTCCCACATGACCCACATCCGCAAAGCCATTTTTCCGGTCGCGGGCCTCGGTACCCGCTTCCTGCCGGCCACCAAGGCCATGCCCAAGGAAATGCTGCCGGTGGTCGACCGGCCGCTGATCCAGCACGTGGTGGACGAGGCGCGCGAAGCCGGCATCGAGCACTGCATCTTCGTCACCGGCCGCCACAAGAGCGTGATCGAGGACCATTTCGACCGCCAGTTCGAGCTGGAAGTAACGCTGATCGAGCGCGGCAAGCAGGCCGAACTGAACCTGTTGTCGGAAGACCTTCCGGAAGCCGGCACCGCCAGCTTCACCCGCCAGCAATCGCCGCTGGGGCTAGGCCACGCGGTGTGGTGCGCGCGCGAGCTGGTCGGCCGTGAGCCGTTCGCGCTGCTCTTGCCCGACGTGCTGGTGCAGAACAAACCCGGCTGCCTGAAGCAGATGATCGACGCGGCAAATGGCCTCGACGCCAAGGCCAATATCGTTGCGGTCGAACAGGTGCCGCCCGAACGCGTGCACATGTACGGCATCGTCGGCGTCGGCGAACGCAAGGGCAAGGCGTTCGCTATTACCGAGATGGTGGAGAAGCCGGAGGCGGACGCGGCGCCGTCGAACCTGTCGATTACCGGGCGCTACATCCTGCAGCCGGAAATCTTCGAGCTGCTGGAAAAGCAGGCGCCGGGCGCGGGCGGCGAGATCCAGCTCACCGACGCCATGCTGACGCTGGCGAAAGCGCAACCGTTCTACGGCTACGAATTCGACGGCCGCAGCTTCGACTGCGGTTCCAAGATCGGCTTCCTCGCCGCCAACGTCGCCTACGCGCTCGAGCGTGACGACATTGCACCGGCGTTCCGGGCGGAGATCGAGGGGTTGCTGAAGACGTGAGCGGCGCACCCGCGCCCGGTTATGGGTCCTGCGACCCGGATGCAATCGGGCGCCGAATGCAAGCGCGGAACAGCCTTCAGCGCTGCAGCCGGATGCCGAACAGGATGAGGCTGTCGTCGTAGTCGTTGCCGGCGACGTTCGAGCGCACCCATTTCTGGCTGAATTCGCCCTTGAGCCAGAGCTCGCGGCTGAACTTGTAGGTGAGGCCAAATCCGGCCGTATAGATCAGGTCCTGCCGGTCCGGCGTAGTCTCACCCGGCACGGTGATGACGCAGCCGCAGATGGTCGAGACGGTCGTGGTCGACGACGACGTCGAGCCGCCATTATAGGTGTCGACGCCGAGGCCGAGCTTCAGGCTGCCGATCAGCCAGCGCCGGTAGGCGTGGTCGTATTGCGCGGCGACATTGCGATAGAACACGCCGGAGACGCCGGCCACCGAGGACTCCTCCACCGTGGACGACGCCGTGAGCTTAACGGTGTTGAGCGCGTCGGCGTCCCAGATCAACGATGCGTCGCCGATGAGCCCGCCGGCCGAGCCGAACCGCGCATCGGCGTAATCGCGATGGGTATAGCCGAGCGAGACCTCGCCGGTCAGCAAGCGGGTCAATTCGAACGTGGTGCCGACCTTGCCGGTGATGCCCTTGGAATTGCGGTCGTAGCCGTAGCTGTCCGGCTCCTGGTCGTGGCGGCGGGTGTCGGCGCCGATCTCGACGAACGGCTTGACGCCGGGCGTCATCTCATAGCTGCCACGCAACGTACCGCCGAACTGATTGTAGTTGCGGTCCTTGTTGCTCACCGTGGTGCCGTTGGTGAGCTCGGAATCCTGATAGTCGGTGCGCTGGAAGTCGCCCATCAGTTTCAGCTCGAAGCGGCTGAACGACTGCGTGATGCCGGCGCTATGATCCATGGTGATGTAGAGCGGCAGCTTGGACAGGCCGGCTTGCAGGTCAGGGCTGCCGGGGTTGTCGGTCGAGACCAGCACGCTGCTGCCGAGGTTGATCTTGGTGTCGCGGTTGACGTCGAAGCGGCCATCGATCTTACCCTTGAGATAGGGGCGGCTGAGCGTGGGCGAGCTGTCCGGCGAGTAACCGGTGTAACTGCCGCGCAGCTCCGCCTTGAGCGAATGGCGACCCCAGTCCGAATCGACCTTCAGTTCGGGCGCCACCGTGTAGACCGCAGCGCCGTCGCCGCTTTCGGTGGCGTTCGGGTTGCTATCGTAGCCGCCGAGCAGCTCGACCGCCGGGTAGATCTCGAACGAACCCGCGTGGATGCCGGTGGGCGCGAAGGGATCGGTCGGCTCGTCGGAATGGGCCCGGCGTTTCTTCTTCGGCTTGCGGATGGGATTGATGCGGGTGACCGGCGGCTCGCCCGGCGCCTCGGCGAGCGCCTGGTCGCCGGCGAGCGGTGGGATCGGCTGCTGATAGGGGTTTTGCGCCGCCGCCGGCGTATTCTCCTGCGCGCCATAGGCGGTGTTGCCGTAGCTCGTGTTGCCGTAAGCCCCATTGCCATAGGCCGTGTTGGCGGCGGCGTTGCCGCCGTCGGCCGTCGCCCCGTAGGCGCCGGTGCCGGAGGCCGCCGCACCATAGGCCGGCGTGCGATCGGCGGACGTTCCAGAGGCGGAGGCGTTACCGCGCCTCTTGGGTGCATTGGTGGCGTCGAAGCCGGTCGTTCCCGCACCCGAAGGCGGCGGCTGCAGCGCTTTGATGGTCTGGACCGGTTTGAAGGTGCCCGGCTGGCCGTTGTCGTTCTCGCTCTGCGCGCTCCGGGCTGGCGGGCGATTGAACTTTTCCCAGCTCGGCGTCTTGCCCTTGGGGTCGGCCTGCAGATCGGGCGCGAACGGATTGGTATAGGGCGCGGCGGTGCTCGGCACGCCTTGCGTCCCTTGCCCGCTTTGACCGTTCGACACGCTCTGCGCGTTCGCCGCCACGCAGCCGAAACCCACGCCAAAGCCCACGCCCAGCCAGCAACAGGCGGCAAGCAGCAGGCCGGCGCTATGGGGCGCGGCCGGGCGGGACAGGCGAAAGCGCGACACGCTCGCTCCTTCTTTCGCCGCGACCGGCAGGCGCCAGCCGCGAACGGATCAGACAACCGATCGACAAGGCCAACGGGCACGATGCCGGACGAAGCACGCCGCCTTGGCTGGCAAGAAGACGTGCGTCCGCCCGGGCCGGGCCCGGCGGCTTTGGTTAACGGAAGCTAAAGCGCGATGGTTAACGGGGAGTTGATTTGGGGCCGCCGCCACCCGGCTGGCCTGCGGCCAGCCACCCTCCCCCGCATGCGGAGGAGGGAAAGGAAGGTCACACCCAGCCTTGCAGCTCGCGGGCGGCCACGGCCCGGATCACCGCCATGCCGCGCTCACTGTCGTTGAGGCAGGGAATATGCGCGAAGTTCTTGCCGCCCGCGTGCTTGAAGATCTCGGCGTTCTCCATGGCGATCTCTTCCAGGGTCTCCAGGCAGTCGGCGGTGAAGCCCGGCGTGATGACCGCCATGTTCTTCACGCCCTGCTCGGCCAGGCGCTTCACCGTCGCGTCGGTGTAGGGTTTGAGCCATTCCGCCGAGCCGAAGCGCGACTGGAAGGTCATCATCAGCTTGTCCTCGCTCAAGCCCAGCCGCTCGCGCAGGAGACGCGCGGTCTTGGCGCACTGGCAGTGATAGGGATCGCCCTTCGCGAGGTATTCCTCCGGCATGCCGTGGAAGGAGGCGAGGATCACGTCCGGCTCGAACGACAGCTTGGTGAGCTCGTCGCGCAGCGAGCCGGCCAGCGCCTCGATGTAGCCGGGATCGTCGAACCAAGCCGGCGCGATGCGCACCGCCGGCTGCCAGCGCATGGTCTTAAGCGCGTCGAACGCCTTGTCGCAGACGGTCGCGCTGGTAGCGGCGGCGTACTGCGGATAAAGCGGCACGATGAGGACGCGGTCGCAGCCCGCCTTCTGCATGGCGTCGAGGCGCGCGGGGATCGACGGGTTGCCGTAGCGCATCGCCCAGTCGACCAGGACACGCCGGTCGCCGCCGTAATTGGCGGCGAGCTTGTCGGCCTGCGAGCGCGTGATGGTCTTGAGGAAGGACTCGTTCAGCGCCTTGTTCCAGATCTTGTCGTAGTCGCGGCCTTTGCGCCCCGGGCGCACGGTGAGGATGATGAGGTTGAGGATCAGCCACCACTTCACCGGGTTCACCTCGATGACGCGGCGGTCGGAGAGAAACTCCTTCAGGTAGCGCCGCATCGACCAATAGTCGGTGGCATCCGGCGTGCCGAGATTGACCAGCAGCACGCCGATACGACGCGGGGGGATCTGCGGGTGGTCTGCGGGGAGATGGCCGTTGTTCATAGGGCCAATCAGCGGGAAATGGCGGGCGGGGTCAAGGGTGGCTGCGTGCCCCGGACGCGGCGCAGCACGAGCGAAAGCGAAGTGGTGCGACGCTGATCCGGGGCCCAGCTTTCTTAAGCAATCGGGGTCCCGGGTCTGCAGCGCACCGTTTCACGCTGCGCTGCGCCCGGGACACGTGCCGCCCTATCCTACCGGCCGCTCGTCGGCGATCACCTTGCCGTCGTTTGGCAGCGAGCCGACGGCCACCAGCTTCACCGCGCCCTTCAGCTTGGTGACCGCCTGCAGCGTGGCGGCGACCGCGCCTTCCACCGCCGCGCCGGGCGCGCCACATTCGGCCACCAACGTCATCGTGTCCTGCTCCCGCTCGCGGCCGACCACGAGACGCAGGCGAGCGAGCTCCGGATGGCGGGCGGCGACCTCGGCCACCTGCCTCGGATGCACGAACATGCCCTTGACCTTGGCGGTCTGGTCGGCGCGGCCCATCCAGCCCTTGATGCGGATGTTGGTGCGCCCGCAGGGCGAGCGGCCGGGCAGGATCGCGGAAAGGTCACCAGTGGCGAGCCGGATCATCGGATAGTCCGGATTGAAGGTGGTCGCCACCACCTCACCCACCTCGCCTTCGGGCACCGGATCGCCGGTGCCGGGCCGCACGATCTCAAGGATCACGGTTTCGTTGACGATCATGCCCTCAGGAGCGCGCGTGCGCGCGCCGTCTTGATCAACCGGGGCCGGCAACTCGTAGGCGACGACGCCGAGCTCGGCGGTGGCGTAGCACTGCAGCACCTCGACGCCGCGCGCCTTCAATTCCGCGCGCAGCGAGGCAGGCAGCGCCGCGCCCGACACCAGCGCACGCTTGATGGAGGACGCGTCCTTGCCGCTCTTCTCCGCGGTATCGAGCAGGATCTTGAGAAAGTCGGGCGTGCCGACATAGCCCGACGGCTTGTAATGCGCGATCGCCTCGAGCTGCTGCTCGGTATTGCCGACGCCGCCGGGGATGACCGCGCAGCCCAGCGCGTGCGCGCCGCTCTCGATCATGAATCCGCCGGGCGTCAGGTGATAGGCGAAGCAATTATGCACGATGTCGCCGGCGCGGAACCCGGCGGCAAAAAGCGCGCGCGCGGCGCCGTACCAGTCCTTGCCGTGGCCTTCCGGCTCGAAGATCGGCCCCGGCGACATCAGGAGGCGGCTCGCCTTGCCGGGCGGCGTGACGTTGAGGCCGCCGAAGGGCGGGTTTTCCTGCTGCAGCGCCGCGATGTCGGACTTGCGCAGCACCGGCAGCTTGGCGAGTGCTTCGCGCGAGTCGACCTTGTGCGGATTGACGCCGGCGAGTTGCTTGGCCCAGGCCGGCGCGGCCAGCGCGTGGGCAATGGCGTGCGTCAGCGCGGCGAACTCCTCGCTCTCGCGCAACAGCGGCGGCCGGCTTTCGAGGGAGTTGTAGTGGTCGGTCATTGCGTCCCGGTGTAACAAGCGAGGTTACGACAGCCAGCGCTTGCGGCGCCGATAGTGCTTGCCCTCGCGGAAGCTCTTGCGCTTGTCCCCGGAGGTGCCGAGGTAGAACTCCTTGACGTCCGCGTTCTCGGCGAGCGCCGTGGCCACGCCGTCCATCACCACGCGGCCGTTTTCGAGAATGTAGCCGTAGGTGGCGAATTTCAGCGCCATGTTGGTGTTCTGCTCGGCGAGCAGGAACGACACGCCCTCTCTGGCGTTCAGATCCTTCACGATCTCGAAAATGTGCTCCACGATCTGCGGCGCCAGCCCCATCGACGGCTCGTCGAGCAGGATGATCTTGGGCCGCGACATCAGCGCGCGGCCGATGGCGCACATCTGCTGCTCGCCGCCGGAGGTATAGCCGGCCATCGAATTCCGGCGCTCGGCAAGGCGCGGAAAATAGCCGTAGACCAAATCCATGTCGCGCTTGATCGCGGCCTTGCCGTCGCGGCGGGTGAAGGCGCCGGTGAGCAGGTTTTCCTCGATGGTGAGATGGCCGAAGCAGTGCCGGCCCTCCATCACCTGGATGCAGCCACGGCGGACCAATTCATTGGGAGAGAGGTTCTGCACCTCATCGCCCTCGAAGGTGATCGACCCCTTGGTGACGTCGCCGCGCTCGGCGTGCAGCAGGTTGGAGATCGCCTTCAGCGTGGTGGTCTTGCCGGCACCGTTGGCGCCGAGCAGCGCGACGATGCCACCGCGCGGCACTTCGAGCGAGACGCCTTTCAGCACCAGGATGACGTGATCGTAAATCACCTCGATGTTGTTGACCGAGAGAATGTTCTCGGTGGCGGGCGTCACGTTTGTTCTTTCGACAGCGGTCATTACAGGCTCCTTTTACCCTCGCCCCGCGCAGCGGGGAAAAGGTGGCGAGCGCCGCGCTTGCAAGGCGCGAGCCGGGTGAGGGGCAAGTCTCTGCCTCGCCCCTCACCCGACTTCCTCGCCATAGCGCGTCGAAGACGCGCGTGAACGCGCTTAACGCTCGGAAGTCACCCTCTCCCCGCGCAGCGGGGAGAGGGAAGAAGTCACCTTACGGCAGCTTGGCGCAGGGCTCGGTGCGCTTCGGCCAGCCGGTGTTCTTCTTGACGTAGTCGGCCGCCGCCGCCTGCAGCATCGGCTCGACCTTGTTCAGCATCGGCTTGATCAGGCCGGAGATCCGGTGCCATTGCTTGCCATCCCACTGCTCCATGAAGATGGCGCTGTGGCCGTTATGGTCGGCGCAGGTGACATGCACCGGCGTGCCGAACTTCGGCAGGCCGAGCTTGGCCCAGTCGGCGTCGGTGATGTTGAGGGTCTCCAGTCCCTTGCGGACGTCCGGACCGTCGACCACCTTCTTACCGGTGATCTTCTGCGCGTTGCGGATCGCCTGCGCGACCAGCACCGAGTTGTAGACACCGCGGTCGTAGAAATTGTTCGCGAAGTCCTCTTTCTTGACCTGGCTCAGGCCCTTGTCCACGACGTATTTCTTGATGTCCTGGATGGCCGGGTAGTTGGAGCCGAGGCCGCTGAAGCTCATCGCCAGATAGCCCTTGGCCGCCATGCCGCCGCCGCGGGCGTCGTCATCGGAGCCCGACCACCACACGCCGATGAAGTGGTCCATCGGGTAGCCGTTCTCGGAGGCGCGTTTGACCGCGGTCGGGTTCATGGCGCCCCAGCCCCACATGATCATCCAATTCGGGCGATCGCGGCGCACGGCCAGCCACTGGCTCGACTGGTCCTGCATCTCCTTGACGCCGACAGGATAGAACTTGACCGTGAAGCCGTAGGTCTTGGCGAGATCCTTCAAGAGCGGGATCGGTTCGCGGCCGTAACCGACGTCGAGATAGATGAAGCCGATCTTCTTGCCCTTGAGCTTGTTGAGGCCGCCTTCCTTCATGCCGACGTAGCTAATGGCCTGCGACATGCCGTCCCAATAGGTGGCCGGCGGGTTGAAGATCCAGGGGAAGTCCTTACCGACCGCAGAGGCCGACAGGCCGTAGGCCATGGACAGCACCGGAATCTTGTCGACCGCCGCCTTCGGAATGAGCTGCAGCGTAATGCCGGTCGAATACGGATTGATGACCGCGGGGTGCTTGTCCTTGACGGACTCCCAGCACTCCACGCCCTTCTTGGTGTTGTAGCCCGTTTCGCACTCCTGGACGTCAATCTTGACGCCGCCGATGCCGCCGTCACGCTGGTTCAGCATGGTCAGGTAATCGTGCATGCCGTTGGCGATCGGGATGCCGGAGTTGGCGAACGGCCCGGTGCGGTAGGTCAACAGCGGCACGAAAATCTTGTCTTGCGCCTGCGCGGTGCCAACGAAGGCCGCCGCGCCCAGCAGGCCGGCACATGCCATGCCGGCCACGAGTTGCTTCATCTTCATTCTCATTCCCTCCCTTTGGTTCGCGCCGGTGGCGCGCCTCTGGTCTCCTCTGTCCGCCACCGGGCTTATTCTTGCCCGGTCGGCGATGTCACCCCCCGCGAAAGACAGACCGCCGCGGCGGGAATTCGGTTGCGAGCCCCTACCCTCAATACGGAAACGGCCACATCCTCAGTTTTTGCTTGCCGATCGCCCACAGCCGCGCAAGGCCCGCCGGCTCGGCGATCAGGAACAAGATAATCAGCGCGCCCGTAACCATGAAAGTGATGTGCTCGACCGTGTCCGCGTGCAGCGGCAGCCCGAGAGATTCCGGCAGGAAGCGCAGGATGATCGGCAGAATGAAGATCAACGCCGCGCCCATGTACGCGCCGAGCAGGCTGCCAAGGCCGCCAATGATGATCATGAACAAGATGGTGAAGCTCTGGTTGATGCCGAAGACGCCCGCTTCCGCGCCGCCGTACCAGAGGAACACCAGGAGCGCGCCGGCGACCCCGCAGTAGAACGATGACACCGCGAAGGCCAAGAGCTTGGTCGGCAGCAGGCGAATGCCCATGAGCTCTGCGGCGATGTCCATGTCGCGCACCGCCATCCAGCTGCGGCCGATGCGGCCGTGCACCAGATTGGAGGCGAGCCAAGTCATGGCCAGCACGACGGCGAGCACGACGTAGTAGCGGGTCTCCGAGGTCGCGCGTGGGCCGGTGACGATAATGCCGAACAGCGTGCGCTGCGGAACCTCGATGGCCGCGGAGGTATTGTAGTTGTAGAGCCACGGGATGCGGATGAAGCACCATTCCAGGAAGAACTGCGCGGCAAGCGTCGCGATGGCGAGATAGAAGCCCTTGATGCGCAGCGACGGCAGCCCGAAGATCGTGCCCGCGATGGCCGCGAAGAACCCGGAGCAGATCACCCAGATGATAATGTTCACGTCGGGGAAGATGCTGGTGAGCTTGTAGCACGCGTAGGCGCCGACACCCATGAAGGCCCCGGAACCGAGCGACAACAGGCCGGTATAGCCGGTGAGCAGGTTGAGCCCCATTGCCGCCAGCGAGAAGATCAGGAACGGGATCATCACCGCGTTGAGCAGGAAGTCGTTCTCGGTCAGCGGAATCGCGAGCGCGATGATGAAGATGATCACCAGCCCGATGCGGTCCTGCGCAATCGGGAAGATCGCCTGATCGGCGACGTAGTCGGATTTGAACTGGCCGGCCTCGCGGTAGAACATTATCCGTCCCTCAAATCCGCTCGATGATGCGTTCGCCGAACAGCCCCTGCGGGCGGAACAGCAGGAAGAGCAACGCCAGCACGTAGGCGAACCAGGCGTCGGTGCCGCCGCCAAACAACGGGCCCCAGTAGAACTCGAACAGTTTCTCGCCGATGCCGATGATCAGCCCGCCGACGATGGCGCCCGGGATCGAGGTGAAGCCGCCGAGGATCAGCACCGGCAGGGCCTTGAGCGCGATCACCTCGAGCGCGAAGGAGACATCCGAACGCGCGCCCCAGAAGATGCCTGTGACCAGCGCCACCAGCCCGGCGGCGAACCACACGATCACCCAGATCTGTTCCAGCGAAATGCCGACCGAGAGCGCCGCGGAGTGACTGTCGGCGACGGCGCGCAGCGCTCGCCCGATGCGGGTCTTGGAGAAGAAAAAGCCGAGACCGATGACCATGATGGTGGCGATGATGACGGCGGCGATGTCGAGCTTCTGCATCTGCACCATGCCGCCGAGCGTGTGATAGGTGATGCTTCCGCTGGGCAGATAGAAGTCGCCCGTGGGCATAACCTTGGGGTCGCCGCCGAACACGAACGAGCCGAAGCCGATCAGGAAGTAGGTGATGCCGAAGGTGGCCATAAATAGAATGATATCGGGCTGATTAACGAGCGGTCTCAGCACCGCGCGCTCGATGGTCCAGGCCAGCACGAACATGACAAGGATCGTCAGCGCCAACGCGATGATGGCCGGCATTCCGGCGTCATGCAGGCCGACGAGCGTCAACGCCGAGAACACCACCATGATGCCTTGCGCGAAGTTGAAAACGCCGGAGGCCTTGAAGATCAGCACAAAGCCGAGCGCGATCAGCGCGTAGAGCATGCCGCCGACCAGACCTTCCCACAGCGTCTGCGCCAGCAGGTCGGGCGCCTGCACCATCTGCACGAAGGGATCGATGAAGGCGAGATAGAGAAAATGCATCACTTCACCGTCAATGCGCCACGCCGAGATAGGCGTCGATCACCGCCTGGTTGTTGCTGACCTCCTCCGGCGGGCCATCGGCGATCTTGGTGCCGTGGTCGAGCACGACGATGCGATCGGAGAGGTCCATCACCACGCCCATGTCGTGCTCGATGAGCGCGATGGTGGTGCCGAACTGGTCGTTGACGTCGAGGATGAAGCGCGACATGTCCTCCTTCTCCTCAAGGTTCATGCCGGCCATCGGCTCGTCGAGCAAAAGAAGCTCGGGCTCCATGGCAAGCGCGCGGCCGAGTTCGACGCGCTTCTGCAGGCCGTAGGGCAACCGGCCGACCGGCGTGCGGCGAATTTCCTGGATGCGCAGGAAGTCGATGATTTCCTCGACGAAGGCGCGGTGCTCGACCTCCTCCCGCATCGCCGGGCCGTGGCGCAGCAACTGCCAGAAGAAGTTCTTGTGCATCTTGAGCGAGCGGCCGGCCATGATGTTGTCGAGCGAGGTCATGCCGCGGAACAGGGCGACGTTCTGGAAGGTGCGCGCAATGCCGCCTTCAGCCGCTTCGTAGGGGCGCATCTTGGAGCGGGTCTGGCCCTTGAAGGTGATGCGGCCCTGCTGCGGATGATAGAAGCCGTTGATGACGTTGAGCATCGACGTCTTGCCGGCGCCGTTCGGCCCGATGATGGCGCGGATTTCACCTTTACGGATGTCGAAGGACACGTTCGTCACTGCATTCACGCCGCCGAAGGACAGTGAGACGTCCTCGACCGCGAGCAGCACCTCGCCCGCGGCGATTTCGGAGCCGGTGGGGGCCCTCATGCCGCCTTCTCCATCGGAGGCGTGGCCGGCGCGCTCTTCATGTCGCGGACCTTCACGCGCGCCTTGATGGTGCCCTTGCGGCCGTCCTCGAAGGTCACCTCGGTGGCGATGTCGGCCTCCGACGAGCCGTCATAGAGCGCGGTGACCAGCGCGGCGTAGCGCTCGGCGATGAAGCCGCGGCGCACCTTCTGGGTGCGGGTGAGTTCGCCGTCGTCGGCGTCGAGCTCCTTGTGCAAAATGAGGAAGCGCTTGATCTGCGTGCCCGCCATCACCTTGTCCTGCGCCAGGTCGCGGTTCACCTCGGCGACATCCTTTTCGATCATGTCCAAGACCAGCGGGTGCTGCGCCAGCTCCTGGTAGGAGCTGTAGACCACGTTGTTGCGCTCGGCCCAACTCCCGACGGCGGTGAGGTCGATGTTGAGCATAACGGCGACGAAATCGCGCTTGTCGCCGTAGGCCACCGCCTCGCGGAGGTTGGGGAAGAACTTGAGCTTATTTTCGATGAACTTGGGCGAGAACAACGTGCCGTCGTTGAGATTGCCGACGTCCTTGGCGCGGTCGATGATCTTGAGATGACCGGTCTTCTCGTCGAGGTAGCCGGCATCGCCCGTCTTCACGTAACCGTCCGGGGTCAGCACCTCTTTGGTCTTGGCCTCGTCCTTGAAATAGCCGACGAACATGCCCGGCGACTTGAACAGCACCTCGCCGTTCTCGGCGATACGCATGTCGACGTTCGGACAGGGCGGGCCGACGGAGTCGGAATAGACCTGTCCATCCGGCTGGGCGGTCACATAGAGAAACGCTTCGGTCTGGCCGTAGAGCTGCTTCAGGTTGAGACCGATGGAGCGGTAGAAGGCGAACAGGTCCGGCCCGATGGCCTCGCCCGCGGTGTAGGCAGTGCGCACGCGCGAGAAGCCGAGCACGTTCTTGAGCGGGCCGTAGATCAAGACATTGCCGATCCAGTACAGCAGCCGGCCCGCGAACGGCACCGGCTTGCCGTCGAGAATGGCCTCGCCGTATTTGCGCGCCACGCCGAGGAAATAGCGGAACATCCGGCGCTTGAGGGGACTCGCGTCCTCCATGCGGATCATCACCCCGGTCAGCAGCGCTTCCAGCGTGCGCGGTGGGGCGAAATAGAAGGTCGGGCCGATCTCGCGCAGGTCCTGCTGGGCGGTGTCGGTCAATTCCGGGCAGGCGATGCAGAAGCCCGCCACCATGCCTTGCGCATAATTGAGGTAATGGTCGCCGACCCAGGCGAGCGGCAGATAAGCGAGCGAGACGTCGGTCTCGTTGAGGTGGTCGAACTTGACCGTATCGGTCGCCGCGTTGATCGAACCCTCGCCGGTCAGCACCACGCCTTTGGAGGTGCCGGTGGTGCCGGAGGTGTATAGGATGATGGAGGGATCGGAGCCCTTGCCGTTCTCGATTTCCGCGTCGAGCCACTTGACGACGGATGGATCGTCGGCAAGCGCCTTGCGCCCCGCTTCGATGATCTCGTCGATCGCGTGCATGTGGCTGTGGTCGTAGTCGCGCAGCCCCCGCGCCTCGTCGTAGACCATCTCCTCTAGCTTGGGCAGGAGCTCCTTCACGGAGAGGATCTTGTCGACCTGCTCCTGATCCTGGACCGCGGCAAAGCGCACCTCGGCATGGGAGAGCACGAAGGAGAGCTCCTCCGCCACCGCGTCGGCATAGACCGGCACCGGAACGGCGCCGAGCATCTGCGCCGCCATAACCGACCAGTACAGCTTCGGGCGGTTGGCGCCGACGATGGCGATGGTTTCGCCACGCTTGAGGCCGAGCCGGTTGAGGCCGACCGCATAGGCGCGCACGATCCCGAGCAGGTCGCCCCACGTCCAGGTCTGCCAGATGCCGAAATCCTTGTGCCGCATGGCCGGCCGCTCGCCGTAAAGGCGAGCATTGCGCACCAGCAGCTTCGCAAACGTGTCCGCAGACGCGGCGGCGTTTGTCGCCACAGCCTATTCCCTCCCACAGGAGCCGCGTTTTTGTGCGGCCTTATTGCTTAACCCCTCGCCGCCTTCGATGGCGGGCTTGTTTGTACGGATATGAAAACAACGCAGGCCGCGCGGTCAAGCCTTTCCTTCTTGGAAGTAGACCGCAAAAGCTCGCTAACCCATTCCACGAACACCGAAATCAGGCACAGCACACCGCCGGCGCCCAGCCGCGCGCATGGACGTTCTGCGCCCCCCGCTTCGATGCTCGACCCTGGGCCGAGCGTTTGTCTTCCCCTTCCGTGCTGACGCACACACCCCAGCATCAGCCCGTATGAGATTGCTGCGAAACAATAATTCCGCAACAAGCCACTTGACAGACAGACGGCGGCGATGTCGGCTATGTGCGCGGTTATTTCTTTTCCGGAGAGCGGCCGTCTTTAGCCGCCGTAGCGCGCCAGCCGCTCCAGATTCAGCACCGTGATGCCGCCGTGCTCGACGCGCAGCAGGCCCTTGCTTTCGAGAATCTGCAAGCTCTTGTTCGCCATCTGGCGCGACACGCCCGACAAGAGACCTATCTCTTCCTGCGATATCTCCAGGTGCATTTCGCGGCCGTGATAGAGCACCGGGTTGAACAGCCAAGCGACGCTGCGCGCGAGCCGCGCCGGCGCGTCGAGCATGCGGTCGTACTCGACCAGCGCGATGAACTGGCCGAGCCGTTCATTGAGTTGGCTGACAAGGTATCGGTTGAAGGCAACGCTGTTCTCGAACAGCCAGAGGAAGGTAGCACGGTCCATCAGCGCCAAGCGGGTATCGCGCAAGGCGACAAGATCGTACTGCCGCGCCTCGTTTTTCAGCACGGTGCCTTCGCCGAACCAGCCGCCCGCGCGGATGCCGGCGAGCGTCACCGCCTTGCCGTTGCGCGACACGGTGCTGAGCTTGAGCAGGCCGGCCGTAACACCGGTCCAGGAATCGAGTCGGTCGCCGCGATGGCAGATGTACCCGCCCTTGGCATAGGCCTTCTCGACAATGCCGCGGCGCGCCTGCTCGAATTCGCCTTCGCTCAGGTCGTTGGCCCAGAACGCGATCTCGCGCAGGCGTTCAGCTGAAATCACGGTGCAGCTCCAGGCGAGACCTCCAACGCATGCAAGGCTGGCGGCCAAAGTGGGATGCCCACTTTCGAAACGTCATTCCGCCTTAGATTCTTGTTTGAGCATGATCTCTTCCGAAAACCGGTATCCACTCTTCGGGACCATGCTCCTGCCGATAAACTATTCCGCCGCCTTCAAGTAAGGCGCGGCGGCGCCGCGGAACTGTTCGCGCAAGGCTGCTTCCTCAGCCTTGGCGGCTTTGAGATGCCGCTGCTTGACCGGACCGTAGCCGCGAATCTTTTCCGGGATCGACGCAAGCTCGACCGCGACCGCATGATTGGCGGAGGTGAGTTCGGCCATCAGCGTTTCCAGCAGCGCCTCGTAGTCGGCGATCAACTGGCGCTCGGTGCGGCGGTCATCGCTGTAGCCGAAGATGTCGAGCGGCGTGCCGCGCAGGAACTTGAAGCGCTTGAGGATGGCGAAGGCCTTCAACATCCAGGGGCCGAACGCCATCTTCTTCGGCTCGCCGGTCGCGGGATCGATCTTGGCCAGGAGCGGCGGCGCCAGATGGAATTCGAAGCTCAAGCTGCCGTCGAAAGACTTCTTCACGCGGTCAAGGAACGACGTGTCGGTATAAAGCCGCGCGACCTCGTATTCGTCCTTGTAGGCCATCAGCTTGAACAGATAGCGCGCGGCGGCTTCCGCGAGCGCGCTCTCGCCCGGCGCCTTGGCAGCCTCGGCGGCACGCACCTTGTCGACCCATTTGCGGTAGCGTTTAGCGTAGCGCTTGCTCTGATAGGCGGTGAGGAAGGCTTCGCGCCGCTCGACCGTCTCGGCGAAGGACTCCGAAAGCTTCAGCGAGTCGTTCTGCTCTTCCGGCCGCGGACCGACCAGCGCCTCGATCGCCGCCGGATCGACCGCCGCGCGGCGGCCGTAGCTGAAGGCGGCCAGATTCATCTCGACCGCCTGGCCGTTCATCTCGATGGCCTTTTCGATCGCCTCCGCGCTCAACGGCAGCGCGCCGAGCTGATAGGCGTAGCCGAGCATGAACATGTTGGCGCCCAACGACTGACCGAGCAGCGCAGTGGCGAGCCGGCCGGCGTCGACGAAATGGCTGTGCTCGCGGCCGGCATGATCGACGATGGCGCGCTTGAGCCGCTCGGTCGGCAGCGAGAAGTTCTCGTTGCGGGTGAAGTCGCCGGGCAGGAATTCCGCGGTGTTGACGATGACGCGGGTGCCGCCCTGCTTCATGGCACCCAGCACTTTCTTGTTGCCGGCGACGACGATGTCGCCGCCCAACACCAGATCGGCGCCGCCCGCATGCATGCGGATGGCGTGGATGTCGTCGGGCGTGTTGGCGATGCGGATATGGCTGAACACCGCCCCGCCCTTCTGCGCCAGCCCCGCCATGTCGATAACGCCCGCGCCCTTGCCTTCCAGGTGCGCGGCCATGGCGACAATAGCGCCGACGGTGACGATGCCGGTGCCACCGACGCCGGTGACGATGATGCCGTAGGGGTGGTTGGTGAGCGGCGCGGTTGGCGTCGGCAGCGCGGCCCAATCGGCGGGCTCAGCTACACCCTCGCCCTTCTTCAGCTTGGCGCCGTGCACGGTGACGAAGGATGGGCAGAAGCCCTTGAGGCAGGAATAGTCCTTGTTGCAGCTCGACTGGTCGATGGTGCGCTTGCGGCCCCATTCGGTTTCCAGCGGCTGCACCGAGACGCAGTTCGACTTGATGCCGCAGTCGCCGCAGCCTTCGCAGACGAGGTCGTTGATGACGACGCGCTTGAGCGGATCGGGGAAGGTGCCGCGCTTGCGGCGGCGGCGCTTCTCGGCGGCGCAGGTCTGGTCGTAAATCAAGACGCTGACGCCGGGCACGGTGGCCAGTTCGCGCTGCACGGCGTCGAGGTCGTCGCGGTGATGGATGGTGAGGCCGCGCGGCCAGTCGGTGTCTTTCGGGTATTTGTCCGGTTCGTCGGTGACCACCACCACACGCTTGGCGCCTTCGGCCGCCACCTGGCGCGCGATCTGCGGCACGTTGAGGCCACCCTCGTTGGCCTGGCCGCCGGTCATCGCCACCGCGTCGTTGAACAGGATCTTGTAGGTCATGGTGGTGCCGGAATCGATCGCGGCACGGATGGCGAGATAGCCGGAGTGGTTGTAGGTGCCGTCGCCCAGGTTCTGGAACACGTGCGGCGTGACCGAGAACGGCGCCTCGCCGACCCAGTTGACGCCCTCGCCGCCCATCTGCGTGAAGCCGAGCGTCTTGCGGTCCATCCACTGCGACATGAAATGGCAGCCGATGCCGGCATAGGCGCGGCTGCCTTCCGGCACGCGCGTCGAGGTATTGTGCGGGCAGCCCGAGCAGAAATAGGGAATGCGTAGGGCAACGTCCGTGGTCTCGGCGAGCGACTTCTGCCCCGACTTCAGCCGCGCGACGTTGGCAGCGAGTTCGTCACTGGGCGCGACCTTCAGCAGGCGCTCGCCGATGCAGATGGCGACGTCGTTGGGATCGAGCGCACCCTTGATGGGGAACAGCCAGTTGCCCTGCTCGTCCTTCTTGCCGATACAGACCGGCTGGTTGGCCGTGCCATAGAGCTCTTCGCGCACCTGCACTTCGATCAGCGAGCGCTTTTCCTCGACCACAATGATGAGATCGAGACCATCGGCGAACGCAACCAGCTCGTCGCGCGGGATCGGCCACGGGCAGCCGACCTTGAACAGACGCAAGCCGAGATCGTTGCACTTCACCTCATCGATGCCGAGCTCGTCGAAGGCCTGGCGCACGTCGAGATAGGTCTTGCCGGTGGTGACGATGCCGATCTTGGGATTGCGGCCGCCGGAGGTGACGATCTTGTTCAGCTTGTTGGCGCGCACGAAGGCGAGCATGGCGTCGCGCTTGAAGTCGTGCAGGCGCGCTTCCTGGCCGAGGATGGTGTCGTTGAGGCGGATGTTGAGGCCGCCTTCCGGCATCACGAAATCGGCGGGCGTAACGATCTGCAGGCGATCGAGGCTGCCGTCGATGACGCCGGTCGACTCCACCGTCTCGTGCATGCACTTCAGCGCGGTCCAGACGCCGGCGTAGCGCGACATCGCCCAGCCGTAGAGTGCGTAGTCGACGATCTCCTGCACGCCGGCCGGATTGAGGATCGGCATCATCACGTCGACGAAATGGAATTCAGACTGATGCGCGGTGGTGGAGGATTCCGCGGTGTGGTCGTCGCCCATAAGCGCGAGCACGCCGCCGTGCGGCGAGGTGCCGGCGAGGTTGGCGTGGCGGAAGACGTCACCGGAGCGATCGACGCCCGGGCCCTTGCCGTACCACATGCCGAAGACGCCATCGAACTTGCCCTCGCCACGCAGCTCGGCCTGCTGCGTGCCCCACAGCGCGGTGGCGGCGAGCTCTTCGTTGATGCCGGGATTGAACTTGATGTCGGCGGCCGTGAGTTGGCGGCCGGTGCGCATCAGCTGCTGGTCGAGGCCGCCGAGCGGCGAACCGCGATAGCCGGAGACATAGCCGGCGGTGTTGAGGCCGGCGCGGCGGTCGCGCTCCTTCTGCATCAGCAGCGCGCGAATGAGCGCGTGATAGCCGGTGACCAGAACACGATCCTGCGCGAGATCGTATTTGTCGTCGAGGCTGACCGATCGAAGCGTCATGCGAGGCCCTCACGCACCCCCGAAGCCCGGGTGGCAGCTCCTTAACATATAGGCCGATAGGCCGGCACAGGAAACCGGGGTCCATGTAGAAGCCCCGGAAAATCAACAGCCTGCGCGTGCATTGCGCGTGCCGCACGCGGCTTGCAAGGAAATTACGTTTCAGGGCCGGCGCGGGGTGTTTTCGGATCGGGCCCGAACCGCGCGGGCCGGCGCGTGCAGGGTGGGCATCGTGAAAGCGATGCCCACCGGGTCCTGGCGACTCACCATCCCGCCGCCCGAGATCCCTGCGCCCGTGCCCGCGAAAGCGGACATCCGGCACCGGGGCTCCGTGCTCGCGGCCGGCAGCGACGCTGATCGCCAGAGGCGCATGATCATCGGCGCGCCGATGATGAGCTGGCGCATGCGGATGACGACTGCGTGAGAGGACATGGACCGGCGACGCGACTCCTCCGCCATCCTGAACATCGCGCCGCCATACACGGTGCGAGCGTCTTTCATAAACTCAGAGAGCTCGACGACTGATACCCGAGCGTGGGCAACCCGTTTTCGACCAGCCACAATAATCGACGTTCACCCCGTCGGCATTGCCGCGTCGCTTCTTTACGGGCGTCGCCACCGCTGGCCAAGGAATACGCATGTGATAGGCTCAAAGCCAACGCACAAAGCTTGGGAAGGACACGGCCCATGAACACGCATGCCAAGGTCGTTGGCGGAACCGCCACCAAAGTGTCGCGTGATGAAATTTCACAAGCTGAATGGGACGCGCGGGTCGAGCTCGCCGCGGTCTATCGCCTGCTTGCCCACTATGGCTGGGACGACGTCATCTACAATCACTCGTCCATGCGGGTGCCTGGCGAGCCGCGCATGTTCCTGATGAAGCGGCACGAGCTGCTCTACACCGAGATCACCGCCTCCAACTTGGCGAAAGTGTCGATGGACGAGGACCTCGACGAGCGCGCGGGCGTCAATCGCCCCGGCTTCACGCTGCATGGCGGCGTCCTGAGCGCGCGCGACGACGTCAACTGCGCGATCCACGTCCACACCCGGACCGGCATGGCGATCGCCGGCATGAAGCGGGGCTTGCGCATGTTGTCGCAGCCGGCGATCCGCTTCTACAACCGCATCGGCTATCACGCCTACGAAGGCCTCACCGAAAACTTCGAGGAGCGCCAGCGCATCAACCAGGATCTCGGGCAGAACCGCGCCATGATCATGCGCAATCACGGCCTGCTCACCGTCGGCGGCAGCGCGCGCGAGGCCTTCGTGCTGATGCACTATCTGATGGACGCGGCCGAGATCCAGCTGAAGATGGAGGCGACCGGCGGCGAGCTGGTCGAGATTCCGCCGGAGGTCTGCGAAAAGACCGCGGCGCAGTTCGAACACCACGATCGCGGCCGTGGCAGCGCCGACTGGCCGGCCTACCTGCGCATACTCGACCGAATCGACCCGAGCTATCGCAACTGACGCGTGCCGCGACGGGCCGCGCAAAAGCGAGGCCGCACACCAATCCGCGGCCCGTGCGGCGTCGAAAAACCGGCATCGAAAAACCCGCATATTGGAACCGCGCGGCGGAAAGCGCCCGTTTCCAGTGCTCATGTCAGCTTGAACCAGGACGCCGACGCCGCGCGGGGAAGCTCTTTGCATCCGGCAGGGGGCCGTATATTCTTCGTAAATAAGACTAAAACACGGGGGAGCGCCTGCGATGTCCGATGGACAAAAGACTTTCTGGCTCAGTGCCGCGTTCGTGGTGGTAATCGTGATCGCCGGGGTCACCCTGTGGAAGGTGACCACCGGTCCGACCAAGAACGATCTGGCGGCGCTCAACGCCAAGGTCGAGGAAACCAACGCCAAGCTGGCAGAGGTCCAGAAGGCGACCTCCACCAAAGCCCTCGCCGAGGGGCTGACCCAGCTTCAGGACAACATCAAGGGCACCAACGCGGCGCTCGCCAAGATTCAGAGCACCATCGCCGCCGGCAACGTGCGCGAGCGGCTCGATACACTCGAAAAAAACATGCAGGCGATCGACGCCTCGCTGAAGTCCCTACAGAAGGCCGAGGCCGCGGCCGATCTCGGCGGCAAGGTGGGTGGGCTCGCGGCCAAGGTCAGTTCGCTGAGCGACGCCACCAGCCAGCTCGGCGCCAACCTGGCGGACCTGAAGTCGTCGATCGCCACCGTCCGGGACGCGATGCCGAAACAGAACCTGGCCGACCAGATCGGCCCGCTCAATGACAAGATCAAGTCGCTCAACGACACCCTCGCCGACATCGAGAAATCGACCTCGCTCGACGGCGTCAAGAAACAACTGGCGGCGCTGAACAGCAAGCTCGAGACCGCCAACAAGGCGGCGACGGGTAGCTCCCAGAAGGAGGCGGTCGTCTTCTACCTGCACATGCCGAACGAGAAGAACTTGCCGCAGAAGATCGCGTCCGTGCAGCCGCTCGACATCCAGTTTGCCAAGATCGGCAGCACCGACGACAACGGCCAAGCGGCACTGATCGTCCCGAAGTTGAAGACGCTACTCGAAGGCCGCAAGGACTGCACCGTCTCGGTCGCCGGTTACGCCGATACGTTGGGCAACGACAAGCTCAATCTCAAGATTTCGCAGGAGCGCGCGCAGAACATCGCACAAAAGATTAAGGCCGCCATGCCGGGCGTGACGGTCAACGTGGCAGCCTGGGGCGAGCGGCGGCTGCAGACGTGGACGCCCGATGCCACCGCCGACGAAAACAACCGGCGAGTTGACATCTCGGTGAACTGCAAGGGCTAGGCCGCACGACAAAACGACACAGGGACGATAACGGTCGGCAGGTTGCCGGCCGGTCGCAGGTGCGATGAAGAGGATCCTGGATCAACTGGTGCCCGGCCTGATTGCTGCCGTGGTCACCGGGGCGATCGCGGCGGTGGTGATCTGGAAGATCACGGCGGGGCAACAGGAATTCGTCGCTCAGCAATTCGCGGCGCAGGACAAGCAGATCCAGGCCGTCGGCACCGAACTCAGCCAGACGACGAGCGACATCAAACGGCTCGACGGCGCGCTCAATACCACCGAAGCGACGCTGCACGACGTGAAGAACCAGGTGTCGTTGGTCGGCACCCGTAGCGGCATTGCGCAGCTCGACGTCATGGTCAAAGACGCCAACAAGGCGCTCGCTGACATCAAGCAGGCGACCGCGCCCGAGCGGGCCAAAGTCGCGCTGGCGCCACTTGCCGACAAGCTCGATATGCTGAGTAAGGCGGTGACCGCGCTGCCAAGCAAGCGCGACGACAAAGCGCGCGACCAGGCGCGCTCGCCCGCATCGAGAGCGCCATCGCGGGCGTGAAAGAGACGATCGCCAAGCGGCCAGCCGACCCCGCCCTCACGCAAGCCAACGCCAAGCTGGACGACGCGCTGAAAGCCCTCGCCGCGCTCGGCAAGACCGCCGATGGGTTCAAGACGGGCGTCGATACCAATGCCGCCAAGCTTGCCGACGCCTCGAAATCGCTGAGCGCGCTCGGCCAAACCGTTGACGCGATCAAGAGCGCTGTCGCCGCCAACGCGGCCAAGCTCGATCAAACCTCGACGTCGCTCGCCACCCTCGACACGACTGTCAAGCAAGGCTTCGCCGACACGGCGGCGAAGCAGGGCGAATTGACCAAGACGGCTGAAAAGCCGGCACAGCCGGCAAAGCCCGAGCAGGATCTCGTCGTGCTCTACGTCGCGATTGCGGGCGCCGCGCCGGCGCCGAAACCCGTCGCGGCACCGGGCCTGACGCCGGCGGTGCCGCCGCCGCTCGCCGTGCACTACGAGAAGATCGGCGGCATCAACGACGACGGCCAGGCCAAGGTCATCGCCGACCGGCTGCGCGCCATCATGAAGGGCCACAGCGGCTGCGCTATCGTTGTCGCCGGCCACGCCGATACGCTCGGCGGCGACCGGGCCAACTACGAATTATCGAAGCAGCGCGCCACCGCGGTCGCCGACAAGCTAAAATCCGCCTTCGCCGGCGAACCCGTCAAGATCACGCAGACCCAATGGGGCGAGCGGCGGCTGACGAAATGGACGCCGGACGACACCGCCAACGAGGCGAACCGGCGGGTGGACATCAAAGTGAGCTGCGAGAAGTAACGCTGACGGACGTCCCCGCAAACTCCCATCCCTCCCCTGAAAGGGGAGGATCGCCGCGAAGCGCCGGGGTAGGGATAAAGAGGCCGCGCCTCGCTTGAGTGCGGTTTACCCGCCTTCCGCACCCCAGCGCCAGAAATCGCGGCCTTCCTCGCGCAGGAAACGGGCGAGCACCATCTTGTGCACCTCGGACGCGCCGTCGACCAGCCGCGCCGAGCGCGCGTAGCGGTAGACCCATTCCAGGATGGTGTCCTTGGAATAGCCGCGCGCGCCGCAGAGCTGGATGCCGACGTCGGCGGCGTTGTGCAGGGTTTCGGCGACCGATACCTTGGCCATCGACACCTCTTTACGCGCGCGCGAGCCCTGGTCGAGCATCCAGGCGGCACGCATGGTCAGCAGGCGGCCGATTTCGATCTGGTGCGCCACCTCGCCGAGCTTGATCTGCACGCTTTCACGATCGGCAAGCTTGATGCCGAAGCCCTCGCGCTCGTCGACATAGGCTTGCGCGATCTCCATGCAGCGCTTGGCGAAGCCGAGCCAGCGCATGCAGTGCGTCAGCCGCGCCGGGCCGAGGCGGATCTGCGTGATGCGCAGGCCGTCGCCTTCGTTGAGCAGGATGTTCTCTTCCGGGATTTCGAGCCCGTCGTACTCGATCTCGCAATGACCGCCGTGCTCCTCCGGACCCATGATCGGGATGCGGCGCACGATGCGCCAGCCTGGCTGGTCCTTGTGATAGAGGAAGGCGGTCAAGCCCCGGCGCTTGTCGTCGGATGTGCGCGCGACCAGGATGTAGTGCGCCGCGCCGTCGGCGCCGGTGATGAACCATTTGCGCCCGCGCACGATGTAGCGGTCGCCCTTCTTCTCGGCGCGGGTCAGCATCATCCCGGGATCGGAGCCGGAGCCCGGATGCGGCTCGGTCATCACGAAGGACGAGCGCACCTTGCCCTCGACCAGCGGCCGCAGCCACCTTTCCTTCTGCTCGGATGTACCGGTGCGGGCGAGCACGTTCATGTTGCCATCGTCGGGCGCCATGCAATGGATGGCGAGCGGGCCGAAAATCGAGCGCGCGGCCTCCTCATAGATCGCGGCCCAGGCGACGATGGGAAGCTCCATACCACCGAACTCACGCGGGGACTGCGGCGCCCACAAGCCCGCGGCCTTGGCCTTCTCGCGCACCGGCTGGAGCCGGTCGTGCGGGATGTTCTCGTGGTCGGCGAAATTGGCGGGATCGCTTTCGAGCGGCATCACGTGCTCTTCCACGAAGGCACGCACCCGCGCGCGGAGATCCTCGATCTCGGGGGATAGGGTGAAGTCCATGGTGTTTCCCTTCTTCTCCCTCCCTTTTAGGGAAGGTGGCTCCGAACGAAATGAGGAGCCGGGTGTGGTTAGTCTAACCCCTTTTGCGACCGCGACGTGACTCTACCCCGCTGGCCATCGGCCAGCCTCCCTCCCCTTTCAGGCGAGGGATGAAAGCAGCGTCATCCCTTCAACTGCACCACCTGGCCGCCGTCGACAACAATGGTGGCACCGGTGATGTAGCGGCCGGCGTCCGACGCCAGCAGCAGCAACGCGCCGTCGAGGTCGCCGGCTTCGCCGAAGCGGCCCATGGGGATGTCGCGCTTCATCCGCTCGCCGGCCTCACCCGTGAGATACGTATCGTTGATCTCGGTGACGAACCAGCCCGGCGCGATGGCGTTGACGCGCACGCCTTTGAACGCGAGTTCCAGCGCCAACGCCTTGGTGGTCTGGATGACGGCGGTCTTGGCGACGGCGTAGGCGGCCGTGCCCTTGGCGACGCCGAAGCCGAGCACCGAAGCCAGGTTGACGATCGATCCCTGCTGCCCGGCCGACAGCATGCGGCGGGCAGCTTCCTGCGCCCAGTAGAACACGGCGTCGAGATCAACCGACAGCACACGCCGCCACTCCTCGGGCGTGACCTCGATCGCACGCTGAGCGGCTTGCGCCACGCCGGCATTGTTGACCAGGATGGTGACGGCGCCGAAGGCTTTTTCGGCCGCGTCGAAGGCGCGCACCATGGCGGTGCGGTCGTTGACGTCGGCTTCAATAGCGATGGCGCGGCCGCCCTGCCCCTCGATCTCGGCTTGCAGATCCTTCAGCCGCTCGACCCGGCGCGCCACCAGCGCCACCGCCGCGCCATTGTCGGCGAGCGCGCGGGCGAACTGGACGCCAAGCCCGCTGGAGGCGCCGGTGACCAGCGCGACGCGATCTTTGAGGTTGAACAGGTCGGCGGCTTTCATGGGGTGAACCTCGCGTCCCGGAAGTCTCTCAATGCCCATAAAGCGCATGGGGCAGCGCGGTGGCAAGGGCGGGAACAAACCACAGCACGACAAGCGCAAAAATCTGGATGACGACGAACGGGATGACGCCAACATAGATGTGGCGCGTGGTGACCTCCGGCGGCGCGACGCCGCGCAAGTAGAAGAGCGTCGGCCCGAGCGGCGGGTGCATGTAGGAGGTCTGCAGGTTCACCGCGATCAGGATTCCGAGCCAGACCGGATCGACGCCGGGCATCTTGAGGAGTGCCGGCGCCACGATCGGCACCACCACGAAGATGATCTCGAAGGCGTCCATGACAAAGCCGAGCAGGAAAATCGCCAGCATGACGGCGAGGAGCGCGCCGTCGACGCCGCCCGGCAGCTTGGTCAGCGCCTGATGCACTAGCACGTCGCCACCCAGCGCCCGGAACACCAGGCTGAAGACGGTGGCGCCGATGAGGATGACGAAGATCATGGCGGTGATCTGCGTGGTCTTCTCGACCACCGGCCGCACGACTTGACCGAGCCGCGCCTTGCGGGCGGCAAGCAGCATGGCGCCGACCGCGCCGACGGAGGCGGCTTCGGTCGGTGTCGCAATGCCGAGCAGGATGGAGCCGAGCACCGCGGCGATGAGGGCGAGCGGCGCCAGCAGGGCTTCGAGCAGGCTGCCGTTTGACCTGATGTCGCCTGCCTCAACCGCCGGACACGCCGCCGGGCGCCAGAATGCAACGCCAATGAGGTAAGCGAGATAAAGCCCGACCAGCAGCGCGCCGGGAACCACCGCGCCGGCGAACAGGTCGCTGACAGACAGCGCGTTCGGCGCGAAGTTACCCTGCGCCAATTGCGCCGCCTGATAGGCGTTGTTGAGCTGGTCGCCGAGCACGATAAGCACGGTCGAGGGCGGCACGATCTGCGCGAGCGTCGCCGAGGCCGCCACCGTGCCGGCGGCAAGGCGCGGGTCGTAGCCGTGGCGCAGCATCGCCGGCAGCATGATCAGGCCCATGGTGACGGCGGTGGCGCCGACGATGCCGGTCGAAGCCGCCAGCAGCGCACCGACCACGACGGCGGAATAGCCTAAGCCTCCGCGCCATGAGCCGAACAACCGGCCCATGCGCTCGAGCAGATCCTCGGCGATGCGGGACTGCTCCAGCATCACGCCCATGAACACGAACAGCGGGATCGCCAGCAGCACCGGATTGGTGATGACGCCATAGATGCGGTCGGGCAGCGCGCCGAGAATGCCGAAGCCCATGACGCCGAGAACGTGACCGAGCGCGGCGAAGGCGAGCGACACACCGGCCAGCGTCAGCGCGACCGGATAGCCCACCATCAGCGTCACGATAACGGCAACGACCAGCAGAACGGCGAGGGTTTCAGCGAGGGCCATTCAGCCCTCACCCGCTACGCTTTGCCGCGTAAGCGTACTGGCTGCGCGGATCGCCTGCGCCACACCCTGCAATGCCATCAGCAGCGCGAACAACGGCAGCAACGTCTTCAACACGAACACCAGCGGCAGGCCGCCCACCTCCTGCGAACGCTCGAGAATGGCCCAGGAGCGCGCGGCGTAGGGCACCGACAGCCACAGCAACACCAGCGTGAACGGCAGCAGCAACAGAAGGCTGCCGGCGAGGTCGATAAGCGCGCGGGTGCGCTCGCTGGCGTGGGCGTAGAACACGTCGACCCGCACATGACCGCCGGCCTTCAACGTCCAGGCCGCCGCCAGCATGATCAGGGTGGCGTGGCCGTAGGTGACCGATTCCGTGAGCCAGATCGAGCCATAGGAGAACACGTAACGGGCCACCACCAGCGCGAACTGCACCAGCACGACCGCCAGCACCAGCCAGGCCGCGGCGCGGCCAATGGTTGTGTTCAGGCGGTCGATGCGGTCGGCCAGTGTGGTGAGAACTTGAGGAATAGCGCATCCCCTCGGCTGTCATCCCCGCGAAGGCGGGCATCCAGTAACCCCGGTCTGCCATCCAAATGCAACCACTGGGGTTACTTGTTCATCCGCTTGCGCGGATGATGACACACAGTGGGTACATCCGCTAAATTCCCCCCATGACCCACGAACACGACCACCACCATCATCATGACCACGACCATTCCGAGCTGTCGGAGACGCAGCTGCGCGTGCGCGCGCTGGAAACGGTGCTGACCGAGAAGGGCTATGTCGACCCGGCGGCGCTCGACCTCCTGATCGAGACCTACGAGACCAAGGTCGGGCCGCGCAACGGCGCCGCGGTGGTGGCCAAGGCCTGGGCCGATCCCGCCTACCGCGCGCGGCTCTTCAAGGACGCCAGCCCCGCCATCGGCGAGCTCGGCTATGCCGGGCGCCAGGGCGAGCACATCGTGGCGCTGGAGAACACGCCGACGACCCACAACATGGTCGTGTGCACGCTTTGCTCGTGTTATCCGTGGCCGGTGCTGGGCCTGCCGCCGGTCTGGTACAAGTCAGCCCCCTACCGCTCGCGCGTGGTGAGCGATCCCCGCGGCGTCTTGAAGGATTTCGACGTCACGCTGCCGGCGGACACCGAGATCCGGGTGTGGGATTCGACGTCGGAGATCCGCTATCTCGTCATCCCCATGCGACCGCAAGGAACCGAAGGCTGGAGCGAAGAACAGCTCGCGGAGCTGGTCACGCGCGATTCCATGATCGGCACGGGCCTGGCGAAATCACCGAAGGACGTCGGCAAATGAACGGCGCGCACGACATGGGCGGCATGCATGGCTTCGGGCCGGTCGAGCCGGAGCCGAACGAACCGGTGTTCCACGGCGAATGGGAAAAGCGCGCCTTCGCGCTGACGCTTGCCATGGCGAGGCCGGGGCAATGGAACATCGACTCCTCGCGCTTCGCGCGCGAGAACCGCGATCCGGCCGAATACCTCAACATGCGCTACTACCAGCTCTGGTTCGCGGCGCTCGAAACGATGCTGAAAGAACGCGACATCGTTGCTGAGGACGAAATTGAAGCCGGCCATGCGCTGCACGGAGCGAAGCCGTTGCCGAATGTGCTGTCGTGCGCCGACGTCTTGAAGGTATTGCACCGCGGCGGACCGACCGAGCGCGAGACCAACACGCACGCCCTGTTCAAGGCGGGCGACAAGGTGCGGGCGAAGAACATCAACCCCGAGGCCCACACGCGACTGCCGCGCTACGTGCGCGGACACGTCGGCACGGTGGACCGAGTCATCGGCTTTCACGTCTTCCCGGACAGCAACGCGCACTTCGAAGGCGAGAAGCCGCAATGGCTTTATTGCGTGCGCTTTGACGGCACCGAATTGTGGGGCCCGGACGGCGACCCGACGGTGAAGGTATCGGTGGACGCGTGGGAGTCGTATCTGGAGAAACCTTAACTGTCATTCCGGACGCCGAGCGCAAGCGAGGCGATCCGGAATCCAGGGCCATACGACGGCCCCTTCTGTGGCCCTGGATTCCGGGTTCGGCGCTACGCACCGCCCCGGAATGACGAGGAAAGAAGAATGATCGACCAAACCGCCGCGCGCCGCGCCACGCAAGAAGTCCCGAGCATCCCGCACGACACCGAAGGGCCGGTGTTCCGCGAGCCGTGGGAGGCGCAGGCCTTCGCCATGACGCTGGCGCTGCACGAGCGCGGCGTGTTCACCTGGAAGGAATGGGCAACGGCGCTGTCGGTCGAGATCAAGCGCGCACAAAGCGAAGGCGATCCCGACACCGGCGAGACCTATTATCTGCACTGGCTGGCGGCGCTGGAGAAGCTGGTGGCGGACAAGGGCGTCAGCAGCGCGGATGTCCTGCACCGCACGCGCGACGCCTGGGAGCACGCCTGCGAGCGCACGCCGCACGGGCAACCGATCGAGTTGAAGCCAAACGATTTCCGCTAAACGTCAGAGCACATTGTCAGGCTGCAGATGGCAGTGACTGCCATCGCTGAGCTCGATCTGCACCGTCGTATGGCCGATCTCAAACTTGTCCTCGAGCTCGTGCGCGACGCGGTGGAGGAACGCATCGCCCGGATGGCCGGCGGGCGTGACCAGATGACAGGTGAGCGCGGTTTCCGTCGTGCTCATGGCCCAGATGTGCAGGTCGTGCAGCTCGCTCACCTCGGGCAGCGCACGTAAGTAATCCGCCACCGCGTCGGGATCGACATTGGCCGGCGCCGCGTTGAGCGCGAGCCGCAATGAATCGCGCAGCAGCCGCCAAGTGCCAATCAGGATCACAACGGAGATCAAGAGGCTCACCGCCGGGTCGAGCCATTGTAAACCGGTGAGCCTGATGCCCAGGGCAGCGACGATCACCGCTACCGACACGCCGGTATCGGCCAGCATGTGCAGGAAGGCGCCGCGCATGTTGAGGTCGGCATGGCTGCCGCGGCTCAACAGCCAGGCGGACGCACCGTTCACCACCACCGCGGCGGCGGCGACGATCATCACCGTGCCGGTCGCCACCGGCTCGGGCTGATAGAAGCGATGCACCGCCTCCCAGGCGATGGCGCCGGTCGCCACCAGCAGGATCAGTCCGTTGACGAAGGCGGAGAGGATCGAGGCCGAGCGCATACGATAGGTGAACCGCGCGCTCGGCCGCCAGTCGGCCACCGCGAAGGCAAACCACGCCATCACCAGGCCCATGACGTCGCCGAAATTATGCCCGGCGTCGGCGAGCAGCGCCAGCGAGTGGGCATAGAGACCGTAGATTATCTGCGCCGCGACCAGCGCGATGTTGAGCGCGGTGGCGATGGCGAAGGTGCGGCCGAAATTGGCCGGCACATGGGAATGGCCACCGAGGCCGTGGCTGTGACCGTGATGGTCGTGGCCGTGCGAATGGCCGTGATGATCGTGCGCGTGGGTATGGGCCAAAGGTGTCTCCCTTGGCCGGAGAACCTAATGGCTCGGAGGATGAATACTAGAACATCGGCAACTCACCCCGTTCGTCCCCGCGAAAGTGGGGACCCAGGGTGGGTTTCAGGGGCCATGTCATCGCTTGGCTGGATTCCCGCTTACGCGGGAATGAGCGGGTTGAGCGGCTACACCCCCGCCGCACCGCCATCCGCCCGCGGGTCGTGACCGCCTTCGAGCGTGCCATTCGGATGCAGCACCACCGCGCCGGCGTGGCCCATGATGTCGGAGTAAGGATCGCTCAGGACATCGATGTCGTGCCCGGCCGACATCAAACGGTCGATGAGGTTTTCATCGAAGCGGGTTTCAAGGCGCAAATTTGTGTGGGTCGAACCCCAGGTGCGGCCGAGCAGCCAGCGCGGCGCATCGAGCGCCCTGTCGAGCGGCTGGCGGAACAACACGTGGCGCGTGAAGACGGCGGCCTGGCTTTGCGGCTGGCCGTCGCCGCCCATAGTGCCGTAAGCCATGACGCGGCCGTCCTTCAGTTCGGCCAGCGCCGGATTGAGCGTATGGAACGGCCGGCGGCCGGGCGCGAGCGCGTTCAAGGCCTTCGGGTCGAGCGAGAAACTCGAGCCGCGGTTCTGCATCAGCACACCGGTCGCCGGCAGCACGCAGCCTGAACCGAACTCCCAATAGATCGACTGGATATAGGAGACGACAAGGCCGGCAGAGTCCGCCGCGCCCATCCAGATGGTGTCGCCATCGCCGGGCCGCGCCGGCCATGGCGCGGCCTTCTTGCGATCGATCTTGCCGGTTTGTTCGTCGAGAAACGCGTCCGACAGGAAGCGATTGAGATCGACGGTGATGCGGTCGGGGTCGGTGACGACACGGTCGCGCACGCGGAAGGCGCGCTTGGTGGCTTCGACCAGGCCGTGGATATGTTCGAAGCTCTCGGCCTGTTCCACACGCAGCCGGTCGAACAGCGCCAGGATAATGAGCGAGGCCAAACCTTGCGTCGGCGGCGGCGCGTTATAGAGCGTGCCCGCCTGAGTGCCGACGCTGAGCGGTGCATCGACCCAAGCGCGGTATTGCTCGAGATCGGCGCGGGTGACCGGGCAACCGAAGCGTTCCAGATCGGTGGCAATCTCGCGCCCGACGTCGCCGCGATAGAAATCGTCGAGGCCGGCACGCGCCAGATGATCGAGAGTGGCGGCGAGCGCGCTTTGCGTCAGCTTGTCACCCACCTCCGGCGGCTTGCCGTCGACCAGGAAAGCCTTGGCGAAACCCGGCACGTCCTTCAGTTCGTCGAACTTCTCGACAGAGAGACGCGCCTGGCTGCGCGTCACCGTGTAGCCCTCGCGCGCGTGCTTGACGGCACCGCCGAGCAGTACGTCGAGCGGCAGCTTGCCACCGGCGGCCTTGGCGGCTTCGGATGCAAGCATCCAGCCGGCAATGGCGCCGGGCACGGTGAGCGCGGCGAGCGCACCGCGCGTCGGTATCTCGTCATAGCCGGCGTCGCGATATAACCGCGGCGTCGCCTTGGCGCCCGCGCGCCCCGCGCTCATCAGCGCGCGCACGCGGCCCGACGGCTCGCGGATCAGCCAGAAGCCGTCGCCGCCGATATGGTTCATGTGCGGATAGACCGCGGCGATGCTCGCCGCCATGGCGATCATGGCTTCGATGGCGTTACCGCCTTCGGCGAGGATCTGACGGCCGTCTTCGACGGCGGCAGAGTGCGGTGCGCAGACGACGCCGCGGCGGTGGCCGGAAGTGTGGAGGGTCATGCGGAAACAGCGTCCATCAGCCCGCGCTTTTTCAACAGCGCAGCAACCGTCGGCAGCCGCCCGCGGAAGGCCTTGTAGGCTTCCGCCGGGTCACGCAGGTTGCCGGCGCTGTAAATGAAGTCGCGCAGCTTCTTGGCCGTCGCCGGATCGAAGGCGTCGCCGGTTTCTTCGAAGGCCTCGAAGGCGTCGGCGTCGAGCACCTCCGACCACATGTAGGAGTAATAACCCGCCGCGTAGCCATCGCCCGAGAACAGGTGCTGGAAGTGCGGCAGGCGGTGGCGCATAACGATCTCCGCCGGCATCGCGATGCGCTCCAGATCGCGGCGTTCGAATTCGGTGACGTCGAGCGCGCTCGGGTCCGCCAGCGCGTGAACGTCGAGATCAACCAGCGCGCAAGCCGTGTATTCCACCGTGGTGAAGCCCTGGCCATAGGTGCGCGTCGCCAACAGCCGGTCGAGCAGCGCCTGCGGCATCGGCTCATTGGTGCGGTAGTGGCGCGCGTATGCGCGCAGGATTTCCGGCACCTCCAGCCAGTGCTCGTAAAGCTGCGAGGGCAGTTCGACAAAATCGCTCGATACCTCCGTGCCCGCGAGCAGCGGATAGGTCACGTTCGACAACATGCCGTGCAAGGCGTGACCGAATTCGTGGAACAGCGTGCGCGCGTCGTCGAACGACAGCAACGCGGGCTCGCCGGGCGCGGGCTTGGAGAAATTGCAGATGTTGAGGATGATCGGCTTGATGTCACCGTTGAGCTTTTCCTGATCGCGCAGCGAGGTCATCCAGGCGCCGGAGTGCTTGGAGCCGCGGGCGAAGTAGTCGCCGATAAACAGCGCGACGTCCCTGCCGCCGGCATCCTTCACCGCCCAGGCGCGCGCGTCCTTGTTGTAAAGCGGCACGTCGGCGGGTATGAAAGTGAGACCAAACAGGCGGCGTGCCGTTTCGAACGCCGCCTCTATCATCTTGTCCAATTGGAAGTACGGCTTGATCTCGGCTTCGTCGAGATCGAACTCGGCCTTGCGTCGCCGCTCGGCGTAATAACGCCAGTCCCACGGCGCCAACGCGAAGTTGCCGCCTTCGCCCGCAATGATCTTCTGCATGGCGTCGCGCTCGGCGAGCGCCTTGGCGCGGGCGCGGGTCCAGACGTCTTCCAGGAGCTCGCGCGCGGCGCCGGGCGTCTTCGCCATCTGGTCGGCGAGCCGATAGTCGGCAAAGGTATCGTAGCCGAGCAACTTGGCGCGCTCGGCGCGCAAGCTCACCATTTCCTTGATGATGGCGCGGTTGTCGGTCTTGCCGCCGTTTTCGCCGCGCCTGATCCAGGCGTTGAAGATCTTCTCGCGCAGATCGCGGCGCGCCGAAAATTGCAAAAACGGCTCGACCGAGGAGCGCGACAGCGTGAAGGCGTATTTGCCGGGAGCCCCACGCTCTTCCGCCGCGGCGCGCGCGCCAGCGCGGGCAAAATCCGGCAGGCCGTCGAGATCGGCTTCGTCCAGGATGAGCGCGTAAGCCTTCTCGTCGGCCAGCACGTTCTGGCCGAACTGGGTGCCGAGGCTGGCGAGCCGCTCATTGATGGCGGCGAGCCTCTCCTGTGCGGGCTTCTCGAGCGCCGCGCCCGCGCGCACAAAGCTGGTGTGGTAGCGCTCGAGCACGCGCGCCTGCTCCGGCGTCAAGCCGAGGCTGTCGCGGCGACTGTAGAGATCGGCGATGCGGGCATAGAGCTTGGCGTTGAGGTAGAGCGCGTTGTCGTGGCGGGCGAGCAGCGGCGACACCGCGCGCTCGACCTCTTCAAGGGCGTCACTGGTGTCGGCGCCGGCCAGTACGAAGAACAGTGCGGTCACCCGGTCGAGCGTGCCGCCGGCGCGCTCCAAGGCCTCGATGGTGTTGGCGAAGGTGGGCGCGGCTGTGTCGGCGGCGATTGTCTCGATCTCGGCGCGATGTTGCGCCAGAGCAGCGTCAAAGGCCGGCCGGAACTGGTCGGGCTTTAGCGCGCCGAAAGGCGGAAGGCCAAAGAGGCCGGTCCAGTCGCTGAGCAAGGGATTTTGGGCGGCATCGGGAGGCGTCTGGGGTGCGTTCATGGAGGGTCATCTAGACATTGCAGTGAGGCTTGTCACCCGCGCAGCGCCCTGAGCGCATTGAAGATGACCGCCACGTCGATCACCTCCTGCAGCAGCGCGCCCTCGACCGGCGGCAGGTATCCGAAGGCCGCCGCGATCATGGCGGCGACCGACAGGCCAATGCCGGCGACGACGCTTTCCCAGGCGATCAGGCGCGACCGGCGGGCGATCTGGATCGCCGGCAGGATACGGTCGAGCTGATCGACCAGCAGCACCACGTCGGCCGCTTCGGCGGACGCGGCGGCACCCTTCGCGCCCATGGCGACGCCGAGGTCGGCGGCAGCGAGCGCCGGCGCGTCATTGACGCCGTCGCCAATCATCATCACCGGGCCGTTCTTGCGCTCGGCCAGCACCACCAGGATCTTCTGGTCGGGGGTGAGCTCGGAACGTACAGAATCGATGCTGAGCCCCATGCTGACGAAACGCGCGACGTCGCGGCGGTCGCCGGTCGCCAGCACGATGCGCTCGATGCCGAGGGCCCGCAGTTCATGCAGGAGCTGCTCGGTGCCGGCGCGCAGCGCATCGGACAGGATGATGACGCCAGCCGCCTGGCCGTCGATCGCCACCGCGACACCGACAGCGCCAGGCTGACGGTCGCGACTGAGTTGGCGCAGGCCCGCCGCGCCGATCTTCCCGCCAACGAAATGGAAGCCGCCGACCACCACCGCATGTCCCTCGACGCGGCCGATAATCCCCTCGCCCGGCGTCTCCACCACCTCGCTCGGCACCGCCAGCTTAAGCCCGCGCTCGCGGGCGGCGGCGACCAGGGTCTGGCCGATGACATGTTTCGAGGCCTGGTCGAGCGAGGCGGCAACGCGCAGCACCTCATCCGCCGTCAGGCCCTCGGCGACCTGGGTGGCGACGATGCGCGCCTCGCCGCGGGTCAGCGTGCCGGTCTTGTCCAGCACCAGCGCGCGCACGCCGGCAAGCGCCTCGATCGCCTTGCCGCCCTTGATCAGGATGCCGAGCTTGGCGGCGCGCGACAGGCCGGCGACGATGGCGACCGGCACCGCCAGGATCAGCGGGCACGGGGTTGCCACCACCAACACCGCCACGGCGCGGATGGGATCGCCGGTCAGCCACCAGGCACCACCTGCCAACACCACAGTGACAGCCAGGAACAGGATGGCGTAGCGGTCGGCCATGCGGGCCATAGGCGCGCGCGACTTCTGCGCCGCCTCCACCAAGCGCACGATGCCGGCGTAGGTGCTCTCGTCGGCGGGGCGCGAAGCGGTGAGGTCGAAGGCGTCCCCCACGTTGGTGGTGCCGCTCATGACGGCGTCGCCGGCCTGGTGCTGCACCGGCAGGGACTCGCCGGTCAGCGCCGACTGGTCGAGCACCGCCACGCCAGCGGCCACCGTGCCGTCGACCGGCACCACGTCGCCCTGGCGCACCAGCAGGCGGTCGCCGGGCGCGACCTGCTCCAGCGGCACCTCCTCCAAGGCGTGGTCGCGGTGGCGCATGGCGGTGCGCGGCACCCGGGTGAGCAGCGCTGTCATGTCGCGGCGGGCGCGCTTCGCGGCGAAGCCTTCCAGGTACTGGCCACCGGCATACATCAGTGCGACGATCGCGGCGGCCAGCGCCTGCCCGACGAGAAGCGCCGCCGTCATAGAGAGTGCCGCCACGATGTCGAGGCCGACGTCGCCGCGCCTGAGCGTGGTCACGATCTCGGCGATGAGCGCCAGCAGCACAGGGACGGTGGCGACGGTCCAGATCGCGCCCGACCAGGGCCCGAGCCCGGCGAGCGGAGCCGCGAGACCGGCGGCGAGACCGAGGGCGGCGAGGCCGGCCAGCCAGGGCCGCAATTGGAGGCGCAGGTTTTCCATATCGGCAGGTATTCATGTCCCGTTGCGGACGGCCATGCGCGAGATCAAAGGGCCCGCTTCCGGGCGGAACCGGCGGCCGTGCTACGGGCTTGATTCAAGAGCCTGTTTCGGGGAGATTGCGGCCCGCCTAGCGCGTCATCCCGAGAAGTGGGCACCGGTTTTCGGACAAGATGACGCGCCAGGAAACAGGAGTTAGCGATGGCCAAATCGCGTTCGAAATCAAGGTCAAAGGCCAAGACGGCACAGCCTGCGGCGAAGCCCGAAGCGGCGGCGGCAGAGCCTGCGGCGGCAGTCGCCGCCCCCGCGGAGCCGGCGGCCAAGCCGAGCCCGGCGCCCGCGCGCGGTCCGCGCCGCATCGTCTGGCTGCATGTGCTGACCGTGATGAGCGTGACCATCCTGATCGGCGCCGAGGTGTTCGGCGCGGCCTTCGCCGCGAGCTGGGCGCTCTCCACCCTGTTCGACCTCGGCGGCATCGGCGCCCGCGCGCTCGACATCTTCTTCATGCTGTGCGGCGTCGGCATCATGGTGCAGTTCGTGCGCGCGGCCCACAAGATCGAGCCCTTCACGGCGCGCGCCTGAGTGCCGCAAGCGCGCCGCGCTTGACGGCGCGGGCGGCCACTCAGAAAAAATTAAGCAAGATTTGACGCAAGCCGAACTAAATCGCTTGCGAAGCGGGTGAAAATTCCCTATCTGCACGTTTGCCCAATTTCGCACGTGCCTGTGGCCGTGTGTCGGTCGGTGGGCGTCCGGACAAGAGGCCGGACAGCCGCCTGGAGAGAAAGGTCAGCGACCCCTCTCCAACACATCTGACCGGCAGCTGGAGGCGAAACCAGCACAGCCTGCTCTCAGCAGGGGACGCGGCTTAAAGCAACGACGATCGGGCTTCCTTGGTCTCTGCCGGCTTCCAAACCCGGCTCACCGAAGAGGCTTGCTCATCATTGCCGGCCGTGCGGACGGGGCTATCCCCTTCCTCACCTAGGCAGCATGGGCGGCTCTTGAGAGTGCCAGCGCCGGCGCGTCCCCAAAGCGTGTCGCCGCGAGACTCTTGAAGGCCGCATCATCCTTGGGGCTGTGCGAAAGCCCCTTTAGCCACGGGGGTAGCGCCATGACCGAGCGCATCCGCGAATTCCTGCGCAACCGCACCGAGGACGGGCCCTGCCTCGTCGTCGACCTCGATGTCGTCCGCGACAACTATACCGCCTTCGCCAAGGCACTGCCGGACACCCGCGTGTTCTACGCGGTGAAGGCCAACCCGGCGCCGGAGGTGCTGGCGCTGCTGGCCAAACTCGGCTCCTGCTTCGACACCGCCTCGGTCGCCGAGATCGAGATGGCGCTCGCCGCCGGCGCGTCGCCCGACCGCATCTCCTATGGCAACACCATCAAGAAGGAGCGCGACGTCGCGCGCGCCTTCGAGCTGGGCGTGCGCCTCTACGCGGTCGACTGCCAGGCCGAGGTCGACAAGGTCGCCCGCGCCGCGCCGGGCTCGAAGGTGTTCTGCCGCATCCTGTCGGACTGCGTCGGCGCCGAGTGGCCGCTGTCGCGCAAGTTCGGCTGCGAGGCCGATATGGCGGTGGACGTGCTGGAGCACGCCCTGCGCCAAGGGCTCGAACCCTACGGCGTCTCGTTCCACGTCGGCTCCCAGCAGCGCAACCAGCACGCCTGGGACCGCGCGCTCGCTTCAGCGGCGGCGGTGTTCAAGGAGTGCGGCGAGCGCGGCATCAACCTCGCCATGGTGAACCTCGGTGGCGGCTTCCCGACCAAGTACACCAAGAACGTGCCCTCGGTGAAAAGCTACGGCACCGCCATCTTCCGCTCGCTGCGCAGGCACTTCGGCAACCGCATTCCGGAAACGATCATCGAGCCGGGCCGCGGCATGGTCGGCAATGCCGGCATCATCGAGAGCGAGGTCGTGCTGGTCTCCAAGAAGAGCGACGACGATGACGTGCGCTGGGTCTATCTCGACATCGGCAAGTTCGGCGGCCTCGCCGAGACCATGGACGAGGCGATCCGCTATCCCCTGCGCACCCCGCGCGACGGCGACGAGCTTGCACCGTGCGTGCTGGCCGGGCCGACGTGCGACAGCGCGGACGTGATGTACGAGCACGAGCCGTACCTGCTGCCGGTCAGCCTGGAGATCGGTGACAAGGTGCTGATCGAGGGCACGGGTGCCTACACCGCGACCTATTCGTCGGTGGCCTTCAACGGCTTCCCGCCGCTGAAGACCTATCACATCTGACATCACCGGGAGCCGGCCGAGCCGGCTCCCCCTATCCGCTGCGACGCCACCGGACGGACCGTCGCTCGTTCGAGACGCTATTGGTTAGATTGGGAGTGTCGGATGTCCAACTCTTTGATGCAGACCGCCCGCGCCGCGGTGCCCGCCCCGCAAGCTGACGAGCAGGCCGATCATTTCGTCGTGCGCGACGGCATCCGGTGCGCCGGCGCCCACCTGATCATCGATCTCTACGACGCCGACCGCCTGGACGATATCGAGCATATCGAAGAGGCGCTGCGGCGCGCGATCGAGGTCTCGCGCGCGACGCTGCTGCACATCCATCTGCATCCCTTCGAGCCGAACGGTGGCATCTCGGGCGTGGCGGTGCTGGCCGAGAGCCACATCTCGATCCACACCTGGCCCGAGAACGGTTACGCGGCGCTCGACGTGTTCATGTGCGGCGACGCCGACCCCGACGCATGCATTCCGGTGCTGCGCGAGGCGTTCTCACCCAGCAAGATCGCCGTGAGCGAGCTGCTACGCGGCCGCGCCGTCCACGCGTCGTGACACGCCTTTGACATCGACGGGAGACGGGTCGCCCGCCTCCCCCTCCACCGCTCCTTTCGAACAGATCAGTAATCGAGGCCGCGCGCTTGCGCGCGCCCGGGCGGACACGAACTGACATGACAACCATTCGGCACGAGAAGCTGAACGACATCGACGCCCGCGAGGCGCTGCTCGACGAGGCCTTCGGCGACACCCGCACCCGCAAGTCGTCGGAGCGGCTGCGCGAGGGCCGGCTGCCGGCGGACGGCCTGTCCTTCATCGCCACCGAGCGCAAGGCGCGTCGTCGGCACCGCGCGGCTGTGGCACGTCGCCTGCGACGGCGCGGAAGCGCTGCTGCTCGGGCCGGTGGCGGTCGCCGCCGACCGCCGCGGCTCCGGCATCGGCGGTGCGCTGGTGCGCCGCGCGATCAGTGAGGCCAAGCGGCGCGGCCATGGCGCCGTTATCCTGGTCGGTGACGCGCCCTATTACAGCCGCTTCGGCTTCACCGCCGCCAAGACCGGCGCGCTCTGGATGCCCGGGCCGTTCGATCGCGACCGCCTGCTGGCGCGCGAGCTGATCAAGGGCACGCTCGACGGCGCCAGCGGTATCTTGCGCCCGACCGGCGCCGAGGCCCTGGTGCCGGCAGTGGCCGCGCTCGGCCTGCCCGCGCACGCCGCCTGAGCGCGGTACAATACCGGGGACGCCGCGCCCGATTCGCGCGGCGTCCCTTTACGTTTGTCGTACCACCCGGCTATCACCCGACCAGTGCCGGACGCTTCCCTGGAGGAGATCGAGAATGACCGATTGGCCCGTTCACGGCCGCATCGACGGCCCCATCGTGATGATCGGCTTCGGATCGATCGGCAAGGGCACCTTGCCGCTGATCGAACGGCACTTCAGCTACGACAAGTCGCGCTTCACGGTCATCGATCCGATCGATACCGACCGCAAGCTCCTGGACGAGCGCGGTATCCGCTTCGTCCACCAGGAAGTGACCAAGGCCAACTACAAGCACCTGCTGACCCCGCTGCTCACCGAAGGCGGCGGCCAGGGCTTCTGCGTCAACCTCTCGGTCGATACCTCGTCGGTCGAGATCATGGAGCTGTGCAGCGAGCTCGGCGCGCTCTACATCGACACGGTGAACGAGCCCTGGAAGGGCTTCTATTTCGACAGCAAGCTCGGCCCGGAAGCGCGCTCGAACTACGCCTTGCGCGAGATGACCATGGCGGCCAAGCGCAAGCGCAAACCGGGCAGCACCACGGCGGTCTCCTGCTGCGGCGCCAACCCGGGCATGGTGTCGTGGTTCGTCAAGCAGGCGCTCATCAACATCGCCGACGACATCGGTCTCAAATACAAGGCGCCGAAGAGCCAGGAAGACTGGGCGCGGCTCGCCAAGCGCGCGCGCGTCAAGGGCATCCACATCGCCGAGCGCGATACCCAGCGCGCCAAGGCGCCGAAGCCGCCGAACGTCTTCGTCAACACCTGGTCGGTGGAAGGCTTTCTGTCGGAAGGCATGCAGCCGGCCGAACTCGGCTGGGGCACGCACGAGAAGTGGATGCCGAGGAACGGCCACAAGCACAAGGCCGGCTGCCAGGCCGCGATCTGGCTCGACCAGCCCGGCGCCAACACCCGCGTGCGCTCCTGGACGCCGACGCCGCACGCGCAATACGGCTTCCTCGTCACGCACAACGAGTCGATCTCGATTGCCGACTACTTCACCCTGCGCGAGGGTCGCAAGGTCGCATACCGGCCGACCTGCCATTACGCTTATCACCCGTGCAACGACGCGGTGCTGTCGCTGCATGAATTGTTCGGGGCGGCCGGCGTGCAGCAGGAGAAGCTGCACATCCTGGACGAGGACGAGATCGTCGACGGCATCGACGAGCTCGGCGTGCTGCTCTACGGCCACAAGAAGAACGCCTACTGGTACGGCTCGCAGCTGTCGATCGACGAGACGCGGGAGCTGGCGCCCTATCAGAACGCGACCGGCCTGCAGGTGACGAGCGCCGTGCTCGCCGGCATGGTGTGGGCGCTGGAGAACCCGAATGCGGGCATCGTCGAGGCCGACGAGATGGACTACAAGCGCTGCCTCGAGGTGCAGATGCCTTATCTCGGCCCGGTCATCGGCGAGTACACCGACTGGACGCCGCTCACCGGGCGGCCGGGCCTGTTCACCGAAGACATCGACAAGCGCGATCCCTGGCAGTTCAAGAACGTGCTGGTGCGGTAAGACGGCGCTTCTATCCCTCCCCTGAAAGGGGAGGGTCCGGCGCGCAGCGCCGGGGGTGGGGTTTCATCGCCACCATATCGGACCTCCCCCACCCGACCGGCGGAGCCGGTCATCGGGCGCCGCTTCGCGGCGGCCCGTTGGCCGGCCACCCTCCCCCGCAAGCGGGGGAGGGATAAGCGGCGCAGCAACGCGATCGAAGCCGGCTACCGTTCGGCCGCCCTCACTTCTTTTCGTCTTTCTTGTCCTTCTCCCCCGGCTTTTTCGGCGGCGGCTTCTTCGCCTGAGCCGGAGCCGGCTTGTGCGTCGGTGGTGGCTTGCGCACCTGCGCCGGAGCAGGCCTATGCGCGGGCGGCGGGCGATGCACCTGCGCGGGCGCCGGACGCGGCGCCTGCGGTCGTGGCGTCACGCGCGGCGCGGCCGGCGCATGCTGTGGTGGCCGACGCTGAACCCGGGGCTGCTGCTGCGGCACGTGCCGGACCGCGGGTGCAGGCGGCGCCTTACGCACGGCCGGCGGCGGCGGTGCTTTACGCATGGCGGGTGGCGGTGGCGAACGCCGTTCTGGCGGGCGCTGCGTTTTCGTCCGCGGCGACGGCGGCGGCGGCTTCGCGCGCGACGGCGGCGGGGCGGTGAGCGTCTTCGGCTGCGGCTTGATCTGCGGTGACGGCGGCGGCGCCTTGCGCTCGGGCTTCACCTGCCGCGGTGCGATGACGTGCGGCGGCGGAGCGGTCCGCGGCGCCGACGACGGCGGCGCCAATTGCTTCTGAGGCTTGATGGCGGGTGCCGTTGTGGCCGGCGCAATGATAGCGCCCTGCGCCGCGCGCGGCGGATGCGCGCCGAGCCGGCCGCGCTCGTTTTTGCCGAGCGGCCGCGGCTTAGCGACCCTAGTTGCCGGCTGCACGGCGGTGTTCGTGCGCGCAATGCTGGGCGCCAGCGGACGCTGGCCGGCTCGCGATCGCTTCAGATCCTGCGGACGGATCACCGCCGCGCCCACGACATTGCGCGTGCCCGGCAACACGTGCGGTTTCACACGGAAGGTCGGCACCGCGTTGCGCCGCGCCGCGGCCACGATCGCCGGCGAGACGCCGGCATTGACGGCAAAGCGCGCGCGGCCGTTGCGACGATGCTCCACCACGATGGTGCGGTTGATCACGACCGTGTTGCGGATGATGATCGTCGTGCGGGCCCGCGGCACAAAATGGCGATGCAGACGCGGCTCCAGCATGTAGCGCGGCCGCAGGAACACCCAGTAGAGCGGCGCGTCGTCGTATTCTTCGATCGCGTCGTCCGGCGGCAGCGGTGCCCAGCCGACATAATCGGCACCCCGGCGCCAGTCGACCCAGGCCGGGCCCCATTCGTCACCAGGCACCCAGAACCAGCCGAGGCGACGGTCGTGCGCCCAGCGGCCGTAATGGTAGGTGATCCAGCCCCAGTCCTCTTCCTCTTTGTCGGAGACCCAGTACCAGCCCCACTCGTCGGTGTAGATCCAGTGACCGTAGGTGTAGGGGCGCCAGTCGGGCGACACATCGTCGGGCACCCAGACCTCGCCCCAGCGCGGATGGCGCACCCACGACCCATAGGAATCGAGCGCGGAGCGGAATTCGGCCGCGGTCTGGGCCTGTGCCGGGGTCAGCGCACCGATCACCATGGGCGTCCCGACGGCAGCGAGGGTGAGCGCACAACCAGTAAGCGCGGCAAACAGCAGGCGGCGGAGCAAAGACGGTTGGGTCATGTGTTCATGCCAATTGTTCATCGACGACGCGCAACCGAACACTCGGAAAACCGAACGGTTGCACGCAATCGTGGCAAAGCGTAGCGACGCGAATATGAACAACACCCGAATTACGGCGGCGTAATGATGCCGCAATCAGCCCATCAGAAGGTCAGGACCCCGGCGTGGCCGCCTTCGGTGCCGAAGCAAAGCGTCTGGCCGTCGGCGGCCCAGGCAATAGCGCTTACCGGTTCGCCATTGGCCTCGTTGACCAAGATGAGCGCGCCATCCTCGGTCCTGACCAGCAGCACCTTGCCGTCGGCGTAGCCGACCGCGACCACCGGCTGCTTGGGATGGCAGGCGACCGCGCTGACGCGCGCCGCGTCCTGGGCGAGGATCGTCGGCTGCCGGCCCATGGGGCCGTTCTTGCCGTCGAACGGCCACAGGATGAGCTGCTCGGAGCCGGAGGTCGCGAGATAGTCGCCGTCCCCGCCCCACGACAGCGAGCGCACCCGCGCCGAATAGCCCGACATGCGCATGTGCTGGCCGTCGACGATGCGCCAGCCGTGCAACTGCGGCTCCTGCATGGAGGTGATGAGAAAGCGGCCGTCCGGGCTCACTGTGACGCCTAGATGCGAGCCCTTCCATTCCAGCCGCTGCGGCTCGGCGCCCTGCGCGTTTGGAAACCAGAGCGTGGCGCCGTTGTAGTGTGCGATGGCAAGCCTGAAACCTTTGGGCAGGAAGGCGAGCCCCGCCACCGTCGACGGCGCGTCGAAGGAACGCTCGTCGCCTTTCATGGTCTTCACGAAGGCGGTCTTGCCCGCCGACCAGGCAACCGAGCCGTCCGGCGCTAGCGCCACCTGGTCGATCCAGCGCATTTTCGCATCGGTGGCGACGACCGTGTGCTCGCCGTCTTCGCTGGTGGCGGCCACCTGGCCATCGTCGCCGCCGGTGACGATGCGCTCTTTGTCGCTCGTGCTTGCCAGGATGCCGCCTTCGTGCACCACGACGCGGCGCGGCTCCTCGTCGCGCGCGGCGAACAGCAGCGCTTCCTCGCCCAGCACGAACACCGGCGTACTCCCAAGGAAGTGCGCACCGACGATGGTGTCATCGCCGGCGTCGATCGAACGGACACGGTCGGCGAGAGACGGTAAAGGAGAGTCGGTGGAAGACATCAGGTTACTCCGCCCTCATCCTGAGGAGGCGCGAAGCGCCGTCTCGAAGGATGGAGCGGCCCCATGCTTCGAGACGCGCACTCCCTGCGCTCCTCAGCATGAGGCCGATTGAATCAGGCAATGCAGCTCTCGAAGCCCGCGCGAATTTTCTCTTCCGGCAGATTGCGGCCGATGAAGACGATGCGGCTGATGCGCTCCTCGCCCTCTTTCCAGGCGCGCTGATGGTCACCGTCCAGGATCATGTGCACGCCCTGGAAGACGAAGCGCTCGGGATCGTCCTTGAACGACAGGATGCCCTTGCTGCGCAGAATGTTGGGGCCGTCGACGGCGACCAGATCCTGCACCCAGGGAAAGAATTTGTCGGGGTCGAGCGGCTTGGTGGTGTTGAGCGACACCGACTGCATGTCTTCGTCGTGGTAGTGCTTCAGGCCGCCGTGATGGTGGTGATCATGCCCGTGATCGTGATGATGATGGTCATGGTCATTGGTCGTGGTCGTGGTCGTCGGCGGTGAGGAATTCCGGCTCGATGTCGAGGATGCGGTCGAGATCGAAGGCGTTGCGGCCGAGCACTTCATCAAGCCCGATCTGCGCGCGCTGGGTGCGATGCAGCTTGGCGTAGGGGTTGATGCCGCGGATGCGCGCTTCCAGCTCTTCGAGCTCGGCCGGCGAGACCAAGTCGGTCTTGTTGATCAGGATGACGTCGGCGAAGGCGATCTGGTTCTTGGCTTCGGGTGCGTCCTTGAGCCTGTCCTTCAGCCATTTGGCGTCGGCAACGGTGACTACGGCATCCAGCTTCGCCTTGCCGCCGACGTTCTCGTCCATGAAGAAAGTCTGCGCCACCGGCGCCGGATCGGCGAGGCCCGTGGTCTCGACGATGATGGCGTCGAACTTGCCCTTACGCCGCATCAACCCCTGGATGATGCGCACCAGATCGCCGCGCACGGTGCAGCAGATGCAACCGTTGTTCATCTCGAACACTTCCTCGTCGGCGTTCACCACGAGGTCGTTGTCGATGCCGATCTCGCCGAATTCATTGACGATAACGGCGTATTTCTTGCCGTGCGGCTCAGACAGAATGCGGTTGAGCAACGTGGTCTTGCCGGCGCCGAGATAGCCGGTGAGCACGGTGACGGGGATTTTGTCGGTCGCGGTGGCGGCGGTGGCAGTATCGGTCATTGCGGGTCTCCGTTCGCCCCGTCATATAGGCAATCCGGGCGGGGAGTACAAAGCCGGCAGGCCCCGGCCGGATTTCGCCATTCCGAAAGCCCCCATGGCGGCTTGATCCCGCCAGCGGCGGCCCGCACATTGGCGCCAGCGTCAGCCACCTGCTCTCATTTCCGGCCCCGCCATGCCCGCGCCCGCCCTCACGGTCTTCAGCACCCACGCGCTCGCCCAAGTGCTCGAGGCGCTGCAATCGGAATTCGAGCGCGCGCACGACTGCCGGCTCGCTTTCACCCTCGACCCGACTCAAGCCGTGCGGCGGCGCATCGAGGCCGGGGAGCCGTTCGACGTCGCCGTCGCCATCCGTGGCGGGATCGACGGCCTGGCGGCGCAAGGCCGGATCGCGCCGGGGACTATCGTCACCATTGCCCGCACCGGGCTCGGCGTGTCGGTGCGCGCGGGCGCCCCCAAGCCCGACATCGGCAACGCCGAGACGTTCAAGCGCGCGCTACTCGGCGCCAAGTCGGTGGTGCGCTCGCGCGAAGGCGCAAGCGGCGCCGTGTTCCAGCGCGTCATGGAGCGTCTCGGCATTGCGGAGGCCATGCGCGACAAGATCGTCGTCGCGGGCAGCGGCCGCGTCGCCGAATTCGTGGCGCGCGGCGAGGCGGAACTGGCGGTGCAGCAGATCAGCGAGTTAATGCCGGTCAAGGGCGCCGATTATGTCGGGCCGTTTCCGCCCGAGTTCCAGCACGTCTCGGAATTCGCCGCCGGTATCAGTAGTGCATCGAAGGCGCCCGATCTGGCCGAGGCCTTCGTCGCCCTCTTGATCGCACCCTCGACCGCGCCGCTGCTCAAGCGAAGCGGCCTCGAGCCGGCGGGGGAATGAGCGGCCTCACAGCGCCCGCTGCTTATGCCCGCAGTCCTTGCAGGTGTATTCGACGCGGGCTTGGCCACGCGGCGCCTTCACCTTGTTGAGGGCGCCGCACTTGCCGCAATGGGTGTCGATGCGGGTCTCGCCCTCTTTCACGGTGACGGACTTGCGCTCCATCGCCTCCTTGATGAGGCGTTCGGCCTCCTCGCGCATCGTCTGTTTGGACATTGCATCCCCTGTTCGCTGCCGGCGGTCTCGATCCGCGGCATTCGTTATCACAGCCGCGCCGGCAAGCGAAACGGGCACCTCAGCCCTGGATAACCTCCACCCGCGTGCCGACATGGACCCGGTTGTACAGGTCGATGATGTCCTGGTTGAACAAGCGGATGCAGCCGGAGGAGACGGCGTGGCCGATGGTCTGCGGCTCGGTGGTGCCGTGCAGGCGGAAATAGGTGTCGTGGCCGTTGCGGTAGAGATAGAGCGCGCGGGGGCCCAGCGGGTTGCCGGGGCCGCCCTTCATGCCGCCGGCGTAGGAGCGATAGAGCGGGATCGCCGCCATCATGCTGGCGGTCGGCGTCCAGTGCGGCCACTTCTCCTTGCGGCCGATGATAGCGTTGCCGCGGAAATTAGCCGCCGACGTGCGGGCGACGCCAACGCCGTAGCTGATGGCGCGGTGGCCCCTCTGTACCAGGTAAAGTCGGCGCTTGGAAATGTTGACCACGATGGTGCCGGGCTTCTCCTTGCCCTGCCAGTCGACCTCGTGGCGAAGGAGGCTACGGTCGACGGTGGTGGTGTCGACCGCCGGGACAACATAGCCGTGGTCGCGCATGTAGCCGTAGCCGCCGCCGGCACAGCCGGCGAGGACCAGCGGCAGGCAGATCAAAAGCGCACGCGGGGCGCGCGCGAGGCGAATGGGTTCTTCCAAAAGCCGAGATTTGAAACGCTTGATCATACCGTCGCCGCCCCGGTTGTTTGCGCGCATATTGCTGAGCCTCGCCGGCTCATGCAAGGCGCTCGCTGTAATAGAGCCGTGACGAAGCGCCCCACCCGCCTCGGCTGTAGAACCGTCACCGCCTGATCAATTCGTAGCGCTCTTCGTCCGCCACATTGGCGAGATCGCACGCGCATTCCTCGGCCAGCGCCTGCAACTTGGCCCGGGCCCCCACATCCGGCTCGCCGGGCGGGAAGACTTGGGCGAACTGGGCATAGGTCAAGTCGAAGATGTGCCCGGACGACATCTCGATGAGATAGCTTTTCAGCACCATTTCCGTCAGCATCGCGCGCGCCCGGCACTCAATAACACTTGCAGCACACTTGCGCTCAGCGGTCGTCGTAGTGGCCGCGGCGGTGATGGCGCCGGCGCGGCGGCGGTGCCTCGTCCGCTCCGGGCTGCGGGACACCAAGCACGCCGCTCACGCCGCCGAGCAGGCCGCCCACGATGCCGCCGACCGCGGCACCGATCACGCCGCCGATGGGACCGGCGACTTTGTCGCCCTTGTGGTAGCCGTCGACGGCACCGCCAGGAACGCCGCCTTGCGCATTCGCCGCAGCAGGCAACGCCAGCGCGGCGAGGACGGTGCCGGCGGCCAGCAACTTATTCATGAGTTCAGGTCCCTTCGCATTGCCCCGAACGGCGGGTGTGGCGTGAACGCCATGCTCCGCGAAAACTCAATCTGCCGCAATAACGGGCAGCCCGATTATACCGCAAATCGGGACGTCGCCAGGCTCGGACAAGCCTGGTGTCGGGATCGACGTGTCCGCGACGCGCGCCTTTGCGCCTTCACCAGCGCCGCGGTTCTTGTAGAATGCAAACACAGGTTGCCTGTTCGGGGGTGTGCGTTGACGAAAGTGAGTAGGCGTATTGTTGCCGTCCCGGCGTTTGCCGCCGGGCTTGCGCTGGTGCTGGCGTCCGCGGTGCCGGCTGCCGCGCAACGCTTCGAGCCGTTCTTCGCGCCCTGGGGGCCGCCCTCCTATCACTACTATCACTACAGAGACCACTGGCGTCGTCACAGGCCACGCGTTCGTCACCATCATCAGCAAGCGGCGCCACACGCACCACGAAGCCGCGCGCAAGATCAGGCAGTCTTGGCCGGCGGACAAGGCGAAGATCAAGGGCCCCTACCAGATCGTCGTCTCGATCGCCAAGCAGCAGGTCGCGCTGTACGGCCAGGACGGCCTGATCGCGCGCGCCGGCATCTCCACCGGCAGGCCCGGGCGTCCGACGCCGATGGGCGTGTTCAGCGTGCTATCCAAGGCACGCTGGCATCGCTCGAACATCTACAGCGGCGCGCCCATGCCGTATATGCAGCGGATCACCTGGTCGGGTATCGCGATGCATTCCGGGCCGCGGCCCGGCTATCCGGCCTCGCACGGCTGCATCCGCCTGCCGGCGAACTTCGCCATTCATATGTTTCACACCACCAAGGTTGGCACGCGGGTGGTAGTGACCCGCAATGCGGTGGCACCGGTCGCAATCGCCAGCCCAAAGCTGTTCGTTCCGAAACGGCCTGACGACGGGGCGGTGCCGGGGACGGTCGCGGCCACCACAAGCGACCAGGCGGCCATCAGCCTCGCCGCCCGGTCGTCCACCGCCATCAAGACGGTCAGCGTCGATGCCTCTGGTCCTTCCGCCTCGGCCGACGAGACAGCGCCCGCCGTCACGGCGCCGCTGATAACGGGCTCCGTCCCCTTGCCCCAGGAAGCACCGCCAGGCGCGCGCAAGCGATCGAACAAGCCGATATCGGTATTCGTCAGCCTCAAGCAGAAGCGCGTGTTCGTACGCCAGGGTTTCCATGCGCTGTTCGACATGCCGGTGACCATCGCCGACCCGGGCAAGCCGATCGGCACCCACATCTACACCGCCATGGGCCAGACCGAGGCTGGCAAGGCGATGCGCTGGAACGTCATCTCGATCCCGAGCGGCCATCCCCATCACCGCCGCCATGCGCACCGGCGGCGCCACCATGGCAAGATCGAGGCTGCCGCGCCGGTTCAAGCTCCGGCGTCCAGCGCCAGCGAGGCGCTCGCCCGCATCACCCTGCCGCCACAGGCGATCGAGGCGGTTTCCGCCCTGCTGGAGCCCGGCTCCTCGCTGATCGTGTCGGACAACCGGCTCAGCGACGAGATGGATTCGTCCACCGGCTTCATCGTGCTGACGCGCTGAGGTCCGGCGCCGCGGTTTCGCACCGGGTCTTGCGCACTAGGTGCAGCGATCTGCTAGGAAGGGCGCAGGGGGCACCCTTTCTCCTCACCCAATAGCCGCGCCATCATGCTCAATGCCGCCTTCTACCTTTTCGCCGTCGCCGTCGCCATCGGTGCGCTGCTCGCCGTCCTGCATTTCGCCAATGCGGGGAACGCCAGGGGCGAGATGACCAAACCCGCGGGGCCACCGACGGGAAAAAAGCTGCCGCCCTGGCCGCTGGCGGCGCTGCATGCGCTCGCGGCACTCGGCGGCTTCGGCCTGCTGCTGACGGCATTGCAGGGACCGCCACACGGCCTCGGACAGGGCACAGCCGCGTTCGGCAGCATCGCTGCTACGCTGTTCGTGGTGGCAGCGCTGTTCGGCGGCGGGCTATTGGCGGCACGCCTGCGCCGGCGTATCCCAGGCACGACGCTGATCGGCTTTCACGCTATGATCGCGATCACCGGCTTCGTCATTTTGATGGCCTACGTATTCTCGTGACGGCTGAGCGCGCGACAGCCCGGCCAGCAAGGTTGGCACCTCAATGAGCGCGCTGTTCGAAGAGCTCGACTATCGCCCGACGCCGATCGGCGCGCTGAGCCTGCGCCGGCGCAGGGAATTGCGGCTCGGCGTCGATGTATTCGAGATCAAGCTCGGCGATGAATTCCTGATGTCGAGCCTGTTCACCGCCTCCGAGATCGCGCTCGCCCGCCTCGGCCTGGCCGCGTTTGATGGCGACAATCTTTCGGTCGTGGTCGGCGGACTGGGGCTCGGCTACACCGCGCAAGCCGTGCTCGAGCACGACACGGTCGGTACGTTGATCGTGGTCGAAGCATTCGAACCAGTGATCGACTGGCACCGCCAGGGGCTGGTACCGCTCGGACCCGCGCTCACCGGCGATCCACGCTGCCGCTTGGTAGTCGGCGATTTCTTCGCCCTGGCGGCGTCCGACGCCGGCTTCGACCCCGACGCACCCGGCCGCCGCTTCGACGCGATACTGGTCGACATCGATCATTCCCCGGAGGCGCTGCTCGATGATCGCAGCGCCGCCTTCTACAGCGAAGCAGGACTGACACGGCTTTCCAAGCACCTGAGCCCCGGCGGCGTATTCGGACTGTGGTCCAACGACCGGCCGGACGACGGCTTCACCGCGCGCCTTGCCGCCGTGTTCGCGGAAGCCCGCGCCGAGGAAGTGACCTTCCACAACCCGCTGCAGGACAAGCCGTTCACCCAGACGGTCTATCTGGGCAAACGTCGGGCGTAAGGCATCGTCCTTTCAGATTGGGTCGCCGTACCTTCCCAACATTATTTTGTTTGCGCATGATCTTTTCCGAAAACCGGTTCCCACTTTTCGGGATCATGCGCTAGTGCAGCCGATAACCGGCGTGGCACGACACGCAGGCGAGTGTCACCTGCGAGAGCGCTGCCAGCGCCGGCTTGACGTCGCCGGTGGCGCCGGCGGTCTGCGCCGCGATGGCGAAGCGACTGGCGGCCCGGTGCATGGCAGCGCCGGCTTCGGCCATGCCCTTGGGCATGTATTGCGCGACCTGATGAGCCTCGTGCAGCCCGAACGAGCTCAGGCCCAACCGCGCTTCGGCCAGCTTGGCGGCGGCGTCATATTGACCGGCGGCGAGCGCCGCCTGAATCCGCTGCAATGTGAGCAGGTGGTCGCGCATGCTGGCCAGCGTGTGATCGCGTAAGCGAGCCGGGAAATGCACCAGCTCGCGCGCGTCGGGCGGCAGGCCGCCCTGTGGCATGGGCATTGGCTGAGCCTTCATGGGTTGGCCCTGCTCCATGTGGTGCATGGAAGGATCGTGCTGGCCCCAGGCCAGCGGCGCCACGGCCAAGAGGCCGGCCAGCAAGCTCAGTGCAGCGATCGACTTCATCGCGTTCATGACCTCAGACGGCTACGGAAGACCATGGTGAAGCTAGGGCGCCCGAACGGCGACCCCTATGATCTGGATCATAACGTGGGGTTCGCAGCGACCGGCCTTGCCAACGAAATGTTATAATATTACATTTCTAGCGCTGGGCTGGCTGCTCTTGAGAATGAAGGAAATCCCGCGATGAGATGGCCGATCCGGCCGGCATTGGCCACCTTTCGGGCTATTTCGCTTGTTTTTGCGTTGATGCTGGCCGTGGGACTGGTCGCCGTCCCGGCCGCACGCGCCGATGAGGGCATGGTCAAGCTGGTGGCGGCGGAGAATTTCTATGGCGCCATCGCCCACCGCATCGGCGGCCTGCAGGTGGCGGTCACCAGCATCCTGAACAGCCCGGAGCAGGACCCGCATCTGTTCGAGGCCTCGCCCGCAGTGGCGCGGCAGATCGCCGACGCGCGCGTCGTCATCGTCAACGGCGCCAACTACGACCCCTGGATGGACAAGCTGCTGAAGGCTTCGCCACGGCCGCACCGCGTCGTCATCGACGTCGCCGCGCTCACCGGCCATAAGGCGGGCGACAATCCGCATCTATGGTACGACCCCGCCACCATGCCGAAGGTGGCGCGTGCGCTCGCCGCCGCGCTCGCCAAGGCCGACCCCGATCATGCCTCCGACTATGCCGACCGGCTCAAGGACACGCTCGCTTCGCTCGCGCGCATCGAAAAACGCGTTGCCGCCCTGCACACCAGATTCACGGGCGTAGCCGTCACCGCGACCGAACCGGTGTTCGGCTATATGGCGGCGGCGATCGGCCTGACCGTGCGCAACCAGGCGTTCCAGATCGCAGCGATGAACGACACAGAGCCGAGCGCGCGCAATATCGCCGCCTTCGAGAACGACCTCAAGCAGCACAAGGTGCGCGCGCTGATCTATAATAAGCAAGTGTCGGACAAGCTCACCGACCGGCTTATCGCCATCGCAAAGAAAGCCAAGGTGCCAGTCGTACCAGTAACCGAGACCATGCCGGGCGGCGTCACGTTCAGCGCGTGGATGCTGGGCGAGCTCGACGCGCTCGACAAGGCGCTAACGGGACCGCCGGCATGAACGCTGTCGAACTCGACCGCGTCACGCTGCGGCTCGGTCATCGCACCGTCCTGAACGACGTGAGCTTCGCCATCAAGCCGGGCGAATTCATCGGTGTACTCGGCCCCAACGGGGCCGGCAAGACCACGCTCATGCGCGCAATCCTCGGCCTGCTGCCGCCGATCGCCGGCAGCCTGCAGGTGTTCGGGGAAGCGCCACGCCGCGGCAATGCCGCGATCGGCTATCTTCCGCAGTTGCGCACGGTGCTGCCGGACCTGCAGGTGCGTGGGCGCGACTTCCTGGCGTCGTCGCTCAACGGCGAACGATGGGGCCTGCCTTCGCTCAGCCGCGCCGAACGCACCATGATCGACGATACGCTGGCACTGGTCGGTGCGCGCGACCTCGCCGAGCGTTCCTTCAGCGACATGTCCGGCGGCGAGCGCCAGCGGCTGCTGCTGGCGCAGGCGCTGATCGGATCGCCGCGACTGCTGCTGCTCGACGAGCCGCTCATCAGCCTCGACGCCCGCCACCAGGAGGTGGCCATCGAGACCGTGCGCCAAGTGTGCCGCGCGCGCGGCATCACCGTCCTGTTCAGCGCGCACGAGCTCAACCAGTTACTCGGCACGCTCGATCGCGTGCTCTATCTTGGCAACGGTCAGGCAGCCCTCGGCACCGTCGACGAGGTCATCACTGCGCCGGTGCTGTCGCGGCTCTACGGCACCGACATCCACGTGGTGCACGCGGAAGGCCACATCTTCGTGATGTCGCGCGGGCGTGACGTCGAGCACGTCGAACATTCACACGATCATGATCATGATCACGGGCATGATCATGGACATGGGCATCATCACTAACATGTTCGCTTACGAATTCATGCGCAACGCCTTCGTCGCCGCCGGCATCGTGGCGGTGGTGGCGGGCTTGACCGGCTTCTTCCTCGTGATGCGCGGGCAGACCTTCGCCGGCCACGCGCTCTCGCATGTCGGCTTTGCTGGCGCGACCGGCGCCGGCCTGATCGGGCTCAGCGCCATCTGGGGCCTGATCGGCTTTTCGCTGGCTGCCGGCATCGTGATGGGGCTGATGAGCGAGCGCATCAGCAGCCGCGACGTCGCCATCGGGGTGGTGCTGGCGCTGGCGCTCGGATTCGGCCTCCTGTTCATGCATTACCACACTGCGTTCGCCAGCCAGGCGACGGCGCTCCTGTTCGGCAATGTGCTGGCGGTCGACCACGCGACAATCGCGATCCTCGCCGGCCTCACGGTCGTCACGCTCGTGGCACTCGCAGCGATCATGCGGCCGCTGATCTTCGCCAGCCTGCAACCCGAGTTGGCGGAAGCCAAAGGCGTGCCGCTGCGCTTCATATCCACCGCGTTTCTGGCCATCGTGGCGCTGGCGGTGGCGGCCTGTGCGCAGATCGTCGGCGTGCTGCTGGTGTTCACGCTGATGGTCGGCCCGCCGGCGGCGGCGCAACGGCTGACCGGCGGCCTGTGGGCGGGCCTTGGCGTTGCCGCGGCGCTGGCGCTTGTCGAAGCTTGGGGCGGCCTCACGATAGCCTATTACACGGATTGGCCGGTGAGCTTCTGCATCGCTGCCTTGAGCGCGCTCGGCTATTTCGCCGCGCTCGCAAGCCCACGTCGGTCTGTGCTAGCAGATAACCATGGCTGATCCGAAACGCAGCGTCTGCATCGGCGAAGCAGGCATCGCGCTCGCGCGCGGCGCCGACGGCCGCTTCACCCTGCAATGCGAGGGCGATACCTTCAACACCGCCATCTATCTCACCCGCGCCGGTCAACCGACCGCTTTCGCCAGCGCGCTCGGCGACGATCCTTATTCCGACACCATCAATGCACTCGCGCAGGCGGAAGGCGTCGCCACCGATCTGGTCCTGCGCTGCCCCGGCCGACTGCCGGGCTTGCGACTGATAAGCGCCGCCGCTCAAACAGCGCAGCAAGGCATGCGCATCGATTCCTGGGAAGGGTTGGCGCCGGCGCGCGAGCTGTTCGAATTGCCGGGTTGGAGCCGTCTCGCCGAAAGCATCGCCGGCGCCCGGCTCGTCTATTTCACGGGCATCACGCTCTCGCTCTACACCAACGTGGGCGTCGGCCGCCTGCTGGCCGCGGTCGAGCTCGCCCGCGAGAAGGGCGCTACGATCGCCTTCGATCCGAACTTCCGCCCGCGCGGCTGGAAGGGCGACCTTTCGCGCACGCGCACGGTGTTCGCCGAAGCGCTCAAGCGCGTCGACATCGCGCTGCCGGCCTATGACGACGAGGCGGTGCTGTGGGGCGACCCAAGCCCGGAAGCGACCGTGGAGCGGCTGGCGGCTTTCGGTGTCAACGAGATCGTGGTGAAGAACGGGCCCAACAGCGCGCTGGTGCAGGCGAGCGGCCGGAGCCAGACGGTGCCGGTGCCCGACGTGGTGGTGCCAGTCGACATGACTGCGGCGGGCGACGCCTTCAATGCCGGCTTCCTGGCGGCACGGCTGTCAGGACGCACGCCGGTCGAAGCAGTCGAGGCCGCGCATAAGCTGGCCGCAAACGTGATACGGCACCCGGGCGCGATCGTACCGCGCACGGATGCCGTGATGCATTAACGCGTGATCCCGAAAAGTGGGAATCGGTTTTCGGATAAGATCACGCGCAAAAAGATAAGAAGGTCAGATCACCACTTCCGACAACGGGATCGGCTGGTTGACCGGCCGGGTGAGCGTCAGCGGTGCGGCATGCTGCGGCGCGGGCTGCGCGGCCGGGGCCAATTTGGCGCCGCTCACCTGATCGGCGGACGGCGGTTCGATCGGCCGCTCGAGCCGGCGCGACACGCCCTCGAACAGCGCGTTCTGCTCGATGGCGAGCTGTTTGTTGAAGACCTCGCCGTCGACCTTGGCAGTGCTCTGCAGCTTGACGCTGTTGGCGTGCACGGTGCCGAGGAACTCGCCCTGGATGACGACATCCTGCGCCCTGATCTTGCCCTCGACCTTGGCGCCTTCGCCGACGATGACCTTGGCGGCGTGGATCTCGCCAGTGACGCGGCCGAAGATCTGCAGCGCACCGGTGCAGACCACGTTGCCGGTGATCAGCATGCCCTTGCCGAACGTGGAGATCGTATCCTGGGTCGGCTTGGCCGGCGCCGCCGCGGGCTTGGTCTCGACCGGGGCTTCCTTCATCTTGACTTCGCGTGCACCTTTCGGCTGGGAAAAGTAGTTCACGGCTTTCTCCTTGGTGTCCCTGCGACCGCTCGCTTGCAGCGCCGGCTGAATCACAGCGGCAAGATCCCACCATCGTGTCGGCCCGACCAGCGGATTCGCGCGTTATCGCTAACGGCGCAGCGTTAACGTTCTGCGATTAACCAGAGCCGCTAACTAAAGCCGCAGGCGGCGCTTGAGTCGAAGCGGCTTCATCGCTTTAGAATGAGCCATGGACGAAGAGATCGTTAAGGCCGCCGTCGGCCAGTTCCTCAAGAACATCAGCTTCAACGCCCAGCGCGAGTTGGAACGCGCCGTGCGTTCGGCGCTCGAAAGCGGCAAGCTGCACAACGGCGAGGCGCTGACCACAGCGGTGACGCTGTCGAACAGCCAAGTCGACCTCGACGTCACCATCTTCTCGAAAATCGAGCTTTAGGCGCCGCCACTCAAGCCTTGGCCGCGGCCTTGGAGGCACGGCGGTCGTGCCAGCGCTCTCGCCATGCCGCCATGTTGGCGATGCCCATCAGCGCGGCCGGCGTCAGGATCAGCGTCAGCACGGTGGCGAAGCCGAGGCCGAACACGATCGCGGTCGACAGGCTGATCCACCACTGCGTCGCCGGCGCGCCATGGGTGATGGCGCGTTCGATGAAATCGACGTTTATACCGAAGGCGATCGGCAGCACGCCGAGGATGGCGGTGATGGCCGTCAGCAGCACTGGGCGCGCGCGCTCGCGGCAGGTCTCGATGATCGCCTCGTAAGCGTCCTGCCCTTCGCGTCTGAGCCGGTCGTAGGTGTCGATCAGGACAATGTTGTTGTTCACGATCACGCCCGCATTGGCGATGATACCGATGCCGGTCATCACCACGCCGAACGGCTGGCCCATGATCATGAGGCCGAGCAGAACGCCAATGGTCGACAACAGCACCGCGGTCAGGACCAGTACCACCGAGGTGAAGCGGTTGAATTGCGCGAGCAGGATCGCGAAAATCAGGAACATTGCGGCCCCGAATGCCTTCGACAGGAAGGCGCCGGCCTTGGCTCGCTCCTCGTCCTCGCCCTTGAGCTTGAAGGTGACGCCGGGCCCGAGATCGGTCTTGTCGAGCTTGGCCGTAATCTCCTTCTGCACCACCGCGCTCTGCACACCGTCGGCAATGTTGGCGGCAACGGTGATCACCCGGTGGGCGTTGACGCGGTTGATGTAGCCGACCCGGTGCGCGGCCACCCGGTGCACGAAGTTGCCGATCGGCACGTAGCCGGACTTGGTCTGCACGCGCAGCTCGTCAAGCTGGTCGAGGCTGCGGCGGTCCTTGGGAAAACGCACGATGATGTCGACCGCCTTGTCGGAGTCGGTCGGGCGATATTCGGTCACCTTGACGCCATTGGTGACGAGCTGCACCGCAGTACCGACGGTGCTGATGTTGGCGCCGTATTTGGCCGCCTCCGCCTTGTCGACTTCGATCTTCCAGTCGATGCCGGGCAGCGGCAGGCCGTCGTCGAGATCGCGGATCGCCGGCATCTTCGCCAGGATCGCGGCGACCTTCTTGGCAGCGGCCGGCAGATTGGCGGGATCGGTCGCGGATAGCTGCACCTGCACCGGCTTGCCGGTCGGAGGCCCGGCGCGCGGCGCCGTCACCTCGACCAGGATGCCGGGGATGTGGCGGGTCTCTTTTCGGATCTCGTCCATGATGACGTGCGCCGGCGGCCGCGTCTGCCAGTTGGCGAACTCGAACTGGATGACGCCGATGGTGTCCTCGGAGATGTCGGACGAGCCGCGCGGCTGCTCGCCGACGCGGGTGTAGACGGTCTTCAGGCCCTTGGTCGCCAGCACCACCTTCTCGACCTGGCGCACGGCCTGATCTTTCTCCGTCAGCGAGAGATTGCCGCGCGCATGCACGATCACCTGGCCGTAGTCGGGCTCGACCGAGGGGAAGAACTCGACCCCGTGATTGAGCTTGCCGTAGGCCATGACCACGCCCACCAGCATGACGACGGCAACCAGCATGGTCTTGCCCGGATGGCGCAGCGCGGCCTTCACCGTGCGCATGTAGGGCCCGCGCTCGGAAGCGCGGTCGTCATGCGGCACCGGCGCGGCGCGCCCGAGCAGCGCGCCGAGCGTCGGCGTGAAGAACAGCGCCACCGCCAGCGACGCCGACAACGTCGCGATCAGGGTAATCGGCATGTACTTCATGAACTGGCCGACCACGCCGGGCCAGAACAACAGCGGCGAAAAGGCGGCGATGCGGGTCGCGGTCGCCGCGATCACCGGCCCGGACATGCGGGTGGCGGCGTCTGCATAGGCCTGCTTCGGCGGCACACCCTCCGACATGCGGCGCTCGGCGTATTCGGAGACGATGATGGCGTCGTCCACCAGCATGCCGACGGCAAGGATGAGCGAGAACAGCACCACGATGTTGATCGTCAACCCGGCAAGCTCGAGCCCCAACACGCCGGCGAGGAAGGAAGCCGGAATGGCGATGCCGATGAAGAGCGAGGCGCGGAAGCCGAGCGCGAACAGGATGATAACCACGACCAGCAGCACGCCGGTCGCGACCGAGTTCTGCAGGTCCGACAGCATCTGGCGGATGAGCTTGGACTTGTCCTGGGTGTAGCCGACCTGCACGCCCTGCGGCCATGCCTTCTGCAGCTTCGCGACCAGCTTCTTCACGCCGTCGACGGTCTCGATCAGGTTGGCGCCGGTGCGCTTGGAGACCTCGATGGTCATCGCCGGCTTGCCGTTGACGCGGGTAATGGAGGTCGCGTCCTTGAAGGTCGGATGCACGGTGGCAACATCGCCGAGCGTCACCGTGGCGCCGGCGGTCGAGGCCACCGGAATCTTCAGCATGTCCTCGGGCCGCTCGATCAGGCCCGGGACCTTGACCGCGAAGCGGCCGCTCTGGCCTTCCAGGGCGCCGGCGGCAATCAGGCTGTTGGACGCGCTCGTCACCGCGATGAGCTGGTCGAGCGAGATGCCGTAGCTCTTCATCAGCATCGGCTCGGCGGTGATCTCCACCGCCTCGTCGCGCGCGCCACGCAATTCGGCCGACAGCACGCCCGGCACCTGCTCGATGGCGTCCTTGGCCGAGCGTGCAACATGCAGCAACGTGCGCTCGGGCAGTTCGCCGGCGAGCGTCACCACCAGCACCGGATAAAGCGAAAGATTGACCTCCTTCACCTGCGGTTCGTCGGCGTCCTTGGGCAGGTCGTGCTTAGCCTGGTCAACCTTGGCGCGCACGTCGGCGAGCGCGGCGTCGGAATTGAAGCCCGCCTCGAACTCGAGCAGCACGTAGCCGCCGCCCTCGTAGGCGGTGGCGCGCATCTCCTTGACGTTGCCGACCTGCTTGAGTTGCGTTTCGACCGGCCGCAGCAGCAGGCGCTCGGCGTCCTCGGGACTGATGCCGCGCTGGGTGAGCTGGACGTAGATGATCGGCACCTTGACGTCCGGCTCCGCCTCCTTGGGGATGGTATGGTAGGCGACCATGCCGGCAACCAGCAGGAAGGCGAGCGTGGCCAACGTCAGCCGCGCGTGGTCGATGGCGTAATTGATGAAGCGGGACATGGGATCAAATCACCTGGGTCCAAATCCAATGGGCTCAGATCAGCAGCAGCGCTGTCTTGTGAGTGGCGCGTTTCAGCGCGCCGCCTGCTTGTTGTCGACGGCGACCGGCGTCACGATCTGGCCCTCGCGCACGAAGTCCTGGCCACGCACGATCACCTGCGCGCGGTCGGCGACGCCGGACACCCACATGGTGCTGCGCCGGTCCTCGACCAGCTTCACCGGCACGAACTTCACCGCGTTGTTGGCGCCGACCACGCGCACGCCGATGTCGCCGGCCGACGAGATGGTCAGCGCCGAGCGCGGCAGTTGCGCCGCCGCGACCGGCTCGAGCTTCAGCGACACCTCGGCGGTGATGCCGTCGGGGATCTTGCCGTCGGGATTGGCGATTTCGACCTCGACGCGATAGGTGCGCGTGGTCGGGCTCGCCACCTTCGACACGTAGCGCACGTGACCCATCACGGTCTGCCCGGTGATGAGCGTCACCTTGGCGCGCTCGCCCACTTTAATACCGGCGAGCTTGCGCTCGGAAACCTCAACCACCGCCAGCATGGGATCCAGCGACACCAGCTCGGCAATCTGCTTGCCGGCGACGGAGAACGCCGCGCCGCCGACCTCGGCCGGCACCTCGGTGATGAGGCCCGCCCAGGGCGCGCGCACGATGCCGCGGTCGTAGTCGGCTTGCGCCGAGGCGAGCACCGCTTGCGCCGCCGAGTACTGCGCCTCGAGGTTGACCAGGTTGAGCTTCGGCAGCGAGCCGCTTTCGATCAGCGAGCGCTTGGCGTCGAGCTCGGCCTTGCGCTGAGCCAGCAAAGCCTTGGCCTCAGCGACCTTCGCTTCGCGCGCTTCGTCGGAAAGGACGGCGATGATCTCGCCCTTCTTCACGTGCTGACCGCGCCGGATGTTCAATTTCGTGAGCACGCCACCGGTGCGCGCGGTCACCATGACCTTGTGGTCAGCCTCCGTGCGGCCGGAGAGCGTCAGCACCGGGCTGCGTTGCTCGACGTGTGCACGCGCGACCGACACGCGGAACGCCGGCTGCGCCTTCTGCGCCGGCGGGCGAATGGCAGCTTGGCTATCGCTGCGTTCTTGCGGCAACAACTGCCCGGAGAGGATCCAGGCGGCGGCGGCGGCGACCAGCCCGATGGCGGTGATACGGCTTGCTTTCATCATGCATTCTCGGCCGGTCCGCCGTCCGGCTTGGTGAGCAGGCAATGGACCATCTTCAGGATCATCGGCAGCACGCGCTCGGCGTCGAAGTCGGGCGCCACGGCGCGGCGCCACGACATGCCGTCGCCCAGCACCATCAGCACGGAGGCGGCGGCGTCGACGTCGAGATCGGCGCGGACTTCGCCGCGCTCTATGGCGAGCCGCAGCATCTCGGCCATGCGCGCTTTGATGTCGCGTTCGATATCCTGGTAAAGCTGGGCGATAGCGGGATTGCGCCGACTTTCGGTCATGATCTCCGCACAGAGCGCAACCTCGGTCTCGCTGCGGTCGACCAGGTGATGGCGCCCCATCTCGGCGAGCCCGTCAAAGAAATTCGGCGCCTCGCCCACCTGCGCGAAGCTCGCCGCGGCATCGGCGCGGTTGCGCTCGGAGATACCGGCGATCAGCTCCTCCTTGGAGCGGAAATAGCGATAGAGATTGCCCGGGCTCATGCCGGCCTCGGCGCAGATTTCCTGTATCGAGGCACCGTGGAAGCCGGAGCGCGCGAAGCAGCGCTCCGCGGCGTCGAGGATCTCGAGTCGGCGGTCGGACTGGAGCTGGGCGTTGACGCGGCGCATGTCACCCCCGCAAAGTGCGCTGCAGCATAAAATGAATGAACGTTCGCTCTCAGATAGAGCTGGGATGTGGGACTGTCAAGCGGAGGCGGGCTTATCCTATTGTTGGGTCCGGCCGGCTAGTTGACCCGGTTCGAAGTCGGCCATAATTTGGCGCCGATGGGGATGGAGTCCCCCGACAACCGCCCAAATCATCCGATTCCGGGCTGATGACTCCTACCGCGTATCGTTTGCGCATGATTCCGCCGGAAACTTGAGGCGCCGGATCGACCGGCGTCCGGATGCCGGTGGCCGATTGTGGCATCGGCGGTAGGAGGCTTCTCCGCCGCATGGTGGCTTTTGCCGCCCGGAACATCAGGAGATTTGGATCGATGGGTTATCTGTTCGTGTTTCTCGGTGGCGGCGTCGGCGCCGCGCTCCGTCACGGCGTCAATCTCGGCGCCGCGCGGGTGTTCGGCACCCACTTTCCCTTTGGCACGCTGACCGTGAACGTGCTCGGCTCGCTGTTCATGGGACTGATGGCGGCCTGGTTCGCCTTCGAGGGAGGCCCCTCGCAGCACTGGCGGCTGTTCCTAACCACCGGGATGCTCGGCGGCTTCACAACCTTTTCGACCTTCTCGCTCGACACGGCGTTCCTCTACGAACGCGGCCAAGTGGGGATGGCGGCATTGTATGTCGTGGTATCCGTCGCCGCCGGATTGCTGGGCCTGTTCGGCGGCCTGGCGCTGATCCGCAACTTTGCGTGACCGCCTCATCCTGAGGAGGCACGAAGTGCCGTCTCGAAGGATGGGGCGGCCCATGCTTCGAGACGCGCGCTTTGCGCGCTCCTCAGCATGAGGCCGATTGACTTCACTCCATCGGCCGCATGCCGAGCTTGTCCAACAGCTGCATGTCGCGGTCGCGGCCGGGGTTGGGCGTGGTGAGCAGCTTCGGCCCGTAGAAGATCGAGTTGGCGCCGGCGAGAAAACACAAGGCCTGCGCCTCGTCGGTCATATCCTCGCGGCCGGCGGACAGCCGCACCACCGACGCCGGCATCGTGATACGCGCCACCGCGATGGTGCGCACGAAGTCGAGCACGTCGAGCGGCGCGTGTCCCGACAACGGCGTGCCTTCCACCTGCACCAGCATGTTGATCGGCACGCTTTCGGGATGCGCCGGCAGCGACGCCAGGGTCGCGATCATGCCGATGCGGTCATCCTCTTTCTCGCCCATGCCGACGATGCCGCCGCAGCACACGTTGATGCCAGCCTCGCGCACGTGGCCGAGCGTGTCGAGCCGGTCCTGATAGGTGCGCGTCGTGATGATCTCGCCGTAGTATTCAGGCGAGGTATCAAGATTGTGATTGTAGTAGTCGAGGCCTGAGCCCTTCAGCCGCTTTGCCTGTTCGGCTTCCAACATACCGAGCGTCACGCAGGTCTCGAGCCCCAGCGCCTTGACACCCTCCACCATGGCGCAAACCTGGTCGAGATCGCGGTCTTTGGGCGAACGCCAGGCTGCGCCCATGCAGAAACGCTGAGCGCCGGCGGCCTTGGCGGCGCGGGCCTCGCCGAGCACGGCCTCGAGGCCCATCAGCTTCTCGGCCTTGACGCCGGTGTCGTATTGCGCGGCCTGCGGGCAATAGGCGCAATCCTCCGGACAGCCGCCGGTCTTGATCGACAGCAGGGTCGAGATCTGCACCTCGGCCGGATCGAAATGGGCGCGATGCACCTCGGCCGCGCGAAATACGAGTTCCGTGAACGGCAGCGCAAACAGCGCGCGCACATCTTCGCGGGTCCAGTCGTGGCGGATGGCGCCGCCGGGTACGGCACGGGAGACGGGTTCGGGAGCCGCTAACGACATTCAATTGGCCTTCTATCGGGGTTGGCGCAGGTTTCAGTGAAAGCGCTGCAGCGCACCAAGGTCAAGCCCTGTCCGCGACGACCCATTTTGCTGCGCTGCAGCTTGCTGTTTGCGCTCCGCCGCCGGCGCAGAGCTGATCCACCTTCATCGCTCGTGGCGCATTTGCGCGGCTCTGCTATCATAAGACGCAATCCCCCCTCAGGGGCGAATAAATCGGATGGGGAGGAAGTCATGAGAAAAACGTCGCTTGCGGCGGCGCTCGTGTTGAGCGCCGTTACGATTCTGTCTGCAGTCCATACGGTGGCAGCCGAAGACACGCTGCAAAAGCTCGGTGAATTCAAACAATCCGGATGGCACGGCGATTGGCCGACGGTCCCGCAGACCGGGCCGAAGGCCGATCAGGTCAAGAAAAACCTGGCCAAGATCAAGTTGCCGCCCGGCTTCCACATCAGCCTCTACGCGCTGGTGCCGGACGCCCGCCACATGGCGGTCGGGCCGCAGGGCGTCGTCACATTCGTCGGCACCCGCAAGACCAAGGTCTACGCGGTCACCGACCGGGACCGTAATTTTGTCGCCGACGACGTGAAGGAATTCGCGCCGTCGCTGGCGAAGAAGATTCCGAACGGGCCGTGCTTCTCCAAGGACGGCTTCCTGTTCATCGTCGAGCAGAACCGCGTGCTCATGTATCCTGCCGCCGAATTCTTCTATGAAAGTCCGGACGTGGTGGCGGTGCCGATCGTGCCGCAGGGCAAGCTGATCCCGAAGGAAGAAGAGAGCTACAACCACACCGCCCGCGAATGCCGCATCGGGCCCGACAACAAGCTCTATATCCAGCTCGGACAGCCGTTCAACGTGCCGGCCCACAAAAAGTGGGCGCTCTACAAGACGCTCGGCATGGGCGGCATCATCCGCATGGATCGCGACGGCAAGAACCGCGAAATCTTTGCGACCGGCATGCGCAATCCGGAAGGCATGGACTTCAATCCGAAGGACGGCACGCTCTGGAGCAACGACAACCAGGTCGACGGCATGGGCGACGACAAGCCGCCGGGCGAGATGAACCGCGTCACCGAGGCGGGCCAGGACTTCGGCTTCCCCTATTACGGTGGCGGCCACACCCGCACCAACGAATACGCCAACGACACGCCGCCGAAGGACATCATCTTCCCGGAGGTCGAGCAGGTCGCGCACGCGGCGGATCTCGGGCTGACGTTCTATAGGGGCCACCAGTTCCCGGCGAAATATCACGGCGCAATCTTCTCGACCCAGCACGGCTCGTGGAACCGCACCGTGCCGGTCGGCGCCCGCGTCATGGTCACTTTCCTGAAGGAAGACGGCCACGTCGCCGGACCCTCGATCCCGTTTGCCGAGGGCTGGAACGACAATGGCATCTACAATGGCCGACCGGTCGACGTCATCGAGCTCTACGACGGTTCGCTGCTCGTCTCCGACGACCTTGTGGGTGCGCTCTACCGCATCTGGTACGACGGCAAATAAGCGCCATCGCCGCAAGGAAACGCATTGCGGCCTGAACGATGCGGAAGCCGGGCAAGCCCGGCTTCCGTAGCCATCTGCATCACTCTTGCTGGTACATCACTCTTCCTGGAAGGACGTGCCTGCGCGGGCTGCCGGCCGTGCGAGCACGATGGGCGCCGGACATGACCATACGATCACCGCAACTCTTCATCGGCGCGTTGAGCGCCTGTTTGATGGCGCTGACGCTGGCCGCCTCGCAGGCCCGCGCCGGCGACGCCGCCGCCGGCCGCAAGAAGGCCGTGCAGTGCCAGACCTGTCACGGGCTCGATGGCCTCTCCAAGCTGCCGGTGGCGCCCAACCTCGCCGGCCAGCCCGAGCCCTATCTCGTCAAGGCGCTCAACGATTTCCGCAACGGCACGCGCCGGAACGAGATGATGTCACTCATGATCAAGACCCTGAGCGACATCGATATCGCGGATCTCGCCGCCTACTATTCGGCGATCGAGATCACCGCCAAGCCGCCGCAGTAGCGGGCTCCGCCCATAAAGGCGGCATAATATTTTTCGTCACCCCCGCCACTCCCCTTTGCCGCCATAGACGGCTCCACCATATGCGGTTCGCGGAATGAAACGCGCCCCGCGTAAGCCCTGCTCCCGGCCGACGACGGCCGGAGCATGGGACCCAAGCCGCCGGCGGAGAGCCGGCCGCGATATGGCCCGCAAAGCTCGAAACCCATTTACCCGATCCGGAAAGGATTTCGGACATGAAGACGCGTGCGTTTCTCGTAAGCCTGGGCCTGCTCGCAGTGAGCTTTGGCCCCGCGCTTGCCGACAATGTCTCGGCGACCGTCGATGGCTGGGACGCCACCACCCGCACTTTGACCCTGGATGACAAATCGCAGTTCGCGAGACATCCCCAAGGAGGTCGTGGTGCCCGATATGAAGCACGGCGACCGGGTGACCGTCGACTATTACGCCGATGAAGACGGCATCCAGGCCATCAATGCGATCACGGTCAACCGCGACATCGCCAAGCGCCTGCTGCCGCAGACGCAGAAGGGCGGCTGACCCTCGGTCACCGGCACGCCGCAAGCTAGAGCAATCCGGCTTGCGGCCGCCTATCCGACGGCAGCGCACCGTCGCCGATTCCGCTGCTCCGCGATCCGGGCTAGTGTCACGGCATGGACCGGCCCGGAACATCCGCCGACATCGCGCGCATCGAAGCGCGCATCGAAACGCTGCACGAGGCGATCGCGCGCTGCCGCAAGATCGCGTTGGCGGCAAAGGTCGCCATCGTCGCCGGTGCCGCGTGGCTGGCGTTAACGATCGTTGGGCTTGTGCCCTTCGTGCCCACACTGCTATTCGGCTCGCTTGCCGCGCTCATCGGCGGCGTCGTGCTCGCCGGCTCAAATTCAACAACATGGAAGCAGACCGACGAGGCGCTCGCCGCCAGCGAAGCGATGCGGCGCGACATCATCGAGCAACTGGAACTTCGCGTAATCGACGACGCCGAGTCGGCATTTCACTAATACGTGCGATCGAAATCGTCGAGAAATCACCTAACTGCGCGCCTATATTGTCGGCACGATGCTGTAATTCACAGGCGTCAATGTTCCGCCTATGTCCGGCGTCAGTTCGCGCCGTTTTGGAAAATTTTTCGCGCTTCATTTTCGAAACAGCGACTATCTGACGCAATCTCAGAGTCGCTGCGAAACGAAAAACAATATTCGTGCGTCTGAGGGGTAACATTCTCGACGCAATGGTCTATTATACAAAATATTACATCCATCAAAAGTCGTGGCGACGAACGGTCGTGGCGGCCGCGCGTTCAGCGCAGCTTCGTCATTTCGCGACATCAAGAACACGAAGGGGATATTCATGTCCTATGCAAATGCCACTCAAGCTGCGCAATCGAATGGCGCTGCTCACCAGGATTTCGGCGACGATCCGCTCGAAATTCGCGAAACCGGTCATTACAAACAGGAATACGTCGAATCGTTCGTCGACAAATGGGACCAACTGATCGACTGGGATGCGCGCGCCGAAAGCGAAGGCGGCTTCTTCATCCAGGCGCTGAAGGCCGCCGGCAAACACCGCATTCTCGACGTTTCGACGGGCACCGGTTTTCATTCAGTACAGCTACTGCAGGCTGGCTTCGACGTAACCAGCGTCGACGGCAGCGCCGAGATGCTGGCCAAGGCGTTCGAAAATGCCAAGCAGCGCGGTTTTATCCTGAAGACCGTTCAGGCCGATTGGCGCTGGCTCAATCGCGCGATCCTCGGCAAGTACGACGCCATCATCTGCCTCGGCAATTCGTTCACGCATCTGCACGACGAAATGGACCGCCGCCGCGTGCTGGCCGAATTCTACGCCGCGCTGCGCCATGACGGCATGCTAATCCTCGATCAGCGCAACTACGATGCGATCCTCGACGTCGGCTTCGACAGCAAGCACAAGTACTACTATTGCGGCGACCAGGTCGTGGCCGAACCGGAGCACATGGACGATTCGCTCGCGCGCTTCCGGTACAGCTTCCCGGACGGCTCAGTCTTCCACCTCAATATGTTTCCGCTGCGCAAGAACTACGTGCGCAAGCTGCTCAAGGAGGCCGGGTTCCAGAGCATCCGCAGCTATGGCGATTTCCACGAGACCTACGCCGATCACGACCCGGATTTCTTCATCCACGTTGCCTCCAAGCACGAGCCTGAGGCGGCGCAAAGCGGCAGCAATGTCGCCGAGGCCTATTACGACAGCAGCGACGCCGACGAGTTCTACTTCCACATCTGGGGCGGCGAGGACATCCACATCGGCCTTTACGACTCGGAGAAGGATTCGATCGGGAAAGCCAGCCGCCGCACCGTCGAGACGATGGCGGATTCGGTCGAGGGCGTGCTCGGCAAGAATGCGCGCGTGGCCGATCTCGGCTCCGGCTTCGGGGGCGCGGCGCGCTATCTCGCCAAGCGCTTCGGCAGTCACGTTACCTGCCTCAACATCAGCGAGGTGGAGAACGCGCGCAATCGTAAGGCTAACGCGGCCGCCGGCCTCGACGAGCTGATCGACGTCAAGTACGGCAACTTCGAGGACATCCCGCTGCAGGACGCAAGCCTCGATCTCGCCTGGTCGCAGGACGCCATCCTGCACAGCGGCGACCGCGACCAGGTGATCGCCGAGGTCGCGCGCGTCCTCAAGCCCGGCGGCGAGTTCGTGTTCACCGACCCGATGCAGGCTGACGACTGCCCCGAGGGCGTGCTGCAGCCGGTCTACGACCGCATCCATCTGAGCTCGCTCGGCTCGGTGAAGTTCTACCGCGCGGCGGCGGCGCGCCACGGGCTCGAGTTCGTCGGTTTCCGCCCCATGCCGGATCAGTTGCGCAATCACTATGCCCGCGTGAAGGTGGAGCTGCAGGCGCGCTACGACGAGATGGTCAAGGTTGCGTCCAAGGAATACGTCGACCGCATGCTCGTCGGCTTGCAGAACTGGGTCGACGCCGCCGACAAGGGCCATCTCAACTGGGGTATCCTGCACTTCCGCAAGAGGTAAGCGGGACGCCCGAGTCCGCGAAAATCCCGACCCCCGCGCCCCGGCGCGGGGGTTTTTTCTTGGGGGGTCGATCCGGGCTACGGTCTTGCGCCGCCACCGGACCTTGCTAAAAGCAGCGCCATGACCGACGAAAAGCCCGACACACCCGACACCCTGCCCGACCGGCTCTGCAACGACCCGGTGAGCCCCTATTACAATGCCGCCCTGCTGGAGCGCGGCATCGGCATCCGCTTCAAGGGCCAGGAGCGTACCAACGTCGAGGAATACTGCGTGAGCGAGGGCTGGATCCGCGTGACCGTCGGCAACACCAAGGACCGCCACGGCAACCCGCTGACCATGAAGATCCACGGGGCCGTGGAGCCGTATATCAAGGAATAAATTTCACTGGCATTGCTAGGCCTCATGCTGAGGCGCGTCGCACAAGCGACGCGTCTCGAAGCATGTGGCCGTCCCATCCTTCGAGACGGCGCTTCGCGCCCCCTCAGGATGAGGCGGATAGAGAGTCCCTACTCCGCCGCTTCCTGCTGCGGCTCCATCTTCTCCACCTGCGCGGCACAATACTTGAACTCGGGGATCTTGCCGAACGGATCGAGCGCCGGGTTGGTGAGCTTGTTGGCCGCCGCCTCGAAGAAGGCGAACGGGATAAACACCACACCGTCGGGAATTGCGTCATCTTGACGCGAGGCTAGCTCGACCACGCCACGCCGCGTCGAAACGCGCACCATGTCGCCCGGCTCAATGCCGAGCTTGGCAATGGTGCCACGCGAGAGCGCCGCGGTCGGTCCGGGCTCCAGCGCGTCGAGCACGCTCGCGCGCCGCGTCATGGCGCCGGTGTGCCAATGCTCGAGCATGCGCCCGGTGGTGAGAATGAACGGGTATTCGTGGTCCGGCGTCTCGTTGGGCGGCAACAGCTTGGCCGCCACCAGCTTGCCGAAGCCGCCGGGGCGCGGGAAGCCCTTGTCGAACACCACGTCGTGGCCGGGCTGGTCGGGAGCGTCGCACGGATAGGTCACCGCGCTTTCGCGCTCCACGCGGTCCCAGGTGATGTTGTCGAGCGAAGGCATGAGCGAGGCCATCTCGGTATAGATCTCGCGCGGATGCGTGTAGTTCCAGTCGAGGCCGATGCGCTTGGCGATCTCCTGGGTGATCCACCAGTCGAGCCGGGCCTCGCCCGGCAGCGGCAGCGCCGCGCGGCCCATTTGCACCTGGCGATTGGTGTTGGTGACGGTACCGTCCTTTTCCGGCCAGCCGGACGCCGGCAGCACCACGTCGGCGTAGACGGCCGTCTCGGTCAGGAACAGGTCCTGCACCACCAGGTGCTCGAGCGAGGCGAGCGCCTCGCGCGCGTGGTTGAGGTCCGGGTCCGACATCGCCGGGTTTTCGCCGAGGATGTACATGCCCTTGATCTGGCCGTCGTGGATTGCGTCCATGATCTCGACCACGGTCAGGCCCTTCTTGGTATCGAGCTTGGCGCCCCAGGCCTTCTCGTACTTGTCGAGTTGGTCCGGCGCCTCGACAGACTTGTAGTCCGGGAAGAACATCGGGATCATGCCGGCGTCGGAAGCGCCCTGCACGTTGTTCTGCCCGCGCAGCGGATGCAGGCCCGTGCCGGGGCGGCCGATCTGGCCGGTGATCAGCGCCAGCGCGATCAGGCAGCGCGCGTTGTCGGTGCCGTGGGTGTGCTGCGACACGCCCATGCCCCAGAAGATGATCGCGCTCTGCGCGCGGGCATAAGTGCGCGCGACCTCGCGCAGCGTGTCGGCGGGAATGCCGCAGATCGGCGCCATTTCCTCCGGCGTGAAGTCCTTGACGTTCTCGGCGAACGGACCGAAGCCTTCGACATAGGTCTCGACGTATTGCTTGTCGTAGAGTTCCTCGGTCACGATCACGTTCAACATGGCGTTGAGCATGGCGACGTCGGCGCCGTTCTTGAACTGCATCATGCGCCAGGCGTGCCGCTTAAGCGCCTGCCCGCGCGGATCCATCACCACCAGCTTGGCGCCGCGCTTGGCCGCCTGCTTGAAATAGGTGGCGGCGACCGGATGGTTCTCGGTCGGGTTTGCGCCGATGACGATGATGACGTCGGAGTTCTTCACCTCGTTGAAGGAAGCCGACACCGCGCCGGAGCCGACGCCTTCCATCAGCGCGGCCACCGACGAGGCGTGGCAGAGCCGCGTGCAGTGGTCGACGTTATTGGTGCCGAAGCCGGCACGCACCAGCTTCTGGAACAGATAGGCCTCTTCGTTCGAGCATTTCGCCGAGCCGAAGCCGGCGAGCCCCTGGCTGCCCTCCCGGTCGCGGATGGTCTTCAGGCCCTCGGCTGCCTTGTCGAGCGCTTCCTCCCAGGTGGCCGGGCGGAAGTGCGTCCACGGGTTCATCGGGTCGATGACCTCGTGCGGCACCTTGGGCACGCCTTCCTTGCGGATCATCGGCTGGGTCAGGCGCGCCGGGTTGTGCACGTAGTCGAAGCCGAAGCGGCCCTTGACGCACAGCCGGTTCTCGTTCGCCGGGCCGTTGCGGCCGGTGACCGCGACGAGCTCGTCGTTCTTGATCTGGTAGGTGAGCTGGCAGCCGACGCCGCAATACGGACAGACGCTGTCGACCGTGCGGTCGGGCGCGCCGAGATAGACGTTGTTGCTGTCGACCATGCTCGACGGCATCAAGGCGCCGGTCGGGCAGGCCTGCACACATTCGCCGCAGGCAACGCAGGTCGAAGCGCCCATCGGATCGTCGAAGTCGAAGACGATCTTTTCGCTGTGGCCGCGGCCGGCCATGCCGATGACGTCGTTGACCTGCACTTCGCGGCAGGCGCGGACGCAGAGATTGCACTGGATACAGGCGTCGAGATTGACCGCCATGGCCGGATGGCTACGGTCGGGCTCAGGCACGACGATGCGGTCGCGCTGCGGGAACCGGCTCTGTTCGACGCCCTGGCGCTTCACCGTCTTCCAGAATTCCGACATCGGGTCGTGCGCGACTTCCGGTTCCGGTTGGTCGGTGACCAGCAGCTCGGCGATCATCTTGCGCGCAGTCGTGGCGCGGTCAGTCTGGGTCTTCACCTTCATGCCGGGCGCCGGCGTGCGGATGCAGCTCGCGGCCAGCGTCCGCTCGCCCTCGATCTCGACCATGCAGACCCGGCAGTTGCCGTCGGGCCGGTAGCCGGGCTTGGGACTATAGCACAGGTGCGGCAGCTTGATATCGAGCCGGCGCGCGGCCTGGAAGATGGTCTCGCCGTCGCGGATGTCGATCTCGCGGTCGTCGATGAAGAAGGTTTTGTTATCGGTGCTCATGGCTCGTTCCTCGCCATCACCACTTCACCAACGGCTTCTTGAGCTCGTCGGGGAAGTATTTCAGGACACTCATCAGCGGATTGGGCGCGGCCTGGCCGAGCCCGCAAATGGATGCATCGCGCATGGCGGTTGAAAGCTCGGTCAGCAGGTCCGTGTTCCACGGCCCCTGCTCCATCAGCTTGGCCGCCTTCTCGGAGCCGACGCGGCAGGGCGTGCATTGACCGCAGCTTTCGTCCTCGAAGAACTTCATCAAGTTGAGCGCCGCCGCCTTGATGTCGTCCTTATCGGACAAGATCACGACGGCGTGCGAGCCGACGAAGCAGCCGTGCTTCTCCAGCATCCCGAAGTCGAGCGGGATATCGGCCATCGACGCCGGCAGGATGCCGCCTGACGCGCCACCCGGCAGATAGGCCTTGAAGGTGTGGCCGTTCGCCATGCCGCCGCAATGTTCGTCGATCAGCTCCTGCATTGTGATGCCGGCGGGCGCCAGCTTGACGCCAGGCTCTTTCACGCGGCCGGAAACGGAGAAGCTGCGGAAGCCCTTGCGCTCATGGCGGCCTTGCGATGTCGCCCACTCGGCACCCTTCTCGATGATGTCGCGGATCCAGTAGAGCGTCTCGACGTTCTGCTCGAGCGTCGGGCGCCCGAACAGGCCGACCTGCGCAACGTAAGGCGGGCGATGGCGCGGCAAGCCGCGCTTACCTTCGATCGATTCGATCATCGCCGACTCTTCGCCGCAGATATAGGCCCCGGCACCACGCCGCAGATAGATCTTGGTGTGCTTCGAAAGTCCTGCCTTTTCGATCTTGGCGATCTCGTCCGCCAGCATCAGCCGCAGCTCAGGGTATTCGTCGCGGACGTAAAGATAGGTCTGTTCGGCTTCCACCACCCAGGCGGCGACCAACATGCCTTCGATGAAGCGGTGCGGATCACGCTCGAGGTAAAAACGATCCTTGAACGTGCCTGGCTCGCCCTCGTCACAATTGACCGCGAACAGGCGCGGTGCCGGCTCGGCCCGCACCAGCGACCACTTGCGGCCGGTGGGAAAACCAGCGCCGCCCATGCCGCGCAAGCCGCCGTCGCTGACGATCTTGATCAGGTCCTCGCGCGTCCGCGTGCCGTCGAGGCAGGCCTTCAGCAGGGAGTAGCCGCCGTCCTTCCGGTAAGCGTCGAAATCGGTGGCGGGGTTCCAGGCGTGGGCGTGCGGCTTGGCCTTGACCGCGGCGGCGACGTTGTCCGACGTCGCCTTGAAGGTCTGCACATGGCCGACGGCGGCGACCGGCGCGCGGTCGCAGGCGCCCATGCACGGCGCGCGCACCACCCGCACGTCCTTGCCGAGAATGCCGGGCAGCTTCGCCAGCAGGTCCTCGGCGCCGGCCATGGAACAGGACAGCGAGTCACAGACCCGCACGGTGATGGCAGGGGGGGCTTCTTCGCCCGCCTTCACCACGTCGAAATGGGCGTAGAAGGTCGCGACCTCGTAGACCTCGGTCTGCGCCATCCTCATCTCGAAGGCGAGCGCGTTGAGATGCGCGGCGGAGAGATGGCCGTAATGGTCCTGGACGAGGTGCAGATGCTCGATCAACAGATCGCGCCTGCGCGGGCGGTCGGTGAGCAGCGCGCGCACCTCGTCCAGCGCAACCGGATCGACCTGACGGCCTTTCGGGGTGCGCGGCGGGCGGCGCCGACCGGCACGCGTGATGTCCGGGGCCGCAGGTGGGGCCTGTAAGGTCGTGCTCATTAAGCGTTCCTCCCAAACCTCGAAAATGCCTGTAAAATCGAGATAAACAAGGTCCCGGCTTCAATCGGGCGATAGAGAAATTCTATCAAGACTAGTGGCTATATTTCAATTTCTCGATTATTAAAAATCTGACACCCTGCCGGGGCAGCCGCCCCTGGAGCCAACGCACAAGCCGCCGAATCGTCCCCTTCGGGGTGCCCACGTCCGCCGTTCCCATGAGACCCGCATCGTGATCGACAAGCTCGAATTCCTGCTGGCCCTGGCCCGCGAAAAGCACTTCGGCCGCGCGGCCGACGCGTGCAACGTGACCCAGCCCACGCTGTCGGCCGGCGTCAAGCAGATCGAGGACACCTTCGGGGTGCTGCTGGTCAACCGCGGCTCGCGCTACCAGGGCTTCACGCCCGAGGGCGAGCGAGTGCTGGATTGGGCGCGCCGCATCGTCGGCGACGCCCGCGCCATGCGCGAGGAGGTGCACGCGCTGCGCCATGGCCTTGCCGGCCGGCTGCGGCTCGCCGCCATTCCCACCGCGCTGGCCATGGTGGAATCGCTCACAACGCCCTACCGCGCCCGCCACCCCAATGTGCAGTTCACCGTCTATTCGCGCACCTCGATCCAGGTGCTGGCGGATCTCGAAAACCTCGAGATCGATGCCGGCCTCACCTATCTCGACAACGAGCCGCTCGGCCGCGTCACCACGGTACCGCTCTATCGCGAGCACTACCGGCTGCTGGTGGCCGCCGACGGGCCGCTCGGCGATCGCGACAAGGTGACGTGGAAGGAAGTGGCGCAGGTGCCGCTCTGCCTGCTGACGCCCGAGATGCAGAACCGGCGCATCATCGAACACCTGCTGCGCGATACCGGCAACAGCCCGAACATCATGCTGGAGTCGGATTCGATGATCCTGCTCTATTCGCACGTGCGCACCGGGCGCTGGGCGAGCGTGATGCCGGAGCGGCTCGCCGGCACGCTGCGCCTGACCGACGTATTGCGCGCAATCCCGATCGTGGAGCCCGAAGCGAGCCACACTATCGGCCTGGTGGCGCCGGCGCGCGAGCCGATGACGCCGTTGACCGCCGCACTGGTGGCGGAAGCGCGCCGGGTGGCGAAAGCATTGGGCGGCGATTCATAGCCGAGAACTATGGCGGCGCGATTTTCCAACGGTAGCCGCGGCACAGTTTGATTGATTCCATCGCGCCGCGCCGCCAATGTGGCACACACCATGAACTACAAACTCGCCTACGCCACCGTCCGCGAGCAGCCGCGCAAGGTCATCCACGTCCTGCGCGTGCTCGACGAGCTGCTCGATGAGTGGGAGATCGGCGAACTCGCCGACGAGATGCGCGAGCGCGTGCTCGCCAAGCAGGGCGAGCATGACGCCGCGCTCGTGATGGTGCAGGGCGACAGCAAGGAAACGCTGCGGCTCTCCGGCGAGCCCTACGCGGTCAACCGCGTGCGCACCGCCATGTTCAACGCCGCGGTGCGCTGGCGGCCGTTTGTGCTGGATTGAGCGGCCTTCCTATCAGGCCGCGCTCTCGGCGCACTGGCCGACGACGAGCCTGAGCGTCGGCGCCTTGGTGCCATCGCCTTTTTCCGCCGGCTTCGCCTGCGCCTTCGCCTCCTGCGCGTCGTCCTTCACACGCTGGCGGTAGAAGTCGAAGATACTGCGCGCGACGCCGACACTGAACCCAGTGTAACGTTTGTGAACTTGCGCCCAGTCGCGCTCCGTCAAATGGCGGCCGGCGGATTGCATCTGCAACAGCTCCTTGGCCGTCGCCCAGGAGCAGCCGGCGGCGCGCGCCATGATCAGCACCATGTCGGTGCCTTCATCGACCAGGGCGCGCTCCACCAAATCGACCGGAAAGCGGCCGAGCCGCGCCAGCGCGATCACGACCTTTTCGAACTCCTGCGCACGCGCCGGCGCGTGCACGTTGCCTTCCGTGACCGGATGCGCCTTAAATCGGCGCGCCTTGCGCTCGGCGGCGCTGTGCAAGTCGGAGGCCGCGCGCGCACCGTGCTGCATGGCGGTCGCGACGTCCTCGATCGACTTGTGGATGGCCTCGGCCATGTCCGGATTGGCCGCTTCCAGCTTGGCGCGCACGGATGCCGAGGCGCATTCGAGCAGCTTCAGGAAATGTTGGCGCGGGATATCGGTGCGCTCGCCGAGCGCCAGCGTCAGCCGGCGGTCGTAGCGCGCGCGGGTGGTGAGCTTATCGTAGCCGGCGAGCGAGAAGCGGGCGCCGCGGTTGCGCGCTACCTTGTGCACGACCTCGCGGTCGCCACGCTCGACCAGCACGTCGGTAACCGCTTCGCTCAGCTTCAAGCGCTGGCTGATGGCGAGCAGATGCTTCTGGCTCTTGGTGCGCGCGTTCTCGACCAGATCCTCGTCGGAGAGCTGCATGGAGTTGGCGAGCACCGGCGCCGCCACCGCGATCTCGTCGTCAAAGGCGAGAGTGCGGATGAGCGTGGGCGGCGCATTCTCGATCGACGCCAGCCGCTGCGCCAGCCGGGCCCGGGCCCTCACCTCGATATCATTCGAGAGTTGCTGCAGCACGTCGTCGAACAGCTCGACCTGCTCGTGGGAATAGTTGCGCGAGCCCGCCACGAACAGGTCGGTGATGCGCATCAGGATATTCTGGCGCTGCTTGGCGCCGCCACCCTCGACGGCGCTGACCAGCTCGTCGATGATCGAAGCATTCACGGCCTGCGCCGGATCGGACTGGGTAGAGGAAATTTTGGACATGAGCGAACACTGCAACTAGAGGAACCCATTGGCCCCGGCCGGCCGATCTTGCCCATGTTTGCTCATGGGCGGACCCGCGGCCAGAACCCGATAACAGCGACACCCTAGCAGCAAGATGCAAAGAAGGAGTTCCTCGCGCCGGGAACAAAATGCCTAAAATTTTAAGGACTTATGGCTTCCAAAATGCAAACGGCCGGCTTGAAGGCCGGCCGTCGCAATCGTTGAGCGGAATAAGGCGCGGCTAGAACAGCCCGACGATTCGGCCGTCCTTGCCGATGTCGATCGAGTTCGCCGCCGGCACCCGCGGCAGGCCCGGCATGGTCATGACCTCGCCGCAGATCGCCACCACGAACTCCGCACCCGCGGACAGGCGCACTTCGCGTACCGGGATCTCGAAGCCGGTGGGCGCGCCCTTGGCGTCGCCGTTGGTCGAGAACGAGTACTGGGTCTTGGCGATGCACACCGGCAGCTTGCCGTAGCCCATCTCCTCCCAGGCGGCGAGCTGATCCTTGACCGCCTTGGGCGCCGTGGCGTCATCGGCGCGGTAGATCTCCTTGGCGATGGTGCGGATCTTCTCGAACAGCGGCATGTCATCCGGATAGAGCAGCTTCAGCTTGGCCTTGCCGTCGTCGATGATCTTGACGACGGCCTTGGCAACGTCCGCCGCGCCCTCGCCGCCCATGGCCCAGTGGTCGGCCATGATGGCCTCGACGCCGAGCGCCTTGCACTTCTCCTTGACCAGCGCGATTTCCGCGTCGGTGTCGGCCGAGAAGCGGTTGATCGAGACCACCGCCGGCAGGCCGAACTTCTTGATGTTCTCGATGTGGCGCTGCAGGTTGGCCATGCCGGCTTCCAGCGCCTTGAGGTCTTCCTTCTTCAGGTCGTCCTTCTTGACGCCGCCGTGCATCTTGAGAGCGCGGATGGTGGCGACCACCACCACGCACTCCGGCGCGATGCCGGCCTTGCGGCATTTGATGTCGAGGAACTTCTCGGCGCCGAGATCGGCGCCGAAGCCGGCTTCGGTCACCACGTAGTCGGCGAGCTTGAGCGCGGCGGTAGTGGCCGACACCGAGTTACAGCCATGCGCGATGTTGGCGAACGGGCCGCCGTGGATGAAGGCCGGCGTGCCTTCCAGCGTCTGCACCATGTTGGGCGCAATAGCGTCCTTCAACAGCGCGGCCATGGCGCCATTGGCGTCGAGCTCCTTGGCGCGGATCGGCTTCCGCTCGCGGGTATAGGCCACGATGATGTTGCCGAGACGCTCACGCAGGTCATCGAGATCCTTGGCGAGACAGAAGATCGCCATCACCTCGGAGGCAACAGTAATGTCGAAGCCGGATTCACGCGGAAAGCCGTTGGCGACGCCGCCGAGCGAGTTGACGATCGAGCGCAGGGCACGGTCGTTCATGTCCAGCACGCGGCGCCAAGCGACGCGGCGCTGGTCGATACCGAGCGCGTTGCCCCAGTAAATATGGTTGTCGATCAGCGCGGCGAGCAGGTTGTGCGCCGAGGTGATGGCGTGGAAGTCGCCGGTGAAGTGCAGATTGATGTCTTCCATCGGCACGACCTGGGCGTAACCGCCGCCGGCAGCGCCGCCTTTGACGCCGAAGCAGGGGCCGAGCGAGGCCTCGCGCAGGCACAGCATCGCCTTCTTGCCGATATGGTTGAGCGCGTCGGTCAGGCCCACGGTGGTGGTGGTCTTGCCCTCGCCCGCCGGGGTCGGCGTGATGGCGGTGACCAGGATCAGCTTGCCGTTCGGCTTGCTGGCGAGCGACTTGATGTAGTCCATCGACACCTTGGCCTTGTAGTGGCCATAGGGATCGAGGTCCTTGGCCTCGATGCCGAGCTTTTCCTTGGCGATATCCATGATCGGCCGCATCTTGGCGGCCTGGGCAATGTCGATGTCGGACTTCGGTGCTTTATGTTGTTCGGCGGGCATGGGGATGTTCCGTTAATATTAGAGTGGTGAGCCGGCAGGGTTCGGTCTCAATGGGATCAGGTGAATTTCGCCGCCTTGGCGACAATGTTCGCTGACTTCGCCCATTCACCAGCGCTCATCTTCTTGGCGTCGGGCGGCTGAACGCGGGTGATTTTCATGCGACCATCGGCGCAGACCACGGTGACGCCGTCGTCGTCGACCACGACCACTTCACCGAGCTTGCCGGCGATGCCTTTCGGGTCCTTCGCGGGCAGCGGCGTGGCGTCGAAGATCTTGATCGTCTGGCCGTCGAGTGTGGTCCAGGCGCCGGGCGCCGGATTGCAGCCACGGATCAAACGATCAATCTGCTCCCACGGCTTGCCCCAATCGATCTTGGCGTTGCCGGCGCGGCAGAGACCTTCGTAAGTCGCCTTCGACTCGTCCTGCTTGATGCGCGGCGCCTTACCGGCCTTCACGAGGTCGACCAATTCCAGCATGGCCTCGACGCCCATCGGAAATAGTCGGTCGAAATAGACGGTGCCAAGCGTGTCGGTGTTGGAGATCGGCGTCTTCTTCTGCAACAGCACGTCGCCGGTATCGAGACCGTTGTCGGGCCAGAAGATCGACAGGCCCGTCTCCTTCTCACCCTTGATGATCGGCCAATTGATGGCGGACGCGCCACGATAGGCTGGCAGCAGCGAGGGGTGATACTGGATCGAGCCGTGGGTCGGAATGTTGAGGAATTCTTCCGGCACGAACAAGGTAACAAAGGCCATGACCTGCAAGTCGGGCTTGAGCGCCTTGAACTCTTCCCAGACCTTGGGGTCCTTGTATGACGAAGGTTGGTGAACCGGCAGGCCGGCGGCGACTGCCGCTTCCTTCAGCGGGTCGGCCTTGGCGCCTTCCTTTTCCGGCGCGACGTAGACGGCGATGACCTCGTCACCGCGCTTGAGCAGCGCTTCCAGCACGGCTTTACCGAACGCCTGCTGGCCGTGAACCACGATACGCATATGAAGTCTCCCTGAATTCTTCTCTTTCACCTCTCCCCGCTTGCGGGGAGAGGTCGACTTCCGAGCGGCACCAAGGAAGTCGGGTTAAGGGGGCGTCCCGATTTTTCGTGCACACGGTGAGACCCCCTCACCCGCCTCGCGCCTCGCACCTATCGGCGCTTGGCACCCTTTCCCCGCTCGGCGGGGAGAGGGAAATTAGGCCGCCTTCTCTTTCTTCTGCGGCGCCGACAGCGCGCCGGAGGCCTTGACCTCTGCGATGTCCCTCGCCGACAGCTTGAGCACCTTCTTGAGAATCTCGTCGGTGTGTTCGCCCAAGAGCGGCGAACGCGTCACCTCAGGGATCGAGTCCGACAGCTTGATCGGGTTGCCGACGGTCAGGTACTTGCCGCGGGTCGGATGATCCACCTCGACCACGGTGCCGGTTGCACGCAGCGCCGGCTCCTCGGCGATTTCCTTCATCGACAGGATCGGACCGACCGGGATATCGAACGCGTTACACTTATCCATGACCTCGAACTTGGTCATGGTGGTGGTCCAATCCTCGATGGTGTTGAAGATCTCGCGCAGGCGCGGCAGCCGCGCCGGCGGCGTGGCGTAATCCGGATCGGCTTTCCATTCCGGCTTGCCGATCAAATCGCAGATTTTCTCCCACACCGGCGCCTGGGTGATGAAGTAGACATAGGCGTTGGGATCGGTCTCCCAGCCCTTGCACTTCAGGATCCAGCCGGGCTGGCCGCCGCCGGAGTCGTTGCCGGCGCGCGGGGTCGCTTCGCCGAACGGAACGTCCTCGCCGTACTGGCTGTATTCCTTGAGCGGACCGTGCGCGAGGCGCTGCTGGTCGCGCAGCTTGACGCGGCAGAGGTTGAGCACGCCGTCCTGCATGGCGGCGAGCACCTTCTGGCCGCGACCGGTGCGGTTGCGCTGGAAGAGCGCGGTGACGATGCCGAGCGCGAGATGCAGGCCGGTGCCGCTGTCGCCGATCTGCGCGCCGGTGACGAGCGGCGGGCCGTCGCGGAAGCCAGTGGTCGAGGCCGAACCGCCGGCGCACTGGGCGATGTTCTCGTAGACCTTGCAGTCCTCGTAGGGGCCGGGGCCGAAGCCCTTGACCGACGCGACGATCATGCGCGGGTTGGTCTTGTGGATGTGCTCCCAGGTCAGCCCCATGCGGTCGAGCGCGCCGGGGGCGAAGTTCTCGACCAGCACGTCGCAGGTCTTGATCAGCTCGTCGAGCACGCGCTTGCCCTGCGGGTGCTTGGAGTCGATCGTGATCGAGCGCTTGTTGCTGTTGAGCATGGTGAAGTAGAGCGAGTCGGCGTTCGGCACGTCGCGCAGCTGGCCGCGCGTGATGTCGCCGACGCCGGGACGCTCGACCTTGATCACGTCGGCGCCGAACCAGGCGAGCAGCTGGGTGCAGGTCGGGCCCGACTGCACGTGGGTGAAGTCGAGAATGCGCACGCCCTGCAGCGCCTTGCCGTCCATGCCGAACGGCTTGGCGGAGACGCGCGGCAGGCCGTTGGCCTTCTTGGCGGCGGACTTCTTGGCGGCAGGCTTCCTCGCGGTTGCCTTCTTGGCGCTTGCCTTCTTGGCCGCGGGCTTGCGGGCCGCCTTCTTGGCGACCTTACGGGTCGACTTCTTGGCGGCGGCACGACTCTTCGGTTTAGTCCGCGCCTTTGCCTTGCTGGTTTTCTTACGCTTGGCCATCTGCCCTATCCTCCAAATTCAATTCTTCTCGATGGCCCACATCGCCGACGCCCCGCTGAAGGGAGCGCCGGCGTCCGGGCCGTGTTGCCTATTTCTTCTTGCTGAGCGCGCTTTGCGGGTTGAGGTTGCCGATGCGGCCCGACTCGCTGCCGGCAGCCGGATCGATCACCGCGTTGATGAGCGTCGGTTTGCCGGAATCCATCGCTTCGTTGACGGCGCGCTTGAGTTCGTCCGGCGAGGTCGCGTTCACGCCCACGCCGCCGAAGGCTTCGATCATCTTGTCGTAGCGCGAGCCTTTGACGAACATGGTTGGCGCCGGATCGTCACCGCCGCCCTGGTTGACGTCGGTGCCGCGATAGATGCCGTCGTTGTTGAAGATGACGATGCAGACCGGCAGGTTGTAGCGGCAGATGGTCTCGACCTCCATGCCGGAGAAGCCGAAAGCCGAGTCGCCTTCGATCGCCAGCACCGGCTTGCCGGTCTCGACGGCGGCGGCAATGGCGTAGCCCATGCCGATGCCCATGATGCCCCAGGTGCCGACGTCGATGCGCTTGCGCGGCTTGTAAACGTCGATGATGCCGCGCGTGAGGTCGAGCGCGTTGGCGCCTTCGTTGACCAGCATCGCATCCGGCCGTTCCTTGACGATGGTGCGCAGCACACCGAGCGCGCCGTGATAGTCCATCGGCACGTTGTTGTTCTGCAGCCGGGGCGCCATCTTGGCGATGTTTGAGTCGCGTTTGTCAGTGACCGTCTTGATCCAGTCGGCCGACGCCGCCGGCCACTTGGCGCCGAGACCGTCGAGCATGGCCTGGACGCAGGAACCGATGTCGCCGACGACCGGCGCCGCGATCTCGATGTTGGAATCCATTTCCTTAGGCTCGATGTCGACCTGGATGAACTTCTTGGGTGCTTCGCCCCAGGCCTTGCCCTTGCCGTGCGACAACAGCCAGTTCAGCCGTGCGCCGATCAGCAGCACGACGTCGGATTCCTTCAGCACCGTCGAACGCGCCGCGCCCGCGCACTGCGCGTGCGTGTCCGGCAACAAGCCCTTGGCCATGCTCATGGGCAGGAACGGAATGCCGGTGGTCTCGACGAAGGTCTTGATGGTGTCGTCGGCCTGGGCGTAGGCCGCGCCCTTGCCGAGGATGATGAGCGGCTTCTTGGCGCTCTTCAGCACGTCGAGCGCGCGCTTGACCGCGTCCGGCGCGGGGATCTGGGCCGGGGCCGGATCGATGACCTTGACCAGCGACTTTTCGCCCTTGGCCGCGTCCATCACCTGGCCGAACAGCTTGGCCGGCAAGTCGAGATAGACGCCGCCGGGGCGGCCCGAGACGGCGGCGCGGATCGCGCGCGCCACGGCAATGCCGATGTCCTCGGCGTGCAGCACGCGGTAGGCCGCCTTGCAAAGCGGCTTGGCGATGGCGAGCTGGTCCATCTCCTCGTAGTCGCCCTGCTGCAGGTCGACGATCTCGCGCTCGGAGGAGCCCGAGATCAGGATCATCGGGAAGCAGTTGGTGGTGGCGTGCGCGAGCGCGGTCAGGCCGTTGAGGAAGCCCGGCGCCGACACCGTCAGGCATATGCCCGGCTCCTTGGTCAGGAAGCCGGCGATCGAGGCGGCATAGCCGGCACTCTGTTCATGACGGAAGGACAGGATTCGGATGCCCGCAGCTTGCGCCATCCGCCCAAAATCCGTGATCGGGATGCCGGGCACGCCGTAGATCGTCTTGACGCCGTTGAGCTTGAGCGCGTCGATGATGAGATGAAAACCGTCGGTGAGCTCCTGCTCGGTCTCGGCGATTTTCGCGGCAGCTTCTGCCATAGGTAACTCCTCCACACTTCTTTTCTCTTGTGAGCGTGACGCTCAATCCAGGTAATCGGCGTGTGTCGCCACATGTTCCGCGAGACTGAGCGCGTGGTCGCGCACCAGTTCGCCGGCGCGCTCAGTGTCGCGCGCCTCGATGGCTTTGATGATGTTGATGTGGTCCTGGATCGAGCGCTCGATACGATCCTTCTCGACGACGGTCTTGCGCCGGATCATGCGCATATGGGTGAACAGGTTCTCGGCCATTTCGATCAGCACCTGGTTGCGGCTCAACCGGATGATGGTCTGGTGGAACTCGATGTTCTCCTCGGAATATTCGTCGAGCTTGGCCTGCACCTTCCCGCGCTCGAGGGTCGCAAACATTTGGCGCAGGCCCGCGATCTCTTCCTCGGTCGCGTTTTCCGCAATCAGGCGCGCGGCCATGCTCTCGAGCGCCGCCCAGGCGGTGATCATCTCGATCACCTCACGCTTGGTCTTGCGCACGACGTAGATGCCGCGGCGCGGCACCGAGCGCACGAAGCCCTCGCTTTCGAGCTGGGCCATGGCCTCGCGAACCGGCGTACGGCTGATGCCGAAATCCTGCGCCAGCTTGCGCTCGTCGAGGCGGATCTCCTCGCGGCTGCGGTAAACGTCCATGGCGACGATGGCGTTCTTCAGCGCCGTGTAGGCCTTCTGCTTGAAGCTCGTGCTGGCCTCGAAAGGCGCGAGCACGGGTTGCGCCACCTCGGTGGCGAGCACAGCGCCGCTGTCTCGGCGAGCTCGAGCAGTGGAAGTTGAGGAGGTGCGTTCGCGGTCATTCATGACTGGTATACATTATGCCAGAGCCGGCGCGCCCTCGCAACCATCATGTTGACAATTTGCCGCAGGGAGACGCGAGCAGCTTCGGTGTCCGCAGCGGCTGGACGAGCGCGACGCGCGGCCACTCAACGAACAGGTTGCCGCCCCGCACTTTTCCGGCGGCGGATGTCACATAGGACACCGCTGCCGGCACTTGGAAAACGTTCGCTCCGTCAGCCCGCGGCAGCCGGCGCCGGGCGGCTCCGCAGCATGCCGATGAGTTTCGCGATCAGCGGCCAGAACAGCATTACCATGCTGAGCGCGGTGATGGAGCCGACCAGCCAGTTCGACCAGAAGATCGACAGATCGCCCTGCGAGCCGAGCAGCGCCTGGCGGAACGAGTTTTCCGCTCGCCCGCCGAGCACGATCGCCAGCACCATCGGCGCCAGGGGGTAATCGAGTTTCTTGAACAGGTAGCCGATGACGCCGAACATCACCATGAAGATGATGTCGGACGGCGCGTTCGACAGCGTGTAGGAGCCGATGGCGCAGATCACGATGATCAGCGGCGCGATGATCGAGAACGGAATGCGCATGATCGAGGCCCAGAGCGGCACCGTCGACAGCACGATCACCAGACCCACGACGTTACCGAGATAGATCGACGCGATCAGGCCCCAGACGAAGTCCTTCTGTTCCACGAACAGCAGCGGTCCGGGCTGCAGGCCCCAGATCAGCAGGCCGCCGAGCAGCACCGCCGCGGTCGGCGAACCGGGAATGCCGAGCGTCAGCATCGGCAGCAGTGCCGCGGTGCCGGCGGAGTGCGCCGCGGTCTCCGGCGCCACCACGCCTTCCAGCATGCCAGTGCCGAACTTGTCGCCGTCCTTGGAGAAGCGCTTGGCGAGACCATAGCTCATGAACGAGGCCGGCGTGGCGCCACCCGGGGTGATGCCGAGCCAGCAGCCGACGGCGGTGCCGCGGATAATGGTGACCCAGTATTTCGGCAGCTTCTTCCAAGTCTCCCACACGACGAAGGGGTTGATCTTGGCGCTGCGGCCTTCGAAGTGCAGGCCGCCCTCGATGGTCACCAGAATCTCGCCAATGCCAAACAGGCCGATGACCGCGATCAGGAAGCTGAAGCCGTTGATCAGCGTCTCGGTGCCGAAGGTGAGCCGCAGGCCGCCGGTGATCTGGTCGGTGCCGACGCAGGCGAGCGCGAAGCCGAGCATCATCGAGGCGATAATCTTGAACGGCGACTGCCGGCCCATGCCGATGAAGCTGCAGAAGGTGAGCAGATAGACCGAGAAGAACTCGGGCGGGCCGAAGTCGAGCGCCCACCGCGCCACGATCGGCGCCAGGAAGGTGAGCACGATGGTGGCGATCAGCGCGCCGATGAAGGATGAGGTGAGCGATGCGGTGAGCGCCTCGCCGGCGCGGCCCTGCTGCGCCAGCGGATGGCCGTCGAAAGTTGTCGCCACCGACCAGGGCTCGCCCGGGATGTTGAACAGAATAGCGCTGATGCAGCCGCCGAACAGCGCGCCCCAGTAGATCGCCGCCAGCATAATGATGGCGGTGGTGTGATTCATCGAAAAGGTCAGCGGCAGCAGGATGGCAATGCCGTTGGCGCCGCCAACGCCGGGCAGGAAGCCGAGCAGCACGCCGAACAGGATGCCGACCAGCAGGTAACCCATGTTGCTGAAGGTCAGCACCACTTCGAAGCCGTGCATCAGCGAGATAAAGGGGTCTAGCAAAGAGGCCTCCCGTTCAACTGGCGCAGCATTTGAAGCTCACCGTCTTGATTGTTCTTGCGGTCACACGATTGCCATCAGCAGACGGCGATCGGCATCAGTAGCCGAGCCAATGTTCGAACGGCCCCTTCGGCAGCGGCACAAGAAACCAGATCTCGAACACGATGAAGAATGCGATCGGGCAGGCGATCGCCACTGGCAGAACCTTGTACCAGGGGTAGCGGCCCAGCCAGATCATGAAGAAGCCGATGAACAGCGCCATCGAGATGTAGATGCCGATATAGATCGTCAACACGACGAAGATCGTCACCGGGATCAACACCTTCAGCACCATGCCCAGTTCGCTGCGGCCGATGAAGCCGGGGCTCGGCTTGCTCCGGGAAATGAGCTGCTGGACCACCGTTGCGCCGCTGGCGAGGAACATGATCAGCGCCACGTAGAACGGGAAGTAGCCTGATTCCGGACCGACGGCAGGCGACCAGCCGGCGCCCAGGCGCCAGCTCGCGATCATGATAATGGCGCCGACGACCATCAAGGCCAGCGCAACCGCGATTTCCATGGTGCGAGTGGATACGACGCCCCCGGACGGATCGTTGCTGTTGGAACCGTGGCTCATGCTGGAATCTCCTGCACTCTCGGCAGACTACTGGCAGTTGGATTTGCTGTCGGTGGGTTCGCCGCTGGGCGCAAACCGCGCCGGGGCGCACGACCCCGGGCAGAGCGCGGGAGCGCCGACGACGGCGCTCCCGCGGATCGCGTCAGGCCTCATTTGGCCAGGAAGCCGGCCTTCGCCATGAGGTCGTGATGGAAGGCGGCGGTCTTCTGCAGCCAGTCATGGAACTTCTGACCGGTCATGAAGCTCTGGTTGAACGCACCAGTCTTCATGAAGGCCTTCCACTCAGGCGTCGCGCGCACCTTCTTCATCAGATCGACGTAGTAGTCGACCACGTCCTGCGACACGCCGGGCGACGTCATGATGCCGCGCAGCATGGTGTACTCGACATTGAGGCCCGTCGACTTGCAGGTCGGGATGTCGTTCCACGACATGGTCTTGGTGACCTTGTCCTTGTACGGCATGCGGACACTGTCGAACACGCAGAGCGGACGCACGTTGCCGGCGCGCCAGTGGGCCACCTGCTCGATCGGATTGTTGACGGTCGAGTTGATGTGGCCGCCGACGAGTTGCGTCGCGACGGTGCCGCCGCCGTGATATGGCACGTAGGTGAACTTCACGCCGGTCTGCTGTTGGATCTCGGCCGTGACGATCTGGTCTTCCTGCTTGGAGCCGGTGCCGCCCATCTTGAACTTCATGGGCGCCTTCTTGACCGCTGCGAGATACTCCTGCGGGGTCTTGTACGGGGTCTTCGAGTTGACCCAGAACACGAACTCGTCGAGCGCCATCATGGCAACCGGAGTAAAGTCCTTCCAGGAGAAGGGCGACCCGGTGGCCAACGGCGTGGTGAACAAATTCGACAGCGTGATGATGAGCTTGTCAGGGTCACCCTTGTGGTTCTTCACATAGAGGAAGCCCTGCGCGCCGGAGCCAGCCTTCTTGCTGATGACCACCATGGAGACCGGCAGCAGCTTATGCTTCTGGATGATGCCCTGAATGAGCTGGGCCATCTGACCGGCGCCACCGCCGATACCGGCCGGGACGATAAACTCGATGGTACGTGTGGGCTTCCACGCCGCGTTGGCCGGATTCGCCGACAGCGCGAGCGCGCCGCCAAGAACGGCTGCACCGATGCTCGAGGCGATCTTGGATATTCGCATTCACTTCCTCCCTTTGGGTTTTGACCTGCCGATCTTATCGCCGGCTTGCTGATTGATAAGTTCTAAGTCTCGATCTCCAGCGGATTTGGCGCCGCCACATGGATATTTGTATACATTATACCACGCGCTGGCAAACCCCTTTCGCATCCCGGCGTGAGAAAACCGCGATTTGCGTGTGTTTCGAATTCGGTACGGGCCGACGCCCCAAGCCACTGAGACCGAAGCGAAAATGGGCCCACGCCCGCTATTGCCGATTGGTCACCCGCCTCTTGTCCGCTGCGCACATGGGCGCGGCGAAGCCCCTTGCTATCGTCTTTTGGGCGGCCTTGGTACGGCGCGAATGCTCATCGACTTGTGGACAAGGTGCGTGCCGGTAACAGCCAACGCCACTTCTACTAAGCTGCACTCGGCGCGACACGTTTGCCGTGCAAGGACGCCGGGCGCAGCCTGCCGACGAAGCCTAGCGTCACTTTATGAAACTTGTGTCTCGCGCATCATGACAAATGGTGCGGCCGCCAACCTCTTTACGCGGCGGCTTCGTTTTCCGCCGGGGCCACCTTCTTTCATTCCGCCTGGTCCGGAAAAAGCCTGTCGGGTCAGCCGCGCGCGTGATGCCTTGCGGCTGAAACATCGTCATCCACACTGTCGCCTTTACGCTCGCGGCGGCGACGGCCGACCTCAGCGGCGTCATATATGCCTCGCGTCTGCGGTCGATCCCGACCAGCATCGACGGTGACACGCTCGTATGCGGCGGCCACCGCCGTGATCGGGGGCACCAGCCTGTTCGGCGGGGCGCAACCGCGTCGCCGCGATCGCGCGCATCGAACCCTCCTCAACGCTTGTCTATGTCATGTACAATAGCCGCGGTCCGGTGGGAGGAACCTGATGAACGTTGCGCAAGCGGTGATGGATGTTCTCGCCCGAGACGGCGTCAGCCATATGTTCGGCGTGCCGGGCGGCGGCACCAGCCTGGACCTGATCAAGGCCGCCGGCGAACGCAACATCCGGTTCGTTCTGACGCGCACGGAAACCGGCGCCGCGTTCATGGCGGCGACCATGGCCGACCTGTCGGGATCACCGGGCGTCGCCTTCGCGACGCAAGGGCCCGGCACGGCAAGCGCGGTCAACGGCGTCGCGCAGGCCTGGCTCGACAAGTCGCCGATCGTTCTGTTCACCGACGGTTGGAGTGCCGCCAAGGCGCGCTACGATTCCCACCAGCGCTACGATCAGCGCGCCCTGCTTGCCGGCATCGTCAAGGGCCACAGCCGGCTGGACGGCGAGAAGCCGGCGGCTGATTTCCGGAATCTGCTGGGCATCGCCATGAGCTCGCCCCAGGGCCCGATCTATGTCGAACTCACCGCCGAAGCGGCAAGCGCGCAAGTTGATGACGCCGATGCGAGCACGCACGGCAAAGAGAACGCCTCCGGCAGCGACGAACCCATCGACACCGCGCGCGCGCTCCTGAACGCGGCCAAGCGTCCGGTGATCATCGCCGGCCTGGAAGCGCGGGACGCGGATGTCGTGCGCGCGCTCGTGCCGCTGGCCGAGACGCTGGGCTGCCCGGTTCTGACGACCTACAAAGCCAAGGGCGTTATGCCCTCGTCGCACGATCTCTACACCGGTCTGTTCACCGGCGGCGCGCTCGAGGCTCCGTGCGTTTCGCGCGCCGACCTCATCGTGTTCGTCGGCTTTGACCCGGTCGAATTGATCGGCAAGCCCTGGCAATACAATTCGAAAGTGCTCGATCTTGGTCCGGTCAGCTATGAATCCCACTACGTCACGCCGGACACCGTCTATCGCGGCGACCTGAGCGCGGGTTTAAGCGCGCTGGCGGCGACCGCGGCACCCTCCGCCTGGACTCGCGCCGAAATCGCCCGGCTCAAGGCCGACATGGCCGAGCGTCTTGCTGCCTACGGCAACACCCGCGACGGCCTGTCTCCCGTCGACGTGGTCAAGACCGTGCAGGACATCGCGAGGCCCTTCAACGCGCGCGCCACGGTCGATGCCGGCGCCCACATGTTTTCGGCCATGCAATATTGGGGCGCAGAAGCGCCCAACGAGATCCTGATTTCGAACGGCCTGTCCACCATGGGCTATGCCCTACCCGCGGCAATCGCCTCGGCCTTGTGCGATCCGAATCGTCCGACGGTCGCGTTTACCGGCGACGGCGGCCTGCTCATGTGCGCGGGCGAGCTCGCCACTGCGGCGAACGTCGGCGCGAACATCGTCGTCGTGGTGTTCAACGACAGCGGCCTGTCGCTCATCGAATTGAAGCAGCGCGCGCGCCAGCACCCCCAGGGCAACCTGCGTTGGGACCGCATCGATTTTGTGCGGATCGCGGAAGGTGCCGGCGTCAAGGGATACCGCGCTACCACGCTCGACGAGCTGCGCGCGGCCGCCGAGAAAGCATTAAGATTGAAAGGCCCCTGCCTCATCGACGTGACGGTCGATCCGTCCGGCTACGACCAGCAGTCCGTCGCCTTGCGCGGCTGAACGTCCCGCATCGCCTGGAAACGCGCTAGCCGTCAACGCGCTCAGGTTCAAGCGCGGCCGGCGCGAACCCGAAGGTCTGTTCAAAGCGCCGGCAATAGGCCGGCCATGCTTCCGGATTGATGAGCCGCGGCGGAACACCGCCCTTCAGAATCGTGATCCATTGCTCGGCCGCAGCTTTCGCCATGTTGTAATTGGCGCCATCGGTCACGCCGGCGATGTGCGGTGACGCGATGACGTTCTCGAACGACAGCAGCGGATGATCGGGCTGCGCCGGCTCCTTCAGGAAGACGTCGAGGCCGGCGCCCGCGATCAGCCCGGCCTTGAGCGCCGCGACCAGATCGTCCTCGACGTGGATGCCGCCACGCGCGGTATTGATGAAATAGGCCGACGGCTTCATCTTCTTGAACAGATCGATGGTGAACATGCCGAAGGTCTCGTCGGTGCGCGGGCAATGCACCGAGACGAAATCCGATTGGGCCAGCAGCTCGTCGAGACCGACTTTGGCGGCGCCCTTCTTCGCGATCTCGTCCGCGCTGAGATACGGATCGTAGGCAAGGACCTTCATGCCGATCAGATCCCCGCACAGGCGCGCGGTGCGTCCGCCGATATTGCCGATGCCGACGAAGCCGACCGTCTTGCCTTCCAAGTCGTTGCCGCGCACCTTGAAACGGTCGAGGTCGCCGCCGCGGCGCATCAGCTTGTCGGTCTGCGCGATTCGTCTCGACAGCACGAGCATCATGCCGAGCGCGTGCTCGGCGACCGCGTGGGCGTTGGCGCCGGACTGGTTGCACACCAGCACGCCCGCCTTGGTGCAGGCCGCGACATCGACCATGTCGTAGCCCGCGCCGGTCGAGCTGATGACCAGCAGGTTCTTGCACTTGGCGAGCAATTCGGCATCGCCGAAATAGGGCCCGATCAACTCGGTGCGCGGCGAAATCTGATAGGCGTGCGCCTGGGCGATCTTGGCGTCGGTTTCCGCAACGGGCGCGGCATACGACAACCGGTCGAGCACGATGCCCGGCTCCCGCGCGAGGATCTCCTCCGCCACCGGGTCCATCCACCGTTCGAAATAGGCCAGCCGCATCGTCTGTCGTGCCATTTGCAGGAGTCCGTCGTCTGAAATCATAAAAGGCGCGGCGGATTATTCGCCAGGATAGCCTTTCGCGTCCACTCGGGTGTCTAGGCGAGAAACACCCGCGAGAGCCACGCGGCATCCGGCACCGGCCCCTCCGGGCGCGAGCGCGGCCGGTCGCTGCCCCACACCGGATTCGCGGGCTTGGCCGCAACAAGCGACTCGTGAAACGACACAGCCGATTGCCGCGAGCAAGAACGCACCGGTACAGATCGGTCCGTGGCGTCGCACCAGCGGCGACCGCGGCGGACACCCCCGCCGTGCAGACGGGTCGTATGTTACTAATTGATAAAGAGAATTCTCCGCCATTTTATCATATCTTAACGGCTGCAGGGCATGTTTGGCGTCGTCATTTTGCGAGCGTCTCATCCATTCAATTGTACATCGTCAACCATGGCATCATCCTCCGCGGCCGCCGTCATCGAGACCCCGACCGCCAGCGTAGCGCCGCCAGACGGCTCGAAGGTTTCCGCTGAAATCCTGCGAATTGCGAATGCCGTCAAAACGACGGCGCAGCAGACCGAAGGCAGCTTCCTCGAGGTTGGTGAACGGCTGACGTCGTCGGTCGAGATCTTGGAGCGGCTGACGACGCTGTTCGACACCCTGCAACACGAGCTCGACAGCCCCGAGATGCAAAGCGCGACCGAAGGCCTCGCGCGGGTGGCGCAGCAGGTATCGGTGCTTTCCGGCATGCAGCGGGACGAACGCACCGTCCTGCAGCAGTTGAGCAAGATTGCCGTGTCCCTGCGGCGCCGCATCGACGAAATCTACCGGGAAGTCCGCACCATCGGTGTCCTGACCATCAACGCCAAGATTTCGGCGAGCAGCGTCGGCGCGGCCGGCGCCGATTTTCTCACCTACATCGTCGAAATCGGACAATCCCTGAAGGTCGCGGAAACGAATCTCGGTCACTTCCGTAGCGCGCTCGCGCAGGTCAGCGCCCATCTGGAGGCCGCAAGCGCCAGCGAGGCCGAATTCGGCAGCCGCCACGCGGAAACGATCGCCATCATTCCCGATCAACTCGCGCAAAGCCTCGACCTGATCACCGAGCGGCGGCAGGCGGCGGCGGAAGCCGCCGGCCGTGTCAGCGTGCAGTCGCAGGCCGTCAGCGCCGGCATCGGGCGCGTGATCATGGCCCTGCAAGTCGGCGATGCCACGCGCCAGCGCATGGAGCACGCGCAGGAAGCGGCCGAATTTCTGACCGAAATTCTCGGCGCCGCCGGCCCCGCGGCCGCGGACGAACCGTGGGCTTATGTTTCCGGCGAAGAGCGCCTGAGCCTGGCCGGCGCCGGTTGCGCCTTGCAGGCGGCGCAACTCGCGGATACCGCCGACGAGTTGAAGAGCGAGATCAAGGCCGTGCACAAGACGCTCGCTCAGCTTTCCAAGGACGCCCGTGAAATCGTCAGCCTCGGCACGCGGATTTTCGGCGTCTCCGACCCGCGCGGGGATCACGGGTTTCTCGACGAGCTCGAAAGAAATGTCGACGCCACGGGCAACCTGTTCGGAGGCTTCCACGAAGCCAGCTTGAGCGCCGACCGGACGATCGGCTCCGTCCTCGATCTGGTCACGCGCCTCTCCGAGCACATCGCCTCGGTGCGCGCGGTCGAAGCCGATATCCGGATCATGGGCGTCAATTCGACTTTGAAGAGCCACCGCCTCGGCACCGTCGGCGCGGCGCTGGGCGTCGTGGCCGAAGAGATCACGAAGTCGTCCGCCCATACCGCCAGCGAAGCGAAGGCGGCGACCGCCGACGTGGATGAGATCGTCGTTGCCGCCCGCTCGCTCGGCGGCAAGGAACAAGCGAGCCGGGTCACCGAGATCACCGCCGTGACGGAGTTGATGACCTCATCGACGGAACGCCTGCGCGGCGTCGCGGCGAGCCTCACCGACGCGCTCGACGCGCTCGCCCGCGACGGCCGCACGGTCACCGATCTCATCGACGACACCGCCGCGAGCCTGAAGCTCACCGTGCAAATCGACGCCAGCCTGCGCCGAAGCGCCGAAGCATTCGACGCCGTGGCGTCGTCGATGCCGCGTGGTCCGATGGCGGACGCGGAAGCCCGCGACCAGATGTTCCGGCAGATGGCCAAGCGCTACACCATGGCGCGCGAACGCGAAATCCACGCCAGGTTTGCGCCGGATACCTTGCCGGTGGCCGCCGTATCGACGCCGGCCGCCGAGACGACCGTCGACGATCTGTTGTTCTAGGATATGTCTTGTCGGACCGCGCGCGCTACCGATTGCCGGCGCGCAGCAGTTCCGATGCCAGCAGGTCGAGCGGCAGCACCTTGTCGGCGGCGCCGCAGCGCGATCGCTTCCTTGGGCATGCCGAAGACGACCGACGTCGCCTCGTCCTGGGCGACGGTGCGGGCGCCGGCCTGCTTCATCTCCAGCAGGCCGTGGGCGCCGTCGTCGCCCATGCCGGTCATGATGATGCCGACGCGCGTTGGCGCCGGCGATGCGCGCCGCCGAACGGAACAGCACGTCGACCGACGGCCGGTGGCGCGAGACCAGCGGGCCGTCCTTGACCGACACGTAGTAGCGCGCGCCGCTGCGCTGCAGCAGCATGTGCCTGTTGCCGGGCGCGATCAGCGCCCGGCCGCGCAGCACGCGTGTCGCCGTCGGCCGCCTCCTTGACCTCGACCTCGCACAGCCCGTTGAGGCGACGGGCGAAGGCGGCGGTGAACTTCTCCGGCATGTGCTGGACGATGACGATGCCGGGCGCAGTCGGCAGGCAGCGCTTCCAGCACGACGCGCAGCGACTCCGTGCCGCCGGTGGAGGCGCCGATGCAGACGACGCGTCTCGGTCGTCGCGCGCCATCGCATGGCCGGCGACCGGCGGCGGCAGCATGGCGTCGGCGGTCAGCTTCTTCTGCGGCGCTGCGCGCGCCGTCGGCGGTGCGGCGCCGGCCGGCAGGCGCTTGAGGCGCGCCTGCGCCGCCGCCTTGACCGCGTCGCAGATGCGCATTCTCGATTCCGCCAGGAACTGCGCCGCATCGACGCGCGGCTTGAGGATGACGTCGACCGCGCCGGCCTCCATCGCCTGCATCAGCGTCTCCGATCCCTCCTCCGTCAGCGACGAGCACATGACCACCGGCATCGGGTGCTGGCGCATGAGCTTGCGCAGGAAGGTGATGCCGTCCATGCGCGGCATCTCGACGTCGAGCGTGATGACGTCGGGCACCTCGTCCTGGATGCGGCGCGCCGCGACGAAGGGATCGGACGCGGTCGCCGATGACCTCGATCTCGGGATCCGCATCGCAGCACGCGGTGAGCGTCTGGCGCACGCAGCGCCGAGTCGTCGACGATCAGGACCCTGATCTTGCTCGCCATCGTCGCTCACGCGCGTGCGGAACACGGTGTTGCCGGCAGCTTGACCGGCAGGTCGAAGCCCGGCCAGGCGACTCGGAATGCCCGAGGAACAGGTAGCCGCCCGGCCGCAGGTGAGTCGCAAAGCCGGCTCGAGCACCGCCTGCTGCGTCGGCTTGTCGAAATAGATGAGGATGTTGCGGCAGAAGATGATGTCCATGTCGCGGTCGAGCGGATAGGTCAGGTCCATCAGGTTGAGCCGGCGCGAAGCGCAACCTGCGCGCGCAGTTCCGGCACGATGCGCACCGTATCGCGCCGTGCGATCCTTCGACCGCATGACGTAGCGCGGCGCAGCAGGTCGGACGGCACCGGCGCCAGCATGTCGGCCGGATAGATGCCGAGCTGGGCGATGCGCGAGCACTTCGGTGCAGATGTCGGTGGCGAGGATCGAGGCTCGAGATATCGCCGTGCTGGCTGCTCGAACTCGGCGAGCACCATGGCCGTGGTATAGGCCTCGGCGCCGGTGGAGCAGGCCGCGCTCCAGACTTTGATCGGGTGCGCGGCTATCGACGCGGCGCTCCGCGACGATGCGCGGCAGCGATCGATCGGTCAGCACGCGAAAATGCTCGGGCTCGCGGAAGAAGTCCGTCTTGTTGGTCGTCACGGCGTCGATCAGGTGAACCTGCTCCGTCTCCAATCCGTCCTGCTCGAACAGATAGTCGCAATATTCGGCGAGGCTCTCGAAGTCGAGGGCGCGAACGCGCCTGCGCAGGCGGCCTTCGACCATGGTCATCTTGGTCGGCGGCATCTTGATGCCGCTGTAATCTTGAATGAAGGCGGCCAGTCGCTGAAATTGCTTCGACGTCAGGCGATCGTTGCTGCTGTCCCACCTGGCAGGTGGTTCTTTCTTCAGAAGAGCGCTGGCCATGACACCGTCTGTGTACGCGGATTTTCCAAAGCTCAAGCCGCCTGATGGGATGACGAGGCGCTTCCCTCGCCCGCCGGCAGAGAAGCCTCGGGCCGCAGGTTCGCCAGATGCGCGTCATCGGCCGAAAACAACCTCGGGAGATCGAGCAACACCACGAAGCTGTCCTGTCGGCGGCCGATGCCGCGGATATAGGCCGAATTCCAGCTGCATGCCGATATCCGGCGCCGACTCGATCTGCGTCTCGTCGAGCGCGATGACCTCGAACACCCGGTCGGCGACCAGCCCGAGCGCAAGGCTGCGCCCGTCCATCGGCACCTCGAGCACGACGATGCGCGTGTTCTGGTCCGCCGCCACCGACGGCAAGCCGAGCTTGGTCCGCAGATCGATCAGCGGCACGGCGCGGCCGCGCATGTCGATCAGGCCCGCGAGATGGGCGGGCGCATCGGGAATGCGGAACACCGGCCGCATGTCGAGGATTTCGACGACCGTCTCGACCGGGACAGCGAACACTTCCCGGTCGATGCCGAGGGTGACAAAGAAGGCATCCGCCATGACAATCCCCGTCGCCGTCACTCAGCTCGCCCGCTCGAATTGAGCGTCCTGGTCGGTCGTGGCCGCCGGCAGGACAGGTCGAGCGAGACGCCCGCCGTGCCGTTCGGCTTGGCGTTCGGTTCGTCGGCATAGGCCTGCTGCGACCTGTTGCCGTCGGCTTGCTGTGCGCCACCTGCGCGGCCGGCTTGGCCGTCGGCGACACTGATTCCGCTGCGCGGCCGGCTGCGGGCTTGCGGCGCCTGGCCACCGCGCCTGCGCACCGTCGCTGCTGACCGGAAGTAGGCGATGCTGGACTGGAGCTGCTCGGCCTGGGCCGCCAGTTCCTCCGACGTCGCCGACATCTCCTCGGACGCGCTGGCGTTCTGCTGCGTCACCTGGTCGAGCTGCTGGATCGCCTGGTTGATCTGGTCGGCGCCGATATCCTGCTCGCGGCAGGCGGCGCTGATCTCGGAGACCAGCTCGGCGGTCTTGCTGGATGTCGGGCACCAGCCGCGTCAGCATCTCGCCGGCTTCCTGCGCCGCCTTCACGGTCTCGCGCGGACACCGTGCCGATCTCGGCCGCCGCGGCCTGGCTGCGCTCGGCCAGCTTGCGCACCTCGGAGGCGACCACGGCGAAGCCCTTGCCGTGCTCGCCGGCGCGCGCCGCCTCGACCGCCGCGTTGAGCGCGAGCAGGTCGGTCTGCCGGGCGATCTCCTGCACGATGGTGATCTTCTCGGCGATCGTCTGCATCGCCTCGACGGCCCGGTCGACCGCCTGCGCCGCTGGTCTGCGCGTCCTTCGCCGACTGGCGGGCGATCTTCTCGGTCTGCGAGGCGTTGTCGGCGTTCTGCTTGATGTTGGCCGCCATCTCCTCCATCGAGGACGACGCTTCCTCGGCCGGGCGACGCCTGCTCGGTCGCGCCCTGCGACAGCTGCTTCGGAGCTCGCCGACAGCTCCTGGCTGCCGGCGGAGACGTTGTCGGCGGCGCTCAAGTGCGTCGGCCACGACAACGCGCAGCTTCTCGACCATGCTCTTCAGCGACAGGCCGAGGACATCCTTCTCCGACAGCGGCTTGACCGCCACGCGAAGATCGCCATTGGCGATGGTGTCGGCGATCTGCGCCGTATTGCGCAGGTTGTCGGTCATTCGGGTGAGCGCGGTGACCAGGTCCTTGATCTCGTCATCACTGCGCACCTCGACTGCTGGTCGAGATCGCCGATCGCCACGGCATCGGCCAGCGAGCCGGCCAGCTTAAGGCCGCGATTGATATTGAGCAGCAGCCAGAGACCGGACGCCATCGCGATCAGCAGCACCGCCGCCGCCGCGCCGAGCAGAAGCCGGAAGGCCTCGTTATATTGCCGGGTGGAATTTTCCTTGGCCTTCGCCATCATCCGATGGTTGAGCTCGACGACCGCGTCGAGCGGCTTGGTGATCTCCTTGACCAGCGTACGGCCCTGTCCCTCGGAAAGGGCCCGCGCCTGGCTATCCTGGTTGGCGATGGCGAGTGCGCGAACCTTGTCGCTCACGGCCATCCATTGCTGCAACGGCTCGTGGATCGGGGCGATCAGCCGCTTGCCCTCGGGCGACGCCATGCTCTCGTATTTGGCCAAGCGTGCAGTGAACTGTCCGCGGAACTTGGCGAGCTCGGTGTCGTACTGCTTCGCCTTCTCCGGCGTTTCCGCCAGGATCTCGTTCTTTTCCGCGCGCAAAGCCTGCAGCAGGTCGGCCTGCATGTCGGTGATAACCTGATTAAGCTTCACCGGTCCCTGCAGCACATCCTCCATCGAGGTGTCGAGGGCGCCCAGCCGGCTGATACCGAGCCAAGCCATGGCGCCGGCCAGCACAATGATCACCGATAAGATCGCCGTCAGTTTAAGCTTGATGGTCGCACGCATGACATTGAGCTCTCAGTTGTGATGCCCCCGCGAAAGCGGGAACATCTTTGCGATATGCGGACGGCCGGAGTGCCGTCCGCGGATAGTCACCCCGCCGCCCGCTCGAATTGAGCGTCCTGATGGTCATGACCGCCGGAGGACAGGTCGAGCGAGACGCCCGCCGTGCCGTTCGGCTTGGCATTCGGTTTGGCGTAGGCCTGCTCGACCTGTGCCATCAGCTTCTGTGCGCCATGCGCGGCCGGCTTTGACGCCGCGGCATGATGCTGCGCGGCCGGCGCCGGCTTGCGCGCCTGGCCCCGCGCCTGATCGTCGGTGCGGAAGTAGGCGATGCTGGCCTGGAGCTGCTCGGCCTGGGCCGCCAGTTCCTCCGACGTCGCCGACATCTCTTCCGACGCGCTGGCGTTCTGCTGCGTCACCTTGTCGAGCTGCTGGATCGCCTGGTTGATCTGGTCGGCGCCGATGTCCTGCTCGCGGCTGGCGGCGCTGATCTCCGAGACCAGCTCGGCGGTCTTCTGGATGTCCGGCACCAGACGCGTCAGCATCTCGCCGGCCTCTTCCGCCGCCTTCACGGTCTCGCCCGACATCGTGCTGATCTCGGCCGCCGCGGTCTGGCTGCGTTCGGCGAGCTTGCGCACCTCGGAGGCCACCACGGCGAAGCCCTTGCCGTGCTCGCCGGCGCGCGCCGCCTCGACCGCCGCGTTGAGCGCGAGCAGGTCGGTCTGCCGCGCGATTTCCTGCACGATGGTGATCTTCTCCACGATCGTCTGCATCGCCCCGACGGCCCGGGTGACGGCGGCGCCGCTCGCCTGCGCGTCCTGCGCGGACTGGCGGGCGATCTTCTCGGTCTGCGAGGCGTTGTCGGCGTTCTGCTTGATGTTGGAGGCCATCTCTTCCATCGACGAGGAAGCTTCCTCGGTCGAGGACGCCTGCTCGGTCGCGCCCTGCGACAGCTCTTCCGAGCTCGACGACAGCTCCTGGCTGCCGGCGGAAACGTTGTCGGCGGCGCTCAGCGCCTCCTGAACCACTTGGCGCAGGCGCCCCACCATCTCGTTGATGTGGCCGATGAGATCGCCGACCTCGTCACGCGAGGCGTTCTCGATGGTCTTGGTGAGATCGCCGCCGGCGACCGCCTGGGCGAGCGCACCCGCCCGGCCGAGCGCGCGGCTGATGCTCAGCGCGATCCAGAGCGCGGCCGCGATGCCGATCGCCAGCGAGCCGACGACGATCGTGAGCATCATCGTGCGGGCGGAATAATAACGCGCTTCGGCGGCGTCCTTGGCCTTGCCCAGATGGCCATGATCGATCTTCACCAACGCCTGGATTTGCTTTTCCGCCTCGCCGATCAGGCGGCTCGCCTCACCTTCGCTCAGGCCGTGCGCCTGCTGGGTCGCGCCGGTCTTCACCGCGTCGCGGATCTTGTCCTGAACGGAGGCCCATTGGTTGACCGCGGCGTTCAGCGCGGTCCATTGCGGCTTGCTCTCGACCGAAGCGCCGGCGACCGCATCTTCGATCTTGGCCTGCAGCGCCTGACGGTCCCTGCCGAGCTTGGCATCGATCGTAGTCAGCTTGTTCTTGTCGGTCGCCAGAATAAGGCTCTTCTCGACACCGCCCAGCGTCACCAGGTCGACATCGATCGTCTGCGCCAATTCGAGCCGCTTCATCGGCCCGTCCACCAGGCGGGTAAGCTGGTCGTTGATGGACGACAGATTGCTGATGCCCAGCCATGCCGTCACGCCCGACAGCACAATGATGACGGCAAAGGTGACGCCAAGTTTCAGTTTGATAGTGAAGCGCATTCCAACCCCCCAAAAAAACTCCCCTTGGCGACTTAACCGCCGGCCAAGGCAACACTCGCCGATTTTCGATCCGAGGAAGCCTGCTCGGCCACCAAGTCGATTGCATTCGGCGAGAGAATTCGTGCGATGTCGGGCACGACGATGAAGTCGTCGCCCCGCTTGCCGATGAAGCGGATGAATTCGGGCCGCCAGCGCATGCCGACCCGCGGCGCCTCGGCAAGCGATGCAAGGCGCCAGCTCGGTAACCTCGTAGACCTTGTCGGCGAGAATGCCGACGATGGTCGGCATCGCCGTCGATGTCGAGCTCGATCACGACGATGCGGGTATCGATCGTGTCGGCTCGGCCTGCTCCATGCCGAACTTGAGCCGCAGATCGGCGAGCGGCACGACGCTTGCCGCGGACATTGATCAGCCCGTCGACGAAGGGCTGGGCGCCCGGCACCTCGGTGATCGGCACCAGATCGAGGATTTCGCGCACGCTGCTCGCGCTTCGATGCGCGAAGATCTCGCCCTGCAGCTCCAGGGTCAGCACCTCGAGCGGTTCGCCAGCACGTTCGCGTTCATCGCCGCGCTCCCTCAACTCGCCGCCTTGAGCCGGTCGTCGTGCGCCTGGCCGTGCTCGACCAGATGCGGAATGTCGAGGATGAGCGCGACGGTGCCGTCGCCCAGGATGGTGGCGCCGGAGAACGATTTGACGTCGGCAGTGCAGCTTCGACAGCGACTTGATGACGGTCTGGTGGTCGCCGATGCACCTGGTCGACGACGAGGCCGACCCGCGCGCTCGCCGGCCGAGACGATCGACCACCTTCTGGATACGGATCGGGCTCGCCCGTGCGAGCCGAACAGGTCGCGCAGCCGGAGGAAGGGCACGAGCTCGTCGCGGATGTTGAGGAAGCTGCGGCCGCGCGAGCGGGCGTCGTCGTCCGGCGGCAGCTCGACGCATTCCTCGACCGCCGACAGCGGGATGACGTAGCGCGCCCTGGCCGACCCGCACCAGCAGGCCGTCGATGATGGCCAGCGTCAGCGGCAGGCGCAGCGTCACTTCGGTGCCCTCGCCCGGCTGGCTGCGCACGTCGATGGCGCCGCGCAGTTCTCGATGGTGCGCTTGACCACGTCCATGCCGACGCCGCGGCCCGACAGGTTGGTGACCTCCTTCGCCGTCGAGAAGCCGGGCTGGAAGATGAGCTGGAAGAGCTCCTGGTCGGCGAGCTTGGCGTCGGGCGCGATCAAGCCCGTTTTCCTCGGCCGCGCGCCTGGATGCGCGCCGGTCGAGCCCGCGGCCGTCGTCGCTGACCGAGATCAGCACCTCGGCGCCGGCGTGGCGCGGCCGAGAGCGTGATGCGGCCCTTGGCCGGCTTGCCGGCCGCGGCGCGGCCGTCGGCGTCCTCGAGGCCGTGATCGACCGGAATTGCGGATGAGATGGACCAGCGGATCGGCGAGCCGCTCGATCACGGTCTTGTCGAGCTCGGTCTCCTCGCCCTCGGTGACGAGCTCGATCTCCTTGCCGAGGTCGCGCGACAAGATCGTGGACCAGGCGGCGGAAGCGGCCGAACAGCGATGCCGATCGGCACCATGCGCACGCCCATCGTGGTGTCGCGCAGTTCGAGCGGCCAGCCGTTCGACCTCCTCGGCGATGGCCTTCATCTGCGATTCGTCGCTCGCCTTGCGCGACCTGCTTCAGCCGCGACTGGGCGATGACCAGCTCGCCGACCCGGTCCATCAGCTCGTCGAGCCGCTCGGCCGGAACGCGGACGCTGCCGCCGGACTTCGCGCCGGCCGAAGCGGCACGCGGCGTCTGCTCGGGCGACGGCGCCGCGGACTTCTGCGCCGGCTCGTCCGGCACCGCAGCGGCTTCCGCAGGCGACGGCTGCACGGACGGCGCTTCGGCAACGACGGGAACATCGTCACTTTCCTCGAGCGGGCCGCCCTCGGCGCCGCCGGTCTCCGCCGGCTGCTCGACGCACTCGATACTCAATTCCATGTCGTCGAGCAGAAACAGGAAGACCTGCTCGATGGTCTCGCGCGACGCGGTCGTCCGAAGCAGCACATCCCAGCCGACGTAACATTCGCCGGGGTCGAGCTCATCGAGCGGCGGGATCGAATCGGTCTGCGCCACCACCGTCGCTTCGCCGAGATCGTGCAGTTCTTCGATCATCAGCAATGGATTGGAGCCGGACGACATGGCGCCCACGGGCAGCCGGAAGCAGACGCGCCACGTCGCGGGCCTGCCTTCCGCCGGCGCCACGTCGGCCGGCGCGACATCGGTTGGCGCCGCGTCGGTGCTCGCACCGGCGACCACGTCCTGCAGACGCGCCAAGACTTGCTCACCGGACGCCTCGTCGACCTCGTCGGGGGCCTCGATAAGCAGGCGCATGCGGTCCTTCGCGGCCAGCGTCAGCTCGATCAGGTCCGCGGTTGCCTTGATCTCTCCCTTGCGGACCCGATCAAAAGCCGTCTCGACATGATGGGTGAAAGCGGCGAGCCGGTCGAAACCGAACATCGCCCCCGAACCTTTGAGGGTATGCAGCGCGCGAAACGCACAATCGATCAGATCGCCGTCCGCGGGCCGATGTTCGAGGTCGAGCAAGACGCGCTCGAGCTCTTCCAGCAGCTCCTGCGACTCCTGCCGAAAAGTATCGTTGGCGTCGCCGATATCGCTCGATGTCATGAGCCCAGGACCTTCTTGACCACCGCGACGAGCTGATCCTTCTGGAACGGCTTGGTGATCCAGCCGGTGGCGCCGGCGGCCTTCGCCTGCTGCTTGATCTCCGCATCGGATTCCGTCGTCAGGAAGATGATCGGCACACCGCGGTAATCGGGAAGCTTGCGCAGTTCCTGGATCAGCGACAGGCCGTTCATCACCGGCATGTTGAGGTCGGTAACGACCATGTCGACCTGCGTGGACTTGGCTTTGGCCAATCCGTCGGCGCCGTCATTGGCCTGGATGACCTGATAGCCCGCGCCCTGCAGCGTGAGCTGCACCATCTGGCGGACGCTGGCCGAGTCGTCGACGCTGAGGACGGTCTTCATGGGTCATTCATCCTTTAACCAGAATGCCGCGGCCGTGCCCGCCTCGCCGGCCTGAGCCGCCAGGAAGCCGGCGCGTTCGAGCGCGACGCACAGCTTGCCGTCGGCCGGCGCCGACAAAGTCAGCGACTTGCCTTCCATCTCCGCGCTGCGCTTGGCGGAGAGAATGAGCTGGATGAGGCTGAGGTCGAATTCGGTTACGTCGCGGCAGTTGATTTCGATCGACTGCTGCACGGAGAGCGCCAAGCTCATCCGTTCATGCGCAACTTGAATGTTACGGGTTGTTTGCGCGCCGCTGAAATCGACTCGACAGACTTTTACTTGCTCGGACTGCACGGTGTCGTCCGCCTTACACTCGATTGTCAAAACACTTCGCAATCCCCATAACCGGGGTTGCGAGCGGCACGGTATTATGAGGCCTCTTAACAAACTCTCACTTGAGTCGAATTTGATTTCACGCCCAACGCGCGTGAGATCGCGCGACATTCACCGCTTGAAATGCTGCGGAATTGTTTCGCGGGCACAAATCAGCGTCATGAAATCAGCGGTGCTTTAGTATGGCGCAAACAGAGTGCGCACTCACACGGCAAGTGCGTGCATTCTAATCATCATGCCGAGATTATTCGCCGCGTGTTGATCGCTTCGTACCCGACGACACGCGCGCACGGTCTCTAACGACTGCGCTCGCCGACGGCCGAAGACCGTTTCAACCGAAACGATTGACGCGGCATAAACCAAGACGCGACACGAGACGACATGTCGATCGGCTCGGCCAAACGACATCGCCGCTGTCTTGATCTGACTGGCTTCTTCAGAGAGCGCGCCTCCGCCGTCCGGCACGGGCGGAGGCGCATGCCGGCCCGGCGATACGGTCAGCTTATGTTCGAATCCGGGAAGCTCGCCTTGCGTTGCTCCATGAACGCCAACAGGCGCGCGTCGATGTCGGGATCGAGCTCGGGCGCCTGGTAGTTCGCCAGCATCGCCTTGTAGACTTTCTCGGCCCTTTGTTCGGCGTCCAGGCGGCCGTCCTCGATCCATTGCTCGTAGCTGTTGTTGTCCGCGATGGTCGAGCGGTAGAACGCTTGCTTGAAGTTGGCCTGGGTGTGCGAACAGCCGAGGAAGTGCTGGCCGGGCCCGACCTCGCGTATGGCATCCAGCGCCTGACCGTTCTCGCTCATGTCCACGCCCTTGGCGTAAACGCCCAACATCGCGGCCTGGTCGCAGTCCATCACGAACTTCTCGTAGCCCATGGCGAGCCCCCCTTCGAGCCAACCCGCCGTGTGCAGCATGAAGTTGACGCCCGCGATGAGGCCCTGTTGCAGCGTGTTGGCCGCTTCATAGCCGGCCTGCGCGTCGGGGACCTTCGAAGCGGTGAAGCCGCCCGCGCTGCGGAACGGCACGCCGAGTCGCCGGGCCAGCGCCGCGCCGCAATTGATGACCAGCGAGGCCTCCGGACTGCCGAAGGTCGGCGCGCCGGACTGCATGCTCATCGAGGAGACGAAGTTGCCGTAGATCACCGGCGCGCCGGGCCGCACGAGCTGGGCGAGCGCCATGCCGCACATGCCCTCGGCCAGGCTCTGCGCCGCCACCGCCGCGACCGTCACCGGCGACATCGCGCCGGCCACCACGAACGGGCTGATCATCGTCGCCTGATTGTGCCGGGCATAGACCTTCAACGCGCCGAGCATGGTCGCGTCGAAGGTCAGCGGTGAATTGGCGTTGATGAGGTTCACCAAGACGCAATTTTCTTCGACGAAGTCGTCGCCGAACAGAATCTTGCACATGGCGACCGAATCCTCGGCGCGGTCGGGATGGGTAACCGAACCCATGAACGCCTTGTCGCTGTATTTGATATGGCTGTACACCATATCGAAGTGCCGCTTGTTGACCGGCAGGTCGACCGGCTCGCAGATCGTCCCGCCCGAATGATGCAGGCTGTCCGCGGCATAGGCCAGCTTCACGAAATTCCGGAAGTCCTCGATCGTCGCATAACGACGCCCACCTTCCCGGCTATAGGCGAAAGGCGGACCATAGGCCGGCACGAGCACGGTGGCGTCGCCGCCGATCTGAACGCTGTTCGCCGGATTACGGGCATGCTGCGTGAAGATGCGCGGTGCGCTCTTCTGGATGATCTCGCGGCACATTCCCCGCGGGAAGCGCACGCGATCGCCATCGGCCTTCGCGCCGGCGGCGACGAAGATGGCGATCGCTTCGGGATCGTCCTTGATGTCGATGCCGATCTCCTCAAGGATCGTGTCGGCATTGTGCTCGAGGATCGTCAGGTCCGCATCGCCGAGCACGCTGTAGGGCGGAACCCGCCGCGTGATATAGGGATTACGGGGCACACTCGCCGCTGCGGCGGCGCGGGCGCGACGGCCTCCGGCACGTTCTGGTCTCGACATATCTTCAACCCTTCTCTTGTCTGGCCCGCTCGCGCAGGCGCTTGCGTCGGCCCCTGCCGGCCCCGGCATCGCCCTCTACTTCCGGAGCGGTGGGAAAATTCATGGCGTTGACGAAATAGTGCTGAAACTTCGGCTCGATTGCCGTCTCCACCTTCTCGATGTGCGTGACGGCCTCGATGATCCGCGCCTTCTCGTCGGTGTTGAGCAGCGCCATCGCCGCGCCCATCCCGGCAGCATTCCCGATTATGCGAACGTTGGTCGGCGTCGCCCCCGGGATGATGCCGATGTCGGCCACGTATTTCGGGTCGAGATGGGTGCCGAAGGCGCCGGCCAGCAGCACTTCCTCGAATTGCTCGCAGCCGAGGTGGTCGATCAGCAGCGAGACGCCGGCGGAGAGCGCGGCCTTGGCCAGTTGCACGGCGCGCACGTCCGTCTGCTTGACGAAGATCGGGTTGTCCGGCCGGTCGACCAGCAGGAACTTCCAGCTCTGTCCGTCCTGGACCAGCCGTTCGGGCGCCCCCTCGGAGCGGTACAGGCCGCTCGGCGCGAGCACGCCGGCGCTGGCGAGCTCGACCATCACCTCGAAGATACCCGATCCGCAGATACCGGTGATCCGGTGCTGCGCGAGTTCCTCGGGCCGACTATCGGAGAGCCAGCCGTCATGGCCGATGATCTTCACCTCGACCTGCTTGGTGGCGGGATCGATGCGCACCCGCTCGATCGCGCCCGGGCTGGCGCGCACCCCGGCGCTGATCTCCGCGCCTTCGAGAGCCGGGCCCGTAGGGGACGACGCCGCGGCGACGCGGCCTTCGATGGCTCAGCACGATCTCGGCATTGGTGCCAATGTCGACCAGCAGGACCGAGCGGCCTTCCATCGCCTTCATCTGCGTGAGATAGGCCCCCGTGGTATCGGCACCGACATGTCCGCCGACCAGCGGCAGAAAGGCGACCCGCGCACTGTCGGAGATACCGAGGTTGAAGCGCCAGGCCGGCGCTTCGAACCAATCCTTGACGGCCAGGGTGAACGGCGCCTGGCCCAGCTCCACCGGCGAGATCCCCAGGAACAGGTGATGCATGATCGGATTGCCGACCATGACCAACTCCAGGATCTGGTTCGGCCCGAGATCGAGCGCGACGCGCGCGTCTTCCAGCATGGCCGCCACTTGCCGGCGAATCTCGCCGGTCAACCGCTCCTCGCCGCCCTTGTTGAGCATCACATAGGAGACCCGGCTCATCAGATCCTCGCCATAGCGGATCTGCGGATTCATCGCCGAGCTCTCGTAGGCGATCTTGCCGCGCGCCAAGTCGTAAACGTACAGCGCGAGCGACGTCGAACCGATATCGATCGCCGCGCCATAGACATCGAAGAGCGACGGCGGCCAGACGTCGATGATGGACTTCCCGTCGCGGACGACGGCGATGAGCTGGCGTTCGTTCTGCGCTAGGATCGGCTGAAGCTTAGTCAACGTGCGAAGCTCGGGCTCAGTCTCGATCCCGAATTCGCGTAGCGCCGCCACCAGCGCCGCGGCATCGCTCGGGTTGTCGTCGAGCTCCGGCTTGGGCAGCTTGCACATGTAGAGCTTGACCGCCGGATTCAGCTCGGTCGAGAAGCTCGCGCTTGCTTTGGAGATGACGGAGCGGTGCTGGCGCGCGTCATCGGGGACTTCGATCACCACGTCACCGCGGATCTGCGCGCGGCAGGCAAGGCGCCGCCCCGCGCGCATCCGTCCCCTTTCGATCGCCTTCATCTCGCTCTCGGTGAGCGGAGAAAGACTGCCCTCGGTGACGTTCACCCGGTACTTGGCGTGCTCGCCGGGCTCCAATTCGATCTGGCACCGATTGCACAGGCCCTTACCGCCACAGATCGACTGGATGTCGACGCCGGCGGCAAGCGCAACGTCGTAGGGCGTCTGCCCTTCCTTGGCCGAGGCGCGAATGCCCGAAGGCGTAAAGATGACCTTGTGCTCGATCACCATGTGCCTCTCAGCAGTTCCCCTCCGGCTGGCCGGGCCATTGCGGCAGGCCGTCTTCGATCGTGTAATAGTCCCCCTTCTCCGCCACGAAGATATGTCCCCGCGTCTCGAGGCCGTGCGTATCGTCGAGACTGCCGGCAAGAACGCTGATGGTCGGCGATGCCGGCTGGCGCCAGAATAGCGGAGCGCCACAAGCGGCGCACCGACCAAGCTCGGACCTGCCCGAATGCGGCGACCAGCGGATCTCGCCGGTTGCCGTGAGTGCGGCCTTCTCGGTGCGGCAGGCGGCAAGGAAATGGCCGGAAACCTTGCGGCACTGGTGACAATGGCAAAACCAGATGTCGCGCAGTCCCTCAGCGCGGTAGGTCACCGCGCCGCAATGGCACCGGCCGGAATGGGGGTCAGGCACTGCGCCGCCTCCCACGGCGACGTTCGCCTTCGCCGCCAGCGGCCCCTGGCTCCCGGAACGCGCGGATCCAGTTGGCGCAATTGGGATCGACACCATTGAGCACATCGGCGGCCTTGATCGCCGGGACAAGTCCTTCATGCAGGGGGTTGAGGATGGCGCTGGTCATGCCGGCGCCGGCGACCATCGGCAGGAAGCTGTTGTTGATGGCATGGCGGTTGGGCAGACCGAAGCCGACATTGGAAGCCCCGCAGGTGGTGTTGACTTTCAATTCTTCGCGCAAGCGGCGCACCAGGTAGAACACATCGCGCCCGGCCCTGTTCACCGCGCCGATCGGCATCACCAGCGGGTCCACCACCACGTCCTGGGGCTTGATCCCGTGGTCCTGGGCGCGCTCGACGATGCGCTTGGCGATCTCGAAACGCTCATCGGGATCCTGGGAGATGCCGGTCTCGTCGTTGGAAATGGCCACGACCGCGGCGTCGTACTTCTTCACCAGCGGCAGGACCCGCTCCATCACCTCGTTCTCGGCGGTCGTCGAGTTGACCAGCGCCCGTCCCTTGTAGGCCGAAAGGCCCGCCTCGAGCGCCTCGATAATCGAGGAGTTGATCGACAACGGCACATCGACGATCGACTGAACGAGCTTCACTACTTCAGCGAGGATCTTCGGTTCGTCGGCCAGCGGGATTCCGGCATTGACGTCGAGCATCTGCGCGCCCGCGGCAACCTGCGCCAGCGCATCGGCCTCGACCCGCGAATAATCGCCTTCCTTCATCTCGGCGGCGAGCAGCTTGCGGCCCGTCGGGTTGATGCGCTCACCGATCATCACAAAGGGCTCGTCGAATCCGATCGCGACTTGCTTGGTGGCGGATTGCAGAACGGTACGTGTCATGGCGGGCGAGATCCTTATCCTTGAGCCACTTGAAATTGGTGGTCGATGGTGGCCTGGAGCGGCTCCTCGGCGCGCTTCAGCGTCCATGGCTTGCGGCCGCCGAGCAGGCCCGAGCGGGTGACGATTTCCGGCACGAACTCCTCCTGCTTGTAGGCCATGAGGTGAATGCCGCTGATCCCCTCGATCTCGGCAAGCTGCTGCATCAATTCGACGGCGATGGCGCGGCCTTCCGCGCGCGGCTTCGCCGCTTGTTCGAGCCGCCGGATGATCTCGTCGGGAATGTGGACGCCGGGGATCGCCGAGCGCAGCCACTTGGCCGTCTTGGCGCTCGCGAGCACGCCCACGCCCATCAGCACGAAGCAGCGCTCGGTCAGCCCCAGGTCGCGCGCGCGCGCCATAAAATCCCGCGCCATCGCGACGTCGAAGCAGTATTGCGTCTGCACGAATTGCGCCCCGGCGGCGACTTTCTTGGCCAACTGGTCGGCGCGGTTGCCGATCGGCGGAGAGAACGGATTGATCGTGGCGCCCAGAAACAGGCGCGGTCCCTCATCGAGCGGGCGGCCGGAGAGAAAGCGGCTGTCGTCGCGCAAGGTGCGGATGGTCTGCAGCAGCGAGATCGAGTCGAGGTCGAAGACCGGCTTGGCGTCCGGGTGGTCGCCGACGCTGACATCGTCGCCCGAAAGGCACAGCACCGAGCAGACACCAAGCGCCGCCGCGCCGAGCACGTCGCCCTGCATCGCGATACGATTGCGGTCTCGGCAGGATATCTGGATGATCGGCGAATAGCCCACGCGCGTCAGCAGCGCGCAGACCCCGAGGCTCGACATGTGGCAATTCGCGCCCGAGCCATCGGTGGCGTTAATCGCATCGACATGGCCGTCGAAAATCGAGGCGCGCCGCAGCACTTCGTCGGGATTGGACGAATCGGGCGGCGCGATCTCGGTGGTGATCACGAAATGGCCGGCGCGCAGCACCCGCTCGAAGCGGCCGTGCGAGACGTGCCCCGCGCGCATCGGCAACGGGTCGCCGGGATTGGCGCCGTATTCGTCGAAATCGAATACGTCATTCATCGCGCGCGAGCCTCAGCCAGGAGGACGTGCCCTTGCCGCGCTGGTCGACCGCGAATTGGATATTGCGGATTGCGTTGCCACCCTCGCGCATGCGGCTGGCTCCGTCCCATGCCGCAAACCAGACACAACGCATATCCGGCTTCACCTCGCACATGCCGTTTTCACGCACCCCGCCGCAGGGGCCATTGCGAATCGTCTTGGGGCAGTTCATCGGGCAGGACATGCCGGTGCTGGAGAGCACGCAATTGCCGCACATCTTGCAATCGAAGAAGAAGCCCTTGGCGATCCGCTCGATCGCCGTGACCGGACGGTCAAGGCGTTTCCCGAAGACACCGGTCAAGCCACGCAGGACCTTGAGGAGCGGCGTGCTCATGGCGTCGTAGAGCCACTCCATCTCGCGCGCATGGCGCACCGACCACAGGCGGACGCTATACATCGACGACGTCCGCTGCGGTCCCGGCAATGTCCGTGACGGCTGCGGCCAGATCGCCAAAGCCGACCAGCCGATAGACGTAGTTAAGGCCCAGCTTTTCCGCCGCCTCGCGCGCCTCGGCCTGCAGGCTCGGCGTCTCGGTCTGGGCGAGGTAGACGAGATCTCGGTAATTGCCGAAATAGATATCGCGCAGGTGCGGCATACGATCGAGCCCAAGGCCCTCCATTACCAACCGGTCGAAATGGCGCACCAGGAAATCGGTAACAAAGAAGCTGCCGATCTCGGCCTCGGTGATTTCGGAAAACAGGACGGAGGTCGCGAAGAACTCATAGCAATGAGCATGCGGCAGACGCTGGGCATCATGCTTGAGCAGCACCTTGTCGAGCGCGCCGCCAGTGCCGCAATCGCCATAGCCGACGAGCACGCGATCATACTCGGCGCGATGCTCGCTCAGATAAGCATCGACGCGCGGCGCGATCTCAGCCGGACGATTGTGCAGCTTCGCGGGCAGACAGTGCAGGACCAGCCTATCGGCGCCAGCCCCGACCTGCTCGCTCAGAACGATGATTTCTTTCGCCAGTGCGCCGCAGGCCAGGATGAGGTTTGGCCGTGCGCCATTCAAGCGACCCGTTGTGCGGCCCATTGGTCATTGTGCCCGACGAGCGCCCGCGCGAGTTCCGAACTGACCGCGGCATCGCGGCCATAGCTGGTAGCCTTGATCGCGTCGGCGAATTCCTGGTTGAGAGGAGCGCCGCCGACCATCACCGGCATGCTCTTGAGGATGCCGCGCTTGTCCAGCTCCTCGATGACAACGCCCATATAGGGCATGGTCGTGGTCAGCAGCGCCGACATGCCGAGGATCGATGGCTGGTGCTTGTCGATCGCCTCCAGATAGTTCTCGACCGGGTTGTTGATGCCAAGGTCGATCACCTCGAAGCCGGCGCCTTCCAGCATCATGCCGACAAGGTTCTTGCCGATGTCGTGAATGTCGCCCTTGACGGTTCCGATCACATACTTTCCAAGGCTCGACTTGCTTTCGCTCGCCGAAAGAATCGGGCGAAGCAGCTCCATGCCCGACTTCATCGCTCCGGCGCACTGAAGCACTTCGGGGACAAAGAGGATGCCATCGCGAAAGTCCACGCCGACGATCCGCATGCCCTCGACGAGCGCGGTCGACAGCACGTCGTTCGCGTCCCAGCCGCGGTCCAGCAGGATCTGTGTGCCCTCGCGGACCTCGGCGGCCATGCCTTCGTAGAGGTCGTCCTTCATCTGGTCGACGAGGTCTTCGTCGTTCAGATCGCGGAGGATCAGTTCGTCTCCGGCGCCCACGGGGGCAGCAACCAGGGGGCCGCAACGCCCAAGGGCGCACCTGCCGGCAGCTTGCTCGGCGCCCTGGTTTCCTAGGAGCACGACACTGGCCGCCTCGCCGGTCTCGGTGACGGCTGAAACGGATTCGAGTTGCGCGTTGCCGAATGTCATTGCTGTCCTCGTCCTTCCACAAGGGTGGCACCGACGAGCAATCTGATCCGATCCGAGGACGTTCGCTCTACTACTTGAGAACTCTATTGTTCTGAATTCGACACGGGCGGGGTGCGCTGAGCTTGCGTGACAAGTCCGGAGGCAAACCTTACCCGTTGTTAAGCAGTGGCCTTCGACGACGCGCGCGGCACCGCGCGAAACGTCGCGCCAGGCTTCCTTGGGACATGTCGCTTATGGGCTTAACGCGTGAGGCTCTCGAAAAGCGACGCTTGCTATCCCAAAGCCGACACCGCCCAAAGGACGGCAGCGCCGCTGGTCTTTGTATTAACGCGACGTAACGTTCCTCACCGCTTCGACTTGCTTGAAGTGGCGGCGCGCGAGCCGGGCGCTGCCATCCTGTCTTCTTATCTCGCCGACGGCGTGACCTAGTCGGGCCGGCCCGTCCGCCCGAGACCGCGGCATCAGCGCCTCCGCGTGGCTCACATGGAGTTCGTTTGGCCCGGACGGCCCGGAAAGACTTCGGTTGAAATCGTTGGCGCGCCGGAAGGGATTCGAACCCCTGACCCCCAAATTCGAAGTCTGGTGCTCTATCCAGCTGAGCTACCGGCGCCTGCCGTCCCGCGCCTTTCTAGAGCGTTTCCAGGGGAAGTGGAAACCGGGTCGCCGTCCGGAAACGCGAAAAAATAAAACCCGCTCGAACGATTTCGCCAGGGGGATCGAACCGGACGAAGCGACCGCCAGGCCGTCAGCGAGCCAGCCGCTGACCCATCGTCAGGGTCAGCTCACCGCGGACCTGAGATCAGCCTGCACCGGCTCCGCGAGCGCGGGTTCGGCGGCGCGCGCGGGACGGAAGCCGGTCGCGACGTGCGACGGCTCCAGCAGGCGGCGGCCGCGCAGCAGCGTCGCGCGCGCGGCGCGGGCGTCGAACGCGGTGCGCAGCAGCGCCGGAAGCTGATGCGGACGGCGCACGACCGAGCGCAGCACCGCCAGCACGTCGGTGGTGCCGTCGGCGCGGATGGCGGCCAGCGCCGCTTCCGGCAGCCCGCGGTGCGCGGGATCGGCGACGACGCGGATCGCCGCCATCGGCAGCCCGTGCGCCGCGGCGGCCCGCGCCACCACGTGGGATTCGGTATCGACGGCGAGCGCACCGGTGCGCCGGCCGAGCGCGCGCTTGTCGGCCGGCGTGCTGACCGGACTGTCGGCGCCGGCCAAGGTGCCATGCACGGCACCCGGCATTGCTTCGAGCAGCCGGTGCGACCAGTGCAGGTCCGTCTCGTGGTGGCCGTCGCCGGTGATGACGGCCGAGCCGACCACGCAGGTGCCGGGCGCGAGCCGGGGGTCGAGGCCGCCCGCGACGCCGAAGCTGAGGAGGCCGCTGCAGCCGGTGGCGATCGCCCGCTTGAGGTCGGGGGTCAGGCTGCGCCCGTCACCCGCGCACACAATAGGCAGGCCGCTGCCCGCCGCGATGCGTGCCTCAAATGCCAAGCCGACGACCACAATCATTGTCCGGGTCTGCCCCTATCCCATACCGTCGAGCGACGGCGCGCCCCCGAAGGCCCTCGTACAACGCACTTTATTGCACACCGAAAACGCACGTCTTCCGCCAAAGTTCAGGAAACGGCAAAGCAAGCGCCGGGCCACCCTCACCCTACAAGGAAATCGCCCCGGCGGGAATCGGCAGAATTGCAGGTTAGCGACCCTCAGCCGCACATGCAACGCGGGCTGTGGCGCAAGGTGCACAGTCTACTAGCGCCAGCAGGACATTTGCGGTCGATCCTGGCCCGCATGGGGGATCGACCGAGGCGAAATATATTTCCTGGTATCACGGCCGGTCACCCGACCCGAGAATCCGTCGCACGAACCCGCCGATCTCGGCAATCGCCGCGCGCGCTTCCGGCATCACCGGCGCGTAGGCCTGCCAGACATGCGGCATCAGCGGCCAGACCTGCAATTCGCTCCGCGGATTGGCGGCGCGCAGTTTCTCGGCCATGCGGACGGCGTCGTCGCGCAGGATCTCGTCGCCGCCGACCTGGATGAGCACCGGCGGCAGGCCGGCCGGGTCGCCGTAGAGCGGCGAGACGTAAGGATTGCGCGGGTCGGCGCCGGCGAGATAGTCGGCGGCGGCCTGCGGCAGATCGCCGGCATTGAGCATGGGATCGGCAGCGGCGTTTTCTTCGAGCGACGCGCCGGTGAGCGCGAGATCGGTCCACGGCGACATGACGACCGCGGCGTCGGGCAAGCGCATGCCCTCGTCGCGCAGCCTCATGAGCAATGCGAGCGTGAGACCGCCACCAGCGGAATCGCCCATGCCGACGATCTCCTTCGGGCCCTGGCGGAGCAGCCAGCGATAGGCGGCGAGCGCATCGTCGAGCGCGGCGGGAAACGGATGCTCGGGCGCCAGTCGGTAGTCGGATGATCAGCACGCGGGCGTGCAACGCGTCGGCGATGCGCCACGTAAAATGCCGGTACGCCTCGGGACTGCCGATGCGATAGCCCCCGCCATGCAGATAGAGCACGTGGCGATCGGCATGCGACGCCGGACGAGTGATGCTGTCGGCAGGCACGCCGCCGGCATCGACGCGTACCGTCTCGGTGCCGCGCGGCGGCAGCGGCACCAAACGTTCCATGGCGCGGAACTTCTCGCGCGATTGCGCGAGCGGCAAGCCGCGGCTGCGACGCTTGATAAACCAGCGCGTGCCGAGGCGCACGATCCTGGCGCGCAGGCTGATAGAGCGCTCGGACAAGCGGGTCACCCGCGGTTGAGCGCGACCGGTTCCGACTCGGCCGTGCCGTTGCGCCGATCGCAGACCAGGCGGCCGTCCTCGATATCGATGGTGCGGTCGGCGAACGACGTGAGGCGCGAGTCGTGCGTCACCACCAGCACGCCGCGGCCCGGGTCTTTGGCGATATCGGCAAGGATGCCCATGATGGCCTGGCCGTTCTGGCCGTCGAGGGCGGCCGTCGGCTCATCGGCGAGCACATAGGACGGATCGGAGACGATGGCGCGCGCGATTGCCACGCGCTGCTGCTCGCCGCCGCTGAGCTCGCGTGGGAATGACCCGCGCTTGTGCGAGAGCCCGACCCGATCCAGCGCCGCGTGGGCCCGCACGCGCGCCGCGCTCGCCGTGCTCGCCGCGCACGTCCAAGGCAAGCTGCACGTTCTCGGACGCGGTGAGCGTCGGGAACAGATGGTAGCTCTGGAAGATGTAGCCGACGTGCTTGCGGCGCAGCTCGGCGAGCGTCTCGGGGGAAGCGCCTTCGGTCGACACGCCGGCAACGCGGACGTGGCCCGCGGTCGGCGCCAGCATCAGACCGAGCACCGACAACAGCGTTGTCTTGCCGCTGCCGGAGGGACCCATCAGCATGGTGAGCTCGCCGCCGTGCAGAGCCAATTCGACGTCCTTCAGCGCGTGCACCTGGGACGGGCCGCTGCCGAGGATCTTGTTGACGCCGAGCGCCTCGAGGACGGCTTCGCTCATTGGGTGAAGACCACGACAGGATCGATGCGCACCACCCGCGCGATGGCCGCGAAGGCCGACAAAACGCACATGACTAGAGTGAGTGCGAAGATCGCCGCCATCAGCGTCGGCGTGATGGTCACCGGCAGCGCGCCGTTGGTGGTGACGGCGACGACGCCGAACCCAATGACGCCCGCCAGGCAGAAGCCGATCACGGCGTTGAGCAGCGCCTGATACATGATGACGCTGTAGATATAGCGGTTGGACGAGCCCATGGCGCGCAAGGTGGCGAACTCGGGGAGATGGTCCTTGGTGCTGGAATAGAGCGTCTGCGCCACGATCACGGTGCCGACGATGAGGCCGAGCAAGGCGCCCGCGAACAGGGCCGCGCCGGCACCGGTGGTGAACAGCCAGAATTGGCGGCTGCGCTCGGCGAACTGCGCCGTGGTCAGCACGTCGACTTTCTTGAGGCCGGTCTTCA
>CAWGGL010000011.1:0-21447 GCA_963822085.1 uncultured Pseudomonadota bacterium
ATCCCCGCACGCCTCTTCGGCGATATCAGGGGTCGGTCAGTGGCCGACCTGTGCGCGGCGCCGGGCGGCAAGACCGCGCAACTGGTCAATGCCGGCGCGCATGTCACCGCGGTCGACCGCTCGCCGGCCCGGCTCGCGCGCTTGCGTGACAACCTCAAGCGGCTTTCGCTTTCCGCCGAAACCGTCGCCGCGGACGTGCTGGAATGGCAGCCGGATTCCCCAAATGGCGGTGCGTTCGACGCCGTCCTGCTCGATGCGCCGTGCTCGGCGACCGGCACCATCCGCCGTCATCCCGATATCCCGTGGCTGAAAAGCGAAGCTGACATCACAATATTGACGTCGCTGCAGCAGCGGCTACTCGACAAGGCGGTGGCGCTGACCCGACCCGGCGGCACGCTGGTCTATTGCGTCTGCTCGCTGGAGCCCGAGGAAGGCGAGCGGCAGGTCGAGGCGTTGCTGGCACGCGAACCCAGCATCAAGCGACACCCGATTACCGCGGCCGACGTCGCCGACTGCGGCGAGCTGGTGACGGCCGCCGGCGACCTGCGCACGCTGCCGCACGCCTGGCCCGACCCCGACCCGCGCTGGGGCGGGCTCGACGGCTTCTACGCCGCCCGTCTCACCCGGGTCGCCGACTAATCCACTCCTAATTCCCTCAATTCCCTCAATTCCCTCTTGGACCTTGCATATTGGCCCTTTGGCAGCCCTTCGCTATCGTGCGAGAATCGCGCGGGATTCTTGCCCGAGCGCAAGGGACGGGCACATTGACGATGCGGGTTTCGATCGCGGAGCGGGCCAGGCTCTCCGCGCTCATTGGGCGCCGCACATTCCGCAGCCTGCTCGGCCGCCTCAATGCGCACCCGCTCATGCGTTGGCGCTTCGGCGCGGCCAAGACCGACCGCGTGGTGATCGCGCCGCAGGACCTGCGCACCGCCGACGCCACCCGTGCCAGCGAAATCTATGCCGGCCGCTTCGCGTTTGCTGGCAAGGTCGTCGTCTCCGACCGCCGCTCGCCGTTCGAGGTCACGCCGCCGTCCGACGAATGGGCGGTGGTGATGCTGAGCTTTTCCTGGCTGCGCCATCTGCGCGCTGCCGATTCCGCCATCACCCGCGCCAACGCACGCGCGCTGATCGACGAATGGATCAACCTGCAGGGCGGCTGGCATCCGCTCGGGTGGCGGCCCGACATTCTGTCACGCCGCATCATCTGCTGGCTGAACCAGGCGCCGTTCGTGCTGCAGGACGCCGATGCGCGCTTCTACCGCCGCTACATCCGCAGCCTGTCGCGGCAGGTACGCTACCTGCGCAAGACGCTGAACGAAACGCGCGACGGCTTGCCACGCCTGCAGGCGCTGATGGCGTTGACCTGCGCGTCGCTCAGCATCCAGGGCCTGTCGGGGCAGGTGCGCGGCAACATGCGGCGCTTAAGCGATGAACTAAACCGGCAGATCCTGCCGGACGGCAACCATATCAGCCGCAACCCCGGCGTCATCATCGAACTGCTCGCGGATCTCTTGCCGCTGCGACAATTGTTTTCCGCCCGCCAGCTGCAGCCGCCGCAAGCGATGAACAACGCCATCGACCGCATGATGCCGATGCTGCGTTTCTTCCGCCACGCCGACGGCAACTTCGCCCAGTTCAACGGCATGGGGCCGACGCCCGTCGACTTGCTCGCCACCGTGCTCGCCTATGACGACGCGCGCGGCACGCCAGTGTCGAACGCGCCGCACGCCGGCTATCAGCGCATGGACGCTGGCGACAGTGCGCTCATCATGGACACCGGCCGGCCGCCGCCTTTGTCGGTGAGCCAGGAGGCACACGCCGGCTGCCTGTCGTTCGAAATGTCGTGGCGCCAGCAGCGGCTGGTGATCAACTGCGGCCTGCCGGCAGTGAACAAGGAGAACTGGCGTCAGGTGGCGCGCGCGACCCCCGCGCATTCGACGGTGACGTTCAACGACACCTCCTCCTGCCGCTTCATGGAAGCCATCGGTTTGCGCAAACTGCTGTTCGGCATCCCCATCGTGAGCGGTCCGCACGACGTGCGCATCGAGCGCGGTGTGCAGAACCAGGGCGAGTGGCTGCGCGCCGCCCACGACGGCTACGTGCCGCAGTTTACCGTAGTGCACACCCGCGTGGTGCGGCTGAGCACCGACGGGCGCATGCTCGACGGCGAGGACAGCTTCGCCGGGCTCAACGGTCGGCCGCTGTCGCCGCGCACGCCGGACGAATTCGCCGTTCGCTTCCATCTGCACCCGGCGTTGAAGGCGAGCCGGCTCAGCGACGGCTACGGCGTCATCCTGATGCTGCCCGACCGCGAGGTATGGACCTTCAGCAGCTTCGGCGATCCGGTCCAGATCGAGGAAAGCGTCTATCTGTCGGGGGCGGACGGCCCCCGCCGCACCACCCAGATCGTGATCTACGGCCGCGCCCGCGAGCGCGGCAAGGTACGCTGGGTGTTCCGCCACGCGCCGCGCTCGGAACCGGGCGGACGGCCGGACCGCGAGGCGGAGCCGGAGTTACCGTTGTAGACGGCGTCGTGGAACGGCCCCGTTTGTGGAGACCGGAGCCATCGGAACATTGTGGAATACCCATCCGCATTCTCCTGTGCTAGCTCCTCGCCCATGACCACGCATCCTCGCCGCATCACCCGCGCTCTGCTGTCGGTCTCCGACAAGACCGGCCTCATCGCCTTTGCCACGGCCCTCGCCGGCTACGACGTCGAGCTCGTCTCCACTGGCGGCACCGCCAAGGCGCTGAAGGACGCCGGGCTGGCAGTCACCGACGTGTCCACGCTCACCGGCTTTCCGGAGATGTTGGACGGCCGCGTGAAGACGCTGCACCCGAAGGTACACGGCGGCCTGTTGGCGATCCGCGACAACGCCGAGCACCAGAAGGCGATGGAGCAGCACCGCATCAAGCCGATCGATCTGCTGGTGGTGAACCTCTATCCGTTCGAAGCGACCGTCGCCAAAGGCGCTCCTTACGACGATTGCGTCGAGAACATCGACATCGGCGGACCGGCCATGATCCGTGCCGCCGCCAAAAACCACGCCGACGTCGCCGTGGTGGTGGAGCCGACCGACTACGAAAAAGTCTTGAGCGAGATGGCCGACCACGCCGGCATGCTCTCCTACAAATTGCGCCAGGCGCTGGCCGCCAAGGCCTATGCGCGCACCGCGGCTTACGACGCCGCCATCTCCAATTGGTTCGCCGAAACGCTTCATAACGATGCGCCGGACTATCGCGCCATCGGCGGCGAGTTGATCCAGTCGCTGCGCTACGGCGAAAACCCGCACCAGCGCGCCGCCTTCTACCGCACGCCGGGCGGCCGCTTCGGTGTCAGCACGGCGCGTCAGGTGCAGGGCAAGGAGCTCTCCTACAACAACATCAACGATACCGACGCGGCTTACGAAGCCGTCGCCGAGTTCGATCCGCGCCGCACGCCCGCCTGCGTCATCGTCAAGCACGCCAATCCGTGCGGCGTGGCGGAAGGCGAAAGCCTGATCGAGGCCTACCGCAAGGCGCTGGCGTGCGACTCCACGTCGGCCTTCGGCGGCATCGTCGCGCTCAACCGGCCGCTCGATGCGGAGACGGCGAAGGTCATAACCGAGATTTTCACCGAGGTGATTATCGCGCCCGACGCCAGCGACGAAGCCATTCAAATTGTCGCCGCCAAGAAGAACCTGCGGCTCTTGCTCGCCGGCGGCCTGCCCGACCCGCGTGCGGCCGGTCTGACCGCGAAGACGGTCGCGTCAGGCCTGCTAGTGCAATCGCGCGACAACGCGGTGGTCGAGGACATGGAAATCAAGACCGTGACCAAGCGCGCGCCGACCGACGCCGAACTCGCCGACCTGCGCTTCGCCTTCCGCGTCGCCAAGCACGTGAAGTCGAACACCATCATCTACGCCAAGGACCGCGCCACGGTCGGCATTGGCGCCGGGCAGATGAGCCGCGTCGATTCCGCGCGCATCGCGGCGCGCAAAGCCGAGGACGCCGCGCAGGTGCTGAAGCTCGCCGAACCGCTGACGCGCGGCTCCGTGGTCGCATCCGACGCCTTCTTTCCGTTCCCGGATGGTCTCTTGGTCGCGATCGAAGCCGGCGCCACCGCGGTGATCCAGCCCGGCGGCTCGGTCAACGATCCGAAGGTCATCGCCGCTGCTGATGAGCACAACATCGCCATGGTGCTCACGGGGCGACGGCATTTCCGGCATTGAGGCGTTCTAATCCCTCCCCTGAAAAGGGGATGGTCCGGCGCGAAGCGCCAGGGGTGGAGTTCCATTCGCAATGCCCCCCACCCGTCCACGCGCTAACGCGCGCGGCCACCCTCCCCCGCAAGCGGGGGAGGGATAAAGCGGCTACTGCTTCGCCAAATCCCCCAGCAAGCTCGCCGCCACCGACAATTTCGACAGCGTGAGCCCCGAGCCGGCGATCTCGTGGATGGCGGCGCGGATGCGTTCCACATCGGCTTCGCGCGGCTTGACCCACGCCTCCACCGCGCCGGCCCCGGCCGAACCGTTGCCGACCATAGCCGCCGTCAACCGGCGCTCAGCTTCGCCGATGGAATCGAGCGCGCGGTCGAGCGCCAGGCGGTCGAAATAATCCGACACCGCTATGCCGGAAGCCGCGTGGGTGACGCGGTCGAGTTGGAAGAAGCTTTCGGTGGCGAAATAGGTCTCCGCCACCTCGGCAACCGGCTTATCCGAACGGTCGGCCACCAGCACGATGTCGGGCGCGGGCCTGAGCACGCTCAAGTTCGCCACGCGCTGCGCCAGCGGCTCCGGCACGCCTTCCCCGGTCAACTCCGTCACGCGCGCCTGCCGCGCGGCGGCGGCCTGTTTCGACAACACCGTCTCGAGCGCCGCCTCCACCTGCCCGATGCCTTCGCGGTAGTGGCCGATGGCGGTCTCCAGCCCTTCCGTGAAGTCGACGTTACGCAGGAACCAGACCAGCCGGTCGAGCAGCAGATCCTGCACCGCGGCGTAGAGCGAGAGCTGGATGTCGCCTGAGATCCTGTTGTCGAGGGCGTCGATCTCGCCGTTGAGCTCGACCAGACCGTAGCTGTTGCGCACGGCGGCGAAGGCGGCGGCGATGAAGGCGGCCGAAGCGCCGGTCTGGTCGGCGATGCGCACGATGAGCGTGGCGCCGCCGCGGTTGACCATGGAATTGGTGAGCTGCGTGGCGATGATCTCGCGGCGCAGGCGGTGCGACTGCAGGGCCTCGGCGAAACGCTCTGACATCTCCTTCGGGAAATAGCGATTGAGCTCGCGGCCGAGATAGGGATCATCCGGTACGCTGGTCTCGAGCAGCTCGCTGTAGAGCGACAGCTTGGCATAGGCGAGCAGCACCGAAAGCTCGGGCCGGGTCATCGGTTCGCCGCGCTTTCGCCGCTCGGCAAGCACCATGTCATCGGGCAGGTATTCGACTGCACGATCAAGCGCGCCGTGCGCTTCCAGCGTCCGCATCAGCCGCACCTGAAAGCCGAGGTCTTCCAGCCCGCGCCGCTGCGCCAAGGACAGCGCCAAGGTCTGCTGGTAATTGTTGCGCAGGACCAACCGCGCCACCTCGTCGGTCATCTCGACGAGCAGCGCGTTGCGGTTGTCGAGCGTCAGCGCGCCGGAGCGGATGAGCGGGCTCAACGCCACCTTGATGTTGACCTCGACGTCGGAGGTGTTGACACCGGCGGAATTGTCGATGGCGTCGGTATTGAGGCGAATGCCGAGAAGAGCGGCTTCCACACGCCCGCGCTGGGTCATGCCCAGGTTGGCGCCCTCGCCGACCACCTTGCAGCGCAGATCGGCGCCGGTGACGCGGATGGGATCGTTGGCGCGGTCGCCGGCCGCCGCATCGATTTCACCCGCGGCGCGGATATAGGTGCCGATACCGCCGAAGAACAACAGATCCACCGGCGCCTTGAGGATTGCCTTCATCAACTCCTGCGGCGTCACGCGCTCGGCCACGCCCAACAGCTTGCGCGCTTCCGCACTCAGGCGGATTTCCTTGGACGAACGCGGATAGATGCCGCCGCCTTGCGAAATCAGCGACTGGTCGTAGTCCTGCCAGCTCGAGCGCGGCAATTCGAACAGCCGCTTGCGCTCGGCGAAGCTCTTTTCCAGGTCGGGATCAGGATCTATGAAAATGTCGCGGTGATCGAACGCCGCCACCAGCTTGGTGGTGGTTTCGCGCAGCATGCCGTTACCGAACACGTCGCCGGACATGTCGCCTACGCCGACCGCGGTGAACGGCGTCTGGTGGATATTGATATCCATCTCGCGGAAATGGCGCTTGACCAATTCCCAGGCGCCGCGGGCGGTGATGCCCATGACCTTATGATCGTAGCCGGCCGAGCCGCCGGACGCGAAGGCGTCGTCCAGCCAGAAATCGTGCGCCTGCGAGATGCCGTTGGCGATGTCGGAGAAGGTGGCGGTGCCCTTGTCGGCGGCGACCACGAGATAAGGATCGTCGTCGTCGTGGCGCACCACGTTCTCGGGCAGCACGATGCGCCCGTCGGCGTCGATGTTGTCGGTGATGTCGAGCAGCGTCGAGATGAACAGTTTGTAGGTGGCGACGCCTTCCGCCTGCACCAGCTCGCGCGGCGCGCCCTTCGGCATCAGCTTGGGCACGAAACCGCCCTTGGCGCCGACCGGCACGATCACCGCGTTCTTGACCTGCTGCGCCTTGACTAGGCCCAGGATCTCGGTGCGGAAGTCCTGCGGCCGGTCGGACCAGCGGATGCCGCCGCGCGCCACCTTGCCGAAGCGCAGATGGATGCCTTCCACCCGCGGCGAATAGACGAAAATCTCATAGAGCGGGCGCGGCAACGGCAAGTCGGTGAGCTGGCCGCTTGCGAACTTGACCGCTATCTGCGGCTTGGGATGGCCATCCTCGCCGACCTGATAGAAATTGGTGCGCAGGCCCGACTGCACCGCGTTGAGGAAATGGCGCAGGATGCGGTCCTCATCGAGGCTTTCGACCGCCTGCAGCCCCTCTTCAATGAGGGCGGCGATTTCTTCCTGTGCCGCCACACGGTTCTGCGCGGCCTCGGGACGTGGGTCAAACCGCGCATGGAACAGCTCAACGATGTCGCGTGCGATGCCGGCATGCTTGACCAGCGTCGTCCACATGTAGTCCTGCGAGAACGGCACGCGGATCTGGCGCAGGTAACGCGACAGCGCGCGAATCAGCGCCACGTCGCGCCATTGCAATCCGCCCATAAGCGTCAGCGCGTTATAGCCGTCATTTTCCGCCTGCCCGCGCATCACCATCAGGAAGGCGGATTCCAGCGGCCTTTGCGTGGCCTGCAGGTCGATCGCCTCGCCGTCGCTGCGCTCAAGCAGCATGTCGTGAAACCACACGCTCTCGTGACCCTGCGGCGCCACGTAATAGGTGCGCTCGTCCACCACCTTGAAACCCATGTTCTCCAGCACCGGCACGCGCGCCGACAGCGGCAGCGGCTCTTTGAAGCTCCAGACCTTGAGGCCGGCCGTGCGCTGGTCTTCTTCGTGGCGATGATGGAAATCGACCCCGAGTGGGCGCTCGGCCGTGAGACCCTCGATCATCTCGACGTCGCGGGCGGCCACCGCCGGGGGATAGCCTTCGTGGAAGCCTTCGGAGAAGGCCTCGCGGTAGCGCAGGAATAGATCGCGCGCCGCTTCCGGTGAATGGGCAAGCCCGAGCGCATCGCGCAGACCGTCGCTCCAGGTGCGCACGATCGCCTCGACCTCGCGCTCCAACGTCGCGCGTGGGACCTGCGGCGTCGATCCGTCGGAACGGCCGATGATGAAGTGCACCCGCACCAGCGGCCCTTCCGGGAAGAACGGATAGAACGCCGACACCCGCCCGATGAAGGCCTGCGCCAGATAGGCGCCGATCCTGGCGCGAATGTCGCTGTCGTAGCGGTCGCGCGGGACATAGACCAGCACCGACACGAAGCGGTCGAACCGATCGCCGCGCGCCAGCACCCGCACGCGCGGATGCTCGTCGAGATGCAGGATGGTCATGACAAAGCGGTAGAGCGTGTCCTCGTCGACCTGGAACAGTTCGTCGCGCGGGTAATGCTCCAGCACGTTCGCCAGCGCCTTGCCGGAATGGCTGTTGGCGGCAAAGCCGGCGCGCCGCTCGACCGCCGCAAGCTTACGGCGCAGATAGGGAATGCCGTGGGCGGAGCGGGTGTAGGCGGTGGAGGTGAACAGGCCGACGAAGCGCTGCTCGCCGATGAGGTTGCCGTCGGTGTCGAAGTGCTTGATGCCGATATAATCGAGATAGGCCCGCCGGTGCACGCGCGCGTGGATGTTGGCCTTGGCGATGATCATCGGCCGCGGCTCCTTGAGGAACGCCATGATTTCCGGCGTGTATTCCAGATGCTCGTCGCCGCGCTTGAGCACCCTCAGATCGCGCTTACGCATGATGCCGAGCGCGCTGTCGTAGTCCGGCTTCAATTCATTGCCGTCGACGGTGTAGTTGCGCGCGCCGAGGAAGGTGAAGTTGTCGGCCGCCAGCCATTGCAGGAACTGCACCGCCTCGGCGATCTCGTCGACCGGCAGCGGCGGCGGGTTGGTCTTGAGGTCGGCGACGATGGCGTTGACGCGCTCCAGCATCGGCCGCCAGTCCTCGACCGCCATGCGCACTTCCGTCAGCACCGACGCGAGCGCGTTCTCGATCGAGGCGCACGCCGTTGGATCGCTGATGGTCTCGATGTGGACGTGGATGAAGCTTTCGCGCGTGTGATGCGGCGCGTCGGCGTCGGCAACCCCGGTGAGCTTGTCGCCGTCGCGGCGGATGCGAAGCACCGGATGCGCCGCCAGACGGATCTCGTGCTTGCTCTCGGCGAGTTCGCCCATCACCGAGTCGACCAGGAACGGCATGTCGTCGTTGACGACCTCGACCACCGTCACGAGCTTGTGCTCGCCGGCCTCGTGCAGCCGCACGGTTTCGCAACGGATTTTCGGCGTGCCTGGCGCGCGCGTGGCGATAAAGTCGAAGGCGCGCTCGGCCAGCGCGGCGAGTTCGATCGCGTCATAACGCACCACGTCTTCCGGCACCGTGCGCTGGTAGAGCTGCGCCACGAAGCCGGCCGGAATTTCCTGGCGGCGGCCGTGCAGCACCTCGCCGGCTTCGGCCATGGTGGCGTGAGCCAAGGTCTCTTCGTCGCTGCCTGGAAGGTCGCCGGCCATGGGATCCTCGTACGCTCGTCTAGAGTGAATCGCCCGCCTCAAGTGTTTACCTTCCACCCGCGCGGGTCGAGAGAGCAAGGCACTAATTGGTGACCGGCCGACGACTGGCGACGCTCGGACCGGCCCATGGGTTCACGGCTAAGACTCTGACTTGACAGTCGAAAGCTTCGACCCGCCGGGATATCGTTGCGCTGCGGAACGTTGTAGGCTGAAGCTGGGATGGAAACCGCAAGAAACGCAAAGTGAGGCGCCGATAAGCCGATGCCGAAAGCAAGCAGCAAGACCAAGGCCGCCAAGGACAATGCGCCCTTGCCCGACGACCAGCCGGTGATCGCGCTCGACCTGCCGCCGGCGGAGCTCTCGCCCGGCATGGCGAAGTATTTCGACAAGTGCACCGAGAAGCTCGGCTTCGTGCCCAACGTGCTGCTCGCTTACGCCTTCGACATGCCGAAGCTGGAAGCCTTCGTCGCCATGTACAACGACCTGATGCTGGGGCCGAGCGGCCTGTCGAAACTGGAGCGCGAGATGATCGCGGTCGCGGTGTCGGCGCAGAACCGCTGCTATTACTGCCTGGCCGCCCACGGCGCCGCGGTGCGGCAGTATTCCGGCAATCCGCTGCTCGGCGAGCAGATGGTGATGAACTACCGCGTGGCGCGGCTCGATGAACGCCAGCGCGCCATGCTCGACTTTTCGGTCAAGCTCACCAACGAGCCCTGGGCGGTCGGGGATGACGACCGCGACGGCTTGCGCGATGCCGGTTTCAGCGAGCGCGACATCTGGGACATCGCCGCAGTGGTCGGCTTCTTCAACATGTCGAACCGGGTGGCATCGGCCACCGACATGCGGCCGAACGCGGTGTACCACGGGCAGGCGCGGTAGTTCTTCCATCTTCCCGCTTGCGAACGTCTCGTGAGCGTGAAAGCCTCTGAATCCGCTCATTCCCGCGCAAGCAGGAATCCAAACTGGGTCCCCGCTTTCGCGGGGGCGAGCGGGAGAGATCGTTGTCCATTAATCAGAGCATGTGAATGATGATCGTCCGTATTCTTTCATTCACGCTCGCTTTCCTCTTCACCGTCGCCGCCCACGCGCAAGCGCCGGCGATTCCGCCGGCGCAAGAAGCGCGCGGCCACAACGGCATGGTGGTGGCGCAGGAGCCGCTGGCCGCCGAGATCGGCGTCGGCATATTGAAACGCGGCGGCAACGCGGTCGACGCCGCGGTGGCGGTCGGTTTTGCCATGGCCGTCACCTATCCCGACGCCGGCAATCTCGGCGGCGGCGGTTTCATGGTGATCCATCTGGCAAAGGGCGACCGCAACACCACGATCGACTATCGCGAGACCGCGCCAGCCGCCGCCACCAAGACCATGTTTCTCGACGCCGACGGTAAGGCCGACCCGCACAAGTCACGCTATTCCGGCCTGGCCGTCGGCGTGCCCGGCACCGTCGCCGGCCTGGCGCTGGCCGAGCGGAAATACGGCTCCGGCAAATTCACCCTCGCCCAGTTGATCGCGCCGGCGATCGAACTGGCGCGCAACGGTTTCACCTTCGAAGGTCACGCCGCCGACGCGCTGCCACACGTCGCCAAGCGGATGGCGCAATGGCCGTCGTCGCGCGCGGTGTTTTTCAAGAACGATGCGCCGCTGCGCGAGGGCGACCGGCTGGTGCAGCCCGACCTCGCCAGGACCTTGCGGGCCATCGCGAAACACGGCCCGCGCGGTTTCTATCGCGGCCGCATCGCCCGCGAGATCGCTGCTGCCGTGCGGGAGGCCGGCGGCATCATGACGGCGAACGACCTCGCCCACTACCGCGCCATCGAGCGCAAGCCCATCCGCGGCACGTATCGCGGCAACACAATTATCTCCATGCCGCCGCCGTCCTCCGGCGGCGTCACGCTGGTCGAGATGCTCAACATCCTGGAAGGGTTCGATCTGCCGAAGCTCGGCCGCACGCCGCCGGCCTTCCACGACCTAATCGAAGCCATGAAGCGCGCCTATGCCGACCGCGCGGTCTATCTCGGCGATCCGGCCTTCGTGAAGATGCCGCTCAAGCGCCTCACGTCGAAGAAATACGCCGCACGCTTGCGCGCCACCATCACCGCCAAGGCGACGCCCGCCGCCGACATCCATGCCGGCAAGCCCGCCGACAACGAGGGCCACAACACCACGCATTTCTCGGTCATCGACCGCGACGGCAATGCGGTATCGAACACCTACACGCTCAATTTCGGTTACGGCCTCGGCCTGGTCGCCAAGGGCACCGGCGTGCTGCTCAACAACGAGCTCGACGACTTCACCGCCAAGCCGGGCGTCGCCAACGCCTACGGCCTTGTCGGCTACGACGCCAACCTGCCGGCGCCGAACAAGCGGCCGCTGTCCTCGATGACGCCGACCATCGTCCTCAAGGCCGGCAAGCCGGTGCTGGTCACCGGCTCGCCCGGCGGCAGCCGCATCATTACCGCGACGTTGCAGGTGATCGTCAATGTGCTCGACTTCCACATGGGCGTGGCGGACGCGGTGAGCGCGCCGCGCCTGCACAACCAATGGCAGCCGGACAAGACCTTCGTCGAGCCCGGCTTCGCGCCGGCGACCCTCGACGCACTGAAAGCGCGCGGCCACAATATCGTACCGACCGGCGCCTACACCGACGCCAATTCGATCGAAGTGACGCCGCACGGCTATGTCGGCGCCGCCGACCGCCGCACCCGCGGCGCGCTGGCCGTGGGTTATTGAGAACATCGACAAAGAGGACTTAGAACCGTGAGCGAATCCGTTGAGCGCGTGCGCGCCGCCCTTGTTGCCGCCGGCCATCCCGACACTATCGACGTGTTTCCGGACGGCACCCGCACCGCGCAGGACGCCGCCAACGCCGTCGGCTGCACGGTGGCGCAGATCGCCAAATCGATAGTGCTGCGCGCCGGCGAGCAGCCGGTGCTAGTGATCGCCTCCGGCGTCAACCGGGTCGACACCGCCAAGGTGGCGGCGCTTCTCAGCCAACCGGTGAAAGCGGCCGACGGGCGCTGGGTGCGCGACGTCACCGGCTTCGCTATCGGCGGCGTCTCGCCGGTCGCACACCAGAACGGCGTGCGCATCTTCATCGACGCCGACCTGATGGCGCTCGATCCGGTCTACGCCGCGGCCGGCTCGCCGCGCCATGTCTTCAAGACCACACCGGCAGAGCTGGTGCGCATGACCGGCGGCGAGACCGCGGACGTGAAGGAAGAGGCTTAGAGCGTTTCCAGGCGAAGTGGGAACCGGTTCGCCGTCAGGAAACGCGGCAAACAGCGGTGCTCAGCCGCCGAGCAGCAGATAGCGCACCGGATCTTCCGGACAGACGGCGAAGCCGCATTCGAGCAGCGTCGACACCGCGTTGGCGGCCACGAGCAGGATCACCAGCCACACCGCGACCTTGGCGAAGGCCGGCGGCGGCGAATGCGCGTCGGCGAACTGCCGGTCAAACAGCATCACGATGGCGACGAGCGCGATCGCCAGCAGGAAGAACAGCGCCGCCCAGGTGTAGAAATGCAGGCCCAAGATGGGGCTGCCGTAGCCTTTGTCGCCGGGCAGGATGTGCAGCATCACCTGGCGCACCGACGCGGTCACGCCGACGAGGGCCGCCAGCACGCTGAGCGCGTAGTGGCTCGGCCGCGGCCCGTAGCGGATATTGAGGATCGGCCCCACCGCCAGAGCGACGAACGCCACCCGTTGCAACAGGCACAACGGGCACGGCAGTTCGTGCCATCCCAGTTGAAAGTAGAAACCGAGCAGCAGCACCAGCGCGAGGGCGTATAGCGAAAGCGCGTTCAGCAGGATGGCGGCGCGTGCGGTCATCGTCGCCCCCTAAAATGAAAGCGTGAGTGCGCTGGTGGCGTGATGGAAATAATCGGCGACGCTGAGCACCAGGGTGAAGAGGAACATTGTCACGGCTACCCGCCGGCCGCCGAACCAACCGGCCAGCATGGCGATCAGGAAGAGCAGAAACAAAATCGTCTGATCCATCGCCAGCCTCCTTGCCGATGGTCGATTGACCGGTGCTCAATTCGTCGGCGACAAGACTACTCGAAGCAGGCGGTGCCGGCTAAACGCGCGTCCACCGCCAGCGCGCGCTTACGACCATCGAGCCGCGCGAAACGGTGCAACGGGCGACGCCGGGAATGCCAACCGAATGGCGGCCTTTTATGCCCCTTCGAGGTAAAATTTATCAATTACAACTAGAGCGCGATGTCGGCCACGGCAAAATACGGGGTTCAGCGGGCGCCCGATGGCGTCACAGGACCGGTCCAAAACGCAAAAAAGCCGCCGGTTGTGTCGGCGGCCGTTTCGATCCCTCCGCGAGGAGGGGAAATTGGAGCGGGCGAAGGGATTCGAACCCTCGACCCCGACCTTGGCAAGGTCGTGCTCTACCCCTGAGCTACACCCGCATCCGTTAGATATCTGACGCCATCCGGTTAAATTTCGGTGCCGGCGGGCGCGGCCGTTCCTATAACCGCAACGCCGGCCCCTTGGCAACTCGTCCGTCAGCGACGGTGACGATTCCGATGAGAGGGCGTATCCAGGCCCGGGATCGGGCCCCGAAAGCGCGGATTCGGCGTGCAAAAGCCCCGGTTCCCGGCGATGACGTGAGGCACACAATCCTCCACCCGCCAGTAGCTGCAATCCTCCCGAAAGTCGTGGTACCCGATATTCACCACAGCGCACCAGGGTGCATCCCCGTCGGCTTTGGCGGGAGACGAACCAAGTGTCGCAATGGCGGCCAAGGCGGCGCCAGCCAATAAAATTCGCAGCATGTCAGACCTCCAACCGCGCGGGGGATGGTAAGAACCCCGCTCCCGCATATAGTGTTCCCCAGCCGTGACCAAATCCCCTGCCCAGACCCCCGACCAACTTTTCGCCTTCCTCGACAGCCTCGGCATCGCGCACAAGACGGTGACGCACCCGCCGGTGTTCACCGTCGAGGAGAGCCAGAAGCTGCGCGGCCAGCTTCCCGGCGGGCACACCAAGAACCTGTTCCTGCGCGACAAGAAGCATGCGCTATATTTGGTGGTGGCGGGCGAGGACGCTTTGATCGATCTCAAGGGCCTGCACCGGCTGTTGGGCGCGAACGGGCGGTTCTCCTTCGGCTCCGCCGACTTGATGCGCGAGGTTCTGGGGGTGGAGCCGGGCTCCGTGACCCCTTTTGCGGCCATCAACGACACCGAGGGGCGCATCACCGTGGTGCTCGATGCCGCCATGATGGAGCACGAGACGCTGAACTATCATCCGCTCACCAACACCATGACGACGGCCATTTTGCGCGACGATCTGGTCAAATTCCTGGAGGCCACCGGCCACCCGCCCCGCATCGAGCGGGTTTCCGGGGTGACGCCGGAGGAGGCCTGAACGGATTGCATTCCCCCTGCGGATGACCATTTAATCGGGACGGAACCCTGAAAAATTGCGCCCGCTGGCGCATGATCCCCCGCTTCATTCCAGGATCATGCGCGAGCCTTGAGGGTGGCACCGGCGAGACAAAGGCGAGGATACCATGCTGCAGAATGGCGGGGACATGACGGCGGCGGCCGCCGAGGTGGCGAAGGACGTCACCACCCAGAGCTTCATGACGGACGTCATCGAGGAATCCAAGAAGCAGCCGGTGCTGGTGGATTTCTGGGCGCCCTGGTGCGGCCCCTGCAAGCAGCTCGGCCCCGTGCTCGAAAAAGCCGTCCAGGCGGCCAAGGGCAAGGTCAAGCTCACCAAGATGAACATCGACGAGCATCCGGCCATTCCAGGCCAGATGGGCATCCAGTCGATTCCGGCGGTGATCGCGTTCTCCAACGGCCAGCCAGTCGACGGCTTCATGGGCGCGCTGCCGGAGAGCCAGGTGGTGGAGTTCCTGGAGCGCCTGACCAAAGGCAAGGTCGCCCCCGAAGAGAAGAACCTGCTGGAAGTCGCCGACGCCGCGCTGGTTGAAGGCAACGCCGCCGAGGCGGCCGAGGTCTACGCGCAGATTCTCGCCGGCGATTCCGGCAATGTGCACGCGCTTGCCGGGCTTGCGCGCTGCTACGTGGAAACAGACGCGCTCGACAAAGCCAAGCAGACATTGGCGCTGGTGCCGGAAGCGAAACAGAACGAAGCGCCGGTTGCCGCGGCGCGCGCCGCGCTGGAAGTCGCCGAACAAGCCAAATCGATCGGGCCGGTGACGGAGCTGGAAGAAAAAGTGCGCGCCAATCCGGCCGACCACCAGGCGCGTTTCGATCTCGCCATCGCGCTCAACGCCAACAACAAGCGCGAAGAGGCGGCGCAGCAGCTCCTCGATATCATCAAGCGCGACCGCAAATGGAACGACGACGGCGCGCGCAAGCAGCTCGTGCAGTTCTTCGAAGCCTGGGGCTTCGACGATCCGGCGGCAGTGGAAGGCCGCAAGCGGCTGTCGTCGGTTTTGTTTTCGTAACCTCTCTCGTCATCCTTCGAGGCTCGGCGCGCGTGCCGCGTCTCACACCTCGGGATGACGGTGGAACGCTGGTGTGGAGTTAAGAACACCATGCCGATGAACGCCCACTATCGCGGGCCGATTGACCTGCCTGAGGTGATCCCAGTGTTTCCGCTGCCGGGCGCGCTGCTGTTGCCGCGTGGGCAGATGCCGCTCAACATCTTCGAGCCGCGCTATCTCGCCATGATCGACGACGCGTTGCGCGATGGTCATCGACTGATCGGCATGATCCAACCCGATATCGCCCATGCCGATGCCGCGCCCGAGGGGCCGCCGCTGTTCAAGGTCGGCTGCGTCGGCCGCATCACCGAGCTCGCCGAGAGCGGCGACGGCCGCTACCTGATTGAGCTCACGGGCATCGCGCGTTTCCGCATCGAGGAAGAGCTGGAGGTGCAGACCGCCTACCGCCAATGCCGCGTCACCTTCGCGCCGTTTGCCGACGACTTCGTGGCGCGCAAGGGCGAGGACGAGGTCGACCGCGAGGCGGTGCTGACCGCGCTGCGCGACTTTCTGGAAGCCAACGATCTCAACACCGACTGGGACGGCATCCAGAAGGCGCCCAACGAAGCGCTGGTCAACGCGCTGTCGATGATGTCGCCTTATGGCGCTGCCGAGAAGCAGGCGCTGCTTGAGGCGCCGGACCTCAAGACCCGCGCCGAGATTCTGGTTGCCATCACCGAGATCGAGCTCGCCAAGAAGGACAGCGAGGGCGAGCCGCAGCTGCAGTAGCTGGATGTGCCACCAACGCGCGGCGCATCCGTTTCCCTTTCCCTTTGCCCTTGTGGGAGCGGGTGGGCCTGCAAGCCTCCTCTTCGTGCTATAAGTCGCCCGAATTCACGAGAGCCCGACCATGAGCACCACATCCTCCCCTGAACGCCCCGCCAACAGCGTCGATCCCAAGCTGCTGGAGATCCTGGTCTGCCCCCTCACCAAGGGCACGCTGGAATACGACGCCGAAGCCCAAGAGCTGATCTCGCGCAAGGCCAAGCTTGCCTATCCGATCCGCGACGGCATCCCGATCATGCTGCCGGAAGAGGCGCGAAGGTTGGAGTGATTTGATGACCCGTGTCCCGGACGCGGTGCAGCGTGAAGCGAAGCGAAACGGTGCACCGCTGAGCCGGGACCGCAACAAATTGGAACGATCCCGGGTCTGCAGCGCACCACTTCGTGCTGCGCTGCGCCCGGGACACGAAGCAGCGTAATGAGAAGGGAACGTCGATGATCAAGATCTGGGGCCGCAACACCTCGTCCAATGTGCAGAAGGCCATGTGGGCGGTGGCCGAACTCGGCCTCGGGCACGAGCGCATCGACGTTGGCGGCGCCTTCGGCATGAACCGGGAGCCGAAATATCTCGCGATGAACCCCAACGGCTTGGTGCCGACTCTGGAAGAGGAAGACGGCTTCCTGCTGTGGGAATCGAACTCCATCGTGCGCTATCTCGCCGGCAAGCACGACAAGAGCGGCACGCTGGAGCCGCAGGATGCCAAGCAGCGCGCGCTTGCCAGCCAATGGATGGACTGGCAGCTGTCCGTGCTGGGGCCGGCCATCACGCCGGCGTTCTGGGGCCTGATCCGCACGCCGGAAGACAAGCGTGACATGGCCGCGGTCAAGGCATCGCAGGACAAGACCGTCGCGGCGATGCAAATGCTCGACGCCCGGCTCGGCAAGACCGCATTCGTCGTCGGCGACGCCTTCTCCTACGGCGACATTCCGGTGGGCGTGATGTGCTATCGCTACGTGCAGCTGGTGCCGGAGCGCCCGGCGACGCCCAATCTCGACCGCTGGTACAAGGCGATTTCAAGCCGCAAGGCGTTCCGGGATCAGGTCGGCAGCGTGCCGCTGTCTTGATCTTGCGCTGAGTCGCGCCCGATACCGGGCAGCCTCCAGAGCGGCGGCAGCGGCGGCCGCATCTAAATCTCTATTCAATAAGCGCTTTTTAGACCCTCATCAGCCGGACCGGTATGCCGTCGGGCCGGCCGTCGGTGCGCGCCTCGCACGTGAGAAGATTGCCGTTGACAACCTATGAGAGTTCTTGGATATTGATACAACCTATCGTCGCAATACCGAGAATTCACACGCGCCGGCGGGCCCGCTTGTAGCTCGTCGCATCGCGTCCATCGGGAGGAAGCGTGCAATGACTACCGGAACACCGTCCGTTTTCATTCAAATCTGGGTCGACACCAACGCCCTGCAGAACGGTTCGACTCGCGGCGTCTACGTTGTCGACAATCGCGTGTCCAACGGCAGCACCAACGAGGGCACCGCCAATCTGCAGACCAACGTAACCAATGGCAGCGTCGTCAACTGGCAGGTCTTCAACGTCGACCCGACCGCCACCGGCGCCAAGAGCATTCAAGCCATCTCGAACTCGAATGCCTGGGGGCCCGGCGGTCAACCGCAACCCGACGCGACCTATGGCGGCTTCACCGGCCAAGTGCAGAACACGGGCACCGCACCCTATTCGGTGACCTTCAACGCGCAGAAGCAGCAAGGCTCTGCCGCCATCACCACCACCGTCAACCTCACGATGTCCGTGCACTGAGCGCACGCGGTCCGTCGGAATTCGCGCATTGCGCCGTCACACGTGGAGCAGTCCCATGAACTTCATGATGCAACCCAGCCGCTTCGTTACCACCATAGCCTCCGGGATCCAGGTCAATGCCTGCATCACCATCGCCGTCGACACCGCATATGTCGCCGCCCAACAGGGCAGAAACATCGGCGCTGGCGTTTACATGATGGACAACACGATCAGCAACGGCAGTTCCGGCGAAGGCCAGATGGAGCTGCACACGAAAGTGCCGGTCGGTTCCACGATCGGCTTCAACTCTGTGCCAATCAATCCTGTATCCGGCGATCAGGTCATCATCACCGGGTTCAACGTCAGTCAGGGGTCGGTCTTCGGCTCGGCCGGCTATCCGCGGCAGCAACCGCCGCTTGGCACACAACCGGCGGGAAGCTGGTGGATCGGTCAGGCGATGAATGCCGGCAGCCAGACTTATCAGATCCAGATCGCGGTGACGGTCGGCGTCATTCAACCGGTCACGTACTACGTGAACTGGGATCCCTTCATCACGGCGCAATGAGCGACGGCGGCGCTACAGGGCTTCACCCTTCATCAACTTCGGCACCTCGCCGGTGAAGCCCGCCGCCTCGCGGATGAAGACGTTCTTCAGGGCCGGCATACGCTCGACCATGCCGAGGCCGACATCGCGCACCAGCCGCAGCACGTCGGAGCGGTTGGAAAATAGCCGGTTCAATCCGTCGGTGGCGACGCCCATCATCGCGGTGTCGAAACGTCGCCAGCGCTGATAGCTCTCCAGCACGTCCGGCGCGCCGATATCGAGGCCAAGACGCGCGGCATCGGCGATCGCTTCCGCCAAGGCGGCAACATCGCGCAGGCCCATGTTCAGGCCCTGGCCCGCGATCGGATGAATGACGTGCGCGGCGTCGCCGACCAGCGCCAGCCGGTCGGCGATGAACGAGCGCGCGGTGTAAAGCCCCAACGGAAACGCGCGGCGCGGACCGATGACCTCGATCTCGCCGAGATGCAGGCCGAAGCGCTTCTCGAGTTCGTCGTGGAATTGGTCGTCCGGCAGCGCGACGATGCGGTCGGCGTCGCGCCGCTTCTCGGTCCACACGATGGACGCACGCTTGCCCGTCAGCGGCAGAATGGCGAACGGCCCCGGCGGCAGGAAATGCTCCTCGGCGCGGCCTTCGTGATCGCGCTCGAAGCCGACCGTGGTGACGATGCCGGACTGGTTGTAGTCCCAGCCGTGGGTGACGATGCCGGAGGTCTCGCGGATGATGGAACGGGCGCCGTCGGCGCCGACCAGAAGGCGCGCGCTCAGCGTCTCGTCGTCGGCGAAGGTGACGTCGATGGTGTTGCGCTCATGCGCGAAGCCGGTCACCGCAGTGTCGCGCAGGTCGATGCCGAGCGTCCTGGCCTTGGCAACCAGGGCGTCGACCAAGAGCCGGTTCTCGACCATGTGCGCGAACGGCTCACCTTCTTCCACCTCGCCGCCGAAGGTGAGGAAGGTCGGTCGCACCACGTCGTCGACCTTGCTATCGGTCACCACCATGTCGAGGATCGGCTGCGACTCGTCCGCCACCACGTCCCAGACCTCGATGGCCTCGAACAGCCGGCGGGCGGCGGCCGCGATGGCGGAGGCGCGCGGGTCCTTGGATTTCTCGTGCTTGAGCGCCGGGTCAGCCACCGTCACGGTGAAGCCTGGGCCGAGCGCTTCCCTGAGCGCAATCGCCAGCGCCAGGCCGGCAAAGCCGGCCCCACCGATCACCACGTCGCGATTTTCCGATCCTGTCGCCATTGTGAGGCTCATCTTAGCACCGTTAGGCGATTGAAATCCCGCCCGTTCGTCTCATCCGCCAATTCAGGGCGCTACCGAATACCGCAAACCCGGAATCCATAGCCCACGCCCTGCGGAGTACGGGTTCCGGGTTCGCTCGCTCTCGCTCGCCCCCCCGGAATGACATTGGATGGGTAGCAGGGTGTTACACCAATCTTGACACCCCTGTTCCCAGCGTCGTCATTGATGGCGAACCGCCCAAGGAAAGCCCGCGCCCCATGTCATCCGCCGTCCAGGATCTCCTGACCCTTCTCGATCTCGAGCCGCTCGACCTCAACCTGTTTCGTGGCATCTCGCCGCAGACCGGCTGGCAGCGCGTCTACGGCGGCCAGGTGATCGCGCAGGCGCTGGTAGCGGCGATCCGCACGGTGGACGCCAGCCGGCCGCCCCATTCCATGCACGCCTATTTCATTTTGCCCGGCGATCCCAAGGTGCCGATCATCTACGACGTCGAGCGCGTGCGCGACGGCAAGAGCTTCACCACCCGCAGTGTCACCGCGCGCCAACACGGCCATCCGATGTTTTCCATGCTGGTATCGTTCCAGGTGCAGGAGGAGGGCCTCGACCATCAGGCCGAGATGCCGGACGTCACGCCACCCGAGGAACTGCCGGACGAATCGGAGATGCGCAAGAACCTGTTGCCGTCGATGCCGGAACCGGTGCGGCGGTATTACGAGCGCGAGCGTCCGATCGAGATGCGCCCGGTCGAGTTCGACCGCTACGGCGGCAAGAAGTACCCCGACGGCAATTTCCATCTTTGGTTCCGCACTACCGGCCCGCTGCCCGACGATCTCGCCATTCATCAATCCGTGCTCGCCTACGCCTCCGACCTGACGCTGCTCGACGCTTCCTTGATGCGTCACGGCCGCACCTTGTTCGAGAAGGAGTTCATGGCGGCGAGCCTCGACCATGCGCTGTGGCTGCACCGTCCGTTCCGTGCCGACGAGTGGCTGCTCTATGCGCAGGATTCGCCCAACCTGCATGGCTCGCGCGCCTTTACGCGCGGCCTTATCTTCACGCGCGACGGCACCCTGGTCGCCTCGGTCGCACAGGAAGGCCTGGTGCGCCAACGTCGGGAGTAACGCGGCACGGTGAGACGTTTTCGCTTTCAACCGCGAAATGCCGGAATTATAGCCGCCGCCAGCGTCGCGCTTGGGCTATCGGCGCTTACCATTACGCCGACCCTCGCCGCATCCGGCAAGCAGCCCGCCCCACCCGGGGCCATTGCCGGCGCACCACCGCAATACACGCGCTTCACCACGCGCGAACTGGAGCGCGGCTTCATGGCGCTCGCCTTCGGCTCCGACTTGCGCATCGGACCCAAGCCGCGCGGCGTGCGCCGCTTCGATCGTCCGATTCGCGCGGCGGTCATCACGGGCGGCAGCGTCGACCGCCGCGCCGCGATGCGGCGCGTCATCGAGGAATACGCACGCAAGGTGCCGAAC
>CAWGGL010000012.1:0-90529 GCA_963822085.1 uncultured Pseudomonadota bacterium
TTTCGGTATTCGCGTCCTGCAAGGAGGAACCCAATGTCCAAGGCCACCCTTTCCGGCGTCATCGCCGCTGTCGCGACGCCGATCCAAGACAACGGCGCGCCCGACCTCGACCGCGCCACGACACTCGCGCGCCATCTGCTCGACAACGGCTGCGACGGCCTCAACGTGCTCGGCACTACCGGAGAGGCGACGTCTTTTTCGCGCGACCAGCGCATGGCGGTAATGAGCGCATATAAAGACAACGGGCTGCCGCTCGACCGGCTGATGGTCGGTACCGGCGCGGCCGCCGTCGCCGACGCGGTGGCGCTTACGCGCCATGCCGCCGCGCTCGGCTTCGCCGGCGCACTGGTGCTGCCGCCGTTCTATTACAAGGGCGTGCCCGACGACGGCCTCGTTGCCTATATCGAAGAAATCGTGAACGGCACCGCCGACAAGCCGATCCCGCTTTACCTCTATAATTTCCCGGCGATGTCCGGCCTGCCCTGGCACGTCGACCTGATCCGCCGGCTGCTGGGCGCCTTCCCATCGCGGATCGTGGGGTTGAAGGATTCCTCCGGCGATATGGACTACGCCCGTTCCGCGGCGGCGATCTCGAAGGACTTCGCGGTCTTCCCGTCGACCGAGGCCTGCCTGCTGGAGGCGCGCCAGGGCCAGTTCGCCGGCTGCATTTCGGCGACCGCCAATTGCAATGCCGACCTCTGCGCCCGCGCCTGGCACGACGGCGACGCGGAGGCCCTGGCGGCCGCGGTGGCGATCCGCAAGCTGTTCGACGGCAAGCCACTGGTCAGCGGGGTGAAGGCCCTGCTCGCCCATATCCATGGCGATCCGGCGCTGGCTGTGGTGAAACCGCCGCTTTCGGCCTTTTCCGCCGCCGATCGGGCCGCCGTGACCGCCGGACACGACGCGGTCCGGGCCAAGCGCGTGGCCTGACACCGCCGGAACCGGGCCGGCCCGCTCGGGCGTTGACGCCCGGCGGGAGGCTCACTATAAGCCTGGGCAAATGGCGGCGAGGCATGCTCGCCGCCGATTTTTCTTGCAAAATTCGGCCGCTTCAGCCGGCTCTTAGCCGCTGGCGCCAGACGCAAACGAGAGAGTGATGGCCAATACAAAGTCTGCCCGCAAGGCGACGCGCCAGATCGCGAAGCGGACCGCGATCAACAAGTCGCACCGTTCCACCATGCGCAGCTCGGTGCGCAAGGTCGAGGAAGCGATCGATGCCGGCAACCGCAACGCGGCGACCACGGCACTCAAGGAAGCTGAACCGGTGATCATGCGTGCGGCGCAGCGCGGCGTCGTGCACAAGAACAGCGCCAGCCGCAAAGTTTCCCGGCTCGCACACCGCATCGCAAAACTCGCGCAATAAGTTTGCGCAAGATGCGCGCCGCATCGGTGCGGCGCGGTGGCCCGGCATTCGTGCCGGGCTTTTTGTTTGTTATTTCATCCGAATTCTTTGAAACACCCGCATCTGCCGCGCGACGCCGGACGTCGAACGGCACAACCGCGCGCGTGTGCCCGCGATTTCGTCATTCACGCATCATAAAAATATGCGCGCGCCCATTTAGTCGGCTTGAGAGAGGTATGGTCGCACGATAAGCCCACTATTAAGCGAAGAGCTACCCTTCTCATCCGCTCACGAATTTTTATTCAAAGCGAGTAACTTATGATCCATGTCCCGTAAGGGACTTGAAAATCACTGTGGCGCAGACGTTTGCGCGCCGTGCCCCGATCAAAAATATTCTGGTACCGTCTGCCACCGCGCATCCAATTCCACCTGTCGATTCTGTGCGCTTCATCAAACGCTTGCCATCGCGGCAAGGGTTTCAACCGTGTCAACAATGCAACGGTTCTGCGACACGTAACGCTGCCAGCTATAATCACGTATTGCCCCACCCCCATCGTTATGCTCTTTTGCTCAAGCGATCTCGCGCTGCCTTTGTGCGGGAACGCCATCAGGAAAAGGGTTTTGCTCTACGCTCATCGCGCATGAGAACGGCTATCTGTTGTCTACCCGGATTGAATTCGCCGTTTTCATACAAAGTCGTTGGTCCCCGACATTCGGGGCGTGGCTCAAGATGCGCTATCTAGATCGCGACCACTTTTTTGCGGTGCGATGCGGGGCCGAGCGTAGTAGCGTTTTTTGACCGCCAAGGGCGCAACGCCCGGCAAGCATGAGGGGGATGTCATGACAGGAGCAGGGACCGCTTCGGTGTTCGATTCCGCATTTATCGAATTCGTGTCATCCAATGCGTGCTCGTTTACCGCGGCTTCCCACTCCTCATGTTTTTCCGGAGCCTCCCCTCATTTAGAGATTGCATACCCTCCGCCGTCGTCCGCGTTGTTGCGCGGTATGGGCGGCGGCGCTCCCCCTGCCTGCGGTTGAGGCGCAGCCTCCTCGCTTGGCGATGATGCGGCATCTGGGCTCACGGCCTATATCGACCAGCCTCCCCAACACCATCGTCCTTGCCTGAGTTGCGTTGCGTCTCGTTCGGCGCGTTGGGTGCCTGTCGCGGTGCCAGCCGAGTAACCGGGTCCGGTCAACAAATCCATCAATAAGAGAAGAAGAAAATGTCGAACGTGGAGCAGGATCGTTGGTTGAAGGTGCAGCAGAGGCTGAAGGCCGAGGTTGGAGACGACATCTATTCGAGCTGGTTCGCGCGCATGGACCTGGAGGCGCTTGAAGGCAGCACTGTGCGCATGTCGGTGCCGACCCGCTTCCTCAAGAGCTGGATTCAGTCGCATTACGCCGAGCGCGTGCTCGCGTGCTGGCAGGCGGAAGCGAACACCGTAAGCCGCATCGAGCTAATCGTGCGTTCGGCGATGCGCGGCTCGGCCGTGACCAAGCCGAAAGCGGAAGACGGCGCCGGCGAAGCCGTCCGTGCCGTCAACGGCCATGGCCATGGCGGACGTCCGCTGGCGGTGAGCGATCCCGGCGTGCACGAGGCGCTCGGCGGCTCACCGCTCGATCCGCGCCTGACCTTCGACTTGTTCGTGACCGGCCGCTCCAACACCCTCGCGCACGCCGCCGCCAAGCAGGTGGCAGCCGCCAAGCGCGGCGACGCGGTGATGTTCAACCCGCTCTACATCCACGCCGGCGTGGGGCTCGGCAAGACGCACCTGTTGCAGGCGATCACCTGGGCGGGCAATGCCACCGGCGAGCGCAAGGTGCTTTATCTCACCGCCGAGAAGTTCATGTACGGCTTCGTCTCGGCGCTGCGGACGCAGACGGCGCTCGCCTTCAAGGAGGCGCTGCGCGGCATCGGCGTGCTGGTGATCGACGATCTGCAGTTCCTGCAGGGGAAATCGACCCAGGCCGAGTTCTGCCACACGCTCAATGCGCTGATTGACGCCGGCCGCCAGGTGATTATCGCCTCTGACCGGCCGCCGTCGGATCTGGAAAGCCTGGACGACCGGGTGCGCTCGCGGCTGGCCGGCGGGCTGGTGGTGGAGATGGGTCCGCTCGGCGAGGAGCTGCGCTTCGAGATCCTCAAGGCCCGCGTCATGGCGGCGCGCGCCCACCATCCGACCTTCGACGTGCCGGTGCCGGTGCTGAGCTATATTGCCAAGACCGTGACCCACAACGGCCGCGACCTCGAAGGCGCGCTCAACCGCCTGCTCGCCCACAACAAGCTGACCGGTCATGCCGTGACGCTGGAAATGGCCGAACGCGAGGTGCGCGACCTGATCCGCCCGCAGGAGCCCAAGAAGGTCAAGATCGAGGACATCCAGCGGGTGGTGGCGCGGCAATATAACGTCAGCCGCTCGGACCTTCTGTCCTCGCGCCGCACCGCCAACGTGGTGCGCCCGCGCCAGGTGGCCATGTATCTCGCCAAAACGCTGACGCTGCGCTCGCTGCCGGAGATCGGCCGGCGCTTCGGCGGCCGCGACCACACCACCGTGCTGCACGCGGTGCGCAAGATCGAGGGCCTGGTCGGCAACGACGTGGCGCTAGCCGAGGAGATCGAGGTCCTCAAGCGGCAACTAGCGTTTTTTGACCGCCAAGGGCGCAACGCCCGGCAAGCATGAGGGGGATGTCATGACAGGAGCAGGGACCGCTTCGGTGTTCGATTCCGCATTTATCGAATTCGTGTCATCCAATGCGTGCTCGTTTACCGCGGCTTCCCACTCCTCATGTTTTTCCGGAGCCTCCCCTCATTTAGAGATTGCATACCCTCCGCCGTCGTCCGCGTTGTTGCGCGGTATGGGCGGCGGCGCTCCCCCTGCCTGCGGTTGAGGCGCAGCCTCCTCGCTTGGCGATGATGCGGCATCTGGGCTCACGGCCTATATCGACCAGCCTCCCCAACAACATCGTCCTTGCCTGAGTTGCGTTGCGTCTCGTTCGGCGCGTTGGGTGCCTGTCGCGGTGCCAGCCGAGTAACCGGGTCCGGTCAACAAATCCATCAATAAGAGAAGAAGAAAATGTCGAACGTGGAGCAGGATCGTTGGTTGAAGGTGCAGCAGAGGCTGAAGGCCGAGGTTGGAGACGACATCTATTCGAGCTGGTTCGCGCGCATGGACCTGGAGGCGCTTGAAGGCAGCACTGTGCGCATGTCGGTGCCGACCCGCTTCCTCAAGAGCTGGATTCAGTCGCATTACGCCGAGCGCGTGCTCGCGTGCTGGCAGGCGGAAGCGAACACCGTAAGCCGCATCGAGCTAATCGTGCGTTCGGCGATGCGCGGCTCGGCCGTGACCAAGCCGAAAGCGGAAGACGGCGCCGGCGAAGCCGTCCGTGCCGTCAACGGCCATGGCCATGGCGGACGTCCGCTGGCGGTGAGCGATCCCGGCGTGCACGAGGCGCTCGGCGGCTCACCGCTCGATCCGCGCCTGACCTTCGACTTGTTCGTGACCGGCCGCTCCAACACCCTCGCGCACGCCGCCGCCAAGCAGGTGGCAGCCGCCAAGCGCGGCGACGCGGTGATGTTCAACCCGCTCTACATCCACGCCGGCGTGGGGCTCGGCAAGACGCACCTGTTGCAGGCGATCACCTGGGCGGGCAATGCCACCGGCGAGCGCAAGGTGCTTTATCTCACCGCCGAGAAGTTCATGTACGGCTTCGTCTCGGCGCTGCGGACGCAGACGGCGCTCGCCTTCAAGGAGGCGCTGCGCGGCATCGGCGTGCTGGTGATCGACGATCTGCAGTTCCTGCAGGGGAAATCGACCCAGGCCGAGTTCTGCCACACGCTCAATGCGCTGATTGACGCCGGCCGCCAGGTGATTATCGCCTCTGACCGGCCGCCGTCGGATCTGGAAAGCCTGGACGACCGGGTGCGCTCGCGGCTGGCCGGCGGGCTGGTGGTGGAGATGGGTCCGCTCGGCGAGGAGCTGCGCTTCGAGATCCTCAAGGCCCGCGTCATGGCGGCGCGCGCCCACCATCCGACCTTCGACGTGCCGGTGCCGGTGCTGAGCTATATTGCCAAGACCGTGACCCACAACGGCCGCGACCTCGAAGGCGCGCTCAACCGCCTGCTCGCCCACAACAAGCTGACCGGTCATGCCGTGACGCTGGAAATGGCCGAACGCGAGGTGCGCGACCTGATCCGCCCGCAGGAGCCCAAGAAGGTCAAGATCGAGGACATCCAGCGGGTGGTGGCGCGGCAATATAACGTCAGCCGCTCGGACCTTCTGTCCTCGCGCCGCACCGCCAACGTGGTGCGCCCGCGCCAGGTGGCCATGTATCTCGCCAAAACGCTGACGCTGCGCTCGCTGCCGGAGATCGGCCGGCGCTTCGGCGGCCGCGACCACACCACCGTGCTGCACGCGGTGCGCAAGATCGAGGGCCTGGTCGGCAACGACGTGGCGCTCGCCGAGGAGATCGAGGTCCTCAAGCGGCAACTGCAGGACTAGCCGCTCGTTCGCCTCGCCCCGCCGGCTGGCAGGGGTGAGGCCTGTGGACCATCTGGGCATAGCGCCGACCTGAGCCTGTGCAGGCTTGCGATTTTCGCGCCGGTACGCCACCCTTGCTGCCCGGCTCCGCATCCCGCGGCCCAGCCGGCTTGCCGTCGCGCGGCCTTCCTTCCCGAAGGCGCCCCAGCAGGTCTCCCAACCGATGAAGATCACTGTAGAGCGTTCAGAGCTACTCAAGTCGCTGAGCCACGTGCACCGCGTGGTCGAACGGCGCAATACCATCCCGATTCTGGCCAATGTGCTGATCAAGGCTGAAGACGGTCGGCTCAGCCTGAAGGCCACCGACCTCGATCTTGAGGTGACGGACTCAATTTCGGCCGAGGTCAGCCCCGGCGGCGCCACGACCGTGCCGGCGCACATGTTCTACGACATCGTGCGCAAGCTGCCGGAGGGCGCGCAGATCGTGCTGGAAGGCTCCGGCGACCGCGCCGTGCTGTCCCTGCGCGCCGGCCGCTCGCGCTTCACCCTGCAGACCCTGCCGGAGAGCGATTTTCCCGATCTCGCCGCCGGCGAGATGACGCACACCTTCAAGCTCGCCGCCGGCGACCTCAAGCGGCTGATCGACAAGACCCAGTTCGCGATTTCGACCGAAGAGACGCGCTACTACCTCAACGGCATCTACCTGCACGCCGCCGGCGATGCCAAGGCGCCGACCCTGCGCGCGGTCGCCACCGACGGCCATCGGCTGGCGCAGTGCGAGCTGCCGCTGCCCGAGGGCGCGGTCGGCATGCCCGGCATCATCGTGCCGCGCAAGACTGTCAATGAGGTGCAGCGGCTGATCGAGAACGGCGAAGGCGAGATCGCGGTCGAGCTCTCGGCCGGCAAGATCCGCTTCACCATCGGCGACGTGGTGCTGGTCTCCAAGCTGATCGATGGCACCTTCCCGGACTATGGACGGGTGATCCCGGCCAACAACGACAAGAACCTCATCGTCGACAAGAAGGAATTCGAGGCCGCGGTCGACCGCGTCTCGACGGTGGCGAGCGAGCGCGGGCGCGCCGTCAAGCTGTCGCTTGGCGATAACAAGCTCACGCTGTCGGTGACCAATCCGGATTCCGGCAGCGCCACCGAAGAGATCGAGGTCGACTACGACGCCGAGCCGCTCGATATCGGCTTCAACTCGCGCTACCTGCTCGACATCGCCGACCAGATCGAAGGCGAAGTGGCGGTGCTCAAGCTCGCCGACCCGGGCTCGCCCACGCTGATCCAGGATAAGGACGCCAAGGGCGCGCTCTACGTGCTGATGCCGATGCGGGTGTAGCGCCTCGATCGGCCGCTTCTTCGGGACGAGGGCGGTTGAGAGCGGAGCAACGCTGCACTACAGCAACGCCATGTCCGCCGCATTCATCCGCCGCCTGAGCCTCGTCAACTTCCGCAGCTATCATGCCGCGCAGGTGGAACTGAGCGCCGCCGGGCCGGTGGTGCTCACCGGCGCCAACGGGGCCGGCAAGACCAACCTGATCGAAGCGATCTCGCTGCTTGCGCCCGGGCGCGGCCTGCGCCGCGCCACGCTCGACGAACTCGCCTTCTCCGAAGGAGACGGCGCCTGGGCCATCAACGCCGAGATCGAGGGCATGCTCGGGCTGGCGACGCTGGGCACCGGTATCGAGGCGCCGACAGGCGAGGACGCCTCACCCACGCGGCGCTACCGCATCGACCGCGAGCCGGCGCCGTCCGCCACCGCCTTCGCCGACCACCTGCGCGTCATCTGGCTGATCCCGGCCATGGACCCGCTGTTCAACGGTCCGGCCTCCGAGCGCCGGCGCTTTCTCGACCGCCTGGTGCTGGCGGTCGACGCCCAGCATTCGAGCCGCGTCAACGCGCTGGAGCGCTCGTTGCGATCGCGCAACCGCCTGCTGGAAGAGCACACGACCGACGCCCACTGGCTCGATGCCGTCGAGCACGAGACCGCCGAGGTGGCGGTGGCGGTGGCAGCGGCCCGCCATGAGACCGTGACGCGCCTGCAAGGCGCGCTGGCTGAGGCCCGCGACAGCGCCCCCGGCTTTCCGCGCGCGGCGATCGCGCTTGAGGGCTTTGTCGAGGGACTGCTGCCGCACCATGCCGCCGCCGAGATCGAGGACCGCTACCGTGCCCTGCCGCACGACCCTGCCCATGACCGCCGCCTTCATCCGCCGCCTGAGCCTCGTCAACTTCCGCAGCTATCATGCCGCGCAGGTGGAACTGAGCGCCGCCGGGCCGGTGGTGCTCACCGGCGCCAACGGGGCCGGCAAGACCAACCTGATCGAAGCGATCTCGCTGCTTGCGCCCGGGCGCGGCCTGCGCCGCGCCACGCTCGACGAACTCGCCTTCTCCGAAGGAGACGGCGCCTGGGCCATCAACGCCGAGATCGAGGGCATGCTCGGGCTGGCGACGCTGGGCACCGGTATCGAGGCGCCGACGGGCGAGGACGCCTCACCCACGCGGCGCTACCGCATCGACCGCGAGCCGGCGCCGTCCGCCACCGCCTTCGCCGACCATCTGCGCGTCATCTGGCTGATCCCGGCCATGGACCCGCTGTTCAACGGTCCGGCCTCCGAGCGCCGGCGCTTTCTCGATCGCCTGGTGCTGGCGGTCGACGCCCAGCATTCGAGCCGCGTCAACGCGCTGGAGCGCTCGTTGCGATCGCGCAACCGCCTGCTGGAAGAGCACACGACCGACGCCCACTGGCTCGATGCCGTCGAGCACGAGACCGCCGAGGTGGCGGTGGCGGTGGCGGCGGCCCGCCATGAGACCGTGACGCGCCTGCAAGGCGCGCTGGCTGAGGCCCGCGATATGCGCCCCCGGCTTTCCGCGCGCGGCGATCGCGCTTGAGGGCTTTGTCGAAGAACTGCTGCCGCACCATAGCCGCCGCCGAGATCGAGGACCGCTACCGTGCCCTGCTGCGCGAGAACCGTCCCCGCGACGCCGCCGCCGGCCGGACGCTGGAAGGCCCCCACCGCGCCGAACTCAAGGTCACCCACGCCGACAAGGGCGTGCCCGCGGCTGATGCCTCGACCGGCGAGCAGAAGGCGCTGCTGATCCGCCTGGTGCTCGCCCATGCCGGGCTAATCAAAGACATGACCGGGTTTGCGCCGGTGCTGCTGCTCGACGAGATTGTCGCCCATCTCGATCCGAACCGCCGCGCGGCACTCTACGACGCGCTCGCGACCCTCGGCGCGCAGGTCTGGATGACCGGCGCCGACCCGGCCGCCTTCGGCGACATAGCGAACCGTGCGCAGGTGTTCGAGGTGCGCAATGGCACGGTGACGCCACCGCGGTAAAACGCTTGCGCAGCCCTACAGTTCGCCGAGCAGTTCGCGCCGCTGCCGCTCCGACGCATCGGAATAGCGGCGCAGCGCATGCGCTTCGCTGAGAAGCCCGAGAACCTGGCGGTGCTCTAGCGTATCGACCACGGCCAGCGCTTCCGCCTCGTAACGGTCGAAGGCCGAAACCGCTTCCTGCGCCGTCATCTGCGGCAGCAGCACGTGGTCGGCGTGGCGCAAGATCGCCCGCACCGACAGGGTGGGATCGACCTCGGACGCATGTGCTTCGGCCACCAGCACCAAGCCGGCGTAGCGGCCATCCTCATCGAGCGCTATCACCTGGTTGGTCGAGCCGAGCTGGAACGCCTCGCAGAAGGCGGATATCGGCGTCTCTACCGGCGTGGTGCGCACGTCGGCCCGCATCATTTGGGTGACGGTGAGATCCCTAATCCAACCGACATCGGCGGCGCTGCGGATGGTCTCGCCGCGCAGGTGGAAGCGCCAGGTGGCGAAAGTGTAGCCGAAGAACTCGCGCGTCACCTGACGCGAGATGATGACCGCGATCAGCACCGCGACGGTGAGCCACAGGTCGCCGGTCAACTCCAGCGCGATGAAGGTCATGGTGAGCGGGCCGCCGATCACCGACGCCGACAGGGCCGACAGCCCGACGATCGCGAAGGCATCGGGATCGAGGTGGGTGCCCGGCGCCAACATGGTGACCCCGCTCGCGAACAGTTGCCCTCCCAACGCGCCGAGCAGGAGCGAGGCAAAGAACAGACCACCGCGGAAGCCGGAGCCAAGCGAGACGATCGAGGCCAGCGACTTCAGCACGAAGATCGTGGCCAGCACCGCGAGCGGCAGCTTGAACAAGCCGGCCAAGTGTAGCGCGCCGTGGCCGGAAGACATCACCTGCGGCGAGATCATCGCAAGCCCGCCGACAATGGCGCCAGCGATGGTCGGTCGCAGCCAGGGCTTGACCTTCAGATGCGAGAACAGCCGCTCGCAGGCGGCGACACCGCGCATCAGAATGATACCGAAGACACCGGCCAGGACTCCGAAGCCCGCCGCGATAATGATCTGCTCCGTCGTCATCCCGCTGACCGAGCCGGGCTCGATGCCGAGCTCGGTGGGCGAGAGCGCGTGCGCGGTCAGGTAGCCGAGCAGCGAGGCGATGCCGACCGGCGCCAGCGAATTGACCGTGTAGCTGCCGATGATCAATTCGAAGCCGTAGAAGGCGCCCCCAAGCGGCGCGCCGAAGGCACCCGCGATGGCCGCAGCCGAGCCGGCCCCGACCAGGATACGCAGATCGGCCCGGCGCAGGCGGAAGGCTTGGCCGATCTTGGAGGCGATGCCGCTCGCCCATTGGGTGTAGCCGGCCTCCAGCCCGACCGAAGCGCCCACCCCGCTCGACCAGACCGTCTGCGCCGCCACGATCAGGCTGCCGCGCATGGACATGCGGCCGCCGTGCAAGGCATTGGCCTCGATGGGGTCGACCTCGGTGCCGCGCCGGCGGCTGACGTAGGCAGTTACCAGACCGAACAGCAGGCCGCCCAGGCACGGCGCCACGAAGGCGCGGAGCGGATCGAGCGAGAAGCGGCCCGACAGCCGCTCGCCAGGATCGAGGCCGAAGGCGGTTACGTGCATGAAGCCGACCGCCGTACCCATGACCACCACCACCAGGCCGGCCAATACCCCGACAATCGCCGCCAGGATGATGATGCTGGCTTCCCGCGCGCGCACCATGGCGCGCAGGCGACGCGGGACCTCGAATGTCCGGCGAGGCCGGGAAACGAGATTTTGATTGAGCCAACGCATGGATGCGATTCTGAATGAGCTGGACGCGGGCCCGCGCTTATGACCGGTTGCCGGCCACGTGCAAGGGAAAGCGCAGGCAGTGGCGCATGAGCGACGCCCTCATGGCGTTTCGATGGCCGTCAAAATCAACGTCGAATCCATGCCTTAGAAGGCGCCAAAACGGGTGTCCGAAAAGCGCCTTTTTTGCAGCGCGAGGCCTTTAAAAAGCGCTTTCAAATCAACATATTATGGCCTGACACTTTGCCCTGTACGAGACCCGGTTTTCGTGTCACAGACTTAATGTCTATCCGACTCATTTTTCGCCCGCTTCGAGGGTGCCCGCAGATGGCTGAAGCAGCCCGCAATATCCCGTCCAATGCCGAGTATGGCGCAGAGTCGATCAAGGTCCTCAAAGGCCTCGACGCCGTGCGCAAGCGGCCCGGCATGTACATCGGCGATACCGATGACGGCTCAGGCCTGCATCACATGGTCTACGAGGCCGTCGACAACGCCATCGACGAGGCGCTCGCGGGTCACGCCAGCGAGGTGAACGTCGCGCTCAATCCGGACGGCTCCTGCACCGTACGCGACAATGGCCGCGGCATCCCGACCGGCATCCACAAGGGCGAAGGCATCTCGGCGGCCGAGGTCATCATGACCCAACTCCATGCCGGCGGTAAGTTCGACCAGAACTCCTACAAGGTCTCGGGCGGCTTGCACGGCGTCGGCGTGTCGGTGGTGAATGCGCTATCGACGTGGCTGAAGCTGACCATCTGGCGCGATGGCAAGGAGCACTTCATCGAGTTCCACGACGGCGTCGCCGTCGCACCGTTGAAGGAGACCGGCGACGCCGAGGGCAAGCGCGGCACGGAAGTGAGCTTCCTGCCTTCGCCCGCCACCTTCACCATGACCGAGTTCGACTTCGCAACGCTGGAGCATCGCCTGCGCGAGCTCGCGTTCCTGAACTCGGGCGTCACCATCGTGCTGTCCGATCAGCGCCACGCGGAGGAAAAGCGCGAGGAGATGCGGTACGAAGGCGGCGTCGAAGCCTTCGTCCGCTATCTCGACCGCAACAAGTCGCCGCTGATCCCGGGGCCCATCATGATGCGCGCCGAACGCGAGGGCATCACGGTGGAATGCGCCATGTGGTGGAACGACGGCTACCACGAGAACGTGCTCTGCTTCACCAACAACATCCCGCAGCGCGACGGCGGCACCCACTTGGCCGGCTTCCGTGGCGCGCTCACCCGCCAGATCACGCAATACGCGGAAGGCGGTGGCGGCGCGCGCAAGGAGAAGGTCTCGCTCACCGGCGACGACTGCCGCGAGGGCCTGACCGCGGTGCTGTCGGTGAAGGTGCCGGACCCCAAGTTCTCCTCGCAGACCAAGGACAAGCTGGTCTCGTCCGAAGTGCGGCCGGTGGTCGAGAACGTGATCAACCAGGCTTTGCAGGACTGGTTCGAGATCCATCCGCAGGAAGCCAGGACCATCGTCGGCAAGGTGGTGGAAGCCGCCGCCGCGCGCGAGGCCGCGCGCAAGGCGCGCGAGCTGACCCGCCGCAAGGGCGCGCTCGACGTCTCCTCGCTGCCGGGCAAGCTCGCCGACTGTCAGGAGCGCGATCCGGAAAAGTCCGAACTGTTCATCGTCGAGGGCGACTCGGCCGGCGGCTCCGCCAAGCAGGGCCGCAACCGCGAGTTCCAGGCGGTGCTGCCGTTGCGCGGCAAGATCCTCAACGTCGAACGCGCGCGCTTCGACAAAATGCTGGGAAGCCAGGAGATCGGCACGCTGATCACGGCGCTCGGCACCGGCATCGGGCGCGACGAGTTCAACCCGGACAAGCTGCGCTATCACAAGATCATCATCATGACCGACGCCGACGTCGACGGCGCGCACATTCGCACGCTGCTGTTGACGTTCTTCTACCGGCAGATGCCGGAGCTGATCGAGCGCGGCTACATCTATATCGCGCAGCCGCCGCTCTATAAGGTCGCGCGCGGCAAGTCCGAGCAGTATCTCAAGGACGAGCGTGCGCTCGAGGACTACCTGATCGCTACCGGGCTCGAGGACGCCGTCCTGCGCCTCACCAACGGCGAAGAGCGCGCCGGCGAGGACCTGAAGAAGCTGGCCGAGGACTCACGCGCCATCCGCAACACCCTGTGGGGCCTGCACAGCCGCTATAACCGTCAGGTGATCGAGCAGGCAGCGATCCTCGGCGTGCTCAACTCCGAGATCTTCGGCGACCCGGAGAAGGCGCGCGCCGCCTTGCCCTATATCGTGGCGCGGCTCGACGCGCTCTCCGAGGAGACCGAGCGCGGCTGGGAAGGCACATTCGACGAGGAGACCGGCTTCACCTTCTCGCGCACGGTGCGCGGCGTGAAGGAAGTGGCGGTGATCGACCCCGCCATGCTCGCCTCCGCCGACGCCCGCAAGCTCGACGAATACGCGCCGGCACTGCAGGCGGTGTTCCCGCGCCCGACCCCGCCGGCGGTGCTGCGCCGCAAGGACGAGGAAGTCCCGATCTACGGGCCGGTCGGCCTGTTCGAGGCCGTAACCGCGACCGGCCGCAAGGGCATCTCCATGCAGCGGTACAAAGGCCTGGGCGAGATGAATCCCAACCAGCTCTGGGAGACCACGCTCGACACCAATGCCCGCTCGCTCTTGCAGGTGCGCATCAAGGAGGTGGACGAGGCCAATGTGCTGTTCGACCAGCTCATGGGCGACGTGGTCGAGCCGCGCCGGCAGTTCATCCAGGACAATGCGCTCTCAGCCAGCGTGGATGTGTAGGGCACCGGCCGGCGCCCCATGACCGGTTTGCCGGCCTGGATCAGCGCGGCGCTTGCAAGCAAGCTGGAAAACGTCTCGCGCGGTGAGCTGCGCGAGCGTGCGCGAGCGATCTCCGACGCCTATCGTGCCGGCGACAGCAGCGACCTCATCCGCTCCGACATGGACGCGCTCGCCTACGCCGTCGTGCGGATGCCGGCGACCTTTGCGGCGGTGCGCGCGGCGCTCGGTTACGCGATCGAGATCGTTCCTGAGTTCGCGCCGAAATCGATTTTGGATGTCGGCGCCGGCCCTGGCACCGCGAGCTGGGCCGGGATCGACGCGTGGCCTTCGGTGCAACGCACGACGCTCATCGACAGCAATCCACGCCTGCTCGCACTTGCGGGCCAGTTTCATGACGCCATGCAACGGGACATCGCCGCCGACATCGTTGCGGGCGATCTGGCGCAGGCGCTCGGCAAAGCGCCCGCGGCCGACGTGGTGACGGCGAGCTACGCCATCACGGAATTGACACCCGCTTCGCTCAACCACGTTCTCGACGAACTTTGGCGCCGCACCGAGCGGCTGCTGGTCATCGTCGAACCCGGCACCGTGGTCGGCTTCAAGCGCATCCTGGCGTGCCGCGACATCCTGCTCGCAAACGGGGCTCAGATCGTCGCCCCCTGCTCCCATGAAGGCCGCTGCCCGCTCGCCAACAACGCGCGCTGGTGCCATTTCGCGGCGCGGCTGGCGCGCTCGCGCGATCACCTCATCGTCAAGGACGCCCATGTTCCATTCGAAGACGAGAAGTTCTCATACCTCGTCGCCGGCAAAGGCTTCGCCGGTATTGCGCGCGGCCGGCGTGTCCTTGCGACGCCCAAGGTGAGCAAGGCGGGCATCGGCCTGACGCTGTGCGCGCCGGATCACGTTGAAGAGCGCAACGTCCCGCGCCGGGACAAGGATGCCTACAAGGCGGCCAAGCACCTGGACTGGGGCGATATCGCCAAACCGTAGGGCTTAGCCTACTCCGCCTGCTCCAGCGCCTCGTCGATGGGCGCCAATGCCGCCGCGCCCAGCGTCGCGCGCTCGGCCGCCACCAGCGTGTTTTCGAGCAGCATGGTCACCGTCATCGGCCCGATGCCGCCCGGCACCGGGGTGACGTAGGCCGCCTTCTTCCGGATGCCCTCGAAATCGATGTCGCCGACCAGCCGGCCATCGGAAAGACGATTGATGCCGACGTCGATCACCACCGCGCCCGACTTCACCATCTGCGGCACGATCAGGTTGGGCACGCCGGCGGCGACGATCAGGATGTCGGCCAGGATGGTATATTGGGCGAGATCCCGCGTGCGCACGTGACAGATGGCGACCGTCGCCTCGTGGCGCAGCATCATCAGCGCCATCGGCTTGCCCACGATGTTACTCGCGCCGACGATGGTGACGTTCTTGCCGGCGACGTCGATGTTCGCCGAATCGAGCAGCTTCATCACGCCGTAGGGCGTGCAGGGCGGGAACACCGTCTCACCCAGCACCAGCCCGCCGACGTTGTAGAGATGGAAGCCGTCGACGTCCTTCTCGACCGCGATTGTGCGTAGCACCGCGTGGATGTCGTGGTGCGCCGGCAGCGGCAGTTGCACCAGGATGCCGTGCACCTGCGGGTCCCGGTTGAGCTCTTCGATCCGCGCAATCACCTCGGCCGGATCGACATCGGCCGGGAACTCATGCAGCGCTGAGCGAATGCCGGCGTCCGCGCAGGCCTTGATCTTGTTGCGGACGTAGACGCGCGAGGCGGGGTTCTGCCCCACCAGGATCACCGACAGCATCGGCATTACCCCCGTGCGCGCGCGCAAGGCAGCGACCCTATGCTTGATCTCTGTCCGGATATCCTGGGCGATGGCTTTGCCATCGAGCAATTTCGCGGTCATTGGTGGCGATATCGTCGTTGGTGCGTGCCCCGGCGCGTTCCCATAACCGCGTTTTTGCGGCGCCGCAATCGGGGGTGTTGCGTTATCGGCGACGCGTGGCAGCTATGCGCGTCTATTTACGACATCAATTTGCCGCCGATCCACAGGCCGATCGCCAAGGCGCCGACGAACAGCACCAGGAAAATCCCGAACAGCCATTGCGCGATGGTCGCGGAGGCCGCTTCCACATCGGTGAAACCGAATATGCCGGCAATGATGGCGATGACCAGAAAGATAAGCGCCCACCTCAGCATGGCTTTAGCCCTCCGCGCCCTTAGATAGGCACGGGACGCGCGGTTGCCAGCGGCAGGGGGCCTCGCCCGCTATTCGAGCGCCGGCTTGAAGGGCCGCGCCCCGCGCGTGCGCGGATCGCGCAGCGCCCAGCGGCCGGCCTCCACGCGGGCGAGGAAGTTGCCCACTACGGCGTTGAACAAGTCCGGCTCCTCCAGGTTCACCGCATGGCCGGACTTGGGCAACATCACCAGGCCGGACGCGGGCAGCGCGTCCTTGAGGAACAGGCTCGGCTCGATGCAGCGGTCGTCCTCGTCGCCAACCACGATCAGCGCCGGCGTCGCAAGCTTCCTAAGCTCGGCCTCGAAATCGTAGAGCGAGGGCCTGGCGCCCTGGAACCCGCGCGAGGTGTTGGCGGAGCCCACCGCGTCGTGCTCGGCGAGATGCTTGCTGAACTCGGCAAAGCCGCGCGGATCCTTGAGCAGGAACGGCACGCGGCTCGGGCCCATGCCGTAGGTCTCGGCAACCCTGGCCGAACCGTCGCGCTCGAACTCGTCGCCGATTGCCCGCGATGATCTGTGGAACTCGTCGGTGTGCCAGCGCTCGGAGCCCGAGCCCGTTCCGGCGAGCACCATCGAGCGCACGCGATCCGGATGATTGAGCGCCACCTGCAGCGACGTATAGCCACCCATGGACAACCCGATCAGATGCGCCTTGTCGATCCTGAGATGGTCGAGCACCGCCACGCAGTCGCGCATCACGTCGCGGTAGCTGTAGGCGTCCTTGTTCGCCGGCACATCGGACGGCGTATAGCCGCGCGCCGAATAGGTGATGCAGCGGTGGCGCTTGCCGAACTCCCGCATCTGCGGCTCCCAGCCGCGCCAGTCGCTGGCGAACTCGTGCACGAACACGACGGGCGTGCCCTCTCCTGCTTCCTCGTAGTAGAGCTTCACGTTGTCGGGTGTGGTGGCGTAGGGCATGGGGCGTTTTCCGTTTCCTCTCTCCGTCATTCCGGACGCCGCGCAGCGGCGATCCGGAATCCAGATGTGATGATTGAGTCTGGTTCTGGATTCCGGGTTCGCGGGCTTTCGCCCGCGCCCCGGAATGACCGGTCAGAACAAATCCAAATATTCGCGTTGTTCCCAGGGCGTGACGTCGGCCGTCGCCGCCGACTCCTCCTCCTGGAAACGCGCGAGCTCGGCCTCCTTGATGTGGGCATAATAGTCGATGAAGGCGTCGCCGAAACCGGCGCGGAAAACTTTATCGGCGCGCAATGCCGCAACCGCTTCGCGCAGGTCCTTCGGCAATGACGGCGCCTCGGCCTCGTAGGGCGTATCGGCGGATGGCCCCGGATCACTTTCGTACGCAATGCCGTCGAGCCCGGCGTAGATTTGTGAAGCCATGTAAAGGTAGGGATTGGCCGCCGGCTCGCCGACGCGGTTTTCCAGATGGGTCGCGGCATCGCCCGGCTGGCCGAGCACCCGCATCATCACGCCGCGGTTGTCACGCGCCCAGCTGGCGCGGTCGGGCGCCAGCGAATAGGCGCGGTAGCGCTTGTAGCCGTTGACGGTCGGCGTGGTGAAGGCGGCCGCGCCCTGCGCGTGTGCCAGCAGCCCCGCGAGATAATGTTTCCCGAGCTGCGACAGCCCGTCCTTGTGGGCGAAGGCGTTGCGTTTGGTCTTGCGGTCGATCAGCGACTGATGCAGGTGCCAGCCGCTCGACATCACATTGGGCAGCGCCGGTCGGCACATGAAGCTGGCGAGATAGCCGTTGCGGCGCGCGATCTGTTTCACCGCTGACCGGAACAGGATCATGGCGTCGGCCGCCTCCAGCCCCATCAGCGGGCGGAAGGTGAATTCGCACTGGCTGGGGCCGAGCTCGACTTCCACCGAGCGCAACGGCAGGCCGAGTTCGGCAACTCCGCGCCGCAACGGCACCAATGCCGGGTCGAGCATGTCGAAGCGCGTTTCGGTGAGATACTGATAGCCCTGATTGATGAGGCTCACCTCCGGCGCCTGCGGTGGCCAGGTGGCGTCCTCGGGCGCGAGACGCGGGTTCTCGATTCTGAACAGATGGAATTCCACCTCGAGCCCGGCGCAGAAGTCGAAGCCGGCCTTAGCAAGCGTGTCGAGCGCGTCGCGGCAGCGCGCGCGGCCAGAAAACGGCACCGGCTTGCCGTTGGTGAAATGGATATCGCACAGGAGCCAGCCGGTCTTCTCCGCCCACGGCAGCACGCGGAAGGTGGTGGGATCGGCCACCATGACGAAATCGCCGCCGCCCTGCATCTCGTCCATGGCGAAGCCGCCGCCGGGCGTGAACACCGGATAGACCGTCTTGTGCGCGGTGTCCTTGGCGAGCAGCGTCGTGGTCATGGTGACGCCGTTGCGCAGCGCGCTTGCCACTTCCGAGGCCAGCAAGGTCTTGCCGCGCAGCACACCGTGCTGGTCCGCGAACGAGAACCGCACCAGCTCCAGGCCATGCTGCTTTATGGCGCGCTCGACGGCGCGCGCGGCGCGCTCCTGCGCGGCCGACCACAGGCCGTGGCGGGCGACGAAATCGCGGGGCTTTGCGGGCGCGGATTTACGCGGGGGCATCAATCACCATAATGCCCGCTACCACGAACGCCCTCAATGCCCATTCGCCCAGCGCGTCGCCTGGCGCTTGTCGGTTTCGGTCTTGCGCCAATAGCCCTGCCAGTCGTCGGTGGGGCCGATGCCGTCGATGGCCGCCGGCCCGGTAATCGATGCCGCCTGCGCCTCATCGAGCACCATGATCGGCCGCTCGCCCTTGGCCGCCTGCTCGATCCCGGTCCGTAGCAATTTGCGATAGGCGATGATCGCCTTGTCCGAAGTGCCCAAATGCTCCTCGGTGCGGTCCTGGATCGCGCCCATGGATTCGCAGGCCCACTGGTCGTGCACGTTGATGTCGGGGCCCATGCCGGTATAGGTCGCGGTGTCCTGCTCGTGCGGATCGTAGCCCCAGTCGTTGTCCTTGTTGCGGTTCGGGATGTAGTCGGGGAGGTTGTAGAGCTGCAGCCGCTGGCGCCGCATCTCGTCCTTGTCGACCGGTTCGCCGAACGAGGTGAAGATCGCATACCAGTAGTGCTTGTCGTCGTCGATCGGCACGTGCCACTGCGTGATGGTCATCTCGCGGCTCATGGGGATGACGAAGGCGTTGGGGAACATCAGGTTGGTGACGCGCACGTGCGTGCTGCGCTCGCTGATCTGGCGCAACGTCACCAGCCGGAAGCCGAATTCGGTCGGCTCCACCTCGATGCGCGGCACCGGAAACTCGCGCATGATCTGCGACATCGGCATGTCGGAATCGCGCGTGATGTCGCGGAATACCTTGCCGTAGCTCTTGGTCGGATCATCGTCCTCGAAGAAGCGGTGCAGGAACGAGGTGTGCACCGGGTCAATGCCGACCTCCAGCGACTGCAGCCAGTTGCAATCGATCAGCCCCTTGAATGCGAAGGTGTGGCTGCCGGGCGCGACGAAGCAGTCGAAGTGCGGCAGCGCCGGCGGCTCGCCCGGGCCCATGTAGGCGAACAGGATGCCGCTGCGCTCCACCACCGGATAGGACACCTGGCTGATGTTGGCGCAGAGGTTGCTGTCGGCGGGCTCCGCCGGCGTTTCCACGCAGGCGCCGTTCACGTCGAACAGCCAGCCGTGGAAAGCGCAGCGCAAGCCGCCGGCTTCGAGACGGCCCTTGGAGAGATCGGTGCCGCGATGGGGGCAACGACGGCCGATCAGACCATAGCGGCCCTGGTCGTCCCGGAAGATCACCAGGTCCTCGCCGAACAGGCGCACCGGCTTCACCGCCCGGTTGGTGCCCGACAGTTCGTCGACCAGCGCCGCCGGCTGCCAGTAATGCCGCATCAGCGCGCCAGCCTGGGTGTCGGGCCCGGTGCGGGTGATGAGATCGTTTTGTGCCTGGCTGAGCATTAGAGCCTCCTCATCGATCGGAAACTGTGGCGCACCATCGACCGAACTCGTTACGTTCGATGACCGAACATTTGTGCGAATTAGAACAAACATCAGGAGGCGGTTCAAGGTGAGACCGCCTCGCGAGCGTTTCCAGGCGAAGTGGAACCCGGTTCGCCGTCCGGAAACGCGCAAAACGATGATTCGGCCCCATGTCCGATGACCGAACAGGTCCAATCGCCGAATATGAGCCGGAGACGAGGAGCCAAGCCCCATGCCGCGCTTGAAACGATCGGAAGCTGAGCAGGCGCTCGCCAGCGCGGCGGGCCCTGATTTCCTGGAGGCGCTGGCCCGTGGCCTTCGGGTGATCGAAGCCTTCGGCCGTGAACGGCGCTGGTTGACGCTCAGCGACTTGGCGCGCCGCGTCGACCTGCCGCGTGCGTCGGTGCGGCGCACGCTCGTGACGCTGGTAAAGCTCGGCTACGCCGAGGCCGACGACCGCCTGTTCCGCCTGACGCCGCGCATCCTCACGCTGGCGGGCGCCTATCTCACATCGAACCCGGTCTCCGACATCGTGCAACCGGCGCTCGAGACCTTGAGCGAGGCGGTGAACGAGGCCTGCTCGGCGGCAGTGCTCGACGGCAACGAGGTCACCATGATCGCGCACGCCTCGCCCAACCGGATGCTGTCCGTCAGCGCCCAGATCGGCTTTCGCCTGCCGGCGCTGTCGAGCTCGCTCGGCCGGGTGCTGCTGGCGGCGATGGACGATGAGGTGTTGGATCGGTTCCTCGCCCGCGTCGAAGCGGTGAAGCTGACGCCGGCAACCGTGGTTGACAAAGCCGCGCTGCGCCGCGCCATCGTCAAGGCGCGCGCCGACGGTTTCTCGCTGGTCGATCAGGAAGCCGAGCCCGGTTTCCGGTCCGTCTCCGTGCCGTTGCGGCGGCGCGACGGCAAGGTGATCGCCGCGCTCAACATCGGCGTGCACAGCGAACGCGGGCCGCTCGACACCATGCGCAACGTGTTCCTGCCCAAGCTGCAGCGGCTTGCCGCGGACCTGCAACAGCAGATCATCTGATTGCGGGGGCTGAAAGTCAGCCCGAAAGGCGGGCGGTCCAGCCGTGATCGGCACGCCGGCGAAAGGCGCTCTGCCGCAGGCCCAACAGCCGGTGCGCGGCGGTGCGCGCCTCGGCGCGGCTGCCGGCCGCGCAGGTGCGGTATTCCAGATCGGCGGCGCGCTGCAGCGCCAAGGGCTGGCGGCGGAACAGGCGGAAGAACGGGCTCAAGCCCCCGTTGGTCTGCAGGTCGGCTAGCGCCTGCGCCACGTTGGCGGAATTGTCGAAGGCGATGACGCGTCCGGTCATGGTGTGACGCACCTCGTAGACGCCGGGGCCGACCGGCGCCTCGACAGCGCCGCCACCGATATCGGGAAATCGTTTCCAGCTACTCCACGTCTGCACCATGGGAACATCCTTAAACGTACAAAAGTCGCGATCCGGAAACGCAGCGGCGACGCTTTGGTTCCGCCGCGCCTGGCGGCAATGTCGATTAAAGTGATTCCAGGTGGGGTCGAGGTTGAAGCCGTCAAATTCCGGCAACTCCATCTGCAACTCTGGTCGCAACCTTCAATGACCGGGCAAGACCAGCACCTTCGGTTTTGCCGGCAGCGTGGTCCGGGACACCACCACGGTGGGCACGGCCGCGATCTCCACCGCCCATTCCTTGCGCACCCGGTCGAGGAAGCGGTCGAGCGTAAAGCGGCTGAAGTAGTGCATTGGGATCATCAGCGGCGCCTTCAGCGCGTGCAGCACCTCCACCATGCCGTCGAGGTCGAGGGTGTAGGAGCCGTCCACCGGCACCAGCACCACGTCGATCCTGCCGATCTCGTTGAGCTGCTGTTGCGTCAGCGTGTGATGCAGATGGCCGAGATGGGCGATGCACAGAGTGGCCATCTCGAAGATGAAGATGGAATTGCCGTGGCGCTCGGTGCCGCCGCCGAAGCTGCGGATGTTGGTCGGAACGTTGCGCACGCGTACGTCCCGGTATTGCATGTCAATGCGCGCCGGCTTCTCGTCGCCGGCCCAGCCGCGCAGCACGTATTTGATCGCCGGATCGGGATGGTCGGTGTAGTGCGAGGGATGCGCGTGGTTCATGGTCGCAATGTCGGGCGTAACCGGCGGCCGCACATAATCGTTGTAGTCGGTGGCGATGCGCACGCCCTGCGGGCTTTCGATCAGGAAGGTCGAATGGCCGATGTAGTCGAGGCGTACTTCGTCGGGCTTGAGCGCGGCGAGACGAAAGGCCGCCGGCAGGAACGGTGTTGGGCGCGTGGCGATCAGGCCCGGACAGCCCATGACCGTTTCCGGCTTGGCCGCGGGCTTGGCAGGCGCCGCGCCTTGCGCCGCGGCCGGAAAGCTCGTCGCCAGCAGAAAACCGATGACCGCAAGAAATCCAAGAAATCTAAGTGCCGCGCCGCCCACACAACCACGTGACATGACATCACCCAGGCCCATCGTTCCGGCGGGATGGAATCTGGCACGGTTTTGGGGAGGCGGCTACTGGCGCTATTGACGCGGAACTGACGCCGCGCTGGCGGCCTCAGAAATCCTCGAAATAGCCGCGGTCGCGCGCCGAGACGATGATGCCCTTCGGCGTCACCACCATCCAGCGGCCGTTGCGCTGCTCGATCGCCCGCACTGGACCGAGACCGGGCAGCACCGCGCCGGGCACCACCTCGTAGATGCCGTCGCGGCCGATCACGTCGACCAGGCCGCCGCGCGTGCGCAGGATGCGCCAGTCATGCACCACCGCTGGCCGGCTGATCGCCGCCGCGATGCGCGGCGGCGCCGGGCGCGGCAGCGGAACCGACGCGACCCGCGCGGAAGCGGAAGGAATGGAACCGGTGATGTCGGCGTTGGGCGCCAGCGCCGTATTCTTGGCGATCTGGCTGTGGGCCGTCGCAACCGCCAACTTCGTCTTCAGCTCGCCGACTTGCTTGGCGAGACGGTCGATCGACTGCTCCATCGCCTTGCGTTGCGAGAGGCTCGCGACGTCGGCACCGTCGCGCACGGCAAGGCCGTTGCTGATGGCGCCGCCGAACAGGGCGCCCAGCCCGGCGACCAGCATCACCCAGGCAGTGAGCGTCAGCCGGTGCTGTTGGCGGCGCGACAGCTTGAACCAACGGCGGGACGCCGTAAGCGCGGAGACGGCCTCTTCTTCTTTCGCAGGCTCGGTGGTGCTGGAACTCTCGCCGCCGGCCGCCTCGACATTTTCTGAGACCTCGGCAGAGACATCGGCTTCTGCGGCGGCGTCCGCCGCGACCGGCTCGTCGGAACTGGCACCGGCCGGCGACAGCGGCGGCGACTCGACCGCCGGCAGCGCCGCTAGCGCCGCGTGCTTGATCTCTTTGTTTTCGAAACTGTCGCCGTCGCGCTCGGCCATGGCCCGCTCCTTGGCCGGCCCCTTTTCGGGGCCGTTCACGAAGCGGTAACCATGTTCGGTTACCAATTGGTTACCGAATACCTAACGCACGTAGAACGCTGGCGCGCTTACAGCGCCAGCCCGTTGTCCGCGGCATGGGCGCTGAGCGAGACCGCCGGCCGCGCCCCCACGTGCTGGATCACTTCCGCGGCGGCGAGGCCGCCAAGTTGCGCCGCCGTGCGATGATCCTTGCCGCGCGAATGGCCGACCAGGAAGCCGGCCGCGAACAAGTCGCCGGCACCGGTGACGTCGACCACCTGATCGATCGGCATGGCGTGCACCGCTTCCAGCCCTTCGCGGCTGACCACCATGCAGCCCTTCTCGCTGCGGGTCACCACGGCAAGCTTGGCGTCCGCCTGCAGCGCCTTCACCGCCGTGTCGAAGTCGGAGGTCTCGTAGAGACTGTGCAGCTCGTGCTCGTTGGAGAAGACGATATCGACCGTGCCCTTCTTGATGAGATCGAGGAACTCCGAGCGATAGCGATCGACGCAGAACGAATCCGACAGCGTCAGCGCCACGCGACGCCCGGCCTTATGCGCGATGTCGGCGGCCTTGACGAAAGCCTCCTTCGCCTTCGGCGGATCCCACAGATAGCCTTCGAGATAGACAATGGCCGCGTCGGCGATCGCCTTCTCGTCGATGTCGTTGGGCTCCAGCCCCTGCGCAGCACCGAGATAGGTGTTCATGGTGCGCTCGCCGTCGGGCGTGACCAGCACGAAGCAACGCGCGGTCGCGGGGCCGTCGCTCGCCGGCGTGGCGGTGAAGGCGACGTTGGCGGCGCGGATATCGTGGGCGAAGGTCTTGCCGAGTTGGTCGTCCTTGACCTTGCCGATGAAAGCGGCTTTGGCGCCGAAGCTGGCGACACCGACGATGGTGTTGGCAGCCGATCCCCCGGAGCTCTCCACCGCCGGGCCCATGGCGGCGTAGATGGCTTCGGCACGCTCTTCGTCGATCAGCGCCATGGCGCCCTTGTGCATGCCTTGCGCGACCAGGAAGTCATCTTCGGCGCGGGCGATTACGTCGACAATGGCGTTACCGATGCCGAGCACGTCGTAGCGGGGTGCAGTCATTCAGGCTCCTCTCGTGTTAAGCGCGGCGCACTATAACCAGTGAAAATCGCGACGCAATGCGGGGTTTTCGGCCGTTTTCGTGTAGGAACCGGGCCCGTCCATTCATTATCTTACCGAAAAGGGCTTGGACTGCGGGGCAAGCCCGGCAATGACTGCGTGATATAAACGCTGTTAGGGGCTGAGAACGAGCATGTCTTTGGCGCGCGACATCACGACGGTGGGCGGCAGCACGCTCTTGTCGCGCATGCTCGCCTATACGCGCGACGCGGCCATCGCCGCCCTGCTCGGCACCGGACCATATTCGGAAGCCTTCTTCGCCATCCTGCAACTGGTGAACTTCTTCCGCCGACTGCTGGCCGAAGGCGCGCTCAACAGCGCCTTCGTCCCGCTGTGGCTGCGGCTGCGCGCCGGCGAGGACGGCGAGGCCAATGCCGACCGCTTCACCATCCGCACCATGGTGACGCTCGGCATCATCACCGGCACCATCGTGCTCGTCACCGTGCTGACGGCGCCTTATATCGTCGCGGTCATCGCGCAAGGCTTCGACGCCCACCGACGGCATCTCGCGATTCTCTATCTGCTGCTGGCCGCGCCCTACATCATGCTCGCTGGCGTGGTGGCGGTGATTTCGGCGGCGCTCAACGCCGAGACCCGCGTCGCCGCCGTGGCAGTCAGCACCGTGACCTTCAACCTCGTGCTGGTCGGCGTGCTCGTCTTCGTGATGCTGCACCACGTCCCGCTGCTCTACGTCGGCATCTGGCTGTCGATGTCGATTGTTTCCGCAGCGCTCATCCAGTTCATGATTACCAGCGGCGCATGGCTCGCCACCGGCAACCGCTTCCGGCGCGCGCGCGTGCACCAATCCGACCAGAGCGGCCCGTTCTTCCGGCGCGCCCTGCCCGGCCTGATCGCGGCCGGCACGCCGCAACTGAAGTTGATCGCCGCCACCGCGCTGGTGTCGTCGTCGCCGGCGGCGGTGTCCTGGCTCTACTACGCCAACCGCCTCTACGAACTGCCGCTCGGCGTCGCCTCCATCACCATCGCCGCGGTGATCGTCCCGCGCATCGCCGCGAGCGTGCACGGCGGCGACGGCGCGGCCTACAGCCACGCGCAGTCGCGCGCCTACGAGATCGCGCTCGGCCTGGCGCTGCCGGCGGCGACCGGCTTCGCGCTGGTCGCCGAACAGATCGCCGGCGGCCTGTTCGAGCACGGTGTGTTCGGCGCGACCGATACCGAAGCCGTGGCGGTGGCGCTCACCGCGATCTGCTCCGGCCTGCCCGGCCACGTGCTGGAGAAAGTGTTCGGCGCGGTCTCCTTCGCGCACGAGGACACGCACACGCCGATGACCGCCGCGCTCGCCGGTCTCGCCACAGCGGTTGTCGGCGGTATCGTGCTGTTCCCGGCCTTCGGCTACATCGGCGTCGCTGCGGCCATCGCGCTCTCCGGTTGGGTCGGCGCCGGATCGCTCGGCGTCATCCTGTACCGGCGCGGCTGGCTGCGGCTCGACCGCGACGCCAAGCGCCGGCTGCCACGCATCGCGCTTGCCACCGCGGTGATGGGCCTCGCCGTCGCCGGCGCGCTGCATGCCATGGCATGGCTGCTGCCGAACCTGCCGGCCTCGGCGGTGGGCCGGCTCGAACTGCTGTTCGCTCTGGTCGCGGTCGGCATGGCCGTCTACGGTGCGGCCATCCATCTCTTCGGCGTCGCCAGGCTCGGCGAACTCGCCAAGGCCGTGCGCGAGAGGGCCTGAGCCCTTCTTCCTCCCAAATACTGTCGCCCAAAGCCCACTTGCCCACAGCCGATTGCCGTGGCATGGCAACGCCCGTCAATATCCCGCGAGGCACAGGCAATGGCGTTCAAGGAACGCGTATTCTCGGGCGTTCAGCCCACCGGCAATCTGCATCTCGGCAACTATCTCGGCGCGCTCAAGCGCTTCGTCGAGTTGCAAGACGATCACGACTGCATCTACTGCGTGGTCGACCTGCATGCGATCACCGTGCCTGTCGCGGTGTGGGGCGGCCCGAAGGAATTGCCGCGCGCCACGCGCGAGGTGACCGCGGCTTTTCTCGCCTGCGGCATCGATCCCAAGAAGCACATCGTCTTCAACCAGAGCCAAGTTGCCGAGCACGCCGAACTCGCCTGGGTGTTCAATTGCGTCGCCCGTATGGGCTGGCTCAGCCGCATGACCCAGTTCAAGGACAAGGCCGGCAAGGACCGCGAGAACGCCTCCGTCGGGCTGTTCGCCTATCCCGACCTGATGGCGGCCGACATTCTGGTTTATCGCGCCACCCACGTGCCGGTGGGCGAAGACCAGAAGCAGCACCTCGAGCTCACCCGCGACATCGCGCAGAAGTTCAATAACGACTTCGCCGAGTCGATCGAAGCACACGGCTACGGCGACGCGTTCTTCCCGCTCACCAAACCACTGATCGCGGGACCGGCGACGCGGGTGATGTCGCTGCGCGACGGCTCGAAGAAGATGTCGAAGTCGGACGCCTCCGATAATTCGCGCATCAACCTCACCGACGACGCCGACGCCATCGCGCAGAAAATCCGCAAAGCCAAGACCGATCCGGAGCCACTGCCGAGTGAAGTGAAGGGCCTGGAGTCGCGGCCCGAGGCCGATAACCTGGTCGGCATCTACGCCGCACTGAATAACGTCAGCAAGGACGATGTGCTCAGCGAGTTCGGCGGCTCGCAGTTCTCGACCTTCAAGTCGGCGTTGGTCGATCTCGCCGTCGCCAAGCTCGGGCCCATCGGCGCCGAGATGAAGAAGCTGGTGCAGGACCCGGTTTACATCGACGAAATCCTCGCCGACGGCTCCGAGCGCGCCAGCGTGATCGCCGCCGACACTATGAAGGCCGTGAAGGACATCGTCGGCTTCGTGCGGCATTAGAGCGTTTCGGCGTCCCGAAAACGGCTTTCGGAGAATTATTCTACGAAAATCGGTAGCGCGCCGGCTGCATCGTTCTGCACGGGAGCCCTTTCGCCTTACGCCGCATCTTGTCGGGGCCGTATCCGCCGTGCAAGCATTGCCCGTTTTGTACTTTGCGTTGCCGCGCCAACATCGCGGGCGACACGGGGAACCAGAATGACAACCAAACGCCGCATCTACGAGACCGGCCACAAACGCAAATACATGGTCGTCATCGACGATACCGAGGAATGCGATCGCGCGGTCTACTGGGCGGCGCGGCGCGCCGGACGCACCAAGTCGCAACTCATCATGCTGCGCGTGATCGAGCCGGGCGAGCGCAATCAGCAATGGCTGGGTGTCGCCGACATCATGAAGGCGGAGGCCGAAGAAGGGGCCAACAAGACACTCGACAAATACGCCAAGCGCGCCAAGGAAGTCGGCGACATCGAGGCCGAGCGCGTCATCCGCGAGGGCGCGCCGATCGAGGAGATCATCAAGCTGATCGACGAGGATGCTGACATCGGCATCCTGGTGCTGGCCGCCGGCACCGGCAAGGAGGATCCCGGTCCGCTGGTGTCGAGCCTCGCCAAGACCGCGGCCAATTTCCCGATCCCGATCGCCATCGTGCCCGGCCAGCTCAAGGACGAAGACCTCGAGGCGATGGCGTAGCTGGTCAGCGTCGCGCTGATCTCAGCCCGTCACCCTAAGGTGCTCGCGCCAAAGCGTGAGCCTCGAAGGATGACGGAAAAAAGCAGCCCCGAGGCCCCGCTCTCCCCACCGGTTGACCCACCCGTGCGCGGGGGCCATCTATCCTCTATAGTCGATCCCGCCCGCGGGCCTTGAACCCGCGTGAGGTAAGGAGCCAAGACCCATGTTTATTCAGACCGAAGCCACGCCGAACCCGGCGACCCTGAAGTTCCTGCCCGGACAGCCGGTGCTCGAATCCGGCGCCCTCGACATGCCGGACCGGGAGGCCGCCGCCCAATCGCCGCTCGCCGCGCGCCTGTTCGATATCCCCAACGTGGGCGGCGTGTTCTTCGGCGCGGACTTCATCTCCATCACCAAGACCGACGGCGAATGGCAGCAGATCAAGCCGGCGGTGCTCGGCGCCATCATGGAACACTACATGTCCGGCGAGCCGCTGCTCGCGGGCGGCGCCGACGTGGCGGGTGACGGCGAGGACGAATTCTTCGATGAGAAGGATGCCGAGACGGTGACCCTGATCAAGGACCTGATCGAAACTCGCGTCAGGCCCGCGGTGGCCGGCGATGGCGGCGACATCACCTTCAAGGGTTACAAGGAGGGCGTGGTGTTCCTGACCATGAAGGGCGCCTGCTCGGGCTGCCCCTCCTCCACTGCCACCTTGCAGCACGGTATCCAGAACCTACTGCGCCACTTCGTGCCGGAAGTAACTGAAGTCCGGCCGATGTAAAACCGTCCTGTCATTCCGGGACGCGAACGACAGTGAGCGGACCCGGAATCCATACTCCGCAGCGCCGGGGTCATGGATTCCGGGTTCGCCATTTTTGCAGCGCTCCGGAATGACGCCGTCATTTTTGCTCGCCGGTGCTAAAATAAAGAAATGCGTCTCCTAGCCATCGATACTGCGCTCGAAGCCTGCTCGGCGGCCGTGCTCGACACCACCGGCGGCGGCATCGTCGCGCAGGAATCGCTGCCGATGGTGCGCGGCCACGCCGAAGCGCTGATGCCGCTCGTCAAGCGGGTAATGGGCGCATCGCGGCTCGCCTTCGCCGAGCTCGACCGTATTGCCGTGACCGTCGGACCCGGCAGCTTCACGGGCTTGCGCGTCGGTATTGCCGCCGCGCGTGGCATCGGGCTTGCTGCGGCCAGACCCGTGGTCGGCCTGACGACGCTTGCGGCCTTTGCCGCGCCGTTCATCGCCGAGGACGAAAGCCTGCCGGTGGTGGTGGCCATCGATGCCCGCCACGCCAACGTCTATCTGCAAGTCTACGGCCGTGCCGGCCGCGTGCTGGTGGCGCCGCGCATCGCGTCGCTGCACGAGGCAGGCTTGCGCGCTGCCGCCGCCGGCGCGCCGCGTCTCGCCGGGACCGCGGCCGAATTGCTGGCCGCCGCCTGGCCGGCCGGCGAACGGCCGCCGCGCGCGGTCGATGCCCGCCGCGCTCCCGACATCGCCTGGGTCGCGCGCCTCGGCGTCATCGCGCGGGAAACGGAGGCTGCTCCCAAGCCGCTATACCTGCGTGCGCCCGACGCGCAGCCGCAGGACGCCAGCCACCTGCCGCGGCGATGATCAAGCGTCTCACAATGTTGTTTAAGCGCGGCACGCCGTCCCTGGCGGAAGCGGCCGGCGGCGACACGCCCGCCATATCGGCGTTGCACGGCGTTTCGTTCCGCCGCGGCTGGAGCGAGGAAGAGGTTGAGACGCTGATCGGCGACCGCCAGGTCTGCACCCATATCGGCAGCTATCGCGCCATGCGCGGCGTGCGACTTGCCGGCTTCATCATGTCCCGGCGCGCCGGCGACGAGGCCGAAATCCTCTCGGTCGCGGTCGTTCCCGCGCGCCGCGGCCGCGGGCTCGCGCGCGCGCTGCTCAATCTGCACCTCAGGCGGCTCGCCGGCTTCGGCGTGCGCACGGTGTTCCTGGAGGTCGACGAGCAGAATCGGCCCGCGATTCGCCTCTATGCCCGCGCCGGCTTCCGCGAGGTGGGGCGGCGGCCGAACTATTATCCGGGCGACGGCGGCACCGCCGCCAGCGCGCTGGTGCTGCGGCGAGATCTCACCTGAGGAACGGTTGTCCCCGGGGGGCCGCATGGACACGTGCACGACACGCTCACTATGATAAGAAGGGCGGAATGGAGACGAGCCCGTGAGCACGCTAGACAAGAACGATTCCGACACCAATCCGATTGAAGCGCAGTGCGTCGCCAACGGCATGCGCATGACCGAGCAGCGCCGCATCATTGCGCGCGTGCTGGCGGAATCCGACGACCACCCAGATGTCGAGGAGCTCTACCGGCGCTGCGCCAAGATCGACGACCGCATTTCGATCTCCACCGTCTACCGCACGGTGCGACTGTTCGAAGACGCCGGCATCATCGCGCGCCACGACTTCCGCGAGGGCCGCGCGCGCTACGAGACCCACACCGAGACCCACCACGACCACCTGATCAACCTGCGCACCGGCGAAGTAATCGAGTTCCAGTCGGAGGAGATCGAAAAGCTGCAGGCGGAGGTCGCGCGCAAGCTCGGCTACCAGTTGGTCGATCACCGCCTCGAGCTCTACGCGGTGCCGCTCAAGGACGACAAGAGCGGGCATTAGCGCATGATCCCGAAAAGTGGGAACCGGTTTTCGGAAAAGATCATGCTCAAATAAAATGTTAGGAAAGCACGCTGATTCAATCCAAACGCATCGTGCTCTAGGCTAACAGGGATCAGCCGCCGATGATCCGCGCGCCGTTCATCGCGGTCTTCTTCCTCGTCATGACGCCGCTGCTGATCTCCATCCAGTGGCTGCTCGGCAAGCTCGGCCTGCCTGGCTGGGGCTTTATCTGCTCGAACTATTACCGCTTGCTGTGCAAGCTGCTGCGCATCCGCGTGCGCGTGGAGGGCATGCCGGTGCGCGACCGCGCGGTGCTTTTCGTCTCCAATCACGTGTCCTGGGTCGATATCGTCGCGATCGGCTCGCTGTCACCGGTCGCCTTCGTCGCCAAGAGCGAAGTGCGGCGCTGGCCGCTGATCGGCATCACCGCCGAAATGCAGCGCACGGTATTCGTCGACCGACAGCGCCGTCATCAGACCGCCGACGCCGTCGGCGAAATGGTCAAGCGGCTCAAGAGCGGCACCTCGGTGGTGCTGTTCGCCGAAGGCACCTCCAGCGACGGCAACCGCGTGCTGCCGTTCCGCTCCGCGCTGCTCGGGGCGGTCAAACACATGGCCTCCGGTCATGAAGGGGTCGGCGACCTCCTGATCCAGCCGATGGCGATCTCTTACGTCAGCTCGCACGGCATTCCGCTCGGCCGCCAGCACCGGCCGCTGGTGGCCTGGTACGGCGATCTCGATTTCGTGCCGCACATCAAGGAACTCATCGCCCGCGGTGCCGTCGATGCCGTGGTCAGCTACGGCGAGCCGGTCCGGGTCGATGCCGCCGTCGACCGCAAGGCGCTGACCCGGCAGCTCGAGGGCGCCGTGCGCGCGATGGTGACGGCGGCCCTGCTGAAGCGGCCAATTCCGGCCGCGGCCGCCGCGCCTCGCGAAATGCCGGCGCCGGCAACCCCGGCAGCGCCCCTGCAACAGGCCCCGGCGTCTTAAAATCGTCCGCGAAATCAACTATATGCCCGGGCGACGGACCCCCGCCGGCGCGAAAAGCGGGACAAATCCCGCCCGAAAAGGCTAAATTGGCCTGCAAGGTTCACCACGAGACGGCATGAGCAACTCCCGCAAAGTCCACGTCAAATCGTTCGGCTGCCAGATGAACGTCTACGATTCCAATCGTATGGCGGACACCCTGGCCCCCGCCGGCTTCAGCGAAGCCGCCACGCCGGACGACGCCGATCTCGTCATCCTCAACACCTGCCACATCCGCGAGAAGGCGGCCGAAAAGGTCTATTCCGAGATCGGCCGCATCCGCGTGATGAAGGAGGAAGCAGCAGCCCAAGGCCGCAAGATGCTGATCGCGGTGGCCGGCTGCGTGGCGCAAGCCGAGGGCCGGGAGATCATGCGCCGCGCCGGCGCCGTCGACCTGGTGGTAGGTTCGCAGAATTATCACCGCCTGCCGGAACTGGTGGCGCGCGCGGCCGAGGGCGAGAAGATCGTCGACACCGAGTTCCCGGTCGAGGACAAATTCGAGGCGCTGGCCGCGCCGGAGCGCGCGGCCATCCGCAAGCGCGGCGTATCGAGCTTCGTCACCGTGCAGGAAGGCTGCGACAAGTTCTGCACCTTCTGCGTTGTGCCCTATACGCGCGGCGCGGAAATCTCGCGGCCGGCGGCGCAGATCGTCGCCGAAGTCGAACGCCTGGCTGACGCCGGCGTACGCGAGGTCACGCTGATCGGGCAGAACGTCAATGCCTATCACGGCGCCGGACCGGACGGCGCCGAGTGGACCCTCGCGCAACTGATGCGCCGCTTGGCTGAAGTGCCGGGCATTGCGCGCCTGCGCTACACCACCAGCCATCCGCGCGACATGCTGGACGACCTGATCGCGGCGCATGCCGACTTGCCGGAACTGATGCCTTACATGCACCTGCCGGTGCAATCCGGATCGGACCGCATTCTTGCAGCGATGAACCGCAAGCACACGCGCGACGAATATCTCGCCGTGATCGCGCGCCTGCGCGCGGCGCGGCCCGATCTGGCGCTGACCTCGGATTTCATCGTCGGCTTCCCCGGCGAAACCGACGCCGACTTCGAGGACACCCTCGCGCTGATCGCAGACGTCGGCTACGCGGGCGCCTACTCCTTCATGTATTCGCCGCGCGCCGGCACGCCGGGCGCCGAGCTCGACGACCAGGTGCCAGCGGAGGTCAAATCCGAGCGCCTGCAGCGATTGCAGGCGCTCGTCACCCGCCAGCAGCGCGCCTTCAACGCGTCCTTTGCCGGGCGCACCATGGATGTGCTGTTCGAAAAGCCCGGCCGCCTGCCTGGGCAACTGGTCGGCAAGTCCCCATATCTGCAAGCAATCCAGGTCATGGCGCCGCAATCGCTCATCGGCGAAACCGTGCCCGTAACCGTCACCGAAGTCGGCAGCAACAGCCTGTTTGGCGCGCTCCAGGAAGACATCCCGGCGCCGACGTTGGCCGCAGCAGGAGTCTGAAACGCCTTTGCGCACGCCTGATACCGCGCTTCCTCCCGGCACTGCCTCGGACGAGACGGCCACCACGCAAGTGGTGCTTGCCTTCGAGGACAACCGGCTCGCTTCCACCCTGTTCGGCCAGTACGGGCAGAACCTGGCGCTTATCGAACGCCGGCTCGGCGTCGTCGCCGAGCAGCGCGGCAACCACGTCACCGTCGACGGTTCGCGCGGTGCCTGCGAACAGGCGCGCCAGGTGCTGGAAGGTCTTTACGAACAAATCAAGCGCGGCCGCGACCTCGCGCAAGGCGACGTCGAAGGCGCCATCCGCCAGGCGATCGCGCAGGGCTCGCTGTTCGATTACGAGCCGGGCAACGGGCGCACCGCTTTCGAGGAAATAAACCTGCGCAAGCGGCCGGTGCGCGCGCGCTCCGCCGCGCAGGACGCCTATATCCGCGCGCTCAAGCGCCATTCACTGGTGTTCGGCACCGGCCCGGCCGGCACCGGCAAGACCTGGCTGGCGGTCGCGCAGGCCGTGCAGATGTTCGAGCGCAAGGAAGTCGACCGCATCATCCTGTCGCGCCCGGCAGTGGAAGCCGGCGAACGGCTCGGCTTCCTGCCCGGCGACATGCGCGAGAAAGTCGATCCTTATCTGCGCCCGATCTACGACGCGCTTTACGATCTGATGGACGCGCGCATCGTCGAGCGCGCGCTGCAAGCCGGCGAAATCGAGATCGCGCCGCTCGCCTTCATGCGCGGGCGCACGCTGTCGAACGCCGCGGTCATCCTCGACGAAGCGCAGAACACCTCGTCGATGCAAATGAAGATGTTCCTGACGCGCCTCGGCGAGAACAGCCGCATGATCGTTACCGGCGATCCGAGCCAGGTCGACCTGCCGAACGGCCAGACCTCGGGGCTGGCGGAAGCGGTGCGCCTGCTCAAGGACGTCGAAGGCGTCGGCCACGCCACCTTCACGCACGAGGACGTGATCCGCCACGAGCTGGTGGCGCGCATCGTTGCCGCCTACGACCACGCGGGAAAGGGCGCCTGATGAACGGATCGCCAGGCGAGCCCGCGACAGCGCCGGAGATCGACATCCAGGTGCAATCGCCGCTCTGGGACGCGGAACCGGCCGCGGCCGAAACCGTGCGCCGCGCGATCGACGCTGCGGCGCGGCATTGCCGCACGCACGGCGAGGTCAGCGTCGTGCTCACCGACGACGAATCCATACGTCTGCTCAATCGCGACTGGCGCCAGGTCGACAAGCCCACCAACGTGCTGTCGTTCCCGGCGGCGCCGGCCGCGCACGGCGCGCCGGAACCGCTGCTTGGCGACATCATCATCGCCCACGAGACGCTGGCGCGCGAGAGCACGGCGGAACACAAGCTTTTCCTCCATCATCTTGCCCATCTCGCGGTGCATGGCTTTCTGCATCTCATCGGTTACGATCACCAGACTGATTCCCAGGCTGATGCCATGGAGGGGTGTGAGCGCGAGATCCTCGCAAGTCTCGACATCGCCGATCCCTACCGCGCGCATGAGCCGGGCAACGCCTGACCGTTATGCCTGACAACGACCCTCCAAGTTCCGACCTACCTTTCGAACCGCGCCATCTGCCGGTGGTGCTGCCGACTGCCCGCGAGAACGGCGGCAACTGGTTCACCCGCACCTTACGCCGCATGTTCGGCTGGCGCGGGCACATGATCCGCGCCGATCTCAAGGACGTGCTCGAGGCCATGACGCCCGGCGAATCCGGCTTCTCGCCGGAAGAAAGCCGGATGCTGAGCAACATCCTGGGCCTGCGCGAGCGCCGCATCGACGACGTCATGGTGCCGCGTGCCGACATCGTGGCGGTGCAGCAGGACATCTCGCTCGGCGAGTTGATGCGCACGTTCGAAAGCGCCGGCCATTCGCGCCTCGTCGTCTATGACGACACCCTCGACGATCCGGTCGGCATGGTACACATCCGCGACCTGATCGCGTACATGACCCACCGCGCCGCCGTCGATCCGGAAAAGAACGCCAAGCGCAAGAAACCTTTCCCCGCCGGCCTCGACCTAAAGACCGTCGATCTCGCCATGCCGCTGTCCGCTGCCAAGATCATGCGGCCGATCCTGTTCGTGCCGCCGTCGATGCGGGCCATGGACCTGCTCGCGCGCATGCAGGCGACGCGCATGCATCTGGCGCTGGTGATCGACGAATACGGCGGCACCGACGGCGTGGTGTCGATCGAAGACATCGTCGAGGAGATCGTCGGCGAGATCGCCGACGAACACGACGAGGACGAGATGCCGGCGGTCGAACAACAGCCAGACGGCTCCTTCATCGCCGACGCGCGCGCCAATCTTGAAGATGTCGTCGCGCTGGTCGGCAGCGACTTCGACGTCGGCGACGAAGCGGAGGAAGTCGACACGCTCGGCGGTTATCTGGTGGCGCGCGCCGGGCGGTTGCCGCTGCGCGGCGAACTCATCCCCGGGCCGGGGCTGTTAGAATTCGAGGTGCTGGACGCCGATCCGCGCCGCGTCAAGCGCGTGCGCATCACGCGGCTCAAGGAGCGGCGCGAGCGCACGCGCGAGCTGCGCCGGCGCACCGAGCCGGAGACCGCGGCGTCGGCGGCTGGCGCGCCGGCGACAGCGCCGGACGACGATCGGCACGATGTCGATTCCACGGCAGGCGCGCACAAGCCGTGATCGTCACCCGCCTCGCCCATTCGGTCGTTCTCGCTTACGGCTGGCGCCGCGCCCTCATTGCATTCGTGGCCGGTGCACTCTCGGTACTGGCGCTGGCGCCGTTCAACGCCTGGCCGGTGCTGTTCATTACCTTTCCCGTGCTGGTCTGGCTGGTGGACGGTTCCGCCGACGCGGACGGCCGCGGCTTCTGGGCCGCGGCGGGCGCCGGCTGGTGCTTCGGCTTCGGCTATTTCGTCGCCGGCCTTTATTGGATCGGCTACGCCTTCCTGGTCGACGCCAAGACCTTCGGCTGGCTGCTGCCGATCGCGGTCACTGGCCTACCGGCCTATCTTGCGCTTTACACCGGCCTCGGCCTCGGCGTCGCGCGGCTGCTTTGGGTCCGTGGGCCACTGCGCATCCTGGCGCTGGCGGTTACGCTCACCGCGGCGGAATGGCTGCGCGGGCATCTGCTCACCGGCTTTCCCTGGAACACCTTCGGCTATGCGCTGACCGAGCCGCTGGCGCTCGCGCAGACCGTGTCGCTCGTCGGCATCTGGGGTCTCACTTTCCTGAGCGTGGCGATTTTCGCCACGCCGGCGACGCTCGCCGACGACCGCAAGGACACGCCGCATCCCTATCGCGCGTTCGTCATGGCGCTGATGGTGCTGGCGGCGATGGGCGGCTACGGCGTCGCGCGGCTTGCCGCACACCCGACGACTTACGTGAGCGGCGTGAAGCTGCGTATTATGCAGCCCGATCTGCAGCAGGACGCGAAGTTCAACTACAGCGCCAAGGACGCGGTGATGCGGCGTTACCTGCGCATCTCCAGCCGCGCCACCGGCCCGAACTCCAAGGGCGTGCACGACTTCAATGTATTGATCTGGCCGGAGTCGGCGTTTCCGTTTTTCCTCACGCACGAGCCGGATGCGATGGCCCAGATCGCGGCGCTGTTGACGCCGGGAACCGAATTGATCACCGGCGCCGTCCGCGCCGCACCGGAATCGAGGCCCGGCCATATCCGCGCTTACAACTCGCTGTACGTGATCGATCCCGACGGCTCGATCCGCGGCATCTACGACAAGGAACACCTGGTTCCTTTCGGCGAATATCTGCCGTTCCAGACGCTGCTCGAAAAGCTCGGCTTGCAGACGCTGACCAAGCAGGTCGGAGGTTTTCTGTCGGGTGATCGGCGGCCGCTGATGGACGTGCCCGGCACGCCGAAGATGCTGCCCCTCATTTGCTATGAAGCGATCTTTCCCGGCCAGGCCGTGCCGGCCGGCGAACGCCCGGGCTGGATCGTCAACGTCACCGATGACGCGTGGTTCGGCATCAGCACCGGCCCACACCAGCATTTCCAGCAGGCGCGCATGCTCGCCATCGCGGAAGGCGTGCCGCTGGTGCGTGCCGCCAATAACGGCATATCGGGGGTGATCGATCCGGTCGGCCGCGTCGTCAAATATCTGCCGCTCGGTGCCGAGGGCGTAGTGGATGCAGGGTTGCCGCATGCCCTGGCGCCGACCGTCTACGTCAGGTTTGGCGACGCCGGCTTGATCCTGCTTCTGGTGGTAAGTTTGTCCGCGCTTGGGCGCCGCCGCCTGCGTCCTTAAATTGTCTAACCTGCATCTTCGCCTACCGGTTGTCGGTTGCGACCATTTTGTGCAGAGAAACAAGGGCGGCCCGGCAGGCCAAAACTTGGTTATTCGGGTCTATAACTATTGGAAATTTTACATAATTTTCTTGATTCTTTGACGATGCAAAAAGTTCGCATGCAAATCATGGATTGCACTCCACATACGAAGTATGACATTACGCTGCTCAATAGAGTCATAGGAGATATTTATGGCGAAGAAGGCACCCAATCCGATCGATAAGCACGTGGGTTCCCGCGTGCGTATGCGGCGGATGATGCTGAGCATGAGTCAGGAGAAGCTGGGAGATGCACTCGGCCTGACGTTCCAGCAGGTTCAGAAGTACGAGAAAGGAACCAACCGGATCGGTGCCAGCCGCCTGCAGCAGATCGCGCATATCCTGCAAGTTCCGGTGTCATTCTTCTTCGAAGGCGCGCCGCATGTTGAAGGCATGCCGGTGGGCGGCATGAGCGAAGCGCCTTCGCCCGCCTATGTCTCGGATTTCTTGGCCACTTCCGATGGCCTTTCGCTCACCAAGGCGTTCATGCGCATCAAGAACAGCAAGCTGCGCCGTCGAATCGTCGACTTGGTCGAGCAGATTGCAGGTGAAGACGACTAAACTCCGCCCATATATCCCATCTTGATTCAAGGGCGGCCCACATTTGCCCGCATCTTGACCTTACGTCTCACCACTGTAAGAAGACCCCCGACCTGAAACGACGCGGTCGTAAAACCGCGCCACAGGAAGGAGTTATACGTGGCACATACCAATTTCCTATTCACAAGCGAGTCTGTTTCCGAAGGACATCCGGATAAAGTCTGCGATCAGATTTCCGATGCAGTGCTCGATGCGTTCCTTGAAAACGACCTGAAACTCGGCATTGCCGACGACAGCAAGGTCAATACGCGTCTCGGCTGCGAGACACTGACGACCACCAACAAGATCGTCATCGCCGGCGAAGGGCGCGGCCAATCGCCGCTCTTTCATAAGCATGGTGACAAGGCCGTCATCAATCGCGAATTGATTGCGCAGATCGCGCGCGGCGTCGTGAACGACATCGGTTATGACCAGGACGGCTTCTCGCATTATGGCGCCGACGTGGAAGTGCTGCTGCACGGCCAGTCGCCGGACATCGCCATGGGCGTCGACGCCAAGAAGGTGAAGAGCGGCGAAGAAGAAGGCGCCGGCGACCAGGGCATGATGTTCGGCTTCGCCTGCACCGAGAGCGAGGTCTACGAAAAGAACTCGTTCATGCCGGCACCGATCTACTTCTCGCACAAGATTCTCAAGGTGCTCGCGGACAAGCGGCACGGCGGCCAGCTCGCCGACCTGCAGCCCGACTCCAAGAGCCAAGTGACCGTGCGTTACGTCAATGGTCAGCCGGTTGGCTGCGCCAAAGTGGTCGTCTCCACCCAGCACAATGCGCAGAGCCGCAACGGCAACAAGTACACGCCGGGCCTGATCAAGGAGATGATCGCAGACACCGTCGGGTCTGCGTTGCCCGAGGGTTGGATGCCCGAAAAGGCCGAGGACTTCCTGGTCAATCCGACCGGCAACTTTGTGGTCGGCGGCCCCGACGGCGACTGCGGTCTCACCGGCCGCAAGATCATCGTCGATACCTACGGCGGCTATGCGCCGCACGGTGGCGGCGCCTTCTCCGGCAAGGACCCGACCAAGGTCGATCGCTCGGCGGCCTATGCCGCGCGCTATCTCGCCAAGAACGTCGTGGCTGCCGGCATCGCCGAGCGCTGCACCATCCAGGTCGCCTATGCGATCGGCGTCGCCGATCCGATGTCGGTCCTGGTCGATACCCATGGCACCGGCCAGGTTCCCGAGAGCAAGCTCGAGCAGGTGCTGCCCGAACTGTTCCGGCTGACTCCGACCAACATCCGGCGCACGCTGAAACTCAACCGGCCGATCTACCGGCGCACCGCGGCCTACGGCCACTTCGGCCGTCAGCCCGACAGCGACGGCGGCTTCTCCTGGGAAGCGGTCGATCTCGCCGAGAAGATCAAGAAGGCCGTTGCCTGAGCCACCGGCGTTCAAGCTGATGCCGAAATGCCCCGCGAAAGCGGGGCATTTCTGTTTCCGGGGCGGCGCAAGCGGTGTATGCAGCCGTCTGGTGCTTGATCCACCGAGGCTGAAGCATTCTCCGTTCATTCCCGTGCAAGCGGGAATCCAGGTCTTTAGCCTTGGGTCCACGCTTTCGCGGTGACAAACGGGTTTGGCGCAAAAAAGCCAAATGAACCGGGCTCTAATGGACGACAGCGAAGACCAGCGCGATCAATCGCAGCGCGCCTTCTTCGGCCGGCGCAAGGGGCACCCCTTGAAACCGCGGCAGGCGGCGCTGTTCGACACGCTGTTGCCGCGCATCGCGCTCGACTTCAGCGAACCTGCGCCGCACGACCTGCGCAGTCTGTTTCCGAACGCGCCCGACACCGTGCGCCTCGAAATCGGCTTCGGCGGCGCCGAGCATCTGATCGCGCAGGCCAAGAACAATCTCGACTGCGGCTTCATCGGCTCCGACGCCTTCATCAACGGCGTGGCGAAGGCGCTGGTCGCCATCGACGAGAACAAGCTCGACAACGTGCGCCTGTATTTCGGCGACGCCAGCGAATTGCTCGACTGGCTGCCGGCGAACGCGCTGGCGCGCATCGATCTGCTCTATCCCGACCCGTGGCCGAAGCGGCGGCACTGGAAGCGGCGCTTCATCCAGGACGACAGCCTGCATCGTCTCGCGCGCGTTCTCAGGCCGGGCGGTGAATTGCGCTTCGCCACCGATATCCCCGACTACGCGGTCTATGCGCTGGCGCGCGTCATGCGTTCGAACGAATTCGCATGGACGGCCGAAAGCGCCGACGATTGGCGCGCGCCATGGCCGGACTTCGCCGGCACGCGCTATGAGGCCAAGGCCAAGCGCGAGGGACGGACGCCCGCTTATTTCGTGTTTCGGAAAGTCTGAACGAGCGCGTTACTCGCCCGTGCCCTGGCGCACCTGCCAGAAGCGCACGACGCGCTGGGCCGTCGCTGCGGTCAGACGCTCGAAATTCTCGAAGGCAGCATCGAGCACCTGGTTGGTGGCCTTGGGTCCGGGACGCGCATTGATGACTTCGCGCACCGTCGGCCAGCCGAAGCCGGCCGAACGCGCCAGGATCAGCACCGGGTCGGCGCGCTCGCCGCTCATCAGGCGATCGACCACCTCGACCGGCACCGAACAAAGCGTCGCCAGCGCCGCGATGGTCTCTTCGTATTTGCCGCTCTTGGCGTATTCGACGATGTCGGCCTCGGTGAGCTTGCGCTCCCGGTGCAGCGCCCGCACGGTGGCGAGCGCCTCGGCGTAATTGCGCGGCTGCGCCTTGGCGGCGACTTCGTCGCTCACCTTCGCCAGCACGCGGCGGATCTCGGCCTGGGTATCGGGCTTGGCCTGCGCCAGCAGACGCTTCTGCACCACGGCCGTCGCCTTCATCAGCAGCTGCCGGAACAGGCGCGGCGGGATATCATGACGGAGGCCCACCTTTTCGGCGAGTACGCTGTCGTCTTCCGCGCGCTTAACCAGCGTGGTGAAGGCGTCGTCTGACAGCTGCGCCCGCTCATTGGTCGCGACCGCGCGCGCCACATCGCGGTCGCCGCGCTCCACCAGCACGTCCGACAGCATTTCGCCGATGCCTTTGCGCTCCGACAGCGCCAGCAGATGCGCCTGGCTCTTGGTCTCGGCGATGCGCACCAGATCGGTGTCTTCCAGGCGGCCGATGCGCAGTACCGGGCCGGCGATCTTGATGTCATCGCTGTCGGCAAGCTTGCGCATCACGCCTGTCGGTGCGTTGGGCACCGGCGCGATCCGGGACGACAGCTCCGCCATTGCCTTGGCTTCGATTTCGTCGATCAAGCAGCCGATCACGTCATCGAACAGCGCCACATGGTCGATGTTGAAATTGGCGGCCCCGTCGAGAAACAGCGTGGTGATGCGGCGCAGGGTCTCGGCCCGCTTCTCGGCCGTACCGTGCTGGACGACGTCTTCGAGCTCGGGGAGCAGAGAGGCTGGGGCAGCCGCCATTGCAGATCCTGCTAATTGAACCGGTAGAATGGGCGCATGCGGGCCCTTCAACCAGATTTAAGGGCAGATTCTGAAGGAACGGTTAGCCCGGCCGCAGAGCGAGAGGGCCTTGCGCAAAGCCCGAAAATCGCTATATTTCCGGTTGTTCAATACACCCTCATAACCGGATGGTTTTGAGAGTGGGTCCTGCGGGGCCCGCTCTTTTTTGTTACTGGATATGGCCGAAAGCCAGCACGTAAGCGCCCATACCGCCCCCGTGGCCGCGCCCGAAGGGCGCGAACCGCGGCTCATTGTCGAGCCGGGGCTGGCCGCGCGCGTGGCGGCCATCGCCGAACCGGTGGTGGAGGATCTCGGCTACCGGCTGGTGCGGGTGAAGATTTCGGGCGGCGACGGTTGCACCGTCCAGATTATGGCCGAGCGGCCGAACGGCAGCATGGACGTGGACGACTGCGAGACCATCTCGCGGGCGCTGTCCCCGGTGCTGGACGTGGCCGACCCGATCGAGCGGGCCTACCGGCTGGAGATTTCCTCGCCTGGGCTCGACCGGCCGCTGGTGCGCAAATCGGATTTCGAGCGCCACACCGGGCATCTGGCGCGCATCGAGATGGAAGTTCCGGTCAATGGCCGCAAGCGCTTCCGCGGTTTCCTGGCCGGTACGGAGGATGAATCGGCGCGCGTCGCATGGGAAACCGTGCCCGAGGGCGAGGCGCCCGAGGTGGTGCTGCCGATTGCGAATATGAGCGAAGCCAAGCTCGTGCTCACCGACGAACTGGTGGCCGATGCTTTGCGGCGCGAGAAGGCTGCCAAGCGCGAAGCCAAGGCGGCCCGCAGGGAAGAACGACATCGACGGCTGAAGTCCGGCAAAGCCGGACAGGCCCCTGACGAAGGAGACTGAAACTATGGCAGTGAGCGCCAACAGGCTCGAACTGTTGCAGATCGCCGACGCGGTTGCCCGTGAGAAGTCGATCGACCGTGGCATCGTCATCGCCGCCATGGAAGATGCTATCGCCAAGGCAGCCCGCTCGCGTTACGGCGCCGAGACAGATGTGCACGCCGAGATCGAGCCGAAGACCGGCGACCTCCGGCTTACCCGCCACATGCAGGTGGTCGATCAGGTCGAGAACTCGTCCAACCAGATCACCATCGAAGAGGCGCGCAAGCGCCATCCGGCGGCCCAGGTAGGCGACACCATCGCCGACGCGTTGCCGCCGCTCGAATACGGGCGCATCGCCGCGCAGTCGGCCAAGCAGGTAATCGTGCAGAAAGTGCGCGAGGCCGAACGCGACCGGCAATACGACGAGTACAAGGATCGCATCGGCGACATCGTCAACGGCATCGTGAAGCGCGTAGAATACGGCAACGTGGTGGTCGATCTCGGCCGCGGCGAAGCCATCGTGCGGCGCGACGAATTGCTGCCGCGCGAAGTGTTCCGCAATGGCGACCGCGTCCGCGCCTATATCTACGACGTGCGCCGCGAACCGCGCGGCCCACAGATTTTCCTGTCGCGCACCCATCCGCAATTCACCGCCAAACTTTTCACCCAGGAAGTGCCGGAAATCTACGACGGCATCGTCGAGGTGAAGGCGGTCGCCCGCGATCCCGGCTCGCGCGCCAAGATCGCCGTGATCTCACGCGATTCCAGCGTCGATCCGGTCGGCGCCTGCGTCGGCATGCGCGGCTCGCGCGTGCAGGCGGTGGTGAACGAACTGCAGGGCGAGAAGATCGACATCATTCCGTGGTCGCCGGACATCGCCACTTTCGTGGTGAACGCGCTGGCGCCGGCGGAAGTCGCCAAGGTGGTGCTCGATGAAGACAAGGAGCGCATCGAGGTGGTGGTGCCGGATCAGCAATTGTCACTGGCCATCGGCCGGCGCGGGCAGAACGTGCGGCTCGCCTCGCAGCTCACCGGCTGGGACATCGACATCCTGACGGAGCAGGAAGAGTCGGAACGCCGCCACGCCGAGTTCGAGAACCGCACCAAAATTTTCGTCGAGGCGCTCAATCTCGACGAGGTCGTCGGCCAGTTGCTGGCGTCGGAAGGCTTCGACTCAATCGAGGAACTTGCTGTCGTGGACGAAAAAGAAATTGCCTCCATCGAAGGCTTCGACGAGGAGACCGCGCAGGAACTGCAGGACCGCGCGCGCGAATACCTTGCCCAGCAGGATGCCGAACTCGACGCCCGGCGCAAGGAGCTGGGGGTCGAAGACGCGGTCAAGGACGTGCCCGGCATCACCGGCAGAATGATGGTGGCGCTCGGCGAGAACGACGTGAAGACGGTCGAGGACCTGGCTGGCTGCGCCACCGACGACCTGACTGGCTGGACCGAGCGCAAGGACGGCGAGTCCAAGCGCGAGCCCGGCTTCTTCGACGGTCTCGACGTTCCGCGCGACGAAGCCGAGTCGCTGATCATGCAGGCGCGGCTCAAGGCCGGCTGGGTGACCGAGGAAGAGCTGGCGGCGGTCGCGGAACCCGAAGAGGGTGAAGCGGGCGAAGAAGCCGGCGCGGAAGCGCAGGCTTAAAGAGCGAGAAGGAGATCCGTCACCGGCATGCTGGCCAAGGTCCAGGAAGTGACGCAAGAGGGGCACGACACGGAACTCGACCGCGGGACGACCAGCGTCGCCCCGGGAACCGAGCGTTCCTGCGCCTTGACGCGAAAAGTCATGCCGGTCGACGATTTGATCCGCTTCGTGGTCGGGCCGGACGGCGCGGTGGTGCCGGACGTCAAGCGCAAGCTGCCCGGCCGCGGCCTCTGGATCGCCGCCACCGGCGCGGCGGTGTCGGAGGCGGTCCGGCGCAACGTGTTTGCGCGCGGCTTCAAGCGCCAGGTGCGGGCGGCGCCCGAGCTGGCGGCGGAGACCGAGCGGCTGCTGGAACGGGCGGCGCTGGACGCGCTGGCCATTGCCGGCAAGGCCGGCGGCGTGGTCGCGGGCGCGGCCAAGACCGCCGACGCGCTCGCAGGGGGCCATGTGCTGGGCCTGATCCACGCGGCGGACGCCGCGGCGGACGGGCGGCGCAAGCTGGATGGGCTCTTGCAGCGCAAAACACCCGGAAAATCGGGGGAAACCGTGATTATTGAAACATTCTCCGGTGAACAATTGGATTTGGCATTGAACCGCCCAAATGTGGTACATGCAGCGCTGCTTGCCGGCCCCGCGAGCGAGACGTTTCTCGCTCGCGTGCGGCGTTTGGAGCGCTTTCGGACCGGACACTTGCCCGACTAAGGCAAACATGCGCGATTGCGCCGAGAAATGGCGCGCGAGGATTTAGGACGGAATGAGCGAAACGAAGAACCCTGGCGAGAAGAAACTGAGCGTAGGCGGCGGCAAGCTCACGCTCAAGCCGCGCACGGAAACGGGCACCGTGCGCCAGAGCTTCAGCCATGGCCGCAGCAAACAGGTCGTGGTCGAGAAGGTGAAGCGCCGCGGCGCGGCGCCAGCGCCCGAGACCAAGGCCAAAGCCGAGCCCGCGCCGGCGGAAGCGCCCAAGAAGAGCGCCGCCGCGCCCAGGGCCGCCTCCAAGGCCGCCGCTCAGCCGGCCGCCGAGGCGCCCAAGCCGTCCGGCGTCGTCCTGCGCAGCCTTACCGAAGAGGAAATGAGCGCGCGCGCCGCCGCGCTCGCCGACAGTCGCGTGCGCGAAGCCGAAGAGCGCAAGATCGCCGAGGAAGAGGCCAAGGTCCGCGCCATCCGCGACGCCATCGAGAAGACCGACCGCGAAGCCGCCGAAGCGCGCAAGCAAGAGGAAGAAGAGCGTCGCAAGCACGACGAAGAAACCAAGCGCAAGGCCGACGAGGTCGCCAAGAAGCGCCTTGGCGAGAGCGAAGAAGCCAAGCGCCCGGCAAGCCCCGCCGCGCGACCTGCGCTCCAGGCCGAAGAAGAAGAGCCGCGCATCGCGCGCCGCCCGGGCAGCCGCCCGGCCGTGGCGCCGCGTCCGGCGGCGCGCGCCGGCGCGCCCAAGCAGCGCGGCCGTCTCACCGTTATCAACGCCTTGAGTGCCGGCGAAGTGCGCGAGCGCTCCGTCGCGTCGTTCCGCCGCCGCACCCAGCGCCTCAAGGGCCACGCCAACAACGAACCGCGCGAGAAACTAGTTCGCGAGGTGATCATCCCTGAGACGATCACCATCCAGGAACTGGCCAACCGCATGGCCGAGCGCGGCGTGGACGTCATCCGCCTGCTGATGAAGCAGGGCCAGATGGCGACCATCAACGACACGATTGACGCCGACACCGCCCAGCTCATCGCCGAAGAGATGGGCCACACCGTACGCCGCGTGGCGGAATCGGACGTGGAAGAAGGCCTCTTCGACGCGCCGGACGAGCCGGAGACGCTGCAGTCGCGGCCGCCGGTCGTCACCGTCATGGGCCACGTCGACCACGGCAAGACCTCGCTGCTCGACGCCATCCGCTCGGCCAATGTCACCGCCGGCGAGGCGGGCGGCATCACCCAGCACATCGGCGCCTATCAGGTGGCATCCCCGTCGGGCACGCCCATCACCTTCATCGATACGCCCGGCCACGCGGCATTCACCGCCATGCGCGCCCGCGGCGCCAAGGTGACCGACATCGTGGTGCTGGTGGTCGCCGCCGACGATGGCGTGATGCCGCAGACGATCGAAGCCATCAATCACGCCAAGGCGGCCAAGGTGCCGATGATCGTCGCCATCAACAAGATGGACAAGGCGGACGCCAATCCGAACCGCGTGCGCACCGATCTCCTGCAGCACGAGGTGCAGGTGGAAGAGATGGGCGGCGAGGTGGTGGACGTGGAAGTTTCCGCCATCGCCAAGCAGGGCATCGACAAGCTGCTCGAAATGATCGGCCTGCAGGCCGAACTGCTCGACCTCAAGGCCAACCCCGACCGCGCGGCCGAAGGCACCGTGATCGAGGCCAAGCTCGACCGCGGCCGTGGGCCGGTGGCAACCGCGCTGGTGCAGCGCGGCACGCTCAAGACTGGCGACATCGTGGTCGCCGGCGCCGAATGGGGCCGCGTGCGTGCGCTGATTTCCGATACCGGCGAGCAGGTGACGGCGGTCGGGCCGTCGACCCCCGCCGAAATCCTTGGGTTTTCGGGCACCCCGGACGCCGGCGACCGTTTGGCGGTGGTCGAGAACGAGGCCCGCGCCCGCCAGGTCACTGAATACCGTGCCCGCACCAAGCGCGAGAAGCAGGCGGCCCGCGCCGTTGGCATGCGTGGCTCGCTCGAACAGATGATGGCGCAGGCCAAGACCGCCGGCCTCAAGGAATTCCCGCTGGTGATCAAGGCCGACGTGCAGGGCTCGTTGGAAGCCATCATCGGCGCGCTCGACAAGCTCGGCACCGACGAAGTGGCTGCCCGCGTGCTGCATTCCGGCGTCGGCGGCATTTCGGAATCCGATGTTACCCTCGCGGAAGCCTCGGGCGTTCCGATCATCGCCTTCAACGTGCGCGCCAACAAGGAAGCGCGCGAGTCCGCCGAACGCAACGGCATCGAAATCCGTTATTACAATATCATCTACGATCTCGTGGATGACGTGAAAAAGGCGATGTCCGGTCTGCTCGAGCCGACGCTGCGCGAGACCATGCTGGGCAACGCTCAGATCCTGGAGGTCTTCAAGGTCTCCAAGGTCGGCAATGTGGCGGGCTGCCGGGTGACCGACGGCACCGTGGAACGCGGCGCCAATGTGCGGCTGATCCGCGACAACGTCGTCGTCCACGAAGGCAAGCTCTCGCAGCTCAAGCGCTTCAAGGACGACGTCAAGGAAGTGAACGCCGGCATGGAATGCGGCATGGCCTTCGAGAACTACCAGGACATGCGGCAAGGCGACGTCATCGAATGCTACCGGGTGGAGACGATCCAACGCTCGCTGTGAGTCCAAATCTTACAGCGTAGGTTAGGACGTCCCACCGTATTCCCCGTCATGGCCGGGCTTGTCGCGGCCATCCACGCCTTCACTTGGAAGGCAAGACGTGGATGCCCGGCACAAGGCCGGGCATGACGATAACGTGATTGAAAACGTATGCGCCACAAACAACATCGCGACAACGCGCCGGGCAGCGGCTCGCAGCGCCAGTTGCGCGTCGGCGAACTGGTGCGGCACTCGCTCGCCGAGATGCTGACGCGCGGCGACGTGCACGACCCGGTGCTCGAAAGCCACATGATCACGATTCCGGAGGTGCGCATGAGCCCGGATCTCAAGCTCGCCACCGTCTACGTCATGCCCATGGGTGGACGTGACGCCCAGGCCGTGATCGACGCCTTCGAGCGCAACAAAAAATTTCTGCGCGGTGAAGTCGCCCACCGCGTCAATCTGAAATTCGCGCCCGACATCCGCTTCCGCATCGACGAGCGGTTCGAGGAAGCCGAGCGCATCGAGAAGCTGCTGCATTCGCCCGAAGTGGCGCGCGATTTGACCAAAAACGACGGGAAAGACCACGAGTGAACGAGGACGAAGTCAAGGACCGCGAGCCGACCGCACAAGCGGACGCCGAGCGCGCGCCGCGCGAGGGTGGCCATAAGCCGCGGCCGAGGAAGAAACAGTTCAGGCGCGACAAGCGCGACGTCCACGGCTGGGTGGTACTGGACAAGCCGGTCGGCATGACCTCAACCCATGCCGTGAGCATCATCAAGCGGCTGTTCTCGGCGCGGCGCTGCGGCCATGCCGGCACGCTCGACCCGCTCGCCTCCGGCGCGCTGCCGATCGCCATGGGCGAAGCGACCAAGACCGTTCCCTTCGTCATGGACGGCCGCAAGCTCTACCGCTTCACCGTGCGGTGGGGCGAGGAGCGCGACACCGACGACGCCGAGGGCCGCGTCACCGAGACCAGCGACCGCCGGCCTACGGTGGACGAAATCCGCGCCCAGCTTCCGGCCTTCATCGGGGCGATCCAGCAGGTGCCGCCGCGCTATTCCGCCATCAAGATCGACGGCGAGCGGGCCTACGACCTCGCCCGTGACGGCGAGGTAGTGGAGATGAAGGCCCGGCCGGTCGAGATCATCCGCCTGGAGGTGATCGAGACCCCGGATGCCGACCACACCGTCCTGGAGGCCGAATGCGGCAAAGGCACCTATGTCCGGGCCCTCGCCCGCGATCTGGGCCGTGTTTTGGGCTGTTTCGGGCATGTCAGCGCCCTGAGGCGAGTGGCCGTCGGGCCCTTCGGGCCGGAAACCATGATTTTACTGGAAGATTTGGAGGCTCTGTGTCATAGAGCCGCCGCCGGTGAGGGCAGCCTCGCCGACGCGCTCATGCCCGTCGAGACCGCGCTGGACGACATCCCGGCGCTGGCCGTTAGCCGGGCAGACGCGGCAAGGCTCCACCGGGGCCAAGCCGTCTTGTTGCGCGGAAGGGACGCTCCCATCGCACATGGGCCGGTCCATGTGACCGTCGAGGGCCAGTTGCTGGCGCTCGCCGATTTCGAGCATGGCGAAATCGTCCCCAAGCGCGTGTTCAACTTGGCCGGCCTGGTAGGCCGGGCCCGGCCTATCAAGAAAGGATGACCGATGTCGGTTACCGCCAGCCGCAAGGCTGAACTGATCAATGAATTCGCCCAGAAGCCCGGCGATACGGGCTCGCCCGAGGTGCAGATCGCGATCCTCACGGAACGCATCACCAACCTGACCGAGCACTTCAAGGGCCACGCCAAGGACAACCATTCCCGCCGTGGCTTGCTCAAGATGGTCAGCCAGCGCCGCCAGTTGCTCGATTACCTCCGGCGCAACAATGAGGCCGGCTACAAGGGCCTGATTGAGAAGCTCGGCATCCGCCGCTGATTTTGTAACCGCGCTGGGCTTGAACGAGCCCGGCGCGTTTTCCGTACAGCGCCAGTGACGTGTTCCGGCGCTGATTCGATCCGGCGGCGAAACGCGCCGCCGGCGACCGGCAAGGCCGATATGGATCGTCCTTGCGTTAAGGCCAGGTTCGAAACGCCATGGCAGGATCGCCAGACGCTGTTGCAGGCCGCGTTGTTCTTCGTCCGCAATAGCCTCTAGCCGTCTTGCTCATGGCTTTCGGAGTTGGGCCCGAAACCGTGAGAGAAAACTGAAATGTTCGATATTCATCGTGTTGAGCTCGATTGGGGCGGGCGCAAGCTCACCCTCGAGACCGGCAGAATGGCGCGTCAGGCCGACGGCGCCGTGCTCGCCACCTACGGCGAGACCACCGTGCTTGCCACCGCCGTCGCAGCAAAAAACCCACGCGAAGGCGTCGACTTCCTGCCGCTCACCGTCGACTACCAGGAAAAGTACTACGCCGCGGGCCGCATTCCCGGCGGCTATTTCAAGCGCGAAGGCCGCCCCACCGAAAAGGAAACGCTGGTCTCGCGGCTGATCGACCGCCCGGTCCGTCCGCTGTTCGCCGAAGGCTGGCGCTGTGAGACGCAGGTGATCGTTACCGTGCTGTCGCACGATCTCGAAAACGACCCCGACATTCTGGCGCTGGTCGCCTCTTCGGCGGCGCTGACGCTGTCGGGCGCGCCGTTCATGGGTCCGATCGGCGCCGCGCGCGTCGGCTTCGTGAACAATGAATACGTGCTCAATCCGCAGCTCGACGAGATGCCCGAGAGCCAGCTCGACCTCGTGGTCGCTGGCACCAGCGACGCCGTGCTGATGGTGGAATCGGAAGCCAAGGAACTGTCCGAGGACATCATGCTGGGCGCGGTCATGTTCGGCCACCGGCATTTCCAGCCGGTCATCGAGGCCATCATCAAGCTTGCCGAAAAGGCCGCCAAGGAGCCGCGCGAGCTGACGCTGCCCGACAACGGCGCCCTGGAAAAGGAGATCCTCGGCCTGGTCGAGCAGGACCTGCGCAAGGCCTATTCGATCCCGCAGAAGCAGGAGCGTCAGAACGCCGTCGCCGCCTGCAAGGAAAAGGTGATCGCGCACTACTTCCCCGAGGGCGCCGAGAACCCGGAATACGACAAGCAGCGCGTCGGCAAGGTGTTCAAGGAGCTCGAAGCCAAGATCGTGCGCTGGAACGTCCTCGACACCAGCAAGCGCATCGACGGCCGCGACCTCTCCACCGTGCGCCCGATCATCGCCGAAGTGGGCGTGCTGCCGCGCGCGCACGGCTCGGCGCTGTTCACCCGCGGCGAGACCCAGGCGCTGGTCGTGACCACGCTGGGCACCGGCGAGGACGAGCAATGGATCGACGCCTTGCAGGGCAGCTACAAGGAATCCTTCCTGCTGCACTATAACTTCCCGCCCTATTCGGTCGGCGAAACCGGCCGCATGGGCGGCACCAAGCGGCGCGAAATCGGCCATGGCAAGCTCGCCTGGCGCGCTGTCCATCCGCTGCTGCCGGCACCGGCGGAATTCCCCTACACCATCCGCATCGTCTCCGAGATCACCGAGTCGAACGGCTCGTCGTCGATGGCGACGGTGTGCGGCTCCTCGCTGGCGCTGATGGATGCGGGCGTTCCGCTGAAACGGCCGACCGCTGGCATCGCCATGGGCTTGATCCTGGAAGGCGAGCGCTACGCGGTGCTCTCCGACATCCTCGGCGACGAGGACCATCTCGGCGACATGGACTTCAAGGTGGCCGGCACCGAGAGCGGCGTCACCTCGCTGCAGATGGACATCAAGATCGCCGGCATCACCGAGGAGATCATGAAGGTCGCCCTCGGCCAAGCCAAGGACGGCCGTCTGCACATCTTGGGTGAAATGGCCAAGGCCATCACCGACGCGCGCGCCGAGCTCGGCGAGCACGCGCCGCGCATCGAGATGTTCAAGATCCCGACCGATAAGATCCGCGAAGTGATCGGCACCGGCGGCAAGGTGATCCGCGAGATCGTCGAGAAGACCGGCGCCAAGATCAACATCGAGGACGACGGCTCGGTGAAGGTCGCCTCGGCGTCCGGCGAGGCGATCAAGGCGGCGATCAACTGGATCAAGTCGATCGCCTCCGATCCGGAAGTCGGCGTCGTCTACGAAGGCACGGTGGTGAAGGTGATGGACTTCGGCGCGTTCGTGAACTTCTTCGGTTCGCGCGACGGCCTCGTCCACATCAGCCAGCTCGCCCCGCAGCGGGTGAACAAGGTCACCGACGTGGTCAAGGAAGGCGACAAGGTGAAGGTGAAGTTGCTCGGCATGGACGAGCGCGGCAAGGTCCGTCTGTCCATGAAGGTCGTCGACCAGGAGACCGGCGAGGACCTGGAAGCCAAGCAGAAGGCCGAAGGTGAGCCGAGAGCTGCCGGCGGCGACGCGGCGGAGTAAGCTTCTCCACCAAACGGAAAAACAAAGGGCGGCCCTCGCGGCCGCCTTTTTTATTGCGCCGCCTGCAAAGCGGCTTCTTGTGGCACCGCTGCGCGCGGCGCCACGGTTTCCTTCACGATCTCGCCGAGGGCCGCGAAGTCCTGCTTGCGCGGCGACGTGCGCCGCCAGGCGAGACCGACCGTGCGGGATGGTTGCGGGTCGGCGAAGCGGATCAATTTGACCCGATCGTCGCGCACTTCGGCATCGACCGCCACCTCCGGCAGGAGCGTCACACCGTAGCCGTTGGCCACCATCTGCATGACGGTGGCGAGCGATGTCGCGCCGAGACTTGTCGGTGCGTCGCGTTGCGGGGCCGCGCAAAACGCCAGCGCCTGGTCGCGCAGGCAGTGGCCTTCTTCCAGCAGGATGAGCCGGCGCTGATCGACGTCATCGACGCTCACCCGGCCCATCGGAGGCAGCGGCTCACCCGCCGGCAGTGCCAGCAGGAACGGGTCCTCGAACAGCGGCAAGACTTCCACGTCGGCGCCTTCCACCGGCAGCGCCAGCATGATGCAGTCGAGGTCGCCGCGGGCAAGCTCTTCGACCAAATTCCTGGTCTGGGTCTCGCGTACCTCCAGCCGCAAATTCGGATGCACCGCCTGCAGCCGCGGCAATACGCGCGGCAGAACATAAGGCGCCAGCGTCGGGATGATGCCGAGCTTGAGATGGCCGCTAAGCAGGTCGCGATGGCGGGCGAAATCGATGAGGTCGCGGGTGGCCGTGAGGATGGCTTCGGCGCGTTCCGCCACCTCTCGCCCGACTTCTGTCAGCGTTACATCGCCCGGCCGCCGCTCCACCAGCTCGGCCCCGATCTCGCGCTCCAGTTCGCGGATCTGCATAGAGAGTGCCGGCTGGGTGACAGCGCAGTCTTCCGCCGCCCGCCCGAAATGGCGGTGGCGCGCAAGCGAGGCCAAATACCGAAGCTGCCGCAATGTGATCATATCGATAAGATATTCTTATTGCGAGACCCAATCAATACGATTGGACCTGATCGTCATTTCGCGCGATAATGGTTACGAACGCAACCTCTTTTAGGGGCGGCGCGACCCTTCCAGATGGCCGCCGCGAGGAACGCCCTTGATGGCCAAGACATTGACCCCGACAACCCCGCCGGCAATCCAATTGGCGACAAGTCACAATCGTTCGCTACAGAACAGCCCAAAGAAACCGCAGAAAAGACCGGAGAGATAAGATGGACGCAAAGACTGACGCGGGCCAATGCCCCTTCATGCAGCACACCAATGTTGGCGTGCAATCGAACCGCGACTGGTGGCCGAGCCAACTGAACCTGAAGATGCTTCACCAGAATTCCGCCAAGTCCGATCCGATGGGCGAGGAATTCAACTACGCGGAGGCGTTCAAGAAGCTCGACTACAAGGCGCTGAAGGCGGACCTCACCGCGCTGATGACGGATTCGCAGACGTGGTGGCCGGCGGACTTCGGCCATTACGGGCCGCTCTTCATCCGCATGGCGTGGCACAGTGCCGGCACCTACCGCATCGGCGACGGTCGCGGCGGCGGCGGACAAGGCCAGCAGCGCTTCGCGCCGCTCAACAGCTGGCCGGATAACGTCAACCTCGACAAGGCGCGCCGGCTGCTGTGGCCGATCAAGCAGAAGTACGGCAACAAGATCTCGTGGGCCGACCTGATGATCCTCGCCGGCAACGTTGGCCTCGAGTCGATGGGCTTCAAGACCTTCGGCTTTGCCGGCGGACGCCCCGATGTCTGGGAGCCGGACGAGTACACCTACTGGGGCGCCGAGGACGCGTGGCTTGGCGACCAGCGCTACTCGGGTGACCGGGACCTCGAGAACCCGCTCGCCGCCGTGCAGATGGGCCTGATCTACGTGAACCCGGAAGGTCCGAACGGCAACCCGGATCCGGTTGCTGCGGCCAAGGACATCCGCGAGACCTTCGCGCGCATGGCCATGAATGACGAGGAAACCGTCGCGCTCATCGCCGGCGGCCACACCTTCGGCAAGGCCCACGGTGCCGGCGATGCGGCGCTGGTCGGCCCGGAGCCGGAATCCGCCGGTCTCGAAATGCAGGGCATGGGCTGGAAGAGCAGCTTCGGCAGCGGCATGGGCGATGACACCATCGGCGGCGGCCCGGAAGTGACCTGGACCACGACTCCGACGAAGTGGAGCAACAATTTCTTCGAGAACCTGTTCGGCTACGAATGGGAACTGACGAAGAGCCCAGCCGGTGCGCAGCAGTGGGTCGCGAAGGACGCGCCGGAGTCGGTCCCCTATGCGCAGGACAAGTCCAAGAAGCACAAGCCGATGATGCTGACCACGGACCTCTCGCTGCGGTTCGACCCTGAATACGGAAAGATCTCGAAGCGCTTCTACGAGAATCCGGACCAATTCGCAGATGCCTTCGCGCGCGCGTGGTTCAAGCTGGTGCACCGCGACATGGGTCCGAAGTCGCGCTATCTCGGCCCGGAGATTCCGGCCGAAGACCTGATCTGGCAGGACCCGGTCCCGGCCGTCGATCACAAGCTGATCGACGCCAAGGACATCGCCGCCCTCAAGGCCAAGATCCTGGCCTCCGGTCTTTCGATCTCCCAGCTGGTTTCGACAGCTTGGGCGTCGGCGGCGACCTTCCGCGGTTCCGACAAGCGCGGCGGCGCCAACGGTGCACGCATTCGCCTCGCACCGCAGAAGGACTGGGATGCCAACCAGCCGGCCGAGCTGGCGAAGGTGCTCAAAGTCCTTGAGAGCGTCCAGAACGACTTCAACGGCTCCGCGTCCGGCGGCAAGAAGGTGTCTCTGGCCGACCTCATCGTTCTGGGCGGCTGCGCAGCCGTCGAAGAGGCGGCGAAGAAGGCCGGACAGAAAGTCGAGGTTCCCTTCGCGCCGGGCCGCACCGACGCGACGGACGAGCAGACCGATGTCGACTCCTTCGCCGTGCTCGAGCCGGTCGCGGACGGTTTCCGCAACTACCAGAAGGCCAAGTACGCCGTTTCGTCGGAAGAGCTGCTGGTCGACAAGGCGCAGTTGCTGACGCTGACCGCGCCGGAAATGACGGTGCTCATCGGCGGCATGCGCGTGCTGGGCGCAAATCACGGCAAGTCCAAGCACGGTGTCTTCACCGACAAACCGGAGACGCTCACCAACGACTTCTTCGTCAACCTGCTCGACATGGGCACGGTGTGGAAGCCGACGTCGGGTGACGCGGATGTGTTCGAAGGCAGCGACCGCAAGACCGGCAAGGCGAAATGGACCGCCACCCGTGTCGACCTGGTCCTGGGATCGAACGCCCAACTGCGCGCGATTGCCGAGGTCTACGGCCAGAGCGACGCGCAAGCGAAGTTCGTCAAGGACTTCGCCGCGGCCTGGGCCAAGGTGATGAACGCCGATCGCTTCGATCTGCACGGCTGAGCGCAACTGAGCGCATGACCGGCGCATCGAGCAACATCGTCGTGCGCCGGTTCGCCGGCTTCAAGAATGTGCACCCGGCCTCTGAAGCCGGGGCACGCGCCGCCCGGGGCGAAAGAGTGTCCCAGGCCCAGGCGGCACAATAAGCGTTACCGCACGTGCCAACTGAAGACGGCCGGGTTCGCCCCGGCCGTTTTTTTGCCGCGCGCTTGGTGCGACAAAGAACTAGGCGATCAGGAAACCCGGAAGCGTTCGATCACGTCGCGATCCGGTTCAAGCCCGAGTCCGGGCCCCGCCGGCACGGCAATGGCGCCGGATGGATCGAGCTTGAGCGCATCGCCCCACAGGCACGCGGCGCGCTCCATATAAAATCTCTCAGCGAATGAGCCATCGTCGCGCAGCGACAGCATCTGCAACGTCGCCAACAGGCCGGGACCGAAATAGGGCGAGTGCGGCATGAGGCGCATATTGAAACGATCCGCGAGCGCGACCACGCGTGCATACTCGGTGACACCGCCGAGCTTGGTGACGGACGGCTGCACCCACGACACCGCGTTCTGTTCCATCATGTCGCGGAACTGATACGCGGTGCACGCATTCTCGCCGGCGGCGAGCGGGATGCCACCCGTCGCCTGCACGCGGGCGAGCGCGCGGAAATCTTCCGGCGGCCACACCGGCTCCTCAAGAAACAGCGGCGCGTGAGGTCGGCAGGCAATCGCGAAAGCAATGGCATCGGCGGCATCCATCGGACAATTCATGTCCACCATCAACGGCACGTCGGGACCGATGGCCTCGCGCGCGGCAGCAACCGCGTCGACTGTGGTCTCATGCAACTTGATGGCGGTATAGCCCTTCGCCAGCGCCTGCTTGCATTCGCTCGCGACCTTTGGCGGATCACCGATCGGCAACAGGCTCGCATAGGCCGGAATGGCGGCGCGCCGGCGGGGGCCGAATAAATCGCTCAGCGGCTTGCCTTCAACCTTTGCCGCCAAGTCCCACAACGCGATATCGAGCCCGGACATGGCGAACATCGTCACACCGTAGCGTCCGAACAGATGCAATTGCTGCTGGAGTCGGTCCATGAAAGCCGGAATGGCGGCGGCATCCGGTACCGTTTGCCCAACGGCGCGCGACACAACCATCTGCTTGATCGCGGCGACAACCGCATCCGAACAGGCGTAAGCGAAGGCATCGCCCCAGCCGGTCAGCCCGGTGTCGGTGGCAACTTCGACCAGCACCATATCGAGCGCCGTCGTGCCCTTGCCGGCCTGCGCAAAATTCGCCGCACCCGCGTCGAACGGAATACGGATGTGATGAGGAACGATTCTGTCGATGATCACTGCGGCTCACTCCGGCTAACCGGCCGTGAGCCTATCGAGCGCGCCAATTGCTTACAAGCGGGCCGCTCAACCGCCGTTCTCGACCTCGCCGCCCGCCGCCTTCAGCGCATCCGGCTGCGGCATGGCGATGACGTTGTAGCCACTGTCGACGAAGTGGATCTCGCCGGTGACGCCAGTTGACAGATCCGAGCATAGGTAAAGCCCGGCACCGCCGAGTTCGTCGAGCGTCACGCCGCGGCCGAGCGGCGAATACTTCTGCTGGAAGGCGAACATGTAGCGCGCGTCGCCGATGCCGGCGCCGGCGAGCGTGCGGATCGGCCCCGCCGAGATGGCGTTAACGCGGATCTTCTGGTGGCCAAAATCGACCGCCAGATAACGCACCGAGGCTTCCAGCCCCGCCTTGGCCACGCCCATCACGTTGTAGTTCGGCATGGCGCGGTCGCCGCCGTTATAGGTGAGCGTCAGCATCGAACCGCCGTTCGGCATCAGCGCGGCGGCACGCTTGGCGGCTTCGGTGAACGCGAAGCAGGAGATCACCATGGAGCGCACGAAGTTCTCGCGCGTGGAATCGGCGTAGCGGCCCTTCAGTTGGCTCTTGTCGGAAAACGCCACCGCGTGCACGAGGAAATCCATCGTGCCCCACTTGCTCTTGATCTCGTCGAACACCGCATCGACAGAGGCGATGTCCTCGACGTCGCAGGGCATGGTGAACGTGGAGCCAGCCTGTTCGGCGAGCGGCTTGACGCGCTTGGCAAGCGCATCGCCCTGATAGGTGAATGCCAACTCGGCACCGTGCGCGGCCAGCGTCTTGGCGATACCCCAGGCGATCGAGTGGTCGTTGGCGACCCCCATCACCAGCCCACGCTTGCCTTCCATCAGTCCTGGCATTTGCACATCCTCAGCCGCCGTCACCCGCAAAAACAGGTAACCCAGTAGCCGCCGTTTCTAGGCAAGGCAAGGCCGACGAAGACCGGATGCCTCACGTTTGGCAACGGGACATTACAGATTATTGGTGGAGACGAAACGCTCACGCGTCCACGTGCTTGAGCACCAACGAGGCGTTGGTGCCGCCGAAGCCGAACGAGTTCGATAGCACCGCCCCGATCGCGACGTTATCCTTGCGCTCGCGCAGGATCGGCATGTCAGCGAAAGCGGGGTCAAGTTCTTGGATATTGGCGCTCTCGCAGATGAAGCCGTTCTGCATCATCAGGAGCGAATAGATCGCCTCCTGCACACCGGTGGCGCCGAGCGAATGGCCGGTGAGCGATTTCGTGGCCGAGATCGGCGGGCACTTGTCGCCAGAACCGAAGATATTGCGGATCGCGTCGATCTCAGGTCCGTCGCCGGCCGGGGTCGAAGTGGCATGCGGATTGATGTAGTCGATCGGCGCCTTGCAGGTTTCGAGCGCCATGCGCATGCACCGCTCGCCGCCCTCACCCGAGGGCGCGACCATATCGTAACCGTCTGAGGTGGCGCCGTAGCCGGCAATCTCGGCGTAGATCTTGGCGCCGCGCGCCTTGGCATGCTCGAGCTCTTCCAGCACCAGCACGCCGGCGCCGCCGGCGATCACAAAGCCGTCGCGGTTGGCGTCGTAGGCGCGCGACGCCTTGTCCGGCGTATCGTTATACTTTGACGACATCGCGCCCATGGCGTCGAACAACATGGACAACGTCCAATCCAGTTCCTCGCAGCCGCCGGCAAACATCATATCCTGCTTGCCCCATTGAATGAGTTCAGCGGCGTTGCCGATGCAGTGATTGGACGTCGCGCAGGCCGACGAGATCGAATAGTTCACGCCCTTGATCTTGAACCAGGTCGCGAGCGTCGCCGATGCGGTCGACGACATGGCCTTCGGTACGGCGAATGGGCCGATACGCTTGGGGCCTTTGGCCCGCGCAATATCGGCGGACTCGATCAGCGTGCGCGTGGAAGGGCCGCCCGAGCCCATGATGATGCCGGTGCGCGGGTTGACGATGTCATTTTCCTCGACGCCGGAATCGCGGATTGCCTGCTCCATGGCGACGTGGTTCCAGGCCGCGCCGCCACCGAGAAAGCGCATGGCGCGGCGATCCACCACTTCGGCCGGATCGAGCGTGGGCGCGCCGTGCACCTGGGAGCGGAAGCCGAGCTCGGTGTATCTGTCGGCCTTGACGATGCCGGGCTTGGCCTCGCGCAGGCTGGCCAAGACCTCCTGCGTGTTGTTGCCGATCGATGAGACAATGCCCATTCCGGTGACGACGACCCGTCGCATAATCAGAATATCCTCAACTGGCGCAGTGGGTTGCTCATGGGGCCGGGGCCCGTGAGGCCGCACGACCGAAAAGCCGAGATTAGAGAACCTGGGATCATGGGGCCATCACCTTAGATCGCCCGGGCGGGACCGGCTCGCAACCCCTTGCCGGCGCCGCGAAGCCGAATATAGGACTCGTCCCGGCCAAGGGCCGGTCTCAAGCGCCGCTCGGCTGCAAAGCCTCTTCCTGCTTGAACAGGCCGACCTTGAGATCGGAGGCCTTGTAGATCACCTCGCCGTCGGCGGACAGCCAGCCATCCGCGATGCCGAGCACCAGCTTGGAGCGCATCACCCGCTTGAGGTCGATGCCGTAGACCACCTTCTTTACGTTCGGCAGCACCTGGCCGGAGAACTTGACCTCGCCCAGCCCGAGCGCGCGGCCGCGGCCCGGCGCCCCCAGCCAGCCGAGGAAAAAGCCCACCATCTGCCAGAGCGCGTCGAGGCCGAGGCAGCCCGGCATCACCGGGTCACCCTTGAAATGGCAGAGGAAGAACCAGAGGTCCGGCTTCACGTCGAGCTCGGCGCGCATCATGCCCTTACCGTGCTCACCACCACTTTCCTGGATGTCGGTGATGCGGTCGAACATGAGCATCGGCGGCAGCGGGAGCTGCGCGTTGCCGGGGCCGAACAGCTCGCCGCGGCCGCAGGCAAGCAGGTCCTCGTATTCGAAACTGTGACGCCGTTCTTCCATCGCTGTGATCGCCCCGCTTTGCGGGCCTCGCTGCTGTTGCGTGGCCGAATTCCTAACATAAGGGAATTGGCCGGTCCAAGCTGGTGACGGGAGGCCCGGTCCGCAATTTGGGTTGTCCCCATCCCGCACCGCGACAAAATAGCCACGATTTCGGGGTCTGGATTGGTCTTTGAGCACACCTGATGCTGTTGCGAAGAAGTTGCATCTAGGCGCCGGAGTCGTATATGTTGCAAATGAAACAGTCTGACGCCGGGTCCGAGGGACACTGGCCCAGCGGGGTATGACGATGACGCGTACCATGACCTTCCCGACAGGCGACGCTTCCACGCTGACGGGCTGCCCGTGGCACGACGTGAGGGCAATGCTGCGCCAGGTCGGCTTGCGGCCCACGCGCCAGCGTATGGCGCTGGGATGGATCCTGTTCGGCAAGGGCGACCGCCATCTGACCGCGGAAATGCTCTACGATGAAGCGAGCCGCGCCAAGGTGCCGGTCTCGCTCGCCACCATCTACAACACGCTGCACCAGTTCACCGAGGTGGGCCTGCTGCGCCAGGTCGCGGTTGACGGCGCCAAGGCCTATTTCGACACCAACGTCTCGTCCCACCACCATTTCTACGTGGAGGACGACGACGAGGTGCTCGACATTCCGGACGCCGATGTGGTGCTGGGCGCTGCGCCGACCCCGCCGGAAGGCTACGAAATCGCCCGCGTCGATGTGGTGGTGCGGCTGCGGCGGAAGAAGTAATTCGGCGCTTATCGCGCTTTTGACGGACAATTCATACAAGACTGGTCGGGCATAGCCGTTCGAAGAACGGCGTTCTTTCAGAACGCCTATGCCCCGGCCATTTCAATTGATACCGACGCGTCCAAGCTGGTGGATTAGTCGTCGATCTTCTCGTTCGGATAGGCGCCCCACAGCCGCACCTGCATGATCCAGCCGTCGAAGCCCTTGCCGCTGAACTCGCACCAGGTGCCGGTGCACGAATCGAGCTTGCCCAGCACGCCGGCCTGCAGGCGCGCCACCACCGCGGACTTGACGTCCCGCCGGGCGTAGAGCGGCACCAGATCGGTCTTCAGCCTCGGCACCACTACCGCGGTGCGCTTTCCGGACAGGAGCGAGTGGTAGACCCAGCCTTCCGCCCCCTGCCAGTCGCGGATGCGCCGCCAGTTCTCGAATTCGGCGGTGATTTCGACCGGCATTCCGGCGCGGGTATAGACCCACTGCACGTCCTGATCGCGGCTGGGGCCGGAGCGCACGTTGATCCGGTCCGCCTTCAGGCTCACGAAACGAGGCACCGGCAGGCCGGTGACCGAGCCGCGGCCGAGCGCGATGTCGGTTCCCTTGGCCCCTGCGCCCCCCTTGGCACCGTCGGTGGCCTGCGCCAGGGCCGCCACGAGCCCGAGCAGCATTATGGCGGCCGCCGCCGAGAGGGCGGCGGCAAAGCGGCGGCGCGCGGCGCCAGAGCTTTGTGTTGTGACGGCCATCTGCTAGGAAAAAAGCATGGATTTGGGGCGTGCTCGCGGCACGGCTGCAGTTTGGGCGAGCACGGTTAAAGAGGGCTGAATCGGCACATTTTTGGGCGGGGGTGACACGCCGCCAAATGCCGCGGTGAAGGGGACAATGGCGAAGACCAAGAAACCGCTCGTGGTTGTCACGCGCAAGCTGCCCGACAACGTCGAGCTGCGCATGCGGGAACTTTTCGACGCCCGCCTCAATCCCGACGACAAGCCCATGAGCCAGGCCCAGCTCGCCGAGGCGGTGAAGAGCGCCGACGTCCTGGTGCCCACCGTCACCGACCGCATCGACGCCGCCGTGCTCGGCAAGGCCGGCGAGCAGCTCAAGCTGATCGCCAATTTCGGCAACGGCGTGGACAACATCGACGTCGCCACCGCCGTGCAGCGCGGCATCACGGTCACCAACACGCCGGGCGTGCTGACCGAGGACACCGCCGACATGACCATGGCGCTGATCCTGGCGGTGCCGCGGCGGCTGGTGGAAGGCGCCAACATCGTCAGCGCGGACAACGGCAACTGGACGGGCTGGTCGCCAACCTGGATGCTCGGTCACCGCATCTGGGGCAAGCGGCTCGGCATCATCGGCATGGGCCGCATCGGCCAGGCGGTGGCGCGGCGCGCCGGCGCCTTCGGCCTGCAGATCCACTATCACAACCGCCGCCGCGTCGCGCCCGCGATCGAGCAGGACCTCGACGCCACTTATTGGGAGAGCCTCGATCAGATGCTCGCCCGCATGGACATCATCTCGATCAACTGCCCGCACACGCCGGCAACCTATCATCTGCTCTCGGCGCGACGGCTGAAGCTGCTCCGGCCCGAGAGCTATATCGTCAACACCTCGCGCGGTGAGGTGGTCGACGAGAATGCGCTTTCGCGGCTGATCGAAGGCGGCCAGATCGCCGGCGCCGGCCTCGACGTGTTCGAGCATGAGCCGGCGGTGAATCCCAAGCTCGTCAAGCTCGCGCGCGACGGCAAGGTGGTGCTGCTGCCGCACATGGGCTCGGCGACCTTGGAAGGCCGCATCGACATGGGCGAGAAGGTGATTATCAACATCCGCACCTTCATGGACGGGCATAGGCCGCCAGATCGGGTGTTGCCGAGTATGTTGTAAGGCTTTTCTCCTCATCCTGAGGAGCCCGAGCAAAGCGAGGGCGTCTCGAAGGATGAGGCCTCATGGTTCGAGACGCATCGCTTCGCAATGCTCCTCACCATGAGGTTCAACGATGAACCGACAAATCCTTGATCGTCGGGTTCTCGCCGTTCAGCGGATTGACCGGATCCCACCCGTAGCTCAGCGTTTCGAATCGCATCGAGCGGGCATCGACCATTAAGAGGCGCCCGACCAGCCCTTCGCCGAAACCGACGATCTCGCGGATCACTTCCAGCGCCATCAAGGAACCGAGCACGCCCGGCAGCGCGCCGAGAATGCCGGCTTCCGCACAGGCCGGAATGGAACCGGGTGGCGGCGGCTCGGGAAACAGACAGCGATAGGTTGGGTTGGGCTTGCCGTCGGCGCCGGTCTCGTGCGCGCGGATCGAGGTGAGCGAGCCGTCGAAGGTGCCGACCGCCGCTGTGATGAGCGGCTTCTTTGCCAAGTAGCAGGCATCCGACGTGAGGTACCGCGTGTCAAAATTATCGGAACCGTCGACAACAAGATCGTAGCTCGAGATCAGGTCGAGCGCGTTGCCGGCGTCGAGGCGTGTCATGTGGGTTTCGACCGCGACGTGCGGATTGAGCCGCCCGATCACTGTTTCCGCGCCGTCGACCTTGCGGTTGCCGATGTCGTCAGTGCCGAAGATCACCTGGCGCTGCAGGTTGGACAGCGACACCACGTCGTCATCGACGACACCGAGGGTGCCGACTCCGGCCGCCGCGAGATAGAGCAGCACCGGAGCGCCGAGGCCCCCGGCGCCGATCACCAGCACGCGCGCGGCCTTGAGCTTGGCCTGGCCGGGGCCACCTACGTCGCGCAGGACGATGTGGCGGGCGTAACGTTCGAGTTCGGATGGGTCGAGCATAGGAAACCTTAGCACCGGCTGACGGCCCGGAGACCAACCGCGGCGGGGGCCGGCGGCTTTGCGCCCGCCCGGCGATGGACTAGTCTTTCCGGGGTCCATTGCAACCGTGGCGTTGATGTGTCGATGCGTCGTGTCCCGATCCTGTTGGTGCTGGCCCTCTTGGCGCCGGCCTTCGGCCTGAGCGCGCCTGCGGCACGGGCAGGCTTGCTGGACAAGATTTTCGGCGCCGGCGCGGCGTCGAAGGACAGCTCGAAAGACGCCAAGGCCAAGAAGACCAAGGCGAAACACCACCGCCGCCACATAGTCCGGCTGCCGCACAAAGATGTGCCGCTGCCAAAGGCTGTGCCGGCCGCGCGGCAGCCCGAGGCTGACGTCAAGACCAAGGCTAAGGCCGCCACGACGCCCGGGCCCGCCGAAACGCAATCCATTGCCGCCAGAAGCATTCCGGCCGAGACCGAAAAGCAGGCCGAGACAACCGGCGCTGTCGCCACGCCACCGCCGCGCCCCGAGGACATCGCGCCGCCACCAAAATCGGACATGCGCGCCGGCATCCCGGCCGGCGACCGGCTCCGGATCCAGTCGGCGCTCATGTGGGCCGGGGACTACGACAACGCGGGTAAAGCGGACGCGCCGCTCACCGCGGCGGTGAAGAACTTTCAGAAGCGCCATAAAGAGAAGATCACCGGCGTGCTCACCATCAAGCAGCGCGCGGCCCTGCTCGCCGCCGGCGACCGCTACGTCCGCCGCTTTGGCTGGCGCGTGGTGAGCGATCCGGCGACCGGCATCCGTATCGGCCTGCCGACCAAGCTCACGCCGCATGCACATGACGCAGCCCACGGCACCCGCTGGACATCGCCGAACGGGGCGATGCAGATCGAGACCTTCCGCCTGAAAGATCCGGATCTCACACTCAAGGATTTCTACGCGCGGCAACGCAAGACTCCGTCCACGCGGCGGGTCTCGCGGGCGGCGTTGCACGATCACGATTTCTTTCTGCACGGCATGCAGGGTCTGAAATATTTCGACGTGCGCGCCGAGCAACGCGACGGCGAGATCCGCGGCTACACCCTGCTCTACGACCAGGCTATGGACGGCATCGTCGCGCCGGTGGAAAATGCGATGGCGGCGGCGTTCGCGCCGTTCCCGGCACGCGCCATGCCGTTCGCGGCACTGGCGCGGCCGGTCGAATACGGCACCGGACTGATCGTCGGCGCGCGTGGTGACATCGTCACCGACCCTCAAGTGACCGACAACTGCAAGGTAATCGTCGTCGCCGGCCTCGGCAGCGCCGAGCGTATTGCCGACGACAAGGCGCAGGGGCTGGCGCTGCTGCGCATCTACGGCCAGCGCAACCTGTCGGCGCTGCCGCTGCCGGAGAAACCCGCGAGCACCAAGGAATCGAAAAAGGCGCTGACGCTGATCGGCATTCCCGACCCGCACGACCAGCAAGGCGCGCATGCACCCAAGGAATTCAAGGCGCAGCTAGCCGGTGCTGCTGCCATCGACCTGCAACAACCGATCCCGATGGCCGGCCTTTCCGGCGCCGTCGTGCTTGACGACGCCGGTCACGTCCTTGGCATGATGGAAATGCGCGACGCAGTGCTGGCGAGCAATGGCCCACCGCTGGCGCCAGTGCATCTGGTGACGACCGCGACGATCCGCGCGTTCCTGAAAGCGCACGATGTGACGCCCGCGACAACCGGCAATGCGCGCGACGCGCTGGTGCGCGTGATTTGCGTCAGGAAGTGACCGCGCGTGCTGCACGCGGCGCTTCAATGGGGCTCTCTCCTCATGGTGAGGAGCGCCGCAACGCGGCGCATCTCGAACCATGAGGCCACCCGAGTCATGGGGCGCCTTCATCCTTCGAGACACCCGCCTTCGCTCACGTTCCGGCGGGCTCCTCAGGATGAGGACGAACAGGCGCCCTACCTGTTCTTCCAATCCGGCTTTCGCTTCTCCACGAAGGCACTCATGCCTTCCTTCTGATCCTGCGTCGCGAACAGCGCATGGAAGGCGCGGCGCTCGAACAGCACGCCTTCGGCGAGGCTCGTTTCGAAGGCGCGGTTGACCGCTTCCTTAGCCGCCAGCACCGACGGCATCGACATGCCGGCAATGGTTTCCGCGGCCTTCATCGCCTCGTCCATCAGCGCGTCCGCCGGCACCACCCGCGCCACCAGGCCGGCCTTTTCGGCTTCCGCCGCGTCCATCATGCGGCCGGTGAGGATCAGGTCCATGGCCTTGGCCTTGCCGACCGCGCGGGTGAGGCGCTGCGTACCGCCAATACCGGGAATGACGCCGAGCTTGATCTCGGGCTGGCCGAATTTCGCGTTATCCGCGGCGATGACGACGTCGCATTGCATGGCGATTTCGCAGCCGCCGCCGAGCGCGAAGCCGGCCACCGCCGCGACCACTGGCTTGCGCGCGTGCGCGGTGTGGTCCCAGGGCTTGGAGAAGTTGTTGAGATAGACGTCGATATAATCGTTGTCGGCCATCTCCTTGATGTCGGCGCCGGCGGCGAAGGCCTTCTCGTTGCCGGTGATCAGCATACAACCGATATTCGGGTCCGCATCGAAGGCATCGACGGCCTGGTTCAGCTCTTCCATCAGCTTGAGATTGAGCGCGTTGAGCGCCTTCGGGCGGTTGAGCCGGATGATGCCGACCCGGCCCTTGGTTTCGACGAGGATATTTTCGTAGCTCATAGCTCTCTCCCGATGATGTCGGCTATTTCTGGCACGAAGGACAATAGAACGTCGAGCGCCCCGTTTGCACGATGCGCTTGATGGTGCCCTCGCAATTGAGGCAAGGCTCGCCCTCGCGGTCGTAGACCTGGAAGTTGTGCTGGAAGTCGCCGAGCGAGCCGTCGGCGCGGCGATGGTCGCGCAAGCTCGAGCCGCCGGCCTTAATGGCGTCGTGCAGCACCGCCTTGATGGCGTGGACCAGCGCTTCCGCCCGCGCGTTGGGTTTGCCATTACGGTCGGCGATGGTGGAGGCACGGCGCTTGGGCGACAGATGCGCGCGGAACAGCGCCTCGCAGACGTAGATGTTGCCGAGGCCGGCGACGACGCGCTGGTCGAGCAGCGCGGTCTTCAGCGAGGTCTTCTTGGCCTGACAGGCCTTCGCCAGCATCGCCGCATCGAAGGCATTTCCTAAAGGTTCGGGCCCGAGCGCGCGCAGCAGCGGCTCTTCGTCGAGCTTGACGCGCGGCACGATCTTCATGGAGCCGAAGCGGCGCGGATCGTTGAAGGTGATGGTCTCGCCGTTCGACATGTGGAACACGACGTGGTCGTGCGACTTGCTCTTCGACTTCTCATGATAGTAGACGCCCGGCCGCAACTCGTGCCCGACGCGCATCGAGCCGGACATGCCGAGGTGCATCAGCAGCACGTCGCCGGAGGAAAGGTCGGCCATGAGGTATTTGGCGCGGCGGCCGAGGCCTTCGACCGTCTGGCCCGTCAGCCGTTTCTCGAAGTCCTTGGCGATCGGCCAGCGCAGGCGGCGGTCGCGCACCTCGACCTTCGTAAAACGCGCGCCCTCCATGGCCGGGGCGAGCCCTCTGCGGACGGTTTCGACCTCGGGCAGTTCGGGCATGACGCGCGTTCCTGCTGGCGACGCCGCAAGGTAACCGCGCGCCCTATCCGGCAAGCGCGCGACGGATAGCGCGCCACCAGCCGCATACATCGGGTACGGCCGCAACAGCGTCAAGAGCGGGAAGAAGGTGCGCCGTAACTTAGCCGGAAGAAGCCGCGCCGCCCGGCGCAAGCGCGCAGCCAAGCCGCGCGTGCCGCTGCAGATCGAGCCTGGCGAGGTGACCGCCTACACGCCAGCATATGACCCCAACCGCCGAACCGACGATGCCGTCAACAGCGTAATGCCAGCCGAGGTGGATCGAGCCGATGTAGATGATCACGGCGAAGGCCGTCAATGTGATGCCGACCTTGCGCCCGATCTTGAATCCCAAGGCGGCAAAAAACACCGCGTTGGCGACATGCAGACTGGGCATGGCGGAGATGCCGCTGATGACGCCGCCGCCCTTGAGGTAGCTTTGCCAAAGCAGATTCTGAATTTTCAACGACCAGACCGGATAAACCAGATTGTCCGCCTTCAGCGACGCCATCAGCGGCGCGTATTCGTGGCCGAAACCGAGCCGTTCGAAATAGACCGGGCCCGCGGACGACAGCAGTACGGCAAGAACGACGCCGCCTATCGTCCAGTTCAATATGAAGCCGTAGGCGAACGAGTACCGCAGTTCCTGATTCTTGCCGAAAAAAGCGAGCGAGATGATGAAGAAGTACATTAAAAAGAACCAGCCGTTGTAGGCGACGTTCAGGAGCATCGTCGCCAGCGGCGAACCGAAGAGCGGCTGGAGGACGCGCCAGGGCTCATGACCGAGGAACAGCACTCGGTCGAGGTGGGCGAAAATCGGATCCCATGAGAATGGTTGAAGGTTCGGGATGTTGTCTTTGAGGTAACAGAAGCTCGACATAAACAGACTTAACAGCGCAAACATGACGAGGCCATCGAGAGCCCAATCGACACCGAACAAGAGGCCACGCAAGCCCTTCATGTAGAATTTCAGCGGGTCGGCCGGACGATCGAGGATCGCCATACGCAGGAACCGCCACACCAGCACGATCAACAGGAGCAGCGGCAGCATGATGGTCGCCAGAAGGGCGGCTGAGTTGATCATGTGCGGGTTGAATGGCCGGTCTGTCGACAGCGAGACCAGGTATGCACTCGCAGCAATCGTGGTCACCAGCAGCGCGATGCCGGTATGCCGGGCCAGCGACGCACCCAGGCGTCCCGCCCAACCTTCGGTCGAAAGGTCCCTTGTTGCCTCGCCCTGCGTCATGCCGCCCAATCTCAGTTGACTACGCGACGGCACGCTAGTGTCGGGAAGTAAATAGATTGTACTACGAATAAAATACGCTCATATTTTGTGAATTGGGCCTGCGTCAAACCCCGTTCGGCGTGAACGTGACGGATCTCCGGGCACAAGGCTGCCGACCTGGGAAGAGCCCCGGATAACTCGTAGCGCTTGCCTTGGCGAGACGCTATGGTCCTGCCCGTAAAGGACTATTCAGACATGACCGCGGCCCGAAAAGAGACCCAAGCCGAGACCCATTTCGGCTACGAGCAGATCCCCCTGGACGAGAAGCAGGGGCGGGTCGACGACATCTTCCATTCGGTGGCGAAGCGCTACGACCTCATGAACGACTTGATGTCGGGCGGCCTGCACCGAGCCTGGAAGGACGCCCTGGTGACGGCGGTGAACCCACCGAAATCCAATAAGCCCTTCGCCCTGCTCGATCTTGCCGGCGGCACCGGCGACATCGCCTTCCGGACGATGGCGGCCGGCGGCCAAGGCACCCGCGTCACGGTCTGCGACATCAACGCCGAGATGCTGGCCGTTGGCGCGGAGCGCGCCCAAGCGCAGGGCCTCGACCACGCGGTCACCTTCGAGCAGGGCAACGCGGAAGAGTTGCCCTACCCCGACAAAAGCTTCGACTGCGTCACCATCGCCTTCGGCATCCGCAACGTGCCGCGCATTCCGCGCGCGCTTGCGGAAATATATCGCGTGCTCAAGTTCGGCGGCCGCTTCCTGTGTCTGGAATTTTCCGCCGTCGACGTGCCCGGCCTCGACAAGCTCTATGAGCTTTATTCGTTCCAGGTGATCCCGAATGTCGGGCGCATGGTTACCGGCGACCGCGAGGCCTATCAGTATCTGGTGGAATCGATCCGCAAGTTTCCCAAGCCCAAGGCCTTCGCCGCCATGATCGAACACGCCGGCTTCCGCCGCGTGTCATACACCCAGATGACCGGCGGCGTGGTCGCGCTGCATTCGGGCTGGAAGCTTTAAGTGGTCTTCGCGTGATCTCCGCCATCGCCCATCTCTTCCGCCTTGCCCGCGCCGGCTTCGTGTTCGCCCGTGAGGGCGTGCTCGCCCTGGTCGACACCAAGCCGTTACCCCTCGGCACCAAATGGGCGGTCGCGCTCGGCCGCCTGATCGAGCGGCGCGGCGCCGGTGAAGGCTCGAGCCGGCTCGCTGCCGCGCTCACGCGCCTGGGGCCGACCTACGTCAAGCTCGGCCAGTTCCTGGCGACGCGCCCCGACGTGGTAGGCCAGACCATCGCGCGCGATCTCGAAAGCCTGCAGGACAAGATGCCGGCTTTCCCGCAAGCGAGAAGCGGAAGCCACCATCGCCGCCGCGCTCGGCAAGCCCGTGAAACAGGTCTACGCCAGCTTCGGGCCCGCAGTCGCCGCCGCCTCCATCGCCCAGGTGCATCGTGCCGAGATCGAGGAGAACGGCGAGCGCAAAGCCGTGGCGGTGAAGGTGCTGCGCCCCGACATCGAGCGGCGCTTTCAGGCCGATCTCGCCGCCTTCTTCTTCGTCGCCCGCAAGGCGGAAGCCTTCTCAACGGAAGCGCAGCGGCTGCGGCTGGTCGAAGTCGTGCATACGCTGGCGCGCTCGGTGGCGCTGGAAATGGACTTCCGCCTGGAGGCAGCCGCCTGCTCCGAGATGGCGGAGAACACCAAGGAAGACGCCGACTTCCGCGTCCCGACGGTGAACTGGGACCGCACCGCGCGCGAGGTGCTGACGCTGGAATGGATCGACGGCACGCGGCTCGCCGACCATGACGCGCTTTCCGCCAAGGGCTTCGACCTGCCCATGCTCGGCCGCACAGTGATCCAGAGCTTCCTGCGCCACGCCCTGCGCGACGGCTTCTTCCACGCCGACATGCACCCCGGCAACCTGTTCATCGACGATGAAGGAAGGCTGGTAGCGGTCGACTTCGGCATCATGGGCCGGCTGGGGCCGAAGGAGCGGCGCTTCCTCGCCGAAATCCTGTTCGGCTTCATCACCCGCGACTACATGCGCACCGCGCAAATCCATTTCGACGCCGGCTACGTGCCGCGACATCATTCGGTCGAGAGCTTCGCGCAGGCAATCCGTGCCATCGGCGAGCCGATCCACAACCGCACCGCCGAAGACATCTCGATGGCGAAACTGCTGACGCTTTTGTTCGAGGTCACCGGGCTGTTCGATATGCGCACGCGGCCAGAACTGCTGTTGCTGCAGAAGACCATGGTGGTGGTGGAAGGCGTCGCCCGCTCGCTCGACCCCAAACTCGACATGTGGACCACGGCCGATCCCGTCGTGCGCGAATGGATCGCGCGCAATCTGGGACCGGTGGGCAAGCTGGAAGGTGCGGTCGAAGGCGCCGGCGAGATCGGCCGCTTCGTCGGTCAGGTGCCCTCGCTGCTCACACGCGCCGGCACGCTGCTCGATCATCTCGACGAGATCACCCGTGATGGATTTGTGTTGTCGCCGGACACAGTGGAGGCCATCGGCCGCGCCGAGGCCCGCCGCAACCGCTGGACCGCGGCGGCGCTATGGATCATCGCCCTGCTCTTGTTATGGATCGGGTTTATGGTGTTTTGGGGCTGATTGGCGGCTAGTGGTCCGCTTCCGACATTTGCATCCCGTTGCCGCACGCTCCCGAGCAAATTTCGGAAGCATAGGACCACTGGCAGCTATTTGATTCTAGTGGAGCTTTGAATTTGACATTTGATAAGGAGCCCGCTGCACGTGGGTATCAAATGTCAAATTCGCTCCACTAGCCCGCCGCCGCGCGCTCCAGCGCCGCAATATCGAACTTCTTCATCTGCATGAATGCATTCATCACCCGCGCCGAGGCTGCCGGATCGGCCCCGGTCATCAGCTTCGGCAGGGCGCTCGGTACCACCTGCCAGGAGAGACCGAACTGGTCCTTCAGCCAGCCGCATCGACCTTCCTGGCCGCCGTCTTTGGTCAGCCCGTTCCAGTAATGGTCGACCTCGGGTTGGGTGTCGCACATGATCTGGAATGATACCGCCTCGTCGAACTTGAACTGTGGCCCACCGTTGAGCGCAGTGAACGGCTGACCATTGAGCGTGAACGCCACGGTCATCACCGAGCCCGCCGGCTTGCCGTGCACCTCCTGCCCGGCGTCGGGAAAGCGGCTGATGTCGGTGATCTTCGAATTCGGAAAGACCGCGCAATAGAGATTGGCCGCGTCCTCGGCTTGGGTATCGAACCACAGGCAGGGCGTGAGCGGATGCTTGAGCTCCATTGTCACGCTCCGTGTTTCGCCGTGGCGAGATAGGCTGCGAGCTGGTCCATGGTGCCGGTCCAGCCGCTGGTCATGCTGACGCGCGAGTGCTCGCTGTCGAAGGTCGCCTGCTCTTCCGGTGTGGCGTCGAGCGTCTGCCAGCGCACGGTGAACTTGGTCTTGCCGTCGGGCGCGTCCTCGAACGTGAAGGTCGAAAGCAAATTGAGCGGCCACGTCGGCGCCATCGGATGACGGGTGACGCCGCGGTTTTCGTCCGAGAAGCAGTTGACGAACACCTGCCGCCCCTGCGGCACGATCTCGCGATAGGTGAACAGACCCCACATGGCGGAGCCGTCCGGCGCCTTCATGCCGTAGTGATAGGTGCCTCCGACGCGCAGATCCATGTCGGAGGCGATGACCTTAAAACCTTTGGGGCCCCACCAGTGCTTCATGCGTTCCGGATCGGTGAAGACCGTCCAAAGCAAATCACGCGGGGCATCGAACACGCGCGAAATGACGAAGTCCTGGCTTTGCGTTGCCTCGGTCATGCCTTCCTCCAGCTTTCCGTATTCCGACGCGCTCACATCTTCGGCGCGAGCACCATCCAGTTGGTGCCGAACTTGTCGGCCACCATGCCGAAGCGCGAGGCGAAGAAGGTCTCGGTTATCGGCATCTGCACCTGCCCGCTCTCGCCAAGCGCACCGAACACGCGCTCGGCTTCCGCGTCGTCCTTGGCATTGATGACGAGGGCGACACCCTGGAAGGTCGGCTTTCCGTTGCATTGGCCATCGGACGCCAACACCACGCTGTCGCCGACACGGAAGCTGCAGTGCATGACCTTCTCGCGGCTCTCGGGGGTGACCATGCTCTGGTCGGGCGAGTCCTTGAAGCGCATCAGCATGTCGACCGTGGCGCCGAGGGACTCCTTGTAGAAGTCGAGCGCTTCGTCGCAGCGGCCGTCGAAAAACAGATACGGCTGAACATTCATGACCGGCTCCCTTGGTCTGTGTCGGCGGGACGCAGCGCCCGCTCTTTGGTCTCGTGTCAACGGGGGAAAACGCAGCGCGGCGGCGGTTCCTGTCCTTGACATATTAGGTTGATATCAACATATATGACCCATGTCAAACCCGCACGCGTTACCGTTCGAGTGCACCTTTGAGGTGCGCGACGCCTGCCTGTGCCTGCATGCGCAGCGGGCCGCGCGCGCGCTGGCACGGCGCTTTGACGAGGCGTTGCGGCCACTTGAGCTGACGAACGGGCAATTCTCGTTACTGGTGTCGCTCAACCGGCCGGAGCCGCCGACCCTCGGCAGCGTGGCAGCATTGCTCGCCATGGACCGCACGACGCTGACGGCCGCGCTGAAGCCCCTGGAGCGGCGCAAGCTGGTGCTGGTGAAGGTGGACAAGGAAGATCGGCGCAGCCGCCGTCTGGTCATCACCGCGGCCGGACGCGCGCTGCTCGCCAAGGCCTATCCGATCTGGCAGGAAGCCCACGACGCCGTCGAGAAGCGGCTCGGCGACGCGTCCGCCGACGACCTGCGCGCGGCGCTGCTGGCGCTGTCGTAGAGGGGCAATGATTGCATTGATTGCATCGCAATCAATTTTGCGCTAGCCTATTGCCAGTTCAGGGTTTTCCAATGGCCTCGCTGACCGTCCGCCAGCTCGACGACAAGCTCAAGCAGCAGCTCCGCCTGCGCGCGGCCCGGCACGGCCGTTCGGTCGAGGACGAGGTCCGCACCATCCTGCGTGCCGCGGCGGGTGACGAGGAGGAAGCACCGGCGCACACCGCCTACGCGGCTGAGACGCCGGGCGCCGAGAGCGCGCCACAGGTCAAGCGCGTGTTGCTGATCATCGGCGGCGGCATCGCCGCCTACAAATCCCTCGACGTCATCCGCCGGCTGAAGGAACGCGGGCTTGCCGTGCGCTGCATCCTCACCAGGGCGGCGCAGGAATTCGTTACCCCGCTCGCCGCCGGGGCGCTGGTCGGCGGCCGCGTCTACACGGACCTGTTCGATCCCGCGCACGAGTTCGACGTCGGCCATATCCGTCTCGCGCGTGAGGCCGACCTCATCGTCGTCGCGCCGGCCACCGCCGACCTGATGGCCAAGATGGCGAACGGCCATGCCGACGATCTCGCCACCGCCGTTCTGCTGGCCACCAAGGCGAAAATCCTGCTGGCGCCGGCGATGAACCCGGCCATGTGGGCGAACAAGGCGACCCAGCGCAATCTCGCGCGGCTCCTCGCCGATGGCATCGCGCTGGTCGGTCCCAACGAAGGCGAGATGGCGGAGGCGGGCGAGAACGGCAAGGGCCGCATGGCCGAACCGACGGAGATCGCTGGGGTGGTAGAAAAGAACCTCTCCGGCGGAGCCAAACCACTTACGGGCTTGCGCGTTCTGGTTACATCGGGGCCGACCCATGAGCCCATCGACCCTGTGCGCTACATCGCCAACCGTTCGTCCGGCAAGCAGGGTCACGCCATCGCCGCGGCCGCCGCGCGCGCCGGCGCCGAGGTTACGCTTGTCAGCGGGCCTGTGACCGTCGCCGACCCGGCTGGCGTCAGGACGGCGCACGTCGAAAGCGCGCGCGAGATGCTTGCCGCTGTCGAGCGCGCGTTGCCGGTCGATGTTGCAATCTTCGCCGCGGCAGTGGCCGACTGGCGCGTGACGCAAGCCGGCGACCAGAAGATCAAGAAGCAGCCGGGGGCGGTGACGCCGACGTTTTCGCTGACGGAAAATCCCGACATCCTCTCGACCGTCGCGCACATGACGCGCGGACGGCCGAACCTTGTCATCGGCTTTGCCGCCGAGACCGAGAACGTCGCCGACAACGCCCAAGCCAAACGCGCGCGCAAGGGCTGCGACTGGATCCTGGCCAACGACGTGTCACCGTCGACTGGGATCATGGGTGGCGATAGCAACACCATCCAGTTGGTCACCGGCGACGGCATCGAGCCGTGGCCGCCACAGTCGAAGGAAGCCGTCGCCGCCATGCTGATCGAGCGCATCGCGACAGCTCTGGGGGATCGCAAGCCATGAGCGCCGTCACCGTCGAAATCATGCGGCTGCCGCATGGCGAGGGCCTGCCGCTGCCGGCCTATCAGACTGCGCACGCGGCCGGCCTCGATCTCGTGGCCGCCCTGCCCGAAGACGAGCCGCTGACGCTTGCGCCCGGCGCGCGCGCCCTGGTGCCCACGGGACTCGCCATGGCGCTGCCCGCCGGCTTCGAAGGCCAGGTGCGCCCGCGCTCGGGATTGGCAGTTAAACACGGACTGAGTGTATTGAATGCACCCGGCACGATCGATGCTGACTACCGCGGAGAAATACAAGTTTTACTTGTGAATTTGGGCAGCGATTCGGTCGTCGTCGCCCGTGGTATGCGGATCGCGCAGTTGGTGGTCGCCGCTGTCGCGCAGGCTGATATATTAGAAGTTGTAGCGTTACCCTCGACCGCACGGGGTTTCGGGGGATTTGGCTCTACCGGAAGTTGTTGAATATTAGTTACGATTTCATCTAGACGGCCCGCTCCCTGTAAATTACTACCATCGCTGCAAGTTGTTGCAGAACTGACCGGTGACGCAAATGCCGCTGGTATCCCGTAAGGGTATCCTTGCTATCGCTGCTGTCCTCGATGTTGCGGTTCATGCCGGCGGACGCCCGGTATCAGCCAAGGCTCTCGCTGCCCGCCATGAGCTGCCGCCGCGACATCTCGAGCCCGTGCTGCAGGCACTGGTGCATGAGGGCATCCTCAAAGGCATCCGTGGTCCGCGCGGCGGCTATGAGCTGGCACGCCCGCAAGACGCCATCAGCGCGGAAGACATCCTGCGCGCCGCCAGCACCGCGGAAGAGGCCGACGCCGCGCCGGCGAACGGCTCAGCGCTGGTCAGCACGGTCGTGTGTCCGGCGCTGCGCGAAGCCGAACGCGTGTTTTCCGACGCGCTTGCCAAAATAAACGTCGAAGACATGACGCGGCGCGCGCTGACGAACGCGCAGAGCTGAGTCGGCTTCGTTTACCGCTCGCCGTTCATGGTCTGGACTCTTACGACGGGATTCCCGTTGGGGGTAAAGTCCAACAATTCGCACGCGGCGTGGCGGACGCTGCGCGCTTTTCCTTGGGGCAGACCTGAATGCCGGAGACGATCCGGGCGGCGAACGAGAGGCTGCGTTCTCGCCCGAAGCGAGGCGGATTCCTCGCGACTTTCGTCATCGTAAATTCGCTACTGGCGTCGATCGCGCCGGCCCGTGCCGATGCCGGGTCCGCGACCGCGACCGCAATGCTTGAAGGCCTGAAGGGCGCCGTTGCCAACGCTGCCAGCCGTGACGCCAGTGCCGTCGGCCTTGCCTTTGCCGCGGCCTGTCTCACCGCCCTCGCCTTCATCGTACTGCTGCGCATACGCCGGCACAGGCGGCGGCGCCGGCAGGTCGCGCGCAACGAGGCATCCGTCCTCAACGCCGAGATCGACCGGCTGAAGGCGCTGCTGCTGGCCGAGCCGCAAGTGCTGGTGGAATGGCCGGCCGCCTCCGACCACCCGACAATTCTCGGCGACACCTCGATCATCCTCAAGGACGCGCGACCCGAGCGCGTGCTCGCCTTCGGCACCTGGCTGGAGCCGGCCGCCGCCCAGGAGATGGAGCACGCCGTCGAGACCCTGCGCGGCGAGGGCCGCGGCTTCGCGACGACGCTGACCAGCGCGGCCGGACGCCCGATCGAGGCCGAAGGCCGGGTCGTCGCCGGCCGCGCGGTGCTGCGGCTGCGCGACATCGGCGGCATCGAGCAGCAACTGGTACGGCTCGCCGAGCATCACGACAAGCTGCAAGCCGACGTCAACACCATGACGGCGCTGCTCGATACCCTGCCGGCCCCGGTGTGGGCCCGCGACCCGAACGGCCGGCTGACCTTCGTGAACGCGGCCTACGCGCGCGCGGTGGAAGCGGTCGACGCCGACGATGCGGTGATGCGCGAGATCGAGCTGCTCGACCGGCCGGCGCGCGAGGCGCTGCTCCACGCGCAGGCCGCCCATGAGACCTACACCGACCGCCTGCCGGCGATCGCCGCCGGCCAGCGCCGCATCTTCGACGTGGTGGCCGGCCCGAACGGCCAGGGCAGCGCCGGCATCGCCATCGACCGTACCGAGGTCGAGGCCATGCGCACCGAGCACGACCGCATCGTCGATGCTCACCGCCGCGTGCTCGACCAGCTTGCCACCGGCGTCGCCATCTTCAACGCCGAGCGCAAGCTGATCTTCTACAATAGCGCCTTCCGCGCGCTGTTCGAGATCGACGCCGGCTTCCTCGACCAGACGCCGAGCGACAACGGCCTGCTCGATCGCCTGCGCAGCGACCGCAAGCTGCCCGAGGAAAGCGACTTCCGGCAGTGGCGCAACGCGCTGCAGGAGGCCTATCGCGCGGTCGAGCCGCAGGAACACATGTGGTTCCTGCCCGACGGCCGCACGCTGCGCATCGTCACCGCGCCCAATCCGGAGGGTGGCGTCACCTACCTCTACGACGACGTCACCGAACGGCTCGACCTGCACCGGCGCTACAACTCGCTCATCAAAGTGCAGGGCGAGACCCTCGACCATCTCAAGGAGGCGGTGGCGGTGTTCGGCTCCGACGGCCGCATCCGCCTGCATAATCCAGCCTTCCAGCGCCTGTGGAAGCTGACGCCGGAGTCGCTCGACCAGCATCCACACGTCGAGCAGGTGACCGCCTGGTGCCAGGCGCTGCACGACGACGGCACGGTGTGGCGCAATCTGCGCGCGGCGATCACCGCCATCGACGGCCGCGAGCCGGTGACCGCGCGCATCGAACGGCGCGACGGCGAGGTGATCGATCTCGCCACCATGCCGCTGCCCGACGGCGCCACGCTCGTCACCTTCCAAACCATCACCGACACGGTGAACGTCGAGCGCGCGCTGCGCGAGCGCAACGAGGCGCTGGAGACGGCCGACCGCATCAAGATCGATTTCGTGCACCACGTCTCCTACGAGCTACGCTCGCCGCTGACCAACATCATCGGCTTCGCCAACCTGCTCGGCGACGACGCCTTTGGTCCGCTGACCGAGAAGCAGCACGAATACCTTGGCTACATCACCACCTCGACCAACGCGCTGCTCGCCATCATCAACAACATCCTCGATCTGGCGACCATCGACGCCGGCGCGATGAATTTGAACGTCACCGAGGTCGACATCCGCACCACCATGGAAGCAGCGGCGGAAGGCGTGCTCGATCGCCTGGTGAAGGACGATCTCAAGCTCGACATCGCGGCGCCGACCGGCATCGGCAGCTTCACTGCCGACGAGCGGCGGTTGCGGCAGATCCTGTTCAATCTCCTGTCGAACGCGGTCGGCTTCTCGCCGGCGGGTGGCACCATTACGCTGGCCGCGAAACGACAGCCGGACGCCGTGGTGTTCACGGTCTCCGATCAGGGCCCGGGAATCCCGCCGGACATCAAAGACAAGGTATTCGACTGGTTCGAGACCGACCCGCGTGGCTCGCAGCACCGCGGCCCCGGGCTCGGCCTGTCGCTGGTGCGCTCCTTTGTCGAGCTGCACGGCGGCACGGTGTCACTCGAGTCCGCGGCCCAGGGCGGCGGCACCACGGTCACCTGCGTCTTCCCGACCCAGCAGACGAAACGCCAAAGCGCGGCGTAGCGACACGCGCAACGCCGCGCCGATTGGACCTACTTAACGCCGCTGCCGATTCCACGGCGTCAGATTATTCTCCGGCGAGCCGACGTAGTGGCCGTCTCGACACTCGCCCTGGCTGAGGTTGAACACCGCCGCGAAGCCGCGGCAGGGCTCCAGCATGGCGTCCACCAACGCCACCGCACCCATGCCGGCAGCGCCGCCGACCGCGGCCGCACCGGCCGCAGTTGCGGGAAGCGCGGCGGTCGCCGCCGCGGTGCCCCAGCCTTCCGCCACGCCGACGCCGACCGTGGTGCCCGCGGCCACGCCGGCAACCGGTGCCACCACCCGCGCTCCATTGTGTCGCCGGGCAGCCGGTGCGTAGGCATAGGCACGATAGGCCGGATGCACAATGACGCGGGTGCGGTCGTGGTGCGCAGCGTGACGATAGACGTGGTGCCGCGGCGAATGCGCCAGCGCGGGTGCGGCAAACGCCACCGCCGCGACAACCGAGATCGCCGGATAAAGAAGTTTACGCATATTGTTTAGCCTCCTTCGCAGAATGTGGGCTTGGGCATACTTCGCCGCCCGTTCCACCGAAACGCCGGCCAAGCCGTCGCGTTCCGTCTTTTGATCGTATTCGACGTCAGCATGAGCCGGCGTTGAAGAATTTTGTCGATGCTGTGATGGCGGCGTGGCACCGGCGGACGTAATCGTGTCGCGCCGATGGCATCCGGGACCACACCGGCGGCACGGCGGAACGATTGGTGTTCCCCCACTGTTGAGTGCTACTGTTCCATTTCGCGCGACGATGCCGGATATGCGCAGTACGCCAATGCCGCATCGACGACGTGCTCAATGGTGCGAACGACGGTGATACCGATATGGATTGGGACAACGCACGCCGCACGTTTCAGACGGCGCTGATCTGGATCGCGGTTGCCGCGCTGGCGTTCGTGTTGTGGTACACGCGCCAAGGCGTACTGCTGGTGTTCGGCGCCGTCGTGCTGGCGGTCTTGCTCGACATGCTGGCGTCGTTCATTGCCCGCGGGACGCGCTTGCCGCACGGACCAAGCCTCGCGCTCGCCACCGGTATCGTAGTCGCGCTGTTCGCCTTCATGGCCTGGCGTTTCGGCGCGCAGCTGTCGAGCCAGTTCAGCCAGCTCTCACAGAATATCCAGAACGGCGAGCAATATCTGCACGCGACGTTTCAAAACAGCGGCCTCGGCCAGATCGGCGCCCAGGTCACCGAGAAAGGCACCTCCTTCATCACCGGCGCCATCAGCGGCGTGCTGTCGACGGGATTGACCTTCGTCGAGGCGGCGGTGGTGCTGGCCATCAGCGCGATCTATCTCGCCGCCCAGCCCGAGCTCTATCGTACCGGTTTCGCCAAGCTGGTCGCGCCGGCTCAGCGGCCACACGTCTTGAAATCGTTCGATCTCATCGGCCGCTCGCTCAAGCTCTGGCTACTCGGCCAGCTTATTCTGATGATCGGCGTCGGCATCCTGTCGTTCATCGCCGTGTGGCTGATCGGCCTGCCGAACGCGGTTGCGCTGGCGCTTCTCGCCGGCATTCTGGAGATCGTGCCCTATCTCGGCCCCTTCATCAGCGCCATTCCCGCCGTTCTGGTGGCATTGACGCTCGGCCTCGCACCGGCGATGTGGACGGTCGTCGCCTATATCTTGATCCACGTATTCGAGGGCTACGTGAGCGAGCCCATGATCGACCGCTACTTCGTCACCATCCCGCCGGCGCTGATCCTCGCCGGCATCGTCGCCTGCGATCTCTTGTTCGGCACCATCGGCGTGATCATGGCTGCACCGATCACCGTCGTCGTCTATATGATCGTGAAGATGGTCTTCGTCGAAAATCCGCTCGACGAGAAGCATAAACCCGCGATCTGAGCGGGCGCTGGCCGGACATCGAATTGCCGCAAAGACTGGTGCTTTCAGAACGCGGCTTGGAAACGGCGCCCGCCGTTTACTCGGTGGCAACCATCTGCTGCCGATGTAGCAGGGCGGCAGGGGCGCCGCCTATAATTATCCCCTCGGCAGGAACGATTCGATGTCCCCGGCGCACGGTATCTACAGCTTCACGGCAGCGCTCGCCGACGAGCGGGCGACGCGCCGGCTGATGACCGATGTCGCCGCGCTGCTTATGCCGGGCGATCTGATCACGCTCTCCGGCGATCTCGGTGCCGGCAAGACCACCTTCGCGCGCGCGCTCATCCGCCATCTCGCGGGCGACGAAGGTATCGAAGTGCCAAGCCCGACCTTCACGCTGATGCAGAGCTATCAGCTCCCCGCCGGTACGGTGGTGCACGCCGATCTCTATCGCCTGTCGAGCCCGGCAGAGCTTGCCGAGCTCGGGCTCGAGGATTTCGGCCCCGACACCATCGAGCTGGTGGAGTGGCCCGACCGCGCCGGCGGCCTGCTGCCGCCCGACCGGCTCGATATCGCCTTCACGCTCTCACCGGAGCAGGGGCCGAGCTTCCGCAACGCGCGCATCACCGGCCACGGCAGCTTCGCGCCACGGGCGCAACGCATCGCCGCGGTGCGGCGCTTCCTGGCCGAAGCCGGCTTCGCCGATGCCGACCGGACGCACATGCAGGGCGACGCCTCCACCCGCGCCTACGAACGGCTCACCCATCACGGCCAGAACGTCGTCCTGATGAACGCGCCGCGCCGGCCGGACGGCCCGCCGGTGCGCGACGGCAAGCCCTATAGTGCCATTGCACATCTCGCCGAAGACGTGACGCCGTTCATGGCCATGGACAAGGCGCTGCGCGCGCGCGACCTGTCGGCGCCGGCTGTCATCGCCGCCGATCGCGACGCCGGGCTGCTGGTTCTGGAAGACCTCGGGCACGCGGTGCTGGTCGCCGGCGATCCGCCGAGCCCAATCGAGGAACGCTACCAGGCCGCGGTCGATCTACTTGCCGAACTGCATCACGAACCGCTGCCCGCCGCGCTGCCGGTGGTGCCGGGCGTGACCTACACCGTGCCACGCTACGACCTCGGCGCGTTCCTGATCGAAGCGGAACTGTTGATCGACTGGTATCTGCCGCGCTTCAACGCGCCGATCAGCGACGCTGAACGGCAGACGTTCCTCGCGCTCTGGGACGACGCCCTACAGCCGGCATTGAATGCGCCGCCAACCTGGGTGCTGCGCGATTATCATTCGCCGAATCTTTTGTGGCTGCCCGAGCGCGAGGGCATCAAGCGTGTCGGCCTGCTCGATTTCCAGGACGCGCAGATGGGCCCGGCCGCCTATGACGTGGCGTCGCTGTTGCAGGACGCGCGCGTCGACGTGCCCGAGGCCATGGAGATCGCGTTGCTGTCGCGTTACGCGCGCACGCGCCATCGGGCGGATCCGAACTTCGATGCCACCGGCTTCGCGCTCGTCTACGCGACGCTGGCCGCGCAGCGCGCTTCCAAGGTGCTCGGCATCTTCGCCCGCCTCGACCGCCGCGACGGCAAACCGCAATATTTGCGTCACATGCCCCGCGTATGGGCCTACTTGCAGCGCGCACTGGCGCATCCCGCGCTGGCGCCGATGAAAGCGTGGTACCGCGCGCACGTGCCGAGGATCAGCAGCTGACCGCCACTATAACCAATATGCAGAACACGCCCCGCACCGCCATGGTGCTCGCCGCCGGTCTCGGCACCCGCATGCGGCCCCTCACCGACAACGTACCGAAGCCGATGGTCGAAGTCGCGGGTAAGCCGCTCATCGACCATGTGCTCGCACGGCTCGCGGACGCGGGCGTCGAGCGCGCCGTGGTCAACGTGCACTACAAGGCCGAGCAGATCGAAAAGCATCTACGTGATTGGACCAAGCCGCAGATCACGATTTCTGACGAGCGCGGCGTGCTGCTCGGCACCGGCGGCGGCGTGGTGAAGGCGTTGCCCAATCTCGGCGAAGAGCCGTTCTACCTGATCAATTCCGACACCATCTGGATCGACGGCGTCACGCCCAATCTCGTGCGGCTCGCGGCCGGCTTCGATCCCGCCGCCATGGACGCGCTGCTGCTGCTGGCGTCGACCACCGGCAGCATCGGCTATCACGGGCGCGGCGACTTCACCATGGTGGGCGACGGCCGCTTGCAGAAGCGCGGCGAGCGCGAGGTGGCGCCTTTCGTCTATGCCGGCGCGGCGATCCTGGCGCCGGCGCTGTTCAAGGATCCGCCGCCCGATGCTTTCGCCCTCACTGAGCTGTTCGCGCGCGCCGCCGAGAAGGGCCGCCTGCACGGCCTGCGGCTGGAAGGCCGGTGGATGCACGTCGGCATGCCTGAGGCGATCGGCGAAGCGGAAGCAGCGATCAAGGCGAGCGCGGAATAGCGCATGATCCCGAAAAGCATGTCCTCGACCCTGATCGGGGATGGGAGCCGGTTTTCGGATAAGATCATGCACAAACAAAATGTTAGGGATATGGGCGATTAGATCTAACCGCATCTCACTCTAGCGCGCTTCGTGTATGCTCCGCCGCATGCCGGCGACTCAGCCCAACGTCTTCAATATCCCCGCGTCGGTGCCGTTCCTGCCGGCGCTGATCGACGCGCTGTGCGCCGGCAAGCTGGTGAAGGGCTTTCCCGCCTCCGACGACCCGCTGGAGCTTGCGCGCGCCACCCTCTATCTGCCGACCCGGCGCGCCGGACGGCTGGCACGCGAGGTGTTCCTCGATCGGCTCGGCGAGGCGGCGCTGTTGCCGCGCATCGTCGCACTCGGCGACCTCGATGAAGACGAAATCGCCTTCGCCGAGGCCGCTACGGGCGAGCTGGCGGAGGTAGCGCTGTCGCTGCCGCCGGCCATCGCACCGCTGGAGCGCCGGCTGTTGCTAAGCGAATTGATCCTGAAATGGTCGAATTCGCCGGAGGTGCGCACCGCCGAAGGCGCGCCGCTGATCGCCAACACGCCGTCCGCGGCGCTCGGTCTTGCCGACGACCTCGCCCGGCTGATGGACGACATGACGACGCGCCAGGTGAGCTGGGACCAGCTCGACACCCTGGTGCCGGACGAGCTCGATCCCTATTGGCAGCTCTCGCTGCGCTTTCTCAAGATCGCGCGCGAGGCCTGGCCGGCGCTGCGCGCCGAGCGCGGGGCCATCGAGGCCGCCGAACGCCGCGATGCGCTGATCGAAGCCGAGGCAAAACGCCTTGCCGGCAGCGACGCGCCGGTGATCGCCGCCGGCTCCACCGGCTCGATGCCGGCGACCGCCAAGCTGCTCGCCACCATCGCCACGCTGCCGCACGGCGCGCTGGTACTGCCAGGGCTCGATAGACATCTCGACGAAACGTCGTGGCAGATGATCGCCGGCAACGGCGACGACGACACCCATGACGGCCTGCCGGCGGCCGGCCACGCGCAATTCGCCATGCATGCGCTGCTCGATCGGCTGGGCATCAAGCGCGATGAAGTCGAGCAACTGGGCGGCGGCGAACCGCACGACCGCGACGTGCTGATCTCGGAAGCCCTGCGCCCGGCCGCGACCACCGAGCGGTGGCAGGCGCGCATCGCCGATACTGAATTCCACCGGGCCGTGGATGCCGGACTTGCATCGCTGAGCATGATCGAAGCCGCCAACGCGGAGGAAGAAGCACTCGCCATCGCGGTCGCCTTGCGCGAGGCATTGACCGACAAGACCAAAACCGCTGCGCTGGTGACCCCCGACCGCGCGCTCGCCCGCCGCGTGGTGGCGGCGCTGGATCGCTGGGATGTACCGGTCGACGATTCCGGCGGCGATGCATTGGCCGACACCTCCGCCGGCGTGTTCGCGCGGCTGACGGTGCAAGTGGCGCTGCATGGCCTCGAGCCGGTGCCGCTGCTGGCGCTGCTCAAGCATCCCTTGCTGCGGCTCGGCGCCAAGGCGGGCGCGCACGGGCGAGCCATTGCAGCCTTGGAAAGCGCACTGTTGCGGGGACCGCGGCCGAGCCCGGGTAGCGCCGCGTTGGCACAGGCGCTGAAGAGCTTTCGCGCCAGCCGCGATACGCTGCATCCGAGCGATCCGCGCCTGAAGATAAGCGAGAGCGATCTCGATGCCGCCGCCGATCTCATTGCACGTTTGAGTGAGGCACTGGCGCCGCTCGAGATGCTCAAGGGTCATGATCAGACGCTTGCGGCTTTCGCGGCATGCCATCGTGCCGTCGGTGAGGAGCTCAGCAGTGAGGGCGACCATGTTGCCGCCTTCGCCGGCCATGACGGCAAAGGGCTCAAGACGGCGCTCGACGATCTGGCCGAGAGCCCATCCGCGCAAGGGCTGGCGGTGGCCCGCGCCGATTATGCCGAACTGTTCCACGCCGCGCTCGGCGAGCGCGTGGTGCGGCGACCGGAAATCCGCGACGTGCGCGTGCACATTTACGGGCCATTGGAAGCGCGCCTGCAACAAATTGATCGTGTCGTGCTGGGCGGCCTGAACGAAGGCACCTGGCCGCCAGAGACCCGCAGCGACCCGTGGCTCTCCCGGCCGATGCGGCGCGCGCTCGGCCTCGATCCGCCCGAACGGCGTATCGGGCTGTCGGCACATGACTTCGCGCAAGCCTTTAGCGCCCCCGAAGTGATATTGGCACGCGCGGCCAAGCTCGCGGGCGCGCCGACGGTCACCTCGCGCTTCGTGCAGCGCATCGCCGCGCTGGCCGGCAAGGAACGCTGGGAAGAGGTCATCAAGCGCGGCGAGCGCTATCTCGATTATGCCCGCGCGCTCGACCATCCGGCGGAAGTGTCCCCCGCCAAGCGCCCCGAGCCGCGCCCGCCGCGAGCCGCGCGTCCGCAGAAGCTGTCGGTCACGGCCATCGAAGACTGGCTGCGCGATCCCTTTACCATCTACGCCAAATACATTCTGCGCCTGCAGCCCCTCGACGCCGTCGATACGCCGCCGGGCGCGCGCGACCGCGGCACCGTCATTCACGGCGCCATCGGCGACTACACCGCGGAATTCGCGAATGGTGCCCCCACCGATCCCCTCAAAGAACTCATGCGGCTGGGCGAGAAGCGCTTCAAGCCGCTCGCCGATTATCCGGAAGCGCGCGCCTTCTGGTGGCCGAGGTATGAGCGCATCGCGCGCTGGTTCGCGCAATGGGACGCTGAGCGCCGCGAGCGACTGACCGCGCTGTTCGCGGAGATCAGGGGCGAGCTGACGTTCCCCGTTGGCGAGCGCACCTTCACGCTATCGGCCATCGCAGACCGCATCGAGCGCCGTTCCGACGGCAGCTACGCTATCCTCGATTACAAGACCGGGCAGGCGCGCACCGAGAAGCAGGTGCGCACGGGGCTTGCGCCGCAATTGACGCTGGAAGCCGCCATCCTACGCGATGGCAAGTTTGGCGATCTCCCTGCCGGCGCCGTGAGCGAGATAACTTACGTCACGCTCAAGGGCGGCGAGCCCGCCGGCAAGCCGCAATATATCGACTTCAAGGAAGGCACGCCCGACAGTCAGGCCGACAAGGCGCTCGGCAAGCTGAGAGCGCTCGCCGCCACCTTCGAGGACGACAGCAAACCCTACTACTCACTCGTCCATCCCATGTGGAAGACGCACTACGGCGACTACGACCACCTCGCGCGCGTGAAGGAATGGTCGCTCACCGGCGGCGGCGGTGAGGAGGGCGGGGAATGAGCGCGCCGCCGAACATTCCACCCGATGTGCTTGCGGTCCAGATCGAGGCCGCCGACCCGGACGTATCCGCCTTCGTCTCCGCCAACGCCGGCTCCGGCAAGACGCATGTGCTGGCGCAGCGCGTGATCAACCTGCTCTTACGCGGCTGCGATCCGGCCAAGATCCTCTGCATCACCTTCACCAAGGCCGCCGCCGCCAACATGGCGAACCGCGTGTTCGATACTTTGGCAAAATGGACCGCGCTCGATGACGACGCGCTCAACGCGCAGATCGAGCTGAACACCGGCAAGCCGGCGACCTTCGCCGACCGCGTGCGCGCGCGGCGACTGTTCGCCTCCGCCCTGGAGACGCCGGGCGGCCTTAAGGTTCAGACCATCCATGCCTTCTGCACCCGGCTGCTGCATCAGTTTCCGTTCGAGGCCAATGTGGGCGCGCGCTTCACCGTGCTGGACGAAGCTTCGACCAGGCAGCTGCTCGACCGGCTGACGCTCGACGTGCTGTTGGAAGCGGCGGCCAATTCCGGCAGCAAGCTCGGCGAGGCATTGTCGACCGCCATCGTCGTCGCCGCCGACCAGACCTTCAAGGACGTGGTGGGCGAAGCGATCTTCGAGCGCGACGCCATCGCCGCTTGGCTGAAAGAGGCCGGCGGCCTTGAGGCCGCCATCAACGCGCTATCGCAGAGCCTCGGCCTCGCCCCCGCCGATACGCTGGAAAGCGCCGAAGCCGAATATTTCTCCGCTTCTCTCGTTCCGCCCCATGAATGGCCGGCACTAATGGAAGTGCTTTCAACCGGATCGACCAACGACCAAAAGCATATCGGCGCACTGGAGGCCGCCCGCGCCGCACAGGGACGCGAGCGCATCGACCATTATTTGGCGGTTTTCTGCACCGCCGAGCTGAAAGCGCGCAAGAAGATCCTGACCAAGAAGCTCAGCGACGCCCATCCGACCTGGGACGAGCTGTTGTTGCAGGAGCAGGCTCGTGTCCTGGCCCTGATCGCGCGCGAACGCGCGCTCGCCGCGCGCGAGCGCACCCGGGCGCTCGTCACCATCGCCAGCGAGGTGATCGACCGTTACGGCAAGGAAAAAGAACGCCGCGCGTTGCTCGACTACGAGGACCTGATCGACAAGACGCTGGCGCTGTTCGCTAACGCCTCCGCCGCCTGGGTGCTCTACAAGCTCGATCTCGGCATCGACCACATGCTGATCGACGAAGCGCAGGACACCAGCCCTAAGCAATGGGAGATCGTGAGGACGATTGCTTCCGAGTTCATGCCCGGCGGCGCACGCGGCGACGTCAAGCGCACCATCTTCGCGGTCGGCGACGAGAAGCAGTCGATCTTCTCGTTTCAAGGCGCCGCGCCGAAAGCCTTCGACGACATGCGCCGGCAGTTCCAGCGCCAGTTCGACACGCCGGAGCTGGGCTGGCGGCACCTGCGCTTCCACCGTTCGTTCCGCTCCGGGCAGAACGTACTCGGCTCGGTCGACCGCGTGTTCGCCGCGCGCGAGGTCTTTGCCAGCGTCACCACCGACGAGATCGGCATTCCCGAGCATCAGGCGCTGCCGGACACCGCGCCGGGTCTCACGGAAATCTGGGACCTGATCAAACCGGCGGACAAGAAGGAAATTGAGGGCTGGGACGCGCCCTTCGACATCGAGAGCGAGGAAAGCCCGCGGGTACTGCTCGCCCGCCGCATCGCCGAGCACGTTAAGCTGTGGTGCGCGCGCGGCCTGAAGGCCGGCGACGTGCTTGTCCTGGTGCGCCAGCGCGGGCCGCTGTTCGAGGCCATCATCCGCGCCTTGAAGAACGCGGGTGTGCCGGTGGCGGGCGCCGACCGGCTGGTGCTCACCGAGCACATCGCGGTGATGGATCTCATGGCACTGGCCGATTGTCTCCTGCTGGAAGACGACGACCTTGCCTTGGCGAGCGTACTGAAAAGCCCGCTGTTCGGCATCGCCGAGGAGCAGTTGTTCGAATTGGCTTGGAACCGCAAAGGCTCGCTACGCAAGAGCCTGCGCGACAAAGCCAAGGACGATGAGTTCTTCAGCGCGGTCAACGCCGCACTCGACGAGCTCGCCCGCGCCGCGCGGCATATGACGCCGTTCGGCTTCTTCGCTCATGTGCTGGGCGCGCAACGCGGCCGCAAGAAGGTTCTGGCCCGCCTCGGACCGGAAGCCAACGACGCGCTCGACGAGTTCCTCAATCTTTCGCTCGATTACGAACAGCGCGAGGCGCCGTCACTGCAAGGCTTCCTCGCTTGGCTGCGCGCTGCCAAGAGCGAGGTGCGCCGCGACATGGAGATGGCGCGCGACGAAGTGCGGGTGATGACCGTGCATGGCGCGAAGGGGTTGGAGGCCAACACCGTCATCCTCGCCGACACCACCACCCCGCCGGCCGGCTCCCATCCGCCTAAGCTGCTCGAATTGGTAGACGGCGGCATCGTGTGGGCAAAGGGCAAGAGCGAAGACACCGAAGCGATGGCGACCGCGCGCCAAGCCGCGCTCGATGCCGCGCGCGACGAATACCGGCGGCTCTTGTACGTGGCGATGACGCGCGCGGCTGAGCGTTTGGTCGTCTGCGGCGCGCAAGGTGACCGCAAGATTCCCGACGGCTGCTGGTATCAGCTCGTACGCGATGCGCTGGAAGACGACTGCGTGCTGGAGCCCGCCGCGGACGGCAATGGCGAGGTGCTGCGCTATCGCAAGTTTGAGGCACCACCAACGCCGGCCAAGGAATCCGCCGCCACTGCCTCACCCGCGCCGGCAATCGAACTTCCGGACTGGCTGACGCAGACCGCGCCGACCGAACGTCCGGCGATACGCACCGTCACGCCGTCGAGCGCCGGCGACGACGATAGCGAACGTCCGCCGGCCGGCGCCGGCGTGAGCGCGGCCTTGCTGCGCGGCTCGCTCACCCACCGGCTGCTGCAGGCGCTCCCGGAGATTCCGGCCGCGCGCCGCCTTGCCGCGACACAGGATTACCTTGCGCGCGCGGGCGACAAACTGACCGCCGAGGAGCGCAACGCTATCGCCGAGCAGGTGCTACGCGTCCTCGACAATCCGGCCTTCCGCGAAACCTTCCAGCCCGGCAGCCGCGCCGAAGTTCCCATTGTCGGCACGCTCTCGCTCGCCGGCGAAACGGTGCGCGTCTCCGGCCAGATCGACCGGCTGGCAGTCACCAACGACTCCGTCCTGATCTGCGATTTCAAGACCAACCGCTTAGCCGCACGACGAATCGAAGACGTTCCGCCGGCCTATCTCACGCAGCTCGCGCTCTACCGCGCCGTGCTCGCCAAGCTGTACCCGGGCCGGACCGTCCGCGCCGCCCTGCTTTGGACCGAAGTCCCTGATCTCATGGAGCTTTCCGGGGCGGCGCTGGACGCGGCCCTGGTGCGCGTCACCGGCCCGTGAGTCCGCCTTGACGCTGAGGGGGCCCGTTCATACGTTCGGCACCTCGCAATTTCCGGGCGCCCAAACCCCGCCCCGTCACAGCTAATGAGGTACTGCCATGGCCGTCGGCAAAACGTCTGACGCAAGCTTCGAATCGGACGTGATCAACTCGTCCGAGCCGGTGGTTGTCGATTTCTGGGCGGAGTGGTGCGGCCCCTGCCGCATGATCGCGCCGGCGCTCGAGGAGATCGCCGAGCAGCTCGGCGAAAAGGTCAAGATCGTCAAGCTCAACGTTGACGAGAACCCGAACATCGCCGCCAAGTACGGCATCATGTCGATCCCGACCCTGATGATGTTCAAGGGCGGCGAGATCGCCTCGCGCCAGGTCGGCGCCGCGCCCAAGCAGAAACTGCACCAATGGATTTCGAGCGCGGTCTAATCGCCCGCTCGACTGTCTAGAAAACGGCCGGCCTTGCGCCGGCCGTTTTGTTTTTTAGCCCCGCATACCTCGACGGTCATCGTCCGCGAAGGCAGACGATCCAGCAATCGAAAGCTTCTCTCGGCCTCATGGTGAGGAGCGCTGCGAAGCAGCGCGTCTCGAACCACGAGGCCGCCCCATCCTTCGAGACTGGGTCTTCAGGGAATCGAGTGGGCGATTCTGCACGGTCATAGCGGCGGAAGCATGCAGGAGAGGACTTTGAGGCGGAGATATTCCTCGTCGCGCAATCCGTAGGCGCGTCGCTGGAAGACGCGGATTTTGTTGTTGAGGCCTTCGACGAAGCCGAGCGAGACTTTGTTTTCCGGTTTGCAGTAGGCGGCGATACCGTCCCAGTGGCGATCGATCATGTCGGCGAAGCGCTCATAGGGCTTGAGGCGCTGCCATTTGAGGCTGGCGCGCCAATTGTCGAAGAAGCGCCGCGCCCAGCCCTCGCGCCCATAGTCCCAGAGTTGACCGAAGGATTCCTTCAGGATGTAGGCAGTGTTTAACCGCTTGTTGGCGCTCAGCAGGAGCTTGAGCGAACGCTTACCCTCCAGGGTGAGATTGTCGTGGCGCGACAGCAGCGTGTACTTTTGGCCCTTGATGAAGCGCCGTTCCTTGCCGGTGAGGCGGGCGTACTCCGCCTTGCGGACCTTGTCGAGCGCCTCGCCGAGATGGCGCATGATGTGGAACTTGTCGAACAGGATCGCAGCTTGCGGCGCTTTTTCCTTGGCGACATTGCGGAACGGTTTCCACATGTCCATCACGGCGAGCTTGATTTGGCGGCTCTTTCTGGGCCCCAGCCAGGCATAGAACTGCGCCATGCTGGCCTCGGAACGATCCGCGCCGCCGAACCAGATCGGTCGCTTGCGAACCAAATCGCTGACCACGATGCGATAGCTGTGGCCCCTGCGGATCGAGATTTCGTCGATACCGATCGCCTTGGGACCCGGCGTGCCGGCGCGCACGATCTGGGCCCGCATGTACTGCATGTCCAGCGTCTTGACCGTGCCCCAGTCGAGCTTCAGTTCCTTGGCGACATCGCGGATCGAGGCCTGCGCGCAGCGGCGACCGACATAGAATGCAAAGCGTTTGGTGAAGTGCGGATTGTCCGCCAGGAAATCCAGCCGTTCGCGCTTCACGGTGCCACAACGCCGGCACGCGATGCGCCGCACTTCGAGTTCCAGAACAATCCGAAATCCTGCACATGGCAGGTCGCGCACCTGACGCGCCCGCCGATCGTACCAGCCCTTCTGGACCCGCCCACAACAGCCGCAGACCGTTTTTTTGAGCGCCGCTCAAGGCTGACGATCCGTACATCCGGATCACCGAAAACCCCGCGCACCGCTTCTTTCGGACGAAATCCCGCGAACGAATACCCATCCGATAGACGCCGTCGGCACTTTGCTGTTTTGGCCATCCCTCATCATGCCAAGTTCCAGCACCGCTCCAAGTGCCTAAAAGCTAATACCCACAGGCTGTTCCGCCGCTA
>CAWGGL010000013.1:0-42759 GCA_963822085.1 uncultured Pseudomonadota bacterium
TCAACCGCCGCCTGCTGCGCCTTGTCGCCGCCGGGCTGCTCTTTGAAGCGGATCAGCACGTCGTTGGGCGCGCCGAACTCCTGCAGGTGCACCTCGCCGAGCCCCAGGCCGTTGAGCGTCGTGCGCATCTTGGCGATGTCGGCCTTGGGCGCCTTGGTCTGGATCTCGATCAGCGTGCCACCGCTGAAGTCGATGCCGAAATTCAGGCCGTGGGTGAAGTAAAGCGTGATCGCCAGGATCGACATCAGCGCCGAAATCGGGAAGCTGATGCGCCGAAAGCGCATGAAGTCGAACTTGGTTTCGTCGGGGACGATCCGGAGCAGGCGCACGAGTTTTCGTCCCTCTAGATCGGTACGTGCTTGGGCCGCCACCAGCGCACCCAGAAGGCCACGATCAGGCGGGTCACGGTGAAGGCGGTGAACACGGTGGTAATGATGCCGACCCCGAGCGTCACGGCGAAGCCGCGCACCGGGCCGGTGCCGATGTAGAACAGCACCGCGGCGGCGATGAAGGTGGTGATGTTGGAGTCGAGAATCGTCGCCAACGCGCGGGAGAAGCCGGCGTCGATGGCGTTGATCGGCGAGCGCCCGGCGCGCACTTCCTCGCGGATACGCTCGTAGACCAGCACGTTGGAGTCGACCGCGATGCCCACCGTCAGGACGATGCCGGCGATGCCCGGCAGCGTCAGCGTCGCTTCCAGCAACGACAGCACGCCGAAGATCATGGCCACGTTGATCGCCACTGCGAGGTTAGCGAACAGGCCGAACAAGCCGTAGGTCGCGAACATGAACAGGATAACCATGGCGCCGCCGACATAGGACGAGATCTTGCCCTGGCGAATCGAGTCAGCGCCGAGGCCGGGACCGACGGTGCGCTCCTCGACCACGGTGAGCGGCGCCGGCAGCGCCCCGGCGCGCAGCAGGATCGCGAGGTCGTTGGCGCTCTGCACCGTGAAGTTGCCCGAAATCTGCCCGGAGCCGCCGAGGATCGGCTCGCGGATTACCGGTGCCGAGATCACTTTGTTGTCGAGCACGATGGCGAACGGCTTGCCGACGTTCTGCTGGGTGGCCTCGGCGAACTTGCGCGCGCCGGAGGTGTTGAAGGCTGCGCCTTGTCGCCGCCGGGCTGCTCTTTGAAGCGGATCAGCACGTCGTTGGGCGCGCCGAACTCCTGCAGGTGCACCTCGCCGAGCCCCAGGCCGTTGAGCGTCGTGCGCATCTTGGCGATGTCGGCCTTGGGCGCCTTGGTCTGGATCTCGATCAGCGTGCCACCGCTGAAGTCGATGCCGAAATTCAGGCCGTGGGTGAAGTAGAGCGTGATCGCCAGGATCGACATCAGCGCCGAAATCGGGAAGCTGATGCGCCGAAAGCGCATGAAGTCGAACTTGGTTTCGTCGGGGACGATCCGGAGCAGGCGCACGAGTTTTCGTCCCTCAGATCGGCACGTGCTTGGGCCGCCACCAACGCACCCAGGAGGCCACAATCAGGCGGGTCACGGTGAAGGCGGTGAACACGGTGGTGATGATGCCGACCCCGAGCGTCACGGCGAAGCCGCGCACCGGGCCGGTGCCGATATAGAACAGCACCGCGGCGGCGATGAAGGTAGTGATGTTGGAGTCGAGAATGGTGGCGAGCGCGCGGCTGAACCCTGCGTCGATCGCATTGATCGGCGAGCGCCCGGCGCGCACTTCCTCGCGGATGCGCTCGTAGACCAGCACGTTGGAGTCGACCGCGATGCCCACCGTCAGCACGATGCCGGCGATGCCCGGCAGCGTCAGCGTCGCCTCCAGCAACGACAGCACGCCGAAGATCATGCCGACGTTGATCGCCACCGCGAGGTTAGCGAACAGGCCGAACAGGCCGTAGGTCGCGAACATGAACAGGATAACCATGGCGCCGCCGACATAGGACGAGATCTTGCCCTGGCGAATCGAGTCGGCGCCGAGGCCGGGACCGACGGTGCGCTCCTCGACCACGGTGAGCGGCGCCGGCAGCGCGCCGGCGCGCAGCAGGATCGCGAGGTCGTTGGCGCTCTGCACCGTGAAGTTGCCCGAAATCTGCCCGGAGCCGCCGAGGATCGGCTCGCGGATTACCGGTGCCGAGATCACTTTGTTGTCGAGCACGATGGCGAACGGCTTGCCGACGTTCTGCTGAGTGGCTTCGGCGAACTTGCGCGCGCCGGAGGTGTTGAAGCGGAAGCTGACGATCGGCTCGTTGGTGCGCTGGTCGAAGCCGGGCTGGGCGTCTGTCAGGTCGGCGCCCGAGACCATGACGTGCTTCTGCAACACGTAAGGCACAGCGGCTTCCTTGCCGGAGCCGTGCAGAATCTCGTCGCCCGGCGGCAGATTGCCGGCGTCCGCCTGCTGCGGCGACACCGAGGTGTCGACCAGCTGGAAGTTGAGCTTGGCGGTCTCGCCGAGCAATTTTTTGAGGCGGGTCGGGTCCTGCAGGCCCGGCACCTGCACCAGGATGCGGTCGGTGCCCTCGCGCGCGATCAGCGGCTCGACGGTGCCGAGCGCGTTGATGCGGCGCTCGATGATCTGGATCGATTGGCCGACCGCCTGGCGCACGCGCTCCAGGATCGCCGGCTCGGTCGGCGTCAGCCGGATCAGCCGGTTGGCGCCGGTGGTGACGTTGAGGCTGGTATGACCGGTGGCGCTCAAGACGCCGCCGAGCGGCTGGTTCAGCTTGCGCAGCTTCTGGAGCGCCTCGTCGTAACGGTTCTGCTCGCGGATGGTGACCTGCACGCCGTTACGCGCATTGCGAAGGCCGATGTAACCGATGCGGGCGTCGCGCAGCGTGCTGCGGACCTCGTCGCGCAGCGCGTCCACACGCTCCTTACGCACCGCTTTGGTGTCGACCTGCAGCAGCATGTAGGAGCCGCCCTGCAGGTCGAGGCCGAGCACAATGTGGCGCTGCGCCCATTTCGGCCAGCTCGACACCGTGCCGGCGGGCAGAAAATTCGGCACGGCGAACAGCATGACGACGAATGCCGTCAGCACGATCGCCGCCGCCTTCCACCGCGTGAAATAAAGCATGATGTCCCGACTGGATGGGGAGGAAAAGCGCCGGCGCTTAGCCGGCAGCCTCGTCCTTCACCGGCTCACCTTTGGCGCGCACATCGGTGAGCATTCCCCGCATCTGGCGAATACGCACGTCGCTCGCGATTTCGATTTCGATCTGATCGTCGTCAATCACCTTGGTGACCTTGCCGACCAGCCCGCCGTTGGTCACGACGGTGTCGCCCCGGCGCACGTTCTTGACCATGTCCTGATGCGACTTCACCCGCTTCTGCTGCGGCCGCAGGATCAGGAAGTACATGATCACGAAGATCAGGGCGAACGGGAGAAGCGACATCAGCATGCCGCCCTCGCCGCCCCCAAAAGGCGAGCCGCCTTGCGCAAACGCCGGCGTAATGAACATCAAGAGGTCCCTCAGGCTAACGCCACACGACGGCTCGGCTGGTCCCGAACCGGCGCCCGGCTCAAATTTGCGCGGACTATACTGGCCGCGGCTTCAATTGCAACGCCACGGGGCCCCCTAAAGCCTACGATTCTAGGCCTTTTCCGGGCAGCCGCCTTGCCCGGGCCCCCTCGCCCGGCTAAGAGCACCGCCAGTTCCGGAAAAGCGTCAGGACACGCGTCTGCAGATGGCCAAGTCGAAGAAAAAACCGAGCCTGAAACCTAAAGCGAAGGCCAAGCCCCCGACCAAGGCCAAGCCGAAGGCGCCGCCGGCGCGGACGGCCGGCCTCGACGGGACACTGGTGGCGCGGATTGCCGACGCCCTGGAGCGCCTGGCGCCCCGGGCGGTGCCGGCGGTCGATTTTGCCGCAGCCGACGCCTTCATCTGGCACCCGGAAGGCCGGCTCGCCCCGGTGCCGCGCGTCAACCGGGTCGAGATGTCGCTCCTGAAGGGCGTCGACCGGGTGCGCGACATGCTGGTGGAGAACACCGAGCGCTTCGCCAAGGGCCTGCCGGCCAACAACGCGCTGTTGTGGGGCGCGCGCGGCATGGGCAAGTCGTCGCTGGTCAAGGCCTCGCACGCCGCCGTCAACGCCATGTTCGCGGCCAACACCAAGGATGCCCCGCTCAAGCTGGTCGAAATCCACCGCGAGGACATCGAGAGCCTGCCGGAGCTGATGGCGATCACCCGGGGCTCCGGCTACAAATTCATCGTGTTCTGCGACGACCTGTCGTTCGATTCCGACGACACCAGCTACAAGTCGTTGAAGGCGGTGCTGGAGGGCGGCATCGAGGGCCGGCCCGACAACGTCATCTTCTATGCCACCTCCAACCGGCGCCACCTGCTCTCGCGCGACATGATCGAGAACGAGCGCTCGACCGGCATCAATCCGGGCGAGGCCGTGGAAGAGAAGGTGTCGCTGTCCGACCGTTTCGGCCTGTGGCTCGGCTTCCACCGCTGCAGCCAGGACGAATACCTCGCCATGGTGAACGGCTACGTCGCGCATTACGCGATTCCCGTGGAGGAAGAGCCGCTGCGGCGCGAGGCGCTGGAATGGGCGACCACGCGCGGCTCGCGTTCGGGGCGCGTGGCCTGGCAGTTCGTGCAGGATCTGGCGGGCCGCCTGGGCGTGGCGTTGCGGGATTGAGCAAATAGCACGCAGCGCTCTATTCGCTGCGCGCTACTCGCTGATTTTAGCCGCCCAGATACTTGGTCGGGTCGACCGGCTGCGAACCTTTGCGAATCTCGAAGTGCAGCTGCGGCGAGGTCACGTTGCCGGTCTGGCCGGCGCGCGCGATCACCTGACCGCGCCGCACGTGCTCGCCGCGGTGCACCAGCAGCTTGCTGGCGTTGGCGTAGGCCGTCACGTAGTGGTCGGCGTGGCGGATCAGCACCAGGTTGCCGTAGCCTTTGAGTTCGTTGCCCGCATAGGCCACGACGCCGTCGTCGGCGGCCTTGATCGGCGTGCCTTCCGGCACCGCCAAGTTGATGCCGTCGTTCTGGGTGCCGTTGGGCTCGCGCCCGAAGCGCGCGATGATGCGGCCCTTCACCGGCCAGCGGAACTGCGGGATGCCGCCGGCTGGCTCCGCCTTCTTGGTCACGTCTTGCGAAGCGGTCTGCTGCGGCTCAGGCTCCGAACGGGCGACGCGCGCGGTCGCGGCCGGCGCGCTCGGCTCCGACTGCGCCGGCTGGACACGCGGCGGCGCGGCCCGGGGCGTCGAGGCCGGCCACTGCGTTTCCCGGCTTGCGACCCGCATGTCGCCGGCGGGAATGGCCACCCGATCGCCGACATTGAGCTTGGTGTACGGGCTGATGTGGTTGTAGTGCGCCAGCGCCGACAGCGTCATGCCGTGATGGCGCGCGATGTTGATCAGCGTATCGCCGCGCACGGCCACGTGCATGGTATGGTCGCCGCGCGGGGCGCGCGCCTGCGCCCGCGGTGCTTGGGTTTGCGGCGCTTGCACATGCGGCGGCGCCACCGCCGCCGTGCGGTCACGCGAACCCGATACCCAGCGCGGGATCACGATGCGCTGGCCGGTCTTGATATCGCGCGGGTTGTTGATGTGGTTGACCTGCATGATGGCGGAGGCCGGCACATGGTAGGTGCGCCCGAGCGAGGCGAGTGTCTGCCCGCGCGCGATGGCGACCGTCGTGCCGCCGTTCCAGGTCCAGTGACCTGCCGGCTGAGCGGGTTGCGGCGCTTGCGCCGGCACCGAACCGGTGACATCGCGGCTCCGCGTGGTCGGCCGATAAGCGCCGTAACCCCGCCCGCCGTCGGCGGTGCCCCTCTTATGATAGGCCGCAACAGTCTTGGGCTTGCTGGGCGCCGGCAAGGGCTGGCTCACCACGTGCGACGACGCGGCGGGGCGCCGGCTGATGGAACCGGTCACTTCCGACCTGGGGGGCTGGTAGTATTCGCTGCGGTTCGAGCCGAAACGTGCCGAGTCCGAACAGCCGGCAGCCGCGACCGCAACCAAGGCCAGAATGGCGACGCGCGGCCAAGCGCGCGAGCTGAACGCAACGGAAAACGACATTTGATTACTCGTTTGTACGCAACCTACCTCGGGTGCGCACTAAACCAGTTACCCGTAAATAACCGTTTAATCCTTTGTGAAGCGTACGGACGCGCCGGAGCCCCAAAAATGCCCTAGAGTTCGTGCGCGGCCCCCTGCAGCAGAGGCACGAAACGCACCGCGATGCCTTCTTGGCGCGTTAAGCCCGTTTGCGATTTGGTAAGCATGACGATCCGTTGCACCCCGCCCCGCGGCCCGAGCGGCAGTACCATGACACCGCCGTCCGCAAGCTGATCGATCAGCACCTGCGGCACCGTCGATGCCGCTGCAGTGACCATGATGCGGTCGAACGGCGCGCGGTCCGGCACACCGACGAGGCCGTCGCCGGTGACCACCTCGACGTTGTCGTAGCCGAGCGCGGCCAGGCGCCCCCGTGCGCGCGCGGCAAGCGTGCGGTAGCGCTCGATCGAGATCACCTCGCCCGCCAGCCGCGACAGCACCGCCGCCTGATAACCGGAGCCGGTGCCTACTTCGAGCACGCGGTGTTCGGGCTTCACGTTCAATTTTTCGGTCATATAGGCGACCACGTAGGGCTGGCTGATGGTCTGCCCGCAATCGATCGGCAACGCCGTATCGACATAGGCGCGCGCGGCGTCCGCGCTCTCGACGAACCGGTCGCGCGGCACCGCATCCATGGCGCGCAGCACCGCTGCGTCGGAAATCCCACGCGCACGCAGCCTAAGAAGAAATTCCATGCGGCCGACGCTGGCGTCGTCCGTCGCTTTGGAGGTCAAGGGCGCCATCCTCTTTTCGCCGCTTTTCTAGCATGGACTGAGCAGGCTTACGGAAGCCTTGCGGCGCGCCACGAAGGCCTGCCCGCGCGACACACGGCCCGCCGAACGGGGGCAACGTAACCGAGGGCAACGAGTGACGAATTCCGCGCCAGCGAGACCACGTGTTCTGGTGGTTGAGGACGAGTATCTCATCCGCATGCTGCTCGAGGACATGCTCGAGGAGCTCGGCTACGACATGGCGGCCGGCGTCGGCACCGTTTCGGAGGCGAGCGAAGAGGCCTCGAACGGCGATTTCCACGCCGCCATCCTCGACGTCAATCTCGACGGCCAGGAGATCTATCCGGTCGCCGACATCCTCGCCGAGCGCGGCCTGCCCTTCGTCTTCGTCACCGGCTATGGCGAGCGCAGCCTGCCCGACCCGCACCGCGGCAGGCCCGCGCTGCAGAAACCGTTCCAGGCCGAGCAACTGCGCTCGGCGCTCGCCGGCCTGCTGGCGACGGCGTGAGGCGGCAGCTTTAGAACAACTCGGCAAGTTTGGTCATGAACGGCTCGTCGGTAAGGTCGAGCCTGAGCGGCGTCACCGCGATGCGGTTTTCCGCGATGGCCGCGAGGTCGCTGCCGTGCGCCGCGCCCACCGGGCCGCCGCGTTCGAAGGCGATCCAGTAATAGGGATTGCCACGCCCGTCATGGCGCGGCTCGATGCGCAGCAGTTCCTGGTCGCGCTTGCCTTGCGTGCTGACGGCAACGCCGACGACTTCGTCGGGCGTGCAATCCGGAAAATTCACGTTGACCAGCACATCGCGCGGCATGCCGGTTTCCAGCACGCGGCGGATGAGATCGGGCGCGAACTTGATTGACGTGTCCCAGCAGGGATGGCCGCGCGTGGCGAAGGAATAGGACTGCGACAGCGCAAACGACGGAATGCCAAGTACGGTGCCTTCCATGGCGCCGGCGACCGTGCCGGAATAGGTGACGTCCTCGGCGCAGTTGCGACCGCGGTTGACGCCGGAGAGCACCAGGTCGGGCAGATCCTTCATGATGTGGCGCACGCCCATGATGACGCAGTCGGTGGGCGTGCCCTTGACCGCGAAGCGGCGCTCGTCGATTTCGCGCAGCCGCAGGGGATCGTTCAAGGACAGCGAATGCGCGACGCCGGACTGGTCGGTCTCCGGCGCCACCACCCAGATCTCACCGCCGAGTTCGCGGGCGATTTTCTCGCAGGCCTCAAGGCCCGGCGCATGGATGCCGTCGTCGTTGGTAATCAGAATACGCATTACGCCCGTTCAACTTTCGTCAGCCCGCCCATGTACGGTTTCAACGCCTCGGGCACGGCGATCGATCCGTCTTCCTGCTGATAGGTCTCCATCACCGCAACGAGCGCGCGGCCGACGGCGACGCCGGAGCCGTTGAGCGTGTGCACCGGGCCCTTCACCTTGCCGTCGGCGCCGCGGTAGCGCGCGTTCATGCGCCGCGCCTGGAAGTCGCCGCACACCGAGCAGGAGGAAATCTCGCGATACATGTTCTGGCCCGGCAGCCAGACCTCGATGTCGTAGGTCTTCTGCGAGGCGAAGCCCATGTCGCCGGTGCACAGCGTGACGACGCGGTAATGCAGGTCGAGCCTCTTCAGCACGTCCTCGGCGCAGGCCAGCATGCGCTCGTGCTCTTCGAGGCTCTTCTCCGGCGTGGTGATGGAGACGAGCTCGACCTTGGTGAACTGGTGCTGGCGGATCATGCCGCGGGTGTCCTTGCCGGCGGCGCCCGCTTCGGCGCGGAAGCAGGGCGTGCAGGCGGTCAGCCGCATCGGCAACTGCGTCTTCGGCGACGATGGAGTCGCGCACGAGGTTTGTGAGCGGCACTTCGGCGGTGGGGATGAGCCAGAGGCGATCTAGGATGATTTGGATAATATCGAAATGCCCGAGGACTTGCTACGCTGTTCCTTTCGGGCAGCTTCAATGTTGACCCTTTCACTGCAAAGTCTAACACCACCACCTGCGAACGAACTCAAAATCATCGACGTAGCGTGTTTTCGCTGGACATCTTCGGTCTCAGCACGAAACTGATCGTTCACTAAACTTCGGCAACTGCGCCGTCCCAAACATCATCATCATCACGCACCAGGATCGGCGGATTGACCTCCGTATAGCCGTGCTCATCGACGTGCATGTCGAGGAAGAGCTGACCCAAGCGCGCGCTCCATGCGCGCCAGGCCCTTCTGCAAAACGACGAAGCGCGCGCCGGATAATTTCGCCGCCAGCTCGAAATCCATCTGCCCCAGCGCTTCGCCCAGCTCGAAATGCTGCTTGGGCGTGAAGGCGTAATCGCGCTTGGCACCGAAAGTGTGACGCTCGACGTTGTCGCTCTCGTCCTTGCCGTCCGGCACCTCGGCGAGCGGCGTGTTGGGCATGGTGGCGAGGATGCCGCTCGGGCCGTTCAACTCTTCCTCCAGCCGCTTGGCGTCGGCTTCGAGCTCCGACAGGTTGCTCTTGAGCTCGTTGACCTCGGCCATCAGCGCGCTGGCGCGCGCCTCGTCCTTGGCCTTCTTGGCCGCGCCGATCTCCTTCGAGGCCGCGTTGCGGCGCGCCTGCGCCTGCTCGGACTTGGCAATGGCCGCGCGCCGCGCGTCGTCGAGCCCGAGGATCTTGTCGATCAGGTCCTGGCGCACGTCGTCGGGCGTGCCGCGCCGCGTGAGGCCCTCGGCGAAGGTCTCCAGGTTCTCGCGAATCCACTTGATGTCGTACATGATCCCAGCCGTCTAACCGCTTGTCCTCGTCCGCCTTATTCGCCGTGCCGACGCTGACTGCGAATCGCATATGGCGCCGCCGGCGCCAAGGGGCGACCGGCGTCCGCAGGCTTTATTCTGATTTGAACGGTTTGTCAGCCGGCGCGGCCGGCGGGCCTCTTCAGGGCTAAATCATTTGCCCGGCAGCATGACGCTGACGAAGGGCCGCAGTTCCTCGGGGATGTCGGGCCGCGTCTTCACCAGCTCGGCCAGCGTCTTGTCGCCCTTGGCCTCGGTGATGAGGCGGGCGAAGCTGTCTTCCGAAATCTTGGCGCCGTTGTTGCCGGTCACCTTGCGCAGCACGTTCTTGTTGCCGCGCTCGATCAGCACGTCACTCACCACGTCGTTCATGCGCTGGCGCGCGGCGATCGCCAGCAGGTGGCCCTGCCCCTTGGTCTTGGCGATGCGCACCAGGTCGACGTCCGAGAGCGCCGGCGATTTCTCCAGCACCGGCCCTGCCACCGCCACGTCGTCACAGCTCGACAGCCGCACCACCGTGTCGCTCGCCACCGTGTCGGCGTCGGCCAGCCGGTGGCTCAGTTCGACCAGCTCACGCGACTCCACGCCCTCGCTCAGGCGCTTGATGATGACGTCGAACAGGGCCGCCACTTCCTCCGAATAGGTCGTGGCGCCGACCAGGAACAGATCGGTCATCTGGCGCAACATGACGAGGCGCCGCGGCCCGCTCACATGCTTGAGCGTGTGGTCAAGTTCGTCCAGCAGTACTTCGGCCTGTTGCGTCATCCTGGTCGCCTTCGCCCGCCTCGCGCGGATTTATGGCAATTCATAGCCGACGGCCGGCAAATTAAAGATTAATAGGGTTTGGCGGCGGTGCCGCGGGATTGCGCGGCTGGCGCAAGTCTGGGACGCGTGGGCGGCAGGACGCCGCCTCGCCTGCTCTAAAACACCAAATAAATCTTGTAGTTAGAGCCGGGAACGCCACCGGTGGTCGCCGCGCCGCCGCGCTCCGCGGTTGCGACGTCACAATCAAGTTTGCGGCCGATTTTGGCGTTGCTACTCGGAGCCAGTACCCGTCTTACTTGCAGCGGCTGCCGCTCTCGCCCTGCGCTCGACCATGTACACCGACCAGATCGATCCCTCGTAAAGCAGGATCAGCGGGCCGGCGAGCGACAGCTGGCTGAGGACGTCCGGCGGGGTCAGCACGGCCGCGATCGCGAAGGCACCGACGATGGCGAACTTGCGCTTGGCCTTGAGTTGGGCCGAGGTGATGACCCCGATACGCCCGAGCAGCGTCAGGATCACCGGCAGTTGGAAGGCGACGCCGAAGGCCAGCACCAGCGACATCATCAGCGAGAGATATTCGTTGACCTTGGGCATCAACTCGATGGTGGCGCCGTCCGCGCCGCCCATCTGCTGCATGTGCAGCGAGAAGCGCACCAGCATCGGGAAGACGAGGAAATAGACCACCAGCGCGCCGACGGTGAAGAAGACCGGCGTGGCGATCAGGTACGGCAGGAACGCGCTGCGCTCGTGGCGATAGAGACCGGGCGCGACGAACATGTAGATTTGCCCGGCGATGATCGGGAACGACAGGAAGGCAGCGCCGAACATGGCGAGCTTGATCTGGGTGACGAAGTATTCGAGCAGCGCCGTGTAGATGAACTTCGAATGCTCCGGCCCCGCCACCCAGACGAAGGGCCACATCAACACATTGTAGATGTCCTTGGCGAAGATGAAGCAGACGATGAACGTGAGAAAGAACGCCACCACCGCCTTGATCAGCCGCGAGCGCAGCTCGACCAGGTGATCCATCAAGGGCGCTTTCGAGGCCTCGATTTCGTCTGTGTTGGTGTTGGCGTCGGTGGTCATGCCTTGCCCCCCGCCTGCTTAGGCGGCGGCGCCTCGGCCGGAGGCGTGCTTTCGGCGGCCTCGACCGGCGCCGATTCCACGGCCGCTACCGGGGCGGCCGGCGCGCGTTCGACGTCGGCGGTTTCTTCGGTGACGGCTTCTTCGGTCGCGGCCGGCTCGCTCGCGGCTGGTTCCGCGCCGGCGTCGGCGCTCGTCTCGGTGTCCGACGCGCTCTCGGCGGCGGGCTCGGCGAGTTCCGGCGTTTCGTGCTCCGGCGTCTCGAAGGGCGGCTCGTCCCAGCCGCTGTCGTCCGTGTCGTCCTTGACCGTGTCCGAACCGGCCATCGGATCGTAATCGGTGAGGCTCTTGAGCTCACCGGTCAGATCGTCGGCGTGTTGCTTGAGGTCCGTAACCTCCGCCTCGCGCAGCGCTTCCTGGAACTGGCCCTGGAACTCGGAGGCCATGCGCTTGACACGGCCCATCCACTGCCCGGCGGTGCGCAGCACCGTCGGCAATTCCTTGGGCCCGACCACAATCAGCGCCACCAAGCCGATGAGGACAAGCTCACCCCAACCGATGTCGAACATAGACTGATCAACTCCGGATCGCGCTTCGCCGCGAAGTTGGCGGCAGCGGTCGCGCCGATCCTACAACGACGCCGCTTGCGCCCCTTAAGAGCGCACGCTCTCGGCGCGCTGTTCCGTTTCCGTCTTCGGCGCCCCCTCGCCGGCGGCCTGATGATCGATCGTCTTCACCGGCTCGCTCTTGGCGGTCTCTTTCGGCTTGTCGTCGTCTTCCGCCATGCCCTTCTTGAACGCCTTGATGCCACCGGCGACATCGCCCATCAGATCGGAGATCTTGCCGCGGCCAAACAGCAGCATCACCACGACGATCAAGATCAGCCAGTGCCAGATACTTAAGGAACCCATCCTAAATCCTCCGGATCGACGGGCTTTGTTGTGAGCCCTGTCCCGTCCATGCTTTGAGCTAGAAACTAGGCTTGGCAGTCGGCAAAGACAAGGACTTCCGGGCCCGCCGGCGGGCCCGAAATGTCGCGCCAGTAGCGCGGTTTACCTTAATTTCGCCCCGTTAGCTCTCGCCCCGCTGCGGCTCGGCTTCGGAGGCCTGCTCCGGTTCCGACGCCTGCTCGGGCTCGGGCTCGGCCTCGGCCGCAGGCGCCAGAGCGAGGTCGAGGTCGCCCGGCTCCAGCGGGTCTTCGTCGTCGCGCAGGGTGGTGTCGTCGGTGGGGATCGGCACCGCAAAGCCCGGCGGCATGGCGCCCTCCAGGAGCCCCGCCCCTTTCAGCTCGTCGAGGCCCGGCAGGTCGCCGACACCCTCGAGCCCGAAATGAGACAGGAACGTCTCCGTGGTGCCGTAGGTGATCGGCCGCCCCGGCGCCTTGCGCCGCCCCCGCGGGCGGATCCAGCCGGTCTTCAAGAGCACGTCGAGGGTGCCGGTGGCGGTCGCCACCCCGCGGATCTCCTCGATCTCGGCGCGCGTCACCGGCTGGTGATAGGCGATGATGGCGAGCGTCTCGATCGCCGCGCGCGACAGCTTGCGGGTCTCGATCGTCTCCTTGGTGAGCAGCCACGACAGGTCGGAGGCGGTGCGGAAGGTCCACTTGCGGCCGATGCGCACCAGGTTGACCCCGCGCGTGGCGTATTCGTCCCGAAGCTGCGCCAGCGCCTGCTTGACGTCGACGCCGTCGGGCAGACGCTTGGCAAGCGCGGCTTCGTCGAGCGGTTCGCTCGCCGCGAACAGCAGCGCCTCGATGAGCCGCAATTCCTCGGGCCGCTCCTGCGGCTGAGCATCCGGTTGATCTTGCGCGTCGTCGGCCACGACCGGCTCCGTTGTCGGTTCGTTGTCGTTCTGCACAATCTGCAACTGGTTGGCCGCACGCGGCATCGGGTCCGTCTCCTCATCCATTGTCTTGAACGTCATACCTACTCGCACTACCAACCGTACCGACCCGCTTGCGCATGAAGATCGGCGCGAACGATTCTTTTTGATGAACTTCGGCGATGCCCTCGCGCACGAGTTCGAGCATGGAGGCAAACGACGACGCGAACACGGTGGTGGCGAGCGACGGCTCCACCACGTAAGCGATCAGATAGTCGTCGAGGCGCGCCCAGTCCGCCGTCTGGCCAATCATGCGTTCCAACGTCTCGCGCGCCTCGGCGAGCGACCAGACCTCGCGCTTCTTGAAGCGCACTTCCGACAGGGTGGTGCGCTGGCGCTGTCCGGCGTAGGCGCTGAGCAGGTCGTAGAGCGTCGCCGTCCATTCCGACTGCTTGATCTCGGCGATCGGCTCGGGCGCGCCACGCGAGAACACGTCGCGATTGAGCTGTGGGCGGCCCATCAGGCGATTGGCCACCTCGCGGAACGCCTCCAGCCGGCGCAGGCGATAGGCCAGCGCCAACGCCATGTCCTCGGCGCTTGGGCCCTCGGCGGGTGCTGCCTCCGGCAGCAGCAGGCGCGATTTGAGATAAGCGAGCCACGCCGCCATCACGAGATAGTCGGCGGCAAGCTCGAGCCGCGTCTTGCGCGCCGCCTCGATGAAGCTGAGGTACTGATCGGCGAGCGCCAGGATCGAGATCTTGGCGAGATCGACCTTTTGCTGACGCGCGAGGGTCAGCAGCAGATCGAGCGGGCCCTCGAAGCCCTCCACATCGACGATCATCGCCGGCTCGGTGGTGCCGCGATCGGGCTCAAGCGTTGTGTTGAACTCGTCCGCGCTCATGAGCCGATGGTCCGTTCGCCCGGTGCCGCGACGGCGGCCACCATGTCGTTGAAAGTCCTGCGCGCCGCGGCGATGTCGAAGTCCTCCGGGGCGTGACGCGCGGCAAGCGCCTTGTCCGCGCGCGCGGCGGCCTCGCCCGACAGTTCGGGCACGGCGCCCGCGACTTGCACCATCTCCGCGCGGTTGCCGTTGCAATGAAGTACGAGGTCGCAACCGGCCACAAGCGCGGCCCGGGCGCGCTCGGCAAGCGTGCCCGACAAGGCGCCCATGGAGATGTCGTCGCTCATCAGCAGCCCCCGGAACCCGATAAACTCGCGAATCACTTCTTGCACCATTGTGACCGATGTGGTGGCCGGCGCGAGCGGGTCGAGCGCGCTAAACACAACATGTGCGGTCATCCCCAGCGGCAGATCGGCCAGCGGCTTGAAAGCAGCAAAATCGGTCAATTCCAGGGTGGCGCGGTCGGTATCTACCACCGGCAGCCCGTGATGGCTGTCGGCGGTGGCGCGGCCGTGACCCGGCAGGTGCTTGAGAACCGGCAAAACCCCGCCGGCCTGCAACCCGGCGGCGACGGCGCCGGCAATGGCTGCCACCTTGCCCGGTTCCGTACCGTAGGCGCGGTCGCCGATCACTGCGTCCGCGCCTGGAACCGGCACATCCGCCAGCGGCAGGCAATCCACGTCGATGCCGACGGCGATGAGGTCCGCCGCGATCAGATGGCCCGCGAGCCGCGCCGCAGAGAGCCCCAGGGCGGGTTCCCGGTCGTAGAGGGCGCCGTAGGCCGCCCCCGGCGGGTAATGCGACCAATGCGGCCGACTCAGCCGCTGCACCCGCCCCCCTTCCTGATCCACCAGCACCGGCGCCGGCCAACCAACACAATCGCGGAAGGAGTAAACAAGATCATAGAGTTGGGCCGGGTCGCTCACGTTGCGCTTGAAAACGATCAGGCCCCACGGGCGCGCGTCCTTGAGGAACGCCCGTTCGTCGGCGGAAACCGTCAGTCCCGCCAGTCCAGCGATGAATGCTCGGGGCGCCATCGGCGCGGATTAGCCCGCGCCAGAGCACAGGGCAAGCGTCAGCCGCCCCTATCCACTGGAACTGCTTAGTTTTTCTCGCTTCAGGACGGCGAACCGGTTCCCAGTTCGCCTGGAAGCGCTTTAGATTTTCTGGACGAAGCAGGAGCCGCCCGCTGCCTTCAGCCGGCTGCACAAGCGGCTTGCTTCCGCCGAACTGCCGAAGGGCCCGATCATGGCGCGGTAATAGACGCCCTTGCTGCTGCCGAGATCGACGCGCTTGACCATGACGCGCTGGCCGCCGACGACGCTGGCGAACCGGCTCTGCGTCCGGCTGAGGGCGGCACGAGCGTCCGCCTCGCTACGGCGCGAGGACACCTGCACCGCGTAACCGCCACTAGCCGAACTTGCCGGCCGTGCCGACGATTCCGGCGTCAGGCTGGTCGGCGCGCGCGCCACCCGCGGCGCACGCGACACGGTGCGCGCAGGCGCCACCGCGTCCGGGGTCAGCGACAGCGGCGCGTTGCTCGCCGGCACGCTGGCGACCCGGTGCGTCGCCGGCGCGACGCGATGAGTGACGGTGCGGCGCGGCGTGGGCGCCGGCTGCCGCGCTTCATGGGTCGCAGGCTGGGCTGGCGCCAGCGGCTGCGCGGGCTTGGACGTCGGCGGCGGCGCTGCCGGCGTGACGTCGGCCATACTGGCCTGGTCGGCCGGCATCGACGATCCCGGCGCCCCCGCCTGCTGCGTCAACGGCTGGTCGGGCCGAATGGTGATGGTGTGGACCTTCCGGGGATCGGAACCGATGACGCCGCTGCCAAGCGCCGGCGTCTGCATGGACCCGGCCCCGGCGTTCGCCATTGACTCGCCTTGCGTGATCACGCCCGCAACCTTGTCCTTGTTAAGGTCGACCGGCTGCTCCTCGCGCGAGACCAGCTTCTGGTCACCGCCCCCATTATTGACGCGATCGTTGATCAACTTGGCCGACTGGCTCTTGTCCTTGGCCGGCACGATCTTGGCCGGCTTGGAATCGGCCTTGATGACCGGCGGCGGCCCGGAACTGACTGAGCCGAACAGCGCGCGATAACCGAAGGCGCCGGCGGTGCCGATGACGGCAAGCGCGAACACCGCCGCGATCGCCAGCACGCCCATGCGCCGGCGCGGCGGCGGAATGTCGTCGTAATAGTCCTGGTAGCCGTGCTCTTCGCCGGCGTAAGGCGGGGGGCCCGGCTGCTCGTAGCCCGCTTCCTGGTAGCCGGCATGGTCCTCGTAGCCGGGCACCGGTGCGTCCTGCATGTGATAGACGTCGTCACCGCCCGCGAGCGGCGGGCTGCCGTAGGGCTGGCGCGCATAGCCCTCGGTCGGGAACTCCGCGCCATGCTCGCCAGCTGCCTGTGCCGGGTTGGCGCCGTGCGGCATGGTTTGCGCGGCAAGCGCGCGCAGCATCGGCTCGGGCTGATTGGGGGCCTGCGGCGACGGGGCGGCTGGCTGCGGGGCGCTGTCCCGGCCGAACTCGCCGAAAGGATCGCTCTGGCCGATCAGGCGCGCAAGTTCCGCCAGCGGATCGTTGGCGGCGGCGGGATTGTTGGCCGTCGGCGTCGCGCGGCTGTGCGGATCGGTGCTGCGAAACGGGCGCTGAGTGTGATCTTCAGCCATAAGGTATCCGGTAATCCGTGCTCATTCTTGTCCGCCCGCGGCCACGGGCGTCAAGCGCACACCCGGCAGGCGGACCTATCGCATCTCATCCGGCGCTTCGACCCCCAGGAGCGCGAGCCCTGAGGCGAGCACAATGACGATGCCCTGAACCAGAGCCAGTCGCGCTCTGGTCGTTTGTGGATCATTCTGGATAATGAAGCGTAAATGAGGCAAATCCTTTCCCCGCGTCCATTGCGCGTGGAATTCGCTTGCCAGTTCATAAAGATAGAAGGCAATGCGGTGGGGCTCGTGGGCGGCGGCGGCGGCCTCCACGGTGCGCGGATAGAGCGCAATTTTACGCAATAGCGAGAGTTCCCCCGGATCGTCGAGCACCGATAGCCCCGCCTCCTTGAGCCATTCGATGCGGGGCCCCGGCTCGGCCGGCAGATCCGGCATCTCGGCGCGCGCATTGCGGAACACCGACTGCCCGCGGGCATGGCCGTACTGCACGTAGAACACCGGGTTGTCGCGGCTCGCCTCGATCACCTTGGCGAGGTCGAAATCGAGCGCGGCGTCGTTCTTGCGGTAGAGCATGTCGAAGCGCACGGCGTCGCGCCCGACCTCCTCCACGACCTCGCGCAGCGTGACGAACTCGCCGGCCCGCTTCGACATCTTCACCGGCTCGCCGTTGCGCAGAAGGCGCACGAGTTGCACCAGCTTCACGTCGAGGTCGACCTTGCCCTCGCTCAGCGCCTTCACCGCCGCGCTCATGCGCTTGACGTAGCCGCCGTGGTCGGCGCCCCAGACGTCGATCAGATGCTTGAAGCCGCGGTCGAGCTTTGATTTGTGATAGGCGATATCGGTCGCGAAATAGGTGTAGCTGCTGTCTGACTTCAACAGCGGCCGGTCGACGTCGTCGCCGAAATCGGTAGAGCGGAAGAGCGTCTGCTCGCGGTCTTCCCAGTCCTCCAGGTTGCCGCTCTTGGGCGGCGGCAGGCGGCCCTCGTAGACCAGGCCCTTGCCGCGCAGGTCCATGATGGTCTCGGCGACCACGTCCGCCTCCCGCTCCGGCGGCGGATGCGGCGAGAACGGGTCGTGCTCCTCGCCCTCGATCAGCGTCCGCTCGGAATAGAACACGTCCGGGATCACATTGAGCCGCATCAGGTCGTTGCGGATGTCGGCCATGATCACGTTGATGGCGCGCTCGCGGGCGATCTTGAGCCGCTCCTCCTCCGGCATGGTGGTGAGCTCAGGCCCGTAGTCGGCGGCGAGCTCCCCGCCCACCTCTTTCAGGTATTCGCCGGGATAGAGCCCCTCCGGGATTTCGCCGATGGGCTCGCCGAGCGCCTCGCGGTAGCGCAGGTAGGCCGAGCGCGCGAGCACCTCGACCTGGGCGCCGGCGTCGTTGATGTAATATTCGCGCGACACGTCGTAGCCGACGAAGGCGAGCAGGCTCGCCAGCGCGTCGCCGAACACCGCGCCGCGGCAATGGCCGACATGCATCGGCCCAGTCGGGTTGGCGGAGACGTATTCGACGTTGACCGTCTCGCCCTGCCCGACGTTGCTGCGGCCGTAGTCCTTGCCCTGATCGAGCGCGACGAGCAGCGCGCCGCCCCAGACGTCGTTGTGCAGCGTGAGATTGATGAAGCCGGGGCCGGCGACGTCGACCTTGGCAACGCGCGCATCGGTGCGCAAAGTCGCGGCGATCTTCTCGGCGAACTCGCGCGGATTGAGACCGACACCCTTAGCCAGCACCATGGCGGCGTTGGTCGCCATGTCGCCGTGGCTCGGATCGCGCGGCGGCTCGACCAAGACGCGCGAGAGATCGACATTGGGCCCGAGCGCTAAGGCGCAGGCCTCTCGGACCTTCACCAGAATTGTCGCGAACAGATGGGGCTGCGGCCCCTCGACTTGTAGAGCGGTCATTGGCGCAGCCTTCGGCACGGTCTTGGTGACGGTCTTAGAAACGGTCTTGGGCGCAGCTTTCGCGGCAGGCTTGGCCTTCTTTGGCGCCTTCCTTGGCACGCTGGATTTCTTGGCCGCCTTGGATTTCTTGACCGTCACGCTGCGTCCGCGCGCCGATTTCGCCGACGTGGCGGCAGCCTTACGCACCTTCTTACGCGCGTTTTTGGCCTTGCGTTTAGTCGCTTTGCTCTTGGTCTTGCGTTTGGGGGCGGCCTTTTTGGCCCCGACCTTTATCTTGACCTTTGGCCGGCGCGCGGATTTGGCCGCCGCCTTCTTGGTCCTCTTTTTGGTCTTTTTGACCTTGGCCTTCTTGGTTTTGGATTTGGCCCTCGCCACGGGCTTCCGCCGGGACTTGGTGGAGCGCTTGGACTTGGACGAAGTCTTGCGCTTGCGAGTCGGTCTGGTCACGGCTGCCATGATGGTCGTTGCGGGTAATGGATTCCGGGGGGCAAGTCAAAGAAACCCGCGCAAAAGGCGTTGATATTGCGGGCCGTCCGCAAGCGGCCGATGCCGCGGCGCACCAATCGGGCCCGCCGCCGCCGGCAACCCCGCTCACAGTTTCAACTCAGCCATCACCTCACCGTCGTCGTCTCGTCCCACCTCGCCAAAGCCGAAGCCGGCATAGAATTTCCGCGCGACGCGATTGCCCGGCATGTAGGAGATCGCGATTTTCCTGACGCTGCGCACGCGCGCGATCTCCTTGATCGCGGCGGCAAGCGCGGCGCCGCCATAGCCCTTGCCCTGGTGGGCGCGGTCGATCATGAAGCGATAGATGAGGGCTTTCTTCTTGCCCTTTGAAATATCGTACATCAGGAAGCCCACCAGCCGCTTGCCGGCGTAGATCGCGCGTGGGCACGCGGCGGGATCGAACTTCAATTCGGCCAGCGAATAGGCATTGCTGGCCACCAGGTCGCGTTGGGCCGGCGCCAACTCCAGGTCGACCACGGCCTCCCAGTTCTTGCGGGTGATGGGTTTGAGTTTGACGGCAGGGGCCATAGTGGGCTGGCGGTTCACGCTCCGGCGGGGACGAGCGACAGCACGAGGCCGCGTCGCCGCTTGCATTGCGCTAGATCAATGCATCCCGCTCCGCAATGGCAATGGTGGACCGTCCGAACACTTCGGGGGCCTCTACAATGTTCAAGATCGCAATTCTTCTCTGGATGATCGGCGGAACGGTGCTGGCGGGAATCGCCATCATGGTGGTGCTCACCGTGCCCTCTCTCGCAGTCAAGGATATGCAGTATATTCCGATCGCCGCCATCATCGGCTTCGTGGTCGCAGTCCCGATTGCCTACGTGGTCGCCAAGCGCATCTCGGCGATGACCGCAGGCGCCTAAAACCCAGCCACCGCCTCGAGCGACTGACCCGCCTCCTCGTGCGCCTTGCGCGTGGCGGCAAAAGCCTCTCCCACGGGCGGCGGCAGCGCGATTTCCTTGGCGAATTCCGGCCGCGCCTTGAGGTCGGCGAACCATGCGCCCAATCGCGGATGTAGCCGACCGACAGGATAGCCGGCGAGCATTAGCCGGTTCACATAGATGAACCAGGCGACGTCGAGCACGGTCAGCTTGTCGCCCAAGAGATACGGATGGCCGGCGAGCCGTTCGTCGAGATCGTCGAACGCCCGGCGAAAGGTTTGCGCCGACTGGCGCACCGCCGCGTCGGTGTAGCCTTGCGCGGCGTAGGCCTTCCAGAAATCGATCTGCTCGTCGAGCTTGGCGTGGTCGTCCCGGCCCTGCACGGTGGTGCTGCTGGCCGCGGCGTAGCGCTCAAGGTCCTCCGCCGACTTGGGCGGCCCCGGCGGCGCGAACACGAAGCGGAACGACAGGCCTCTGAGGTCCATGTGCAGTTCGTCCTCATGCTTGAGTAGCGCGGCGACCTCGTCCTCGTGGCCTTCCGGAATGAGCTTCACTTTCGGAAACGTGCGCTCAAGATAGGCGATGATGTCGTTGCTCTCGATGTGCACCGCGCCGTCATGCACAAGCACCGGCAACAGCCCGCGCGGATTGATGCCAAGGAACCACGGGGTCAGGTTCTCGTTCTTCGACAGATCAATCGAATGCGGCTGCCACTCTATGCCCTTCAGATTGAGGACGATGCGCAGCTTCTGGGAGCATGACGACAGGAAGAAGTGGAAGACGTGCACGCCCTTCCAGTCGAGCACCTCGCGCGTCTTGATGTCGGAATCAATGAGCTGAACCATGATTTAGTCTCCGGCAATACGCGCGTCCGGCGCGGGAACCGCGACGCGCGGTGGAGCGAATTTGACATTTTATACCTACGTGCAGCGGGCTTCTTATCAAAGGCCAAATTCAAAGCTCCACTGGAATCAAATAGTTGCTAGTGGTCCTTTGCTTGCGACATATGGTCGGGAGCCTGCGGCAACCGGATGCAAATGTCGCAAGCGGACCACGAACGCCGGCTTCACCGGTTCTACAAGCTACCCGTGTTGCAGCGCCCCAGCACCCGCAATGAAGACTCCGTTAACCACGATGCGCCACTGTGGCCGCGGGGCAGATGGGAATCCGAACAATGGCTGCGACCCAACAGGTGCCCACGCTGGCGACGGGTGAGTCGTCTTCATCCCTTTCCGACATCGGTGACCGGGCCGGACGGCTCGGCGTCGAAATCGCCGATGTGGCGGGCCTGATCGGCGACCTTACCGCCCTCGGCCAGGCGCAATCGCGCGGCGCCCAGGGCGCTATGACCGCCGCGCGGCAGATGGCGGAGGTCAACACCGTCCTCTCGGACACGATGGCGAGCGCGCAGGCGTCGGCGCAGACGACGCAGGCGACCCTGAGCCAGAGCGCCGAAGACATGTCGTCGACGCTGCAAGGTGCCATCGCCAAGATCGAGGCGCTCGGCGACGGCGCCATTGCGGTCAAGACGGCAATCGAAAAGGTCGCAGCCACCATCCAGCAAGTGCAGGAAACCAGCGACGCGGTCCGCCGTATCGCCGACGACACCCAGCTCCTCGCGCTCAACGCCAGCATCGAAGCCGCGCACGCGGGCCAGGCCGGCGCCGGCTTCGCGATCATCGCCGGTGCCGTGCGCCAGCTTGCCGAACAGGCGCGCGCCACCACAGAGACCAATCAGGACAATCTCGAAACGCTCTCGCGCACGCTCACCGATTTGCTCGAGAAGGCGGAGACCAACACGGCGACCGCCGAGGCGGCAAAGGCGGAATCGAGCCAGGCCCATCAATCGATCGACGCGCTACACGAGTTGGTCAACTCCGTGCAATCGATGACCAACCAGATCGGCGCCATGTCGACCGAGGTCGAGAGCAACAATGCGAGCTTTGCCGTGTTGCAGGACGAGCTCTCCGGCCTCGTCCAGTCGGTGCAGGCCGGCAGCGGGAAGCTCGCGCGCGCCAAGACGCGCTCCGACTCGATCCTGGAGATCAGCGAGGACTTCATCCGCTTCATCGCGGAGAGCGGCATCGAGACGCCCGACAGCCCCTTGATCACGCTCTGCCAGGAGACGGCGCGCGCGGTCGGCGCCCTGTTCGAAAAGGCGATCACCGGCGGCGACATCGGTATGGAGACCTTGTTCGACGAGAACTACGTGCCGATCCCGGGCACCGATCCGCAGCAGGTCATGACCCGCTTCGTTGCCTTCACCGACAAGGTGCTGCCGCCGATCCAGGAGCGGCTGCTCGAGGCCGATGAGCGCATCGCCTTCGGCGCCGCCGTCGACCGCAACGGCTATCTGCCGACCCACAATCTCAAATATTCGAAGCCGCAGGGCGACGATCCGGCCTGGAACGGGGCGAACTGCCGCAACCGGCGCATCTTCGACGACCGCACCGGCCTGTCCGCCGGGCGCAGCACCCGCTCGTTCCTGCTGCAGACCTACCGGCGCGACATGGGCGGCGGCAATTTCGTGCTGATGAAGGACGTCTCCGCGCCCATCACCGTGCGCGGGCGCCACTGGGGCGGTTTCCGCATCGGCTTTAAGGTCTAACGCAATTCGGGCGTGGTCTTGAACCAGCGCGCGTGCTCGACGAGCGCGTAGCGGTCGGTCATGCCGGCGATGTAGTCGCCGATGCGGCGCATGCGCGTCGTCTCGTCGACGGCGGCGATGCCGGCGCCCCACTCCGCTGGCAGGTCGGCGGGCGACGCGACGTAATGCTGGAACAGATCCTGCACCACGCCTTCCGCCTGGCTCATCACCCGCATGACCCAGTCGTGACGATACATCCGCGGATAGAGGAAGCCCTTGATGGCTTTGTCGGCGGCGACATAGGCCGGCGAGAAGGCGATCACCGATCGATTGGCGTTGCGCACGTCCGCGACTGAGCGTGGCGCGAGGTCAGTGAGCCGCCGGCGGCTCTCGGCGGTCACGTCCACGATCATGCGCGTGATGATGCGGCGAACGCATTCGTGGGCGCGGCGCTCGGGGGCAAGATGCGGATAACGGCGATCCACCTCCGCAACGATATCGCCGACCAGCGGCACCGACACCATGTCGTCGAGCGCGAACAAATCGGCGCGCAGGCCGTCGTCGATGTCGTGGGCGTCGTAGGCGATGTCGTCGGCAATCGCTGCCACTTGTGCCTCGGCGCTGGCATAGGACCACAGTTCAAGATCGTGCGTCCGCGAATAGGCCAGGATCGGCGCCGGCACGCCGCTCTCGGCATAACGGCCGGTGGCGTTGCCGGCGCGGTCGGTGAGCGGACCGTTGTGCTTGACCAGGCCTTCGAGCGTTTCCCAGGTCAGGTTGAGCCCGTCGAAGTCGGCATAGCGCCGCTCCAAGCCGGTGACGATGCGCAGGCCCTGCGCGTTGTGATCGAAGCCGCCGAACGCGGCCAACGCGCGCTCCAGCGCCCGCTCGCCGGCGTGGCCGAAGGGCGAATGGCCGACGTCGTGCACCAGCGCCAGCGCCTCGGCCAGGTCCTCGTCGAGCCCCAGCGCGCGGGCGAGCGAGCGCGCGATCTGGACCACTTCCAGGGTGTGGGTCAGTCGGGTGCGGTAATGGTCGCCCTCGTGATAGACGAACACCTGCGTCTTGTGGGCGAGCCGCCGGAAGGCGGCGGAATGGATGATCCGGTCGCAGTCGCGCCGGAAATCGTTGCGCGAGGCGCTTGCCGGTTCCGGATAGCGCCGGCCGCGGCTTTGCGCCGGGTCGGCGGCAAAGGGCGCGCGTGCAATCGACGTGGAAATGGCCATTTCTGCCTTGCCCGGCCCGCATTGACGTCGCCTGCCAGCGCACTTAACTAATTCGTCAGCCCCTGCCAACAGGATGGCAAGCGGAAAACGCGGATTTCAGGCGGATTTGAAGGCTAATCCATGAGCGACGCGAGCATCACAGTCAGCGAACGGGCCGCCCGCCGCATCGGCGAGATCCTCAAAGCCGAGCCGGAAGGCACCATGCTGCGCGTCAGCGTGGAAGGCGGCGGTTGCTCCGGGTTCCAGTACAAGTTCGACATGGAGCAGGCCAAGACCGACGACGACATGGTCATCGCCCGGGACGGCGCCACCGTGCTGATCGATCCCGTCTCGCAGCAGTACATGGAAGGCTCCGAGATCGACTTCGTCGAGGACCTGATCGGCGCGTCATTCAAGATCAAGAACCCGAACGCCACCGCCTCCTGCGGCTGCGGGACCAGCTTCGCGCTGTAGACAAATCTGGTCATTCCGGGACGCGCGCATAAGCGCGCGGACCCGGAATCCATACTCCGCAGCATCGGGGTTATAGATTCCGGGTTCGCGGCCTAAAGGCCGCGCCCCGGAATGACGGCGTTCGTGGACGCCTTGCTACTCCGCCGCCACCGCTGGCTTGGGCGGGGCCTCAGTGACTTCCTCCACCTGAGGCTCGATGCGGCGCTTGATCATGCGATCGACGCGGTCGAGGTACACGTAGATCACCGGCGTAATGTAGAGCGTCAGCAACTGCGACAGCACCAAGCCGCCGACCACGGCGACACCGAGCGGCTGGCGCAGTTCGGCGCCGGCGCCGGTGCCGAGCGCGATCGGCAGCGCGCCGAAGATGGCCGCGAAGGTGGTCATCATGATCGGCCGGAAACGTAAGTTTGCCGCCTCGCGGATCGCCGCCTCCGCCGTCAGCCCGACCCGGCGGCGCCCGATGGCGAAGTCGACCATCATGATGGCGTTCTTCTTGACGATGCCAACCAGCATGACGATGCCGATCATGGCGATCACCGACAGGTCCATCTTGAACAGCATCAACGTCAGGATGGCGCCGATGCCGGCCGACGGCAGGCCGGAGATGATGGTGATCGGGTGGATGAAGCTCTCGTAGAGGATGCCAAGAACCACATAAGCCGCGAAGATTGCGGCTAGAATCAATATCCCCTGCCCGCGCAAGCTGTCCTGGAACACCTGCGCCGTGCCCTGGAATCCGGTGGTGATGGAATCCGGAATGTTCCTCTCGCGCTCGAGCTTGGTGATGGCGTCGACCGCCTGCCCCAGCGCCACCCCGGGCGCCAGGTTGAACGAGATGGTGACCGCCGGCTGCTGGCCCTGATGGTTGATCTGCAACGGCCCGACCGCGCGCGCGAAGTGCGTGACCGCCGACAATGGAATGAGCGTCCCGCCGGTGCTCTTGATATAGAGCTTGTTGAGGTCGTTGGGGCTTGAGCGGTACTGCGGCAAGGTCTCGAGGATCACAGCGTAGTCGTTGGCCGGCGTGTAGATGGTGGCGACCTGGCGGGTGCCAAAGGCGTTGTAGAGCTCCTGGCGCACCTGTTCGACGGTAACGCCGTAGACCGCCGCCTTCTCGCGGTCGACCTCGACCTTGATCTCCGGGTTTTTGATGTAGAGGTCGGTGGTGACGTCAAGCAGGCCCGGCAGCTTGGCGATGGCATCGCGCATCTCGGGCGCGATCCGGTAGAGCGCCGTGGTGTCGTTGGACTGCAGCGTATATTCGTACTGGCTCTTGCTGAGCCGCCCGCCCAGGCGGATGTTCTGGATCGGCTGGAAGAAGATGCGGATGCCGGGCACAGAATTCGCCTCACGCCGCAACCGGCCCAGGATCGCGCGCAACGGCGGCCGCTTGTCGCGCTCCTTCAGCGCCACAAGCATGCGCCCGGTGTTGCCGAGCCCGTGCGAGCCGAAGCCGCCCACCGACGAGTTCACGTAGTCCACGGCCGGATCCGCACGTACGATATCCGCGACCTTGTGCTGCAGCTTGGTCATCGAATCGAAGGCAATATCGGTCTTGGCCTCGGTGATGCCGAACAGGAATCCGGTATCCTCGGTGGGAAAGAAGCCCTTCGGCACAATCACGTAAAGCCAGATGGTGCCGGCGATGGTGAGAAGCGTCACGCCTAGCATGAAGAATTTGTAGCGCAGCACCCAATCCAGCGACCACCGGTAGGCGCGCCGCCAGCCTTCGAACATGGCCTCGAACCAGCGCAGGACGAAGAACTGCTTCTCCTCGCCATCGTGGCCCTTGAGTACGCGTGCGCACAGCATCGGCGTCAGCGTCAGCGAGACGAAGCCGGACACCACGATCGCCACCGAAATGGAAACCGCGAACTCGCGGAATACGCGGCCGACCATGCCGCCCATCAGGAGAACCGGGATGAACACGGCGATCAGCGAGAAGGTAATCGAAACGATGGTAAAGCCGATCTCGCGCGAGCCTTTCAGCGCCGCCTCGAACGGCCGCATGCCGCCCTCGATATGGCGTACGATGTTCTCCAGCATGACGATGGCGTCGTCGACCACGAAGCCGACCGACAATGTCAGCGCGAGCAGCGTCATGTTGTTGATGGAGAAGCCGAAGGCGTACATGGCGGCACAGGTGCCGATCAGCGATATCGGCACCGCCAGCGCCGGAATGAGCGTCGCCGACACCTTCCGCAGGAACAGGAAGATCACCATGATGACGAGGCTGACCGCGATCGCCAGCGTCTCCTGCACGTTGGAGACAGCCGCCCGGATCGAGATCGAGCGGTCAAACAAGGGCGACATATCGATCGCCGCCGGCACCTGCGCGCGCAAGGCCGGCAGCTTGGACCGCACATGGTCCACCACCGCCACGGTGTTGGCGTCGGGCTGGCGGTAGATTCCGAGCACGATGGCGCGCTTGTCGTTGTACCAGCTCGCTTCGTTGTCGTTCTGGACGCTGTCGATCACGCGCGCGACCTGGTTGAGCTTGATCGGCGCGCCGTTGCGGTAGGCGACGATGACGTCGCGGTAGTCGGCCGCCTTTTTCAAGGCGCCGGTCGCCAGCAGCGAGACGGTTCGGTTCTTGCCCTGCAGCGCGCCGACCGGCGTCGACGAATTGGCCTTTGCCACCACGCTACGGATGTCGTCGAGCGAGATATTGCGCGCGGCGGCGGCGACGGGATTGACCTGCACGCGCACGGCGTATTTCTGCGCGCCATAGACCAGCACCTGGGCGACGCCTGGCATCTGCGAGATGGTCGGCGCGATCACCGTCTCCGCATAGTCGTCCACCTGAGACAGCGGCATCGTGTCTGAGCGCATGCTGAGATAGAGTACCGCGAAGTCGCCCGGATTGACCTTGCGGAAGAACGGCGGCGTCGTCATCTCCGCCGGCAACCGGCGCTGCGCGGTGGCAAGCGCCGTCTGCACGTCGAGCGAGGCGCCATCGATGTTGCGGCCGAGATCGAACTGTACCGTAATCTGCGTCGTGCCGAGCGACGACGACGAGTTCATCGACGAGATGCCGGAGATGGTGGAGAGTTGGCGCTCGATCGGCGAGGCCACCGAGGCCGCCATGGTTTCAGGCGATGCGCCCGGCAAGCTGGCCGTGATCTGGATGGTGGGGAAGTCGACCGACGGCAGCGCCGCCACCGGCAGCAGCCGATAGGCGAAGATGCCGAACACGATCAACGCCGCCGTCAGCAGCGTCGTCAACACCGGGCGGCGAATGCAGACTTCCGAGACGTTCATGGGTCAGCTACCCGCCGGCCTCGGCCTGCCCGAGGCGCCGTTGCGCCCACGCACCGCGACCCGGCTGCCGTTTCGTAAGCGCAACTGGCCTTCGGTCACCACCGTATCGCCGGCCTTCAGCCCGCTGCCGATCACCAACTCCTCGCCGACCTCGCGCGCGACCTTGACGTGACGGACCTTGGCGACACCGTTCTCCACCACGAACACAATGCTGCCGGACTGGCTGACCTGGATCGCGTCTGTGGGCACCACCACCCCCTCATCGCTGCGCAGCGTCAGGTTGACCGAGACCAGAGTGCCCGGCCACAGCCCCTCGTCCTTGTTGGGCATGGTGGCGCGCACGGTCGCCATGCCGGTCGTGGCGTCGACCGTATTCTCGATCATGGACACCTGGCCGTCCTCCGGCTTCGGTGTTCCGGGAATGACGGCCTCGATGCGTGCCGTCTTGGCGGCGAGCGCCTTGCGCAGTGCCGGCAGGTTCTGCTGCGGCACGGTGAAGGTGACGTAGACCGGCGCCATCTGGTTGATGGTCGCCATGGCGGTGGAGTCGGCCTGGCGCACGAAGTTGCCGACCTTGACGTGGGCCATGCTGATACGCCCGGAGATCGGCGCGTGGATCGAGCAGAAGCCGCGCTGCACCCCCAAGTTTTCAAGCTCAGCGCGGTTCGATTCCGCGGTCGCCTTCGACACGTTGACGAGCGTGCGCGCTTTGTTGAGGGTCACGATCGGGGTGGCGTTGCGGGCGGCGAGCTTGGTGTAACGCTCGACGTCCTTCTGTGCCTGCACCAGGGTCGCCTCGGCGCCGTCGATTACCGCCTGAACGCGCTTCATCTCGGCCTCGATCTGTCGGCAGTCGAGGGTGAACAGCAGTTCGCCTTTTTCGACGCGCGCGCCGTCCCGGAAATGGACCGCCGTGATGGTGGTGTCGATGCGGGTCTTGAGCGCGACGCTGGCGATCGGGGTCACGGTGCCGAGCGCATCGAGCCTGACCGGCACCTTCTTGCGCACGGCCTTGGCGACATCCACCGGCACCGGCCGGTCGGCATTTGCGGCGCGGACCGGCTGGCGCGCGGCCGCCCACTCAGTCGGCCAGTAATTCTTGATGACCGTGGCCCACTTGTCGTGGACGAGCACGGCGCCGCCGGCCAGCGCCAGAACGGCTACCGCAAGAACCCAGGCTCTTTTGCTCATGAATGGCGCGCGGACCCGGTCGTCTCGCCCCGGCCCGGGTGCTCCCTCTCCCGTGTTGTGGCGCTGCAGCGGTTGCCGCCTGCAGCCTCACGGACGGCCACAGTACCATAACAACGCGCCGGAGTGCATATCCCTGCGCTGGCTGGTAAGGATTGGGCCGAAAACCGCCCAATTCAGCCGTCAGCCGGAAATCTCATGCGAATAGCCACTTGGAACGTCAATTCCATCCGCCAGCGCCTGGAGAACCTGCAGGCCTGGCTCGCCGAGACCGACCCCGACATCGTCTGCCTGCAGGAAATCAAATGCATGGACGACGCCTTCCCGCGCGAGGCGTTCGAGACCCTCGGCTACAACGTGGCGGTACACGGCCAGAAGACCTTCAACGGCGTGGCGCTGCTGTCGAAACTGCCGTTCGACGAGGTGAAATCCGGCCTCGAGGGCGACGACGGCGACGTGCAGGCGCGCTTTCTGGAGGCGCAGGTCTCGGTCAAGGGCGGCGTCGTGCGGGTGGCCAGTCTGTACCTGCCCAACGGCAACGGCGGCGAAGAAAAATACGCCTATAAGCTCAAATGGATGGACCGGCTTATTAACTTCGCGCGCGAACGCATGACGCTGGAGGAGCCGTTGGTGCTGGCCGGCGATTACAACGTCATCCCCACCGCGCTCGACGCCAAGAAGCCGGAAGCCTGGGTCAACGACGCGCTGTTCCTGCCGGAGACGCGCGAGAAGTTCCGGACGCTTGCCAATCTCGGCCTCACCGACGCGCTCAGAGCCGTGAGCGATGCCGGCGGCCTCTACAGCTTCTGGGACTACCAGGCCGGCGCCTGGCAGAAGGACAACGGCATCCGCATCGACCACCTGATGCTGTCGCCGCAGGCCGCAGACAAGCTCGTCGACGCCGGCATCGACCGCCACGTGCGCGCCTGGGAAAAGCCCTCCGACCACGTGCCGGTGTGGGTGGATCTGGATATCGACGCGCGATGACGGCGCGCAAAAACCCTCCGGGCGGAGGTGCCGCCCGGAGGGTATATTCGCACTAGGCGCGTTATCGGACCGGCAAGCGGCCTCAGCGCCAATGATGGTGCCAGCCGGGGCCGCCGGCCCGCGCCATGCCCGGTCCAAACGCCAGACCCGGCAGGACCTGCTGCGCCTTGGCCTTCTGCGCATCGGTGAGCTTGGCGGTCAGCTCGTTCGCGGCGGTCTTCACCGTCTCGAACTGCTTCTGCGCCTGCTCGCGCATCTTGGTGCGGGCCGCGAAGCGCTCCTGCTGGACCTTGGTGGCGTCCTTGGTCAGCTCCGCCCGCGCCGTCTTCATGGCGGTAGCGGCGTCCTCCACGGTCTTGGTGTACTGGGTCCAGGCCGGTTCCTGCTCGGCGGTGATACCGAGCTCAGTCTTCAGACTGTCGATCCGCGCCGGATCAAAAAACCCGAAGCGCGGGCCGCCCTGCATCCCGGGGCCACGCTGGCCATACATGCCGTGACCCTGCGGACCCGGGCCACGTTGACCATACATACCGCGCCCCTGCGGGCCGTACTGGCCTTGCATGCCCGGGCCGTATTGACCTTGCATGCCCGGCCCCATCTGGCCCTGAAACCCCATGCCGGGGCAGCCGCCCGGGCCGTAGCCGGGGCCGTAACCGCCACGGCCATGACCGACCGAGTGCGCCAGGGCCAAGCCGCCAGCGAGGACGGTGGTCGCCGCAACGGCGCCAATCGCCAGGATCTTCTTTTTCATCGCGCTCTCCAATGTCTCGGCAGCGGAGATGTCCGTTGCTCGTGGACGCATTGGAGGCCGCACCTGTCACCCAAGTTTTTCGGCGGCGCACCTTTTTGTGACAAAGTTTGTCAGCGCCGGCACCGGTCAAGATTTGTCACACATTCGGTGCCACGGGCCCCGCGTCCTTTGTCTATAGTGCCGCCATGTCCGCGGCCCCACACATCCTGATCGTCGACGATCATCGCGAGATTCGCGATCTGGTGTCGCGCGCGCTCAGCAAGGACGGCTTCCGCGTCAGCACCGCCGCCGACGGCCGCGCCATGCGCAAGGTTCTGGCCGACAACCGCATCGATCTCATCCTGCTCGACCTAATGCTGCCCGGCGAAGACGGCCTGGCGCTGTGCCGCGCCGTGCGTGCCGACTCCAACATTCCGATCATCATGCTGACCGCCAAGGGCGAAGAGATCGACCGCGTCATCGGCCTCGAGATGGGCGCCGACGACTACCTTCCCAAGCCGTTCGGCAGCCGCGAACTGATCGCCCGCATCAGGGCCGTGCTTCGCCGCAGCGCCGACCGGACGGCGGAGGTGCCAGACAAGCGGCCCAAGCGCTATGGCTTCGACCGCTGGCAGCTCGACACTGGCGGCCGCGAGTTGCTGCGCGACGACGGTGTGGCGGTGCCCCTCAGTACTGGCGAATACGATCTGCTGATTGCCTTGGTCGAGCGGCCGCAGCGCGTGCTTAACCGCGACCAGCTTCTCGATCTGGCGCGCGGCCGCGCCGCCAACGCGCTCGACCGCAGCATCGACACCCAGGTGAGCCGGCTGCGCAAGAAGCTCGAGCAAGACCCGAACGAACCGAAGATCATCAAGACGGTCTGGGGCGGCGGATACATGTTCACCCCCGAGGTGACGCCCGAATGAGCCGGTTCCTCCCCAGCCGATTTTTGCCCAAGAGCCTGTTCGGGCAAACCTTGCTGATCCTGCTCGCCGGCCTGATCGTGTCCAACGCCGTGGGCTCGTGGCTCTATACCGCCGACCGCGAGCAGGCGGTGCGCGCCATCGGCGGCTTCACGGTTGCGCAGCGCATCGCCAACCTGACCCGGCTGGTGCGGGATGCACCGCCCGAGTGGCGCGGGCGGATCGTCTCGGCGCTAAGCGACCAGGCTTTTCATGTCATGCTGTCGGACCGGCCGCCGCCCCTGCATCCGGGGCTGGAAGACGTCGCAGCCTCGCAGGCCGTGAAGGCCTATCTCACCGAACAGATGACGGATGGCGCGCCGAACGGCGCAACACCGGAACCGCGGGTTGCCGTTTATGCGCCGGGTGGGCCGCCGTTCGGCGGCTTTCATCCGCACTTCAGGCGCGGCCCCATGATGCATGGGCTCGGTAACTTCCGTGACCTGGAGGTAGCCATGCCGCTGCCGGGCAGCCAATGGCTCGCGTTCACAACCGGACTGCCCATCACAGGACCGGCGTGGTCGCGGCAGTTCATCGTCTCGATGGCCATTATGGCCGTCATCATCCTGATCGTGTCGATCTGGGCGGTGCGGCGCGTCACCGCGCCACTCGCCTCGCTGGCGCTGGCGGCCGAGCGGCTTGGCCGCGACGTCACCGCGCCGCCGCTGCCGGAGACCGGCACCATCGAGACTCGGCGGGCCTCGCACGCCTTCAACGAGATGCAGGTGCGCTTGCGCAATCTGATCGAGAACCGCACGCGCCTGCTGGCGGCCATCTCGCACGACCTGCGTACGCCGCTGACGCTGCTGCGCCTGCGCGCCGAAACCGTTCCTGATCCACAGGAACGCGACAAGATGCTGGCGACCATCGCCGAGATGGACGAGATGATCGGCGCTACCTTGAATTTCGCGCGGGATGAGGCCGCCGCCGAACCGTCACGCAAGACCGACGTCGTCTCGCTGGTGCAAAGCATTGTCGATGATATGAGCGACGCCGGACGTTCGGTGACGATGGCGCCGGCGCAGCCGACCATTTGGGAATGCCGCCCGGCCACGCTGAAGCGCGCGCTGACCAACCTGATCGACAACGCCGTCAAATACGGCAACACCGCGCACGTCTCCGTTCAGACCGTGGGCCAGGCGATCGAGATCACGGTGGACGACGAAGGCCCCGGGATTCCCGAGCCGGAGCTCTCCCGCGTGTTCGAACCGTTCTACCGTGTGGAAAACTCCCGCAGCCGCGAGACCGGCGGCGTCGGCTTAGGGCTCGCAATCGCGTACTCGATCGTGCAGGCCCATGGCGGCCAGATCACGTTGACGAACCGGGCCGAGGGCGGCCTGCGCGCCCGCGTGACCCTGCCGGCCTAGCCGGAACGCGCGCCGATCCGGCACCTTTCCGAACACAGGCAACTCCCGGCCCCCGCTCCAAGCACGATAGTTTCAAGCGCAACCTGATCGCGCGGCGGCCCTGTAACCTTTTTGCCCTCACGACCGAACTCCCCCTCGTGCGCCCAACATTGGTCCCGCGCACAAGGAAAGGGAGAACTATGAATCGTCGAACCTTGACCGCCTCCGTTCTGGCCTCGGCCGTCGGCCTGGCCACCGCCGCGGCCTTCGCGCCGGCATCGGCCGCGATGCCCGCCAAGATGCAGAAAATGCTCGAGATGAAGCTGAAGGAATATCCCAACGCCAGCAAGGCGACCATCGAGAAGAACATGCAGCGAGTCGCCAAGTACCATCTGCAGAAGTGCTACGGCATCAACGCCGTCGGCAAGAACGATTGCGCGTCGGGTGTCCATTCCTGTGCCGGCCAATCGACCAAGGCGCGCGACGCCAGTGCATTCGTGCTGCTGCCGGCCGGCGACTGCGGCAAGATCGCTGGCGGCTCGCTCAAGCCCGGCAAGGCCTGACGTGATGAGCAAAGCCGCAGCTTCCCCGCGCTGCGGCGCGCGCGCAGCCGATATCCCTGACGTTGCGGGAATTGGGCTGCGCGCGCCCCACCACATGGCGCTGCTCGACACACTGCCTGCCGTCGGCTGGGTGGAGGTGCATAGCGAGAATTACCTGAGCGAACCGAGCCTGGCGGTGCTCGAAGCGGTGCGCGCGCACTATTCCGTATCGCTGCACAGCGTCGGCCTGTCGCTCGGATCGGCGGAAGGCATCGACCGGCGGCATCTGAGCGCACTCGCATCGCTCGCCGAGCGCATCGATCCCGGATTGATCTCCGAGCATCTCGCCTGGGGCGCGGTTGAGCACGACTTCCTCGCCGATCTTTTGCCGCTACCACTGACCGAGGAAAGCCTCGACGTCATCTGCCGCAACGTGTCGCGAAACCCAGGACGCATTCCGGCGGCCGATCCTGATGGAGAACCCATCCACCTATCTCCAGTTCAGCCACTCCACCATTCCCGAGGCGGAATTCCTCTCCGCCCTGGTGAAACGCACCGGCTGCGGGCTGATCTGCGACATCAACAACGTCTTCGTCAGCGCCTCCAACCACGGCTGGGACCCGCAACGTTACCTGCGCGCGCTGCCGGCCGAGGCAATCGGCGAATTCCATCTTGCCGGCCACAGCGAGGCCGGTGGTGACGCGGCACCCCTGCTGCTCGACACCCATGACCGGTGCGTCGCGCCGGAAGTCTGGTCGCTCTACGAGGACGCGCTCGCAATCATCGGGCCGCGGCCGACCCTGATCGAATGGGACGCCGACATTCCGCCATTGCCGGTACTGCTCGACGAGGCGGCGCTGGCGATGCAGCGGCTGAACAACACCCAAGACGACATAAGAGCGGAGGCGCGCGGTGCCCTCCCTGCTTGAGCTCCAACGTGACTTCAGAGCCGCCGTGCTGGCAGGGGCAACCATGCCTCCCTCTCTCATCAGAGAGGGCCATGTCAGCGCGGCCGCGCGGCTCGCCATCTACCGCAACAACGTCATCGGCAACCTGACGCGCGCCCTGCAGCTGAGCTATCCGGCAGTGGAGCGCTTGGTGGGCGAGGATTTTTTCGCAGGCGTGGCGCAACGTTTCATCGAAGCGGCCCCGCCCTCGATCGCCGACCTCAACCAATACGGCGAAGGCCTGGCGGACTTCCTGACGTCGTTCGAGGCGGCGGCGAGCGTGCCCTATCTTGCCGACGTCGCGCGGCTCGAATGGGCCGTCAGCCGCGCCTTGCACGCCCCCCCCGCAGAGCCGCTTTCCCCCGCCGGCTTAGGCGCCGTGCCGCCCGAGCGCGAGGCGGAATTGCGCTTTGAAGCGCACCCAACGCTATCGTTGCTCGCCCTCGCGTTTCCCGCACACGCCATCTGGGACGCGGTACTGGCCGACGACGCCGACGATCGCAACGCGCGGCTTGCGGCAATCGATATCCGGGGCGGCGGCGAAACGCTCGCCGTGCTGCGCAGCGACGGCGCGCTCGATGTCGAGTTCCTCACCCTGTCGGCGTTCGAACTGGCGCAGGCGCTCGCTGCCGGCTGTCCGCTCGGCGAAGCACTCGCGGGCGTGCCGGCAGACGACGCCGCACCCCTATTGGCGGATTTCCTCGCCCGCGGATTTTTCGCCGGCTTTTCCTTCTCAGCTGAAGACAAAACCAGCCTACGAGGCACGCCATCATGACGACCGCCACCTCGACCTCACCCGCGACGCCAAACCGCCTGATCGCCATGTTCGACGGATTGATCGCCTGGTTCGGGCACATCCCCTACTGGCTGATCGCGCTCACCTGCCGCATCGCGCTCGCGCAGGTGTTCTGGAGCTCGGCGCAGACCCATCTCGCCAACTGGCAGACCACGCTCTACCTGTTCGGCAGCGACTACAGCCTGCCGTTCCTGCCGCCTGTGCTTGCGGCCTACATGGCGGTCACCATCGAGCTGGTGGTGCCACCGCTGCTGCTGCTCGGCCTTGCGACGCGTTTCGCCAGCCTGGTCGTCTTCGGCATGACGCTGGTCATCGAAATCTTCATCTACCCGCAGGCCTGGCCCACCCACATCCAATGGGCGGCGATGATGCTGGTACTGATGACTTATGGCGCCGGCCCGCTGTCGCTCGACTGGCTCATCCGGCGCAAGGTCGGTGGGAACGCGCACTAGCAAATCGGGAGCAAGGCGCCCCCAAGCCGTCAACTTATTGTGACACCGATTTCGCCATCCACGCCGGTTCTTGCTTGCTCGTCGATCGGGACACAGGGCCTAATGCTGGAAGCTGACAGCACCGCACACCGCCGGCGGTCCCGCTACGTCGCGACGGACGTACGCCGCGGCCTACAGGCACAGCCGCACGCTTACCGGTCCTCTCCCATGACCACCAGCCGACCCGACGACGAACGCCCGTTCGAAGCGCTGATGCAGGCGGCGCAGAACGGCGACGGTCAAGCCTACGTCCAGCTCTTGAAGACCGTCACCCCACGCCTGCAGAAGATGGTGCGCGCGCAACGCCGGTTTCTCGACGCCGCCGACATCGACGACATCGTGCAGGAGATCCTGGTCTCGCTGCACGCGGTGCGCGCGACCTACGATCCGCGCCGCCCGTTCATGCCGTGGCTGATGGCGATCGCGCGTAACCGGCTGGCCGACAGCGGCCGCCGCCAGACCCGCCGAAACGCCAATGAGGTCCTGGTTGACGAGTTCCCTGTAACCTCAAGCGAAGAGAAAACGAATATAACGGAAGCCTATGGCGATCCCGAAGCGCTTCACCGGGCCATCAAGACCCTGCCGCCCGGTCAACGCGAGGCCGTCGAAATGCTCAAGCTGCGCGAGATGTCGCTGAAGGAAGCGGCGGCGGCAAGCGGCACCAGCGCCGGTGCGCTCAAGGTTTCTGTGCATCGCGCCATGACGACGTTGCGCAAGGTGCTCACAACGGATGACGGCAATGGAGACCGATAAGCTGATCCAGAAGCTCGCCGCAGGCGCCGGTCCCGTGCGGCCGCTGGCGAGCCCGTGGGCACGGACGGCGCTATGGCTGGCCGTCGCCCTCCCCTACATAGCGCTGGTTGTCGCCGTCATTTCGCCGCGCGCCGACCTGCTCTCCAAGTTGGCAGACGCACGCTTCCTCATCGAACAGATCGCGGCGCTTGCGACCGGCATCGCGGCCGCCATGGCAGCCTTCGCCAGCACCGTTCCGGGCTATGACCGCAAGGTCCTGCTGCTGCCGGCGCCCCGCTCGCCCTCTGGCTCGGCAGTCTCGGCGAGGGCTGTCTCCGCGCCCTATGGCAGCATGGTCTGGCCGGTCTGTCGTTGCAGCCCGACTGGTTCTGCCTGCCCGCCATCATGCTGGTCGGCGCCATGCCGGCGGTGGCCATGGTGATCATGCTGCGCCGGGGCGCGCCGCTCTTTCCCTATCTCTCGGCCGGGTTCGGCGCGCTGGCCGCGGCGGGCCTGGGCAATTTCGGCTTACGCCTGTTCCACCCGCAGGACGCCAGCCTGATGGTGCTGGTCTGGCAGGTCGGCAGCGTCTTCATCCTGACGATGATCGGCTGCTGCGCCGGGCGCAACATCCTCAACTGGCACAGGCTCGTCGGCGACGCGCGCGGCTAAACTCGTTCACTGTTTCACGGAAACAGCGAACGCGTCGAAGTTCTTGTCTTGTCGCGTTTCCGGACGGCGAACCGGTTTCCACGTCGCCTTGAAACGCTCTCGTGGAGCGAATTCGACATTTGCTCGGGAGCTTGCGGCAACGGGATGCAAATGGCGGAAGCGGACTACTGGGCGCACGGGCACCGAAAGACGAGCGGATAGTCATGCCATCGCGCCGCTACGCCGCGTTCGGGATCGCGTTTGGGCTTGCGGTCATCCTAATCGCGGCCACCGTAGCAGGATACGCAAGGGCGCAATCGGCCGACATCCCGAGCTTCCGCTCAGGCCGTTATCAGTTCACCATATTGGAACCGCGACAGACGATACCCTCGCTGATCCTGTTTCCGCTGAAGGGGCCGGCGCTCAATCTGGCGTCGCTTCGCGGCCACCCCGTTCTGCTGAACTTCTGGGCGACCTGGTGCGCGGCCTGCCGGATGGAGATGCCGATGCTCGATCGGCTGCAACAGCGCGACCGTTCAGCACGGCTCAAGATCATCGCGGTGTCGGAGGATCGCGGCGGCAGACCCGCCGTTCAGCGCTTCGTCGATCGTTACCGAATACGCCACCTGAAGATTTATCTGGATCCCCACGGCTACGTTGCGTTTCACGATCCCGCCAACGCCCAACATGCCCCTTTCGGGCTCTACGGCATGCCCATCACCTATGCGATCGCGGCGTCCGGCTGGGTGGTCGGCTACATGCCGGGCGCGGCCGACTGGACCTCGCCGGCCGGCCGGGCGCTTATCTATTTCTTGCGCAGGTCCTGACGGCCAAAAAAAACGCGCGAGCCAGGCCCGCGCATGTCGATCGGGAAACGGGGCGCAACCGTGCCCGTCAGTCGTGACGATGTTCCAGCCAGCGCTTGAGGTAGATGCCGGCGAGTGCACGGTCGTCCTCGCTCGCATCCCGCAAGGCGTTGTCGTAGAGCCGGTTGATCCAGGCCTGGTTGGCGGCCGTGGTGTCGCGGGCATTGTCCTTGGCGAGCGTCAGCCACATCAGCCCACGCGCGGCCTGGTGCGGAACGTGGTCGCCGGCAAACAGCATGGCGCCGAGCATGGCCTGCGCCTGGCACTGCCCCTTCTGCGCGGACAGCGCGAACCAGCGCGCCGCGGTGCGCGGATCGTGCGGCGCACCTCGCCCATCGAGGTAGAGCCGCGCCAGGAGATACTGCGCTTCGGGATCGCGGAAATACGAGGCCGCATAGGACCAGATCTGACGGGCCCGCTCGGGATCGCGCTTCACTGACGAGTGCGGGATGCCCTGCAGATAATAACGGCCGAGCGCCACCAGCGCGTTGGCGACGAAGCGCGCCTGCCGCGTGTTCGGATCGTCGGCGCCGTGGTGATTGACGATGCGCTGGAAGTACTTGAACGCCTTGAGGTCGTTCTGCGCGACGCCGTCGCCTTCCGCGTACATGCGGCCGAGCTTCCACTGCGCCAGCGGATGACCGTTCTCGGCGGCGTATTCGAGCGAGACCACCGCCTTGTGGGTGTCGCCCTCCTTCAGCCAACGGGCGCCGCTGCGGAAAGCCTGTGCCGCCGAGAGATGCTGCTTCGGCGGCACGTTCGGAATCGCGGCCGGCGGCCGCAGCGCGGCGTTGCCGGAGTCGGCCTGCGGCGGCAGCGACGCCACCTCGGGCGGCCGCGGCATCGCGTGGCTAGAGGTGACGCTGCCGTCGAACGCGAACGCGGGCGCGGCCACAAGACAGGCCGCCGTCGCCGCTACGTACAGCAGGGAGTCAGCTGTCCGCATAGCACTCCTTCTCGGCCGCACCGCCCGGATGAGTCACCGCACCTTTGACGGCGGAGCCCACCTGCTGGGCGTATTTCCACAAGTAACCGGACGCGGCCGCATCGTTGGCGCGCGCCTTCCACTTGGCCTTGCGCGCCTCCAGTTCGGCGTCGGAAAGCTTGATGTCGAGCTTGCCCGTGGTCGCATCGATCTCGATGATGTCGCCATCCTCGACCAGTCCGATCGGACCGCCGATCGCCGCTTCCGGGCCGACATGACCGACGCAAAAGCCGCGCGTCGCGCCCGAGAAACGTCCGTCGGTGATGAGCGCGACCTTCTCGCCCATGCCCTGGCCGTAGAGCGCGGCCGTGGTCGAGAGCATTTCGCGCATGCCGGGACCGCCCTTCGGACCCTCGTACCGAATGACCAGCACCTCGCCTTCCTTGTAGGTGCGGTTCTTCACCGCTTCGAAGCAGGCTTCCTCGCCGTCGAAGCAGCGCGCAGGGCCCGTGAATTTCAGCGTCTTCATGCCGGCGATCTTCACGATGGCGCCTTCGGGCGCCAGATTGCCTTTCAGGCCGGTGACGCCACCGGTCGCGAGCAGCGGCTTGTCGGCCGGCCGCACCACATCCTGGTCCGGGTTGAACGTCACGCTCGCAAGATTTTCGGCAATCGTGCGGCCGGTCACGGTGAGGCAATCGCCGTGCAGGTAGCCGTTGTCGAGCATGGTCTTCATCAAATTTGGCACGCCACCAGCTTCGAACATGTCCTTGGCGACATAACGGCCGCCCGGTTTCAAATCTGCGATATAAGGTGTCTTTTTGAAGATTTCGGCGACGTCGAACAGGGTGAACTCGATACCGCATTCGTGCGCGATCGCCGGCAGATGCAGCGCGGCATTGGTGGAACCGCCGGTGGCGGCAACGACCGCGGCGGCGTTCTCCAGCGCCTTGCGCGTCACGATATCGCGCGGGCGGATGTTCTTGACGATCAGGTCCTTGATCATCTCACCGGCCAGCATGCAGAACCGGTCGCGCATGTCGTACGGCGCCGGAGCACCGGCCGAATAAGGCAGTGCCAGACCGATGGCTTCCGACACGGTCGCCATGGTGTTGGCGGTAAACTGCGCGCCGCAGGCGCCGGCCGAGGGGCAAGCGTTCTGCTCGAGTTCCAACAGGTCCTCGTCCGACATCTCGCCGACCGAATGCTTGCCGACCGCCTCATAGACGTCCTGCACGGTGACCTGCTTGCCCTTGAAGTGGCCGGGCATGATCGAGCCGCCATAGATATAGATCGACGGCACGTTGAGACGGCACATCGCCATCATCATACCGGGCTGCGACTTGTCGCAGCCGGCGATGCCGATCAGCGCGTCGTAGGCGTGGCCGCGCATGGTCAGTTCGACCGAGTCGGCGATGACTTCGCGCGACGGCAGCGAGGCCTTCATGCCGGCATGGCCCATGGCGATGCCGTCGGTGACGGTGATGGTGCAGAATTCGCGCGGCGTGCAGCCGACCGAGGCGACGCCCTTCTTGGCGGCCTGGGCCTGGCGCATCAGCGCGATGTTGCAGGGCGCGGCTTCGTTCCAGCACGATGCGACGCCGACGAAGGGCTGGTGGATCTGCTCTTCGGTCAGACCCATGGCGTAATAGAACGAGCGGTGCGGCGCGCGCTCAGCGCCTTCGGTGGCGTGCCGGCTCGGCAGTCTCGATTTCAGGGTGTTCTTTGCGTCCATCTTACCTTTGGGCCCCCCGCCCTACGCACGCGCAATACGGTGCTTTTGACTGTGGTCTTCGCGTTTCTACCCGCCGGATGTCCGGCTGATTTTGCTGTCCATCTCGTTAACCGGCGGGTACGCCCGACCGCAAAAGCGGAAATCCGGCAACGGCTTAAGCCACCGTTTATTACCCCTCGGATGTCGTTGAAGGGTATGGCCAAATCGCGGCGCAACGCGCCTTGGCGCCCGTCGGCGGTTGGATTGCAGCGCAGGTGTGGCCGGCAGGCCACAACGTGTGGCCATGCTGCGACGCACACAAGCTGTCGCCAGCCCCGCTCCGCCGGCTAAGGTGGCCCGGTATCCCTTCCACCGACCCCATCCCAGACCATGCCTGCCCGCCTCCGCCGCGCCTTCTTCGCCCGCTCGGTCCACGACGTCGCCCCCGAGCTGATCGGCGCGACGCTGCTGGTCGACGGCGTCGGCGGGGTGATCGTCGAGGTCGAGGCCTATCACCACACCGATCCGGCAGCGCACAGCTACAACGGCGAGACCGAGCGCAACCGGGTGATGTTCGGGCCGCCCGGCTTCGCTTACGTCTACCGCTCCTACGGCATCCACTGGTGCCTGAACGTCGTGTGCGAGGCGAAGGGCTCGGCGAGCGCGGTGCTGATCCGGGCGCTGGAGCCGACGCAAGGCTTGGGCCTCATGCGGCGGCGGCGGGGTTTGAGCGAGCCGCGCGATCTCTGCTCCGGCCCGGGCAAGCTGGCGCAGGCGCTCGGCGTCACCATCAAGCACAACGGCCTGGCGCTCGACCGAGCGCCGTTCGAGCTGCGCGCGCGCAAAGCGGTGCCCGAGATCGTCACCGGTCCGCGCATCGGCATCTCCAAGGCGGTGGATGAGCCGTGGCGCTACGGGCTTAAGGGCTCGAAGTTCCTGAGCAAGCCGTTCACGCCAGCGCGATAAAGTCAGCGTACGGCCATCAGGGCTCTTTCGCTGTATGCGGCCTGCTCCAATTCAACGAAACCCAGAACATCCAGGCGAACAACGGGATCGCGATGACCGAGCACCACCAGGCGAAATGGAAATAACTGGTCCGCCAATCGACCAACGTCGCAAGCTGGTTTATCTCATCGGTGAAATCGAGGCTGTTGGGCGCATTGCACGCGACGTGGCCATAGAACGGATACGAAATTTCGGAAACGAACAGACAGGCGACCGCCGCGCCCAGCGACAAGAAAATCACCTTGAGCGCCAGCCAGCGCGGCAGCCCACGCTTGTTGAAAACGCCGCCCTTCTCTGCGGCGAAAGTAGTGGCCGCGACAATGATGCCGTCAAACGCCAACAGCGCCAATCCCTTGTCGTCGAGAATGTTCATCATATCGTAGAACGACTGCGCCACCTCCTGCGCGTTCGGCGGCGTGAAATGCGTGCCGGCCGCGTGCAGCAGTTGGACTTTCTGAAGTAAATCGCAAACCATGGCGTCCCCCCGGCCTGACTGCGCCCGATCTTAGCCGAAGGCGGCAACCTGTCGAGCGGCGCGGCCGCGCCGGCGTCCCGCGCAAGCCCGCGTAACGAGCGTCAGATCGCCAGCCGGAAGCCGGGGTCGAAGCCGAGCTCGCGCTTGGCCTTCTCGTTCGACACGGCCTTGCCGTCCTCGGCAATATTGTAGATGCCGGGTTTGCCCCGCGTGAGCGCCAGCAGGCAGGCTTGCGCGGCCGCATCCACATGCACCGCGGGCGGCTTAGGGGCCTCTTCGTACCAGGTGCCGGGGCCGTAGAAATAGCCGTAGCGCAAGACGATCCCCTCCGGCAGAGCAAGCACCGCGTCTTCCAGCGCGACGACACCCGCGACGGTACGCGCGCGTGCGCCATCGGCCGCGAAATCGAGCGCGTCCGTCTCCACGCGCACGCCCTCGCCCGGCGCATAGATAAAGGCAATGCTTTGCACGATCATACGGCTCACGCCCGCTGCCTTGGCGGCCGCAACGAGATTGCTCGTGCCTTCGATGCGTAACCGCGCGTTGCGCTCCTGGCCCGCGGCATAGCCTGGCGTTCCCGGTCCAGCCGGCAAGTCGGTGAGCTGGTGGATGACGGCGTCGGGCTTCGCTTCCGCGACCGCATGCTTGAGCGCACCGGCGTCGAACACGTCGACCACCACCGGCTCGGCGCCGAGTTGGCGAAGCGCCTCGGCTTTATCGGCCGACCGCGTGGTCCCGACGACCTCATGGCCGTTGCGAACGAGCAGCGGTGTCAACCGCCGCCCGATGGCGCCGCCGGCGCCGGCGAGAA
>CAWGGL010000014.1:0-12135 GCA_963822085.1 uncultured Pseudomonadota bacterium
GTCTGGTTTCTAGCCCATCGACGCCAGTGTCGGTACCGCCCCTGGCAGGGACGGCGGCTTGACAGGCCACCGGGTTCCCCCGACAAAACTAGGCAAATTCGACACCTCCGCTTTTCGCCAGGAAATTACCTCCATGTCCCACGCCGAACTCGCCAAGACCATCGACGACGCCTTCGAGAACCGCGAAAGCGTCAGCCCCGCGACGAAAGGCCCGGTGCGTGAGGCGGTGGAAGCCGCGCTCGATCTGCTCGACAGCGGCAAGGCGCGCGTCGCCGAACGTCAGACCGACGGCGCCTGGCAGGTGAACCAGTGGCTGAAGAAGGCGGTGCTGCTGTCGTTCCGTCTCAACGACATGACCACCATCGGTCACGGCCCCGGCAAGGCGAGTTGGTGGGACAAGGTGCCGTCGAAGTTCGACGGCTGGGGCGACACCGAGTTCCGCGCCGCCGGCTTCCGCGCGGTGCCGAACTGCATCGTGCGGCGCTCCGCCTATATCGCGCCCGGCGTGGTGCTGATGCCCTCGTTCGTCAATCTCGGCGCTTACGTCGATAGCGGCACCATGGTCGACACCTGGGCGACGGTCGGCTCCTGCGCGCAGATCGGCAAGAACTGCCATCTCTCAGGCGGCATCGGCATCGGCGGCGTGCTCGAGCCGCTGCAGGCCGGCCCGGTGATCATCGAAGACAACTGCTTCATCGGCGCGCGCTCGGAAGTGGCCGAGGGCGTGATCGTGCGCGAAGGCTCGGTGCTGTCGATGGGCGTCTATCTCGGCGCCTCGACCAAGATCGTCGACCGCGCGACCGGCGCGATCACGCAAGGCGAAGTGCCGGCCTATTCCGTGGTGGTGCCGGGGACGCTGCCGGGCAAGAGCGGCGGCCCGGGCCTCTATTGCGTGGTGATCGTCAAGCGCGTGGATGAGCGCACGCGTTCGAAGACAAGCATCAACGAGCTGTTGAGGGATTAGAGGCGCGAGAAAACTCATGAGCGCCGATCCCGTTGCCATCGCCCGCGAGCTGTTGCGCTGTCCGTCGGTGACGCCGGCCGAAGGCGGCGCCCTCGCCTATCTCGAAAAGACGCTGGCAGCGGCCGGCTTCACCGTGCACCGCATGACTTTCAGCGAGCCAGGCACCTACGACGTCGAGAATTTCTATGCACGGCTCGGCACCGAGGCGCCCAATCTCGTCATCGCCGGCCACACCGACGTGGTGCCGCCGGGCGACGAGACGGCCTGGCGCCATCCGCCATTTGCGGGCGAGATCGACAACGGCGAGCTCTACGGTCGCGGCGCAGTCGACATGAAGGGCGGCATCGCCTGCGCTGTCGCCGCCGTGCTCGATCATCTTTCCCAGCACGGCAAGCCCAAGGGCTCGATCTCGTTCCTGATCACCGGCGACGAGGAAAGCGTCGCGGTCAACGGCACGCCAAAGCTGCTGCAATGGGCCGCCGAGCACGGCGAGAAATTCGACCACTGCGTCCTGGCCGAGCCGAGCAACCAGGAAGAGCTCGGCGACACCATCAAGATCGGCCGCCGCGGCTCGCTCAACGGCACGCTGATCGTCACGGGAAAACAGGGCCACGTCGCCTACCCGCACCGCGCGGTGAACCCAGTGCGCGGGCTGGTGAAATTGATCGACGCGCTGCAGTCGGAACCGCTCGATTTCGGCAGCGCCAGCTTTCAGCCGTCCAACCTCGAGTTCACGTCGGTCGACACCGACAACAAGACCGTCAACCTCATTCCCGGCGAGGCGCGCGCGCGTTTCAACATCCGCTTCAATGACTGCCACACGCAGGACTCGCTGAAAAAGCTGATCGAAGAGCGCGCGGCCAAGGCGGCCGCGGACGAGATCAAGTTCACCTTCGATTGGCAGCCGTCGAACGCCAATGTGTTCGTTACTGCGCCCGGTCCGTTCACTGAGCTGGTCGCCAAGGCGATCGCCGGTGTGGTGGGCCGCGAGCCGGAGCTCTCCACCACCGGTGGCACCTCGGACGCGCGCTTCATCACCAATTATTGCCCGGTGGTGGAGTTCGGCCTGGTCGGACAAACGATGCACGCGGTCGACGAACGCGTGCCGATCGGTGACCTGCGCGCATTGACGATCATCTACCGCAAGATCATCGAGCGATATTTCGCGTAAGGGGCCTGTACACATAAATCGAGATTGCTGAATAGCGTTGGCCGTCGCCCGCTTGTCCGCGAAAACGGGCACTGGACGGTTGAAACCATGCTTCAGCCAAGGCCAATACTTCCGTACGACTGGCGTGCCGGCACCGGCAGTTGCCTATCCGCTCGCACGCTATGCGGCGCGCCACGTCGGCGGACGCCAAGCGAGCCTGACAACTCCTGACCAATAATTAACGTGTATGATCCGGCATTCCACGCCAGGGTGCCGGCTTGAGTGCCCGGCTCACGCGCCGTTGCATCGGCCGACCCCGCAACGGGGCCGCAACATTCAACGCGGACATTCTACCGTTAACCGCGCCGGCAAAGCGGGCCAACACTTTAAGGAGCTTCCCCGCATGGCAAATCGGACCATACCGCTAACCCGCGCAACAGCATCATCCATGAACAGCTTGCGTGCCACATTGCTCGTGTTCGCGAGCGCGATGCTGCTCATCCCGCTGAACGCCGCATCGGCCGCGACGGCTCCGGCCATTTCGACAACGTTCCTGCAAAAGGCCCTGCATATGTCCGGCCCGATCAAGATTCTGAAGACCGAGCCTGGCCCTGCGGGGCTGACGGCGGCGCTGATCTCGGTCGGCGGCAACAAAGGCATCGTATGGGTTATCGGCAATGATTCCGCGGTCGTTCTCGGCGACGTCAGAGACGCCAAGGGTGAAAATCTCACCAAGCAGATGGCCATCCGCATGGGGCTGATGCCGAAACCGATCAAGCCTGCGGCCGTCGCCAAGGCCGTCACCGGACTTAACACCTTCGTCATCGGCTCGAAGGGCCCCGAAATAACGGCCTTCGTCGATCCCAACTGCATCTTCTGTCACAAGCTCTACGATCAGGCGCAGCCTCTGCTCAAAGCCGGCAAATTGCGATTGCGGATCGTCATGGCAGGCTTTCTCAAACCCACCAGCGTTGCCAAAGCCGCCGCCATTCTCATGCAGGCCGATCACGCCCAGGCGCTGGCCACGGACGAGACCAAATTTGACGTAAAGCACGAAGAAGGCGGCATCGAACCGGCCAAAGCGATACCGTCGGCGATCAAGCGGGACATCAAGGCCAATACACACCTGCTGGCGGAGAGCGGTCAGGAAGCAACACCCACCCTGCTGTACCAAAATGGTGCCGGACAGTGGCAGGTCGTGCACGGCATGCCGGACCACGGATTTAAGGCTGTTCTCGCTGAGATGAAGAAGAAATAACCGCAACAAACTTGACGCAAAGGCGCACCTCTCCGCAGTCATTGCCGGGCATAGCTGTTCGAAGAACGGCGTTCTTTCAGAACGCCTATGACCCGGCAATCCATGGAGCGGCACGGCACATACAGCCTTGCGCGAGGCCGCCGAACGCCGAAGACCATCATGGACGCGCGGGTCAAACCTTGTGCCCGGACGGCGCGGAGCGTCGATCCGGGTACCGCGCGTGACTCGGAGTTTGCCGCGAGCGGATTGCCCTCACCCTTCCGCCGCGGCGTTCTGGGGCCAATGGCCGGCCTCGATCTTGGCAGCGGCGATCACGGCCTGCGTGCGGCTTTCGACGTGCAGCTTCTGCAGGATGGCGGAGACGTGCGCCTTCACGGTCGCCTCCGAGACGCCAAGCTGGAAAGCGATCTGCTTGTTGAGCAGGCCCTCCGACAACATCATGAGGACGCGCACTTGCTGCGGCGTCAGGGTCGCCATACGCGCCATCAGTTCTGCGGTCTCGGCGTCGCCGCCGGTCGAAAGATCGACGTCAGGCGGCGTCCACACGCCACCGCCGAGCACGCGCTCGATCGCCACGCGCATCGCCTCGACGCCCACCGTCTTGGGAATGAAGCCGGAAGCGCCGAATTCCATGCAGCGGCGAATGGCGGCGGGATCGTCGTTGGCCGAGACCACGATGACCGGCATGCTCGGATATTGCGCGCGCAGATACATGAGCCCCGAGAAGCCGCGCACGCCGGGCATGGCGAGATCGAGCAGGATGAGATCGAGGTCGCCGTCCTGCTCGAGCAGCTCGGCGACCTCGTCGAAGGTGCCGGCCTCGGCGATTTCCACCTGCTGCAATAGGCCGGAGACGGCCTCGCGCAGCGCGCCGCGGAACAAGGGATGGTCGTCGGCGATCACCAGCCGATAGTGCGAATTCCCGTTCAACACCGCGACCCCCTCCAAAGCCCTGCCGGCCGTTCCCGCCGTTCGCCCGGTCAGATCGGTAATGTACTATACTTTAGGACAGTATGATCCACCTTGACGAATGTGCCGCGCAGCCTGTTCCGCCACCCACGATCCCGCCGCGCGCGGCCAGAAAAGTTAATTTCTACAATGCCATAGGTGCCAAAACGAGCGGGCGGGCAGCCCCCACACACGCCCGGCGCGGGCCGGCTTCAGCGCCGGCTGCCGATGAACTGGAAGATGACCTCACGGCTGTGCGGGCGGGCACGGTGCTCGACCACGTAGAGGCCCTGCCAGGTGCCGAGCGCCAGCGCGCCGCCGATGACGGGCACGTGCAGCGACACGCCATTGAGCATGGCCTTGACGTGGGCCGGCATGTCGTCGGGCCCCTCGGTGTCGTGCACCCAATGCGCCCCCTGAGGCGCCAGCCGGTCGAGGGCGGCGACCAGGTCGGTCTGCACGTCGGGGTCGGCGTTTTCCTGGATGGTCAGCGAGGCCGAGGTGTGGCGCAGGAAGACCAGTAGCGCGCCCTCGCCCACGTCGAGGTCGGCGACGAACCGCCGCGCCTCCTGCGTAATCTCGGTAAGGCCCGGCCCATGGGTGTCGAGCCGCAGGCTCGCGTGCGCGACCAGTTGGGCATCAACCTTGGTGACGGCGGACAGGCGACCGGGCATGATGCTTCCGCTTGACTCGTGCCGTTCAGCTCTTGCGCAGCACGTCGTGCTGGAAGTGCATGATCATCCGCACCAGCCGGTGCCAGGAGGCGGAAAGCGTGTCGGTGACATAGTCGCGGGCGCGCGCGAGTTCCTCGTGGGTCGGCATCCGGAGCGAGACGGCCGGGCCCTCCTTGGGTGCAGGCGGCGGCGGGGACGGCGAGGCCGTCGCGCGGAGGGTGGCGATCTCCTTCTTCAGCGAATCGACCTCGGCCTTGAGCTGGGTGATCTGCTTTTCGAGCGCGGCGCGTTTCTCCGGCACCGCCTGGCAGGTCCAGCCGGCGTGCACCGGCGTGCAATGGGCGACCTTGCCGGTCCTGTTGTCGAGACGGACAAAACCATCGTCGACGCGCTTGAAGCTCCAGCGCGATGGCGGCGCGGCGGGCGACAGCAGGGGTGCCTGCTCAGGGGCTTGCGCGGGGGCTTGTCCTTGCGCCGCCACCGCCACGGCGGCGCAGCCGAGCACGCCCATCAGCAAGAGAGTTCCGATCCGCAATGGCCTTCTCCTCCAGTGCCGGGCCCCCTGCCGCCCGCGGTCCTATCCGTCGCCGCGGAGCTTAGCACCGGCGCGCGCCGGCCTTAAAACGCCGTTCGCGACGCCCCACCTGCCGCAGTGCACACGAGTGCCCTCCGAGGTCGGGGCGAACCCGGTATTTCGTGAACGAATTCAACTCGTTGCCGTATAATGCCGCTTTCTTGACTCGGACATACCGCATCAGTATGGTCCGCGCGGCTTTAAGGGCGGCGGGGCAAGCGGATGCCTTGATGGGCGCGGGTCGAAGGCATGGCTGACGGCACGCGGCAGAAGGGTGATCGCCAAGAACCGCCGAACGAAGAGGCTCAACTCTCCGCGAGGCTGCAACGTCTCGGCGAACGGCTCGCATCCGCGGACCGACTATCCGAAAACGCCTCCGGTCCTCGTGACAATGCCCGCAGGTCGGGATTCGCGAGGGGCTTCCAGCTCTCCAGCGAGCTGGTGGGCGGTGTGGTGGTGGGCGCGGGTATCGGCTGGGGTCTCGACCGCTGGCTCGGAACGTCGCCCTGGGGACTGATTGTGTTTGTGCTGCTCGGCTTCGCCGCCGGGGTTCTCAACCTGATGCGCGCCGCCGGCGTGGTGCGCCAGAGAAGTTTGAACGACTAAGACGGCGTCATGCACCCGATCGAACAATTCCAGATCGTCAATCTGTTCGCGCTTGGCAAGCTCGGCGGACACGAAATCTACTTCACCAATTCCGCCGCCTTCATGCTCGGCGCCATCGTCCTGCTGACGGTATTCCTGGTCGGCGGAACCGCCGGCGGCCGCATGGTGCCGACGCGCCTGCAATCGGCCGCCGAACTCACCTACGAGTTCGTCGCCACCACGATCCGCGAGACCGCCGGCATCGAGGGCATGCGGTTCTTTCCCTTCGTGTTCTGCATCTTCATGTTCGTGCTGACGCTGAACATCTTCGGGCTCATCCCCTATTCGTTCACCGTCACCAGCCATGTCATCGTCACATCCGTGCTGGCGCTGCTGGTGTTCTTCACGGTGCTCGGCTACGGGCTGATGCGCCACGGCTTCCACTTCCTTAACCTGTTCGTGCCCAAGGGTGTGCCGGGCTATATCCTGCCGATGATCGTCGCGATCGAGGTCCTCTCGTTCTTCTCGCGTCCGATCTCGCATAGCATTCGTCTGTTCGGGAACATGCTGGCCGGCCACATCGCGCTGCAGGTGTTCGCGGGATTCATTATCCTGCTGGGCGGCGGGCTCGGCGCGCTCGGCTGGATCGGCGGCGTGATTCCCTTCGGGATGATCGTTGCGCTGTTTGGGCTGGAAGTGCTGGTCGCGGTCATCCAGGCCTACGTCTTCGCCATTCTCACCTGCATCTACCTCAACGACGCAATTCATCCGGGTCATTGACCACCCGGAGGACAAGTCAACCCGAAAAGGAGCTCTTCAAATGGATCCAGTGGCAGCGAAGTACCTTGGCGCGGGTATCGCCGCGATCGGCATGGGCACCGCCGCCATCGGCGTCGGCCTCATCTTCGGCAACTATCTGTCCGCCGCCATCCGCAATCCGTCCGCCGCGCAGGGCCAGTTCGGCAACCTGATCTTCGGCTTCGCGATCGCCGAGGCGCTCGGCATCTTCTCGCTGCTGATCGCGCTCCTGCTGCTGTTCGCGCTCTAAAGCAAAGGGCGCCGGAGCTCTGACGATGGCCGAAACCACCGCCCATACCACAGGCACCGAGGCACCGTCGGAAGGACACGGCGGATTTCCGCCGTTCAACACGTCGACCTTCCCCTCGCAGCTCGTCTGGCTGGTGATCGCCTTCGTCCTGCTCTACGCGCTGATGTCGAAGTGGGCGCTGCCGCAAGTCGGCCGCGTCATCGACAAGCGCCAGAAGCAGATCGCCGACGATTTCGCCGAGGCCGACCGGCTGAAAGGCCAGTCGGACGAGGCGGTCGCGACCTATGAGAAGGCGCTGGCCGATGCGCGCGCGCGCGCCCAGGCCATCGCCCACGAGACGCACGAGAAGCAGGCGGCCGACACGGAGGCCGCCCGCAAGAAGCTCGAGGAAGAACTCAACGCCAAGCTGGCGGAGGCGGAAAAGACCATTGCCGCCACCAAAGAAGCGGCCATGGGCAATGTGCGTTCCATCGCCGAGGACGCTACCCGGGCCATCGTCGAGCGGCTGATCGGCAACGCGCCGAGCGAGCAAGCGGTCACGTCGGCGGTCGCCGACGTGCTGAAGCGGTAAGGAGGCGGCACCATGATCCATGAGGGTGAATTCTGGGTCGCGCTGGGCTTCCTCGTCTTCCTGGGCGGGCTCGGCTATTTCGGCGCACACACGATAATCGCCAAGTCGCTCGACGACCGCGCCAACCGCATCAAGGCCGAGCTCGAAGAGGCGCGCAAGCTGCGCGAGGAAGCCGCCCAGCTGCTCAAGGACTACGAGCGCAAGCGGCAGGAGGCCGAAGGCGAAGCTCAGGGCATCATCGCCGGCGCCCAGGCCGAGGCCGAGCGCATGGCCGCCGAGGCCAAGACCAAGGTCGAGGAGTTCGTCAGCCGCCGCACCCAGATGGCGGAGACCAAGATCGCCCAGGCCGAGGCGCAGGCCACCGCCGACGTGCGCGCGGCCGCAGCGGAAGCTGCCATCGCCGCCGCCGAGAAGATTCTGGCCCAGGAAACCAAGGGCAAGCTGGGCGACGAGCTGATCGCCAAGGGCATCGCCGATCTCGGCAAGCGCCTGAACTGACGAGATTTCATTCCGACGACGACGTGGGGAGGCGCCCGGTCCTACAACCCGGGGGCCCGAAAAGTGCGCGCTTTCGCCTCACCCGGACGTCGCCGAATCCAACCAAATTATTGATTATAAAAGATAAAATTAGTGCCCGCGAATGCAACTGTGGTTTGCGGCCCGGCGCGCGTTAACCCCCTGCTAACGATTCGCTTCGCACAGTCCCCGCAAGCGCCCGTCGCGCGAGTTCGTTCCCACAGTTCGTCAGCCGCCGGAGATTCCGGCCACGGCATTCGGAGGACCGATGGTCATCTTCGATTGCAACGGCGTGCTCGTCGACAGCGAGCCGCTGGCTACAGCAGTCGTGTCGCAGGAATTCATGCGCGCCGGTTTTGCGCTCACGCCGGACGCGGTCGCGCACTATTTCACCGGCCGTCGTCCCGCAGACATGTTCGCCGAAGTGGAGATGGCCGCCGGTCGCAAGCTGCCGGAAGGCTTCGCCACCACGGTCGCCAGCGCGACGCTGCGCCGCTTCCGCGCCGAGCTGCGCGCCACCCGCTACGCCGCCCACGCGCTGACCTGGCTGCGCGGCCGGAAATGCGTGGCGTCCTCGTCCTCCCTCGACCGCATCCGTTTCAGCCTCGGGACCACCGACCTCCTGCGCTTTTTCGAGCCCAACCTTTTCTCGGCGAGCGAGGTGCGCAACGGCAAGCCGGCGCCCGACGTCTTCCTGCACGCCGCTGCCAGGATGCACGTTGACCCGGGCGAGTGCGTGGCGGTCGAGGATTCGGCGGTTGGGGTCGCCGCTGCGGCCGCCGCCGGCATGAAGGTGATCGGCTTCGCGGGCGGCAGCCACGCCGGGCCGGCGCTCGGCAATCATCTGCGCGCGGCCGGCGCCCACGCCGTCATCGCCGACATGCGGGCGCTGCAGAGCATGGTCATCGACCTGCGCGGGTGGTAGCTGGCGCTGGAGCTTGATCCAATCAATAGCTGAAACACTCTGACCGCTCGTCCCCGCGAAAGCGGCGACCCAGGGCTGCAGACAGGCGGCCTTACGATCTTGGCCCTGGATTCCCGCTGGAGCCTGTCCCCGCGCAGGCGGGGACGGGAATGAGCGGAGAATGCATTAATTTCCGTGAATCAGGCTTCACCGCCGCCGCGGAGCGCGCCGGCGATGACGCACGGGGCGCTTCTTCTGCTGCGCGCCGATGGCATCGAAGCCGACAAATATCTTGTAGTCCTCGATGTTACCCAGCGGCTTCGGCAGCGGGAACGAAACGTCGGGGTAGATATGGGCGAAGGAGACGTGGTCGACCGCGCTAGTGATGGTCACCGGCACCTCGTCGAGCTGGGTCACGACGGTGACCGGCTTGACGCCCTGGTGCACCACGGCGACGCGCAGCGGCACGTTGATGCTGCCAGGGGCGCCGGCCGGGCCGGTGACGACGGTGCCTCGGACGCCGACCTTGATATGCATGGTGCCGGCGAAGACGTGGCACTCGCGGTCGATGCGCGAGATGCTGCCCTGGTAGCGCACGTCGAGCGGCGTCGGCGCGCCGCCGTTCGCGCCCCTGCCGACGATGAGGGTCGAGGCGCCCGTGAGCACGCCCGTGTCCGGGCAAGGCAGGTCCGCGTCGGCAGCGGTTCGCGGGCCTGTCGCCGCCGGAGCACCGGCGGCCGGCGCCGCCGCGTCGCTTGACGACGAGCCTATGAGCCCGCCGGTCATGCTGTTCAGGCTGGTGGAGCCGCAGCCGCTCAGGAGCAAGCCAAACCCCAGCAGCGTCACCAGGGCACCGCCACGGCGCGAGAACCGATCATCGCATTTCCGACCCATGCCCGACATACTTCTTCGTCTCTCTTCTTCTCGTACCTTAAACAAACCAATTCTCGTACCTTAAACAAACCAAACATGGCGAGCCCGAGATGCCCGTCCCTGGCCCTCAATCCACATCGCCGCTCAGGCGCGCATAGAGCAGATGATCCTGCCAGACGCCATTGATGCACAGATACTGGCGGGCGTAGCCCTCTCGTTTGAAGCCGGACTTCTCCAGGAGGCCGATGGAGGGGGCGTTGCTCGGGATACAGGCCGCTTCCAGCCGGTGCAGCCGCAGCGTGCCGAAGGCAAACGGGATCAGCGCGCGCAGGGCCGCGGTCATGTAGCCCTGGCGCGCGAAGGGCGCGCCAACCCAGTAGCCGATGGCGCCGGCCTGCGCCACGCCGCGCCTGATGTTGGCCAACGTCAGCCCGCCGACCAGCGCGTCGTCGCTTTCGCGGAACACCAGGAAGGCATAGGCGATGTCGTTGCGCTGATCCTCGGCATAGCGCCGGATGCGGCGGCGGAAGGCCGTGCGCGTGAGGTCGTCAGCCGGCCAGGTCGGCTCCCAGGGCGTGAGGAAGGCGCGGCTCTGGTCGCGCAAGGCGGCCCAGGCGGCAAAGTCGCCGCTCTGCGGCAGACGCAACGTAACGCCGTTGCCGGCGACCACCGGCGCGGTATCGGGGGAACTGACGGTGCGGAAGAACGCCATGGACCTTGCACGCCGGGCTGTCGCGTCCTTCTCGTCAGGCCGCCCGGCGGACCAGAGTCTCGGCGATTGCCGCGGCGCTTTCAAGGCCGCTGCCCGGCCCCAGGGCGGCGATTGCCGGCCGGCTGCGGCGGACCAGGGCGCGGCCAGCGGCCCGCGTGCTCTCGACCGTCACGGCGTCTATCCTGGCGACGATCTCGTCGAGCGGGATCGTCCGGCCATAGGCAATCATTTGCCGAGCCAGCTGGCTGATGCGCGCCTCCGAGCTTTCCAGCGCCATCAGCAGGCCAGCCTTCATCTGCGCCTTAGCGCGGGCGACTTCGGCCTCGCTGATGGTCTCTGTGGCACCGCCGATCTCGTCAATCACCACCCGCATCAGCTCGGGCGCGTCGGCCTCGTCGGTGCCGGCGTAGAGGCCGAAGAAACCGGTGTCGCTGTAGGGCATGTGGAAGGCCTGGATGGTGTAGCAGAGGCCGCGCACCTCGCGCACCTCCTGGAACAGGCGCGAGGACATGCCGCCGCCGAGCGCGTTGGTGAACACCTGCAGGCTGTAGAGCTGATCGTCGCGCACCGGCAGCCCCTCGAGCGCGAGCGCGATGTGCACCTGCTCGAGGTCGCGGGTCTCCACGCGCGTGCCGCCCTGGAAGCGCGCGGCATCCGGCACCGGCGCCGCCGGCCCTGTGAAACTGGCGAAACGCTTTTCCACCTCGGCGACGATCTTCTCGTGCTCGACCGCACCGGCGGCGGCGACGATCATGTCGGGGCCGCAGTAGTTGCGCGCGAGATAGGTGCGCAAACCCTCGGGCGTAAACGAGCGCACGGTCTCCGGCGTGCCAAGGATGGAGCGGCCGACCGCCTGGTCCGGGAAGGCGATCTCCTGCAGCCGGTCGAACACCAGGTCGTCGGGCGTGTCCTCGGTGGCGCCGATCTCCTGCACAATCACGTTCTGCTCGCGCTTGAGCTCCACCGGATCGAAGGCCGGATTGCCCAGGATGTCGGAGAGCACGTCGAGGCCGAGCGGCACGTCTTCTTCCAGGACGCGCGCGTAATAGGCGGTGGTTTCGACGCTTGTCGCCGCGTTGAGGTCGCCGCCGACTGCCTCGATCTCCTCGGCGATCTGGCGCGCCGAGCGCCGCTTGGTGCCCTTGAACGCCATGTGTTCCAGAAGATGCGAGATACCGTGCTCGTCGGGAAGCTCGTCGCGGCTGCCCGAACCGACCCAGACGCCGAGCGAGGCGGTCTTCAAATGCGGCATCTGATCGGTCACCACCGACAGGCCGGAGGGAAGACGGGTCACTTGCACACTCATGCCATTGCTCCTTCGTGCGCCGCACGGGACGCCGTCGTTACAAACTTTTCAA
>CAWGGL010000015.1:0-13585 GCA_963822085.1 uncultured Pseudomonadota bacterium
CTCCCACACGTATCGCACTTCATGCAGGTGCCGTTCCGCACCAAGGTGAAGTTGCCGCATTCGCCGCAGGCTTCGCCTTCGTAGCCCTTGGCGCGGGCTTCGGCGCGCCGCTCGGTGGCCGCCTTCTTGGCGTGCGCGACCGCGTCGTGCTCGTTGATGACCTCGAGCTGTTCGGCGGGCGAGAGCTTGGCCTCCGGCTCCGCTTTCAGCGCGGTGGCGCCGGCGGCTTCGCCGCGCGGGCCGTGGGCGGCGAGCGCCGTCACCTTGGCCGAGCCTGCGGCTTGCGTGCCCGTGGTGGGGGCGGGCGCCTGCACCACCGACAGGCGATCCGTGCGCGAGCGGGTCAGGCCCTTCGACACCAGGTGCGAGGCGGAGGTGGCTTTGCCTTCCGCTTCGCCCTTGCCGAGCGCGTCGAAGCCGGTCTCGCTCGGGTCCACGTGCGCGAGGTCGAAGCGCTCCATGTAGCTCACCGCCAGCTCGCGGAACACGTAGTCGAGGATGGAGGTGGCGTATTTGATGGTGTCGTTGCCCTGCACCGGGCCCTGCGGCTCGAAGCGGGTGAAGGTGAAGGCATCGACATATTCGTCGAGCGGCACGCCGTATTGCAGGCCGAGCGAGACCGCGATCGCGAAGTTGTTGAGCAAGGAGCGCAGCGCCGCGCCCTCCTTGTGCATGTCGATGAAGATCTCGCCGAGGCGCCCGTCGTCGTATTCGCCGGTGCGGAGATACACCTTGTGGCCGCCGACGACGGCTTTCTGGGTGTAGCCCTTGCGGCGGTGGGGCAGCTTCTCGCGCTCGCGCAGCACCGTGACGCGCTCGACGATCTTCTCCACCACCTTCTCGGCGAGGCCGGCCGCGCGCGCGGCGGCGGGCTTGTCGATGAAGGCCTCGATGGCGTCCTCGTCGTCCTCGTCGTCCTCGATGAGCTGCGAGTTGAGTGGCTGCGACAGCTTGGAGCCGTCGCGGTAGAGCGCGTTGGCCTTCAGCGCCAGTTTCCAGGACAGCAGGTAGGCCGCCTTGCAGTCCTCGACCGTGGCGTCGTTCGGCATGTTGATGGTCTTGGAGATGGCGCCGGAGATGAAGGGCTGCGCCGCCGCCAGCATGCGGATGTGGCTTTCGACCGAGAGATAGCGCTTGCCGGTGCGCCCGCACGGGTTGGCGCAGTCGAACACCGGATAGTGCTCCGCCTTCAGGTGCGGGGCGCCTTCCACCGTCATGGCGCCGCAGACGTGGATGTTGGCGGCGTCGATCTCGCGCTTCGAGAAACCGATGGCGGCGAGCAGGTCGAAGGTGGGAAGCGCCACCTGCTCCGCCGGGAGTTCCAGCGTGTCGCGGCAGAAGTCCTCGCCGAGCGTCCACTTGTTGAAGGCGAACTTGATGTCGAAGGCGGTCGGCAGCGCCTTTTCGATCTTGGCGATGGCCTCGTCGGTGAAGCCCTTGGCCTTCAACGTGGTGTGGTTGATGCCGGGGGCCTGCGCCAGCGAGCCGTGGCCGACGGCGTAGACCTCGATCTCGGCGAGCTGGCTCTCCGAGTAGCCCAGCGTGCGCAGCGCTTCCGGCACCGCGCGGTTGATGATCTTGAAGTAGCCGCCGCCGGCGAGCTTCTTGAACTTCACCAGGGCGAAGTCGGGCTCGATGCCGGTGGTGTCGCAGTCCATCACCAGGCCGATGGTGCCGGTGGGCGCGATCACGGTCGACTGCGCGTTGCGGAAGCCGTGCTGTTCGCCGAGCGTGAGCGCCTTGTCCCAGGCGGCCTTGGCGTGGGCCACGAGGCTAGCGTCGGAGCAGGCGCCATGGTCGAGCGGCACCGGCGGTGTTGCCACCTTCTCGTAGCCGGTGCGCTCACCGTGGGCGGCGCGGCGATGGTTGCGAATGACCCGCAGCATGTGCTCGCGGTTCTTCTTGAACCCGGGGAAGGGGCCGAGCTGCGAGGCCATCTCGGCGGAGGTCGCGTAGGACACGCCGGTCATGATGGCGGTCAGCGCGCCGGCGATGGCGCGGCCTTCGTCGGAGTCGTAGGGGATGCCGGAGGTCATCAGCAGGCCGCCGATATTGGCGTAGCCGAGGCCGAGCGTGCGGAACTCGTACGACGAGCGAGGCGATCTGCTTGGACGGGAACTGCGCCATCAGCACCGAGATTTCCAGCACCACGGTCCACAGCCGCACGGCGTGCTCGTAAGAGTCGACGTCGATGCGCTTGGTCTTCTCGTCGCGGAAGGCGAGCAGGTTCAGCGACGCCAGGTTACAGGCCGTGTCGTCGAGGAACATGTATTCCGAGCACGGATTGCTGGCGCGGATCGGGCCGGAGGCCGGGCAGGTGTGCCAGTCGTTGATGGTCGAGTGGAACTGCAGGCCGGGGTCGGCGCAGGACCAGGCGGCGTTGCCGATCTTCTCCCACAGGTCGCGGGCGGGCAGGGTTTTGGTGGTCTTGCCGGTGATGCGCGCGGTCAGGTCCCAGTTGCCGTCGGCTTCGACGGCTTTCAGGAACTCGTCGGCGACGCGCACGGAGTTGTTCGAGTTCTGCCCGGAGACAGTGAGATAGGCGTCGCTATCCCAATCGGTGTCGTAGGTCGGGAAGTGGATGTCGGTATAGCCCTGCTTGGCGAACTGGATCACCCGCTGGATGATGTTGTCGGGCACGTAGGAGCGGCGCGCGAGCTTGATCTCGCGCTTCAAGGCCGGGTTTTTCTCCGGCGAGAAGCAGTCGTCGCCCGAGCCCTGGCAGTTGACGCAGGCCTTGAGGACGGCGCGCAGGTGCTTCTGGTTGATCTTGGAGCCGGTGACCAGCGCCGCCACCTTCTGCTCTTCCAGCACCTTCCAGTCGATGTAGTTCTCGATGTCGGGATGATCGACGTCGACCACCACCATCTTGGCGGCGCGGCGCGTGGTGCCGCCCGACTTGATGGCGCCGGCGGCGCGGTCGCCGATCTTCAGGAAGGACATCAGGCCCGACGACTTGCCGCCGCCCGACAGCCGCTCGCCTTCGCCGCGCAGCGCCGAGAAGTTGGAGCCGGTGCCGGAGCCGTATTTGAACAGGCGCGCCTCGCGCACCCACAGGTCCATGATGCCGCCTTCGTTCACCAGGTCGTCGGTGATGCCCTGGATGAAGCAGGCGTGCGGCTGCGGGTGCTCGTAGGAGGTCTTCGACTTGGTCAGCTTGCCGGTCTGGAAGTCGACGTAATAGTGGCCCTGGCTCGGGCCGTCGATGCCGTAGGCCCAGTGCAGGCCGGTGTTGAACCACTGCGGCGAGTTGGGCGCGCACATCTGGTTGGCGAGCATGTAGCGCAGCTCGTCGAAGAAGGCGCGGGCGTCGTCTTCCGAATCGAAGTAGCCGCCCTTCCAGCCCCAGTAGGTCCAGGTGCCGGCCAGCCGGTCGAACACCTGCTTGGAACTGTGCTCGCCGGTGTAACGGTCCTTCTCAGCCAACTCAGCCAATGCGGCCTCATCGGCGACCGAGCGCCACAGGAAGGAGGGGACGGAGTTCTCTTCCACCTTCTTCAGACATGACGGAACGCCAGCTTTTCGGAAGTACTTCTGCGCCAGCACGTCGCTCGCCACCTGCGACCACGATTCCGGCACCTCGACATTGTCGAGCTTGAACACCACCGAGCCGTCCGGGTTGCGGATTTCGCTGGTGGTCAGCCGAAAGCCGATCGAGTCGTAGGCGTTCTGGCCGTCCGTGGTGTAGCGACGTTGGATCCGCATGATTGTCTCTAGCCCCGTAAGTGGCCGGCTTGAATTGCCGGTGATTGTCGTCGTGACGGGCTTTGGTGTGCCCGCGGTTTGATTTGGCCCGGCGGCGATACCCTACATCTAGGGTCTGCTCCCGCCACCCGGAACCGATACGCAAATGGGCCATGAGCCCAGCACAGACAGAAAATCCCCTTCCCGAAACGCGTTTTTTCGCGCGGGCGATGTCGAAATCGATCGGTTTTGAAGGTCCGGAGGGCACTGATACGCATGACCGCCGCCGAACGCATCGAAAGCTACGGGACCTCGCCCTGCACGTCAACAGTTAGTCGCCAAACCTGAATCAAATACTAAATCTTGTGGTCTGGTGGCGAAAATTGGGGACAACGACTGTAGGACCGAGGCGGAGTATCGACCTCAGCGAGGGATGCGAAAAGCGGTTTTCCTGGGCACCGGCGCTAGGCTTTTATGCCCTGCCGCGTGACAGAAAAACGACCGAAAAATCGGATTTCCGAGTAGCCCACAGCCAAATACCGGTGTTTTTTCCGCCGTGGACGAGGGCGGGACAACGCCTGCAAAGCGTCCCGGCCGCGCGCTGATTCTCGAAACGAGGCCATGCACTTAGCCGCCAAGACCGAGGCTTGGCGGTGGGGTGTTGAGTTTTGCAGGGCTGTGAATCCAGCAATGGGCGTTGGGATGGCACCATGATGCCGAACAGAAAGCTTGGCGATTGAAAAAGCGGGTGATGCGCGTGGCAAGGCCGGCATCCGCAGGGCAGGGACCGCGGGGCCCTGAAACATGTTGCCCCGAGAAATGGAAAAGGCGGGCCCGTTGTGGGACCCGCCTTTAGCCCGGCACTGTCATTCGTTCTAGATTCTTGGCGTCGGTTCCAGACGCCACCGCACCGACTCATGGCGCAGCCGCGACTGCCAATTTCTTGGGCAGCATAGCCAGCTTGTGGCGGAAAAATCAACGGCGCAGGCGAATATTCCGCCGGGCGGTGCCACGCCGGGCAATGCTGCTGGCGGCAGGAGCGGCCATCCGCGCGTAGCGGCGTGCGGTGCCGGGCTATTTTGTTTGATCGCGTTGGCGCCGGATTATTTCCTCTGCGGCACGCGTGCGCTCTTCGTCGAGGCCGTCGTCGCGCCCGAGGTAGAGGGTCTGCGACGGGAACGCGAAGCCCGTCCCGCTCGCGGCAACGATGTCCATGCAGCGTAGTATCAGGTCCTCCTGCACTTCCAGAAAGCCAGCATAGTCCCACGCGATGACGTAGGCGAAAATCTCGATGTCGAGCGAGTGCGCGCCGAGGGAGATGAGGCGGACCCGCGCGGTCGTCGCGTCGACCTTCGAATGTTCGGCCAGCATTGTCCGTAGCGCCTGCAAGACGTGGCGCATCTGGTCGGGGCTGGTCTCGTAGCGCAGGTTCAGAATCGGATGGAACCAATATCGGTCGCGCTGGGTGTAGTTCTCGATGGTCTGCGCGGAGAGCTGGCCGTTGGGAACGGTCAATACGGTCCGGTCGAGGGTTCGGATGCGGGTGGAGCGGATGCCGATCTCCTCGACCGTCCCCAAGGTGTCGCCGAATTTGCCGAAATCGCCGATGCGCATGGGGCGGTCCGCGATCAGCGTCAGGCTGCCGATCAGATTCTCGAACAGTTTCTGAGCGCCGAGCGCGATGGCCAGGCCGCCGACGCCGAGGGCGGCAAGGCCGGCGGTGACGTTGACGCCGAAGGCGCCGAGCAGCGAGGCGATCAGCAAGACGATGAGCAACGCCTTGAAGGCGCGGTTGAGGAAGCTGACCGCGGAATAGGCGGAGAGCTGTCCGCGCCGCGACATCTGCCCGAGGATCACTTCGCCGGCGGCGTCCGCCCATCGCCACATCAGCCAGACCACGGCGAGCCAGCCGATAAGCTGCACCACGAACAGCGCGCGGTAGCGGGCGACGACGGTGACGCCGAGCCATTGCATGAGGATGCCGAAGAACAACAGCGCGATCAGGATGCGCAGCGGGCCCGAGGACGCCTCGATGAATCGCGACAGCTTGGTTTCGTCGCCGCCATGCCGCACGAAACGCTCGATCGGGCCGCGCAGCCCCGTCAGCGCCCAGGCGATGGCGAAGCTGAGGCAAGCGGCGATCAGGATCGCGATCCAGTGCGACAGAGGCGCGCCGGCGACGGTCGGGCCTTCCGGCAGCCGGTCGAGCCATGGCACTCCCGCCCCGTTTTCGGCGACCGTCCGGTACAGCGCGGGTACCTCGCGCAAGGTGCCGTCGGACACCAGCCACATCTGCTGACCGTTGCGCTCGATCCGCTTAGCCAGCAGTGGCACCTCGCCAGTCGGTATCTTCACCGCACCGAAGCGCTCGAGGTCCGGTGCCAGGCCGTCTTTGACGTCGCCGTTCGGGTCGTTGCTGAGGTCGGCGGCCGTGGTCACGGTGCCGGCGCGGTCGAGCACCGCCTGAAAGCGGCGCGCCAGCGCCTCGCCCGACAGCACCGACCAGTTTGTCATGCCGGGCACGCTGTTGGTCTGGAAGTATTGGACCGCGCGGCCGTAGTCGGCGGCCGCCAGCGCGCTCATCAGGCCGGACACCATGCCCTGCGGTGTCTCACGGCCGTACGGGTCCTTCGCGGGCTTGGCGGGGGCCGCCGGGGCCGCGGCGCCGTTGGGCGCGGTCTGCGACCACGCGGGCGCCGCCAGCGCCGGCATGGCGAACAAGGCGGCCAGCAACAGCAGCACGGTCAATAGCGAGCGGGCCGGCGATCGCGACGTCATCTGGCTCACGGCGTTCTTCCTGGTGTCATTCCTGCGCGGGGCCGAAGCGTCTTGCTTCGACCGCTTGGACAACGACTTACGGGAACTTGCGTACAATTCACGGGAACGCGGTGGCGGGGCAATGTGGCCGGGCCATGGCCCGAACCGGTTACACCGAACGGCGGCGACCGTGGGCGAAGACGGCAAGCGCCCTCCGGGCCAAGCGGAGCGAATCCATGAATGCCTACATAACACCCATGCCGGAGCGCGAACACGGGCGGGGATCGCTGGCGCCGTGCGCTTGCCAGGGGGGCGGGGAGGTGGCAGAAACCGCTTCGGCAAGGGCCTCTTTCGGGCCGTCACGGGCTTTTACGGCGCAGGTGCGATGAAAAACTTCCTGCTGAAACTGTTTACCTGGTGGAACTCGCAGACCTTCGGCACCCAGTTCTGGACCTGGATGTACGGCGAAGCGGTAGGCGAGGACGAGTTCGGCAACCGCTACTATCGCACCCGCGGCGGCAAGATCGATCCCGGCCTCGGTTTCCAGCGGCGCTGGGTGATCTACAACGGCTATACCGAGGCGACCATGGTGCCGCCGTCCTGGCACGGCTGGCTGCATCACACTGTGGACACGCCGCCGACCGAGACCGTCTACAAGGTGCGCGACTGGGAAAAGCCGCACCGGCCGAACCTCACTGGCACGCCGGGCGCCTACCGGCCGCCGGGCTCGACGCTGGCGCTCGGCCGCCGCCCGAAGGCGACCGGCGACTACAAGGCCTGGGCGCCCGGCGACTAGCGCGCCGCCCTTCCGCCGCCCTATTTGCCGTGTTAACCGGGCTTCGCGCCGACTGAGGCGGGGCTTTCCCGCTTGCGGTGGTGCCAAGCGGAATCAAATACCGGCTTTGATGGTGCGACAAGCGATAGCGACGATCGGGCTCTTCTGCTGCTGGCGCTGATGCTGCCGGCGACAACGCCCGCATGGGCGCAGTTCAACACCATCTTTGGCAACGGAAACCCACCGCGGCCGCCGGCCGACGTTCCGCCACCACCGCAGCAACCGTACTACCCGAGCCAGCGGCCGTATCCGCCTCAATATCGGCCTCAGTATCAACCTGGTCCGCAGCAGGGCGCCAATCCGGACGCCCGCGATTATCCCGCCGCTCAACGGCAGCCTTCGCAGCCGCAGCCGCTGCAGCCGGCTGCCGAGAGCGACCAGCCGCCGGCGCAGCCGATGCCGGCGCCCATGAACCTGCCGCCGGCGGCGCGCCCGGGCGGCGGCACTATCGAATCGCAACCGCTGGCGCCGCCGCCCGGCACCGAGCCGACCCAGCAGGCCAACACCCCGAACCCGGCGGCGCCCGCCAATCCGAACGCGCCGGCGCCGCCGCAACAGCCTCAGCCGGGCGCGACCCAGCAGGCGAACCAGCCGCCGGCCGGCCAGCAGCAGCCGGGCGCGGCGCCGCAATCACCCGCGGCGGCCGAAAAGCCGCCGAGTCGCGAAGTGATCGTGCGGCCGCCGCCGCAGCGCATCACCAACCCGACCGCGGTGTTCGACGGGCTCGACAAGATCACCGGGCGCGTCACCCAGTTCAAAGTCGGCATCAATGAGACGGTGCAGTTCGGCGCGCTGCAGGTCACGCCCAAAGCCTGCTATTCGCGCCCGGCCACCGAAACCCCGCAGACCGACGCCTTCGTCGACGTCGACGAGGTGACGCTCAAGGGCGCCATCAGGCGCATCTTCACCGGCTGGATGTTCAAATCGAGCCCTGGCCTGAACGCGGTCGAGCATCCGATCTACGACGTGTGGCTGATCAACTGCGTTGGCGGCAAAGGGCCAGACGTGGCGGATGCCTCCGACAATTCCAATGGCAGCGATCAGGGCTCGTCGGCGCCCGCGCACGACGTCAAACCCGCCGCCAAGCCCGCCCGGAACGCGGCGCCGCCCCGGCGTCGTCCGTCGGCGCAGTCGCGCGGGTTCCTGCCGGCGATACGGTAGCGAATAGCGAATAGAACAGCGCTTTCGATCTATTGGCTACTCACTCCTCGCTCTTTCCCAACACCTTCAGCACCTCGGCGCCGCAGACCGGCCGGTTCGTAGGCAGCGCCGCGAAGTCGCCTTCGCCGGCGAGCGCGTCTTCCAGCTGGTGATGATATTGCCGCTTGGGCACTTCGGCTGCGCCGAAGGTCTTCAGATGGTCGGTCACGAATTGCGTGTCGAGCAGGCTGTAGCCGCCGGCCTTCAGCCGCGCCACCAGGTGGACGAGCGCGATCTTGGAGGCGTCGCGCGCGCGGTGGAACATGCTTTCGCCGAAGAAGGCGCGGCCGAGCGAGACGCCGTAGAGCCCGCCCACCAGCAGCCGCCCGTCATAGACCTCGACCGTGTGGCAATGGCCTTCCGCGTAAAGCGCGCGGTAGATCTTACGGATGCGGGCGTTGATCCAGGTGCGGGTGCGCCCGACGTTCGGTTCCGCGCAGCCTTCGATCACCTGGTCGAAGGCGCGGTCGGTGAGCACCGTGAAGCGCGTGTTGCGCACGGTGCGCGCAAGCCGCGAGGGGACGTGAAAGGTATCGAGCGGGATGATGCCGCGGTGGTCCGGCTCGATCCAGTACAGCGCCGGATCCTCGGCGCTTTCCGCCATGGGGAAAATGCCGCAGGCATAAGCCTTGAGCAGCACCTCGGGCGTGATCTCTATAAAGTTGGTACCGCGACTGGCCATAAATCGAAGCGAATTGGCTGGAACGGATGACGGACAAGCCAGTTTAAGCCAGCCGGCCCGGTTTGGATACCGAGATCCCTTGCCGGCATGGGGTAGTTCCGCCTGCGTGCCCTCGGCAGGTGAGGGTGGCGATCGAGCGCTCACCCTGAATGCGGTCAGTTGCCGCGGTAACGGCGCGCGGCGAGCGGGCCTGCCAATAGGTTGAGCAGATAGACGAACATCGCGTGGCTCGGGGCGACGAAGCTCGCCAGCACGGACAACCCCGCCGTTGCCATCACGAACACGATGCGGAAGTGGCCGGCGCGGGCTGCCCGCCGGTGCTCGGGTGCGATTTCCAGCAGGCGCAGGCGCAGCGACAGCGCGGACACCGTGATCAGGTTGGCGGCATAGAGCCAGACCGCGGGGGCTAAGTCGCCATGCAGGCCGACGACGTTGGTCGAAAACGGAATGCTGGTCACGAAGAACAGATAAAGCATCCGCCAGCTCAAGCCCTCCGGCGAAACCGTTTCCACCCGGCGCAGCTCGATGCACGAGCGCCAATTGGCGGCGAGCACGAAGAAGCTGATGAGATAAGCAAGATATTTCTGCCACAGGCCTGCGAGGTCGGCGATCAGCACGGCGCTGTCCTTCACCGGCACATCGGGCAGGTGTAGCTCCAGCACCAACAGCGTCATGGCGAAGGCGAAGATGCCGTCGGTCAGCGCGTCGATGCGTGATCTCGGAAAGCTTGTCATCTGGCCAGTTTTCCCACGAGATAAAAAGTCTGCGCCGGGAATCGGTGAAGTGTTTGAGCTAGGTCAATGACAGGAGCGGCACGCCCACCATACTTCCACTATAGAGAGGAGGGCCCCTGCCATGTCCGTCCTGCACAGTGAAATACCCCGCCGTTCGCCGACCGAAGTCATTGCCGACTGGTGGAACGCGTGGACCCGCAACCCCGCATGTCCTGGCGATCTTGCGGCCTGCTCCGCCGACGATGTCGGCCGCATGGCGCGCGACATCGGGCTCTCGGCGTGGGAGCTGCAGCAGATCGTGCGCCACAGGGCGGACGACGCGGAACTATTGTTCCGCCGCATGGCGGCGCTCGATCTCGACCCCGAGCAAGTCGCGGAGGCGGAGCGCGCGACGTTCCTGGATCTCGAACGCTTGTGCACCGTGTGCAACTGCAAGGGGCGCTGTAAGCGCGACCTGGCGCGCCGTCCGGACGATGCGCGCTGGGAAGACTATTGTCCGAATGTGGCGACGCTGAAGATGCTGGATGCGTTGCGCAAATCTTCGTTTTTCAAGCCATCGCGGCGCGCTGGGTAGGGGACGCGCCGTGAACGGCGGGCTGCCGCGCACTTCGGGCGAAGCGCGGCGGCCCGCTTTCCTCTTCCGCCTCTCTAATCGCTTTCTCTCGAGTCTTGTTGGGTCTTGTTATTGGGTTTTGGCGACCCGTAGCTTGCGAACGTCCGCATCCGGTGGCAGCAACTTGGTGCCGGGGATGTATTTGAAGGACGTCATCACGCCCTTGCCATTGCGCCGGCCGATCGGCCCGACGAAGACGCCAAGGGTCGACTGGTGGTCGATGGCGCGGAAGCGCTGCTTGCCGAAGGGCGAGTTGAAGGTAAGCCCCGCGAAAGCATTGACCAGCTTTTCCGAATTGGTCGAGCCTGCCTTTTTGATGCCGGCGGCGATCGCCTTCATCATGGTGTAGCCGACCAGCGAGGCCATGCGCGGATAGTCGTGATAGTGCTTGCGGTAGGCTTTGACGAAGGCCACCTGCGCCGGCGCCTTGACCGCGTACCAGGGATAGCCGGTCGCGTACCAGCCCACCGGCGCGTCGCCCTTGAGCGGATCGAGATATTCCGGCTCGCCCGTGAGCAGGCTGACGACCTTGGTGTGGTCGAAAAGGTGCCGGGTCTTGCCCTGGCGCACGAACTTGGCGAGGTCGGAACCGAACAGCACATTGAAGACCGCATCCGGCTTGGCGTCGTTGAGCGCCGAGACCACGGCGCCGGCGTCGATCTTGCCCAAGGGGGCGGCCTGATCGCTGACGAATTCGACGTCGGGCTGGGCTTTCTTCAGCAGCTTCTTGAACGTCGCCACCGCCGATTGGCCGTATTCATAGTCCGGATAGACGAAGGCCCAGCGCTTGCGCTTGAGGTTGGCCGCGTGCGGGACCAGTGCCGCCACATGGCTGTAGGTCGTGGGCCGCAAGCGGAACGTATACCGATTGCCGTCGCCCCAGATCATCTTGTCGGTGAGCGGCGCTGACGCCAGAAAGAAGAACTTGCTGTGCTTGGCATAGTCGGCGACCGCAAGTCCGACGTTCGACAAGATGGTGCCGGTGATGAAGTCGACCTTGTCGCGGGTACGGAGCTCGTCGGCGACCCGCACCGCCTTGCCGGGATTGGCGCCGTCATCGCGGGAGATGACCACGACCTTCTTGCCCAGCAGGCCGCCGGCGCCGTTGATCTGCGTGAGGGCGAGATCGATGCCCTTGCGGTAGGGTCCCAGATTGGCGGCCAACAGTTTGTAGGCGTTGATGTCGCCGATCTTGATGGTGTCATTCTTGTTGGTACCTTGCGCGTCGGCGCGACCGCTCATGGCTGCGGCGACGAGCAGGGCGGCGGATAGTGTCAGCATGGCAGGCCGGGCGTTCATGGGGGGCTCCCTCTTGTCATGAGTGGTAGGGGGCGGTCCGCCTGCCGGCCCGGCAGACCATCGAAGACTTAAGCTGCGGTGGCATCGCCCGATTGGGTGAGGGCCTTTTCCGCCTCGATCATCGAGGCAACGGCGCGCCGCATGCGCACCGGCGAGGCGTCGATGGCGAGCCGCAGCGGGCGCGCCGTTCTCGGCTCTTTTTCGTTGCGGTGGATGGCTTCGAGGATCGCCTTGTCCTCGTCGAACGCCACCCGGAACTGTTCGATCATCGCCTGGTTAGTCTTTTCGTCGGTGGCGAAGTTCTTCACGAACAGCCAGTAGTCGATGCAGCGGTCGGCATCGACCGGCGTGATGAAATGGCAGGCGAAGATCTGCAGGCTGTCGACCAGCGTGCCCTCCGGCGCGCCGGTGCCGGTCGGAGCGCTGCCGAAATCGACGACGGCGATGCTGGGCGGCGTGAAGTGGTAGTAGTGCCAGCGGTCGACGTTGCCGGTGAAATTGCCGAATTTGCGGAACAGGGGGATCGGCGGGGCGTCGACGATCCAGCGCCAGGTGAGAACCTTGTCGCCCTGCTGCTCGCTGTGCACCGGCACGCCCTCGCTGGCGGCGTTGCCGAGCGTCGACAGGTGCACGAAGCTCACATGGGCCGGGTCGCAAAGGTTGTCGGCGAGGTTGAGATAGTGACAGTCGATCGCCAGGGCGTCGCCCTCGACTGAGCTCCAAGATGGATCGTGATACTGCGGCAGGTCGTAGACCTTGGCCGGATCGGCGAGCGCGGGGTCCCCCATCCAGATCCAGGCCAGCCCCAGCTTTTCGACGACCGGGTAGGCGCGCACGCGCGCATTGGCCGGAACGATGGGCTGGCCGGGAATGCGGGTGCACTTGCCGCTGCAGTCGAAGGTCATGCCGTGATAGCCGCATTCGACCGCGTCGCCCTTGAGCCGGCCCATGGACAACGGGGCCAGGCGGTGGGGGCAGGCGTCATCGAGGGCGGCGACGCTGCCGTCCTCCTTGCGGTAGAGCACCACGAGGCGGCCGAGAATGCGCCGTTGCGTGAGATCGCGCTTGAGGTCGCGCGACCAGGCGGCGGGATACCAGGCGTTCCAGACGAAGTCTTCCATCGATTCCATCGGGTTCCTCGTTTTCGGCAGACAATTAATGTAGTACTTACATAATTAAATTCTAAACGGCATGAGGGCGCTGTCAATAGCTGCTGGCGCCATCGTTAGGCCGCGCGCACCTGCCACGCGCGGTATTCTTGTGAATCGTCGAAGGCCGGTGCATAGAGTGTGGGCACCGCGCCGCCTCTTGCGTCGGCAAGCGCGCGGGCAGGAGACGAGAGGCGCTACCGCACGCCCGTTTGGACCGGTCGCAAGAAGATGTTGGAGAAACCGGCTCGATCATCGCAGCCAGCACGCGCAGCCAAGCGCCGCGGGCGGCCCAAGGCGCAGCCGAACGGTTCCGGTACCCGTGACAGCATTCTGCAAGCCGCGGTCAAGGTGTTCGCGGAACGCGGACTCGGCGGCGGGCGCATCAACCTGGTGTCGCGCGCCGCGCGCTCCAACGACCGGATGATCTATTACTACTTCGGCAGCAAGGAGAAGCTGTTCGTCGAAGTGTTGGAAAAGATCTACCGCGACATGTGGGAGGCGGAGAGCGCTCTCGATCTCGATCTGTCCGATCCGGTCGGTGCTTTGCAGAAGGTCGTGCGCTTCACGATGAACCACTACCTCACGCATCCCGAATTTCTGACGTTGCTGAACAACGAAAACCTGCACAAG
>CAWGGL010000016.1:0-46308 GCA_963822085.1 uncultured Pseudomonadota bacterium
GGCCCGGTCGGCGCCTACTTCCTGCACCTGAAGACCTACACGCAAAACGGCCTTGGCGAAGAGTACGAATCGAAATGGTTCCCCGAACTGCAGAAGATGGTCGGCAAGGAATATCTCGATCCGGAAGCCTCGCATCTGACCCATCGGCCGATCCCGACCTGCCTGCGCAACCACGCGCTGATCAGCGAAGTGAATGCCGGCCGGGGCCCCATTCACATGGTGACCATGCGCGCCTTCCAGGATCCGCATCTGGAAGAGGTCGGTTGGGAAAACTTCCTCGGCATGACCGTCGGCCAGGCGGTGCTGTGGGCCGCCACCGACGTCGATCCCAAGAACGAGAATCCCGAGCTGACCACGTCCGAGCCCTACGTGATGGGCTCGCACGCAACCTGCTCGGGCGCCTGGTGCTCGGGTCCGGAGGACGTTTCTCCGCCTGAGTATTTCTGGGGCTACAACCGCATGACCTCGATCGAAGGTCTGTTCGGCGCCGGTGACGCGGTTGGCGGCACGCCGCACGCCTTCTCATCCGGCTCGTTCACCGAAGGCCGTCTCGCCGCCAAGGCCGCCTGCAAATATATCGACGACGGCAAGGCCGAGGGCATCGTCGTCTCCGAGGCGCAGATCGAGGGCCGCAGGAAAGAGATCTACAAGCCGCTGGAGCACTACAAGATCTACCGCAACGCGATCGTGGCCGGCGACGTCAACCCGCACTACATCAACCCCAAGCAGGGCCTCGACCGTTTGCAGAAGCTGATGGACGAGTACTGCGGCGGGGTGACCGTCAACTACATGACCAACGAGAAGCTCCTGAATATCGGCCTCAAGAAGCTCAAGATCATGGAAGAAGATCTCGAGAGCCTGGCCGCCAAGGATATTCACGAGCTGCTGCGGGCGTGGGAGCTGAAGCATCGCCACCGCGCCGCGGAGTGCGTCACGCAGCACACGCTGTTCCGCAAGGAGACCCGCTGGCCGGGCTACTACTACCGCGGCGACGCCATGAAGGTGGACGACGAGAACTGGCACGTGCTGACCGTGTCGCGCCGCGACCCGAACTCCGGCGATTACACCATGGAGAAGGCGCCCTGCTATCACCTGGTCGGTGAGGACGATTAGCAATAGCCCCGGGCGGAGGTTCGCGTCGAGCGTCTGCCTGGGCTCAGGAGAACCGATAACTTGTGTCTTGGTCTTTTTAGGTGCGCTCCATGATGCTGGCCGCTGAAAGTGACATAGAGCCGCGCGTGAACATTATCGAAAAGAGCGATGAGGAGATAAAGGCCATCGCCGATCCCCTGTGGCGCGATCTCGTGAAGAATTCCAACGAGGGCAAGTACGGAGATTTCGTCAAGAATTTTTCCAGCGCGTTCGCGCTTGCCATGGATCAGGTTCAGGTCGGCCATCAGTTCGCCAGAAGCGAACTGGCCAGAAACCTGTCCGAGGATGCCGACTTTCTCGGCACCATACGCCGGGGCGAACACGTGACGGTTCTTTTCCGGCAGCGGAGCACCAAGAAAGAGGGCGAATGGCTCGGCCGGCTCGTCCTCGGCTACGAAGACGGCAACGTCAGGATTTTCGGCGCCTCCATCTTTTGAGCGGTTGATTCGGATTCGGCATGAGCGACACCATTCAGAACGGCAAGTTCGTCGAGCTCACCTACAAGGTGACCGACAAGAAATACGGCCATGTCCTCACCGCGGTCGAATTCCCGCTGGGCTACGTCCACGGGTACAACGAAATCCTGGCGCCGTCCGTCCACATGCAGCTCGAGGGCAAGGCCGCCGGCGAGGTCATCGAGGTGCCGATCGACGGCAACCAGATCTTCGGCGTGCGGGACGAGTCGTTGGTCTTTACCGATCGCATCGAGAACGTGCCCGAGGAATACCGGCAGGTCGGCACCTCCATCCTGATGGAAAACGACAGGGGCGAGACCCGCAGCTTCCTGGTGACGCGCGTCGACGACGAGACGCTGACCGTCGACGGCAACAACCCACTGTGCGGCCGGGAGGTCGTCTTCACGCTCGAGATCCTGACGGTGCGCGACCCGACCGACGAAGAGATGAAGGCGGGCGGCGCGATTCCCGCGGGCGCGGATGTCGATCCATCCCTCATGCGGCCCGTTTGAAACTTGAGTTCCTTGTTCTTGCAACCCCGGCTTCGCGCCAAGAGGTGACTTATGAGCGAACAAAAACCCGCCCCGACCAAGGTTCCCGACGGCCATACCCGCTATTTGACCACGCGTCAGATGGCGCCGAACGAAAAGGGTTTCGTCGGCTACGAGACCGTCTGGGAGCCGATGCAGAAGGAAGCCGAATACCAGACCCCGAAACGGCCGTAGTCGCTAGGGGCGGGCGGTCATCGTGTCGGTGACCGGTTGATTTCAGGAAGGAACCGTGATGTCCCAGCTCGTGCCGCCGCACCATTCGGAGCAGGTCAAGCCGCTGCTGCTGCCGGAGACGGAGCGGGCGGACGAGCGCAAGCGCGCGGAGACGCTGCGCAAGGTGCCGCTCGATTCGCGCGCGGTCTCCGACGTGTTCATGCTGGCCATGGGCGCCTACACGCCGCTCGACGGTTTCATGAATCACGATGACTGGCTCGGCGTCTGCAAGGACATGAAACTGGCGAACGGCGTGTTCTGGCCGATCCCGATCACGCTCGCGGTCGACAAGGCGCTCGGCGACAGCATCCACGAAGAGGAAGAGATCGCGCTCGTCGACGGCGAGAGCGGCGAGATCCTCGCGGTCATGGAGGTGCGCGAGAAATACGCCATCGATAAGACGCTCGAGGCCGAGCACGTCTATCGCACCGCCGATCCCAAGCATCCGGGCGTCGCCAAGGTGTTCGCGCAAGGGGACGTTAACCTGGCCGGCCCTGTCATGGTGTTGAGCGAGGGCGAATACCCGACCAAGTATCCGGATCTTTATATCCGCCCGGCGGAATCGCGCGCCATGTTCGCCGAGCGCGGCTGGTCGGTGGTCGCCGCGTTCCAGACCCGCAATCCCATGCACCGCAGCCACGAGCATCTGGTGAAGATCGCGGCGGAGGTGTCGGACGGTGTGTTCATCCATCAGGTGCTTGGCAAGCTGAAGGCCGGCGACATCCCGGCGGACGTGCGCACCCACGCCATCCAGGCGATGATCGATAATTATTTCCGCGCCGGCACGGTGATCCAGGCTGGCTATCCGATCGAGATGCGCTATGCCGGCCCGCGCGAGGCGCTGCTGCATGCGCTCATCCGCCAGAATTTCGGCTGCTCGCACTTGATTGTTGGCCGCGATCACGCCGGCGTCGGCGACTATTACGGGCCCTTCGACGCCCACCATATTTTCGACCAGCTCTGGCCGGGCGCGCTGATCTGCAAGCCTCTGAAGATCGATATCACGTTCTACTGCAAGAAATGCTACGGCATGGCGACGGCCAAGACTTGTCCGCACGATCCAAAGTACCATATTTCGATCTCCGGCACGCAGCAGCGTGAGATGCTGTCGTCCAACGCGGAGATCCCGCCCGAGTTCAGCCGACCGGAGGTGGTGGCGATCCTCAAGGAGTACTACGCGGGCCTGAAAGCCGCGAGTTAAGTAATCGGCATTATGATCATCGCGCAGATCTCCGACACCCACATCGCCCTCGATACGCCTGATTCGGATCAGCGGATCCGCGACTTCGAACGCGTGGTCGCCGACATCAACGCGCTTAATCCGGCGCCGGACGTCATCGTTCACACCGGCGATGTCGTTCATAACGGGCGCCCGGACGAATACGCCGAAGCGGTGCGCATCCTCGATCAGGCCAAGGCGCCGATCCACGTCATTCCCGGCAACAAGGACGACCGCGCCAACCTGCGCGCGGCCTTCGCGCTGCGTGGCACGCTCGCGCCCGGTTCGGATTTTGTCATGTATGCGGTCGAGGATTATCCGGTCCGGCTGATCGCGGTCGACACCAAGAACGCGACCAGCAACAAGGGCGACTTCTGCCCGGAACGTGCCAAGCGCCTGACCGATCTGATCGACGCCGACACCACCAAGCCGATCGCGGTGTTCGCGCATCATCCGCCGTTCATGGTGCCGGTCGGGCCCCACCCGCTCAATTTCGAAACACCGGAGATGATGGAGCGGCTGTGCCAAGCCCTGCAGCATTCGGACCGAGTGAAAGCCGTATTCTGCGGTCACGTCCATCGCCAGACCGAAGGCCATGTCGGGCACATTCCGGTGACGGTGGCGACCGCCGTCGCGACGCCACTGCGCAAGGGCGAATACCCGCCGGAAGCCGAGGGCCGGCCCATCTATTACCTCCACCGCTTCGACGATGCCGGCGGCTTCGTCACCGAAACGCGGTTCGCCGGCGTCCCCGCGCTGGCGGAGCAGGACGACAATGCCTGAGTCCTCGCCGCTCTTCATCCTGCTGTGCTCCGGCGAGCACGAGAAGCTGCAGATGGCGGCGAAAGTCGCGTCTCTCGGGGCGGTGTCCAATCGGCCGGTCGAGGTGCTTGTCAGCATGAATGCCATTCTGGCCTTCGCCAAAAATACGCCGGAAGATCAGCGCTACACCGGCGGCGAATTTTCCAAGTCGCTTCACGACAAGCACGAACCTAGCGCCGCCCAGTTGTTCCGGCAGGGCCGGGAATTCGGCAACCTCAAGCTTTGGGCCTGCGCCATGGCCCTCGACCTCCAGGGCTGGGACATAGATCACCTGATCGAGGATCTGTTCGATGGTTCTCTCGGGCTGACCCGCTTCATGTCCGACGCCGAAAAGGGCCAGTTCATCGCCATCTAAATTTTCGTCTTTTCGCGTTTCCGGACGGCGAACCGGTTTCCGCTTCGCCTGGAGACGCTCTGACGGCGGCGAATGGCTAACGCGTTCCTAACCGCATCGCTAAAGCCCTTATCATTCCCCGGAGCCGGTCTTAAGCGGGAGCGCGTAGCATCGAACGGTTGGGGCAGGTCGCCCCGCCTCGTAATGCGTTCCATTGGGGTCACCGACACATGGTGTCGTCCATCAGCGCTGCGACCGCGGCCTATTACAATTCGCTGTCCGTTCCGAAGGGCTCGGACTGGATTGCCAGCACGGTGACGGCGATCAAAAATTCGCAGTCGCAGGCTGGCATCATGGGCGCGCTCGCGCGATCCGGCCACGGTGTCAGCATCAGCTCGTTCCTGTCGAGCAGCACCGCCTTCGCCAACAATTTCGCGACTATCGCGCAGACGTCCGTCACCAACAGCGGCAGCCTCTCGGCTCAGATCGCCAGCGACAATCAAAAGTCGGCCGCCGCGAAGAAAATGCAAACCGCCATCGATGCGTTGAATACCGCCCAGAACATGGTGCAGCCGACCAATACGCTTGATCCGGTTCTCTATCTCGGCAACGGCGTGACCGTCGATACCACCAGCAACATCATGACCATGAGCAACGGCACCCAGGTCGACATCACGACCGGCGCGCAGGTGATCGAACTCGTCGTCCATCATCGAGATGGGCAACGGCTCATACCTCAACACCAGCACAAATATCCTCACCTTGTCCGACGGCACCAAGATCGACACGGTGACCGGCCTGCAGGTGGTCTAGCCACGTCACGCCGAAGCGTCGGCTCCGTCGCGCGCTTGCGCCGCGCGGACGACCTCCAGTTGTCGGAAAAAGCCGTGCGCCGCAGTATGGCCGACCCGGGCGTCCCTCTGATATACCGCGACTGCCGCGCCATCCACGCGATGGGCGCCCAAAGGAAATGAGTGTGCCAGCCCCCATGAACGAACAGCTCACCCGCGCGCCGTCGTCCGACCTGCTGCCGCGCTTCGCCAAGATCGTCGGCGACAAGTACGCCGTCACCGACCCGGCGGAACTGGCGCCGCATCTCATTGAGCGCCGCGATCTCTATCACGGCCGCACCGCCATGCTGCTGCGGCCCGGTTCGGTGGAGGAGGTGGCGGCGATCCTCAAGCTCGCCAACGAGACCCGCACCGCGGTGGTGCCGCAGGGCGGCAACACCGGGCTGGTCGGCGGCCAGATCCCGTTCGACGGCGAGTTGCTGATCTCGCTCGCGCGGCTCGACCGCATCCGCGAGGTCGATCCGTCCTCCAACACCATGACCTGCGAATCCGGCGTGGTGCTGCAGAAGGCGCAGGAGGCGGCGGCCACCGCCGACCGGCTGTTCCCGCTCTCGCTCGGCGCCGAGGGGAGCTGCACCATCGGCGGCAATCTCTCCACCAACGCCGGCGGCACCGGGGCGCTCGCCTACGGCATCGCCCGCGACCTCATGCTCGGCGTCGAGGTGGTGCTGGCCGACGGCCGCGTACTCAACCTGTTGCGCAAGCTGAAGAAGGACAACACCGGCTACGACCTGCGGCATCTTTTCGTCGGCGCCGAGGGCACGCTCGGCATCATCACCGCCGCGGTGTTGAAGCTGTTTCCGCGCCCGCGCGCGGTGGAGACCGCGTTCATCGGCCTGCCGTCGCCGGATGCCGCGCTCAAGCTGCTCAGCCTCGTGCAAGCGCGCGCCGCCGGCACCGTGACCAGCTTCGAATTGATGTGCCGCGGCATCGTCGAGTTCGCCTTGCGCAACGGCCAGGGCATCCGCGACCCGCTTGCCAGCGTGCATCCGTGGTACGTTCTGCTGGAAGTCTCGGCGCAGCACGACGAGGGCGTGCGCGACAGCGTCGAAGCGCTGCTCGCCGCGGCAATCGAGCAGGGCATCGTCAGCGACGCCGCGCTTGCCGCCAGCCTGGAGCAGGCCAAATCATTCTGGCACATGCGCCACACGCTCACCGAGGTGCAGAAGCCGGAGGGCGGCTCGATCAAGCACGACGTATCGGTGCCGGTCGCCGCGGTGCCGCAATTCATCGCCGAGGCCGACGCGGTGGTCGCGGCGCTGATCCCGGGTGCGCGGCCGGTGCCCTTCGGCCATCTCGGCGATGGCAACATCCATTACAACGTCAGCCAGCCGGTCGGCGCCGACCGCGCGGCGTTCCTGGCGCGCTGGGGCGAGGTTAACGCCGCGGTCGACAAGGTCGTGCTGAAGCTTGGCGGCTCGATCTCGGCCGAGCACGGCATCGGCCGTCTGAAGCGCGACACGCTGCCCAAGGTGAAGGACCCGGTGGCGCTCGACCTCATGCGCGGCGTCAAGCGGATGCTGGATCCGAACGGGATTATGAATCCGGGAAAAGTCCTGTGAGCTATCCCTCCCTTGAAAGGGGAGGGTCGATCGCGCCAAGCGCGATCGGGGTGGGGTCACGTTTCCGTATGATCTGAGCGCGCCCCCATCCGGCTCGCTTGCGCTCGCCACCCTCCCCCGCAAGCGGGGGAGGGTTAGGAGCACCTAGCCCTTGTCAGTCTTCACCAACTCCGCGAACACCCGGTCGGGCTTCAGCGGCAGGGCATGGAAGCGCACGCCGGTGGCATCGCGCACCGCGTTGGCAAGCGCGGCGCCGACCGGATTATAGGGGCTCTCACTCATCGACTTGGCGCCGAAGGGCCCGAGCGTGTCGTGGGTCTCCGCGAACAGCACCTCAGTGCGCGGCACGTCGGGGAACGCCGGCAGGTGATAGTTGCGGAACTGGGCGTTGGCCACGCGGCCTTGGTCGTCGATGATCATCTCCTCATAGAGCGCGGCGCCCAGCGCTTGCGCCACGCCGCCCTCGACCTGGGCGCGGCATTGCATGGGGTTGATGACGGTGCCGGCATCGGCCGCCTGCACGCTTTTGAGGATGCGGATCTCACCGCTCACCGGGTTCACCGCTACCCGGAAGCCATGCACGTTGAAGGCGACCGAGCGCGGAATGCCGTTGGTCGAGCCGGTGGCGCCGAGATCGTCATCCACGCTTTCCATGCAGGTCGCTCAAGGCGACGCGCTTGCCGCCACCGGTCACCGCATCGCCCTCGAGCGCACAATCATCGCGTGGCACGCCAAGCGCCTTCGCCGCCGCGTCCAGGATCATGTCGCGTAAAGTACGCGCCGCGCGCTCGGTGGCGCGGCCGGCGACGACGGTGCCGGTCGAGCCGAAGGCGCCAGTGTCATGGCCGCCATGGCCGGTATCCGACGACCGCAGATGAATGTTGGCGGGCGCGGTCGCGAGCACCGAGGCCGCGATCTGCCGGTGCACGGTGGTGGTGCCGTTGCCGAATTCGGCGGTGCCGACGGTGAGCTCATATGTCCCGTCGGGCCTGACCGCGATGAATGAATCGGAGAAGTGCCCGCCGGGCGGGATAGTGTTGGCGAGGCTGAGTGCAAAGCCCTGGCCGGTGAGCCAGCCATCCGGCGCCGCTTCGCCACTATCGTTTTCGAAGGCTTGCGCCATCAGGTCGAAGCACTGGTCGAGGCCGTAGCTGCCGTAGATGACGTCGTCATGCACTTCGCCGGTCGAGAGCATGGCATCGCCTTGCCGAATCGCGTTGAGCCGGCGGATGTCGAGGCCGTCCATCCCGATCAGGTGCGCCACTTCGTCGATGGCGCTTTCGACCGCGAAATTGGTCTGCGGCAGGCCGTAGCCGCGGAAGCCGCCCGCCGGCACGGTGTTGGTATAGACGACGTAGCCGTCCACCTTCTTGTTCGGGCAGTTGTAGACCGCGATCAATTCCGAGCAGGCGTGCTCCAGCACGGCAAGGCCGTGGTTGCCGTAGGCGCCGGTGTTGGAGACGACGCGCAACTGAATGGCGGTGAGCGTGCCGTCGCGCTTGGCGCCGAGCTTGACGGTAACGCGCATGGGATGGCGCGTGGTGGCGGCAGTGAACTGCTCGGCCCTCGTGAACTCGAGCTGTCACCGGCCGATTCAGCCGCAGCGCGGCCAGCGCCACCACGTCTTCCACCAGCATTTCCTGCTTGCCGCCGAAGCCGCCGCCGACGCGCTCGCAGAACACCCGCACCTTGCGCGGGTCGAGATCGAACACGCGCGCCAGCTCCTTGCGCGTCAGGAACGGCACCTGCGTGCTGGAGCGCAGGTTCAGAGATGCCGCTGCTCGTCGACCCAGCCGATGGCGGCATGGGTTTCGAGATGCGCGTGCTGGGTGCGCGGCGTGAAATAGCTGCCTTCGTGGATGACGTCCGCTTCGGCGAAACCGGCCTCGACGTCGCCGATGCCGCCATGGATTTCGCCGGCGATATTGCGTTGCGGGTCATGGATGCGCGCATCCGGGCCCTTGTCGTGGATGACGGGCGCGCCGTCTTGCATGGCGTCTTCCGGCTCGAACACCGCCGGCAAGCACCTCATAATCGATCACCAGCTTGCGGCAGCCTTCTTCCGCCGCCGCTTCGCTGTCGGCCACCACCGCCGCGACCCGCTGGCCGACGAAGCGCACGACATCGTCGAGCACCAGCGTGTCGTCGGGGTCGATGGAGCGGTCCTCGTGCCGGCCGCTGGAGAAGGCGGTCTTCGGCGAGTCTTCATGGGTGAACACGGCAACCACGCCCGGCACCGCCAGCGCCGCGCTGGTGTCGATACTGCGGATGCGCGCATGCGCGTGCGGCGACCGCGCCAGCTTCATGTGCAGGAGACCCTCGACGTCTACGTCGAGGGTGAAGCGCGCGCGGCCCGCGACGATGTCCGGCCCCGCCGGCGCCGGCACGTTGCGCCCGCACGCATCGTCGTTCGCGTCCTCGATCTCGCGTTTTTCGGCCAGCGCGTCGTCGATGGCGCGATAGCCGGTGCAGCGGCAGAGGTTGCCCTTGAGCGCGCGGCCGAGGTCGGCGCGCTGCGCCTGGTTGAGCGAGGCCGCGGTCATGATCATGCCGGCGGTGCAGAAGCCGCACTGGAAGCCTTGCGCGTCGAGGAAGGCGCGCTGCATGGGATGCAATTCGTCGCCGGCGCCCAAGCCCTCGATGGTCGTCACCTCGCGGCCTTCGGCGCGGAAGGCCGGCATCAGGCAACTGTGCACCGGCTCGCCGTCGAGATAGACCGTGCAGGCGCCGCAATCGCCGGCGTCGCAGCCCTTCTTGACGCCGAACCAGCCGAGATCGCGTAAGTATGTGCGCAGGCATTGGCCGGGCCTGGGCTCTCGCGTGAAGTCCTGGCCGTTGACCTTGAAGCTCATCTTGGAGTTCATGGCGCGGCTCCGGCGCCGAGCTCGCGGCGGATCTCCTCGGCGAAGTGCAAGCTCATGTGCCGCCGCCAGGCCGGCGTGCCGTGCACGTCGTCGTACCAGCCGTCCGCTGGGATTGTGCTTTCGATGCGCGCGCGCAACGTCGTCGGCGCTCGGGATCGACTCGAAAGACAGCTTCACCGGCTTTGGCGTCGAGGCGGTGATGGTCAGCGCGAATTGTCCGTCGCGCGACAGCGTGCCGATCGCCAGCGCGCCGGAACGTCCGAGCGGCGCCAGCGAAATCTGCCGGAAGGCGGTGCGGCGCGTCAGCGCTTCGGCGGGCAGCGTGATGCTGCGCAGGATATCACCCGGCTGCAGCACGTTCTGCAGCGGCCCCAGTACGAAATCGGTCACCGCCACCTGCCGCTCGCCACCGTCGGCCGCCCACAAGGTGCACATGCCGTCGAGCGCGGCGGTCAGCGAGATCATCGGCCCTGCGGGCAATGACATGCACAGGTTGCCGCCCACCGTCGCCGCGTTCCAGATCTTGAACGAAGCCAGGAACGCCCGCGCGCACTGGCCGATCAGCGGCGCCGCGGTCCAGGGCGCCGAAGCGCCGAAGGCGTCGAGTTGCGCGATAGTGCAGGTGGCGGCGATGGCGAGCCCGCCGTCGCCGGCCTGCAGCGGCGTCCACTGAAGCGCGCCCAGATCGATCAGCCGATTGAGCGCGACCTGCGGCTCGGAAAACAGCCAGGTGCCGCCGCCGAGGAAGGCGTCGCCGTCGCGCCACGCCGGCAACTCGCCGCGCGCCTTGGGCCGTTCCACCGCCTGGATGGTGTTCAGGTCCATACAGCGCGCCTCTGGCCCCCGATTTGCAAAGACGGATATGATCGGCGCGGAACTCGAGGAGTGCAATGAGCGAACCCATCTGGATCAAGGACCCGCTGGCGATCCTGGCGGACGGCGCCGAGCGTGGCGTGGTCGTCGAGGACGGCCGGATCGTCGAGCTGGTCGCCGCCGGCAAAGAGCCGCAGACCGCGGGCGCGAAAGCGTACGACGCCGGCGAGCACGTCGTGCTGCCCGGCCTCATCAACACCCACCACCATTTCTACCAGACGCTCACCCGCGCGCTGCCGGCGGCGCTCGACCGCGAGCTGTTCCCCTGGCTGAAGGCGCTCTACCCGGTGTGGGCGGGGCTGACGCCGGAGGCGCTCGATCTCGCCGCCACCGTCGCCATGGCCGAGCTGATGCTGTCGGGCTGCACCACCACCACCGACCATCATTACGTCTTTCCCGCCGGCCTCGAGGACGGCATCGACATCGAGATCGCCGCCGCGCAACGGCTGGGCTTGCGCGTGCTGCTCACCCGCGGCTCCATGAACCTTTCCGAGCGCGACGGCGGCCTGCCGCCGGACAGCGTGGTGCAGGACGAGGACGCGATCCTGGCGGACAGCGAGCGGCTGATCGGCCGCTACCATCAGCGCGGGGAGGGGGCGATGACGCAGGTCGCGCTGGCGCCCTGCTCGCCGTTCTCGGTCACCACCTCGCTGATGCGCGCCACCGCCGATCTTGCGCGCAAACTGGATGTTCGCCTGCACACGCATCTTGCCGAAACCAACGACGAGAACGACTTCTGCCACCAGCTCTACGGCTGCCGGCCGCTCGATTATCTCGAAACCTGCGGCTGGCTCGAAAGCCGCGTCTGGCTCGCCCACGGCATTCATTTCAAGGCGGAGGAGATGCCGCGGCTCGCCAAGGCCGGCGTTTCCGTCAGCCATTGCGCCTGCTCGAACCAGGTGCTCGCCTCCGGCCATTGCCCGGTGTGCGAGCTGGAAGCGGTCGGCGTGCATGTCGGCATCGGCGTCGACGGCTCGGCGTCGAACGATGGCTCCAACCTGATGCAGGAGGTGCGCGCCGCCTTCCTGATCCAGCGCGCGCGCTATGGCGTCGGCAAGGTCAGCCACAAGGACGCGTTGCGCTGGGCGACCGAAGGCTCGGCGGCGTGCGTCGGCCGGCCCGAACTCGGCCGCATCGCCCCCGGCAAACGCGCCGACCTGGCGCTGTTCAAGCTCGACGAATTGCGGTTTTCCGGCCACGGCGATCCGCTCGCGGCGCTGGTGCTGTGCGGCGCTCATCGCGCCGACCGAGTGATGGTCGACGGCCGCTGGACGGTTCAAGATGGCGCGATTCCCGGCCTCGATCTCGCCGGTCTCGTGCGGCGGCACCAGGCGGCGGCGAAGGCGCTGCAAGGCTGAACGGTTCACGCGAGCACAACTCCAAGAACACGGTCCCACTCCCTCCCCCGCAAGCGGGGGAGGGATGGGAAACGCTTCGGCTCGTGGCCACTCACTTCCCCGGGAACTTCGCGTCGATGCCTTTGACGTAGAAGTTCATGCCCAGGATCTGTCCGTCGGACAGGCTCTTGCCGCCCTTGCACGGCACTTCCTTGCCGTCCTGGGCGTAGACCGGGCACTTGAACGGCAGGATCGAGCCGTCCTTGATGCCGGCCTCGGTCTTCTCGGCGAGCTTCTTGACGTCGTCGGGCATGTTGGTGAACGGCGCCATCACCACCATCTTCGACTTCAGCCCGCCCCAGGTGTCCTTCGACTTCCAGGTGCCGTCGATCACCGCCTTGGCGCGCGCGATGTAATAGGGCGCCCAGTTGTCGACGATCGAGGTGAGCTGGCTGTGCGGGCCGAATTTGATCATGTCGGAGTCCTGCCCGAAGGCGAAGACGTGCCGCTGCTCGGCGATCTGCATGGCCGCCGGGCTGTCGGTGTGCTGCATCAGCACGTCAGCGCCCTGGTCGACCAGAGCCTTGGCGGCGTCGGCTTCCTTGCCGGGATCGAACCAGGTGTTGACCCAGATGATCTTCACCTTGATCGAGGGATCGACCGACCAGGCGCCGAGCATGGTGGCGTTGATGCCGGAGATCACTTCCGGAATCGGGAACGAAGCGATGTAGCCCAGCACCTTCTTCTTCGTCATCTTGGCGGCGATCACGCCCTGGATGTAGCGGCCCTCGTAGAAGCGGCCGGAATAGGTGCTGAGATTCTTCAGCCGCTTGTAGCCGGTGGCGTGCTCGAAGTAGATGTCGGGATGGCGCTTGGCCACCTTCACCGTGGCGTCCATGTAGCCGAACGAGGTGGTGAAGATCAGCTTGTGGCCGGTGCGGGCGAGCTGCTCGATCGAGCGCTGGGCGTCGGGGCCCTCATTGACGTTTTCGAGATAGTCGGACTCGACCTTGCCGGCGAGCGCTTTCATCATTTCCTTGCGTCCGACCTCATGCTGGTAGGTCCAGCCGTAGTCGCCGATGGGCCCGAGGTAGATGAAGCCGACCTTCAGCTTGCCGGCGGCCGAAGCGCCGAAGGCGGTCGCGGTCAGCGCCAAGGCGGCGGCCGCGGCAGTGGCAATAAATCTCTTCATGGTCTGCACTCCGGTTCCAACAGGTTGTCATCAAGACGGGTTGTCGTTTTCTTCCCCAGGAGCGCGCTCCCCGTCCGCGCGCGCCCGGGGACCAAGGTCAACGGTCCGGCACGAACACCAGACCGAGCGAGGCGGGCGCGGCGGACCCCGCGGTGCCGCGCTTGCGCGAAATCAGCACCAGCACGATGATGCAGGCGAGATAGGGCAGCGATGTCATCAACTGCGGCGGCAGCGACAGCCCCGCGCCCTGCGCTTGCAATTGCAGGATGGTGACCGCGCCGAAGAGATAGGCGCCACCGACCAGCCGCAGCGGCCGCCACGACGAGAACACCACCAGCGCCAGCGCGATCCAGCCGCGGCCGGCGGTCATCTCCGGCACGAAGAACGGCGTATAGGCGAGCGGCAGATAGGCGCCGCCGAGCCCCGCGCAGCCGCCGCCGAACAGCACCGCCAGCCAGCGCACCTTTAGTACCGGGTAGCCGAGCGCGTGCGCGGAAGTATGGTTGTCGCCGACCGCGCGCAGGATCAGCCCGGCGCGGGTGCGGTAGAGGAACCACCAGATGCCGGCCACCAGCACGATGGAGAAATAGACGAAGCCGTCTTCGCCAAACAGAATCTTACCGATGAACGGCAGGTCGGTGAGACCCGGAATGTGAAGGTGCGGCGCCACCGCGATGCGCTGGCCGACGAAACCGGCGCCGATCAGTCCCGACAGGCCGATGCCGAAGATGGTGAGCGCGAGCCCCGTCGCCACCTGGTTGACCGCAAGCCCCAGCGTCAGCGCCGCGAATACCGCCGACAGCGCCGCGCCGGCGACGACGCCGAACAGCGCGCCGGCGAGCGTCGAGCCGGTGAGATGCGCGCCGGCGAAGCCGCAGGCCGCCCCCATGATCATCATGCCTTCGACGCCGAGGTTCAGCACACCCGAGCGCTCGACCACGAGCTCGCCCGATGCCGCCAGCAACAGCGGAGTCGAGGCGGCGATCACCGACAGGATGATGGCTTCAAGCAGACCCATGCGCCGGCTTTCCGAAACTGCGGAGGAGGCGGATGCGATAGACGATCATGGAATCGCAGGCGAGCACGTAGAACAGCAATATCCCCTGGAACACCTTGGTGAGGTCGAGCGGGATCTTCATCGAGATCTGCGCGCCCTCGCCGCCGATGAAGGTGAGTGCCAGGAACAGCCCTGCAATCAGGATGCCAACGGGGTTCAAGCCGGCCGAGGAAGGCGACGATGATGGCGGTGAAGCCGTAGCCCGGCGAGATGCCCGGCTGCAGATGGCCGATCGGGCCGGCCACCTCGATGATGCCGGCAAGCCCAGCCAGCGCACCCGACACCGCGAAGGTGAAGATCACGAGCTGGTCGGCGTTGAAGCCGGCAAAGCGCGCCGCCTTCGGCGCTGCGCCGACGACGCGGATCTCGAAGCCCTTGATGGTGCGCCCCAGCATGATCGCCGCCACCGCCACCACCACCAGCGTGATGATGCAGCCGGCGTGCACGCGAGTGCCGTCGAACAGCACCGGGATGGTGGCGTTGGGGTCGAAATCGGCGGTGGTCGGGAAGTTGAAGCCGTGCGGATCGCGCCACGGTCCGCGCACCAGGTAGTCGAGGATCAGGTCGGCGACGTAGACCAGCATGAGACTGGTGAGGATTTCGCTTGCCCCGAACTTTACCTTGCACAGCGCCGGGATCAGCGCGTAGAGCGCGCCGCCGAGCGCGCCCATGACCAGCATGACCGGCAGCACCCAGGGGCCGGCATGGGTACCTTGCGTCACGACCGCGATCCAGCTTCCCGAAGACCGCGCCGATGACGTACTGCCCTTCGGCGCCGATGTTCCAGATGTTGGCGAGATAGCAGAGCGACAGGCCGACACCGATCATCACCAGGGGCGATGCTTTCACCGCGATTTCCGACAGCGAATAGGGATCGACCAGCGGATCGATGAAATAGACGCCGAGCGCATGGATCGGGTTCTTGCCGAGGATGGCGAATAGGATCGAGATGGTGACGAGCGTCAGCGCGATGGCGATCACCGGCGAGAGCACCGCGATCCAGGCGGAGCGTTCGGCACGCCGTTCAAGCACCAATTGCATGGCTTGCCTCGTTTTGTGACGCCCTGCCGTCGCTCGCGCTGCTGCCGCCCATCAGCAGGCCGAGTTTCTCGCGCGTTGCCGCTGCCGCATCGAGCGGTGCCGACAACGTGCCGTGGAACATGACCGCGATGCGGTCGGCGATTTCGAACAGCTCGTCGAGGTCCTGGCTGATCACCAGCACGGCGCTGCCGCGCGCTGCGAGATCGACGAGCGCCTGGCGGATCACCGCCGCCGCGCCGGCGTCGACGCCCCAAGTCGGCTGGCTTACCACCAACACGCCAGGCTCGCGCAGGATTTCGCGCCCGACCACGAATTTCTGCAGGTTTCCGCCGGACAGGCTCACCGCCTCCGGATCGCGCCTGGGCTTGCGCACGTCGAAGGTCTCGGTGGTCTTGTCGACGCTGACCAGCATCGCCAGCCGGTTGATGAAGCCGTGTTTGACCATGCCGCTCGCGGCGTGGCCGGTGAGCAGGGCGTTTTCCGAGAGCGTCATGCGCGGCGCGGTGCCGTGGCCGAGCCGCTCTTCCGGCACGAAGGCGGCGCCCAGCTTGCGCCGCCCGGTGACCGAGAGATGGCCGGCGGCGTGGCCGTCGATGATGACGCTGTCCGATTGCAGCATACGGCGCTCGCCCGACAGCGCGGCGAAGAACTCGTCCTGGCCGTTGCCGGCGACGCCGGCGATGCCGATGATTTCGCCGCCGCGCACCTCCAGCCCCATGGACTTGAGCCGCACGCCGTGCGGGTCGTCGGGCTCGAGCGAGAGGTCGCGAATGACGAGCCGCGGCGCGCCGGGCTTACGGCCGCTCGCGGCCTTCACTTCGCCGATGTCGGCACCCACCATCATGCGCGCCATAGAAGCCGCCGTCTCCTGTCGCGGATCGCAGGTCTCGACCTTCTTGCCGCCGCGCAGAATGGTGGCGGTGTCGCATAGCCGCTTCACCTCGTCGAGCTTGTGCGAGATATAGAGCACCGCGCGGCCTTCTTCCTTGAGCCGCTTGAGGACGACGAAGAGCTGATCGGCCTCCTGTGGAGTGAGCACCGCGGTCGGCTCATCGAGAATCAGCAGCTTGGGGTTCTGCATCAAGAGGCGCACGATCTCGATGCGCTGGCGTTCGCCGACCGACAGCCGCCACACCTCGCGCTTGGGATCGAGTGGCAGGCCGTAGTCGCGCGACACCTGCGCGAGCCGCGCCGACATAGCCGCGAAGCTTTCGCTGCCGTCGAGGCCGAGCGCCACGTTTTCGGCGACCGTCAGGTTCTCGAACAGCGAGAAATGCTGGAACACCATGCCGATGCCGAGCGCGCGCGCTTCCGAGGGGCGGTTGAGCACGATCTTCTCGCCCATCCAGCGCAGTTCGCCGGCGGTCGGCTGGATCAGCCCGTAGATGATCTTGACCAGCGTCGATTTGCCGGCGCCGTTCTCGCCAAGCAAGGCATGAATCTCGTTGCGGTAGAGATCGAGGTCGACCGTGTCGTTGGCGATCAGGGGGCCGTAGGCCTTGGTGATGCCGATAGCCTGCAGCAGCGGGCCTTCTGCCGGGGTTTCCCGTGCGGGCGCAGGATTCAACATCACTGGACGCTTACCCTCGAACGGTTCCCCAAATCCCCCGCGGCCCGTCCCCACCCGGGCCCCGTCCACAAAACTGGCAGGGCGATTGTGTGCCAAATTCGGCGGCAATTGAAGGCAACAATTTCAGGCATTCACTGCTTAAATTGACGCCATGACAGGGGTTTCTCAGTCCCGCCTTGTCATTCCGGGGTGCGCGTCACTTCGTTGGCGCGCCGGCGGCGATCCAGGCCGCTAGCATCTGGCGGTCCTGCGGCGCGAGCAGGGTGATGTTGCCCGGCGGCATGGCGTTGGAATCGACCGCGTTGATGGCGATCATGTGCGCGTGCAGCTTGATCATGTCGGCGGTGTCGAGCCGGACGCCCATGGGCGCCGCCGCGATGCCGGGCCACAGCGGTTGCTTGGCGTGGCACATGCTGCAATGGCCAAACACCACGTTCTGAACGTCCTCGAAGCTCGGCGTTTTCTTGAGCGCGGCCATCTTGGGGCCGGGCGGGCCGGCCGCTGACAGCCAGGCGATCGCCACCATGCCGGCCGCCGCCACCCCCCAGGTCCACCATGGGCTGCCCTTGCCGGCGTGGCGCGAATTGAAGAAGTGCCGGATCACCGGGCCGATCGCCAGCACGATCGCCACGATCACCCAGTTGTAGCGGGTGGCGAAGAACAGCGGATAGTGGTTGCTCAGCATCAGGAAGACGACCGGCAGCGTCAGGTAGTTGTTGTGCACCGAGCGCTGCTTGCCGAGCGCGCCCCAGCGCGGATCGGGCGTCCTCGCCCTCGAGCATCGCGGCGACGGTCTTCTTCTGATAGGGGATGACGATGACGAACACGTTCGCCACCATGATGGTGCCGATCAGCGCGCCGATCTGGGTGAAGGCGCCGCGGCCGCTGAACACATGGGTGAAGAGATAGGTCAGCGCCACCAGGAATACGTAGCCGACCAGCGCCAGCGCCACCTCGTGCTTGCCGAGCGGCGAGCGGCACAGGGCTTCATAGCAAAGCCACGCCGCCACCAGGCTGAAGAAGGCGATGAGCGCGGCCTGCGTCGCGGTCATGTCCAGCACCGCCTTGTCCACCAGGAACAGGTCGGCGTGAAAATAATAGACCAGCATCAGGAGCGTGAAGCCGGAGAGCCAGGTCGTATAGGCTTCCCATTTGAACCAGGTGAGCTCGTCCGGGATCTCGGCCGGCGCCACCATGTATTTGAGCATGTGGTAGAAGCCGCCGCCGTGCACCTGCCAGGCCTCGCCCTTGACGCCGGCGGGCAGGGCTTTGTGGTGCTTCAGGCTGAGATCGAGATGGATGAAATAGAATGACGAGCCGATCCAGGCGATGCCGGCGATGACGTGCAGCCAGCGGGCGATCGCGCTCGCCCATTCGATGATGATGTCCACGGGAAATCGCCTTTGGTGAGCCGGCGCCGCCACTTTGGCAGTACATGCCAGTCAGTTCAAGACGCGTCGATTTGCTACGCCGCTTCGATGCGGATCGGCTTGGCGCCTTCCCACAGCACGGCGCGGCCGAGCTCGGCGAGCTTGTCGAGATCGGACGTGATGGTGAGGAAATGATTGCCGGCGAGCTGGCCCATCTTGCTGGCGAAATGGACGCCGCCGTAGGCGAGCAGGATCTCGGTCTCGCTGATGCCGCCAGGATAGACGATCATTTGACCGGGCGCCGGGTAGCTGGTGTGGTTCTCGTAAGTGAGCCCGAAATCGTGCTCGCCGAGCGGGATCCACACGCCTTCGCCGCTCCAGCGCACGTGGATGATCTTGTTCTCGTAGGGCAAGAGCTTCTTGAAGACGGCGCAGGTCTTCGGCGCTGCCGCCGTCTCGAAGCGCGCATCGAAGGTATGTCCGCCTGCCGTGATCCGAAGCTTGTCCATGCTGTGCCGTCCCGTTCTTGAAGAGGTTCGTTATGCGCGAAATCTCAGCATTCGTGAACCCGATTATTTCGCATGGCCTCCTGCGCCAACAGGCTTGAGCCGCGGCGTTCCTTGACGCATCCTCATTTCATGACCGACGTTCAGTATCCCCGCGACCTCATTGGCTACGGTCGCACCCCGCCCGACCCGCAATGGCCGGGGCGCGCCCGCGTCGCCGTCCAGTTCGTCATCAATTACGAGGAGGGCGGCGAACGCTCGATCCTGCACGGGGACCCTGAATCCGAAGCCTTCCTCTCCGACGTGCTCGGCGCAGTGCCCTGGCCCGGCCAACGGCACATGAACGTGGAATCGATGTACGAGTATGGGTCGCGTGCCGGCTTCTGGCGGTTGTGGCGGCTGTTCAAGGCGCGCGGGCTGCCGGTTACCGTGTTCGGTGTCGCCACGGCGCTGGCGCGCAACCCAGACGCAGTCGCCGCCATGCGCGAGGCGAACTGGGAAATCGCCAGCCACGGCCTCAAGTGGATCGACTACAAGGACTTTGGCGAGGCGGAAGAGCGCCGGCACATGGCGGAAGCGATCCGCATCCACACAGAGGCGACCGGGACGCGCCCGCTCGGCTGGTATACCGGCCGCAATTCGGTCAACACGTTGAAAGCCGTGCTCGACGACGGCGGCTTTGTCTATTCGTCGGACTCGTACGCCGACGATCTGCCTTATTGGGTCAAGGGCCCGAACGGGCCGCATGTCGTCATTCCTTACACCCTCGACAACAACGATATGCGCTTCATCAACCCGCAGGGGTTCGGCGACAGCGATCAGTTCTTCACGTATCTGCGCGATGCCTTCGAGGTGCTCTACGAAGAAGGCGAGGACAGGCCGAAAATGATGTCGGTCGGCCTGCATTGCCGGCTCACTGGCCGGCCTGGTCGTACCGCCGGGCTGATCCATTTCCTCGACCATATTGCCAGCCGCGAGCGTGTCTGGGTCGCGGCGCGGCTCGACATCGCCCGTCATTGGCAGAGCGTGCATGGCGCGCTGGCCGACACCGCACCGGAGGTGGCATGAGCGCGGTCACCCTCGATCAGCTCAACGCCAGCGAGCCGCACCAATTCGTCGCCGCGCTCGGCGCCATCTATGAGCATTCGCCCTGGGTGGTGGAGGCGGTCGCCGCCAAGCGGCCGTTCGCCTCGCTTGCCGCGTTGCACGACGCCATGAGCGCGGTGGTGCGCACGGCCGGTGACGAGAGCAAGCGCGCGCTGCTCAACGCCCACCCCGATCTCGCCGGCAAGGCGGCGCGCGCCGACGCGATGACGGCTGATTCAAAAGACGAGCAGCACAGCGCCGGCCTGGATCGACTGACCGACGATGAGTTCGACGAATTCCATCGTCTCAACACGGCCTACCACACCAGGTTCGGTTTTCCGTTCATCATCTGCGTGCGTCGCCACGGCAAGGACTCCATCTTCCGCCAGTTCGAAAAGCGCCTGCGCAACGATGTCGCGACCGAATTCGACACCGCACTCACCGAGGTGGTCCGCATCGCCGCGCTGCGGCTCGACCAGCATGTCGGGGCGCCCGACAAATTGCCGGTGCACGGGCGGCTTTCGACCCATGTGCTCGACACCCATCGCGGCGAGCCGGCGGAGGGCGTCGCGTTCGAGTTGCACACGCTCTCCGCGACCGGTTCCGAATTGGTGAAGGGCGGCGCCACCAATGCCGACGGCCGCACCGATGCGCCGCTGATCGCCGGCCGGCCGCTGCCGATCGGCATCTACGAATTGCGCTTTGCGGTTGGCGACTATTTCAAGGCGCGTGGGCTGGGCCTCTCCGACCCGCCTTTCCTCGACGTGGTGCCGCTCAGGTTTTCCATCGCCGAGCCGGAAGGCCATTATCACGTGCCGCTGGTGGTCACGCCTTGGAGCTATTCGACCTACCGCGGCAGTTAACCGGCGCATGATCCCGAAAAGTGGGAACCGGTTTTCGGAAAAGATCATGCGCAAAAAAATATAGAACAAGGATCCTCGAATGCCGATCAAGCCCGACCGACTCATCGGCGACCTGCGCGCGCTCGCCGAAATCGGCAAATACCAGACCGGCGTGCACCGGCCCGCTTTCAGTGCCGAGGACATCGCCGCGCGCGAATGGCTGCGCGACAAGCTGGTCGAGGCTGGGCTTGCGGCCGAGATCGACGGCGTCGGCAACGTCTATGGACGCACGACCTCGGCCGAGAAGGCCGTCATCGTCGGATCGCACAGCGATACCGTTCCTTACGGTGGTTGGCTCGACGGTGCGCTCGGCGTCATCTACGGCCTCGAGATAGCGCGCTGCGTGGCGGAAAGTGGCGCGACCAAGCTCGGCGTTGATGTGGTCTCGTTCCAGGACGAGGAGGGCAGTTATCTAGGCCTCATGGGCTCGCGCCTGTTCTGTGGCGAAGACGTGAGCAAGGAAATGGCGGCAGCGATCGGCGCTAACGGCAAGACGCTCGCGAGCGCCATCGACGAAGCGAACCTGCGCGGCCGCCCGCTCGTGCATCTCGATCCCGCCCGCCACGTCGCCTTCCTCGAGGCGCATATTGAGCAGGGTCCGCGCCTGGAATCGAGCGGCATCAAAGTCGGTGTGGTCAGCGCCATCGTCGGCATCAAGACCCTGCGAGTGACTTTTCATGGCGAGGCTAACCATGCGGGCACCACGCCTATGGCGATGCGTCATGACGCCGGCGCTGCGGCGCTGATCTTCGGCGCCGATATCCAGAGTAAGCTGCGCGCCGTCACCGGTCCGGACTCGGTCTGGAACGTCGGCAGCGCGCGTTTCGCGCCCGGCGCGTCCAATGTGGTGCCCGAGGAGGCCGAGCTGGTGCTGCAGATGCGCGATACCTCAGCGGATATCCTGGCGAGGATGGAAATGGTTGTGCGCGAGGCTGCGCAGCAAACTGCCGCGCAATACAAGCTGACCGTCGATATCGTGACGGTTATGCAGACGGCACCGTCCGCCATGGACCCCAAACTCGCCGACCTGATCGAGCGCGCGGCGCAAGAGCTCGGCATTTCCCATGTCACGCTGCCGAGCGGCGCCGGTCACGACGCCATGATCATGGCGCGCCATATGCCGTCGGCGATGCTGTTCGTACCGTCGATCGGCGCCCGCAGCCATCACGTGTCGGAGGATACCAGCGAAGCCGACATCGTCATGGGCGCCGAGGTGATGCTGCGTGCGGTCGAGTTGCTGATAGCGGAGCGCGGCTGACCGCGCCCAAAGCGTTTCCAGGCGAAGTGGGAGCCGGTTCGCCGTCCGTAAACGCGATAAAATAAGAGGTTTGGATGCGTCCGCGGTTTTCGTGAAACCGTGAACGAGTCTAATGCAGCGCGGGCAGCGCGCCGCGTGGGTCGTCGATGAAACCGGAGCCGTTGTTCGAACTGTGCGACAGCCACGGCAGCGTTTCATCGCGTTGCACGGCCGGGCGTTGCATGGCGGGCGCGTGGGATATGCGCGGGCGCGGCTTGGGTATGGCGACCAGCCGGGTTTCTTGCATGGCGGGGACACTCGGCCTCGCCGATGGCGCCCGCCGCGCCGGTTGATCCGGCTGGCGCGTCGCCGTCGGCTGCCAGACCTTCGGCGGCACCGTCTCGTGCATCGCTTGCGTCTTGTGCGCAGCTTTCGTTTTGTGAGCTGGCTGCGTGTGCGGCAGCTTGTCCGGCAGATAGCGCGCCAGTACGCCCGGATCGAGGCTCGCCTCGTCCGAGGCCGGCAGCCGCTTCCACACTTGGTCCATGCCGAACAGCGGGATGCCGAGATAGCCGCGTACCGTCAAGGTCTGCGCGTCCGGGCTCAGCGTCATCTTCGCGTGATAGATGTCGCCGTTGCGCGGATCGAGGATGTTGCCGTTCTTGTATTCGAGCCCCTTGCGCTGCATCCCGCGGATGAGCTCGATGCCGAGCACCGGCTGGTCGTGCCGGTCGTCGGTGCATTTGTGACAGACCGGGTTGGGCTTATCGAAAGGCCGCGGGAACATCTTGGCGACAACGCCCTTGTAGATGCCGTCCTGTTTGACGAACAGGCACCAGAGGATCGGCTTGCCTTCGTCGCTGGTCATCTGCCAGAGCCCGAGCACACTTGGCTGGGGCTCCGGCGTGGCCGGCATCTCCGGCGGGGCCGGCAGTCCTGGCTGCGGCGCCTGGGTTTGGGTCTGTACTTGAGGCTGTGCTTGAGCCGTCGGCAGACCGAGCGCCGTAAACGCCGCCAGCACCAGCGTCGCCAACCGTGCCGTCAAGGTCGTCTCCCGTCGTCCGCGAATCTGAGACGCATCACTCTATTGGGAATATGGCCGTTTCGCGAAGTGGGCCGGGCGGGGGTTTGACATCTTCGTGGGCGCGGCTCGCTGGTCCAGATTCGCCGCCCGCGATTCGGGGTTCGGTACAGGAAAACCCTGAGTTCCCTTTGCCTCGTGAGGGCTTATACTGTCTGTGGCAGCGTTCCCGCGTGATCGACGGCCGTTAAGGGGGAACCCGGCCATCAATTCCAGCGTTGCCGGCGGGGGGTAGCCGCCGGGGAGGCCGCATTATTATGTCCAAGCCCAACGTCGCCCTCAATAATCTCCGGGCCGTTGTGATTGTCGTCGTCTTGGCGTTTCATTCCGCGCTCGCCTACCTCGCTTCGGTGCCCGCGCAAACCTCGCCCTTCGGCGCGGCGCCCTTCACCTGGCAGGCCTTTCCGGTGGTCGATCCGCAGCGCTGGATGGGCTTCGACATCTTCTGCGCCTGGCAGGACGTCAGCCTGATGTCGCTGATGTTCTTTCTGTCCGGCCTGCTGGCGGCGGGCAGCCTGCGCCGCAAGGGCGCCTGGACCTATGTCTCCGACCGGCTCTGGCGCATCGGCGTGCCATTCGTCGCGGCGATCATTTTTCTGAGCCCGCTCGCGTTCTATCCCGCCTATCTCGCCCGCACCGCACAGCCGAGCTTCTCCGGATTCTGGCACCAGTGGTTTTCGCTGCCTTTCTGGCCGAGCGGACCGGAATGGTTCCTGTGGCAGCTCCTGGTCGCCAATGGGATCGCGGCTGTGGTGTTCGCGGTGGCCCCGCGCGTGCTCGAGGCTTTCAGCCGGCTTGCTGCCTGGGCCGGCGAACATCCAGTTCGCTTCTACGGGCTCCTGGTCGGGGTTTCGGCCGTCGCCTACGTGCCGCTGGCGCTCATCTATTCGCCCTGGAACTGGAACTCGTTCGGGCCGTTCTCGATGCAGCTCAGCCGGCCGGCCCATTATCTCGTCTATTTCTTCACCGGCTTCGTGCTCGGCTCCTACGCGCTCGACCGTGGCTTGCTGGCAAGCGACGGGCCGCTGGCGCGGCACTGGCTGGCGTGGTGGGGCGCCGCGATCGGCGGCTTCGCGCTGTGGGCCGGCCTCACCGCCTTGACCCGGCCGGAATGGTCGGCGGCCAATCCGCTCATCCAGCTCGCCTCCACGCTGGCGTTCCCGATCGCCTGCGCCGGCGGGGGTATCTTCCTGCTTGCGGTCTGCCTGCGCTTCAGCGTCCGGCGCTACTGGGTGCTCGACAGCCTGTCGGCCAATGCCTACAGCATGTACCTGATTCACTACGTGTTCGTGGTGTGGCTGCAATACGCCCTGGTCGGCACCGGCCTCTACACCATCGTCAAATACGCCATCGTGCTGTCCGGCGCGCTGGTCATGAGCTGGGCCAGCAGCGTCGCTTTCGATCGCGTCTTCGGCGCGCAACTGGTCGCGGTCCGGCGGGCGGTTTCGACCGTGCCACATTGACGCGCCAATCGTCCGCCATTGAAGGCGCGTCATGTCATTGGGTTTGTCGTCTCAATTGCCGCTGAATTTTACCCTCGCCTCGCGCAATCTGTTCCAGGACCGCCTGCGCTTTGCCGCCACCACCGTCGGCATCGTGTTCTCGGTGGTGCTGGTGATGGTGCAGATGGGCCTCTATCTCGGCTTCGGCCGCATGGTCACCACCATGATCGCGCACACCAATGCCGACCTCTGGGTCATGCGTCAGGGCACCAAGTGCTTCGAGGATCCCTCGCTGCTCGGCGACATGCAGAAGGACATTCTCGGCGTCAAAGGCGTCGCCTCGGCGTCGCCGCTCGTCATCGGCTTCTCCGACTGGCGGCTGTCGACCGGCGAGATGACGCCGGTGTTTCTGGTCGGCTCCAATCTGTCGCGTAATGACCTCAAGCCCTGGAACGTGGTGGCGGGCTCCGCCAAGGCGCTCGACCAGCCCGGCGCGGTCGCGGTCGACGCCACCTACGACAAGCGGCTGGGGCTGAACGGCCTCGGTACCAAGGCCAATATCCGCGGCCAGAAGGTGCACGTCGTCGCGCTCACGCACGGCATCCGCTCCTTCACCACCACGCCCTTCGTGTTCGCCGACATCGGCCACGCCCGCAAATTTATCGGCCTGCCCAAGAGCGTCGCCAGTTATTACCTGATCAAGCTCAAGCCCGGCGCCGATCTCCAAACCGTGCAGCACGATCTCAAGACCAGCCTCTCCAAGGTCGACGTGCTCACCACGGCGCAGTTCGCCGAGCGCAGCCGCCATTTCTGGCTGTTCACCACCGGCGCCGGCGCGGCCCTATTCGCGGGCGCCTTGCTCGGCCTCATTGTCGGCACCGTCATCGTGGCGCAGACGCTCTATTCCAGCACCAAGGACCATCTCCCCGAGTTCGCCACCTTGCGCGCCATGGGCTCGTCCAACCGCTATATCTACAGCGTCATCATGTATCAGGCGCTGCTCAACGCCGTGATCGGCTTCTGTCTGGCGAGTGTCGTCGGTTTCGGCGTCGTCGCCCTCACCACCAACGGCGCGCTGCCGGTGACCATCACGCCGACGCTGATGGCGGCGATCTTCGCGCTCACCCTGGTCATGTGCGTTTTGTCGGCCTTTGCGGCCATCGCGCGGGTGGTGCGCATCGATCCTGTCGTGGTCTTCACCCAATGAGCGAAGCCGTCCTCGAGGCGCTCGGCGTCAACAAGATCCTCGGCAGCGGCCCGTCCCAGGTGCACGCGCTGAAGGACGTCGACTTGGCTCTGCACGGCGGCGAGCTCACCATGCTGATGGGTCCCTCCGGCAGCGGCAAGACAACGCTGTTGTCGGTGCTCGGTCTGATGCTGGCGCCGACCGCGGGCCACGTCCGCGTTGCCGGCGTGTCGACCGAAGGTGCTTCCCCCGAGACGCTCGCCGCGCTGCGCCGCAAGCACGTCGGCTACATCTTCCAGAGCTACCACCTGTTCCCGACGCTCACCGCGTCCGAGAACGTGCAGCTTGCCTTGGACGTGCGCGGCGAGCACGGCGAGCGGGCGCGCGTGCGGGCCCACGCGGCGCTGGATCGGGTCGGGCTCTCGCACAAGCGCGGGTCATTCCCACGCGAGCTCAGCGGCGGCGAGCAGCAGCGCGTGGCAATCGCGCGCGCCATCGTCTCCGATCCGTCCTATGTGCTCGCCGATGAGCCGACCGCCGCCCTCGACGGCGAGAATGGCAAGGCCATCATGGGCATCCTTGCCGATATCGCCAAAGACCCGGGCCGTGGCGTGCTGGTGGTGACGCACGATTCGCGCCTCACGTCGTTCGCCGACCGCACCATCGATATCGAGGACGGCCACCTGGTCTGCGACCGGCGCAACAAAGAGGCCGAGTCGGTGCCGGTCGCGCTCAACGGCGGGTGATCCACTTGCTCGCGCGCCCGATCAGCCTGCGTGCCAGGTTCGTGCGGCTCGGCACGCGCTGGCTGATCAAGCGACGCAGCCGGGGTTTGTCGCTCGCGGAATCGCGCGAGAAATTCCGCGCCATGGAGCGCCTGGTACCGCTGCCGCCGCGCGGCACCGAGACGGAACGCGTCGATGCCGGCGGCGTGCCTGCCGACAGCATCACGCGGCCGGCGTCGCTGCACAATCGCCACGTGCTCTATCTGCATGGCGGCGGCTACCGCGTGGGCAGTCCGGTGACCTACCGTCATTTCACCTGGCGCATGGCCGATGCCGCGTGCGCCCGCGTGTTGATCATCGACTATCGGCTCGCGCCCGAGCATCCGTTTCCCGCCGCGCTCGACGATGCGTTGGCTGCCTATCGCTGGCTGCTTCGACAGGATCCGAAGGAGATCGTCGTCATGGGGGATTCCGCCGGCGGTGGCTTGACGCTCGCGCTGCTCATGAAGCTGCGCGACGAGGGCTTGCGGTTGCCCGATGCCGCGGTGGCGCTGTCGCCCTGGACTGATCTCGCGCTCACTGGCGCGTCGCTCGAAGAAAACGCCGCCGCCGACCCCATGATCAATGCCGTCGATCTGCCGCAGGCCGCCGCCGACTATCTCGCCGGCACCGATCCGCGCAATCCTTACGTCTCGCCGCTCTACGGCGACCCGACCGGCCTGCCGCCGGTGCTCATCCAGGTCGGCGGCGACGAAATCCTGCGCGACGATGCCGACCGCATGGCCGAGAAGCTGCGCGCTGCGAACCCGCAGAGCGAATTGCAGGTCTGGCCGCTGATGCCCCATGTCTGGCAGGCCTATGCGCCGGTGATGCCGGAAGCGCGCCGGGCGATCGCGGAGATCGGCGGTTTCGTGCGGCGCATTCTCGGGTCGGGTGACCGGTCGTGAAGTCAGGAAATATATTTCGCCTCAGCCAATTCCTCATACTGCCAAGATCGATCGCAAATGTCCTGGTGGCGGTAGTGGATTGTTCGCCGTCCGGCACAACCCGCGTTGCATGTGTAGCGGGGGTCGCTAACCTGCAATTCTGCCGATTCCCGCTGGGGCGTTTTCGTTGTAGGGTGGCGGTGGCCCGGCGCTTGCTTGGCTGTTTTCCTGAACTTTCGCGGAAGAAGAGCGTTTTCGGTGTGCAATAAAGTGCGTTGTACGAGGACTCTCGGGGCGCGCCGTTGCTCGGCGGAATCGGATAGGGGCAGGCCCGGAACATGATTGTGGTCGTCGGCTTGGCTTTCGAAGCTCGCATTGCGGCGGGCAGCGGCCTGCCAATCATCTGCAGCGGCGATGGCCGGACCCTGTCACCCGACCTCAAGCGGGCGATCGCCTCCGGCTGCAGCGGCCTTATCAGCTTCGGCGTCGCCGGCGGTCTCGACCCCCGGCTCGCGCCCGGTACCTGCGTGGTCGGTTCGGCCGTGGTCACCGGCGACGGCCGCCACGAAACCGACCGCCTCTGGTCGCAGCAACTGCTCGAGGCCATGCCCGGCGCCGTGCACGGCGCCTTGGCCGGCACCGATAGCCCGGTCTGCACGCCGGCCGATAAGCGTATGCTCAACCGTGAGACCGGCGCGCTCGCCGTCGATACCGAATCTCACGTGGTGGCGCGTGCCGCCGCCGGCCACGGCCTGCCGATGGCGGCGATCCGCGTCGTTGCCGATCCCGCGTACCGCGGCCTGCCCCACGCCGCGCTTACCGCCATCCGCGCCGACGGCACCACCGACCTTATAGCGGTGCTGCGCTCCGTGATGCGCCGCCCGCATCAACTTCCGGCGCTGCTGCGCACCGCGCTCGATGCTCGCGCTGCGCGTGCGACGCTGCTACGTGGCCGCCGCCTGCTGGAGCCGACGCACGTCGCGGCCGGCTTCCGCTCCGCGCGCGCCACCGAACCTGCGCTCGCCGAGCCGGTGCAGGCCGATCTCAGCTCTGCCGTGAGTTGATTTGACCGTCGGTTTGGTGGCGTTCTTCCGCACTCGCCCCCCTAGCGAAATCGCGTGAGCGCGTTAGAAAGGTGCGGACGGCGGGCGCCGGTAGCTCAGCTGGATAGAGCACCAGACTTCGAATCTGGGGGTCAGGGGTTCGAATCCCTTCCGGCGCGCCACCTGGTACTCATCTGCGAACACCGGTCGGCTGCGGCAGCGCTGGTTCATATCCTTCCGGGCGGGGCGGGGCGTTTGCGCAGCCCGTCGACAAACACGTCGACCAGCCGCAACGCGCTCTTCTGCCAACCGGAATGGTCGCGCGCGTAGCAGATGGCGAGAACCGTGTAGAGCAGATCCTCGGCGTTGACATCGCTGCGGATCTCGCCGGCGTTGATGGCCCGGGTCAAGAGCTCGTCGATGGCACGCGTGAGCAGGCCGGATGAATAGGAGACGACATCGGAGTCCTTGGCGACGACCAGGGCCAGCGCCCCCACCATGCCCCTTTTCGTGGCGACGAATCTGATGAACGAGCGCATCCACCGATGCAGCGCCTCGATCGGCGTCGCCTCGCGCTCCAGGCGCTGCGCGAGAGCGGCCATTTGCTCGGCTTCGTTCCGGTAGACCGCCTCGAACAGCGCCTCGCGGGTCGGAAAATGGCGGTAGAGCGTGCCGATGCCGACCCCCGCCGCGCGCGCGACGGTCTCCAGGCTCGCGTCCGCGCCCCCCGCACTGAATACCTCGCGGGCTGCTGCCAGGACGCGTTCGCGGTTGCGCGCGGCGTCGGCGCGGGGCTTGCGTGACGGTTTTTTGTCAGCAGCCCGAGCGGACGTTTTTTTGCCCGCAATTTTTTCGTCCAAGGCCTTGGCCTTCGGCACGATCGCCCCCTTGAAAAGCGGAGGATGCCTCCGTATCTGCCCGAGTGGCAGGCTCGACACATAGCATTTTGCCGCCGGGCAGGGCCACCACGGCGGGAGAGGCGTCTCCCGGCGTGAACTGTCGCCGAAGTCCGTCGGCGGCAGTGTTTCGATAAGCTCATATGGAGCGCTCATGATCTTTTCCACCACCCTCACCATCAACGGGGTCACGCGCACAATCGCGCTCGACGATCCGCGCGTCACTTTGCTCGACCTGCTGCGCGAACGCCTGGATCTCACGGGCACCAAGAAGGGCTGCGACCGCGGCCAATGCGGCGCCTGCACTGTCCTCGTCAACGGGCGGCGCATCAATTCGTGCCTTGCGCTCGCCGTCAGTCTCGACGGCGCCGACGTCCTGACCATCGAGGGCGTGGCGAAAGACGATGAACTTCATCCGGTGCAGGAGGCGTTCATCGCCTGCGACGGGCTGCAGTGCGGCTACTGCACGCCGGGACAGATCATGAGCGCCATCGGCCTCATCGCGGAAGGCCAGGCCGGCGACGATCCGGAGCGGGTGCGTGAGGGGATGAGCGGCAATCTATGCCGCTGCGGCGCGTACAAGGGCATCACCGAAGCCGTGCTGACGGCGCAAGGCACGCTGGCCGCGACGGGTCGCAAGGAGGTCGCATGAAACCGTTCGATTATGTGCGGCCCACGTCGGTCCGCGAGGCCGTCGCGGCCGCGGCCGAACCCGGCGCCGCCTATTTGGCTGCCGGCACCAATCTCCTCGACCTGATGAAGGGCAATGTCAGCCAGCCCACGCGGCTCGTCGACATCACGCATCTTCCCGGTCTCGACCGTATCGAAGAGCTTTCTGGCGGCGGCGTGCGTATCGGCGCGCTGGTGCGCAACGCCGATCTCGCCAACGATGCCGGTTTTGCGCGCCGCTTTCCGGCTGTCGCCGAAGCCTTGTTGTCCGGCGCGTCGGGGCAACTCCGCAACGCCGCGACTGTCGGCGGCAACATCATGCAGCGCACGCGCTGCGCCTATTTCTACGACCCCGCCAGCGCCTGCAACAAGCGCGCGCCCGGTTCGGGCTGTGCCGCCCGCGCGGGCGAGAACCGGCATCACGCCATCCTGGGCTGGAGCGAAGCTTGCATCGCCACGCACCCGTCCGATTTCTGCGTGCCGCTGGTGGCACTCGACGCCGTCGTGGAAATCGAGGGACCCGCGGGCCGGCGCGAGGTGCCGCTCGAGGCCTTTCACCATTTGCCCGATGAAACGCCGGACGATGAAAGCGTGCTTGTGCCCGGCGAGATTGTCGTCGCCGTTCGCTTGCCCGCCGAGGCCGAGCGTTTTGCCGCCCACGCCCGCTATCTCAAGGTGCGCGATCGCACCTCCTATGCGTTCGCCATTGTCTCCGCCGCGGCCGCCTTGCGCATCGAGGCGGGAGTCATTCAAGAGGGGCGGCTCGCGCTGGGCGGCGTGGCGTTGAAGCCATGGCGCGCGCGCGAAGCAGAGCAGATCTTGCACGGCGCGCGCGCCGAGGAGGCGCTGTTCCGCCGTGCCGCCGCGGCGGCGCTCGCGGACGCCAGGCCGTCGGGCGACAACGCCTTCAAGATCGAGCTTGCCCGCCGCGTCGTGGCCCGTGCACTCGCGGCTGCCGCCGCCGGCACGCCGGAGCGCATGCCCGCGTTGCCCGGTTCACCTTTTGCTGCTGCTGCTGCTGGAGTTTCTGCTCATGGATGAGATCGCGCTCTCGCAAGATTCCGTTCACACCCGCCACGGCTCCAATATCGGTCAGCCGCTCACCCGCCGCGAAGGCGTGCTCAAGGTGACCGGCGCCGCCGATTACGCCGCCGACCATCATCCGTCCGGCATGCTCTATGCCGTGCTGGCGACATCGAGCATCGCCCGCGGCCGCGTGGCTTCGCTCGACGTCGCGGCGGCGAAGGCGCATGCGGGCGTGGTCGAGGTGATCACGCCGGCGAACCGTCCGCCGCTCGCCACGGACCCGGACGAGAAATCGAATCCGTTCATGTTCCGGCTCGATCTGCTGCAGAACGACAAGGTCCGCTATGCCGGCCAGCCCATCGCCGTCGTCGTGGCCGAGACGCTGGAGGCTGCGACCGAGGGCGCCAACCTGCTCGCGCCGCGCTACGAGGTCGAACCGGCGCGGGTCGGGCTCGATGCCATGGACAGCACGCCGCTGGCGGTGGTCGGCCCCGGCTTTCCGGGCGAAGAGCACCGCGGCGACGTCGAGGCCGAACTGGCCGCCGCCAAGAAGACCGTCGTTGCGACCTACGAGACCCCCGCGCAGTATCACAATGCCATGGAGCCGCACGCGATCGTCGCCGCGTGGGACGGCGATACGCTGTCCGTCGACACGCCGAGTCAGGGCATGGCGATGGCACAGGGACGGCTTGCCGGCATCTTCGGCATCGCGCCGGAGAATATCTACATTCGCAGCCCGTATCTCGGCGGCGGCTTCGGCAGCAAGGGTCTCATATCGGGACCTCAGGTTCTCGGCGTCATTGCCGCCCGTATGGTCGGCCGGCCGGTGAAGCTCGTGCTGCGCCGCGACCAGATGTACGGTCCGGTGGGCCATCGCGGGGCGACGCGGCAGACGTTGCGCGTCGGCACCGACGGCGACGGCAATTTGGTCGCGCTCGACCATCGCACCAGGACGGTATCGAGCACGTTCGACGATTTCTACGAGCCGGCCTCCAGGGCGTCGCAGACGCTCTATGCGAGCGCGGCGGTCGCCACCTCGCACGAAGGCGTGCGCGCCGACATCGGCACGCCGCTGTTCATGCGCGCGCCCGGCGAAGCGCCCGGTTCGCTCGCGCTCGAAAGTGCCATCGACGAGATGGCGCGAGGCCTGCGGCATGGACCCGCTTGCCTTCCGGCTGAAAAACTATGCCGAGGTCGAGCCGATCTCCGGCAAGCCGTTCTCCTCGAAGGCTCTGCGTGAGTGCTATCGGCAAGCCGCCGAGCGCTTCGGTTGGGAGGGCCGGCCGCTCGCGCCGCGGCAGATGCGTGATGCCGACGGCTTCCTGGTCGGCTGGGGCATGGGGACGGCGACATTTCCGGCTCTCATGTTCGCGGCGCAGGCGCGGGCGGTGCTGCGCCGCGACGGCAGCGGCGTCATGGAGATCGGCGCCCACGACATGGGGCAGGGCGCCTGGACGGCCCTGGCGCAGATCGCGGCCGATGGCCTGGGGCTCGATATCGAGCAACTCGAATTCCGCTCCGGCACCTCCGACCTGCCCGATGCCGGCATCGCCGGCGGCTCCGCCCACACCGCGACCGCCGGCATGGCGATCCATAACGCCGGCGCCGACGTCATCGCGAAGCTCGCCGACCTGGCGACCGGCGACGAGCGTTCGCCGCTGTTCGGCGCCGGCAATGCCGGCGTGGTCGCGCGCGGCGGCCGTTTATACCGCCGCGACGACGAACGCCGCAGCGAAAGCTATGGCGACATTCTCGCCCGCGCCGGGCTCTCCGAGATCGAGGGCCGTGGCACCGGTGGAAATCCCAATCCCATGGATGCGCATGCGCCCGCCGAATACGCCATGCATGCCCATGGTGCCGTGTTCGCCGAGGTCAAGGTCGATCCCAATCTCGGCCAGATCCGCGTCAGCCGCATGGTCGGCGCCTTCGCCGCCGGCCGCATCATCAATCCGCGCATGGTGCAGAGCCAGCTCTATGGCGGCATGATCTGGGGCGTGTCGTTCGCGCTGCACGAGCAGGCTGTCACGGACAGAAGCTCCGGGCGGTTGATGAACGCCAATCTGGCGGAATATCGCATTCCAGTGAACGCGGACGTGCCTTCGCTCGAAGCGATCCTGGTGGAAGAGCACGACGAGCATGTCAACGCGCTCGGGATCAAAGGGGTCGGCGAGATCGGCATCACCGGCAGCGCCGGCGCGATCGGCAACGCGGTCTGGCATGCCACCGGCATCCGCGTGCGCGAATTCCCGATCACGCTCGACCGGCTGATCGAGTAGTGATCTACCTATCGACCGTTGCCGGGCTCGCGATCGCGACGGCCACCATTGTTGCCAATCGCCAGCGGCTTAAGGCGCGTCCACGTAGAGCGCGGCGCGCGGCCTAGGATGCCGAGCCGGCGTGTGCTCAAGCTTCGTCGTTCGCTTATGGCACTTAACGAATCTCTACTGGTGCTGACGCAAACATTCTGTCTCGCCGCAGGCGCAATCAGTTTGCTCAAATCCGATGCACGCTGATCCAGATCGGCATGAGCGCCGATTGGCGGCGGCTGCACCGATCGGGCCGGCCATCCGCGGAGATCGGACGAGGTGCCGTTACCAGGGCACCGGGCTTAGCGGGCGAGCACGGGGATGCAACCGGGGACCACAGATCGTCCGCCCGCGGCCGGGGGGTTGCCGGGTGATCGCCTGTACAATGTGCTTCGGGCACTCCGCGTGGCCCGATTATTGCAGCAATTCCTAAGGGCTCAAGGAGTCACCCAGAGGAAGAACTGTTGCCATGGCGTTCCAAAGGTCGATGCTTGCGGCTACGCTCGTGACCACCTAAGCTTCAGGAAGAATAAGAGGGGAAGGCTGCAATCATGATGTTCAAAAAGTTGACGCTAGCGGTCGCGCTCGTTGCGGCGGCCGGACTGTCGGCGCCGGCGGGTGCCAAGACGCTTCGCTATGCATTCCAGGGCACACTCAACTCGCTCGATCCGTATTCGTTGAACGAGACCTTCACGCAGGGCATGCTCGGCAACGTCTATGATGGCCTGACCAAGCGCGACAAAAATTTGAAGATTATCCCGGGCCTGGCGACGAGCTGGCAGCAGGTTGATCCGCTGCATTGGGTCTTCCACCTGCGCAAGGGCGTCAAGTTCCAGAACGGCGATCCCTTCACCGCCGACGACGTCATCTTCTCCATGAAACGCGTCGAGATGACCGGCTCCGACTATAGGGCCTATATCCCCGCCGATTCGGTGTGGACGAAGAAGGACGATTACACGGTCGACGTGACGCTGAAGACGCCGAACCCGATCCTTACCGCGCAGCTCGACACCTTGTACATCATGGACAAGACCTGGAGCGAGAAGGTAGGTCTCGCAAAGCCGGTCTCGGCCAAGGACGTCAGCTCGACCAAGGCAGCGTATATGGCGAACGGCACCGGGCCGTTCATGATCGTCAGTCATCAGCCCGGTGTGAAGACGGTCTTCAAGCGCAATCCGCATTATTGGCGCAAGCTCAACAGCAATGTCGACGAGGTCGTGTTCACGCCGATCGCCTCCGACAGCACTCGCGTCGCGGCGTTGCTCTCCGGTCAGGTCGATCTGATCGAGCCGGTGCCGGTGCAGGATGTCGCCCGCGTCAACGCCGATCCGAACACGGAGGTGCTGTCCGGGCCTGAGTTGCGCGTTATCCATCTGGGCTTCAACCAGCACAGCGATGAACTGGCGAGTTCGAATATCAAGGGCAAGAACCCGTTCAAGGATGTGCGGGTGCGCAAGGCGTTCTACCAGGCGATCGACATCAACGCGATCGACAAACGCATCATGCGTGGCCTCGCCAAGCCGGTGGCGCTTCTGATCGCGCCGCAGCTCTTCGACGGTTCGAAGGATTTCAAGCGGCTGCCCTATGACCCGGCTACGTCCAAGAAGCTGCTGGCGGAAGCCGGCTATCCGAAAGGCTTCTCGGTCGGCATGGATTGCCCGAACAACCGCTACGTCAATGACGCCAGGATCTGCGAGGCGGTGGTGTCGATGCTGGCGAAGATCGGCGTCAAGGTGAACCTCGCCGCGGTGCCGAAAGCGAAGTACTTCGCCAAAGTGCTGGCGCCGGGCGGTTACAATACTGACTTCTATCTGCTCGGATGGACGCCGAACTCGTTCGACTCCTGGAACGTGCTGACGAATCTGGTGACCTGTCGCGATGCCAAGGGTAACGGCGGGCCGTTCAATCTCGGCGACTACTGCAACAAGAAGGTCGACGCGCTCGCGGCCAAGATCGTGATGGAGACCGACAAGACGAAGCGCGACGCGCTTATCCACCAGGCCTACGAGATCATGACCAAGGACGTGTCGCATATCCCGTTGCACCAGCAGTACCTCGTCTGGGGCAAGCGGAAGAACCTCGACATCATCCAACGCCCGGACGACGAGGTCCTGTTCTACTGGGCCAATCTGCACTGAAGGTTGGGGCGCCAAAGCGGGCCCGGATCCCAGCGATCCGGGCCCGACACTCTTAGGGTTGCTAATTCATGCTTGCCTTCGCCATCCGGCGGCTTGTGCAGTCGGTCGGCGTCATTCTCGCAGTGGCGCTGATCTCTTTTGCGATGTTCCGTTTTGTCGGAGATCCGATCAACCAGATGGTCGGTCAGGACACGACCCCGGCTGAGCGCGCCGCGTTGCGCAAGTCGCTGGGGCTCGACGACCCGGTGGTCGTGCAGTTCGCGCGCTTCGTCGACCACGCCGCGCAGTTCGACTTCGGCATCTCGTACCAATTCAAGCAGCCGGTCTCTCAGCTCATCGCTCAGCGCATGCCGGCGACGCTCGAACTGTCGATCCTGTCGGCGATCTTCGCCGTGGTTGTCGGTGTGCCGATGGGCGTCTTTACCGGCCTCTATCCGTCGAGCTGGCTGTCGCGCGCTTTCCTCGCCACCAGTCTGCTCGGTGTGTCGTTGCCGACGTTCCTGATCGGTATCCTGCTCATCTTCTTTTTCTCGGTCGATTTGGGATGGCTGCCGTCGTTCGGGCGAGGGCACGTCGTGACTGTCTGGGGTGACTGGACGACCGGGTTGCTGACGGTGTCCGGCTTGCGCTCACTGATCCTGCCGACCATCACGCTCGGCCTGTTTCAGACGACGTTGATCATGCGTCTCGTGCGCGGCGAGATGCTCGAGGTCTTGCGGACCGATTACATCAAATTCGCGCGCGCTCGCGGGCTGACTCGCCGTGCCATCAACTTCGGCCACGCCTTGAAGAGTACGCTTGTGCCGGTCATCACCATTACCGGTCTGCAACTCGGCTCGATCGTCGCCTTCTCGATCATCACCGAGACCGTGTTCCAGTGGCCGGGTATGGGTCTCCTGTTCCTCCAGGCGGTGCAACAGGTCGACATCCCCATCATGGCCGCCTATCTGATGCTCGTCGCCGTGATCTTCACGATCGTCAATTTCATTGTCGATATTCTCTACTTTGCCGTCGATCCGCGCATCCGCATCAAGGGGATCGAGGCATGAGTGAACTTGCCGGCGAAGCCGACATTGCTCCGGCCCCCCGGTCGGCTCTCTCTCGCTTTTTCGATAGCGACTTGTTTCATTCTTTCATCGGTTCGCCGGTCACGGTCGCCTCGGCGGTGATCACGTTGCTGCTCGTCGCGGCCGCCTTCGGGGCGCCGTTGATCGCGCCGCATAACCCCTTCGATCCGGCCTCGCTGTCGATCACCGACAGCCTGCTGCCACCGGCCTGGAGCCATGGCGGCACGGCGACTTACCTGCTCGGTACCGACGACCAGGGCCGCGACGTGCTCTCGACGATTTTATACGGCATGCAAATTTCGCTGTCGGTGGGTTTTGCCAGCGTGGTGCTCGCCATCGCGATCGGCGTGCCGCTTGGGCTCGTCGCGGGCTATTTTGGCGGTGTCACCGACGCCCTCATCATGCGCGTCGCCGACGTGCAACTGACCTTTCCGGCCATCCTGACGGCTTTGCTGATCGACGGCATTGCGCGCGGTATCGCCGGCCCGCAGGCGTACAATGATGTTGTGTTTCCGGTGCTGGTTCTCTCGATCGGCCTGAGCTTCTGGGTGCAATACGCGCGCACGGTGCGCGGCTCGGTTCTGGTGGAGGCTAACAAGGAATACGTGCTGGCGGCGCGGCTCATTGGCCTGAGGCCGGTGGGAATCTTGTTCCGCCACATCCTGCCCAACGTGCTGGGGCCGGTGCTTGTGATTGCCACGATCAACTTGGCGCTCGCCGTCATCACCGAGGCGACACTCTCCTTCCTCGGCGTCGGTGTGCCGCCGACGCAGCCGTCGCTCGGCACGCTGATCCGCATCGGCAACGACTACCTGTTCTCCGGCGAATGGTGGATCACCATCTTCCCCGGCATCACCCTCGCCATCCTCGTGCTTGCGGTCAACCTGCTCGGCGACTGGCTGCGCGACGCGCTCAACCCGAAGCTCCGATGACCCCGACGCTCTCCGTCCGCAACCTGAAGGTCGAGATTCCGACGCGGCACGGGGTGCTCACGGCCATCGACGATCTTTCTTTCGACATTGCGCCGGGCGAGGTGCTCGGCGTGGTCGGCGAATCCGGCGCGGGCAAGTCGATCACCGGCGCGGCGATCATCGGCCTGCTCGAGCCGCCCGGCCGGGTCGCGGGCGGCGAGATCAGGCTTGCCGGCGAGCGCATCGATAATCTGCCGCCGGCGCAGATGCGGCGCCTGCGCGGCAAGCGCATCGGCATGATCTTCCAGGACCCGCTGACCAGCCTCGATCCGCTTTACCGCATCGGCGACCAACTCATCGAGACGGTCCTGACCCACGAGAAAATCTCGCCCGCCGCGGCCCGCGACAAGGCCGAGCGCCTGCTGGTCGAGGTCGGTATCCCCGCGGCGGGCCAGCGGCTCGCGTCCTACCCGCACCAATTCTCCGGCGGCATGCGCCAACGCGTCGTCATCGCGCTCGCGCTCGCCGCCGATCCGGAGCTTGTCATTGCCGACGAGCCGACCACCGCGCTCGACGTCTCCGTGCAGGCGCAGATCATCGCGCTGATCAAGCGGTTGTGCCGCGAGCGCGGTGCTTCGGTGATGCTGATCACCCACGACATGGGCGTCATCGCCGAGACCGCCGACCGTGTCTGCGTGCTCTATGCCGGGCGGCTCGCCGAGATCGGGGCGGTGAGAGACGTGGTTAAGCACCCGAAGCATCCTTACACGGCGGGGCTGATGGCGGCGATTCCGTCGCTTGCCGACGAACTCGGCACGCGGCTTGCGCAAATTCCCGGAGCGATGCCACGGCTCGGTGGCATCCCGAAAGGCTGCGCGTTCCATCCGCGCTGCACCCACGCCTTCGCCCGATGCGTCGCCGAGCGGCCGTCGATCTACGAAACCGGGACCGGCGGCACCGCCTGCTTCCTGCACGATCCGGAGCGGGAGCTTGCCGCCGCACCGTCGGGAGGCGTCCCATGAGCGAGACCGAGCTCGCGCCGCGGGCGGCAAGCCATCCCGACAGCGAACCGCCTCTGGTGCGCATCCAGGGCCTGTCGCGCGTCTTCGACCTGTCCAAGAAATGGCTCAACCGCGTGCTCGAAGGCGGCGGCAAGGTGACGTTGACCGCCGTCGATAATGTCAATCTCTCAATCGACCGCGGCGAGACGTATGCGCTGGTCGGCGAGTCCGGCTCGGGCAAGTCGACCATCGCCAAACTGGCGGTCGGCCTGCTGGTGCCGAGTCGTGGCAGCGTCGTGATCGGCGGCGTCGATATCTGGGCCGAGGACGATGCGGCGACGCTCAGGCACTTGCGCCGCCGCATCCAGATGATCTTCCAGGATCCTTACGCCAGCCTCAATCCGCGCTGGCGCGTCGGCGCAATCGTCGCCGAGCCGATCAAGGCCTTCGGGCTGATCACCGATCGGCACGCCCGCGACGCGCGCGTCGGCGAACTCCTGTCGCTGGTTGGCCTCGATCCGCGCGACGCTCGCAAGTTTCCGCACGAGTTTTCCGGCGGCCAACGCCAGCGTATTGCCATTGCCCGCGCGCTTGCCTCCAATCCGGAGTTCATCGTTTGCGATGAGCCGACCTCGGCGCTCGACGTGTCGGTGCAGGCGCAGGTGCTCAATCTCCTACGCGATTTGCAGGAGCGCCTCGGCCTGACCTATCTCTTCATCAGCCACAATCTCGCGGTGGTGCGTCATATCGCGACCCGTGTCGGCGTGCTCTATCTCGGAGGCGTGGTCGAGGAGGCCCCGGCGCGCACCTTGTTCGCCGCGCCGCGCCATCCTTACACGCAGCTTCTGCTCAACTCCGTCCCTGACATAGAGATGACCGGGCGCGAGCGCGTGCCGATCGCCGGCGAAACGCCGAACCCGGTCTCGCCGCCGCCGGGCTGTCATTTCCATCCGCGCTGCCCCTATGTCTTCGACCGCTGCCGCGTCGAGGCGCCGAAACTCAATCCGGTCGCGGCGGGTCACGCCGTCGCTTGCCACGCGGTGGAGCAGGGAACGATCTGACAATTCGACCGAAGGTGCCATGAGGCACTTCAATCGCGCTAGTGCTACATTTACCCGCCGTCTTCACCGAATGCCGCCCGAGGAGCCAGACAAGAAATGCCGATAATTAACCGCGTCGCCGATCTGCAGAACGAAATCGCCGAATGGCGGCACGACATCCATGCCCATCCGGAACTGCTGTTCGACGTCAATCGCACGGCCGGGATGGCGGCCGAAAAGCTGCGCGAGTTCGGCTGCGACGAGGTGGTCACCGGCATTGGCCGCACCGGCGTGGTCGGCGTCATCCATGGCCGCAAAGGCACCTCCGACAAGGTGATCGGCATGCGCGCCGATATGGACGCGCTGCCGATCGAGGAGGAAACGGGGCTGGCGTACAAGTCGACCGTGCCCGGCAAGATGCATGCCTGCGGCCACGACGGCCACACCGCCATGCTGCTTGGCGCGGCGCGCTATCTGGCCGAGACCCGCAATTTTGCCGGCACGGCCGTGGTGATCTTCCAACCGGCCGAGGAAGGCGGCGCCGGCGGCAAGGTCATGGTCGACGACGGGATGATGGAGCGTTTCAAGATCGACGAGGTCTATGGCATGCACAATCATCCGGGTATGCCGGTCGGCGAATTCGCCTTGCGGCCCGGTCCGCTGATGGCTGCGGCCGACTTTCTCACGATCGATATCGAAGGCAAGGGCGGGCACGCCGCGCATCCGAACGCGGCTGTCGATACCATTGTGGTCGGTGGGCAGATGATCAACGCCATTCAGTCGATCGTGTCGCGCAATATCGACCCGCTGGAACCGGCGGTGGTGTCGATAACCCAGTTTCACGCGGGAAGCACCCATAACATCATCCCGCAGACCGCGCAGTTGCACGGCACCGCGCGCAGCCTCTCGCCGCAGGTGCGCGACCTCTTGGAGAAGCGCCTCCATGAAGTGGTGGAGAGGACGGCCGCCGTTTACGGCGCGAAGGCGAAACTGACTTATGAACGGGGCTATCCAACCGTGATCAACCACGTGGCGCAAACGGATTTCGCCGCCAACGTGGCCCGCGAGATCGCCGGTAAGGATAAGGTGAGCACCGACATGGCGCCGGTGATGGGCGGTGAGGATTTCGCCTTCATGCTGGAGGCGCGGCCCGGTGCCTTCATCTTTGTTGGCAACGGCGACAGCGCGAGCCTGCATCATCCGCAATATAACTTCAACGACGAGGCGATCCCCTTCGGCACCTCGTATTGGGTGAAGCTGGTCGAAACGGCGCTGGCAGGGTGACCGCGCCGGCGGGCGCCCGGTCATTCTGCTCATGACTGAACCGCCCGGGTTTGCCGGAGGCTCCAACTCCTGAGAAGGCGGAGCCATGAGCAAGCAGACAAGCAACAGGCTTTCGCCTGGGGCCCGGTCCCGTGCAGTGCGGCCGTTCCTCGATCACGAACATGAACATTCATCGCGGTGGTCAGCGATCATGTCGGTTGCCGGCAAGATCGGCTGCACGGCGCAGACTCTGAACGAGTGGGTCAAGAAGAACGAGGCCGACAACGGCAAGCGGGCTGGCGTTCCTACCGACGTAGCGGAGAATCCGAAGGCGCTTGAACGCGAGAACCGAGAGCTGCGCCAGGCCAACGATATCCAGGGCAAGGTGTCTGCCTGTTTTGCTCAGGTGGAGATCGGCCGCCGAGTGAAGCCATAATTGCGATCATCGCGGGGCGCATGGGGTCAAGCCGATTTGCAAAGTAAAGCCGATCGCTCCGTCGACCTGCCACAATCAGGTCGCCAAGCGCATTGATCCCTCCCGACTCTCCGCTCTTGAAGAGGATGTCCGCTTTTCTGGTCGCTCTCGTTGTCCGGTGCTTATGAAAGGCGCGGCCTTCGCCGGCATCATGGCCTCATCGGCGTCAGTGCCTCCCACGCGGGATAAGCGCCAGTGGCAAAACTGGGCGTCGCGAGCGAGCCGATAGCAAGGCGGCCTGCGGCGATCTTGAGACGCACGGCGCCGTGGCTGCGCTCGTAGAGGTCCGGATGAGCGGCGAGAAAGGCCGACTGTTCGGCCTCCGGCAATCCGCCCATGCCGTTGACGTAGTGGTGGCCGTTGCGTTCGACGTGACCGAGGCCAAGCAGGTTCACCAGCGCTAGGTCCTGCTGCACTGCCAGGCCCGCTTGCGTCGTCAGGTCTTCGCCGCTCATGAAGTGGCGATCGGTCCCGTCCTCGGCGTTCCAGGCCGCGCAACGCGCGGCATTGAGGATAGATTTGTAGAGACCTTTGCAGCACTTGCTCGAGATGCCGCTATAGCCGAGGGCGCGGGCGCGGGGAAAAGCCTCCAGGCCGTCATCGGATTCGTCAACGATCACTGGTTTGACCCGCGACAGCGCAGAGATTTCTTTGTCGAACGCATGCGCGCGGGCGATCGGCTGCTCGATGAAGAGAATGCTGGCGACCAGGCGCCGCAAATTTGGGGCTTCCTGCATGTGGCGCCACAATTCGAGAAGCGCATCGATATCGTTGTATTGCTCGTTGCCGTCGAGCGAGACGTGGTAAGGCTGCGGGATGGTGTCGAGCACCGCTGCGATCCCACCCAGCCGGGCGAGGTCCGCCGTCAAATCGCCGCCGACCTTGAGTTTGAAATAGGTGTGTCCGTAGGTGGCGATGACTTCTTCCAAAAATTCCGGCAGCCCATCGTTCACGTGGCCGGGATGGCCGGCGATGGCGTCGACGAGGCCGACGGTGTGACGCGCGGCGATGGTGGTCTGCGGTCTCAGGCCCTCCAGAAACGCCCCCACGTCGGTGCCGGCAAGGTCGGCGAGCGGGCCCGGCAACAGCCCCGGCTCGATCCCGGCGAGGTTCTTTCCGATCGCATCGTAGAAGGAACAGCCGGTGCTGCGGCATAGCGCATCGAGAATGGCGCGATCGACTTGCGCAGGGCCGAAGTTGGACACCAGCGCATTGAGGTTGTGCCGCGCGCCGGCCGCGACCTGGTCGGCGTAATGCGCCACGAAATGGCCAAACGCCGTACGCGTGCGGGCATCGGCGGTATAGGCGTCGGCGGCGAGCCGGAGAGAGTGCCGCAGCTGGTCGAAATTGTCTTCGTTCGATAACGCCAGATTCTTATCGAACCACTTTGGCGCGAGTAACTCGGCCGCCGCGCCCCAATGCGACGTGCCGTCCGGGCGTTCGATGCGCACACGGACGAAACATTGCGGCGCCTCGGTCAGTGTCACCACGCCGAAGCGAAATGGCATCCGCAGGCGCACGGGTCTCTCATAGAGCTGGACCTCGCGAACGGTTAGTGTCGGCGTGCTCAAGGTCGCTCTCCCCATGTTTTATGCCGGGCCCGTGCGGCATCGCATGGCCCCGCCGGCCGCGCTGGCGCCACGGCCAACATTAAACTAACATTCGATCTGGACCACCCAGTGCGGACTGCTCAAGAGAATGGCACGGCATACCTTCCTTTGCATCGACGGACATACCTGCGGCAATCCGGTGCGGCTTGTCGCCGGCGGTGGGCCGAACCTTCTAGGCACGACCATGATCGAGCGGCGTGCCGACTTCGTTGCCAAGCATGACTGGATTCGCAAGGGGCTGATGTTCGAGCCGCGTGGACACGACATGATGTCGGGCACGATCCTATATCCCCCGACGCGCGAGGACTGCGACGTCGCCGTTCTCTACATCGAGACCACGGGGTGTCTGTTCATGTGCGGGCACGGCACCATCGGCACGGTGACGATGGCGATCGAGAACGGGCTGATCACACCCAAGGTGCCTGGAACCGTTGCGCTCGACACGCCGGCCGGCAAGGTTGTCGCAAGCTACAGGCAGGAAGGCCAGTTTGTCGAGGAGGTGCGCATCACCAATGTGCCGTCGTTTCTTTATGCCGAAGGCCTTGAAGCCGAGGTACCCGGCCTCGGGAGGATCGCAGTCGATGTCGCCTATGGCGGCAATTTCTACGCCATCGTCGATCCGCAGGAGAACGTCTCCGACCTCGCGGACATCAGTACCGGCGATATCCTTCAGTGGAGTCCGGCCTTAAGGCGCCTGCTCAACGAGAATTACACGTTCGAGCATCCGGAGCATTCGGAGATCAACGTCCTGACCCACGTCATGTGGACCGGGCAGCCGCGCGCCGAAGGCGCGACGGCACGCAATGCCGTGTTCTACGGCGACAAGGCCATCGACCGTTCGCCCTGCGGCACCGGCACCTCGGCGCGCATGGCGCAGTGGGCGGCAAAGGGAAAGCTTAAACCCGGCGACGACTTCATCCATGAAAGCATCATCGGCTCGCTGTTCGACGGGCGGGTCGACGAGGCGGTCAAGGTCGGGCCCTATGACGGCATCGTGCCCTCGATCGGCGGCTGGGCCCGCCAGACGGGCATCAATACCATCTTCATCGACGACCGCGATCCTTTCGCGCACGGCTTCTCGGTTATTTAGCGGGGCTGGGTGACGATGATATCAATCAGCGCAAATTGTATCGGATCGGCACCACGATAGCGATCTGCGCGCCGTGCACCTCCGGCGGCGGGGGCGGCAATGGTTGCGCGCGTGCGATCAGCTGCATGGTCGCGCGGTCGAGCAGGCTGGAGCCGGAGCTGCGCACGATGCGGGCGTGGTGCACGCGGCCGCGGCGGTCCACGTTGAAGGCGAGGCGCGCCACCCCTTGCACGCCGCGCTCCTGCGCCGCGGCCGGGTAACGCTTGTAACGTTGCAGCCGCATCACCAGCGCCGTCTTCCAGCGTGGCACGGCGTTGCGATCGTGCGTGCGCGCGCCCGCGCGCGGCGCCGTCGCCCGCGAAGCGCTGCGCTTGGTCTGCGCCGGCTCTGGGGTGCGCTTGGCCATGTGCTGCCGGTGCTTTCGCTCCCGGATATTTTGTTTCCGGATTTGCCGGACCGGTCGCGCCAGCGGCATCACCACGTCTTTAGTTGCGGTGTGCATTTCCGTCGGCGGAGGCGGCAGTGGCATGGGCGCCGGTGTCGGCGCGATCTTGTCGACCGGCGGTTCCGGTTGCGATTTGAGATCCGCGGTGACGATCGGCTTCTTGGGCTCAGCCGGCTTTTCGGGTGGCTTGGGCTCTGGTTTGGCGACCACCTCCCGCTTGACCGGCTTTTCGATCTTTTCCGCCTTTTCCGGTTTGGGTTCGGGCTTCGGCGTCGGCGCGACATCGTTCGGCGGTGTGGTGGGCGCGGCCTCGGCCGGCGCCAGATCGATCAGGATCGCCGGGCCATTCGCCACGGGCTCGTCCTTGGCGCGCCAGTGGTCGATCAATGCCGCGGCGGCGGTGGCGTGCAGGGCCAGCACCAGCACGAAGCAACCGGTCCAGCGCAGGCCGTCCGGCCAGCGCCGCCGCGACGGCGGCTGCGGTCTCTCGCTCATGGCGCCAGCTTGTCCGCTTCGAGCCCGACCAGTGCCACGTGCAGATAGCCGGCGGCGCGCAGCTGGTTCATCAGGCCCATCACCGCGCCGTAGGGCACACGCTTGTCGGCGCGCAGGAAGATGCGCTTCTGCTTGTCGCCGCCGGTGACCTTGTCGAGCGCCGCCGTCAGGTCGGCGCGGCTGACGTCGTCGTCATTGACCGCCAGGGTGAGGTCGGACTTGAGCGTCACGAACAGTGGCTTATCGGGACGCGGGCTTGCCTGGGCGCTGGCAGCCGGTAGGTCGACACCGATGTCGACGGTCGCCAGCGGCGCCGCGATCATGAAGATGATCAGCAACACCAGCATCACGTCGATGAACGGCGTGACGTTGATTTCGTGCAGCTCGGCGAGGTCGTCATCGCCGTGATCGAGACGAATGCTCATCGCTTGCCCTATTCCGCCGCGGCCGCCGTCGGCGGCCGTTGCGAGAAGGCGCCGCGGTCGAAATCGCGGCTGATCAGGCGCAGGATCGCCGCCGTGGCGTCGGCCTGCAGCGCGCGATGGCCGGCGTTCCAGCGCGAGAACACATTATACATCACCACTGCCGGAATCGCCGCGATGAGGCCGAGGGCGGTCGCGAGCAGCGCTTCCGCGATACCGGGCGCCACCACCGCCAGATTGGTGGTGTGTTGCCTGGAGATGCCGATGAAGCTGTTCATGATGCCCCAGACCGTTCCGAACAAACCGACGAACGGCGCGGTGGCGCCGACCGTCGCCAGCACGCCGGTCCCGGCGATCATGCGGCGCGAGCCCGCCGCCTCCATGCGCTCCAGCCGCGACACGATACGTTCTTTCACACCGTCAGGTGACAAGGCCCCGGCCGACAGCTGCAGCTCGTCGGCAGCAGCGCGCACCAGCGCGCCGACACCATCGCGGCGCCCCGACAGGCGCTCGGCGGCCTCATGCCAGCCGCGCGCAGCAACGAGCGCGTCGATTCCGCTGCGCAAGTTGCGGCGCGCGGTCAGCAATTCGAGCGACTTGGCGAGCCAAATGGTCCAGGTCAACAGCGACGCCAAGGCCAATCCGATCATGACAACTTTGACCACGACGTCGGCCGACATGAACATGCCCCAGGGCGACAGGTCGTGCGGCAGCTTGAAGCGGATGTCGTCTTGCGGCGGCGAAGCCAGGGCCGGAATTCCGGTCGCCGCACCCGTGGCGGGCGCGGCCGCAGAGGGCGAAGGAACGGTGGGTGGTGCAGGCTGAGTAGGTGCGGCCTGTTGCGGCGGCTGGACCGG
>CAWGGL010000017.1:0-23323 GCA_963822085.1 uncultured Pseudomonadota bacterium
TCTTGGATATTCGCATTCACTCCTCCCTTTGGGTTTTGACCTGCCGATCTTATCGCCGGCTTGCTGATTGATAAGTTCTAAGTCTCGATCTCCAGCGGATTTGGCGCCGCCACATGGATATTTGTATACATTATACCACGCGCTGGCAAACCCCTTTCGCATCCCGGCGTGAGAAAACCGCGATTTGCGTGTGTTTCGAATTCGGTACGGGCCGACGCCCCAAGCCACTGAGACCGAAGCGAAAATGGGCCCACGCCCGCTATTGCCGATTGGTCACCCGCCTCTTGTCCGCTGCGCACATGGGCGCGGCGAAGCCCCTTGCTATCGTCTTTTGGGCGGCCTTGGTACGGCGCGAATGCTCATCGACTTGTGGACAAGGTGCGTGCCGGTAACAGCCAACGCCACTTCTACTAAGTTGCAGCTCGGCGCGACACGTTTGCCGTGCAAGGACGCCGGGCGCAGCCTGCCGACGAAGCCTAGCGTCACTTTATGAAACTTGTGTCTCGCGCATCATGACAAATGGTGCGGCCGCCAACCTCTTTACGCGGCGGCTTCGTTTTCCGCCGGGGCAACCTTCTTTCATTCCGCCTGGTCCGGAAAAAGCCTGTCGGGTCATCCGCGCGCGTGATGCCTTGCGGCTGAAACATCGTCATCCACACTGTCGCCTTTACGCTCGCGACGGCGACAGCCGACCTCAGCGGCGTCATATATGCCTCGCGTCTGCGGTCGATCCCGACCAGCATCGACGGCGGCACGCTCGTAAGCGGCGGCCACCGCCGTGATCGGGGGCACCAGCCTGTTCGGCGGGGCGCAACCGCGTCGCCGCGATCGCGCGCATCGAACCCTCCTCAACGCTTGTCTATGTCATGTACAATAGCCGCAGTCCGGTGGGAGGAACCTGATGAACGTTGCGCAAGCGGTGATGGATGTTCTCGCCCGAGACGGCGTCAGCCATATGTTCGGCGTGCCGGGCGGCGGCACCAGCCTGGACCTGATCAAGGCCGCCGGCGAACGCAACATCCGGTTCGTTCTGACGCGCACGGAAACCGGCGCCGCGTTCATGGCGGCGACCATGGCCGACCTGTCGGGATCACCGGGCGTCGCCTTCGCGACGCAAGGGCCCGGCACGGCAAGCGCGGTCAACGGCGTCGCGCAGGCCTGGCTCGACAAGTCGCCGATGGTGCTGTTCACCGACGGTTGGAGTGCCGCCAAGGCGCGCTACGATTCCCACCAGCGCTACGATCAGCGCGCCCTGCTTGCCGGCATCGTCAAGGGCCACAGCCGGCTGGACGGCGAGAAGCCGGCGGCTGATTTCCGGAATCTGCTGGGCATCGCCATGAGCTCGCCCCAGGGCCCGATCTATGTCGAACTCACCGCCGAAGCGGCAAGCGCGCAAGTTGATGACGCCGATGCGAGCACGCACGGCAAAGAGAACGCCTCCGGCAGCGACGAACCCATCGACACCGCGCGCGCGCTCCTGAACGCGGCCAAGCGTCCGGTGATCATCGCCGGCCTGGAAGCGCGGGACGCGGATGTCGTGCGCGCGCTCGTGCCGCTGGCCGAGACGCTGGGCTGCCCGGTTCTGACGACCTACAAAGCCAAGGGCGTTATGCCCTCGTCGCACGATCTCTACACCGGTCTGTTCACCGGCGGCGCGCTCGAGGCTCCGTGCGTTTCGCGCGCCGACCTCATCGTGTTCGTCGGCTTTGACCCGGTCGAATTGATCGGCAAGCCCTGGCAATACAATTCGAAAGTGCTCGATCTTGGTCCGGTCAGCTATGAATCCCACTACGTCACGCCGGACACCGTCTATCGCGGCGACCTGAGCGCGGGTTTAAGCGCGCTGGCGGCGACCGCGGCACCCTCCGCCTGGACTCGCGCCGAAATCGCCCGGCTCAAGGCCGACATGGCCGAGCGTCTTGCTGCCTACGGCAACACCCGCGACGGCCTGTCTCCCGTCGACGTGGTCAAGACCGTGCAGGACATCGCGAGGCCCTTCAACGCGCGCGCCACGGTCGATGCCGGCGCCCACATGTTTTCGGCCATGCAATATTGGGGCGCAGAAGCGCCCAACGAGATCCTGATTTCGAACGGCCTGTCCACCATGGGCTATGCCCTACCCGCGGCAATCGCCTCGGCCTTGTGCGATCCGAATCGTCCGACGGTCGCGTTTACCGGCGACGGCGGCCTGCTCATGTGCGCGGGCGAGCTCGCCACTGCGGCGAACGTCGGCGCGAACATCGTCGTCGTGGTGTTCAACGACAGCGGCCTGTCGCTCATCGAATTGAAGCAGCGCGCGCGCCAGCACCCCCAGGGCAACCTGCGTTGGGACCGCATCGATTTTGTGCGGATCGCGGAAGGTGCCGGCGTCAAGGGATACCGCGCTACCACGCTCGACGAGCTGCGCGCGGCCGCCGAGAAAGCATTAAGATTGAAAGGCCCCTGCCTCATCGACGTGACGGTCGATCCGTCCGGCTACGACCAGCAGTCCGTCGCCTTGCGCGGCTGAACGTCCCGCATCAACCGACCACCTCCGGAGATTCCAATGAACCCTGCAACCGCGATCTGCATCGCGGATTTGAAGAAGGCGGCGCGGCGGCGCCTGCCGAAAATCATCTTCGACTACATCGAAGGCGGCTGCGAGGACGAAGCCTGTATCGTGCGCAACGCGCAGCGGCTTCAAGACATCCTGCTCACGCCGCGTTACCTGCGCGACGTTTCGAAGCCGGACCAAACGGTCGAATTGTTCAGGCAATCGCTCAGCCATCCCTTCGGTATCGCGCCGACCGGAATGGCGGCAATTGCGCGCGAGGACGCAGATCTCCACCTCGCGCGTGCCGCGAAGGACGCGGGCGTTCCGTTCATCCTGTCGGGCGCCAGCAACTCCTCGATCGAGAAGGTCGCGCGCCTGCATCCCGGCGCCTGGTACCAGATCTACCTGCCCAAGAGCGAAGCCATCACGCGCGACCTGGTGAAGCGCACGGCCGACGCCGGGCTATCGACGCTGGTGATTACGGTTGACGTGCCCGCCCATTCCAAGCGCGAGCGCTCGATCCGCAACGGCTGGGTCAGGCCTTACAAGCCGACTTGGGCCACCAAATTCGAAGCGCTGAAGCATCCGGCATGGCTCTACCAGTTTCTGCGCTATGGCCTGCCCTATCTCGAGAACTGGCAAATCTACGCCAAGCCGGACGCGACGCCGATGGACGTCGCCGTGCTCTATGCGAGCGAAACGCCCGCGGTCCAGACCTGGGACACGTTGGCCAGCATTCGCGAGATGTGGAAAGGCAATCTGGTGCTGAAGGGCATCCTGCACCCGGCGGATGCGCAGGCCGCGGTCGCGGCCGGCGTCGACGGCATCATCGTGTCGAACCACGGCGGCCGTCAGCAAGACCGCAGCCCGGCGGCGGCCGACGCCTTTCCCGCGATCCGCAAGGCGGTCGCGGGCGCGATCCCGCTGATGCTCGACAGCGGGATCACGCGCGGATCGGACATCCTTGCGGCCTTTTGCCTGGGCGCCTCGATGACGTTCGTCGGGCGTGCGACGCTCTATGGCGTAGCGGCTTACGGGCTTGCCGGCGCCGAGCGCGCGATCGCGATCCTGTCGCGCGAGATCGACATCGCCCTGGCACAGATCGGATGCCCGTCGATCCGCGATCTCGACGAAAGCTATATTTTCGACAAGACCGGCTGATCCGCGACGGGCACTTCTTCGAGCGCGGCGGGCGCGAACCCGAAAGCCTGCTCGAAGCGTCTGCAGTAGGCCGGCCAAGCTTGCGGGTTTATGAGCCGCGGCGGAATGCCGCCATTCATGATCGTAATCCATTGCTCGGCGGCGGCTTTCGCCATGTTGTACATGGCGCCGTCGGTCACGCCGGCGATGTGCGGCGAAGCAATGACGTTTTCGAACGAAAGCAGCGGATGATTGGCCTGCGCCGGTTCCGACAGGAAGACATCGAGGCCGGCACCGGCGATCAGCCCTGCCTTGAGCGCCGCGACGAGATCGTCCTCGACGTGGATGCCACCGCGCGCGGTGTTGATGAAATAGGCGGACGGCTTCATCTTCCTGAACAGGTCGATAGTGAACATGCCGAACGTCTCGTCAGTGCGCGGACAATGAACCGTCACAAAATCCGACTTGGCTAGCAGCTCGTCGAGGCTGACCTTGGTCGCGCCTTTTTTCGCGATCTGCTCCGTACTCAGATAGGGATCGCAGGCAAGGACCTTCATGCCGATCACGTCCCCGCACAGCGTCGCGGTGCGTCTGCCAATGTTTCCGATGCCGACGATTCCAACCGTCTTGCCCTCCAGGTCGCTCCCGCGCAACTTGAAGCGGTCGAGTTCGCCGCCGCGGCGCATCACCTTGTCGGTCTGCGCAATTCGTTTCGACAGCACGAGCATCATACCGAGCGCGTGCTCGGCGACCGCGTGGGCGTTCGCTCCGGTTTGGTTGCAGACCAGCACGCCCGCCGCCGTGCAGGCATCGACGTCGACCATGTCGAAGCCCGCGCCAGTCGAGCTAATGGCCAGCAGGTTCTTGCATTTAGCGAGCAACCCGGCGTCGCCGAAATACGGCCCGATCAATTCGGTACGCGGCGAAATCTGATACGCGTGGGCAAGCTTGATTTTCGCGTCGGTCTCCGCCGTGGGGGCGGCATACGACAACCAGTCAAGCGCGATGCCCGGTTCCTGCGCGAGGATGTCTTCCGCCACGGGGTCCATCCAGCGTTCGAAATAGGCCAGCCGCATCGTCTGTTTCGTCATTTCCAATATCCCACCAACCGACGTCGTAGCGGCGCGCCGGGTCGTCGACCAGGATGCCCCGGAGCGTATCCTCATCCTTTGCCCATTCGGCGAGCTTGTTCAACTGGGGCCGGCGCTCGTTCGACGCCTCGAAGCCGGAGCCAAGACGGCACGCCCCGCCCTTCACAGCAGGGTCGGAAGAAAACGCCGCTAGCTTTCGTATCGGGTATTGCCGCGCCGCGCGGTGTCGAGCGGCAGCTCCATGAACACCGGCTGATGGGCGCGCTGCGAGCAGGCCTGCCGCGGACACAGATGGCAGTTGATGCCGATCTGGCTGAAGTGCAATTGATCGTCGAGCTTGAAGGACGACGCGTAGCCGAGCTTGGTCGCGTAGCGGAACTCGCAGCCCAGCGAGACCGAAAGCCGGTGGTCCTGCGTGGCGAAATTCACCGCAGGACGGTCCGCCGTGCGGCTGATGGTGAAGAAGCGGTCGCCGTCAGGCAATTCGACGAACTGCGGAAGGATAACACCAGACATACGGAAGGCCATGTGGATGTTCCACACCGGGCAGGCGCCGCCGTATTCGGCGAGATGGAAGGACGTCGAGTTGAAGCGCTTGGTGACGTTCCCCGCCTTGTCGACGCGCAGGAAAAAGAACGGCACGCCTTGCGCACCGGGCCGCTGCAGGGTGGTGAGGCGATGGCAGGCCTGCTCGAACGACACGCCGAAACGCGCGGATATCCGGTCGATGTCGTAGGCGGTGCTTTCGGCCGCCTGCAGGAACGGCTCGTAGGGCATGAGAAAGGCGGCGGCGAAGTAGTTGGCGAGTTCGACCTTGCAGCGCGCCAGGCTGTTGGCTTCGGTGATGCCGCTTTCCGCAGTCAGGTCGTCCAGCAGATCCGGCAACTCCACCAGGCACAGCACGTGGGCGAGTTGGAACACTTGATTGACGTGGTCGAGCGCCTCCGAAAGGTAGATGAGGCGCGCGTGGCGATTGTAGACGCGCAGTGCCTGGATCATCTCCTCGACCGGACGCCGCTTGACCCGAATGTCGTGGGCGTTGAACAGGCGCGCTTTTAGCTTGGCGTAGACGTCGTCCGGTTCGCATTTCTCGGCCAGGCGCATTTTCTCGGCTGCGACTTCGAGCGCGTGGAAATAGTTGGAATGGTCGCGGAAGAAGTCGTGGATGACCGCCTCCGCCGAGGTAGTCAGCAGGCCTTCCGGCGCGTCGCCCCCGCCCTGGCGCATGATGCGTTCGAGCGTGGCGCGGTGGCTGCCGTAGAGATGGAGAAACTGCTCCACCAACCGCGGGGCGTGGTCGATGGCCGCGCGCAATTCCTGTAGATCCGGCGCGCCCTCGCCGAACATCGGGTCCTTCACGGCGCTGCGCAGCTCGGCGAGCAGGTTCGAGGACTCGTCCGTGACGATGTCGCGCCAGTCCACCCCGTAGGCGTCGGCGAGCCCCATCAGCAGCCGCACCGACAGGCTGCGCTGGTTGTTTTCCAACAGATTCACATAGCCGGGGCTGACGCCCAGCGCCTTGGCCATCTCGGCCTGGGTCTGCTTCCGCTCCCGGCGGAGCTGCCTAAGTTGCGGTCCAATAAAGGTTTTTGCCATTTGAATCCATATTTACAACACAACAGATTGTGACATTTTGTATGCAGACACGCAACACATAAACCCTGTTTGCAATGCATCATCCCTGCTTCGGTGTTATGTCGACCAGAAGAGCGGATCGGCAGCCGGGCCGACCATCAGGGAAATGAGCAAGGGAGTGCACCGCATGGCCAGCCGGATATTAGTCCTCGGCGCGTCCTATGGCTCGCTGTTCGGCACGAAGTGCCTCATGGCCGGCCACGATGTCACCCTGGTCTGCCGCCAGGCCACCTCCGACCTTATCAACGCTCAAGGCACCGTCGTCCGCATTAAGGCGAGGGGCGAGGACGCCCCGCGCGCGATTCAATCCGCCGCACTGCCCGGCCGGCTCGACGCCAGGACGCCGGAAGCCGCCGATCCGGCCGGCTACGACCTGGTCGTGCTGGCGATGCAAGAGCCGCAATATCTCAATCACACCATCCGCGCGCTGCTGACGCGCACTGCGGCGGCGAACGTTCCATGCCTGTCGCTCATGAACATGCCGCCCCTGCCCTATCTGAAGCGGATCCCGACGATCGATGTGAAAGCGGTCGGGGACGCCTATGCCAGGACCGACATCTGGGAGCCGTTCGATCCGCAGCTGATGACGCTGTGCTCGCCGGACCCGCAAGCGGCGCGGCCCGCCGACGAGCCGGCCAACGTCCTCAACGTCAACCTGCCGACCAACTTCAAGGCGGCGGCCTTCGCCGAGCCGCGCCACAACGCGGTGCTCACCACGCTTGCCAAGGACATCGACAAGGCGCGCTTCGACGGCGTCGACATTCCGGTCAAGCTGCGCGTGCACGACTCGCTGTTCGTGCCCTTCGCCAAATGGGCCATGCTGATGACCGGCAACTACCGCTGCGTGACCGCGGGCGCGCCGATTTCGATCCGCGACGCGGTCCATGACGATCTCGATCTGTCGCGCGAGATATACGCGGCCGTGGAGCGGATCGTGCAGCGCATCGGCGGACAGCCGGGCGACCTCGTGCCGTTCGACAAGTACGCGGCGGCGGCCGAGCGCCTGATCAACCCGTCGTCGGCCGCGCGCGCGATCGCCGCGGGCGCGCCGCTCGCTGAACGAGTCGACAAGCTGGTGCAGCTCATCGGCCGGCAATACGGGATTAGCCATCCGGCAATCGATCGCACCGTCGCGCTGGTCGACGGCAAGATCGAAAAGAACCGCCGCGCCGCCGCCTGAGCGCACGTCAACGCGCAGGGGCGCAGGAAACCAAGCGGCTCAATCGGACGGCGCATACCGCGCGGTTCGTTTCCCTACGACCGGATCCTTGAACAATTCACGATAAGATGGAGGAATTCTAATGCCAGGCTTCAAAGGACTCTTTGTCCCCGGCCCGACCAACATGCCGTTCGCAATTCGTCAGGCAATGGACGTGCCGCTCGAAGACCACCGCGCGCCCGACTACCCGCAGTTCCTTCTTCCGCTGCTGACCGATGTGAAGAAGGTTTTTCAGAGCCGCAACGGCCATGTCTTCATCTTTCCCGGCTCCGGCACGGGCGGCTGGGAATCGGCGATTTCCAATACGTTGTCGCCGGGCGACAAGGTTCTGGCCTCGATCTTCGGCCAGTTCTCGCTGCTCTGGGTCGACATGTGCCAGCGCTTCGGCCTTGAGGTCGACGCTACCGACGTCGAATGGGGCAAGGGCGTGCCGCTCGACGATTACCGCACCAAGCTCGAGGCTGACAAGAAGCACGAGATCAAGGCCGTGCTGGTGACGCACAACGAAACCGCGACCGGGGTGGCGTCCGACGTCGCCGGCGTGCGCCGCATTCTCGACGAACTCGGTCATCCGGCGCTGCTGTTCGTCGACGGTGTCAGCTCGATCGCCTCGATCGATTTCCGTATGGACGACTGGGGCGTCGACGTGGCCGTCTGCGGCTCGCAGAAAGGCTTCATGATGCCGACGGGTCTGACCATCGTCTGCGTCAGCGAGAAGGCGCTCAAGGCCGGCGCCACGGCCAAGCTGCCGCGCTGCTATTTCGACTACAAGGACATGGCCAAGAACAACGCGCTCGGCTACACCCCTTACACCCCGGCGGCGACTTTACTGCGGGGCCTGCGCGCCTCGGTCGATCTGCTGCTCGAGGAAGGGCTGCCGAACGTCATTGCCCGTCACCATCGACTCGCCGGCGCGGTGCGCGCCGCGGTCGAAGCCTGGGGCCTGCGCCCCTGCGCGCACGGGCCGGAATGGTATTCCGACACGGTCACCGCGGTCGTGGTGCCGGAAGGCATCAACGCCAACGACGTCATCAAGACCGCGTATCATCGCTATAACCTCTCACTTGGCGGCGGCCTCAACAAGGTGGCCGGCAAGGTGTTCCGCATCGGTCATCTCGGCTGGCTCAACGAGATCATGGTGCTGCAGGCGCTGGGCGGCGCCGAACTGGCGATGCACGACGTTGGCATCAAGTTCGAGCCGGGCGCGGGCGTCGGCGCGGCGGTGCGTCATCTTTCCAAGGCCGGCGAGGCGATGCGCATCGCCGCCGAATGAGTTGCGGCGCGTTGCGCTCCATTTCATGATACCGAACGCCCCGCGCTGCGGGGCGTTCCTTTGTCGTGCCCTCGTGGCCTGGAGATTGCCATGACTCGCATCGTCTTTCTCGACCGCTCGACCATCGGCCCTTCGGTCACGCTCACTAAACCGTCGTTTGCGCACGAATGGATAGAATACGACCGCACGGCGCCGGACCAAGTGGTCGAACGGCTCAAAGACGCCGAGATCGCCGTCTGCAACAAGGTGCCGATCCGGCGGGCGGCCATCGAGCAGTTGCCGGGTCTGAAGATGATCTGCATCCCCGCCACCGGCTATGACGCCTTCGATATCGACGCCTGCAAGGAGCGCGGCATCGTCGTCTCCAACGTACGCGGTTACGCCACCAACACGGTGCCCGAGCACGTCTTTGCGCTGATCCTGGCGCTGCGCCGCGGCATCGTCGGCTACCGCCAGGACGTCATCGACGGCCGCTGGCAGCAGGAAGATCAGTTCTGCTTCTTTACCCATCCGATCAACGATCTCGCCGGCTCGACCCTCGGCGTCATCGGCGAAGGCTCCCTGGGTCAGGGCGTCGCCCGGCTCGGCCAAGCCTTCGGCATGCGCACGCTGTTCGCCGCGCACAAGAACGTGCAGGGCCTCGGCCCGCTTTATACGCCGTGGGACGAGGTGCTGGAGACGGCAGACGTCATCACGCTGCATTCGCCGTTGATGCCGGCGACGCGCAACATGATTGCCGCTCCCGAATTCGCCAAAATGAAGAAGAAGCCGCTCCTGATCAATTGCGCACGCGGCGGCCTCGTCGACGAGGCCGATCTTGTTGCGGCGCTCGACAAGGGCCGGATCGCCGGCGCCGGCTTCGACTGCCTGACCTCGGAGCCGCCGAATGCCGACAATCCGCTGTTGAAGGTGCTCGGCCGCCCCAACGTGATCGTGACACCGCATGTCGCTTGGGCCAGCAACGAGGCGATGCAGACACTATGGGATCAGGTCGTGGCGCACGTGGAGAACTTCCACGCCGGCCACCCCAGCAACCGGGTCGCCTGACGGGGCTGCTTTCTCTCAAGGGAGCAAAGCGCAGTCAGAGCGGCGTAATTGATCAGCGGTTGAGTGCGGATCGCGCAAACGACAGATCAACGCGCCCAGCCACGTTGCAACAAAGCGATAAGAGCGCGCCGGAATTTGCCCCCCGGTGAGGACGCCGCCTGCAGCGCAGACGGACGGATTCAGTAGCGCCGCCGGGACGATCCTCCTTCGAAGGGCAATAATGCGCCCCCCTGCAGGCAAGGGCGAAACCGGCGCGTAAAATACAATGATTTCGGTATTGACCCGCGTGACGCCTCATTTGCCGATTATCGGCAATCTCGGCGCGCATGGCCGTCCATAGGGGCTTCCTTGGCGGTTTGCGCGATGCCGAATCGGTAGCCTCGCCAGCACATTTGTAGTTTTATTGTCGCGTGGGAGCGATGGCGCAAAAGATTCCAAGGACTGTCGGTGCAATGTGGAGCGGGCGTTTGAAGGGTTTATCGTGTGCGGCGGCCATGCTGGCGCTCAGCCTCGCCTTGCCAACCGTCACGTACGCACAAACGTCGAATGCCCCGGTCCAGCCGCCGCAACAGGCCGCACCTACTCAGCCTGCACCACCCACCGTTCCTTCGCCCTCTGCGGCCGCGCCCGCCACGGGTGCGGCGACCGGAATTCCGGCCCTGGCTTCGCCGCCGCAAGACGACATCCGCTTCAAGCTGCCGCACGACCTGTCGCCCTGGGGCATGTTCATGTCGGCCGACGTCGTGGTCAAAGTTGTCATGATCGGATTGGCCTTGGCGTCGCTGTTGACCTGGACCATTTGGCTCGCCAAGTCGCTCGAATTGCTGACCGCGCGCCGCAACTTGCGCAGCGGAATCGACGCGCTCGTTGCTGCGCGCGGCTGGCATGAGGCCGCCGAGCGCCTGTCGGGGCGCCGCGATGGTGTCGGCGCGCTGGTGCGCGCTGCTGCCGACGAGCTGCAGCTGTCGGCCGGGGCCTTGTCACCTGACGGTGTGAAAGAACGTATCGTGTCGCGGCTGGAGCGCATGGAGGCGGCGGGCTCGCGCCGCATGATCGCCGGCACCGGCGTGCTGGCGACGGTCGGCGCCACCGCGCCGTTCGTCGGTTTGTTCGGAACGGTCTGGGGCATCATGAACAGCTTCATCGGCATCTCCAGGCAACACACCACCAATCTGGCGGTGGTGGCGCCCGGTATCGCGGAAGCGCTGCTCGCGACCGCCCTCGGCCTCATCGCGGCGATTCCGGCAGTGGTGATGTATAATGTGTTCTCGCGCTGGAACGCCGGCCATCGCGCGCTGCAGGCCGACGCCACGGCGGCGATCCTGCGCCTGATCAGCCGCGATTTCGACCGCGGCGCCTTCTCGCAACGGCCGCCGACGGCGGCCGCGGCGGAATAGGGCAAGCGATGAGCATTCGTCTCGATCACGGCGATGACGACCTCGCCGAGCTGCACGAAATCAACGTCACGCCGTTCATCGACGTGATGCTGGTGTTGCTGATCATCTTCATGATCGCGGCGCCGCTGGCGACCGTCGACATCGGTGTCGACCTACCGGCTGCCAGCGCCCAGGCAAGCCCGCGTCCCGATAAGCCACTGTTCGTGACGCTCAAGTCCGACCTCACCCTGGCGGTCAATGACGACGACGTCAGCCGCGCCGACCTGACGGCGGCGCTCGACAAGGTCACCGGCGGCGACAAGCAGAAGCGCATCTTCCTGCGCGCCGACAAGCGTGTGCCCTACGGCGCGGTGATGGGCCTGATGAACCAGCTGCGCGCCGCCGGCTATCTGCACGTGGCACTGGTCGGGCTCGAAGCGGACAAGCTGGCGCCATGAGCGAGAGACCGCAGCCGCCGTCGCGGCGGCGCTGGCCGGACGGCCTGCGCTGGACCGGTTGCTTCGTGCTGGTGCTGGCCCTGCACGCCACCGCCGCCGCGGCATTGATCGACCACTGGCGCGCCAAGGACGAGCCCGTGGCGAATGGCCCGGCGATCCTGATCGATCTGGCGCCGGCCGAGGCCGCGCCCACCACACCGCCGAACGATGTCGCGCCGACGCCGAAGCCCGAACCCAAACCGGAAAAGGCGGAAAAGATCGAAAAGCCGGTCAAGCGGGAGGTGGTCGCCAAACCAGAGCCCAAGCCACCCGAAAAGCCGGCTGAGCCCAAGAAGCCGACCGTCACCGCGGATCTCAAATCGCAACCGGAACCGCCGGTCGACAAGATCGCGCCGACACCGGCGCCCATGCCACTGCCGCCTCCGCCGACGGAAATGCACACCGCAACTAAAGACGTGGTGATGCCGCTGGCGCGACCGGTCCGGCAAATCCGGAAACAAAATATCCGGGAGCGAAAGCACCGGCAGCACATGGCCAAGCGCACCCCAGAGCCGGCGCGGACCAAGCGCAGCGCTTCGCGGGCGACGGCGCCGCGCGCGGGCGCGCGCACGCACGATCGCAACGCCGTGCCACGCTGGAAGACGGCGCTGGTGATGCGGCTGCAACGTTACAAGCGTTACCCGGCCGCGGCGCAGGAGCGCGGCGTGCAAGGGGTGGCGCGCCTCGCCTTCAGCGTGGACCGCCGCGGCCGCGTGCACCACGCCCGCATCGTGCGCAGCTCCGGCTCCAGCCTGCTCGACCGCGCGACCATGCAGCTGATCGCACGCGCGCAACCATTGCCGCCCCCGCCGCCGGAGGTGCACGGCGCGCAGATCGCTATCGTGGTGCCGATCCGATACAATTTGCGCTGATTGATATCATCGTCACCCAGCCCCTCTAAATAACCGAGAAGCCGTGCGCGAACGGATCGCGGTCGTCGATGAAGATGGTATTGATGCCCGTCTGGCGGGCCCAGCCGCCGATCGAGGGCACGATGCCGTCATAGGGCCCGACCTTGACCGCCTCCTCGACCCGCCCGTCGAACAGCGAGCCGATGATGCTTTCATGGATGAAGTCGTCGCCGGGTTTAAGCTTTCCCTTTGCCGCCCACTGCGCCATGCGCGCCGAGGTGCCGGTGCCGCAGGGCGAACGGTCGATGGCCTTGTCGCCGTAGAACACGGCATTGCGTGCCGTCGCGCCTTCGGCGCGCGGCTGCCCGGTCCACATGACGTGGGTCAGGACGTTGATCTCCGGATGCTCCGGATGCTCGAACGTGTAATTCTCGTTGAGCAGGCGCCTTAAGGCCGGACTCCACTGAAGGATGTCGCCGGTACTGATGTCCGCGAGGTCGGAGACGTTCTCCTGCGGATCGACGATGGCGTAGAAATTGCCGCCATAGGCAACATCGACTGCGATCCTCCCGAGGCCGGGTACCTCGGCTTCAAGGCCTTCGGCATAAAGAAACGACGGCACATTGGTGATGCGCACCTCCTCGACAAACTGGCCTTCCTGCCTGTAGCTTGCGACAACCTTGCCGGCCGGCGTGTCGAGCGCAACGGTTCCAGGCACCTTGGGTGAGATCAGCCCGTTCTCGATCGCCATCGTCACCGTGCCGATGGTGCCGTGCCCGCACATGAACAGACACCCCGTGGTCTCGATGTAGAGAACGGCGACGTCGCAGTCCTCGCGCGTCGGGGGATATAGGATCGTGCCCGACATCATGTCGTGTCCACGCGGCTCGAACATCAGCCCCTTGCGAATCCAGTCATGCTTGGCAACGAAGTCGGCACGCCGCTCGATCATGGTCGTGCCTAGAAGGTTCGGCCCACCGCCGGCGACAAGCCGCACCGGATTGCCGCAGGTATGTCCGTCGATGCAAAGGAAGGTATGCCGTGCCATTCTCTTGAGCAGTCCGCACTGGGTGGTCCAGATCGAATGTTAGTTTAATGTTGGCCGTGGCGCCAGCGCGGCCGGCGGGGCCATGCGATGCCGCACGGGCCCGGCATAAAACATGGGGAGAGCGACCTTGAGCACGCCGACACTAACCGTTCGCGAGGTCCAGCTCTATGAGAGACCCGTGCGCCTGCGGATGCCATTTCGCTTCGGCGTGGTGACACTGACCGAGGCGCCGCAATGTTTCGTCCGTGTGCGCATCGAACGCCCGGACGGCACGTCGCATTGGGGCGCGGCGGCCGAGTTACTCGCGCCAAAGTGGTTCGATAAGAATCTGGCGTTATCGAACGAAGACAATTTCGACCAGCTGCGGCACTCTCTCCGGCTCGCCGCCGACGCCTATACCGCCGATGCCCGCACGCGTACGGCGTTTGGCCATTTCGTGGCGCATTACGCCGACCAGGTCGCGGCCGGCGCGCGGCACAACCTCAATGCGCTGGTGTCCAACTTCGGCCCTGCGCAAGTCGATCGCGCCATTCTCGATGCGCTATGCCGCAGCACCGGCTGTTCCTTCTACGATGCGATCGGAAAGAACCTCGCCGGGATCGAGCCGGGGCTGTTGCCGGGCCCGCTCGCCGACCTTGCCGGCACCGACGTGGGGGCGTTTCTGGAGGGCCTGAGACCGCAGACCACCATCGCCGCGCGTCACACCGTCGGCCTCGTCGACGCCATCGCCGGCCATCCCGGCCACGTGAACGATGGGCTGCCGGAATCTTTGGAAGAAGTCATCGCCACCTACGGACACACCTATTTCAAACTCAAGGTCGGCGGCGATTTGACGGCGGACCTCGCCCGGCTGGGTGGGATCGCAGCGGTGCTCGACACCATCGCGCAGCCTTACCACGTCTCGCTCGATGGCAACGAGCAATACAACGATATCGATGCGCTTCTCGAATTGTGGCGCCACATGCAGGAAGCCCCAAATTTGCGGCGCCTGGTCGCCAGCATTCTCTTCATCGAGCAGCCGATCGCCCGCGCGCATGCGTTCGACAAAGACATCTCTGCGCTGTCGCGGGTCAAACCAGTGATCGTTGACGAATCCGATGACGGCCTGGAGGCTTTTCCCCGCGCCCGCGCCCTCGGCTATAGCGGCATCTCGAGCAAGTGCTGCAAAGGTCTCTACAAGTCTATCCTCAATGCCGCGCGTTGCGCGACCTGGAACGCCGAGGACGGGACCGACCGCCACTTCATGAGCGGCGAAGACTTGACGACGCAAGCGGGCCTAGCAGTGCAGCAGGACCTGGCGCTGGTGAACCTTCTCGGCCTCGCTCACGTCGAGCGCAACGGCCATCACTACGTCAACGGCATGAGCGGATTGCCGGAAGCCGAACAGTCGGCTTTCCTCGCCGCTCATCCGGACCTCTACGAGCGCAGCCACGGCGCCGCGCGCGTCAAGATCGCCGCAGGCCGCCTTGCTATCGGCTCGCTCGCGACACCCGGCTTTGCCATTGGCGCCTATCCCGCGTGGGAGGCACTGACGCCGATGGGGCCATGATGCCGGCGAAGGCCGCGCCTTTCCTAAGCACCGGACAACGAGAGCGACCAGCAAAGCGGACATCCTCTTCAAGAGCGGAGAGTCGGGAGGGATCAATGCGCTTGGCGACCTGATCGTGGTAGGTCGACGGAGCGATCGGCTTTACTTTGCAAATCGGCTTGACCCCATGCATCCCACGATGATCGTCGATGAACGCAATCATGGCTTCACTCGGCGGCCGATCTCCACCTGGGCAAAACAGGCAGACGCCTTGCCCAGGATATCGTTGGTCTGACGCAGCTCTCGGTTCTCGCGTTCAAGCGCCTTCGGATTCTCCGCTACATCGGTAGGAACGCCAGCCCGCTTGCCGTTGTCGACCTCGTTCTTCTTGACCCACTCGTTCAGAGTCTGCGCCGTGCAGCCGATCTTGCCGGCAACCGACATGATCGCTGACCACCGCGATGAATGTTCATGTTCGTGATCGAGGAACGGCCGCACTGCACGGGACCGGGCCCCAGGCGAAAGCCTGTTGCTTGTCTGCTTGCTCATGGCTCCGCCTTCTCAGGAGTTGGAGCCTCCGGCAAACCCGGGCGGTTCAGTCATGAGCAGAATGACCGGGCGCCCGCCGGCGCGGTCACCCTGCCAGCGCCGTTTCGACCAGCTTCACCCAATACGAGGTGCCGAAGGGGATCGCCTCGTCGTTGAAGTTATATTGCGGATGATGCAGGCTCGCGCTGTCGCCGTTGCCAACAAAGATGAAGGCACCGGGCCGCGCCTCCAGCATGAAGGCGAAATCCTCACCGCCCATCACCGGCGCCATGTCGGTGCTCACCTTATCCTTACCGGCGATCTCGCGGGCCACGTTGGCGGCGAAATCCGTTTGCGCCACGTGGTTGATCACGGTTGGATAGCCCCGTTCATAAGTCAGTTTCGCCTTCGCGCCGTAAACGGCGGCCGTCCTCTCCACCACTTCATGGAGGCGCTTCTCCAAGAGGTCGCGCACCTGCGGCGAGAGGCTGCGCGCGGTGCCGTGCAACTGCGCGGTCTGCGGGATGATGTTATGGGTGCTTCCCGCGTGAAACTGGGTTATCGACACCACCGCCGGTTCCAGCGGGTCGATATTGCGCGACACGATCGACTGAATGGCGTTGATCATCTGCCCACCGACCACAATGGTATCGACAGCCGCGTTCGGATGCGCGGCGTGCCCGCCCTTGCCTTCGATATCGATCGTGAGAAAGTCGGCCGCAGCCATCAGCGGACCGGGCCGCAAGGCGAATTCGCCGACCGGCATACCCGGATGATTGTGCATGCCATAGACCTCGTCGATCTTGAAACGCTCCATCATCCCGTCGTCGACCATGACCTTGCCGCCGGCGCCGCCTTCCTCGGCCGGTTGGAAGATCACCACGGCCGTGCCGGCAAAATTGCGGGTCTCGGCCAGATAGCGCGCCGCGCCAAGCAGCATGGCGGTGTGGCCGTCGTGGCCGCAGGCATGCATCTTGCCGGGCACGGTCGACTTGTACGCCAGCCCCGTTTCCTCCTCGATCGGCAGCGCGTCCATATCGGCGCGCATGCCGATCACCTTGTCGGAGGTGCCTTTGCGGCCATGGATGACGCCGACTACACCGGTGCGGCCAATGCCGGTGACCACCTCGTCGCAGCCGAACTCGCGCAGTTTCTCGGCCGCCATTCCCGCCGTGCGACTGACATCGAACAGCAGTTCCGGATGGGCGTGCAGGTCGTGCCGCCATTCGGCTATTTCGTTTTGCAGATCGGCGACGCGGTTAATTATCGGCATTTCTTGTCTGGCTCCTCGGGCGGCATTCGGTGAAGACGGCGGGTAAATGTAGCACTAGCGCGATTGAAGTGCCTCATGGCACCTTCGGTCGAATTGTCAGATCGTTCCCTGCTCCACCGCATGGCAAGCGACGGCGTGACCCGCCGCGACCGGATTGAGTTTCGGCGCCTCGACGCGGCAGCGGTCGAAGACATAGGGGCAGCGCGGATGGAAATGACAGCCCGGCGGCGGCGAGACCGGGTTCGGCGTTTCGCCGGCGATCGGCACGCGCTCGCGCCCGGTCATCTCTATGTCAGGGACGGAGTCGAGCAGAAGCTGCGTGTAAGGATGGCGCGGCGCGGCGAACAAGGTGCGCGCCGGGGCCTCCTCGACCACGCCTCCGAGATAGAGCACGCCGACACGGGTCGCGATATGACGCACCACCGCGAGATTGTGGCTGATGAAGAGATAGGTCAGGCCGAGGCGCTCCTGCAAATCGCGTAGGAGATTGAGCACCTGCGCCTGCACCGACACGTCGAGCGCCGAGGTCGGCTCATCGCAAACGATGAACTCCGGATTGGAGGCAAGCGCGCGGGCAATGGCAATACGCTGGCGTTGGCCGCCGGAAAACTCGTGCGGAAACTTGCGAGCGTCGCGCGGATCGAGGCCAACCAGCGACAGGAGTTCGCCGACGCGCGCGTCGCGGGCGTGCCGATCGGTGATCAGCCCGAAGGCCTTGATCGGCTCGGCGACGATTGCGCCGACGCGCCAGCGCGGATTGAGGCTGGCGTAAGGATCCTGGAAGATCATCTGGATGCGGCGGCGCAAGTGCCTGAGCGTCGCCGCATCGTCCTCGGCCCAGATATCGACGCCGCCGATCACGACGCTGCCACAACTCGGCACCAGCAGGCCGACCGCCAGTTTGGCGATGGTCGACTTGCCCGAGCCGGACTCGCCGACCAGCGCATACGTCTCGCCGCGGTCGATTGAGAGATTGACATTATCGACGGCGGTCAACGTCACCTTGCCGCCGCCTTCGAGCACGCGGTTGAGCCATTTCTTGGACAGGTCGAAGACGCGCGACAGGCCCTGGATGCGCACCAGAGGCGGTTCGCTGTCGGGATGGCTTGCCGCCCGCGGCGCGAGCTCGGTCTCGCTCATGGGACGCCTCCCGACGGTGCGGCGGCAAGCTCCCGCTCCGGATCGTGCAGGAAGCAGGCGGTGCCGCCGGTCCCGGTTTCGTAGATCGACGGCCGCTCGGCGACGCATCGGGCGAAGGCGTGGGTGCAGCGCGGATGGAACGCGCAGCCTTTCGGGATGCCACCGAGCCGTGGCATCGCTCCGGGAATTTGCGCAAGCCGCGTGCCGAGTTCGTCGGCAAGCGACGGAATCGCCGCCATCAGCCCCGCCGTGTAAGGATGCTTCGGGTGCTTAACCACGTCTCTCACCGCCCCGATCTCGGCGAGCCGCCCGGCATAGAGCACGCAGACACGGTCGGCGGTCTCGGCGATGACGCCCATGTCGTGGGTGATCAGCATCACCGAAGCACCGCGCTCGCGGCACAACCGCTTGATCAGCGCGATGATCTGCGCCTGCACGGAGACGTCGAGCGCGGTGGTCGGCTCGTCGGCAATGACAAGCTCCGGATCGGCGGCGAGCGCGAGCGCGATGACGACGCGTTGGCGCATGCCGCCGGAGAATTGGTGCGGGTAGGACGCGAGCCGCTGGCCCGCCGCGGGGATACCGACCTCGACCAGCAGGCGCTCGGCCTTGTCGCGGGCCGCGGCGGGCGAGATTTTCTCGTGGGTCAGGACCGTCTCGATGAGTTGGTCGCCGATGCGGTAAAGCGGATCGAGGCTGGTCAGCGGGTCCTGGAAGATCATGCCGATGCGCTTGCCGCGCAGGCGCCGCATCTGCGCCGGCGGCAGATTATCGATGCGCTCGCCGGCAAGCCTGATCTCGCCGCCCGCGACCCGGCCGGGCGGCTCGAGCAGGCCGATGATCGCCGCGCCGGTGATCGACTTGCCCGCGCCGGATTCGCCGACCACGCCGAGCACCTCGCCCGGCGCAATGTCGAAAGAAAGATCGTCGATGGCCGTGAGCACCCCGTGCCGCGTCGGAATCTCGACCTTCAGGTTGCGGACGGAGAGCGTCGGGGTCATCGGAGCTTCGGGTTGAGCGCGTCGCGCAGCCAGTCGCCGAGCAGGTTGACCGCAAGCACGAGGATGGCGAGGGTGATGCCGGGGAAGATGGTGATCCACCATTCGCCGGAGAACAGGTAGTCGTTGCCGATGCGGATCAGCGTGCCGAGCGACGGCTGCGTCGGCGGCACACCGACGCCGAGGAAGGAGAGTGTCGCCTCGGTGATGACGGCGAGCGCCAAGTTGATCGTGGCAATCACAAGCACCGGCCCCAGCACGTTGGGCAGGATGTGGCGGAACAAGATTCCCACCGGCCTCAGGCCAATGAGCCGCGCCGCCAGCACGTATTCCTTGTTAGCCTCCACCAGAACCGAGCCGCGCACCGTGCGCGCGTATTGCACCCAGAAGCTCAGGCCGATCGAGAGAACCAGCACCGGAAACACAACATCATTGTACGCCTGCGGGCCGGCGATACCGCGCGCAATGCCGTCGATCAGCAAAGCCGTCAGGATGGCCGGAAAGGTCAGTTGCACGTCGGCGACGCGCATGATGAGGGCGTCGGTGACACCGCCAAAATAGCCCGCGACGAGCCCAAGCGGCACGCCGATCGCGATGGCGAGCACCACGCTGGCAAAACCCACCGACAGCGAAATTTGCATGCCGTATAAAATCGTCGAGAGCACGTCGCGGCCCTGGTCGTCGGTACCGAGCAGGTAAGTCGCCGTGCCGCCATGGCTCCAGGCCGGTGGCAGCAGGCTGTCGGTGATCGACAGCGAGGCCGGATCGAAGGGGTTATGCGGCGCGATCAACGGCGCCCCGAAGGCGGCCGCGACGAGCAGCAACGTGATCACCGCCGAGGCGACCGTGACCGGCGAACCGATGAAAGAATGAAACAAGTCGCTATCGAAAAAGCGAGAGAGAGCCGACCGGGGGGCCGGAGCAATGTCGGCTTCGCCGGCAAGTTCACTCATGCCTCGATCCCCTTGATGCGGATGCGCGGATCGACGGCAAAGTAGAGAATATCGACAATGAAATTGACGATCGTGAAGATCACGGCGACGAGCATCAGATAGGCGGCCATGATGGGGATGTCGACCTGTTGCACCGCCTGGAGGAACAGGAGACCCATACCCGGCCACTGGAACACGGTCTCGGTGATGATCGAGAAGGCGACGATCGAGCCGAGTTGCAGACCGGTAATGGTGATGACCGGCACAAGCGTACTCTTCAAGGCGTGGCCGAAGTTGATGGCACGGCGAGTCAGCCCGCGAGCGCGCGCGAATTTGATGTAATCGGTCCGCAAGACCTCGAGCATCTCGCCGCGCACGAGACGCATGATCAACGTCGTCTGAAACAGGCCGAGCGTGATGGTCGGCAGGATCAGTGAGCGCAAGCCGGACACCGTCAGCAACCCGGTCGTCCAGTCACCCCAGACAGTCACGACGTGCCCTCGCCCGAACGACGGCAGCCATCCCAAATCGACCGAGAAAAAGAAGATGAGCAGGATACCGATCAGGAACGTCGGCAACGACACACCGAGCAGACTGGTGGCGAGGAAAGCGCGCGACAGCCAGCTCGACGGATAGAGGCCGGTAAAGACGCCCATCGGCACACCGACAACCACGGCGAAGATCGCCGACAGGATCGACAGTTCGAGCGTCGCCGGCATGCGCTGAGCGATGAGCTGAGAGACCGGCTGCTTGAATTGGTACGAGATGCCGAAGTCGAACTGCGCGGCGTGGTCGACGAAGCGCGCGAACTGCACGACCACCGGGTCGTCGAGCCCCAGCGACTTGCGCAACGCGGCGCGCTCAGCCGGGGTCGTGTCCTGACCGACCATCTGGTTGATCGGATCTCCGACAAAACGGAACATCGCAAAAGAGATCAGCGCCACTGCGAGAATGACGCCGACCGACTGCACAAGCCGCCGGATGGCGAAGGCAAGCATGAATTAGCAACCCTAAGAGTGTCGGGCCCGGATCGCTGGGATCCGGGCCCGCTTTGGCGCCCCAACCTTCAGTGCAGATTGGCCCAGTAGAACAGGACCTCGTCGTCCGGGCGTTGGATGATGTCGAGGTTCTTCCGCTTGCCCCAGACGAGGTACTGCTGGTGCAACGGGATATGCGACACGTCCTTGGTCATGATCTCGTAGGCCTGGTGGATAAGCGCGTCGCGCTTCGTCTTGTCGGTCTCCATCACGATCTTGGCCGCGAGCGCGTCGACCTTCTTGTTGCAGTAGTCGCCGAGATTGAACGGCCCGCCGTTACCCTTGGCATCGCGACAGGTCACCAGATTCGTCAGCACGTTCCAGGAGTTGAACGAGTTCGGCGTCCATCCGAGCAGATAGAAGTCAGTATTGTAACCGCCCGGCGCCAGCACTTTGGCGAAGTACTTCGCTTTCGGCACCGCGGCGAGGTTCACCTTGACGCCGATCTTCGCCAGCATCGACACCACCGCCTCGCAGATCCTGGCGTCATTGACGTAGCGGTTGTTCGGGCAATCCATGCCGACCGAGAAGCCTTTCGGATAGCCGGCTTCCGCCAGCAGCTTCTTGGACGTAGCCGGGTCATAGGGCAGCCGCTTGAAATCCTTCGAACCGTCGAAGAGCTGCGGCGCGATCAGAAGCGCCACCGGCTTGGCGAGGCCACGCATGATGCGTTTGTCGATCGCGTTGATGTCGATCGCCTGGTAGAACGCCTTGCGCACCCGCACATCCTTGAACGGGTTCTTGCCCTTGATATTCGAACTCGCCAGTTCATCGCTGTGCTGGTTGAAGCCCAGATGGATAACGCGCAACTCAGGCCCGGACAGCACCTCCGTGTTCGGATCGGCGTTGACGCGGGCGACATCCTGCACCGGCACCGGCTCGATCAGATCGACCTGACCGGAGAGCAACGCCGCGACGCGAGTGCTGTCGGAGGCGATCGGCGTGAACACGACCTCGTCGACATTGCTGTTGAGCTTGCGCCAATAATGCGGATTGCGCTTGAAGACCGTCTTCACACCGGGCTGATGACTGACGATCATGAACGGCCCGGTGCCGTTCGCCATATACGCTGCCTTGGTCGAGCTGACGTCCTTGGCCGAGACCGGCTTTGCGAGACCTACCTTCTCGCTCCAGGTCTTGTCCATGATGTACAAGGTGTCGAGCTGCGCGGTAAGGATCGGGTTCGGCGTCTTCAGCGTCACGTCGACCGTGTAATCGTCCTTCTTCGTCCACACCGAATCGGCGGGGATATAGGCCCTATAGTCGGAGCCGGTCATCTCGACGCGTTTCATGGAGAAGATGACGTCGTCGGCGGTGAAGGGATCGCCGTTCTGGAACTTGACGCCCTTGCGCAGGTGGAAGACCCAATGCAGCGGATCAACCTGCTGCCAGCTCGTCGCCAGGCCCGGGATAATCTTCAAATTTTTGTCGCGCTTGGTCAGGCCATCATAGACGTTGCCGAGCATGCCCTGCGTGAAGGTCTCGTTCAACGAATACGGATCGAGCGAGTTGAGTGTGCCCTGGAATGCATAGCGAAGCGTCTTGGCACCCGCCGGCGCCGACAGTCCGGCCGCCGCAACGAGCGCGACCGCTAGCGTCAACTTTTTGAACATCATGATTGCAGCCTTCCCCTCTTATTCTTCCTGAAGCTTAGGTGGTCACGAGCGTAGCCGCAAGCATCGACCTTTGGAACGCCATGGCAACAGTTCTTCCTCTGGGTGACTCCTTGAGCCCTTAGGAATTGCTGCAATAATCGGGCCACGCGGAGTGCCCGAAGCACATTGTACAGGCGATCACCCGGCAACCCCCCGGCCGCGGGCGGACGATCTGTGGTCCCCGGTTGCATCCCCGTGCTCGCCCGCTAAGCCCGGTGCCCTGGTAACGGCACCTCGTCCGATCTCCGCGGATGGCCGGCCCGATCGGTGCAGCCGCCGCCAATCGGCGCTCATGCCGATCTGGATCAGCGTGCATCGGATTTGAGCAAACTGATTGCGCCTGCGGCGAGACAGAATGTTTGCGTCAGCACCAGTAGAGATTCGTTAAGTGCCATAAGCGAACGACGAAGCTTGAGCACACGCCGGCTCGGCATCCTAGGCCGCGCGCCGCGCCCTACGTGGACGCGCCTTAAGCCGCTGGCGATTGGCAACAATGGTGGCCGTCGCGATCGCGAGCCCGGC
>CAWGGL010000018.1:0-26644 GCA_963822085.1 uncultured Pseudomonadota bacterium
GGCGAGCTGAGGCCGCCCGTCCGCTACTTCTGGCTCTTCGATATACGCCGCCAGATCGCCCGCCTCGTTGCGGGTGAGATTCATGTCCGGCATCGGCGGATGCGGCCTGAGCAGGAACAGCGCGATCGAGGCGGCAGTGAGCCTCGGCTTCTTGGCGATCGCGGAAAACGGCGGCGCCTGGGTGCTGCCGTTCTTCTGGTCGGCGGCGACCACGTGGCAGGTCGCGCACCAACGCTTGGCGAGAACGCCGCCCTGATGGGCGTCGGCCGCGACAGCCGCATGCGACAGCAAGATGGCAAAGGAGAAGGCTGCGAGCGCCGCGATCGGTCGTGTCATGAAAAAGCCTCGGACGGTAGGACGTTCGCCACCGATCATACGCGGGCACCAGCGCGAGCGAAAGCGCCCGTAGCGGAAAATCACCCACGCCCGCCGGCGACGCGGGCGGGTGGCGGGTCGGCCGTTTCCGCGTCCGGTTCCAACATGGCGAGGAAGCGTTCGGCCCAGTGCGTGATGTCGTTTTGCACCAGCACCCGGTAGTTCTGCTCCTGGCGTTGGCGCCGCTCGACCAGCGGCATCGATAGCGCCTTGTTGATGGCGATGGCGACACCTTCCGGGTCGTAAGGGTTGACCAGAAGCGCCGCCCCCAGTTCGTGCGCGGCGCCGGCGAAGCGCGACAGGATCAGCACGCCTGGATCCTCGGCGTTCTGTGCCGCGACATACTCCTTGGCCACCAGGTTCATGCCGTCGCGCAACGGCGTCACCAGCGCCGCACGTGCGCCCCGGTAGAGGCCCGCGAGCGCCGAGCGGCTGTGCGCCTTGTTGATGTAGCGCAGCGGCGTCCACGACGCCTCGCCGAAGGTGCCGTTGATACGACCGACCGCCTCGCCTACCTCGCGTTCGATATCGGCGTATTCCTGGATGTCGCTGCGGCTGCGCGGCGTGATCTGCAGGTAGGTGACGTGGTTGCGCCAGTCGGGATAGTTGGTGAGGAATCGCTCGAAGGCGTGCATGCGCTCCGGGATGCCCTTGGAATAGTCGAGCCGGTCGACGCCGATAATCATGGCGCGGTCGGAAAGGCTCGCCAGCACCTCGCGCACAAAGGGCGACACAGCGGCGCGGCGCGACAGCTTCTGGAACGCCTCGGTCTCCACGCCCACCGGGAATACGCCGATCTCCAGCACCCGACCGCCGACCTTGAAGCGGCGCTCGCTTCCGAGCCGCTTTAGCCCGCACTCGCGGGTCAAATAGCGGGCGCAGTTGCTGGCGTCGGTCTCGGTCTGCAGGCCGACCAGGTCGTAGTAGTCGAGCGAGGGGATGAGCTGCTCGTGGTTGGGCAGCGCGGTCAGTATTTCCGGCGGCGGGCACGGGATGTGGATGAAAAATCCGATGCGATTCTTGTGGCCGCGCTCGCGCAGGAACTTGGCGAACGGGATCAGGTGATAGTCGTGCACCCAGATCACGTCGTCGGGCCTGAGGTGCTTTTCCAGGTGGCGCGCGAAATACTCGTTGACGCGGAAATAGCCGCCGAGGTCGCGCCGCGTGAATTCGGCGAGATCGAGCCGGTAATGCAGGATCGGCCACAGCACGCGGTTGGCGAAGCCGTTGTAGAACTCGTTGTAGTCGTCACGACGCAGGTCGACGGTGCTGTAGGAGATGTCGTCCTGGACGACCGTCTTGGCTTCGTCGTTGTTTTCGCTGACGCGGCCGCTCCAACCGAACCACAGACCGCCGCGTTTCTTCAGCGCGGCGCGGATCGCCACTTCCAGACCGCCCGCGCGGGACTTACCGTCCGGCACCCCAACCCGATTGGATACGACAACCAGCCGCGACAATATCGCTCTCCCCAGCTCCGCAAACCCCGCGACGGACCGGCCGCCGCCAAATCGACTTCATCACGCATGGTCGCAACGCGACATGTTCACGACGTCGCAACGCGACATGCTCACTATGCAATTCAACCGCGCTCGCGTCGGTGAAATCGGTCCCGAGCTTTCGCTTCCCCCAGCTTTGCGCGCCCTCTCGCAATATTTACGGACAGGTGCCGCAACGAAACCGGGCGGCTCGCACGGCTTCCCTGTCGATGACGGCATTACACCACCGAACGCGGACCCTCAGCAAATTAAAAAGCCCTAAATGTCAACGACATAAAGGAGACAACGCCCGAACCGCGCGGAAGTTCCCACTTTTCGGACTCTAGCTAAGGCAACAAGGGGCGGCTTTGATCTGTCTCAACGTATGGTCGCGGCTCAGCGCCGCGCCGCGGCAGCCGACGCCAGCCGCTTGAGCGCGCTGCGCACCGCTGCCGGCGATTCGAACATGCCGGCGAGCCCCTCGTATTCGAGATCGACCGAAAAGCCGACGCCGCCGAACTCCGGCAGCAGCGCGAACAGCGTCTTGTCGGTCTCATCGTCGCCGATGAACACCGGCGTGCGGCCGGCAAACGGCGCATGCGTGAGCAGGGCGCGCACGCCCTCGCCCTTGCTGACGCCCGGCCGCTTGATCTCGAACAGGGCCTTGCCCGGCAGCATTTCGATGGGCTCGCCGGGAAAGTCCGCGCAAACCGCTTCGATATGCGCGTTGAGCCGCGGCGCAACCGCCGGCGCGCGGCGGTAATGCAGCGCGACCGAATAGCCCTTGTCCTCGATCACAATGCCGGGATCGAACGCTGCCGCAACCTTCAGCCGGCGCCTCAGTTCGTCCGGCAGCGGCGTCACCGCGCTCACGACCTCGTCGTCACCTATGCGCATCTCGGCGCCATGGCCGCCGACCACCGGCAATTTGAGCGGCGCAAACTTGGCGTCGATGTCACGGATGGGCCGCCCGCTCACGATCGCCAGCGCGCCGCTCGTCAAAGCGAGCAACTGCGCCAGGGACTCGCACAAATCGTCCGGCACGTGCACCGCGTCCGGTGTGGCGGCAATATCGACCAGCGTGCCGTCGAAATCGAGCAGCAGCGCGATCTCGCTGACGTCGAGCTTGAGGAAGGCCGCCATCGCGGCGGCGTTCGCGGTCGCGCCGCCGGACGCCACGGCGCTCACTTCGCCAGCACTTCGACGTCGCCGTCGACGCCGGCGGCTACCTTGAAATCGCGCTGATAGATCTTGCCCTCATTGCGGGCGATGGCGCGGTATTCGCCAGTGGCCAGGATCACGCGCGGGAAGGCGCCGATCGATTCCTTGATCACGTCGCCGCCGGGGGTGAGCACCGACCAGGCGGTGTTGGCGAGAGCCTCGCCACCCTTCTGCGTCACCAGCTTGAGGGTGATGGCGGCGGCGCGATGATTGATGGTGATGTCCGTGAGCTTGCCGGCCTGCACGCGGATGTCGGAGCGCACCACAGCGTTGGCGTCGCCGTAGTGCGAGACGATGTGATAGACGCCCTGCGGCACCACCACGAGCTGCCCGGTCAGCACGTGCTGGGCGATCGGCCGTTTGTTGCCGCCGCGGGTCTCGAACTGGCTGCCCTGGAATACGTCGAACGAGATCTGGCTCGCCGGAATTTTCACGTCGCCGACTTGTCCCTGCATGCGCAACGCGCCGGCCGGCAGATCGAACACCTCATGCATGGTCCGCGACCGCAGCGTCACCGGCTTGACTGCGGTGGCGAGCCCGAAATCGACGTGCACGATATAAGCCCCCGGCGGCAGCACCAGCACCGGCGACGACGCCTTGTCTTCCCTCACCAACTGGAACTTGCCGTCGGCGTCCGGCTTGGCGTCGAAGATGCGCCAAACCAGTCCGCCCTTGATCGCCGGCGCCTGCTTGCCGAAGCGCGCGCTGAGCGACAACGCCACCTTGCCGGCCGGCACCATGGGCATGGCCTCGCTGCCGGGCGGCATTGTCAGCGGTGTCTGCAGCGGCGCCAGCACGTTGCCGGGCGAAAATACATTGCCGCGCAGGCCGGGACTGGGCGCGAAGTCCCCGCTTGGCGCGGTGGAGAACAGCGAGTCCTGCTGGGCCGTCTGGGCGTACGCCGGCGGCGCCAGCAGCGCCGCCAACGCCATCACCAGCCCCGCAAACAACGCGAGAAACGGCCGATAATGTGCGGGTACGCAGTGCATGGCATGCGCCTTTTCAGGCCAAAACGCGGCGATTTCAAGCCGAAACCACCGCTTCCCTGCACACGCCCTGCGATCAATCGCAGACGCGAATATGTCGGCGCACCCAGCGATAACCGTTCCAGTAGGGGTCACCCCAGGTCCAATAGCAGTGCGGGCGATAGTAGGCCGGCGGCGGCGCGCCAAAGCCCGGGATCACGGCCCACGGGAAATTGGAATGATGATGATGATGGTGGTGACGGTAGCGACGATAGTGATGGTGGTGGTGATGGTATTGGGCGAGCTGGACGCGCGGCTCTGGCGCGGCTTGCGCGCGCGCCAGATTATCGGCCTCGAGCAGCGCCGTCGCGTTGGCGATCGGCGCCAGCAAATCGGCGTATGAATTGGCCACCAAAGCCGGAGCCGTATCGTCGGTCACCGGCGTCGCCGCCTGGCTGGCGGCGCCGAAGGTGAGCAGCATCGCAGTGCTGCACAGCAAGAGCCCCTTGGAGCCAGTCATGGTGCGTTCCTCCATTCGGTAACGCGAGCCGGCGCACCGCGCACCGAATCGCACACACCCAATAATCGTCACTCGCTAGCATGGTTCCATACGATTCATGAAATCGCAAATCGACAGCGTTTCGATGAATATCCGTTCATCAAGCAGTTTTTTTTGCGTGAAGCCCAAAGTTGCGGCGTCGATTGCGGCGCCACCCTTTGTCAGCCCCGAACCGCTGTGCTACCCGCAGCCGGCCGACGACAATCACTCGACGAGGACATTCCGCGCATGCCTGATGCTCTTGCGCTCCTGAAAACCCGCCGTTCGGTCAAGCCGATGGAATTGAACGGCCCGGCGCCGAGCGCGGCCGAGATCGACGTGCTTCTCACCATCGCCGCGCGGGTGCCTGACCACGGCAAGCTCACGCCCTGGCGGTTCATCGTGTTCGAAGGCGAGGCGCGCAACGCCGCCGGCGCCGTCATCGCCGATGTCTTCCGCGCCGCGCATCCGGAAGCGACCGCCGAGCAGGTCGACTTCGAGCGCAAGCGCCTTGCACGCGCGCCGCTCGTGATCGCCGTGGTCAGCCGCGCCGGCCCACACGCGAGGATTCCGGAATGGGAACAGGAGTTGTCGGCCGGCGCCGCCGCCATGAACCTGGTGACCGCGGCCCACGCCATGGGCTTTGCCGCGAGTTGGATCACCGAATGGTATGCTTACGACCGCGCCGTGCTCGCCAAGCTGGGCTTGGCGGAGAACGAGCGCATCGCCGGCTTCGTGCACATCGGTCGTCCGGCCAAGCCGCCGGAAGACCGTGACCGTCCCGCGCTCGCCGAGATCGTCACGCGGTTTGGCGCGTAACGCAGGCGAGAATTGTCCGAAGTACCGCCGAGGTTTCAGATGTTCTACCAACCCGACAAACGCGACCATGGCCTGCGCGGCGATCCGTTCAAGGCGATCGTGGCGCCGCGCCCGATCGGCTGGATTTCCAGCATGGATGCCGCGGGCAACGTCAACCTCGCGCCCTACTCCTTCTTCAACGGCATCGGCAGCCACCCCGCGCTGGTGATGTTCTCCTCCGAAGGCCACAAGGACTCGGTCAACAACATCGCCGAGACCGGCGAGTTCGTCTGCAACCTCGCCACCTGGGAGCTGCGCGAGCAGATGAACGCAACGTCGGAGGCGTTCGTGCACGGCGTCGATGAGATGGTGCGCGCGGGGCTTCAACCCGCGCCCTCGACGCTGGTGAAGCCGCCGCGGGTCGCCGCCTCCCCTTGTGCGCTCGAATGCAAACTCCTGCAGATCGTGGCCATCGACGACGCGCATGGCATTCCGGCCGATTGCCAAGTGGTGATCGGCCACGTGGTCGGCGTCCACGTCGACGACCGCTTCATCGTCGACGGCCGCCTCGACACCGCCGCACTTAAGCCCATCGCCCGCTGCGGCTACGACCAGTACGCCGTGGTCGAAAGCTTGTTCGCCATGACGCGCCCAACCAGCGCATGATGACGCGCCCAACCAGCGTGTGATGGCGCGGCCGGGCGCGTGACGCCCCGCATAAAACCGCCGCTTTTCAACTGTAAAGCTATTAACCTTGGCAGACACGCGCGCCCATCCGCGCCTGTCACGCTGACGACATGCACCTCCTTCAGCTATTTTCACCATGATGATGTGAAAGGCTTGTGGAAGGCCAGTGCTGGTCCGATCATCGGACCAGCGGAGATAACGACGTTGGTTTTCGAGGGATTTTTCGCGCGCGGACGCACGTCCGACTCGACGACGGCAGCGACACCCGGCGTGCAGCCGGAGGCGACGCGGCCCTCGATCGGGCTTGCGCTCGGCGGTGGCGCCGGGCGCGGCTTCGCCCATATCGGCGTATTGCGCACGCTCGCCGCCCACGGCATCGTCCCGGACGTTATCGTCGGCACCTCGATCGGTGCCGTGGTGGGCGGCTGCTACGCCGCCCGGCGGCTCGACAATTTGGAGACCTGGGCGCGCAGCCTCACGGCGCGCAGAGTGCTCGGCCATCTCGACGTCAGCCTGGCAGGCTCCGGTCTCATCCGCGGCAACCATCTGGCGCGCAGCCTGGAAGAGTCGCTCACCGACACCCGCATCGAGGATCTGCCGATCTCATTCGCGGCCATCGCCACCGAATTCAACACCGGCCATGAGATCTGGCTCACACGCGGCCGCCTTACCGATGCACTGCGGGCCTCCTATGCGCTGCCGGGCATCTTCCCGCCAGTGCTGATCGGCGGGCGCTGGCTGGTCGACGGCGCGCTGGTCAATCCGGTGCCGGTATCGGCGGCGCGTGCGCTCGGCGCACGGCTGGTGATCGCGGTCAATCTCAATTCCGACCTGTTCGGCCGCGGCACCATCATCGCCAGCCACGGCTCCGACGACGAGGACGACGCGGTCCACGACCTCGCACACAAGACCAACGGCATCCGCAACTTCTTCAGCCGCGAACGGGCATTGCGCCGCCAGATCGTGGGCCGGCGTGGCCGCCCCGGCATCCCCACGGTGATGGTCGAAGCCTTCAACGTCATGCAAGACCGCATCACGCGCGCGCGGCTCGCCGGCGACCCGCCCGACGTGCTGATCACCCCGCGGCTCGGCTCGGTCGGCTGGTTCGACTTCCACCGCGCCGCTGATGCCATCGCGGTCGGCGCCGAAGCGGCGGAAAAGTCGATCGACGCGGTGACCGAAGCGGTCGCCGCGCTCTCGGAAGCCTACAGCGGTAATGGCAACAGCAACGGTTCCGCCAAGTAGGCGCAACCCGCGTCGCGCTTCCAGAATTCGATCCACTGACGTTGAAGCATTCTCCGTTCATTCCCGCGAAAGCGGGAATCCGGTTCTTTAGCCCTGGGTCCCCGCTTTCGTGGGGACGAACGCGATATGCGATTCAAACTCGATAGATCAGACTCTATGCGGTCTGAATGTAATCGCGCAGCGCTTCCGATTCACGCTCGGCCGCTTCCACACGCTCTTTCACGACGTCGCCGATCGAGATCACGCCGACCAGCTTGCCGTCGCGCACCACTGGCAGATGGCGGAACTTGCCGCTCGTCATGCGCTCCATGAGGGCTGCGACTTCTTCGTCGTCAGTGCAGGTCATCACGTTACGCGTCATGACCTGCCCCACCGGCAGCGCAAGCGCATCGGCGCCCTTTTCGGCGAGCGCGCGCACGATGTCGCGCTCGGACAGGATGCCGGAAAGCCGCCCGCCCGCACCGAGAATAACCACGGCGCCGATCTTGCGCGCCGCCAGCAGCGTCGGCCGCCGCCGCGAGATCCGCCGTCGGTTCGATGGTAACTGTGTCGCCGCCCAAGTTACGAGACTTGGCGGCCAGAATTGCTTTCACATTCATGGCAGCCTCCTGAGAGCGCGTCACAAGCGACCACGCTCTGTCCATTCACGCCAGGCGCTCGAACGACGCCGCTCGAAGCCGCCGGGTCGCTTTATGAACGATCCTGCCACTCTTGCGGTTTCGTCAAGTCACGTTTTTCGACGGGCAGATCGATATTGCCGCAGGACTAATGCCGCGTTGCATCAAAGTCGTCGAAATGCGGCGTTTCGGGCGCCGGATCGAACCAGGAGAAGAGAATGAGGCCCGCCACGAAGCCGCCAATGTGGGCCTGCCAGGCCACGACCGCGCCGGCCCCGAGCCCGGTACCGGCGGACAGCGACGTCGCGCCGAACAGAAAATTGATGCCGAACCACACGCCCAGGAAGATCAGCACACGCGGATCGCGGAAGACGCCGGTGAGCGGCAGCGCCGGCACGCGGTAATCGGCGTCCTCACCGCTACGCAGGAAATGCAGCGGCCCGCCGGGCTGGAACACGAAACGCATGGCGCCCGCCATGGTGCCGGAGATCGCGGCCGAGGCGCCGACCACTGGCGCGTTTTGTCCGACATAGGCGATGAGATGGGCGAAGGCGCCCACCACCGCCGTCACCACGAAGAAGGCCATAAAGCGCCAGGGCCCGAAGCGGCGCGCAATCGCGCTGCCGAACGGCAGGAACCAGATCATGTTGACGCCGTAATGAATCCAGCTCGCATGGATCAGCGAATAGGTGAAGAAGGTCCACACCTCGGCGCCGAAGCCGCCCGGCAGCACGTAGCCGGGCAGGATGCTGGTCTCGTAGCGGATGGGATCGAACGCCATCAGCGCGACCATCATTTCGTCCTGACTCGGCGTCAGCACGTACACGCGCACGAAATGGATCGCGCCGAGGATGGCGATAAGGCCGACGATGACCGCGGGAACGTTGAAGGCGGGTTCGCGTTGCAAGAGGCTTGAGATCCGGTGGGGAGGCGCCCCTGTTACGCCCGTGGCCGGTTCCTCGCAAGGCCACAGGGCGAGGAAATGGCCCGAGGAAATAGCCAAAGACGAAACACCAAAGAAAAAGGGAGGGCTCTCGCCCTCCCCTGAGCCGCGCTTTGCAAGGTCATTCGGACTGCGCCTGTTAGGCGCTTGTCACGTCTCCTCGCTTCCCCGTGGCTCTCGACAGTTGCGGCGTCACACGCGTGGCATGTTTTTCGCGATCGAGCGCCGTCATGTGGATCGCCTGCGACGCTAGGGCAAGCATCACCGTGCTGCAACGCGATCGCGCTTTTAACACTAACCCACGAGCGGTCCGCCGCCCGCACCCCCACGGCACAGCCCCTGCTCCTCGATACGCGAGGCAACAAGAAGCCGGCACCGGTGTCCCGAAGCGACACACACGCGACGCCGGCACGTATCGCGACGGCACAAGGGGGCCCCATGAGACACCCGTCAACCAAAGCCGTGTTCGATTATTGGAACACGCAGCGCGGAACCCGTGCGGCGCCCGAACGCGCCGACATCGATCCGATCGCCATCCGTCACGCGCTCGGCGACACCATCATGCTGACCGCGGATTTCGTCGATCAGCTCCGTTTCCGGCTCGCCGGCACGCGCGTCTGCGCGCTGTTCTGCCGCGAGCTCAAGGGCGAGGCTTTCAGCGCGCTCTGGAACGAAAGCAGCCGCGACCTGATCGAGGAACTGCTCGGCATCGTCACCAGCGAGCAGGTCGGCGCGGTAGCCGGTCTGCGCGGGTACGCCGCCGACGGCGACATCGTGGAGCTGGAATTGCTGCTGCTGCCGCTCGCGCATTCGGGCCATGCCCGCATCCGTGCCGTCGGCGTGCTGGCGCCGACCCGGCCGCCCTACTGGCTGGGCGAAAAACCGGTGGCGGAACTCGAACTCACCACCCTGCGCCATATCGGCCAGGAGGCCACGATCGAAGGCGCGCCCGAATTCGCGCGGCAGGCACCGAAAGGCGGCCGGCTGCGCCACGGCTTCGTGGTCTACAGCGGCGGGCGCGAGGAACCGGGCGAACAGACCGGCTAACGCAACGTTAATGTTGCACGCCTAGGTTCATGGCAAACGGCCCAACGGCCCTAAATTACAGTTCTGCCATGGCCTTGCCACTGCTCCAGACGAAATTCAGGCCGTTTGCCGAGGAACGGCGGCGCCATCAGCGCGTCAAGGTCAACCTGCTCGGCCGCTACATGCTGGCGGACCGTCGCGAGTTTCCCTGCCAGGTGGTCAACATGTCGCCAGGCGGCATGGCGCTGATCGCGCCGGTGGCCGGCAAGCCGGGCGAGCGGGTGATCGCCTACGTCGACCATCTCGGCCGGCTGGAGGGCACCATCGCGCGCGTCATCGAGAACGGCTTCGCCATGACCATCTCGGCGACCCCCCGCAAGCGCGACAAGCTCGCCGCCCAGCTCACCTGGCTCGCCAACCGCGATATTCTCAACCTGCCGGAAGACCGCCGCCACGGCCGCTTCACCCCGCGCCGGACGATGGCGCGGCTGATCCTGCCGGATGGGCGCAACGTCGGCTGCCGCATCATCGACCTGTCGCAGTCGGGCGCCGCGGTCGCCATCGCCCCGGATATCAGACCCGCGGTCGGCGGCATGGTCAGCCTCGGCAAGGTGCAGGGCCGCGTCGTGCGTCACATCGAGGACGGGTTCGCCGTAGAGTTCACACGGCTGCAGCACCCCGACTTCATCGAAGACAACGTCGTCGGCGAATAGCGCGCGTTCCCCACACGTCAATCAGGCCCCGCCGAGCGTTCTTCCCGGCGGGTGATCCCGCCCGAAAACCGGTGCCCAGTCCCCGGCGTTCCGGCGCTCGGTTTTTGGCCTTCACGCGCTAGCCTCATCAACCGGTAAACAAGACGCCTCAAATTGTCGGCCGCGACGACCGCGCGCGACGCCGCGTTTGCGCCCGTGCGCGGCCGGCAATGGACTACCGGCCCCCCTTGTCGCCTCATCGCCACCGCCTCCCGACACGCGAAAAGTCCTTTGTTGGCGGGCTTTGCGCGTGAGATGCCGACAATTTTAATCAACATGTATTCGTTTGCATTTTAAGCGAATTCGATTTGAGTTTTTACAGTATTCGTCGATCTCTTTATTTTTGTTCTTCTAAAATCCGCTTTCTCTACTTAGCGGCGACGCAAAACGTCTGTGTCAATTGTGGTCCCAACGAGACGGGAAGGGACCATCAACATGGCCAGGCGGTTCAAACATCTTCGTGGTTCAGGGCTCGCCCTGGGCATTGTCATGGCGGCGGCGCTGGCCGCCGTTCCGCAAAGCGCCGGCGCCATGCCGCGTGCCAGGCTGCAGGCGATGCCGGCGAGTACGCATCCGATCTACATCTCGGTCGGCCGCAGCACCAACGCGCCGATCGGCTGGGTCGACTTCTGCATCGAGTACAAGCCCGCGTGCGACACCCGGCCGGCGGCGCCGCGCGACGTGGTGCTCACGCCAAAGGCGTGGAGCGACATGGTCAAGGTCGATCTCTGGGTCAACCAGACCATCAAGCCGATGACCGACATGCAGCATTGGGGCGTGGTGGAGCGCTGGAATTATCCGAGCGACGGCTACGGCGACTGCGAGGACTACGTGCTGCTCAAGCGGCGCATGCTGATGCGCGCCGGCTGGCCGCGCGAGGCGCTGCTCATCACCGTCGTGCGTGATCGCCATAACGAGGGCCACGCCGTGCTCACGGTCAAGACCAACCGCGGCGAGTTCATCCTCGACAATCAGACCGACCGCGTCGTGCCGTGGAACAAGACCGGCTACAAATTCGTCAAGCGGCAATCGCAATCCGACCCCAACCAATGGGTCGCGCTCGCCAACCCGCGGCTGGCACCATCGGCGGTGTCCGCGCGCTAAGCGCAGAGTTCGAGGGAGGGGCTTCTGGCGATCCACACGACCAGCTGAGCAACAAGGAATTCGCGTCCCCGGTCACTTCCCCACCCCTCCCCGTCCCCAGACCGGGTTCGCGAGCGGCCGGCCCTCCCCCAAGGGCCGGCCGCACCTTTTTTGAAGCCAGCGGTGCCCCTATTGCCGCCCGCTTCGCGCGCTTATCTGCAGAATATGCGCGCGACCGATGCCGCTCCCTTCCTGCCGCAGAGCCTGCTGCAATCATTTGCCGGCACGTTTCTGCGCGACCTGATGACGGTCGAAGGCCGGCCGGCGGTCGATTTCAGCAAGCCCAAAGGCGAAGCCGCGCTGGTGCCGCCGCAGTCGGTGTCGTGGCGCGTCTTCAAGAATCCTGTGGCGCTGTTCGTGGGTGGTGTTGCGGCGGTGATCCTGGAACTGGCCGAGCCGCGCGTGCGCGCCGGCGTGTGGCAGTTCACCAGTTTCCGCACCGACCCGGTGACGCGCCTGCGCCGCACCGGGCTTGCCGCCATGGTCACGGTCTACGGCGCGCGCGAACAAGCCGAAGCCATGATCGCTGGCGTGCGGCGGATGCACGAGAAAGTGTCGGGCGTCACCGAAGCGGGCGAGCCCTTTCGCGCCACCGATCCCGACTTGCTCGACTGGGTGCAGGCCACCGCCGCCTTCGGCTTCTTGGAGGCCTATCACCACTATGTGCATCCGCTCTCGCGTTCGATGCGCGACCGCTACTACGGTGAGGGCAAGGAAGCCGCCGCACTCTATGGCGCCACCAACGCGCCGCAGAACGAAGCCGAACTCGAGGCGCTGTTCGACGCCATGCGCCCGCGCCTCGAACACTCAGCCGTGATCCTGGAATTCCTCGACATCATGCGGCGGGCGCCGGTGTTTCCCATGCCTCTGCGGCTGGCGCAGCGCACGCTGGTGCGCGCGGCGGTGGAGCTGACACCGCCGGATATCCGCCGCAAGCTTGGGCTGGAGAACGCGGGGCTACGTTTCGGCGAACGCGCGCTGGTCGGGCTCGCCGGCCACCTCAGTGACCGCGTGGTGATCGACGCCAGCCCTGCGGTGCAGGCGTGCAAGAGAATGGGACTGCCGCGGGATTATCTTTTTCGGCTCTCGTGAAGCGCGCTCACCCGATCCGCTTCAAGGCTTTCGGGTATTGCTTGGCGCGCTCCACATAACTGTCCGCGCCCTCACGGATCGCTGCCGCCGCCTTCTCGTCGAGCGTCCGGATGACGCGGCCGGGCGCGCCGACGATCAGCGAGTTGTCGGGATAGGTCTTGCCTTCGGGGATCACGCTGCCGGCGCCGACGATGCAGTTCTCCCCGATCTTCGAGCCGGTGAGCATGATCGCGCCCATGCCCACCAGGCTGCGGTTGCCGACGGTGCAGCCGTGCAGAATGACGTTATGGCCGATCACGCAGCCGTCGCCGACCGTCAGCGGAAATCCCGGGTCGGTGTGCAGCGTGCAATTGTCCTGGATCTGCGAGCGCACGCCGATCTCGATCGGTTCGTTGTCGCCGCGCAGCACGGCGCCGAACCAGACACTCGCTTCATCGAGCAACCGCACCCGGCCGATCAGCACCGCGCTGTCGGCGACGTAATAGCGTCCCTCGTCTGGAAATTCCGGCGCCTGTCCGTCGAGCTCGTAAATGGCCATATCCGTCTCCTTTGAGACGGGACGTTTGCACGAAGAAGCGAAGCGGGAAAAGGGGTCAGGCCGGCGATTGTCAGACGAGGAAGAAGCCACAGGCCTGCAGCGCCGTCACCAGCACCACGCCGGACATCAGGCTCCAGAAACCGGCGATCGTGGTCGCCAGGAACACGAACTCGAAGCGGCGCCGCTCCTGGCGGCGGCCGAGCAGCGTGTTGCGCATGATCAGGAACGGCGCCGAAACCATCAGCAGCGGCACCACCGCGAAGGTGCCGACGCTGGGACCGCCCGACAGCATCTCGAAGGCCGGCAGCCGGCTGGTCGCCAGCCGATAGGTCGAGGCGCTAAGGCCGGCAAACCCGAAGCCGAGGGCCAACATCAGGAACATGTGCGCGGAATGCGGTGACATCGAACGGGTCTCGAACGCGACAATACCGACCCCTTTGGTGCCCGAGCCGGGCCGCCGACGCGAGTCAAAGCTTAACGAAAGGTTAACGGGCAACCATACCGGCCGCGCCGGACCGGTGGGGCGGACGTGGCATACTCGGCACCGATTCGACCGCGCATGGTCCTGAAAAGCCTGTCCCCGACCCGATCGGGGATCGGGAACCGGTTTTTCGGAAAGGACCATGCGCCAAGAAAGAGTAGGAACGAGAGCGTGGCCGGTTTCGCCCAGCAGCCCACCAGACGGGGCACCCGCCGTTCGCGCCCCCGGCGCGCCGGCCACAATCCGCTGCTGGCCCCGCTCGTGCTGTTCATCGCCGCGACGATCGTGTCCGCCGGCTACGTCGGCTACGTGCTGTGGCCGCGCTGGCCGGAAACGCCGGTTGCCAACAACGCGCCGCCGATCCCGATCGTGGTCGCCGGCGTCACCTTCAACATCCAACCGGCGGCGATCCGGCGCGACGTCCAGCGCCACCCGGGCGAGCAGGCGCGCGTCGACCTCGTCTATCTGTGGCCGTCGCTTAACCCCCCCGATCCGGCGGCCAAGCCCGCCGTGCACACGCCCGTCAATCCCGAGCGACGGCTGTTCGTCTCCATCGAATCCGGCGACGACACGCTGCCGCTGATGCAGCGCGTGCAGGCCGTCTATCCGCACTTCCTGGTGGCGCAGCCGACCGCCGGCCCGCCCGGCCTGACATTGCGCGGCTTCCGCGACGGCACGCCCTATCAGGGCGAGGAGCTGGTATTCGAGTCGGCTCAGCCCACGCATTTCCTGGCGCGCTGCACGCGCCACGGCGTGATGAATGCCGGCAATTGCCTGTTGGAGCGGCGCATCGGCGAAGCCGACATTACGTTCCGCTTTCCGCGCGCCTGGCTGAGCGATTGGCGGCAGATCGCCAAGGGTATCGACACGCTGATGGCGCGGTGGCAGCGCAGCATTGATCATTCCGCCGCGCGTCCACGGCGCGAGCCCGAATCGAGGAGCGCAGTATCAACGTCTGCGATTTCACTCTGGATTACGAGCTCGGTCTTCCCGCTCGCGCCCGGAATGAGCGGAGAATGAACGGCGTTTTACTCCACCAAATCCACATCCAAGATCGGCAGCTCGAAGATATACATGCGCCGGCCCTTCTCCATCTCCAGGAACAGCACGCCGAGAAATTCCTCGCCGATATAGGCCTCGAGCGAATCCGTCTTCTTCGGCCGCGTGACGACGCGGATATCCTGGTTGTCGAACTTGCCGCGCAGATAGGCGTTGAGCACCGGCACCGGCTGGATCGTCGGATCGCTGCCGAGCTGGATCACCATGCGGAAGTTATAGGAGCGCTCGCCCTCGTCCTCCTCGGCGGTCAAATCGCCGATATCGTCCTCGCCGACAAAGACCTTCGCAGCGTCGCCGCTCTCCGGCACCACGCGAATGCTCTGATTGCCGAAGAGTTTCTTCAGATACGTGTCGAGCTGTCTGATTTCCTGGACGTTCAACGGCTTGCTCCTTGCTTTCTCAAGCAAGCGCCTCCTTGCCTCATCGCGTCGCGCAGCGCAAGCCGCCGAACACTAGTGTCCCGTTTCCGAATTGCCGACACCGTTGTTGCAAGCGCAAATCGGCAATTCGGAAACAAAGGGACACTAGCAACTATTTGATTCTAGTGCGGCATTTGTCTCGCAATTGCCGATCGGAGTTCGCTACGAGCTTAGTCGGCAATTGCGAGACGCCGCACTAGGCGCCCTCAGCCGTCGAGATTCACGCCGTAGAGCATCTGGTCCATGGCGCGCGAGGGCTCGGGGCAGCCCGCCTCACCCACAACCTTGGCCGGCACGCCGGCAACCGTGGTGTTGTGCGGCACCGGCTTGATCACCACGGAGCCGGCGGCGATGCGCGCGCAATGGCCGATCTCGATATTGCCGAGGATCTTGGCGCCGGCACCGATCAACACGCCGTGGCGGATCTTGGGATGGCGGTCCTCGTGCTCCTTGCCGGTGCCGCCGAGCGTCACGTCATGCAGGATGGAGACGTCGTCCTCGATCACCGCGGTCTCGCCTACCACCAAGCCGGTGGCATGGTCGAGGAAGATGCCGCGGCCGATTTTGGCGGCCGGGTTGATGTCGCATTGGAACGCCGCCGACGAGCGGCTTTGCAGATAGAGCGCGAAATCCTTGCGGCCCTTGCTCAGCAGCCAATGTGCCAGACGGTGAGTCTGAATGGCGTGGAAACCTTTGAAATAAAGCACCGGCTCGATGAAACGGCTGGCCGCCGGATCGCGGTCGAGGGTTGCGACGATATCGGCGCGGAACGCTTCGCCGAGCGAAGGCTGGTCGTCGAGCGCCTCGCGATAGGCCTGGCGGATTAGATCGCTCGACACGTCGGCATGGTCAAGACGCTGGCTGACGCGATGCACCACCGCAGTTTCCAGCGAGTCCCGATGCAGGACGTTCTCGTAGAGAAAGGTCGCAAGCTCCGGCTCGCGGCGGACAATCTCTTCGGCCTCCTGGCGGACGCGCCTCCAGACCGGATCGACCTTGTCGATGCCGCTCGCCAGACGTCTCTGATAGTGGGGCATTTTCGCTCTCCCAAGACCTCTCAGCGCCAGTCCCCTCGGCGGTGCTTCTACCACATAATCCCCTGCGCCACGAGGCTGCCCCGTGGTTGAGCCCAACAGCTAGGGACGCTGGCTAAGAAAGTCCACCACCCCGGCCTTATAGGCTTTGTCGCCGACCGCCAGCATGTGATCGCGGTCGGGGATCGGCAGATGGTGCGCCCCCGGAATGAGCGCGGCCAGCGCCTCTCCGGAACCCGCCACGTCGTCCTTGGTTCCAACCGCAACCAGGACCGGGGCTCCGATACCGGCCACCTTTTCGCGGCTCAATTTTTCGCGAGGACTGGCCATGCAGGCGGCAAGCGCCTTGAGATCGGACTTGGTCTGCTCGGCGAAGCTGCGGAAGGCGCGTCCGGTCGGGTCGGTGACGTCGGCAAGCGACGGCGCTTCCAGCGCAGCCACGATCACGTCCGCCATGACACCGCCATGGCCCTCCACCAGCTTGATGCCGAGGCCGCCGATGATCGCCGAGCGCACGCGTTCGGGATGATTGACGGCGAGAAATGCCGTGATGCGCGCGCCCATGGAATAGCCCATCACGTCGGCGCGTTCGATGTCCAAATGGTCCAGCAGCGCGCGCACGTCTTCCGACATCAGCGGCGCGCCATAGTCGCCAGGATCGTAAAGTTTGCTGGACGCCCCATGGCCGCGGTTGTCGAGCGCGATCACCCGCCGCCCGGCGCGCGTCAGGGTCGAAACCCAACTCGGATTGACCCAGTTGACTTCCTTGTTGGAGGCGAAGCCGTGCACCAGCACGATCGGCTCGCCCTCACCTTGGTCGAAATAGGCGATCTCGATATCGCCGTTGTGGAAGGTTGGCATCTTACTCGCGCGTTGAATTCCAATGGACAAAATGCGCCGCCTTCTAGCGCAGAGCGCGCCCGAATACCACCGCCGTCAGACGCCCGCGGCGCTCAGCGCCTGAACGCTGTCGAGCTCTTTTTCGCGGCGGCGAAGCTTGCGCTTCTGTACGACGCGCCAGGTGGCGCGCTCGGTCATGGTCTTGAGCGAGCCGACGAGGCCGAAGAGCGTGAACAGCGCGCCGAGGATCCAGAAGCCGATATTGAAACTCGCGACACTCAACATGATGGCGCCGCGGCCGAGAAGTTTGATGATGGCGCGCGTCTTGCCGCCTTCCTTGGCGGCGAGCTTGGCGACGCGCGAGACTTCCGCCGGCGTCTCCGCCACCTTCAGGCTCTCCATGGCCGCGCGCGCACCGGCCTTGCGTTCGATGCGGCCGAGGTCGCCGGCGAGCGTCATCAGGCCGCCGGCGCGCTCCACCTTCACCGCGTCGCGCGCGGCACGCACGGCGGTCTCAGGCTTGAGCACCGACATGCCGGGTATCGCACGGCGCAATCGGCTCCAGTCCACAGCCTGGCGCACCATGCGGCCGATGGCGAGCGCCATGCGCCCGCCGAGCGCTCCGGTTTTGCGCGCCGCCTTGGCAATGGTAAGACCCAGCCGCGCCGGCTCGGCCAAGCCGACCGTCACATAGGTGCCGGCGGTGATCGCGAGCCCGACGCAAGCGAGCCCCAAAATCATCTTGTCGGTCGGCTCGCCGAGCACCCAATGGGTGCCCTCGCGCACCGCGTCGCGAATGTCGCCGAACACGAACAAATCACCGACGGCGGTGCCGGCGAGCGCCGCACCGTCCTCCGGCACGCCGGTGACGAAGCCGCGCGCGAAGCTCTCCACCGCATGGCGCGTGGAGGACGCTTCCGCCACCGCGGCCTTTACTTTGGCGGTGAGCGCCGGATCGAGCGGCACGTGGCGCGCGGCGGCGAGTTCGACGAAGCTGTTGGCGAGATCGGCGTCGTTGTTTGCGAGTGCCGCCTCGATCTCGCGTCTGGCCACGGCAGCGTTGAAGGCATGATCGAGCCCCCGGTCGGCGATCTGCACCGGATCGTCGGAGATCGCCACGATATGATGCGCGGCGAGCCCGCGCGGCACCATGTAGGCGGCGAGCCCCGCGAACAGCACGGCGACCGCGACCACCGGCATCAGCCGCGTGGCGAACGTGGCCGGTCTGGCGGACCTTTCCTCGGGCGCGAATTTGTCCTCCATGATTCAGGGTATATGGGTAGGCCGCTAAGGCGGCGTTACCGTGGCACTGCGGACAATGTTAACGTGAAATGCCGCCCAAAATGTCCGAAAAATGCGCCGAAATGTCCGTTGACGGGCGGTTCCGGCACCTAGCAAGCGGCCATCGGCACCGCTATGGTGCCGCCGCAAATCACAGGCTAGGCGGCGAGAAGAGAAGAAAGGTTCCCCGATGGCGGAGCACGTCATTCCCCATTTCCACAACGATCCCGGCGTGGCGGTGATCGAGATCGGCGCCAAGGAATTCATGTGCGTGGGCGCCAACCCGCCGTTCGACCATCCGCATGTCTTCATCGACATGGGCGACGAGAGCGAAGCGGTTTGCCCCTATTGCTCCACCCTCTACCGCTTCGACCCCAAGCTCGATCCGCACGCCGCCCGTCCGGCGGAATGCGAACTGCACGCCACCGAAGCCGCCTGACCCTGCGTAATCCCGGAGCTTGAGCCTTGGCGTCCGAGCGTCACGTCATCGTCGCCGGCGCCGGCATGGCGGGCCTGACCGCGGCGCTGGCGCTGGCGCATGTGGGCCTGCGCGCGACCGTCTACGAACAGGCGCCGCAACTCCTTGAAACCGGCGCCGGCCTCCAGCTCGGCCCCAACGCCACCCGCGTGCTGCTGGCGCTCGGCCTCGGGCCCGCGGCTTGCGCCGGTGGTAACGACGCCGCAGGCGATCCGCGTCATGAGCGCGGGCTCGGGCCGCGAGGTCGCGCGCATTCCGCTCGGCCGCCGGGTCGAGGCACGCTATGGCGCGCCCTACTGGGCGCTGCACCGCGGCGACCTGCAGGCCGCGCTTGCCGCCGCCGCCAACGACGCGCAGGACGTCGAGGTTTCACTTGGCGTGCGCGTCGAAGACTTCGCGGCCCACGCCAACGGCGTCTCTGTGCTGGCCCGGCACGGCCAGGAGATCGGCAACGAGCGCGGCATGGCGCTGATCGGCGCCGACGGGGTGTGGTCGCAGGTGCGCGAATGCCTACACCACCAGCACCCACCCCGCTTCAGCCACCGCACCGCCTGGCGCGCGCTGGTGCCGGCCGAAGCGGTGGCGCCGGAATTCCGCGAGCCGTTGGTGCATCTGTGGCTCGGGCTCGACGCCCATCTGGTGCATTACCCGGTCAAGGGCGGCTCGGTCATCAACATCGTCGGCATCGTCCACGACGAATGGAACAAGCCGGGCTGGTCGGCGCCGGGCCAGCGCGACGAAATCATGCGCCACTACGCGCGCTACGCCTGGTCCGAGACGGCGCGCGACCTGGTGGGGCTGCCGGAGCGCTGGCTGAAATGGGCTCTGTTTGAGCGGCGCCAGCCATTTCGCGGCGGCACGGGGCCGGTGACGCTGATCGGGGATGCCGCCCACCCGATGCTGCCGTTCCTGGCGCAAGGCGCGGGCATGGCCATCGAAGACGCCGCCGTGATCGCCGACTGCCTGGTGCGCTATCGCGGCGCAGCCGACGCGCTGCGCCATTACGAAGCCGCCCGCACCACGCGCACCCAGCGCGTGCGCGATGCCTCGCGCAAGCAGGGCAAGATCTATGGGATGAGTGGGCCGGAAGCGCTGGTGCGCAATCTCGGCATGCGGCTTTTGGGCGGGGACCGACTCCTCGCGCGGCAGGATTGGCTCTATGGTTGGAAGCCGCCGGAACGCTTTCGCAACGCCTGATCGTCGCTTCGCGCTGGCTATCAATTCAAGAACAACGATAACAACGATTTCAGAGGGAACACCTTGATGCTTTTTCCAGCCACCGTCGCCGGCAGCATGCCGAAGCCGTCCTGGCTCGCCGAGACCGATAAGCTGTGGCCCAAGTGGAAGCTCGATGGCGCCGAACTCGCGCAGGCCAAGCTCGACGCCACCGTGCTCGCCATCAAGCTGCAGGAAGACGCCGGCATCGACATCGTCTGCGACGGCGAGATGTCGCGCCAGCATTTCGTGCACGGCTTCCTCGAATTCGTCGACGGCATCGATTTCGAGAACAAGGTCGAGATGGGCATCCGCGCCGACCGCTATAAGGCCATGGTGCCGCAGGTAAGCGGGCCGCTGAAACTAAAGGGCCGCGTGCACGCGGCGGAGGCGCGCCACGCCCGCGCCCACACCAAGCACAAATTGAAGATCACCATGCCGGGGCCCATGACCATCTCCGACACTGTCGCCGACCGCCATTACGGCGACAAGGTGAAGATGGCGCTGGCCTTCGCCGATCTGCTGAACGCGGAAGCGCGCGCGCTGGAGCGCGACGGCCTCGACGTCATCCAGTTCGATGAGCCCGCCTTCAACGTCTTCATGGACGAGGTCACAGACTGGGGCATCGAAGCGCTCGCGCGCGCCATCGACGGGCTCAAATGCACCACCGCCGTGCACATCTGCTACGGCTACGGCATCAAGGCCAATATCGACTGGAAGAACTCGCTTGGCGCGGAGTGGCGGCAATACGAGAAGATCTTTCCGGCGCTGGCCAAGAGCGACATCGATCAAGTGTCGATCGAGTGCATCCACAGCCACGTGCCGCTGCAAATCCTGTCGCTGCTCGAAGGCAAGGACGTGCTCGCCGGCGTCATCGACGTGGCGTCCGATCTGGTCGAGACGCCAGCGGAAATCGCCGGCGTCATCAGCGAAGTGATGAAATACGTGCCCAAGGAACGCATCGTCGCCGGCACCAATTGCGGCATGGCGCCGATGCGGCGCGAAGTGGCGGAAGCAAAGCTCGTGGCGCTCGGCAAGGGCGCCGCGCTGGCGCGCGAGCGGTTTGGGTAATACAGGCCTCGTGCCCCGGGCGCGCCGCGGCATCCTCGCGTTCGCGCTACGCGCGCCGCGAGGACAGGCTCCGCGACGCAGGGATGGTGCACCGCGGATCCGGGGGGCCCCACTTCACTTCAGCAAGAAACCGGGGGCCCGGGTCTGACGCACAACGTTGCATCCAGCGCCACGCCCGGGGGACATGTTTCCCCAAGCTTGATCTTGATCAACGCTCCAGCATGGAACCGGCCTATTGTCCCGGCGAATTCATCGTCGGAGGAATTGCCATGTCAATCAACGTCGGAATGATCGATCGCATCGCGCGCATTATCGTCGGCATCGCGCTGATCGCGTTCGCGCTCGGCTATATCGCGCCGGGCACAAGCTGGGCCTGGGTCGGCTGGATCGGCGTGGTGCCGATCCTGACCGCGATCTTCGGCATGTGCCCGCTCTACAGCATACTGGGCATGTCGACGAAGTAGCTAAGTGCCCCGGACACCGCGCAACACGGAGCGATAGCGACGTGGTGCGACGCTGATCCGGCGCCCTGCTTCGCTTCAATAAAAAACCGGGGTCCCGGGTCTGCCGCGCATCACGACGTGCTGCGCGGGGCCTGGGACACGCGCGTTCTACCGCCCGGCGCGGCCCATCACGTCCATCAGCTCGGCGACCTTCTGGCGCTGGTCGTCCTTGTCGCCGCTGCGAATAGCGTGCTCGACGCAGTGCGCCACGTGCTCGCGCAGGATTTCCTCCTCCACGCGTCGCAGCGCCGCCCGCACCGCACTGATTTGCGTCACGATATCAATGCAGTAGCGGTCGTCCTCGACCATGCGCGCGAGCCCGCGCACCTGGCCCTCGATGCGGCCGAGCCTTTTCAGCGTCGACGTCTTGCTGGTTTGCTCCATGGCCGTTATATACCCCCTACGGGTATATAGTACAAGTCGTTGCCGGAGCCCCCATGAGCGCCACCGCCGATCATCATCACTGTCACCACGATCACCACACCCCGGCTGATGGCTCGGCCATCGATCCCGTGTGCGGCATGACGGTCGATACCGCCACCGCCAAGCACAAGGCCGAACACGCTGGCGAGACCTATTACTTCTGCTCCGCCGGCTGCAAAACCAAGTTCACGGCCGATCCTGACAAGTATCTGACCAAGCAGCACGCCGAACACGACACCAGCGGCGCCAAAGACCCCGTCTGCGGCATGTCCGTCGATCCGGCCACCGCCAAACACCAAGCCGAGCATGCCGGCCAGACCTATTACTTCTGCTGCAACGGCTGCAAAACCAAGTTCAGCGCCGACCCGGAGAAGTATCTCAAACCACGCGAACCCGAGCCGGTGATCGAAGGCGCCATCTACACTTGCCCGATGCATCCGGAGATCCGCCAGGAGGGCCCCGGTACCTGCCCGATCTGCGGCATGGCGCTCGAGCCGGAGATGCCGACCGCCGACACCGGTCCCAATCCCGAATTGGCCGACATGACGCGCCGCTTCTGGATCGGGCTGGCGCTGTCGATCCCCGTGATGGCCATCGAATGGGGCGGCCATTTCATGCCGTCCGCCCATTGGCTCACACAGACCAACGCCAACTATATCCAGTTCGCTTTCGCGACCCCGGTGGTGTTGTGGGCCGGCTGGCCGTTCTTCGTGCGCGGCTATCAATCGCTCGTCACGCGCAACCTCAACATGTTCACGCTCATCGGCATGGGCACGGGCGTGGCCTACGTCTACAGCCTGGTCGCCACCTTCGCACCCGGCATCTTCCCGCCCGCCTTCCGTAGCCCCGGCGGCAGCGTCGCGGTCTATTTCGAGGCCGCCAGCATGATCACCGTGCTGGTGGCGATCGGCCAGGTGCTGGAACTGCGCGCACGCGAAGCGACCTCCGGCGCCATCAAGGCGCTGCTCAAGCTGGCGCCCACCACCGCACACCGCATCAAGGACGACGGCAGCGACGAAGAGGTCGCGCTCGATGCGGTCGCGGTCGGCGACAAATTGCGCGTGCGGCCCGGCGACAAGGTGCCGCTCGACGGCGTCGTGCTTGAAGGCCATTCGTCGATCGACGAATCCATGGTCACCGGCGAGTCCATGCCGGTGAGCAAGGACAAGGACGCCCGCGTCATCGGCGGCACCCTCAACACCTCCGGCTCTTTCGTCATGCGCGCCGATCATGTCGGCCGCGACACGCTCTTGTCGCAGATCGTGCAAATGGTCGCAGCCGCCCAGCGCAGCCGTGCGCCAATCCAGCGGCTGGCCGATCAGGTTGCCGGCTGGTTCGTGCCGACGGTGATCGCGGCCGCGCTTATTGCCTTTGCCGCCTGGGCGACCTTCGGGCCGGAGCCGCGCTTCGCCTTCGGTCTCGTCGCCGCCGTCAGCGTGCTGATCATCGCCTGCCCCTGCGCGCTCGGCCTCGCCACGCCGATGTCGATCATGGTCGGTGTCGGTCGCGGCGCGCAGGAAGGCGTCCTGATCAAGAATGCCGAAGCGCTCGAGCGCATGGAAAAGATCGACACCCTCGTCGTCGACAAGACCGGCACCCTTACCGAAGGCAAGCCGAAGGTCGTGGCGGTCAAGCCGCTCGCAGGCTTTGACGAGGCGCAGGTGCTGCGCCTGGCGGCCAGCGTCGAGCGCGGCAGCGAACATCCGCTCGCCGCGGCCATTGTTGCCGCCGCGCAGGAACGCAACATTGAGCTCGGTGCCGTCGATGGCTTCGACGCCCCCGCCGGCAAGGGTGTCGTCGGCACGGTCGAGGACAAACGCCTGGCGCTCGGCACTGCTGCCTTCCTCAAGGAACTCGACATCGACCCCGCCCCGCTCGACGACGTAGCCGAGACGCTGCGCCGCGAAGGCGCCACCGCCGTCATGCTCGCCGTCGACGGCAAGCCCGCCGGCGTCATCGCCATTGCCGATCCGGTCAAGGCCACGACGCCGGAAGCATTGAAGGCACTGGCCGCTGCCGGCCTCCGCGTCGTCATGCTGACCGGCGACAACCGCACCACCGCCGAGGCTGTAGCGAACCGGCTCGGCATCAAGGAGATCGAGGCCGAGGTGCTGCCCGATCAGAAAAGCGCCGTGATCGAGAAGCTGCGCAAGGAAGGCCGCGTGGTCGCCATGGCCGGCGACGGCGTCAACGATGCACCCGCGCTCGCCGCCGCCGAGATCGGCATCGCCATGGGCTCAGGCTCCGACGTCGCCATCGAAAGCGCCGGCATTACGCTGCTCAGGGGCGACCTCATGGGCATCGTCAAGGCCCGCGCACTGTCGGCTGCGGTCATGAGCAACATCCGGCAGAACCTGTTTCTCGCCTTCGTGTACAACTCCGCCGGTGTACCGATCGCGGCTGGCATTCTTTATCCGGTATTCGGCGTTCTGTTGTCGCCGATTATCGCGGCGGCGGCGATGGCGATGTCGTCGGTGAGTGTGGTCGGCAACGCGCTGCGGCTACGCCGCGTGCGGCTTTAGAACGTTTCCAGGCGTCGCTTAAGAACCGGTTCGCCGTCCGCAAACGCGAAAAAAAACAGCGCTTACCGGGTGCGCTTCCCCGGTGGCGGCGGCAGTTGAACGCGCGTCGCCGGCGGCGCTGCCATCCCCGGCCCCGGCACGAAGTTGCAATGTTTCTCGGCTGCCACGCGGCGAAGCTGGTTCATCTTGCCGCGCTCGGTGGCGTATTCCGGCTCGTAGGTCGTCGCGTTGACCAACCCGCCAGCGGGTCCCCGGCCGGCACGCGCCATCAGCCCTGCCAGCTCGCGCTGACGCGTCGCGACCCCCTTCGCCGCCACCTTGATCGCCGGACAATCGTAAAGCTCGTACTGCCCGGGCGCGGTGACTACGGCGGCAGCCGGATCGCTCGTCGTCGTGCAACCCGCCAGCGGCAGGATGAGCGCGAGGAGCAGCGCCGGTGCCACGGGGCCGCCTTTCGGATGTGACATGATGATGACTCTCCGTGGCCTTCCCGTGCTGTGGACGCGTGACTCATAACACTGACGGTGCGCCCTTGGGAGCGCCGCGAACACGCGTTTCGCTTCGACCAACGCGCTGATATCACGTCACAAATCGGGAGGGAAGCGGGCCACGCGGAGGCCCGCGCACGCTCCCTTTCCGCTTTGTAATGTGCGGCGCGGTCGCTGTCATCTCACTGTAATAGAGCAAGCCTAGGTCCCACGGCGCGGGTCTTGGGTGAGGGGCGATACCTGAAAGACCCGCATCCGCAGGGAGAGTCTGCATGCGATCTCATTTGGTTGCGGCCGTAGCCGCCGCAGCGCTTTCGTTTGGTGCCACAAGCGCACAAGCCGTCACCATCACCGGGGCCGGCAGCACCTGGGTCTATCCGCTGGTTGCGAAATGGGCGGCCACTTACGAAAAGAAGACGGGCAACAAGGTAAACTATGCGGCCATCGGTTCGGGTGGCGGCATCAAGCAGATCGAAAGCGGTGTTGTGGCGTTCGGCGCCAGCGACATGCCGCTCACGCCCGCGACGCTCGCAAAGCACGGGCTGATCCAGTTCCCCACCGCCATTGCCGGCGAGGACATGATCTATAACCTGCCTGGTATCAAGGCCGGCAAGATCGTCCTGTCGGGCCCGGTCGTGGCGGATATCTATATGGCCAAGATCAAAAAGTGGAACGATCCGGCCATCAAGAAGCTCAACCCCGGCCTGAAGCTGCCCGACATGGCGATCACCGTGGTGCATCGTTCGGACGGTTCGGGCACCACCTTCACCTTCGCCAACTATCTCTCGAAGGTCAGCCCCGAATGGAAGAAGACGCTCGGCGCCAATACCTCGATTGATTGGCCGACCGGCATCGGCGGCAAGGGCAACGAAGGCGTTTCGGCCTACGTGCAGAAGGTCAAGGGTGCGATCGGCTACGTGGAATACGCCTACATTCTGCAAAACAAGCTCGCCTATGCCCGCATGATCAACAAGGCCGGCAAGACGGTGAGCCCCAGCCTGAAGGGCTTCCAGGCCGCCGCCTCGCATATCGACTTCACCAAGGCGAAGGACTTCTACGTCATCCTGACCGACCAGCCCGGCAACGACACCTGGCCGATCTCCGGCTGCACCTGGCAAATCCTGAGCAAGTCCGCGCCTAAGGCGACGAACGAGAACGTGACCAAGTTCTTCACCTGGGGCTTCGAAAAGGGTCAGAAAATGGCCCGCGAGATCGCCTTCGGCCCGCTGCCGCCGAGCACGGTCACGGCCATCAAGGCCTATTGGAAGAAGAACCTCGGCATCACGGTGGCGTCGAAGTAAACGCCTGAGACATGAGATAATCGCCGCGGGGTAACCCCGCGGCGATCCGAGAACGGAGGGGCGAGCGAAGAGGCTCTCTCCAAGCCTTCAACTGGAGGCCGGATGAACATCCGG
>CAWGGL010000019.1:0-85000 GCA_963822085.1 uncultured Pseudomonadota bacterium
CCATCGTGGCCAGGCGCTCTTTGACGTCGCGCAACCGCAGATAATTGCTCTCGCTACTGTCCCGCCCAAGGGCCAATTCGGCGTCCCTGAGCTCCTTAATTAGTGAATGCCACTGCCGATGCAAGGCGATCAACTGGGCCCAGGTGACCAGTACGTCATCGGGGGCGGCCTCCGGGGAGGTGCCCCAGACGGAAACCGTGGTGATGGCGGCCGTCACCCGCGCGACCAGGGGCCCCAGGCCGCGCCCCTCGAGCTCCGCGCGCAGGGTTTCGGCGTCCTCGGCCGCGGCGTGGGCGGCGATGTCGATCAGCGCCCCCTTCAGCCGCTCGGCCTCCGGATGGCGGAACTCGAGCTGGCTAAGTTCCTCCATGTGGTCGTGCAGCAGCCAGGGGTGGTTGAGCGCGGCCTGCAGGATCAGCGCCTCGCGCAGCGATAGCACGCTGCGGTGGCCGCGGTGAACGGGGCTTCCGGCAAGCTGCTGGCTCATGACCACATAGGGCCCGCTGGGCCGGCCGTTGGCCGGCTGGCGCTGGCCGGGGCGGCCGCGCCAATCGCCGTTGCGGGACGAGCGCCAGTCTTGACGATCTTGGCGTCCACCCTGCCCGCCCCAGTTCGGCCGGCGGCCGGGGCCGCCGCGCCCATTGCCGGCGCCCTGCGCCGGCGCGAAGAACTGGGAAAGCCGGCCGCTGAACTCCTGGCGGTAATACTTGCGCACGGATTCGTCGGCGATGCCCGCCGTCACCGCGTTGATGCGCGCCTCCAGCGCGGCACGCCGCTCGGGCGTGTCAAATGAATGGCCTTCGGTCTCGCGCGCCCACAGCATGGCGGCGAGCGGGCGCGCGGCGCCGATCACCTCGCGCACCGCTTCTGGCCCGGACGAGCGCACCAGATCGTCGGGGTCTTGTCCTTGGGGAAGGAGCGCGAACTTGAGGCTCTTGCCGGGCGCAAGCCGCGGCAGGGCGATATCGACCGCGCGAAAGGCGGCGCGAAGCCCTGCGCCGTCGCCGTCGAAGCAGAGCACCGGCTCGTCGGTCATCTTCCAGAGCAGCGTGAGCTGGTCTTCGGTCAGAGCGGTGCCGAGCGGCGCGACAGCGGCGTCAAAGCCCGCGCGCACCATGGCGATGACATCGACATAGCCTTCGACCACGATCACCGGCGCGCCGGCATTTTCTTGCGCAGACTGCGTGGACTTGCCTGCGTATGCGGCCTGGCGGGCGCTGGCGAGGTTGTAGAGAGTGGCGCCCTTATGGAAGAGCGGCGTCTCCGGCGAGTTCAGATACTTGGCCGGAACGTCCTTCTCCAGCGCGCGGCCGCCGAAGGCGATGATGCGCCCGCGAATATCGGTGATCGGGAACATGACCCGGTCGCGGAAACGGTCGTACGGCACCGGGATGTCGTCACCGGCAATAAGCAGGCCGGCTTCCACCATGTCCTCGACCGGCACGCCTTGATTGCCGAGATGTTCCTTCAGCGCGAAGCGCTCGGACGGCGCATAGCCGAGGCGGAACTTGTGCTGGATCGCGGGATCGAGCCCGCGGTCGGCGAGATAGCCGCGCGCCTTGGCGCCGGTGCGCGCGGCGAGCGTCGCCTCGAAGAACGTGGCGGCGAGTTCCATGACCTCGTGCAGGGTCTTGCGATGCGCCGCGCGCGCCTCGTCTTCGCGCGACACCTTCGGCAATTGCATGCCGGCGAGGTTCGCCAGTTGCTCGACAGCTTCCGGGAACGACAATCCTTCGGTCTGCATCACGAAGTCGAAGATGCTGCCGTTCTTGCCGGAGGAGAAATCGAACCAGGCCTGCTTGTGGTCGTTGACGAAGAACGACGGCGTCTTCTCCTTGTTGAACGGCGACAGGCCCTTCATCTCCCGGCCCGAGCGGGTGAGCTTGACGCGCCGGCCCACGACTTCCGAAACCGGAAGCCGGGCTTTCAGCTCTTCGAGGAACTGGGGCGAGAAGCGCATGGGCGATGGTTCGGCCTTTCAGGCGCGGGTTTCGGTTCGTCGGTTCGGGGCGAATCGGTCCCCCTATCATAAGCCGACGAAAGCAGGTTTTCCGGGGCGGGGCGCCAAGACTACCTGCAGGGGCGGGAATCCGAGCCTTTTCCGTGTTTTCCACAGAAGGGGACAAGCCGCGCCGCCCTTGACGGATTCAAAATACGATTGTATATACAATCCAAAGCAGATTATGGCTCACAGGATGGGTGATCGACCGTGAGCGATCCGTTTTCGGCATTCGAATGGGACGACAACAAACGCCCGTTCGAATATCGAAAAGCATGGGATCGACTTCGCCGATGCGACCGAGGTTTTCGACGACCCGAACCAGCGCACTTATCGATCGACAACCGACTCAGGTGAAGAGCGATACCTGTCGATCGGCATGTTTCGTAGCCGTCTAATTGCGGTGATCTTCACACGGCGCGGAGAAAAGATCCGGATCATCTCGGCGCGTGCCGCACGACGAAACGAACGAGAGCGATATGACGGCTAAGAAGAAGCAAGAAAAAGAACACATCGTCACGCTGGTCGCTAACCTGGCTGACGGAACGCATATCATCGAGCATCCTGACGGCCATCTCGAGCGCCGCAAGAGCATGACCGACCTGAAGCGGCTGCGTGAATACAACCGACGAAGAGATCGAAGCCCAGATCGCCAACGATCCCGACTTTAGCGAGGACTGGAACTGGGGCGATGCCGTCCTCGTCATCCCGCCGAAGAAGAAGCCGATCTCCATCCGCGTCGACGAGGACGTGCTCGACTACTTCAAGGCCGAAGGCGCCGGCTATCAGCGGCGCATGAACGCGGTGCTGCGCTCCTACATGGAGCAGAAGAAAAAGAAAGAGCGGGCGTAACTTTCGCTGTCAGTGCCAACCGCTGGATTCCGGGTTCGCGCCTTTGGCGCGAACCCGGAATGACCGCAAGAATGCTCACGCCGCCGCCAAGGCGGCCTGCCACGCGTGCTCGGGATAGTACTGCCGCATCAGGCGGTCGGTATACGCGACGAGGTTCGGGTAGCTCTCGGCCCGGCGCCGCAGGGCTGACTCGAAAAACGGCGTCAGAATGCCGGCCAGCGCCCCGAACATCGTCGCGTCGACGCCGCTCGGGCGTTCGCCCATCAGGTAGGGCTTGTCGCCGAGCAGCGCCGACAGCGCCATCAGCGAGCGGTCGCCGAGCTCGACGATCTCGTCCGGCGTATGACGCGCGATGCCGACCTCGAACAGCCGCGTGGCGACCCGGCCGCGCACTTCTTCTCGCACCTTGGCGCGGATCGGCTCCGGGACGTCATCGAAAAAGTGCGCCGGCCCGATGTCGAAATTGGCCGGGATGATCCAGCGCGCGTAACCCGACGCCGAGTTGAAATGGTTTTCCAGCATTCGCTCGATCGCCCAGGCCCGCGCGCGCTCGCCCGCATCGAGACCGCCATCGAGGTCGACGCCGTACTTGCGCTCGATATGGGCGCGGATGAAGTGCGAATCGGCGATGCGCTCGCCGCTATCGTCGATATAGGGAAGCTGGCCCTTGGGTGAATCCTCGGGCGTGGCCCCCTCCTTGCGGTAGGAGAGGCCAGCCATCTTCAGCTGAACTTCCGTCTTGGTGCAGAACGGGCTGGCCTCGGGCAGGCCAAAGGCAGGGCCGAAGACAAACAACGTGATCGTCGGTGATGGGGTCATGACAAAGCTCCTTGTTGGAGCCCCTCCCTACTGCCATGCTGCTGCCAACATGGTGTCAGCAGCAGGCGGCTAGGCTACTTCTGCATGCGGCGCGCGGACCGGCTTTTCCAGATCATCCAGATCCTGCGGCGGTCTCACCGGCCGGTGACGGCTGACGCCATCGCGGCCGAACTGGAGGTCTCGAAACGCTCGGTCTACCGCGACATCGCCGACCTGATGGGCCAGCGCGTGCCGATCCGCGGCGAGGCGGGTATCGGCTACGTGCTGGAGAACGGCTTCGACCTGCCGCCACTGATGCTGACCGCCGACGAGATCGAAGCGGCGGTGCTGGGCGCGCAATGGGTGTCGAGCCGCGGCGAACCGGCGCTCGCCCGCGCGGCGCTCGACCTGATCGCGAAGATCGCCGCCGCCGTCCCTGAGAAGCTCAGGCCCCATGCGCTCGAATCCGGCCGCGGGCGCGTACCGCCGACCTTCCAGAAGGAGCCGGACACCATCGACATGGCGCAGGTGCGCATGCAGATTCACGCCGGGCGCAAGATCGCGTTGCACTACCGGGACGAAGCCGGCCGCGAGAGCGAGCGCACGATCTGGCCGATCGCGGTCGGCTATCTCGATACGGTGAGATTGCTGATCGCCTGGTGCGAGTTGCGCAACGACTTCCGCCACTTCCGCACCGACCGGGTGCTGGCGGCGGATTTCCTCGACGCTCGATATCCCGAACGGCCCGCCCGATTGCGCGCCAAATGGCGCGACCACGATCAAGCGAACACCGCCACCGCCGCAAACCTGATCGACGGACCGCGGCGGCGGCGTGACGCGTCTGTCGCGCGTGCACCGTCGGTGAACTCGTCACGGTGAAGCGCGCCACCATGCCGGCTTTGTAGTGGCCGGGCTGGTCGCAGAACACCACGTAGCGGCCGGCCTTCAGCGGCAGCCGCAGGATCGCGTGGGCGCCGGGCTTCATGTCTTCGACGCCGGCGAGATGAGGAAGCTTTTCCTCGATCACCCCATCTTCCTTCTTGCTGTAGGGCAGCGCCGTGATCTTGCGCTTCCAGGGCGTGATCAGGAATTCGTGCAGTGAAACCTTCGACGAATTGATGATGGCGAAGTCAACCGTACCCGCCTTCATCTTGTGCGTGCTCATGATGATGCGCGTCTTTGCCGCCTTTATCGGTGAGGTTGACTTTGATCGAAACGGGATCGGCCGACGCTGCGGTCGTCAGCGCCGGCAGGCTGAACGCCAGCAGGGCAAGCGGAATTGCGCGCAGGATTCGATGGTTCATGGCAGGGGACCTCGATGGTTTGGGTTTCCCGGCAAAGCCCTCGGCCGCCCACGAGTAGTCCATGCCGGTTGGGTTATTAAAATACCGCATTGAAATGAAAGCATCGCCGAAGCGCGCCGCGTTTGTCCATGAAACGCCGCGCATTTAGGGGCTATCGGGGCGCGACTTACTGTAATTTGGCCTTCACCAGGGCGCTTGCTTTGCCCATGTCCATCTGCCCGGCGTGTTTGCCGCGCAAAATGCCGATGACTTTGCCCATGTCCTTCATGCCTGCGGCACCGGTTTCGGCGATGGCCGCCTCGATCGCCGCGGTCATTTCGGCCTCCGACATCTGCTTGGGCAGATAGGCGGAGATGATGTCGATCTCCTCCTGCTCCTGCTTGGCCAATTCCTCGCGGCCGCCCTTGTTGTAAAGCTCGACCAATTCCTGGCGCTGCTTGACCATCTTTTGCAGCGCAGCGATCACCTCGGCGTCGCCGAGCGCGGGCTTGCCGGCCCCGCGCGCCTCGATATCGGCGTTCTTCAGGGTGGAATTGACCATGCGCAGGGTCGACACCGCGCGCTCGTTCCTGGCCTTCATCGCCTCTTTCAGGGCGTTGTTGATGTCGTCGCGCAGCATGAGCGTCCTTTCCGAATTCAGTTCACCGGCTGGTGCCCGGCGTTTTCGCCGAAGGCTTCCTCGCGGTAAAGGCCCAGCGCACGCATGACCGGCAGGTCGTTGAAACAAAACAGGCAGGCATCCTCGCTGTCGGAGACGTTGCCGTGCTCGTGGAACGTCCAGGACGGCACGCAGAAGATGTCGTGCCGCTTCCAGTCGAAGCGCTTGCCGCCGACGATCGTATAGCCCTCGCCCTTGGCCGCCTGGTAGATGAACGAGCCCGTGTGACGATGCGCCTTGGTCCTCTCGCCGGGACGCAGCATCTGCATCGAGGCGCCGATCGTCTGCATCACCGGGCCGCCGGTCTGCGGATTGACGTATTCCATCAGCACGCCGTCGTAGGGCGAGCCGTCGGTAACCTTGGCGAAGCGGGTGAGCGCCTCGTAGGTCGCGCCCCACTCGTATTTCAGAAGCGGCGAATAGGGTTTGTCCCAGTCCGCGCCCGCCGGCACCAGCCCGGGAGCGCCCCAGCTTCCGGTCGCGTCGTCGACCGGATACGTCACCGGCTGCGCAAGATTGGGATGGACGGCGTAGAAATTGGCCTCCAGCGCGTTGACCAGCGGGATGTCGAGGCCGTCCTGCCAGATGCACGGCGTGCCGCCCTCAGCGACGCCGTGCTCGTGCCAGCTGCCGTTCGGCGTCAGCACGAAGTCATTCTCGCCCAGCGTCATCTTGTGGCCGTCGACGATCGTGTAGGCCCCGCTCCCCTCCATGATGAAGCGCAAGGCGGACGCCGAGTGCTGGTGGGCGGAGGCGACCTCCCCCGGCTTCATCACCTGCAGGCCGGAATAGAGCCAGCCGCAGCAGGCGGCGACGTCGCGGCGGCCGGGATTGTTCAGATAGATGACTCGACGGCCGGCCTTTTCCGGCGCGACCAGTTCGAGCGAGCGCAGCACGTGCGCGCGCAGGTCGGCGTAGCGCCACAGCACGGCCTGCGAATCCGATTTCGGTTGCCAGGGCTCGATCTTGTTGGCGACCGTCCACAGCGCGGCGGTGTCGAAACGCTCGAGCTCGTCGTAATAGGCGATGAGGTCGGGGGTGTCCTCGACATTGGCGCGGCCGGCCACGTCCTCACGATAGTTTTCGCGCCTCGAACCCGTCATGAATCCTCTCCCGCTGCCCGCCGCCGGTTGCTGTTGGCGGCACCCGGCGGCCCCTTGCTTCGGCCCTTATAATACGCAACTAAGGGCCCATGACCCAGACGCAAGCGATTTTGACCGGCCCTTGGGACGAGCCCGCCCCCACGGCCGTTTTAGTGCTGGCCGATGGCACGGTTTTGGAGGGCTTCGGCCTCGGCGCCACCGGCCAGGCGGTGGGCGAGGTCTGCTTCAACACCGCCATGACCGGCTATGAGGAGATCCTCACCGACCCCTCCTACGCCGGGCAGATCATCACCTTCACCTTTCCCCACATCGGCAACGTCGGCACCAACGACGAGGACATCGAGACCGTCAACATGGCGGCTTCGACCGGCGCCCGCGGGGTGATCCTGCATTCCGCCATCACCGCCCCCTCGAACTACCGTGCCCAGCGCAATCTGGACGAATGGCTGCGGGCGCGCGGCATCGTGGGGCTGGCCGGCATCGACACGCGCGCGCTGACCGCGCTGATCCGCGAGAAGGGCATGCCCAACGCCGTGATCGCGCACGCGCCCGACGGCACAGTTCGACCTCGCCGCGCTGAAGAAAGAGGCCAAGGCCTGGCCGGGTCTGGTCGGCATGGACCTGGTGCCCATGGTCACCAGCGCCCAGCGCTTCAGCTGGGACGAGACACCCTGGGTGTGGAACGAAGGTTTCGGCCGGCAGGATAAGCCGGAATTCAACGTCGTCGCCATCGACTACGGCATCAAACGCAACATCCTGCGCCTGCTCGCCGGTTCGGGATGCAAGGTGACGGTGGTGCCGGCCACGACCTCGGCCGAGGACATCCTGGCGCTGAAGCCCGACGGCATTTTCCTGTCGAACGGCCCGGGCGATCCGGCGGCGACCGGTGAATACGCCGTGCCGACGATCAAGACGATCGTCGATTCAGGCACGCCCACCTTCGGGATTTGTCTTGGCCACCAGATGCTGGGGATCGCCGTCGGCGGCAAGACGCAAAAGATGCACCAGGGCCATCACGGCGCCAATCACCCGGTGAAGGACCTCACCACCGGCAAGGTCGAGATCACCTCGATGAATCACGGCTTCGCGCTCGACGGCAAATCGCTGCCGGCCAACGCCGTGGAGACGCACGTCTCGCTGTTCGACGGTTCCAATTGCGGCATCGCGCTCAAGGACAAGCCGGTGTTCTCGGTGCAGTACCACCCGGAAGCCTCACCGGGCCCGCGCGACAGCCATTACCTTTTCACCCGCTTCGTCGACATGATGCGGGAGGCCCGGCGCTGACGGCGCGTCGCCGCACTTGCGCAATTTTTGAGATACCTCAAGGAAATTCAGCTATCGCAAGAATAGCATTAAGTTAAGTTCGCTCCCGTTGCGATTTCGAAGGGGGGGACGACGCATTATTGTCCATTCGACGGTCGGAGAATTGCGATGGCGACCGAGCCGCTCACCTTCGCGTTCGCCGGCGACAGCAGCGTGCCCAACAACCCGAGGCTACCAGTGCTGCTCTATCGCGGCGCCGTCGACGTGGCCGCGGCGCGCGACCCCGAAAGCGCGATCGAACAGATCTTCATGGCGAACGGCTGGGGCCACGGGCTTTGGCGTGACGGCATCTTCCCCCATACGCATTTCCACTCCGCCACCCACGAGGTGCTCGGCATTGCCCGCGGCACAGCGCGCGTGTGCCTGGGCGGCGCGCACGGGGAGGAGGTCGAGATCGAGGCCGGCGACGTGGTGGTGCTGCCGGCGGGCACCGGCCATCAGCGGCTTTCCGCCAGCAGCGATCTCAGCGTGATCGGCGGCTATCCGGCGAGCGGCCGCTATGACCTGTTGCGCAGCCGGCAGGCCGAGGACGACCGGCTGCTGGAGGCGATCGCCAACGTGCCGCTGCCGGACGGCGATCCGCTGTTCGGCGCCGACGGGCCTCTGCTGAAGCTGTGGAACCCGAAGCCGTAGCGCCGGTAACCCGGTGTTAACCGCGTGGACGTCTGCGCCGGCACGCACGCACCTGTACACTTTCCATCAAGGCCCACAGGCCTAGGACTGGTCCCGGCCCGGTGGCGGAGTGGCAACGCAGAAGCCGCGCATGGTCTTCACAGCCTGGTTCGATTCCAGGCCGGGCCTCCAACCATATTCCCCCTGCCCTTGCCCCCTTCCCGGGAGGGTGGAAATCGCGCCATCGGCCGTTAAATGTGCCCCTGGTGGATCGCGGCCGGCTGCCCTTCCCTACCCGTCGAATTGGTCTAAGACCCCCTCGCGCGCGGGGGTCGCCCCTCAGCGCGGTCCGGGGGAGCGCGCGATGGCGCGCCCTTTTTTTGTGCCGATTTTCCGGGAACCGATGCCCAAACGCACCGACATCAAATCGATCATGATCATCGGCGCCGGGCCGATCGTCATCGGCCAGGCGTGCGAATTCGACTATTCCGGGACGCAAGCCTGCAAGGCGCTGAAGGAGGAGGGCTACCGGGTCATCCTGGTGAACTCCAATCCGGCGACCATCATGACCGATCCCGATCTCGCCGACGCCACCTACATCGAGCCGGTGACGCCCGAGATCGTGGCCAAGATCATCGAGAAGGAACGTCCCGACGCGCTCTTGCCCACCATGGGGGGGCAGACCGCGCTCAACTGCGCGCTGTCATTGCGCAAGATGGGCACGCTGGAGAAGTACGGCGTGGAGATGATCGGCGCCACCGCCGAAGCCATCGACAAGGCGGAAGACCGAGAGCTGTTCCGCGAGGCCATGACCAAGATCGGCCTGCCGTCGCCGCGCTCGCACCAGGTCAAGACGCTGCCGCAGGCGTTGGAAGCGCTCGACGACATCGGGCTGCCGGCGATCATCCGCCCGTCGTTCACGCTCGGCGGCACCGGTGGCGGCATCGCCTACAACAAGGCCGAGTTCATCGACATCGTCGAGCGCGGCATCGACGCTTCTCCCACCAGCGAAGTGCTGGTCGAAGAATCGGTGCTGGGCTGGAAAGAATTCGAGATGGAGGTGGTGCGCGACAAGAACGACAACTGCATCATCATCTGCTCGATCGAGAACATCGATCCGATGGGCGTGCATACCGGCGACTCGATGACGGTGGCGCCGGCGCTGACGCTCACCGACAAGGAATACCAGATCATGCGCGACGCCTCGCTGGCGGTGCTGCGCGAGATCGGCGTCGAGACCGGCGGCTCCAACGTGCAGTTCGCGATCAACCCGGCGGACGGGCGGCTGGTCATCATCGAGATGAACCCGCGCGTCTCGCGCTCCTCGGCGCTGGCGTCGAAGGCGACCGGCTTCCCCATCGCCAAGGTCGCCGCCAAGCTGGCGGTCGGCTATACCCTCGACGAAATCGCCAACGACATCACGGGCGGCGCCACGCCCGCCTCGTTCGAGCCGACCATCGACTACGTGGTCACCAAGATCCCGCGCTTCGCCTTCGAGAAATTCCCCGGCTCCGAGCCGACGCTCACCACCTCGATGAAATCCGTGGGCGAGGCCATGGCCATCGGCCGCACCTTCCAGGAGTCGTTGCAGAAGGCGCTGCGCTCGCTGGAGACCGGCCTCACCGGCCTCGACGAAATCGCCATCGAAGGCTTCGATCCCGACAAGGGCGTCGAGGATATCGACAACAAGAACGCCATCCGCGCCGCGCTCGGCACGCCGACGCCGGACCGGCTGCTGAAGGTGGCGCAGGCCATGCGCCTCGGCGCCGGCGACGAGCTGATCCACAATTCCTGCCGTATCGATCCCTGGTTCCTGGCCGAACTGCGCGGCATCGTCGAGACCGAAGCCCAGATCAAGGCCAAGGGACTGCCGACGACAGCCGGCCCGTTCCGCCGGCTCAAGGCCATGGGCTTTTCCGACACCCGCCTCGGCAAACTCACTGCGAGCCCTGCCGAGACGGTTACCCAGAAGCGGCGCGCGTTGGACGTGCGGCCGGTGTTCAAGCGCATCGACACTTGCGCGGCCGAATTCGCTTCGCCCACCGCCTACATGTATTCGACCTACGAGGCGCCGTTTGCCGGCGCGGCGGTGAACGAAGCGGCGCCGTCCGACAAGAAGAAGGTGATCATCCTCGGCGGCGGTCCCAACCGTATCGGCCAGGGCATCGAGTTCGACTATTGCTGCTGTCACGCCGCCTTCGCGCTCAAGGATGCCGGCTACGAGACCATCATGGTCAACTGCAATCCGGAGACAGTGTCGACCGATTACGACACCTCCGACCGGCTCTATTTCGAGCCGCTGACGCCGGAGGACGTGCTCGAGATCATCGACATCGAGCGCTCGAAGGGCACGCTGCACGGCGTCATCGTGCAGTTCGGCGGCCAGACGCCGCTGAAGCTGGCGCGACCGCTGGAAGCGGCCAACGTGCCGATCCTCGGCACGTCGCCCGATGCCATCGACCTTGCCGAGGACCGCGACCACTTCAAGCACCTGCTCGACAAGCTCAAGCTGCGCCAACCGCAGAACGGCATCGCCACCTCGCCGGGCGCGGCGCGCGCCATCGCCGAGAACATCGGCTATCCGGTGGTGATCCGGCCGTCCTTCGTGCTGGGCGGGCGCGCCATGGAGATCGTGCGCGACAGTGCGCAGCTCGACCGCTACGTGGCGCGGCTCGCCGGCGATCTCGACCGCCCGAGCGAGCTCATCGTTTCGGCCAAGAGCCCACTGTTGATCGACCGTTATCTCAGCGACGCCACCGAGGTGGACGTCGATTGCCTCGCCGACGGCAAGGACACCTTCATCGCCGGCATCATGGAGCACATCGAGGAAGCGGGCATCCATTCGGGCGATAGCGCCTGCGCGCTGCCGCCGCATTCGCTCGACGCCAAGACCATCGCCGAACTCGAACGGCAGACCCGAGAATTGGCGCTCGCGCTCAACGTCGGCGGGCTCATGAACGTGCAGTTCGCCATCAAGGACGGCGACATCTACGTGCTGGAGGTCAACCCGCGCGCTTCGCGCACGGTGCCGTTCGTCGCCAAGGTGATCGGGCTGCCGGTCGCCAAGATCGCCGCCCGCATCATGGCCGGCGAGAAGCTCGCCTCGTTCGGGCTGAAGCGGGCTGAGGTCAAGCACCGTGCGGTGAAAGAGGCCGTATTCCCGTTCGCCCGCTTCCCCGGTGTCGACACCCTGCTCGGCCCCGAGATGAAGTCGACCGGCGAGGTGATGGGCATCGACGCCTCGTTCGAGATCGCCTTCGCCAAGAGCCAGATCGGCGGCGGCGTCAGTCTGCCGCGCTCGGGCACCGTGTTCGTCTCGGTCAGGGACGCCGACAAGGCCCGTATCCTGCCGGCGGTGAAGCTGCTGGTGGGATTGGGATTCACGGTCATCGCCACCTCCGGTACCCAGCGCTACCTCGCCGAGCACGATGTCGAGGCCACCAAGATCAACAAGGTGCTGGAAGGCCGGCCCCACATCGTGGACGCCATCAAGAACGGCCGGGTTCAGCTCGTTTTCAATACCACAGAGGGCACGGCGGCCTTGGCCGACAGCCGATCCTTACGTCACGCGGCCCTCTTGCATAAAGTGCCGTACTACACCACTCTTTCGGGGGCCGTCGCCGCGGCGCAGGGAATCAAGGCCTACCTGGGGGGCGACCTCCAAGTGCGGGCCCTGCAAAGCTATAATGGTCGGACCTGAAGGCGTCATAGGCAGCCGCCGGGTCCTCCGCTGAAGCGGCCGGCGGCACGTTAAGCCGGGAATCCCCACCGATGCGACGTTCGGTCAGTCGGGCCGCAACGGGGAATTGCCGGTTCGGTTTCAAGGCTCCGGTGCGCGGAAATCCGTGACCGGAGTCGTATTACGAGTCGAATGGGACGAATTTTCTGGGGTGAAGGGCTTGGCGGCGCGGGACGCGCATTCGGGTTGTTTCCAGCGCCCGCCAAGAGGAGAAGAAAAAATGGAAAAGATACCGATGACGGCCGCGGGTCACGCGGTGCTGGAAAAGGAGCTGAAGCACTGCCAGCAGGTCGAGCGGCCCCGCATCATCCAGCAGATCACTGAGGCGCGTTCGCACGGCGACCTGTCGGAGAATGCCGAATACCACGCCGCCAAGGAGCAGCAGTCGATCAACGAGGGCCGCATCGCCGAGCTCGAGGACAAGCTCGCGCGCGCCGACGTGATCGACGTCTCGAAGCTCTCCGGCGACACCGTCAAATTCGGCGCCACCGTCACGCTGATCGACGAGGACACCGAAGAGAAGAAGATGTGGCAGATCGTCGGCGAGCCGGAAGCGGACGCCAAGGCCGGCAAGATCTCCGTCACCTCGCCGCTGGCGCGCGCGCTGATCGGCAAGGCCAAGGGCGCTTCCGTCGAGGTCAATACGCCCGGCGGCGCCAAGGCTTATGAGGTCAAGAAGGTGGAGTGGCGGTAGGTCGCCCTCGTCACTGGTTTACTCAATGCAGATCAAGGGCCGCCGAGTAGGCGGCCCTTTTTGCTACTGCCGCCCATTTCAACGCCTGGGCGCCTGGAACGGAGTCGCTCCCAGCGGGCGGCCCCTTGACAGGCTCTCTATGGCATATATCATAAGTTGTAATATAAATATTATACATCTATCGGATGTATCATGCCTGCGGCCATGCATCCCGAGAGGCTTCTGCCACCACGCGGCGCGATCGCGGACACTCTTGCTGGCGTCCACCTAACGACGCGCGGTGACCCCCGCATCTGTATTGCGGTCCTCGACGGACCGGTCGACCAATCACACCCCTGCCTTGCCGGCGCCTCGTTGACCGCGATTGAAACGCTGGCTTGCGCCGATGCGACTGACGGGCCGGCATCGCGCCACGGTACCCACGTCGCCAGCATCATCTTCGGCCAACCCGGCAGCCTGATCGAAGGCGTCGCCCCCGATTGCCGCGGCATCATTCTGCCGGTCTTCGGCAACGGACCGCGGAACGCGTTAGTGATGTGCTCGCAACTCGATCTGGCACGCGCAATCTTGCTGGCCCTCGAGCACGGCGCCCACATCATCAACATCAGCGGCGGACAACTCAGCGTCACGGGAGCACCCGAGCCGCTGCTCGAGAAAGCAATTCATGCCTGCGCCGAACAGAACGTGCTCGTCGTCGCTGCGGCCGGCAACGACGGCTGCGACTGTATTCACGTTCCGGCCGCGCTGGAGACCGTCTTGTCCGTCGGCGCCATGGATACGGACGGCATGCCGCTCGGCAGCAGCAATTGGGGCAGCGCCTATCAGAAGCAGGGAATTCTAGCACCGGGCGAGAACATCCCGGGCGCGGCGCCTGGCGGCGACGTCGCGTTGCGCAGCGGAACAAGCTTTGCGGCCCCATACGTCGCAGGCTTCGCCGCGCTCTTGCTCAGCATTCAACTCAAACATGGCCGCAGACCCGATCCGCATGCGGTTCGAACGGCGCTCATTGCAAGCGCTGTGCCCTGCGACCTCACGCAGACGATCGACAACCGACGATGCCTGGCCGGGCGCATGAACCCGGAAGGCGCGCTAAATCTCATCATCGAGGGAGGATTGGACATGAGTGAAGCAACTCTGGTCGCGCCCAGCGAGACCGCTTTGAAGGAACCCCTGCCCGAAATGCCGGTCATGGAACCGAACCGTGGCGCGCACACGGAGGCCGACGGCGCGACGGCCATTCCGCCTGCGAGGGAACCGGTCGATGCCGTGCTTGCCTCAGAGGCGAGCGCACCATCGTCGCTCGACATTGCGCCGCAGGCACCGCCGCGCGGTGTTGCGCCGTCGGATTGCGGTTGCGGTGGTGGCGCCAATTGCACCTGCGGCGGCGCCGGCGCGCGCCAACTCGTCTACGCACTCGGTACGATCGGCTACGACTTCGGCACCGAGGCGCGACGGGACTCGTTCGCGCAGGCCATGCCGAGCGGCGCCAACCCGTATGCCCCCGAGCAAATGGCTGAATACATCGCCGCCAATCCATATGAAGCGGAGTCGCTCATTTGGACCCTCAACCTGGATGCCACGCCGATTTACGCAGTGGTGCCGGGCGGTTCTTATGCCGCGACGGCGTATGAGCGGCTACAGCAAGCATTCCAAGGCCAGCTCAGCCAGGGCGTCGAACTCGTGTCCATTCCGGGCGTGATATCCGGCGCTGTCAGGTTGCTGTCGGGGCAGATGGTGCCAGCCATCATCCCCACCGTACGTGGGATGTTCGGTTGGGCCACACCTGCTTTGATCGAAAGCATCGTCGGGCCCACCCCCGCAGCCGGCACCGACCGAGCGCATTACGACCGGCGCGTCGCCGGGCTCAGCAACTTCCTCAACCGTGTCTACTACGATCTGCGCAATCTCGGAGTGACCGCACAACAGCGCGCGCTCAACTACGCCGCGACCAACGCCTTCCAGGCCAGCCAGGTGATGGAAAGCGCGGCGCAGGGCGACCTCGAACTCGACACGGTCGGCGTGCGCAAGAGTCCGGTCTGCCGGCCGGATTCGGACTGCTACGACATCGAGATCAAGTTCTTCCAGCCGAGCAACACCAATGTCGCCGACAAGGTCTACCGCTTCACGGTGGACGTCAGCGACGCCATGCCCGTGACCATCGGCGAAGTGCGCGCATGGTCGCAGCGCGCCTAGGCCGGAACCGCGCGTGAACATCGCCCGCGGGAGGCGATGCGCCCCAGAGCGGGGCCTTTGATCCGCGCCGTTTGTCCCGCACCGGCGCAACCGAGGAGCACGAACGATGAAAATGCCCAATCAATCGCCTCCGGTCATGCGGAGCGTCAGCCCGGCCGCCATGCTGAAGCCTGGCGTCAACGCGTCGCAAGGCATCACGTGTCAGCTTTGCCTGGCCGCCTGCAACCAATTGTCGGGATTGGCCAAGACGCTGTGCATCGCGGCCTGCGACGCCACCGTCTGCTGATCGCGAGCGGCACGGCGGAGACAGGCGTCCGTCCAGCGGCGGCTGAAAGAATGTCACGCAAGCGCCACGATAGTGCACACGTCGTTGCCCATCGCAGCGCCATTTGCCACTGGACGTCCAAGCCCGGCGCATGGCGGCTCCAACGGGGGCCGCCATGCGCTGACGAGAAGATCTGGAAATGCAAGATCGGCAATCAGGATTATGGACACCGCGGCGTCTTGGGCGGCAGCGCTGGTTTGCGGCTAAACGCGGGTGGCCCGAGACTCGTTCACAGCTTCACGGAAACAGTAAACGCGTCCAAGTTTTTGTCTTGTCGCGTTTCCGGACGGCGAACCGGTTTCCACTTCGCCCGGAAGTTCTCTAGCCGCTAATCCCTTCCATCGGCACCATGGCCGCGTCTTTCGACTGGCGCAGCACCAGCGACGTTTTTACGTTGCGCACCTGGGGGACGGCGGTGAGCTGCTCGACGAAGGCCTGGAAGGTCTTGAGGTCCGGCGCCACGCACTTCAGCACGAAGTCGATCTCGCCGGAGAGCATCCAGCACTCCCGCACCAGCGGCTGGCCGCGCACGAAGTCCTCGAAGGCTTGCAAGTCGGCCTCGGCCTGGCTCGACAGGTGCACCATGGCGAACACCGCCACCTCGTAGCCGAGCTTCTTTTCGTCGAGCAGGGCGCGGTAGCTCTTGATGAAGCCCGCCTCCTCCAGCGCGCGCACCCGGCGCAGGCAGGGCGGCGCCGAGATGCCGACCCGGCGGGCCAATTCCACATTGGTGATGCGGCCGTCGTCCTGCAGCTCCTTCAGGATATGGCGGTCGATGTCGTCGAGACTGGCGGGCACGGGCGCTTTCCTCTGTTTGGCCGGCGCCCTCTCTTACCGCGAAATAATGTTTCGCGAAAGATTATTGCGCGGCAGGCAGACTTCCGCCTCCCTTGTGGACGAGTGTGGGTTGCGTATCTTGCATGGCTCCGCGGAAGACTTATGTTGTGCCGCGAAAACAGCCGGCAAGTCCGGCGACGTGCCGGCAGAGCCCGGCGAGATGAGCCGGCTCGAGGGCCGGCCCCGCGGGCGCAAAGTACGTCCGGGCCGACGCCGGGGGCGCTAGAATCGAATGCCGAATACCACCCACGCCAAGGTCGTGATCGTCGGATCCGGGCCGGCCGGCTATACCGCCGCGGTTTATGCCGCGCGCGCCATGCTGGAGCCGATCCTGATCCAGGGCATGCAGCCCGGCGGCCAGCTCACCATCACCACCGAGGTCGAGAACTATCCCGGCTTCGCCGAGGCCATCCAGGGCCCCTGGCTGATGGAGCAGATGCAGGCGCAGGCCGAGCACGTCGGCGCCAGGATCGTCACCGACCTGGTCGCCAAGGCCGAACTCGGCGAACGGCCCTTTCGGCTGACCTGCGATTCGGGCGACGTCTATCTCGCCGACAGCCTTGTCATCGCGACCGGCGCCCAGGCGCGCTGGCTCGACCTGCCGTCGGAACAGAAATTCAAAGGCTATGGCGTGTCGGCTTGTGCCACCTGCGACGGCTTCTTCTACCGCAACAAGGAAGTCATCGTCGTCGGCGGCGGCAATACCGCCGTCGAGGAAGCGCTGTTCCTCACCAATTTCGCCTCCAAGGTCACAGTCGTGCACCGGCGCGATCATTTCCGTGCCGAGAAGATCCTGCAGGACCGCTTGTTCAAGAATCCGAAGGTCGAGGTGGTCTGGGACAGCGTGCTGGAAGACATCACGGGTGGCAATGATCCGCTCAAGGTGCACGGCGTAAAACTCAAGAACGTGAAAACCGGCGCGGTGACCGAACGCGCGGTCGACGGCGTGTTCATCGCCATCGGCCATCAGCCGGCATCCGAACTGTTCGTCGGCCAGGTCGAGATGAAGCCCTCGGGCTATATCGTCACCGCCGGCCATTCCACCGCCACCTCGGTGCCGGGCGTGTTCGCCGCCGGCGACGTGACCGACGACATCTATCGCCAGGCGGTGACGGCAGCCGGACAGGGCTGCATGGCGGCGCTGGAGGCGGAGAAGTTTCTGGCCGCGCACGAGCACGAACGAGTGGCGGCGGAATGAGCATTCCAAGCCCGCGCAGTTCCATGGACTGGGACAAGCTCAAGGTGTTCCACGCCGCCGCCGAAGCCGGCAGCTTCACGCACGCCGGCGAGCGGCTCGGCCTGTCGCAGTCGGCGGTGTCGCGCCAGGTGTCGGCGCTGGAGACCGAGCTCGGCGTGTCGCTGTTTCACCGCCATGCCCGCGGCCTGATCCTCACCGAACAAGGCGAACTGCTCTACCGCACGGCGCATGAAGTGTTCATGAAGCTCGAAGCGGCGCGCACCAAGCTCACCGACAGCCGCGAGCGTCCGCACGGCGAGTTGAAAGTGTCGACGTCGGCCGGCATCGGCGTGCACTGGTTGACGCCGCGGCTTGGCGAATTCCTCGATCTCTATCCCGACATCCAGATCACGCTGATCACCACCGACGAAGAGCTCGACCTCGCCATGCGCGAAGCCGACGTCGCCATCCGCCTGCGCCAGCCGACGCAGCCGGACCTGATCCAGCGCAAGCTGTTTTCGGTGCATTTCCACGCCTACGCGTCGCCCGATTATCTCAAGCGCTTCGGCACGCCGCGCAGTCACGAGGATCTCGACGAGCACCGCATCATCCTGTTGGGCGGCGCGGTGCCGTCGCATTTCGCCAACCGGCGCTGGTTGTTGGAGGTGGCCCGCGACGGCAAAGGCGCACGTGTGCCGACGCTCAGCGTCAACAACGTGCTCGGTGTCTTGCGCGCGTGTCAGCGGGGCCTCGGCATCGCCATGCTGCCGGACTATCTGGTGGAGGAAAACGGCGGGCTGGTGCAGTTGTTTGGCGAAGCCGACACGCTCGCGCTCGATGCCTATTTTGTCTACCCGGAAGAACTCAAGACGGTGGCGCGGATTCAAGTTTTCCGTGACTTCCTGGTTGCCAACGCGCAACGCTGGAATTTCTGATCTTTCGTTCCGCATGACAAAACGCCCGAAACGGCTGCATGGCAGTCATGCGGCCCGGACCATTGCTGCGCTGCGAGGCTTGGGGCTAAGTGAACGCACGCTGTGGCGCCGGATGTATTTCCTCCCAGAGTCGCCGGCCCTCAGCATGTTCCCCTCTGAAGATGTCGTCGGTCCCCACACCGGCGCATTTCTCTCAAACCGGGCCCCCACTTGGGGCCCGGTTTTTTTCTGCGCATCGCGGTGCGACGATTTGTAGTGCGACGAAATGTGCATGCATCACAATGCGGACCCTTGGCAGAGCTTTGGGGGACCGATGCGACGCAAAGCCTCAGAGTGTTTTAAGGCGAAGCCGGATGGGTTCGCTGTTCAACGGTGAACATGTCTCTTCGCGCGTTGTCGTTTGCGTCGTGGGCAAGCGCGGTGGCGCGGCCACATCGGCGCATTCGAATATGATGCCGTTCTTGATTTGCGAAACGGGCGTGCATCGGCGGGCATCGAATACCACGGCTATGCCATAAATCCACAACCCGGCCGTCAGTTTGAGCGCGGCCCCGCACCCAGCCCCCGGAACGGCGACGACGGGCTCCCGCGGCGCGGCACGACCGGCGATCACAAACCTGTCATTGCCTGACCGGGGTACCAGCAAGACGGGGAAAAATCGTCATTCCCCGTGAACCGGATGGCTGCTGGCCGCGTCAAACAAGTGAGATTCGGTTATACTGTCGCCGAATGTGCTTCGCCTCCGGCGTGCCAAATCAACTGTGCAAAATTGGCCACAGTCCGAAATCGATTGGAATGGCGCCGTAGGGAAAAGCGTAACCCACTCGGTGCTATCTGGTAGGATAAGGCCGGCGGTCCGAGGATCGTCACCGGCCGGGATGAAATTGGGAGACTTTGGTGAAAGCTGTCCGTTTGAGCGGCCTTGCGGCCTCCACCGCCCTTGCCTTGATTATGGCGCTGTCCAGCCAGCCCGGGCTGGCACAGTCGTCGAGCACCGGACAGGCCCAGGTCACGCCTCAGGCCGCCACGCCCGTTTCGGATGCGACCGCCAAGCCAGCGGACAAAACCACAGCCGCCCCGTCCGCGGATAAGGCCGACATGGCGACGGCCAAGCCCGACACGGAGAAGACGTCGCAGGCGCTGCCGAGTGTAATGGTACCGCTGCCGCACATCGTCGCGCCGACCGAAAAGGACATTCATTTCGCGGCGCCGGCCAAGACTGAGACCGCCAGCGCCCCGACCAAGACGCCGTCAGAGGCGCCGGCCGCGACCGCCAGCATTCCGAAAACGACGGCCCCTGCCGACAAGGCAGCGCCCCCGTCCAACGCCGCCGCAAAGCCGGCCGCAGCGACCGCGACCGAGCAGGCCGCTGTGACGCCGGCCGAAACCACGCCCGCGGTCGCCGAGAGCGCAGTCGCCGACGCGCTCAAGAGCATGATCGCCGGCCGGCTCGAGCGCTACGTCCCGCGCAAGGAAGACCGCGCGGGCGTCGAGGCCTTCTACAAGAAGCACGACTACAAGCCGCTGTGGGTCGCGAGTGGCACCGCCGACCCGCGCGCCAAGGCGGCGATCGGCTATCTCGCCTCGGTGGCGGCCGACGGCCTTAATCCGAGCGACTACCCGACCCCGAACTTCGATAACGCCAGCAGCCCCGGCGATCTCGCCGCCGCCGAGCTTGAGCTCACCAATTCGGTGCTGATCTACGCACACGATGCCCAAGTCGGCCGTATCCACTTCTCCCGTATCGGCAGCGACATCTCCTTCAAGCTGGATCCGCCGGAGCCGGCCGCGGTGCTGGCCAAGCTGGCGGACACCCAGGACGTCGTCGCCGCGCTCAACGGCTACAATCCGCCGCAGCCGGGCTTCAAGGCGCTGAAAGCCAAGCTCGCCGAACTGCGCAAGGGCGAAAAAGCCGCCGAGCCGGAAAGCAAGAAAGTCGTGCGCATTCCGGGCGGCCATATCCTGCGCCCCGGCATGAAGGACCGGCGCGTCGTGCTGCTGCGCAAGCGCCTCGACATCTCCGGCGACAAGACCAACCCCGTCTACGACAAGTCGGTGATCGATGCGGTCAAGGCCTTCCAGATGAAAGCCGGCATCGGCGTCGACGGCATGCTCGGCCCGAACACGATCGCCGCACTCAACGGCCAGCACGGGATTGGAATAAAGCCGCGCGATCCGATCGAAACCGTCATCGTCAACATGGAGCGCTGGCGCTGGCTGCCGCGCAAGCTCAGCAATTCGAACGGCGATTACGTCATGGTCAACGTGCCGGACTACACGCTCCGGCTCGTGCATGACGGCAAGACCTACTGGAAGACCAAGATCGTGGTCGGCAAGCCGAGCAAGGCGACGCCGATGACCACGGCGGAGATGAAATACATAACGGTCAACCCGACCTGGAACGTGCCGCCGTCGATCATCGAAAACGAATACCTGCCGGCGCTGCAGCAGGATCCCGACGCGCTCGAGCGCATCGGCCTGAAGATCCGCCAGGACGCGAACGGCACCGTGCACATCTACCAGCCGCCGGGCGCCGGCAACGCGCTGGGGCGCATCCGCTTCAACTTCCCCAACAAGTTCCTGGTCTACCAGCACGACACGCCGGACAAGTATCTGTTCGCGCGGGCCAAGCGCGCCTACAGCCATGGCTGCATGCGCGTACTGGACCCGGCCGTGTACGCCGCCAGGCTGCTCAGCCTGGAGCTGCCGCAGGATCACTACACGCCGGCCAAGATCGAAAGCATGTACGGCAGCAGCGAGATCAACATCAACTTCCCGCACCCGATCCCGGTGCACCTGACCTACCAGACCGCCTTCGTCGATCACAACGGCAAGCTGCAGTTCCGACAGGACATCTACGGCCGCGACCGCCGCATGATCGACATCCTCAAGAACACGCGCGACCGCCGCATCGCCTACCTTGCCGTGGCGAACCCGCCGAACACCTCCTCGAAGCCGGTGCGGCTGCCCGTAGGCGCGCTCGATGGCGACGGCGGCTATGTCGGACCCGGCTACAACGGCGGACCCAGCTTCTTCGATTTCTTGTTCGGCGGCGGCAATCAACCGTCGCAGCGGTCCTACCGTTACCAGCGGCGCTCACGGTTCATCGGGCCGAATGCCCGGGACAACGGCCGCTACTACTCGCGGCGTTGAGCGCCGAGCTTGCCCCAAACGAAAAGCGCCGGCGGTTTCCGCCGGCGTTTTGTTTTTTGGCGCCGCGCCGGGCACGCGCGCCAATTCGAGGCGAATGGGTTGGAAGGGGCGTTTGAGCGGAATGGTACAGGTGGGTGGACTTGAACCACCGACCTCTGGTTCCACAGACCAGCGCTCTAACCAACTGAGCTACACCTGCACGAGAGAGCCCGCCGACGGGCCCCTCCGCAAAACCCGTCACAGGGCCGTCGGCCACTGGGACGTTGCGGGGCGCAACCTAGGTTCAGCCCCCCGGTTTGGCAAGCCGTGTTTGGCCAGGTTTTCAAGCAATTCAACCGGGTTTGCGGGGCGAGTTTCCCTCTTCGCCTTGCCATCACGCTGTCATTCCGGGACGCGAGCGAAGCTCGCGGGCCCGGAATCCAGGGCTTCACGCGCGCGCTTGGCTCTGGATTCCGAGTTCACGCGCTGCGCGCGTGCCCGGAATGACGAGGAGATAAGCGGGAAGCGGTGAAACGGGCGGCTCAGCAAAAAAAGCCCGGGCGCAAGGCCCGGGCTCGGCAATCGTCCGTCCGCGTGGCGGACGAAAGGCGTCAGGCGCCTCAGGCGGCCTTCTTCACGGCGTTGTTGAAGCTCGCCTTGATCGGCTCGGCGGTGTCGGTCGCGACTTTCTGCGCGTGCTCGGAGAGTTCCTTGGCCTGCACGGTGAGGGTCTCGAACTGCTTGCGCATATAGGCGGAGGTCAGCTCGACTGCTTCCGAGTATGACTTCACGCCCATCAGGCCGGCCATCATGTCGAAGGCGGCGTCGCTGTTGGCGCGCGCGGTCTCGATCACTTTCAGGCCATAGCCCGCGTAGCCCTTGCAGGCCGTGTTGTAGGTATCCTCGAACGTGTCGGTCGCCTCCTCGGCCATCGACTTCATCTTCTCGTAGTTGTCCTTGGCCTGGGCCAGGCTCTTCTCGGCGACTTCACGGAAGGCCGCCGGCACTTCCATCGTCGGCATTTCCATCTTCGGCATCTCGAATTTAGGCATCTCGAACTGTGACATTTCGTACACCGTGGCTGTGGGTTTCGGGGTTTCGATTGGAGTCTCGATCGACGCTTGGGTTGCGGTCTCGACCGGGGCCGCGTTGACGGCCTCGGTTGTGACCTCGGTTGCGACCTCGGTCTCGATCGGCATTTCGTGGCTCGTGTCGTCGGTCATGGCACGGCTCCTCGGCAATGAGGGCGGCTCTTCAAACGTTCCGCGAACCGTCCGCCCTCGGCAGCAAGCAGTTCGCGCTGATTTCGTGGCCCGCCGTGAGAAACCGGGGCGGACCGTCTGCCAAATTCTGCATAGCACCATTATTGGTGCGACGCAACAGAAATATTGCAGTGCACAAAATATCAAGGCGCGCCCGTTCCGGCGCCCCAACCGGCTGATTCTAAATGGAAAAATTCTGCAGGCGGGCTAGTGCTAGCCTTGCCCGGTGACCTTGGTCGCCTTCTCACCCAGCTCCTTGGCCTGCTCGGTGAGCGCCGCGACCTGCTTCTTGGCGTACTCGGCCTGCAGCGCCAGCACCTCCTGCCCGTCCTTGGCCTGCACCAGCTTCTGGGCGTACTCGAACGAGGAGGCGATGTTGCGCTCGGCAAATTGCATAGCAAGCTGGCCCGCTTCCCTAGCCCCGGCCTGAGCGCCCTTGGCCTGGGTCTCGGCCGTGGACACCGCATGCTTGGCGGCGGCGGCGAAGGTGTCGAAGGCCTGCCGGGCCTGTTCCACGCTCTTTTCGGCCATCGCCCGCATTTCCGCAGGAATCTCGAAATTCATGCCGCTGTCATTGGCCATGACCATCTCCTTGTTCTACGAAACCCAACTTTGCGAAACGTCACCGCCGGAAACCCGGCCCAACGGTACGCCCGCCCGGCACCGACGTTAACACTCTAATGTGGGTTGGCGGCGCCCGCCACGCTAGAGCCGCCATCGTTAAGGTTAGCACCGATTGAATCGGGTGCGGACGGGCCGCCGCGTTTACGGGCCCGCGCCGCAGCCCTATTAATGCTTCATTAGCTGTAATTCCTGTGACGAAACCATGATGGGGCGTGACATTCACAGCATCGGATTGAGCGACCCGCGGCTCGCCGCCCATGCGCTGAGCCCAGAGCCGGCCTGGCTGTGGACGGCCGACGCCGACCGTATTCTGTGGGCCAACCCGATCGGCGCCGCCATCTTCAACGGCGCCACGCCGGGCGCGCTCGCCGAGCTGCGCTTCGAGCGGCAGCATCCGGCGGCGCAGCAGATCGCGCGGCTCGCCGGCACATTGCCACAGGGCGGCACGCCGCGGCTGGAGCGGCTGCGCGGCTTCGGCGCTCACCTCGGCGGCACGCTGGTGTGTCTGTGCTCGCGCGTGACTCTTGCCGACAACGGCACTGCCGTACTGGTGGTCTCCACCGAACGCGCCGGCACGGATCTGCCGCTGTCCGAGCGCGCGCGCCGCGTGCTGGCCGACATCGATCAGCCGGCGGCAATCTTCAGCCCCGACGGCGAACTGATCGAGGCGAAGGATGCGGCGCGCGACCGCCTCGCCCACGGCCGCGACCTGGCCGCGCTCGACGCCGCCGAGCTCGCGCGCGAAGCGACGCTCAACGGCAAGGCTTTGGGCAACTGCGCGGCCGGCCATCTCGCGCTCTGGCGGCTGGGCGCCGGCCAGACCTTCCTGCTGCTCGCGGTGTTCATCGGCGAGGCGCCGCCGCTGCCGACCACGCCGTCGACGCCCGATATTTTCTCGGTGCCGGCGCCGCCGACCGCGCCAAGCCCCGCCACCGCCGAGCCGGCCGCAGTGGAGACGGAAACGCCGCAGCGCCAAGGACCGCTGCGCTTCGTCTGGCAGATGGACACCAGCCACCGCTTCACCCACGGCATCGACGATTTCGCGCGCCTGCTCGGGCCCAACACCGCCGCGGTGCTGATCCGGCCCTGGTCCGAGATCGCCGAAACGCTGAAGATCGACCAAAGCGGGCAGATCGCCCGCGCCCTCAGCCTGCACAGCACCTGGAGCGGCATCGTCGTCGACTGGCCGACCGACGAGGCCGGCGAACGGCTGCCGATCGAAATGTCGGGCCTGCCGGTGTTCGACCGCGACCGCCAGTACGCCGGCTATCGCGGCTTCGGCATCTGCCGCGACATGGACAAGCTGGCGATGCTGGAGCAGCACCGCGGCGGTCAAGGCGCGACGCCGCCGCCAGCGCCGCCGCAGCCGCAGCCGGAAGCGCCGGCGCTCAAGGTGGTGCCGTTCCCAATGGCATCTCCGCAGCCGCCGCAACCCGAGCCGCCGGCGCCGCTTGCCGAAACGTCGCTGCCGCGTGAGATGCCGCCGCTCGTGAACGAGCCTGCGCCGACGCTCAGCCCCGGCGAGCACAGCGCCTTCAACGAACTGGCGCGCGAGCTGAGCCAACGGCTGAAACGTGCCCCCGGCGCGCCGCCGTCGCAACAGATGGCGACCCCGCCATCGCCCGCGCCGCCCAAGGTGCCCGAGGCACCCGAAACACCGATGATCGCCTACCCGCCGCCGCCGCGCCCGGCCGAACCGCCGCGCGCCGCGCGCAACGGCGACGCCGCCCGCGACACCAGCGAGGGCCGGCCAATTCTCGACAAGCTGCCGGTCGGCATCCTGGTCTACCGGCTCAATAACCTGCTCTACGCCAACAAGGCGTTCCTCGACTGGACCGGCTACGACTCGCTCGGCGTGCTCAACGAGGCCGGCGGCCTCGACAGCCTGTTCATCGAAACCCAGGACGATCCGGCCACCAAGGACGTGCGCGCCGGCGCCACCAACGGCTCCAAGCCGCTCACCATCACCACCATCAACGGCAACCAGCGCGCGGTGCAAGGGCGCCTGTTCAGCGTCACCTGGAACGGCGACAACGCGCTGGTCTTGATGATCAACACCCAGCCGGCCACCGAGCACGCGCAGGCGCGCGCGAGCGAAGCGACGCTGCGCCGGCTCGAAGCCGAGAACCACGAGATCAAGGCGATCCTCGATACCGCCACTGACGGCGTGCTGGTGCTCGACCGCGCCGGCCGCGTGCTGTCCGCGAACCGCAGCGCGCAGGCGCTGTTCGGCTACGAGGCGGCCGACCTCGCCGAGCTGTCGCTCGCCGACCTGTTCGCGGCCGAGAGCCGGCGCAGCGTCACCGATTATCTCGAGCGCGTGGCGCGCGGCAGCGGCCTGGAAGCCGGCCGCGAGGCCATCGGCCTCGTGCGCCAGGGCGGGCTCGTGCCGCTCCACGTCACCATCGGCCGGGTCGAGGACGGCGAAAAGCTGTGCGCGGTGATGCGCGACGTCACCTCCTGGAAGCGCAGCGAGGAAGAGCTGATCACCGCGCGCCACCAGGCGGAAAAGGAGTCCACCGCCAAGTCCGAGTTCCTCGCCAAGATCAGCCACGAGATCCGCAGCCCGCTCAACGCCATCATCGGCTTCTCCGAGGTGATGATCGACGAGCGCTTCGGCGCGCTCGGCAACGAGCGCTACAAGCAATACCTGAAAGACATCCACGCCTCCGGCAGCCATCTGGTGGCGTTGCTCAACGACCTGCTCGATCTCTCCAAGATCGAGGCCGGCAAGCTCGAGCTCACCTTCGTGAGCGTCAACCTCAACGACCTGGTGCAGGAATGCGTCGCCATGATGCAGCCCGACGCCAACCGCGAACGCGTCATCATCCGCACCTCGCTGCCGCCGACCCTGCCGGCGGTGGTGGCGGACGCGCGCTCGGTGCTCCAGATCACGCTCAACGTGCTGTCGAACTCGATCAAGTTCACCGGCGCGGGCGGCCAGGTCATCGTCTCCACCGCACTTACCGACACCAACGAGGTGGTCCTGCGCGTGCGCGATACCGGCACCGGCATGAGCGAGAAGGAATTGCAGAACGCGCTGGAGCCGTTCCGCGAACTCGCCACCACCGCGCGCTGGGGCACGAGCGGCACCGGGCTGGCGCTGCCGATCACCAAGGCCTTGGCGGAAGCGAACCACGCGCGTTTCGTGATCTCCAGCCGGGTCGAGGATGGCACGCTCGTGGAAGTGGCGTTCCCGGCGACGCGCGTGCTGGCGCAATAGGCATTTTATTCGCCCATTCCCGGCGGCGACCGATTTCCGCTAACTATCCTGTGGCCGCTGGAAAATTCCGGCCATGAAAGGGTCACAGAGGGCCACCATGGTTGGCTCAGCCATGGCCGATGATATAATTCCTCGGCAATCGATATCGAAAAACAACCGGATTTCCCCTTGACCGCCGCCACCGGCCTCAAACGCGTGGGTTTCGTGCTGCTCGCGCTCGTCGCGGCGGCGGCCGGCGTGCTGCTCGCCGCCAAGGCCCTGATCTCGGCCGACACCGTGCGCCAGCAGGTGCTGAGCGAGATCCGCGCCGTCACCGGCCTGAACCCGACCTTGCGCGGGCGCGTCGGCGTGTCGCTGTTTCCCTCCGGCCGCGTGAGCTTCGCCGACGTGACGCTAGGCCCGACCGACAAGCCCGCGCTCACGGCCGAGCACCTGACCGCGCGCCTGCGCTTCTTCCCGCTGCTGATCGGCAAGGTCGAAATCGCCGACGTGTCGCTCGACCACCCGACAATCATGGTCGACATCGGACCGGACGGCCGCTCCAACTGGTCCGGGCTGATCCACGCGCTGGCGGCAAGCCAGAAGCCGAACGCCGAGCGCTCCACCACCGCGTTCTCCGAGATGCGCATCGACAACGGCACCGTGGTGGTGCGCGATCCCAAGCGCAAGATTTCGGAGACGCTCGACGACGTGCAGGTATCGCTGGCCTGGCCCTCGATCTCGACCAGCTTCGGCGCCACGGGCCGCTTCATCTGGCACAACGAGCCGGTTGATGCCTCGCTCACGCTCAGCAATTTCGCCGCCGCGCTCACCGGCAAGAAGACCGGCGTCAAGCTGCGCCTCGCGGGCAACTCGCTCAAGGGCGCCTTCGAAGGCGCCATGAGCGTGAAGCCGACGCTGAGGATCCAGGGCACGCTTGCCGCGAACACCCATTCGCTGCGCGACGCCATGATCTGGATCGGCCAGCGCCCGCTGCCCGGCGGCGGCTTCGGTCGCTTCGCCATCAAGGCCAAGGCCAACGTCACCGGCGGTGTCGTCGGCCTCACCAACGTCAACGTCGATCTCGACGGCAACACCGCCGAGGGCGTGATGACCTTCAATTCCTTGGGCCACGAGACCGTGCAGGGCACGCTCGCCGCCGACACGCTCGACCTGACGCCCTACATCTCCACCGCGCGGCTGCTCGCCTCCAACCAGCGCGAATGGAACGACGCGCGCATCAGCCTGGAAGGCTTGACGGGCATGAACCTCGACCTGCGGCTGTCGGCGGCCAAGGTGGTGGTCGGCGACGCCAAGCTCGGGCGCACCGCCATCGGTGCCAATCTGCGCGACGGCAACATGGTGATCACCGTCGGCGAGGCGCAGGCCTATGGCGGGGTGATCAAGGGCTCGATCGCCCTGGCCAATTTCGATTCCGGCGTCGACGTCAAAACGCAGTTGCAGTTCACCGGCGTGAACCTGCAGACCTGCCTCGACCAGTTGTTCGGCCTGCGCCGACTGGAGGGCAAGGGCAACCTGTCGCTCACCGTCAACGGCAAGGGCGAAAGCGTGCTCGGCGTCGCCCGCAGCATGAACGGCTCCGCCACGCTCACCGGCGAGAAGGGTTCTCTGGTCGGCCTCAACGTGGAGGAATTACTGCGCCGGCTGAAGCGGCGGCCGCTCTCCGGCGCCGGCGATTTCCGCACCGGCTCGACGCCGTTCAACAAGCTCGACGTCGCGCTGAAGATCACCCACGGCAAGGCCGACGTGCAGGATGTCAAGCTCTCCGGCCCGGCGGTGACCGTGGCGCTTGTCGGCACCGCCTCGATCCCTCAGCGCGACCTCGACCTTACCGGCACCGCCACGCTGGTGGCGAGCAACAGCGGCGAGAAGACCGCCGCCAAGCCGTTCGCCCTGCCGTTCGTGGTGCGGGGCTCGTGGGACGACCCCATCATGCGGCCGAACGCCGAAGCGCTGTTGCGCCACTCGGGCGCGGCCGCGCCGCTGCTCAACGCCGTGCACGACCGCGAGCGCCTAGGCGACACCGTGCGGTCGGTCATCGAGCGGCTGACCGGCGGCAGCACCAAATAGCGCAGCAAAGACGCGCATAAGCGCGCTTATACCACCCCCGGAATGACGGCGGGAACGGCCGTGCTCAAACACGGCCATTTCTCTATGATCTCAGCATTGCCGAATCACCGCTCCGGATCGGAAGCGCGCATGCTGCACGGCACCCTGCGGACCCTGGTCAAGATCGTCCTCGCCTCGCTGGTGGTGGGCACCATCTTGGCCCATTTCGGCATCACGCCCCACCAGGTAATCGCCGCCACCGGCTTGTCCACTGGGCGCCTGGAGGACCTCGCGCGCCAGGGCCTCGCCTGGGTGTGGCCGAACGTGGCGCTCGGCGCCATGGTGATCGTGCCGATCTGGTTCCTGGTGTACCTGCTGCGCCCGCCGGGACCGAGCCGGAGCGAGTAGCGGCCTACTTGGCGGCGGGGAAGGTATCCCACAGCACACCGCCGGCCGGCGCGTCGTCCGGGGCGAGCGCGGGCGCGGTCTCAATCTCGGTGATCGGACGGCGCGGCTCGGGCCCATAGTATTCGCCGAGCTGAACGGTGGCGCGCGGCTTCAGCAGGATCGAGACGATGCGGTCGTAGAGCGCTTTGGCCGAAACCGGCTTGCAGAGAAACTCGTTCACGCCAATCTGCACCGACTCGACGATGCGCCTGCGGTCGCCGAAGGCGGTGAGCATGATGATCGGGATATCCGGCACCGGAAAGGCACCGGGCGAGCGCACGATGCGCACGAGCTCCGGCCCGTTCAGGAGCGGCATCTCCCAGTCCAGGATCACCATGTCGGGGCGCGAGCTGCGGATCTCCTCCAGCGCCTCGAGGCCGTCGCCGGCCTCCACCACGGAGCTGACGCCGATATTCATCAGCAAGCCGCGCACCAGCTTGCGCATGAACTGGTTGTCGTCGACCACCAGCACGGTGAGCTGCCGGATCAGAACGTCGACATGTTTCGGAGTGACACCCATAAGCTACTCATAACCCCGTCCAGAGGCCGACTCTGCGGGGCTCAAAGTCACCGGGGCGTTAATACTCCGCGTCCGGCGGCTAACGGGTGCATAAATTCGCCCGCTGCGGTTAACGGTCCATGATCGGCACGAACTGGCGCTCGCAATGCCCGCTGGCGACAGCCTCATAGAGCAACGGTTAGAGGAGTCCTCAAGCGTGCTGCTCGCCAGCGAGCGCGGCGAGGAAGCGTTCGATGGCCGCAACTTCCATGTCGCTCGCCTTGAGGCCGAGCTTGGTGCGCCGCCACAGCACGTCCTCCGCGGTTTCGGCCCATTCGTTGTCGGCGAGATAGCGCACTTCCGCCGCGGTCAGATCGCCGGTGAAGCGCTCGCCGAGATCGTCGAGGCTCTGCGCCTCGCCGAGGATGCGCTCGATGCGGCGGCCGTAGGCGCGCACCATCCGCTTGGCGTGCGCCGCGGTCAGGAACGGCCAGCGCTCGATCGCCGAGGCCACCACCTGGTCGAAATCCGCGGGCGGAAACTCACCGCCCGGCAATTGTGCGTCGGCGGTCCAGCGCGGGCGCGCCTGGAGGAAGCGACCCACACGCGCCATCGCCGCTTCCGCCAGCTTGCGATGGGTGGTGATCTTGCCGCCATAGACCGTGAGCAACGGCGCCTCGCGGAACGGCGCGTCGAGGGTGAGCACGTAATCGCGGGTCACGTCTTCTGCTTTATTGGCACCGTCGTCGTAGAGCGCGCGCACGCCGGCAAACGACCACACTGGTTCGTCGGGCGCGATCTTGTCGCGGAAATATTCGTTCACCGTCTCGCACAGATAGAGGACCTCGGCGGCGCTCGGCGTCGGCGTGTTGAGGTCGCCGACGAAGTCTTCATCGGTGGTGCCGATCAGGCTGAAGTCGTCGCCGAACGGCAGCACGAACACGACGCGCCCGTCGGCCGCCGGCAGCAGATAACCGTCCTCGTGCTCCCAGCGGCGCGGCACGACGATGTGGCTGCCCTTGACGAGGCGCACCGGCGCCGACAGCGGACGGCGGATCACGGTCTCGGCCACTTCGCCGATCCAGGGGCCAGCGGCGTTGACCAGCACCCGGGCGGTCGCGACGTCGCGGCGTCCGTGGCTATGAAGCACCAGCTCCCAGTCCGCCCGCCGTTCGGCGCGCACGCAGCGGGTGCGCGTGCGCACGATGGCGCCGCGCTCGGCGGCATCGAGGGCGTTGAGCGCGACCAGACGGGAGTCGTCCACCAGACAATCGGAATATTCGAAGCCGACGCGATAGAAACGCTTGAGCGGCGCGGCGAGCCGGTGATGGGTGAGATCGACGGTGCGGCTTGCCGGCAGCCGCTTGCGCGCGCCCAGGAGGTCGTAAAGCATGAGGCCGAGGCGCATGAGCACCGGCGAGCGCCGGCCGGGCATCACCGGCAGCAGGAAGCGCGCCGGCCGGATGACATGCGGTGCCGCGCGCAGCAACACCTCGCGTTCGTTGAGCGCCTCGCGCACCAGGCGCAAGGCGCCGTGTTCGAGATAGCGCAGGCCGCCGTGGATCATCTTGGACGACGCCGAGGAGGTGCCGCTGCCGAGATCGTTCATCTCGACCAGCAGCACGCGCACGCCGCGGCCGGCCGCGTCGCGGGCTAGTCCGGTTCCGTTGATACCGCCGCCGATGATGGCGAGGTCGTAATCGACCATGTCCGCTGATTCGCTTGCAGTTAGCCGCAGAATGGGCGGCGATGACGGCCCACTCAAGCAGACAAACCCTGAAAAAGCGTTGCGAGCCCGTGCAATTCGGCCGAGGCTGCACGCGCCCGACGATCCTGTGCTATGGCCTGCCACCTCACCCATAGCGGCCCGCAACACTCAAGATCCATGACCACACCCCACCTCCTCGTCATCGAAGGCAACACCCCCGAAACCATGGCCGAACACGTCTCCTTTGGCGGCGTCCCGGCGAGCCAGGGCTATGCCGGCCTGCTGCGCGAGCTGCTGCCGGGAGCGACCGTGGACATCTGTTATCCCGCCGATCCGGCGGCGGCCCTGCCGGCGGGGGCGGCGCTGGAAGGCTTCGACGGCATCGCCATCACTGGCTCGGCGCTGCACATCTATTCCGGCGAGCCGCCAGTGACCCGGCAGATCGAGCTGGTGCGCGCGGCATTGACGACCGGCACGCCGCTGTTCGGCTCGTGCTGGGGCTTGCAGGTGATTACGGTCGCGGCCGGCGGGCAGGTGCGACGCAACCCGAAGGGCCGCGAGATCGGCTTCGGCCGCAGCATCCGGCTGACCGACGATGGCCGCCGACACCCGATGTATGCCGGCAAGGTCGAGGTGTTCAACGCGCCCACCTTCCATCTCGACGAAGTGGAGACGCTGCCGCCGGGCGCGACCGTGCTCGCCACCAACGCCATGTCGGCGGTGCAGGCGATCGAAATCCACGGCAGCGGTTCGACCGCCTGGGCCGTGCAGTATCATCCCGAATATCCGCTGCGCGAGCTGGCGACCATCACGCGCCGCACCGGACATCAATTGGTGGGAGAAGGATTCTTCGCCGACGATGCCGATCTCGGCCGTTTCGCCGACGACCTCGACGCGCTCGACAAAAATCCCGGCTGCAAGCGGCTGTCCTGGCGCTACGGCATCAGCCATAATGTACTCGATAAGACGCTGCGGGTGAGCGAGGTGGCGAACTGGATCGAGTTCCAGGTGCTGCCGCAGCGGGCGAAACGCGGGCGAGGGTAGCGCATGAGCCCGAAAAGTGGGAACCGGTTTTCGGGTAAGATCATGCACGAATAAAAGTGTTAGGCTGGCATCCTCTCAACGCCAGCTCGGAAGGTGCGCTTGTAATGGATTTCAGTGGGCGTCACGTTGTCATCACCGGCGGCACCGGCGCGCTCGGCAACGCGGTGGTGGGTGCGCTCCTGGAAGCGGGCGCGCGCTGCACCGTGTCGTTCGTGCACCTGAGCGAGGCGCAGCGCTTCGCCCACAGTGATCACGAACGCGTCAAGCTGGTGGCGGTGCACGACCTCGCCGACGAACCGGCGGTCGGCAAGCTTTACGATGGTCTCACGCCCTGGGCGTCGATCCATCTCGCCGGCGGCTTCGCGGCAGGCGCAATCGCCGACACCGCCAAGGCAACCTTGACCGAGCAACTCGACCGCAATCTAGTCACCTGCTTCCTGTGCTGCCAGGCGGCGGTCAACGCCATGCGCAGCGGTGGCCAAGGTGGCGGAGTTGGTGGCCGCATCGTCAACGTGGCGGCGCGGCCGGCACTGGAATGGCGCCAGGGCGCCGGCATGACTGCTTACGCTGCAGCGAAGGCCGGCGTCGCCGCGCTGACGGTAGCGCTTGCGGAGGAGGTCGCGCACGACGGCATCCTGGTGAACGCGGTCGCGCCCTCGATCATGGATACGCCCGCCAACCGCGCGGCGATGCCGCAGGCCAAGCACGACGCCTGGCCGAAGGTGGAAGAGGTGGCGGCGACGATCCTGTTCCTCGCCTCGCCCGACAATCGCGTTACCCGCGGCGCTGTAGTGCCGGTCTACGGGAAGGTGTGAGATTTCTTCCCTCGCCCCGCAATTATCACGTTGTCATTCCGGAACGCGCTGAAAGCGCGGCCCGGAATGACAGCGAGGTCTCGCTGGGGAAGAGGAAGACAACGCGCCGCCTCAGCTACCCCGCCGCTGGCACCAGCTCGAGCGCCGGGCGCAGGTAGCGCTGCACGGCATTGGAGGCCACCACGGTGCGGCTTTCGGCAAAAGCCTCGTGGTTCTTCTCGATGTCGTCGAGGTCGTAGAGATAGTTGACCATCAGGCCACAGGCCTGCTCGATTCCCTTCGCCGACGTATCGCCCAGCCAATCGATGCGCTCGAGGCGCGCGCCGTTGCCGAGGTGGAAGCGCGCCACCGGATCGACCGGCAGGCCGCGTGGGGAACGCGCGCGCAGGAAATACCAGGCCGCCGCGCGCATGATCGGGTCTTTCACCTTGTCGGCCGCTTCCGGGTCGGCCCACCAGTCGGACTCGTCGAGCGCAGCGAACGCCGCTTTGTCCGCTTCACTCATGGCCGCCGAGCTTTCGTTCTCCCGCTCGCGCTTCAGCCACTTGGCAAAGCCCGGCACCGGCGACAGCGTCACGAAGGTGGAAAGCCGCGGCAGCTCGCGGCTCACCTCCTCGACCACCTGCTTGATGAGGAAGTTGCCGAACGAAACCCCGGCAAGCCCGCGCTGGCAGTTGGAGATGGAATAGAACACGGCCGTGCGCGCCTTCTCGACCTCGAACATGTCGCGCTCGCTCGCCAGGATCGGGGCTATCGCACCGGGGATGTCGCGGGTGAGCGCGACCTCGACGAAGATGAGCGGATCGTCCACCAGCGCCGGATGGAAGAAGGCGTAGCAGCGCCGGTCGCGCGGATCGATGCGCCGGCGCAGGTCGTCCCACCCGTGGATCTGGTGCACCGCCTCGTAGCGGATGATCTTTTCCAGAATGTTCGCCGGCGTCGACCAGTCGATGCGCCGCAGCACCAGGAAGCCACGGTTGAACCACGACGAGAATAAATGGACAAAGTCGTCGTTGACGGGCCCGAGGTCGTTCTTGCGATGGTCGAGCACGTCGAGCAACTGCTCGCGCATGCGCACCAGCGCGACGGTACCGCCGGGCGCGAGATTGAGCCGCCGGAACAACTCCTGCCGGCGCGGCTCGGAGGACGCATGCACCTCGGCTGCGGTCTCGTCAGTCGGATTGTCGCGCCAAGCGGCGATCGCCGCCTCCATGCGGGCCGTGTCGGGCCCGAAGCGCTCCGCCAGTGCCTCGAAGAACGCGATGCGCGGACCGGTCGTGAGTTCGGCGTAGCGGGTGAGGATATCGCGCGCCATCGCCACGCCGGAGGCCTCGCCCCGGCCCGACAGCAGATGGTCGCAGAGCTCGACCAAGCTCTCGGAGCGGGTTGAATCGGTGCCGCGCCGCTCGCGGGCGCGGTCAATGAAGGCGCGGCCGCGCTCCGAAATCGTCTGCAACATCTCGCCGAAAAACGACGCGTTCATGTGGTGCTCCGTGCTCGTCGCAGGCGGCCCGGCGACCGTCTGGCTTTCGCGGCATCTCTCAATGGTCGCAATGTTCGTGCCGCGATGTGGCTATTTTGCGAGAATATACACTATTCGCGACCGCCTTCAGCATGAAGAAAATGTCACCCGCCGGCCCCTGTGCCCACGCCGGCGCGCTCTGGCCAGCGCCGGGCGATGCATTTATAACCGCCGCCGTCATCATACGTTCACAGAGTTAAGGAGCTTTCAGGCATGGCGAAGCCGTTGGCGGGTCTTCGGGTTCTTGAGCTGGCCCGCATCCTGGCTGGGCCCTGGGCGGGGCAGATGCTGGCCGATCTCGGCGCGGACGTCATCAAGGTCGAGCGCAAGGGCGCCGGCGACGACACCCGCGGCTGGGGCCCGCCTTTCGTCGAGGGCAAGGACGGCCAGCACGTCGGCTCGGCCTATTTCCACGGCGCCAACCGTGGCAAACGCTCGATCGAGGTCGACTTCGACAGCGACGAGGGCAAGCGCATCGTGCGCAAGCTGGCGGCGCGCTCCGACGTGCTGATCGAGAACTTCAAGGTCGGCGGACTGGCCAAGTTCGGGCTCGACTACAAGAGTTTGGCGCCCGAGTGCCCGCGGCTGATTTATTGCTCTGTCACCGGTTTCGGCCAGGACGGCCCCTATGCCAAGCGCGCCGGCTACGACCTGATGGCACAGGGCATGGGCGGCATCATGGACCTGACCGGCATGCCCGACGGCGAACCGACACGCATCGGCGTGCCGATGTCGGACATCTTCACCGGCTGCTATTCGGTGATCGGCATCCTGGCCGCGCTGGCGCAACGTGAGCGCACCGGCAAGGGCGCCTATGTCGACACCGCGCTGGTCGACTCCACCGTGGGGGTGCTGTCGAACCAGGCGCTGAACTATCTTGTCTCCGGCAATATCCCGAAGCGTATGGGCAACGTGCATGCCAATATCGTGCCCTACCAGGTGTTCGAGGTCGCCGACGGCTACGCCATCGTCGCCACCGGCAACGACGCGCAGTATGTCAAGTTCTGCAACGTGCTCGGCGTGCCGGAGTTGGCCGAGGACGAGCGCTACAAGAACAATACGCTGCGCCTGCAGCACCGCGACGAACTGGTCGCCAAGCTCACCGCCAAGACCAAGCTGATGAAGCGCGACGATCTGTTGACGCAACTGGAGCAGCAGGGCGTGCCGGCCGGACCCATCAACGATCTCGAGCAGGTGTTCAACGACCCGCAGGTCATCCACCGCGGCATGAAACTGGAACTGCCGAGCGCAGCCGCCAAGGGCGGCACCATTCCCGGCGTGCGCACCCCGATTGTCATGGACGGCTGGAAGGCGGCTTCCGAAAACCCCGCACCGCTGCTCGGCGAACACACGGCGGAGATTTTGCGGGAGATCGGGGAAGGGTAAGCGGGTTCGCCCATCCCACGAGCTCGCGACGCCTGTTTTGCCGCGGCCGGGATCAGGCGACGGGCACCGCTTGCTCCTGACGGGCCTGGGCGCTCTCCACCGCCTCGCGGATGTGGCGGCGCAGCCCCTCGAGATCGTAAGGCTTCTGCAACACCACCACGCCACGGGCGACAGCGTCCTGGGCGCTGGCGCTGTAGCCGGTGGTGAGTAGCACCGGAATGTCCGGATAGCGCTCGCCGATCTCTTCGGCGAGATCGAGGCCACTCTTGCCGCCGGGCATCAGGATGTCGGAGAAGACCAGGTCGACTTCCGGGTTGAGCCGCAGCGCCGCGATGGCGGCCTGCGCGCTGGCGACGCTGCGCACGCGATAGCCGAGATCGCGCAGCAGACCGGCGGTGACGTCGGCGACGTCGCCGTTGTCCTCGACCAGCAGCACGGTGCCGGCAGCCTTCGCCGGCGCTTCGCTAGGCCGTTTCACCGTCACCATTTCGGGCTTGTCGTGGGTGCGCGGCAGATAGAGCGTCACCGCCGTGCCGCGGCCGTCGGCGCTGGAGACGGTCGCGGTGCCGCCCGACTGCTTGGCGAAACCGTAGACCTGGCTGAGGCCGAGGCCGGTGCCCTTACCGAATTCCTTGGTGGTGAAGAAGGGCTCGAACACGCGCGTGCGCACGTCTGCAGGGATCCCCTCGCCGGTATCGGCGACACGCACGGCGACGAACTCGCCGCTCAGGCCTTCATCGGTTGCCTCCCCTCTGAGCGTCACCGGCTTGACGCGGATGGTGAGCTTGCCGCCGTCCGGCATGGCATCCTTGGCGTTGACAGCGAGGTTGAGGATGGCGAGTTCGAATTCGCTGACGTCGACGCGCACGGCACAAGGTTTCTTCGGCACGTCGACGTTGATCGCGATGCCGCCATGCAGCGAGCGCGTCAGCAGTTCGCGGATAAGCGGCATGTGCTGCGTCAGGTCGATCACCTGCGGCGACAGCATCTGGCGGCGCGAATAGGTGAGCAACTGCCGGGTCAGCGTCTCGCCGCGCTGGATGGCGGTGGCGATCATGTCGAGCTGCCGCATCTGCTTCTCTTCGGTCAATTCGCCGCGCAGGCGCTCCACCCCGCCGCTGATGATCATCAGCAGGTTGTTGAAATCGTGCGCCACGCCGCCGGTCAACTGGCCCATGGCTTCCAGCCGCTGCGCCTGGCGCAGCGCACCCTCGGCGGCTTCGCGGCGGTCGGCCTCGTCGTAGAGGCGCTTGGTGCGCCGGAGCGCGAGGCCCAGCACCGCGAAGATCAGCGCCGTCGCCGGCAAGCCGAAGATAAGATGGCTGCTCATGAGCGACAGCCAATCGTGGGTGATCGCCGACGTATCCTCGCCGGCAAGCACGTAAAGCGGGAAACCAGTGAGCTTGCGATAGCCGATGCGCCGTTCGGTGTTGTCGAGCTGCGACTTTACCGTGAACAACGCACGCTTGCGGCCGCCCGCAATGCGCTCGCGCAATTTGCTGTCGGGGGTCAGCGCCACCAGCGGGTTCTTGAGGATCGGATAGCGCGCCAGGAAGCGGCCGTCGTTGCGCACCAGCGCGAAATAGCTGCCGTCGCTGCTCGCCATGCGGCCGTAGAAGCCGTTGAAATAGGCCGGCAGCACCGCCACCGAAATGATACCGTTGAACTTGCCTTCGAGCGCCGGCCGCCGCTGCGAGACCGAGAAGAAATAAGTGTCGATGCCCGGCATGAGCGGGTAATGCACGCGGCTGATATAAGTGCCGGCGTCGTCGGCGACCTGCGCGCGGAAATAGTCGCGCCGGGCGAAGCTCACGTCTTTCGGCACTGGCAGGATGTTCGCCGACACCAGCGGATGGCCGTTGCGGTCGATAATCGTGATGCCCTGGAGCTGCGGCAGGGCGTTGACGATCTTTTTCAGCCTGGCATGCAGCGTCGCTTCATTGGCGCGGATGTAGTCGTCCGACATGCCGCGCGTGATCTCATCGATCTCGGCGACCGTGCGCTGCAGGGTCTGCAGCACTTTCAGCGCGTGCTCGTGCAGGATGTCGAGCGAACGGTCGATGCGGTCGTCGGCCACGTGCTTGATGTTGCGGTAGCTGGTCCAGCCAGCGAAGGCGAACAGCATCGCCGGCAGCACCAGCGACGCCACCATCATCAGCTTAAGCAAGCGAATCGCTGCGTGGCGCGCAGTTAACATCGGCTGTCGCGAGCTCCCCCTTGACGGGACAAAGGCGGGGTCCCCGTCACGCATCTCCGACGCTTTGACGCAAATCACCAGATGCTCTGCCGAGTGGAACCGACGGACGCGACCAAAATGGGGCAGACGTCGTGTGTTCCACCGCGTGACGCGCGCGATGGAACTTTCACTTTTTGGTATCTTGATGTCGTCAGATGACGGCGGTCGGCGCCAGCGCCTCGATGTCGGTGGTGGCGTCGATCATGTGCAGGCTGAGCGCATGGCAGATGCGCGCAGGGTGGATCGGGATACCGTCCCCTTCGCGAGTCGTGCGCAGAGTTAGAGCCAGCGCATCTATCGTGATGACGCGGCCCTTGCCTGTGTCGCCGCGTTGTCGGCCAGTCGATCAGAAAGGCTCGTAGTCGCGCAGTGCCGGAAGCACCCGTTCGCCGAACAGACGGATAGATCGCAACAGATCCTCTTCCGGCAGATCGCCGAAATTGAATTCGCCCATGATGACATTGAACACGCCTTCCTCGGCGCTGGCGCGGATCTTCTCGGCCACTGTCTCGGGCGAGCCGATATAGATCAAGTCGTTCTTCATCAGGTAATCGGCATCGAACAGGTTCATCATGATCTCGGAAGCGCCGGGCTCGCCGCGGCCGATGAACTTCTTGGCGAAGTCGGCGACGCGGCTTTCGAAGGTGTCGCCCGGCTGCGGCCGCGCCAAAAAACCCTCGTAGGCGCGCGCGGCCCGCGCGAGCGCCACGTCCATGGCCTTGTCGTCGCTCTCGTCGACATAGATCACGGTGCTATAGGCGATGTTGGGCTTGCGCTGCCAGCCGGCCTTTTGCCAGTCCTCCAGAAACTTGCGGTAGCGCGGCGCGGCGTCGGCGCGCGGATAGACCAGGAAGTAGCCGGGGTTGATGCCCTTCTCCGCGCAGAACTCGAGCGTGCGCGGGTCGCGGCTCATCATCCATAGCGGCGGGTGCGGCTTCTGCACCGGCTGCACGGAGATTTCCGCCGAGTCGGTGTTGTGGACTTCACCGTGAAAGGAGAACGGCTGGGTCTCGCCATAGGCCGCCTGCAGATAGTCGACGAACTCGATAGTCGGCGATTTGCGGAAATTGTAATCGATGCCGAACGGCTTGAAGTAGTCGGCGCTGATGCCCGGCACCAGACCACATTCCATGCGCCCACCCAGCATCTGGTCGACGATGGCGATCTCCTCGGCGAGCCGCAGCGGATGATAGAGCGGCACGATGAAGCCCATGGGCCCGACCCGAAGCCGCTTGGTGCGGGCGCCGGCGCCGACCGCGTAAAGCGCCGGCGATGAAATCCAGCTCTCGTCCGGGCGGAAGTGGTGCTCGACGCAGAACGAATAGTCGAAGCCGAGATCGTCGCAGAGCATGAGCTCACGCCAGAGCTGCTCGTAGCGCTGGTGCGGGGTCAGGCCCGGCTTGTTCCAAATGTGCGAAAAATGCGCAAATTTCATGTGGCTCCGCTCCCGTCACTTGTAGACGCTACATAACCGGGGCCGACGGCAAAAACCAAGCCGCATGAATACGTTCGCCGGAATGTCGGCGCGCGGGTGGGCGACCGCCCCGCGCGCGCAATTTCTGCGCGCAATTGATCTTTCTCAATATGCCTCCCGCAAGGTGGGCTACACTTTCAAAAAATTGAATATATCCACACAGCGGCCGTGGGGGCGACCACGCGCGCCGAATGACATTAGGAGAAACGTCATGGCAGAGGTTGTTGTACTGGGCGCGGGCCTGAGCGGCACCATCATGGCCTACGAACTGGTCCCGCAACTGCGCAAGGGGGACCACCTCACCGTCATCGGCCAGGGGCCGCGCTATCATTTCGTCCCGTCAAATCCCTGGGTGGCGGTGGGCTGGCGTGACCGCGAGGACATCGAGATCGATCTCGACGCGGTCATGAAGAGCAAAAACATTCGCTATATGCCGCAAGGCGCCAAGCGGGTGCACCCGGCGGAGAACCGCATCGAGCTGGAGGACGCCACCTCGGTCGATTACGACTACCTGGTGATCGCCACCGGGCCGGAGCTCGCCTTCGACGAGATCGAAGGCCTCGGCCCCGAGGGCAACACCCAGTCGATTTGCCACGTGGACCATGCGGTCGCCGCCAAGGATGCATTCGAGACGTTCGCCAAAAACCCGGGCCCGCTCATCGTCGGCGCCGTGCAGGGTGCGTCCTGCTTCGGGCCGGCCTACGAGTTCGCTTTCATCCTCGACACCGAGCTCAGGCGGCGCAAGATCCGCGACAAGGTGCCGATGACCTTCGTTACCTCCGAGCCCTATATCGGCCATCTCGGCCTCGACGGCGTCGGCGACACCAAGGGCCTGCTCGAAAGCGAGATGCGCGACCACCACATCAAGTGGATCACCAACGCGCGGGTGAAGAAGGTCGAAGCCGGCAAGATGATCGCCGAGGAGCTGAACGAGGACGGTGAGGTTAAGAAGACCCACGAGTTGCCGTTTGCCTATTCGATGATGCTGCCGGCGTTCCGCGGCGTTTCCGCAGTGCGCGGCATCGAGAAGCTGACCAATCCGCGCGGCTTCATCCTGGTCGACAAGCACCAGCGCAATCCGGGCTTCCCGAACATTTTCTCGATCGGCGTATGCGTCGCCATTCCGCCGGTGAGCGCCACGCCGGTGCCGACTGGCGTGCCGAAGACCGGGTTCATGATCGAGTCGATGGTCACCGCCACCGCGCTCAACATCGGCGCGCTGCTGCGCGGCAAGGAGCCGCACGCCGAGGCGACCTGGAATGCGGTGTGCCTCGCCGACTTCGGCGACAGCGGCGTCGCCTTCGTGGCGCAGCCGCAGATCCCGCCGCGCAACGTCAACTGGGCGTCCAAGGGCCAGTGGGTGCACTACGCCAAGGTCGGCTTCGAGAAATACTTCATGCGCAAGATCCGCAAGGGCGAGAGCGAGCCGTTCTACGAGAAGTTCCTCATGGAGAAGCTCAACCTGCACAAGATCAAGGACACCAATAAGGAGCCGGCATAATGGCGGCCATGCATGTCGTCTGTCCGCACTGCGCCGCCACCAACCGCCTGCCCGCCGACAAGCCGGCCACGGCGGCGAAGTGCGGATCGTGCCACGCAGCCCTGTTCGACGGCCACCCGTCCGCGGTCGACGCGGCGGCCTTCGCCAAGCACCGCGACAACAACGACATCGCAGTACTGGTGGACGTGTGGGCGCCGTGGTGCGGGCCCTGCCGGATGATGACGCCGATGTTCGAGGCGGCGGCCGCCGATCTCGAACCGGACGTTCGGCTGGTCAAGGTCAACGCCGATGAACAGCCGCGCGTCGCCGCCGACTACGGCGTATCCGGGATTCCGGCGCTGCTCCTGTTCCGGGGCGGCCAGCTGGTCGCCCGCAACGCCGGCGTCATGGACGCGCGCAACATCGTGAACTGGACGCGCGGCCATTTGGCGCAGGCGGCGTGAGCCGGCGGCAAGGGACGGACCCAAGTCGCGTCATAGATTGAGAGAATGGAGAGCTTAAGATGAATGTCGACCGTGCCGTGATGGCCTTTGCAGGCGTCATGATCCTTCTGAGCGTCGCGTTGGCGGTATGGGTGAGCCCGTGGTGGCTGCTGTTCACCACCTTCATCGGCCTGAACATGCTGCAGGCGGCCTTTACCGGCTTCTGTCCTGCTGCCATGATCTTCCGGAAAGTTGGCTGCCGGGCCGGTTCCGCCTTCCCGTAAAGGCGCGCTTCCCAGGCGGCCGAAAGGCCCGGCACGGATATCCGGGCTGACGTCGGTGGGAGGCGCCGTGTGCCTGCGTATCGCGTCAAGTTCCTGAACACGCTGCTCAGCTCCGACGGCCATCCGGTCAAGTCGGTGCAACGCGTTGTCCGCATTGACCAGGCCGATACGCCGGAAGACGCCTGCCGCCAGGCACAGGAGCGATTCGCCAAGCTCGAGCACGTGGAGCATTGGAGCCATCGCGCCCAGTGCGTCGAAGCCGAACTCGACGAGCCGCCGGCGGACAATCCCAAGCCCTAACCGTCAGCCGCCACGACCGCCACGCGGCGTCTTGCCATGGCGTGTCCGACGTCAGTACCCGCGCGTGCGATCCACCAGTTGATCGAGCGGCTTGCCGGCGCGGAAGTCCTGGAGGATTGCGCAGATGCGCGATGCTAGGCCCAGAGGGTCGAGACGGCGCGCGACGTGCGGCATCACGGTAATCTTGGGATGCGCCCAGAGCGGGCTGTCGCTCGGCAGCGGCTCGACAGGATAGACGTCGAGCGTCGCGCCGCCGAGATGCCCGGAATCGAGCGCCGCCATCAGGTCCGCTTCGACCACGTGCTCGCCGCGGCCGAGATTGATGATGGCGGCCCCGGCCGGCAGCATCTTGAACGTTTCCGCCTCGAGAATGCCGCGCGTCTCGGGCGTCAGCGGCAACAGGTTGAGCAGGATTTCGCTGCGCGCCAGGAAGGCGTCGAACTGCTCGCGCCCGGCGAAGACTTCGATGCCGCCGGCGTTGCGCTGGCTTCGCACCCAGCCGGCAACCTTGAAGCCGACGGACGCGAGCGCCTCGGCGCAGGACAAACCGATCGCGCCGAGACCCATGACGCCGACGGTGCGTTCGGCCGCGGGCTTGATCGGCAGCTTCTTCCATTCGCGCCGCGCCTGCTGACGCAGGTATTCCGGCATGTCGCGATGATGACGCAAAACGTGCAGCAGCGCGGTCTCGTTCATCATGCCGTCGCCGGCGGGATCGCCGGCGCGCACGATCGGCACGTCGGGCAGGCCGGGATCGCGCAACAGCGAGTCGGTTCCCGCCGTCAGCGACAGAATGAGGCGCAGGTTCGGGAACGTGCGCAAGGTGCCCGGCGGCAGCGCGATGATAGCGGCGGCTTCGATGTCGGCCGGGTCGCCGACATCGGGCCAGATGCGTACCTCCAGGTCGGGCATGGACGCGGCGATTTCGCGCCGCCAGACCTCGGGACCGCCGAAGACGGGCGTGAGAAGAAGGGCCATATGTCGGGTTACCTCAGTTGAGCGGGCCGTTCGGCGTCACCAGCACCTTGCCGGCGCGACCATAGCCGTTGGCGAGCGCCAGGGCTTGCTTGATGTCTTCGATGGGGAACGTCGCCTGGATCGGCACGTGCAAGGCGCCCTCGGCGACGCGCTTGGCAAGCCCACCATAGAGCGTGGCGATGTCGGCACGCGGCATCTTCTGCAGCCACGGCAGCAACCAGAAGCCGGTGAGCATGATGCGCTTGAAGACGCACTGATGCGCCGAGAGTTGCGGGTTCTCGCCCGATAGCAGGCCGTAATTGAGCACCATGGCCTCGTCGGCGAGCGCGTCGCCGAAGCGCACGATCTGGCCGCCGCCGACGGCGTCGATGGCGAGCTTGATGGGCGCAGCCTTGGTCGCAGCGGTGATGCGCTCGGCGAGATCGGGGCCGTCGACCAGCACCACGTCGGCACCGAGCGCGGTGAGCTCGTCGGCAAGGCCTTCGCGGCGCACGATGTTGACGGTCCTGAAGCCCTCCGCCTTGGCGAGCTGGATGAGGCAGTGGCCGACGCCTGAATTGGCGGCGTCCTGCAGGACCCAGTCGCCGGGCGCCAGCGCCACGTATTTGGTCATCATCAGATAGGCGGTGGGCGGATTGACCTTGAGCATGGCGAGTTGCAGCGGATCGACGCCGGCCGGCACCTTCATCACCCGATCGGCCTTGGCGAGCTTGCGCTGCACCCAGTTGTCGCGGTCAAGCGGAATCACCAGATCGCCGGTCTTGAGGTCCGCGACGGCACTGCCGATGGCCGCAACCCGCGCGATGCATTCCGCGCCGACGCGCGCGGGCAGCGCCGGACGGATGGCGTAAAGACCCTCGATCATCAGCGTGTCGGCCGGATTGATCGGAAAGGCCAGGACGTCGAGCATCACCTCGTCGTCGGCGGGCGCCGGCGGGTCATCGACCTCGATGCATTCGGTGACCTGCTCCGGCGGGCCAAAACGCGAAAATTGCACGATCTTCATGGAGGCGCCCCGGACTTCTGGCTGCGGAATTTGGCAGATGGTCGCACCGGAGCTTGGCGGAAATCAACCTCCCCCACCCGCGGCGGACGCCGTTCAAACTTCAGGCGTCTCGCCGCCCAGGACCCGCGCGAAGACCGGCATATCGATATTACCACCGGACAGGATCACCCCGGTACGCTTCCCGCGATATTTCTCCTTCTCCTTGCAGAGCGCGGCGAAAGACGCGGCGCCGGCGCCTTCGGCGGTGTTGTGCGTGTCGGTAAAGAGGGCGCGCACGGCTTGCGCGATCTCGTCCTCGGTCACCGTGACGACCCGGGCCGCACCGCGCTGAATCATCTCGAACGGCTCCGGCTGCGGTTCCCGGCAGGCCATGCCGTCGGCGAATGTCCGCGCCGTCTCCGTCGACACAATCCGTCCCGCTTCAAGCGACAGGGCGACCGCCGGCGCGTTGGCGGCAACCACGCCGACGATATCCGTCTTCAATCCGAGCAGATCCCTGATCGTTATCAGCCCGCAAATTCCCGAGCCCATGCCAATGGGAACGTAGACAACGTCGAGGTCGGGGTGGTCCGTGAACAGCTCGTAGGCATAGGTCGCAACGCCTTTCACCAGTTCACGGTGGAAGGACGGCACGAAGTGGTAGCCGCGCTCCTCCTGGATGCGCGCGGCAGTGATCCGGCTTTCGTCGAAGTCCTTGCCGGCGACGATCAGCTCGCCGCCGAACGCTGCCATGGCGGCGTTTTTCTCCACTGAATTGCCTTCCGGCACGACGATCGCGGCCGGCAGCCCGAGCCGGGACGCGGCAATGGCGATGGACTGGCCATGATTGCCGCGCGTGGCCGTGACCAGCCCTTTCGGCAGGTTGCCAGCCCGCCGCAACGACTCGACATAGACCAGCCCGCCGCGGGCCTTGAACGAACCGGTCGGCGTATGGTTCTCGTGCTTCACGACCACGTCGGTGCCGGTTCGGCGTGCCAGCAACGGCCAGGCATAGGCGGGCGTCGGCGGCACCAGCGTGCGGACGGTGGCAATCGCGGCATCGAGCTCGTCGAGGGTAAAAAGCGGCATGTGCAGTAAGACCTCTAGTCGATATCGATAAACGTCAGCGGCCGGGCCACGGCTTCGAGCGGCTTGCGTTCGGCGGCGACGCCCCAGCGCCAGGCGACCAGGCCGCCGAGGATCATTAGCACGGAACCGACGAGATAGCCGCCGAACACGCTCGTGCGCGAGCCTGTCTCGATCAGCCAGCCGAACAACGACGGACCGATGATGCCGCCGATACCGGTGCCGACCGCGTAGAAGAAGGCGATCGCCAGCGCGCGGATTTCGAGCGGGAAGGTCTCGCTGACGGTGAGATAAGCGGAGCTCGCTGCCGCCGAGGCGAAAAAGAAAATGATCATCCAGCACAATGTCTGCGTCTCGGCGTTAATCAGATCGCGGGCGAACAGCCAGCCGGTGCCGGCAAGCAGTACGCCGGAAATAATGTAGGTGAAGGCGATCATGGGCCTGCGGCCATGGGTATCGAAGAAGCGGCCGATCAGAACCGGCCCGAGGAAGTTGCCGGCGGCAAACGGCAGGATGTACCAGCCGACCTGGTCGGACGGCACGTGATAGAAGTCAGTGAGGATCAGCGCATAAGTGAAGAAGATGGCGTTGTAGAAAAAGGCCTGCGCTGCCATCAGGCTCAAGCCCACATAGGTGCGCTGGCGGTGGCGCTTGAACAGCGTCTGCGCCACTTCCCGTAAGGGTGTCGAACGGCGCGAGCGCAGCCTTACCTTGGGCAGGTCGTGCGCCGGCGGCAGGTCGGCGAAACGCGCCTCGATACCGTCGACCACGCGGTGCGCTTCTTCCGCGTGTCCATGCGTCATCAGCCAGCGCGGGCTTTCCGGCAGCCACAACCGCATAAAGAAGATGACCAGTGCCAGCGTAGCGCCGATCAGGAAGGCGAGCCGCCAGCCGATCTCCGGGTTGATGACGTTGGGATCGAGCAGCACCAGCGAGCCGAGCGCGCCCATGGCGGCGCCGATCCAGAAGCTGCCGTTGATGACAAGATCGCTCCAGCCGCGCACCCGTGCCGGGATCAGCTCCTGGATGGTGGAGTTGATGGCGGCGTATTCGCCGCCGATACCGGCGCCGGTCAGGAAACGAAAGAGCGCGAAGCTCGCGAGGTTCCACGACGCCGCGGTGAGCGCGGTGGCGACGAGATAGACGCTGAGCGTAATAAAGAACAGCTTCTTGCGCCCGAGCCGGTCGGTCATCCAGCCGAACAGGATGGCGCCCAGCACCGCGCCGGCGAGATAGGCGCTGGCGGCGTAGCCGACGTCGGCGTTGGAGAAGCGCAGCACCGGACTGTCCTTGAGCGCGCCCGCGAGCGCGCCGGCGAGCGTCACTTCGAGCCCGTCGAGGATCCAGGTAACGCCGAGCGCGGCCACCACCAGGGTGTGGAAACGGCCCCAGGGTAGCCGGTCGAGCCGGGCCGGGATGTCGCTTTCAACGATGCCGCCGATACCGGTCGCCATGCCTGCCCTCGCCTGTCTCGCCCCCGCCATCATGCCGCACGACGCCCCGCGCTTGAACCCGTCTGGAGCGTTTCCAGGCGAAGTGGGCACCGGTTCACCGTCCGGAAACGCAACAAAACAATAACTTCGGCGGGTTCACGCCGGCGCCGCGAATGGGCTAATGTCGCGCCGACCCTTGAACGCCCTGCCCGGACCCCTTCGATGGAAGTCGATACCGACGCCCTCCGCCGCCTGCACTACGCCGCGGCCATCGCCTGCGGCGTGTTCGCGGCGCTGGTGGTGCACATCGCCCTGACGGTGTTCGGCGTCGGACTCGACAACGCGCTGCGCCAAATCACGCAAGGTGGCCGGCCGCAATTCATCTCGGCACTGGCGTGGTGGGCGATCGCGGCGGCCGGGCTGATCGGCGGCTGGGGCACCGGCGCCTATCTCATCGCCGCCGCGCGCGAGCGCACCTTCGTCTACCGGCTGGCGCAGCGGTTCCTGATCGCGGTGGTGTTCGCGGTCGCCACCGCCGGCGCCGTGTTGAGCAAGTCCGACAACCTGGGCGGCACGGTGGACGTGATCGCCGCGCTGACCGCGCTGTTCCTCGGCTTCGTCTGCGCCTATTGCGGCGCGCGGCTCGCCTATCTCAACGCCGAACAAGTCTGACGGAACAAGTCTAACGAATGTCCACGACCGACCGCATCACCATCTTCGCCTACGGCTCCAACATGCGCTCGAGCCGGCTGCAAGCGCGCACCCCCTCCGCCACGCCGCTTGGCGCTGGACAGCTCAAGGGCCATGCGCTCAGGTGGCACACGGCCGGTCGCGACGGCTCGGGCAAATGCGACGTTGCGCACACTGGCCGCGACGACGACGCCGTCTGGGGCGTGCTCTATGCGCTAGACCCCGCGGAAAAGCCCGATCTCGACAAGGCGGAAGCGCTCGGCGTCGGTTACACGGAAAAGTGCGCGGCCATTCACATCGGCGACGAGATTGTCGAGGCCTGGTTCTATGTTGCGATCGAAACCAGCCCCAACCTGATCCCCTTCGACTGGTATAAGGCCTTCGTCGTCGAAGGCGCGCGTGAGCACGCCCTGCCCGAAGACTACATCGCGGCGCTGGAGGCCGTCGCCGCGTACCCCGACGACGATGAAGCGCGCGCGGCACTGAACGCCCGTATCCTGGCGGGGCTGTAGCGCGCCGTCATACAAGCCCGATCAGCCGGCGGCCGAGATTCTCACCACGGTAGAGCCCGGCGATGGCGTCCGGCGCGGATTCGAGACCGGGCAATATCTCCTCGCGATAGCGGATCTTGCCGGCGCGCACCCAGTCGGCGAGTTGGGCGATGGCCTCGTCGTAGCGGTGCATGTGGTCGAGCACCAGGAAGCCCTGCATGCGCGCGCGCTTGACCAGCATCGTGCGCTCGATGCGCGGGCCGACCGGCCAGGGATCCCAGCTCGCGATCGACGCCGTGCCGCAAATCACGATGCGGGCGCCGACATTGAGATGCGTGTGCACGGCGTCGCTGATGGCGCCGGCTGTATTGTCGAAATAGACGTCGGCGCCGCTGCTCAACGCCTGCGCCAAGCCTTGCGCGAAATCCGGCGCCTTGTAATCGAGCGCGGCGGCGTAGCCAAATTCGTCCGTGCACAGTTTCGTCTTCACCGGTCCGCCGGCGATGCCGACGGTGCGGCAGCCTTTGATCCTGGCAATTTGCCCGACGCAGGAGCCGACCGCACCGGCGGCGGTCGACACCACCACCGTCTCGCCGGCCTTGGGTTCGCCGGTTTCCAGCAGGCCGAAATAGGCGGTGATGCCGTTCAGGCCCAACACGCCGAGGAACAGCGACAGCGGCAGGTCGCGCTCGCGCACGTGCCGTACGCCGGCGCCATCGGAGACCGCATATTCCTGCCAGCCGAACATGCCGTTGACGCGCGCGCCGACTTCGAAATCGGGATGGCGCGACGCCACCACCTCGCCAACGGCGAAAGAGCGCATTACGCCGTCGAGCGGCACCGGCTCGGCATAGTTGGCCACCGCCGACACCCAGCCGCGCATGGCCGGCTCGACGCCCAGATAATGATTACGCACCAGGAACTGGCCGTCCGCCAGCTCCGGCACCGGCGCCTCGGCGAGCGCGAAGTTTTCCGCCTGCGGAATGCCGGCCGGGCGCGACGTCAGCAGCACCTGGCGATTCATCATGGTCATAGACTTGTCCCCCGAAAGTAAGCCGCGGACGGCGGCAAGGCGGCATGCGTTTCCAGGCCCGCGCCGGACGTTGTAGACTTGATGGCGGCGACGAACACGACGCCCGACCGAACAGGTCCGACCGAAGGAGAGCCTACCATGACGGCCGCCCGCTTCACGCCCCCGCGCCAATGGGAAGACTGGGTGAGTTGGGGGCTGGGTATCTGGCTGCTGATCGCGCCCTGGACGCTGCACTTCGAGCTTCAGCCGGCCGTCACGCGTGCCTCGGTGATCACCGGCGTCCTGCTGCTGCTGGTCGAGGCCGTCACGCTGTCGGCGTTCCGCGCCTGGGAGGAATGGCTGAACGTCGTGCTCGGCGTATGGCTGCTCGCGGCGACGTGGGTTGTCCCGGTCACCGGCGCGGCGGCCGTGAATTTCGTCATCGTCGGGCTGCTGGTGCTGGCGCTCGCGATCTACGAGATGCGCAACCCGAGCGAAATTGAGAGCGAGAGCTAGACACGCTGGCGAGGCTGGGCGGCATAGGGGATGGTGCCCAGGGGCGGGATCGAACCACCGACACCGTGATTTTCAGTCACGTGCTCTACCAACTGAGCTACCTGGGCGACCGGCCCCGCGGAGGCCGCGGGGAAGCAGAGCGCGGGGCGTTATAGAGGCTGGATTCCGCCCTGTCCAGAACCGGCAAAATCGGGGTTTCCGCCCCGACGCGCCGGCGAAAATTCAGGCTTTCACCCCGATTGCCGCGCGAAAGCGCTCTTTCAGCGCCACGCCGTCGCGCAGAGGCAGCACCCGCGGCGGCTCCTCCGGGTCGATCGCCACGCGGGCGAACAGGGGCCCTTTGAGGACCTTCAGCCGACCGGCGAGATCGGCAAGGCCGGCCTCGTCCGTCACCTCCAGGCAGGTGCCGATGCCGCAGGCCCGCGCAATGCCGGTAAGGTCGGCGCCGTTGCGGGTGTGGCTCGCCTGGCCGCCGGTCTCGCCATAGGCCTGGTTGTCGAACACGATGACGGCGAGGTTTTCCGGCTGCTGCACGCCGATGGTGGCGAGCGCACCCATGCCCATCAGCATCTCGCCGTCGCCGGTGACCACCGCCACGCGCCGCTCCGGCTGCGCCAGCGCGAGACCGAGGCCGATCATGGCGGCGCCGCCCATGGCGCCCCAGAGATAGAAGTTGCGGTCGTCGTCGCCGGCGGCGGCGAGATCGTAGCAGGTGGAGCCGAGCCCCGGCACGACCAGCAGATCGTCGCCGCGGTCGGCGACGAGCGCAGCCATGGCTTCGCGGCGATTGCAGGCTCATTTGGTCCACACCTTCTTGCCGATCAGTTCCTGCGACAGCAGCACCGCGACGACGCGCTCGTCGCCATACGCCTGCTGCACGGCGCGCTCGGCGATGCCCTTCACTTCGTCGGCCTTGCGCGCGCGGTAGATCTCCGCTTCGCACTCTTTCAGCACCGGCTCGACGATGGTGCCCATGGGCACCTGCCACGGATTGAACTCCTCCCACTCACCGCGCATGGTGATGAACATCAGCATGGGGAAACGGCAGCTGCGCGACAGCGACAACATGTTGATGGTGTTGCCGACGCCGCTGGATTGCATGAGAAGCGCGCAACGCTGACCGCCGAGCCAGGCGCCGGCGGCCAGCGCCACGCCCTCTTCTTCCGTGGTCAGCACCACGTCGCGAATGTCCTTGTCGGCGATGCAGCGCTGAATCAGCCGCGCGTGGCCGGCATCGGGCACGTAGCCGACCTGCCGCACGTCGGCGCGCTTGAGCACGTCGAAGAGATCGTCAGGCCAGTTGATCTTTTGAGAGGTGTCTTGCGGTCCGGCTTCCACAGGCGCCGTCATGCGCGCTCATTCCCTTCGCCGTCGGGCGGCCGTTCGCCGTCCTCGTCTTCTTCTTCGCGCACGGGCACCGCATAGACGCCGGAGAGCCAGCGGTTGAGGTCGATGTCGGCGCAGCGCTTGGAGCAGAACGGCCGGACGGCCGCGTCCGTCGGTTTACCACAGATCGGGCAGCGGGCGACAAGCGTTTTTCGGTCGAGCGCGTTCATGACGGTCAGCATTCGTCGTTGTTCGAGAAACCATTTCAGCAGAGTAAAACCCACGCTGCAACACGGGGTTCCAGCTTCGCCCGGGGTCAACCCGCGTCCTTGTGTTGCGCTGCATCCTGTTCGCGCAGCTCTGTCTTGAGGATCTTGCCGTAGTTGTTCTTCGGCAGCGCCTCGACGAAGACGTAGTCCTTCGGCCGCTTGAAGCGGGCGATGTGCTCGAGACAAAGCGTGTCGAGGTCCTCGCGCTTGGCGTCGCCGACCACGTAGGCCACCACCACCTCGCCCCATTCGCGGTCGGGCCGGCCGATGACGGATACCTCGCGCACCGCGCCGTGGGTGAGCAGCACCTCCTCCACCTCGCGCGGGTAGATGTTGGAACCGCCGGAGATGATGAGGTCCTTGGAGCGGTCCTTGAGATGGAGATAGCCCTCCGCGTCGACGATGCCGACGTCGCCGGTGTGCAGCCAGCCGCCGCGCAACGACGAAGCGGTGGCGTCGGCGTTCTGCCAGTAGCCGGCCATGACCACGTCGCCGCGCACCATGATTTCGCCGGTCTCGCCCGGCGCTACCGCAACGTCATTGCCGTCCGCCACCATCACTTCCACGCAAGCATAAGGCCGGCCGGCCGAGCCGAGGCGCTCGCGCCAGCGCGGATGATCGCGATCGGCGATGTCTTCCTTCGGCAGCGTGGTGATGGTCATGGGCGCTTCGCCCTGGCCGTAGATCTGCGCGAGGCACGGGCCAAAACGGTCGAGCGCCGCGAGCGCGTCTTCCACGTACATGGGCGCGCCGCCCCACACTAGCGTGCGGATGTTGGCGGCATTGCAGTCGGCGGACGACGCAACCATGCGCTTGATCATGGTGGGCGCGGCGAACATCGACATGCTCGGCCAGTGATTAAACAGCGCGGCGATTTCTTGCGGTTCGAAGCCACCGCTTTCCGGAATCACCTGCACGCCGAGGCGGGCCACGTGCGGCATGATGTAGATGCCGGAGCCGTGGCTCATGGGCGCGGCATGCAGGATGGCGTCGCCCGGCGACGTCGGATCGACCTCGGTGGCGTAGGCGTAGCTCGCCCAGTTGAGGTTGCGATGGGTGAGCATGGCGCCTTTCGGCCGCCCCGTGGTGCCGGACGTATAGAACAGCCAGGCGAGATCATTGCCGTCGCGCGCCACCACATCGATGGCGTCGGCGGTGAACAGCGCCTCGTAGTCGGCGCTGCCGATCGTGATCAGGTGCTCAAGCGTCTTCGGCGCGTGCGGCGCGATGTCGGTGTCGATGCCTTTGGAGGCAAAGCACACGCGCGCGCCGGACTGTTCGAGGATATAGCCGAGCTCGGAACCGTGCAGCTTGGCGTTGGCCGGCACCGCGGCAAGCCCGGCGTGCCAGATGCCGTAGAGCAGCGCGAGATAATCGGGCGCGTTCTTGGCGGCGATGGCGACGCGTTCGCCCGGCTTGAGCTTGAAGCGGGCGCGCAAGGCCCCGGCGAGCCGCGCGGCGCGCATCGCCAGCTCGCCATACGTCATCACGACGCGCGTGCCCGACGCCGCCGCCGGCATGCCGCCGTGGCTCAATCCCGCGCGTTGAAGCCATAGGGCGAGGTTCATGGCGTGCCCCGCATAGACTCTTTCAGTTGGCGCGTGATTTTATCCGAAAACAGGTTTCCACTTTTCGGGATCACGAGCGGTTTACGTCGCGTTGAGCCAGCCGAAGCGGATCGGGTAGCCCTCGCCGCCGAGCATGGTCACGGTCTCGTAGAGCGGCAGACCGACGACGTTCGAATAGGAGCCGATCATCTTGACGATAAAGGTGCCGGCGATCCCTTGCGCGGCGTAACCGCCGGCCTTGCCGCGCCATTCGCCGGAGGCGAGATAGGCCTCCATGTCCTCTTCCGACAGCCGCTTGAAGCGCACCCGCGTTTCGACCAGCCGCTGGCGGAAGCTTTCCTTCGGCGTCACCAGGCAGATCGAGGTGAAAACCCGGTGGTTACGGCCGGACAGGAGGCGCAGGCACTGCGAGGCCTCGTCGAGTAGCTCGGCCTTGGGCAGGATGCGGCGGCCCACTGCCACCACGGTGTCGGCGGCCAGGATGTAGGCGCCGCGCAGTTCGTCATCGAGCTTGACGTTATCGAGCGCCACCTTGGCCTTTTCCTTGGCCAAGCGGGTGGCGTAGGCGCGCGGGATCTCGCCCCGGCGCGGGGTCTCGTCGATGTCGGAGGGCTTGAGGGCGTCGGGCTCGATGCCGGCCTGGTTGACGAGCGCCAGGCGGCGTGGCGAGCCGGAAGCGAGCACGAATTTGGGCCGGCCGATCATGGGTTTAGGGCTGAGACTCGCGGCTGATAAGGCGCGGAAGCTAGCGGAACCGGGGTGAATTCACAACCCGAAGGGCAAATCACCGTTATTGTCATTCCGGGGCACGCGCGTAGCGCGTGAACCCGGAATCCAGAGCGACGCGCTCGTGCTTGGCCCTGGATTCCGGGCCCGGCGCTAGCGCGCCGTCCCAGAATGACAGGACTATTCATTCCCGCTCGCCGCCCCGCCAAAGTGCTCGCGGATGCGCGCCATGAGCTGATCGCGCACCGCCCGGTAGGCGTCGAGCTTCTGCTCGCGGCTGCCCTCGACCGCGGTGGGGTCGGGCGTCGGCCAGTATTCGACGTCCGAGGCGAGCGTGCGCGTGAGCTCGATCGCCCTGTGGTGGGCGGGCGGCGACAGCGTGACGATGAGGTCGAAGTTCAGGCCCTCCAGGTCTTCCAGGTCCTCGAAGGTCTTGGGCCGGTGGCGCGCGATGTCGATGCCAATCTCCTCCATCACCGCCACCGCGAACGCGTCGGGCTCCCCCTTCATGGCGCCGCAGGAGGCGACGTAAACCGACTTGCCGAACATCTGCTTGAACAGCGCGGCGGCCATCGGCGAACGCACGGCGTTCATGCCGCAGGCGAACAGGACCGCTTGGGGGCGCGCGCTGCGCTCGGCGGCCATTGCTGCGCTAGTCCGCTACGTATCCGCTCGTCCCCGCGCAAGCGGGGGCCCAGTGCTTTGATGCACCCGCGGCATATACAGCCCTGGTTTCCCGCTTGCGCGGGAATGAGCGGAGTACGGAGCAATGCGACGTCACCATGCAGCTCAGCCTTTCCAGTGCAACACGCAGAGCAGAGTGAACAGGCGGCGCGCGGTGTCCGTGTCGAGATGAACCTTATCCTTGAGCCGCTCCATCAGAACGCGCGAGCCGTCGTTGTGGACGCCGCGCCGACCCATGTCGATGGCCTCGATCTTGTCGGGCGTCGCGGTGCGGATCGCATCGTAATAGCTGTCGCAGATCAGGTGGTAATCCTTGACGATGCGGCGCAGCGGCGTGAGCGACAGCAGATGTGCCACCACCGGCTTGCCGTCTTCGGTGCGGATGTCGAACACCAGCCGGTTGCCGGTGATGCTCAGGTATAGCGCGAAGGGGCCCTTATCCTCCTGGCCGATGGGCGCGAAGGTGTTCTGCTCGAGCAGATCGTAGATCGCGATCTGGCGCTCGTGCTCGACGTCCGGGTTGGAGCGACCGATGGTCTCCTCGTCGAGCGTGACGGAAGCCAGGCGCTGCTTGGCAGCCGCCGATTTGGCCGGGCTCATCATCGGTTGAGGCGGATGGCGACCGAGCGCGCGTGCGCCGTCAGCCCTTCCGCTTCGCCGAGCGCGATGGCCGCGGGGCCGAGCGCGCGCAACTGCTCAGGGCCGCACTTGAGCAGCGACGTGCGCTTCATGAAATCGAGCACGCCGAGGCCCGAGGTGAAGCGGGCCGAACGCGCAGTCGGCAGCACGTGGTTGGAGCCGCCGACATAGTCGCCGATCGCTTCCGGGGTGTGGCTGCCGAGGAAGATGGCGCCGGCATTGCGCACCTTCGCGGCCAGCGCCTCGGCGTCGGCGCATTCGATTTCGAGATGCTCGGGCGCCAGCTGATCGACCAGCGGAATGCTGTCGGCGAGCTTCGGCACCGTGATAATGGCGCCGAAATCGCGCCAGGACGGGCCGGCGATATCCTTGCGCGGCAGCACCTTGAGTTGGCCCTCCACCGCCTTCTCGACCTGCGCGGCGAGATCGGCGCTGTCGGTGATCAGGATCGACTGCGCGCTCGCGTCGTGCTCGGCCTGCGCCAACAGGTCGGCGGCGATCCAGTCGGGATTGCCGTCGCCGTCGGCGAGGATCAGTACCTCGGAGGGGCCGGCGATCATGTCGATGCCGACCTTGCCGAACACCAGGCGCTTGGCGGCGGCCACGTAGGCGTTGCCGGGGCCGACGATCTTGGCGACAGGTTTGATCGTCTCCGTGCCGTAGGCGAGCGCGGCGACGGCCTGGGCGCCGCCGATGCGGTAGATTTCATCGACGCCGGCGAGCTTGGCCGCCGCCAGCACCAGCGGATTGAGCTTGCCGTCGGGAGCCGGCACCACCATGACGAGGCGTTCGCAGCCGGCGACCTTGGCCGGCACCGCGTTCATCAGCACCGACGAGGGATAGGCCGCGGTGCCGCCGGGAACGTAGAGCCCCACCGCTTCGATGGCGGTCCAGCGGAAACCCAACTCAACGCCGAGCGGATCGGTGAAGCGCTCGTCCTGCGGCTTCTGGCGGGTGTGATAGGCCTCGATACGGTCGCGCGCGAGCTTGAGCGCGTCGAGCGCCACCTTGTCGCAAGCCTTCTCGGCGACATCGATCTCAGCTGCGGTCACCCGCATGCCCGTCTTGGCAAGATCGAGGCGGTCGAACTTCAGTGTGAGTTCCGCAAGCGCCTGGTCACCGCGCGCCATGACCTCGGCGATGATGGCCCGCACCGCCTGCTCCACGTCCTGGGCGGCCTCGCGCTTGACGCCGAGGAAAGCGCGGAAACGATCGGCGAAATCGGGGCTCTGGCTGTCGAGGCGAAGCGGCATTGCGGGTCCGGCATGGTTCAAAGGGCGAAAATTCGGCCCGATCGCTATCGTCAATGGGTGATCGGCCGGTTGCCGTCAACCCTTCGTCCGGATGGGCCAAAACCTCAAAAATTAAAGGCTCCGTCCGGGGGACGGAGCCTCTTCGCAAAGGAAAGAAGCGGTTTTCGGCCCGCTTACATCTTCTTCATCGATTTCTTCTTGTGGTGCCGCATCTTCTTCATCGGCGGATGATAGTCGCACGGCGCAACGCAAATGCCGTGCATACCGGCGATACATGCATCGATCGACGCCACGCAGACCGGCGCCTTGGTGAGCGTAGCGCACGCGCAGCCGGTCGCTGCCGACGCCGGATTACCGGAAAGCAGCATGCCCGCCGCCAGCAGCCCCGAGACCAACAGAAGCTTCCGCATAGGTCATTCCCCCATGTTGCGAAATACCGCAGTACAACTAGGCCACCGGCTCCGCCAAAGATCAAGGCAGTGGGCCCCGGCCAAGGCCCGGATAGGCCCCACAGCGGGGGTCTGAACGCAAATGTGATCGGGTTTGCGGGCGCCCGCGGCTCAGGTGTCGGCGCGGTCGGCGGCCGGAGGCTCGGGCTCTATCGCGTGCTCCGGGCAGCCGGCGACGGCCCAGGTCGGCCCGAGGTCGGCAAGCTCGGCCTCCAGGCATTCGACCTCAAGCCGCAGCGCCTTGCCGGCCGAAAAGATCAGGGTCACAGCGCCGGCGGGGGCGTCGGTCTCGTCGAACTCGACGGCCAGCAGGTTGAGCACCGCCTCCTTGCCGGCCGGATCCACCGACTTGCACTTGCAGGACAGCACCCGCTCGAAACGCAGCGCCGAGCGGCGGCGGCGATAATCCGGATGGAGGTCCTGCGCGCCCTCCCAGTCGAAGCGATTGAGGCCGACCACCAGCCGCTTTTCCTGTGGCCGCCAGATGACGTCGGCGACCTTGACGATGGCGTCCTGGACGTGGGCGGACATCACTTCGAGGTCCTCTTCGTCCAGCACGACGAATTTCAGCGGCTCCGGATCCGGCGTATCCATGGCATTTATCGCTCCCCGCAACGACCATAGAGCTAGGCAGGGTTTCGGGCCGCTGCAAGGGTGTCCTCAACCCTGCCACCCCATCTTGCGCTCGCCACCCTTCTTAACGCCCCGTTAACCCCGCCCCGCAATGGTTAACACCATCTGAACGGGCTGCGATTCGGTTGTTCCGGCGTTTGCAGCAAGATCCCCGCCGCAAGCGATCAGTCACCCAGCAAGCCACCGCCATGAGCCCTCCGCCCTACGCCGCCGAGATACTCCCGCCGGACGGGCCGGCCGAAACGCCCGCGCGCACGCTCCAGGCGCGCCTGCCGGCGGTCGATGTCGACGCCTTCACAGTTCCCCCTTTTGCCGATGAGGCGGATGGCGGCCCGCCCGAGCTCGCCGCACTGGTGCGGCAGGTGGACAACGCGGCCGACGCCTTGCGCACCTGGCCGGATATCGAGCCAGCGCCGAAGATGCATGCGGACGTAAAGCCACGCGCCGCGCAGGATCCCTGGCGCGCGCTCGAGGCCAGGCGCCGCCAGATCGTCGATCTGCAAAACGTGCGCGAGACGCAGCACACCGCGCTCGAACGCGCGCGCGACGAGATCGTCGGCCTCAACAACACGGTGGAGCTGCTGCGCACCTGGCTGGAGCAGCACGAAAAGAACACGGCGGCGGCGCAACAGGCGCAAGCACGCTTGGAAGCGGAAAACGCCGCGCTGCGCGTCGAGCGCGAGCAGGCCAACACCAACTTCGTCGAGCTCCTGCGCCAGACCGCCGAACTGCGCACGGCGTTCGAAGAGCGGGAAAAGGAGATGGCGGCGATGCGCGCACGCATCGCCGGCTTCAAGCAGGAATTGACTGCCAAGCCCGCCGGCGGCGCCGACCTTACCGCCGCCATCGAGGAAGCCAAGGCGCGCTACTACCGGGACTTCGACAAGCGCACCGCGCAGTTCGAGGCCGAGACCGAGAAGCTGGCCCGCGCGCTCGGCGCACGCGAGGAGCGGGTCAGGACCCTGGAAGACGAAAACGTGCAGCTCACCGCGCGCTGCGACGGGCTCGCGCGCACCGCGGCGGATTTCGAAGCGGCCAACCGGACGGCGCAGGGGCAGCTCGAGTCGCAGACCGCCAAAGTCGAATTTCTCGACGCCGCCCTGCAGGCCGAACGCGAAAGCAGCGGGCGCAAGATCGCGACGCTCGCCACCGACCTGCAGCGCGAACGCCTGGCGCGCGCGGCCGAGGCGCACGAAGCGGCGACCGTGCGCCGGGAGATCGGCAAGTTACTGCTGCGGCTCGCTTGCGAGCCGCAGCAAGCGGGCGAGGCCGAGCCGGTCGCGGGGTCTGCCGCCAACGACGCGAACGCGCCGCCGGCGGCCGCGGCGTCCTGACACCCGAAGCGACCGGATAGAGCGGGCGCTAGCGCCGCGCACCCGCGCTAGAGTTCTTTCTCAAGCCGGCGCACGGTCGACGAATTCGACGCCCAGCTCGCCGCCCAGCCGCCAGACAAGGCGGCATTCGTGCCGATAAACCACGCCCTCGCCGGACACCGACAGCGTGAACCGCTCGGGGATGTCGACAATCTCGGTGAAGAGCCTGGCGCCAGTATCGGAAATATTGGTGACCATGCATGTCCGCGGCAGCGAACCCATGCTGCCCTGGAATTCGGCCATGCGGTTGATCACGCGGCGCGGCGCCTTGCGACGTTCTTTGATCGGGGGTTGTCGTTTGAACACGGCTTCAAAACCACTCGGAATGCGACACGCAATAACTATTGCCCACGCCGCGTTCAGGAGCGTTTAAGGAGCTCACGCGAGTTTTAAGAAATCAATCGTCGAATGCCGCGCTTGCGCACCTTTCCGTTCATTCCCGCGCATAGCTCGCCGAACGGCGAGCGCTCGCTCGCCTTAGCGGGAATCCAGGATTGGGTCCCCGCTATCGCGGGGACGAACGGGACCGAAACCGCGGCAAAAAATCTAATCGCTGATGCGCTCGATGGCCGCGCCGCAGGCGGCGAGCTTTTCTTCCAGGCGCTCGAAGCCGCGGTCGAGATGATAGACGCGGTTGACGGTGGTTTCGCCCTCGGCGGCAAGCCCGGCGATAACCAGCGACACGGAGGCGCGCAGATCGGTCGCCATCACCGGCGCACCTTTCAGCGTCTTGGCGCCTTCGATAGTCGCGGTGTCGCCGTCGAGCTTGATGCGGGCGCCGAGGCGGGCGAGCTCCTGCACGTGCATGAAGCGGTTTTCGAAGATAGTCTCGGTGATGTGCGAGGTGCCGTTCGCCCGCGTCATCAGCGCCATCAACTGCGCCTGCAAATCGGTGGGAAAGCCGGGGAACGGCGCGGTTGCAACATCGACGGGGCTCAGCGCCGCACCATTGCGGGCGATGCGGATGCCTTCGTTGGTGGGCGTGACCGTCACGCCGGTCTGCGTGAGCACGTCGAGCGCGGCTTGCAGTAGTTCGGGCCGCGCGTTCTGCAACAACACGTCGCCGCCGGTCATCGCCACGGCCATGGCATAAGTGCCGGTCTCGATGCGATCGGGCAGCACCGAATGGCGCGCGCCGTTCAATTTATCGACGCCTTCGACCACGATGCGCGACGTGCCGGCGCCGGAGATGTTGGCGCCCATGGCGTTGAGGCAATCGGCGAGATTGCCGATCTCGGGTTCGCGCGCGGCGTTCTCGATTACCGTAGTGCCGCGGGCAAGCGCCGCGGCCATCAGCGCGGTGTGGGTGCCGCCGACGGTGACCTTGGGGAAGTCGACGGTGCCGCCGCGCAGGCCGTTCTTCGCGCGGGCGATGACGTAGCCCGCTTCGATCTCGATTTCGGCGCCCAGCTTCTCCAGCGCCATGATGAGCAGATCGACCGGCCGCGTGCCGATGGCGCAGCCGCCCGGCATCGAGACCTTGGCTTGGCCCATGCGCGCCACCAGCGGCGCCACCACCCAGAAGCTGGCGCGCATCTTGGAGACGAGTTCGTAGGGCGCGGTGGTGTCGACGATATTCTTCGCCGAGATGTGCAGGGTGCGGCCCTGGTGGCCGTTCTCGCCGGCGCGCTTGCCGGCGATCATGATGTCGACGCCGTGGTTGCCGAGGATCTGCTGCAGCAGCGCGACGTCGGCGAGATTGGGGACGTTGTCGAGGACGAGCGTGTCCTCGGTCAGCAGACTCGCGATCATCAGCGGCAGCGTGGCGTTCTTGGCGCCGGAAATCGGGATGGTGCCGGTAAGACGCTTTCCGCCGACGATACGAATCCGATCCATTTGCCCCCCGCGGTTGTTGCCGGCCCTGTTCAAGACGGCTTTGTCGCGTAATCGGGGCCATTCTATGGACCGGCCCGGCACCGGCTGCAAAGGTTAATGCGGGTGAGGGTTAGCGCTGGTTGTGGGCCGTTTTGGCCGTCGTTCCGGGACGCGAGCGCCAGCTCGCGGGCCCGGAATCCAGGCCCAAAAATCGAAGGATTGCCGCATCGCCCCTGGATTCCGGGATAGCGGCCTTTCGGCCGCGCCCCGGAATGACGCGCTCAGTGCTCATTTTCGTCCGATGGCTTGGGCTCCGGCTCGGATGCCGAAGCCCCAGTCCTGCCCCGCGCCTGAGCCTTGCGGCGGCGCAGGTTCTCGCGCAGGGCCGCCTTCAGCCGCTGGTCGCGGGCGGAAGCGGCCGGTTTCTTGTCAGCGTTCTTGCCGTTTTCGGGCTCGCGTGGCATAGCCCCTCATATCGGCGGCTACCGCCGGCCGGCAAGCACGCTTTTCACCGCTTGAGCTTGCGCCAACGGCCGCCCTTGTGGCAGTTTCCGCCCGCGTTCGGACCCCCCTCTATTGGGGCCGGTCCCTCCGCCCTAATCGCTGCCGTAGCTCAGTGGTAGAGCACCTCATTGGTAATGAGGAGGTCGAAAGTTCAATCCTTTCCGGCAGCACCAGGGCTCACGCCGCCACCCACGACCGAAAACCTCACGCCCGCGCGATGACCGCGATCGGCCCGCCGCCGGCCGGGCCCTGGTGCTCGGCGCCGCCGGAGACGTAGACCGCGCCGCAACCGGCAACGCCGGCGATCAGCCCGCCGACGGCGGCGCGCGCGTGGCGGGTCGAACCGATGTCGGAATCCTCCAGCATGGTGTGGCGGAAACCGCGCACGGCGCCGTCGGGCGAGGCCTCCGCCTTCGCGAAGATATTGATGAGCTTGTCTTGACCCGCGCCGTCCGCCAGCCCGGCGCTCTCGAACGCCGCGCGCACGGCCGCGAGGTCTATGGCGTCGCGCATCACCGCATGGCCGATGAGGTACGGGCTCGCCGACGACACCGAGTTGCCCATGACGATCACCACGTTATGCATCAGTTCGATGCCGGCTGAGGTCGAGGCGACGGACGAGAACAGTCCCCAGTCCTTCAGCACCTGCTCCTCGCTCGCACTCTTGATCTCGCCCAGCGCCAATGCGACGCCGAGCGCCGACGCGCCGCGCGAATAGCCCATGGAGCCGTAAGCGCTCGCCGTCACGGGCTTGGCGCCGCGCGCGAGCGCCGCCTCGACACGTTCGCTGGTGACCAGCGGACATTTGATCTGCACGAAGTGCACGTCTTGTGGGTCGGCGATGCCGGCGTCCAGCATGGCGGCATGGACGGCCTTCACCGTTTCATCGATCTGCGCGGACCGGCCGAGTTCCTCCGGCAGGAAGTCGCGCGTCTGCGCGATGCCGATGCTGAGCCGTTTGCCGTCGACGGTGCCATTGTCATTGGCAGATGTACGGGCGAACACGGTCAGGTGCGGGCTCAAGACGCCTTCAGTGCCGCCGGACATCACAAAGGCGATGCGCTCTTCCACCGCCGGCGGCGTAATGCCGAGATGCGGCGCCAACGCATGGCACAGGGCGGAGACCGCGTATTCGCGGGTGAAATCGTTGACGCCGCCGTTGCCTTCGGTCTTGCCGAGCACGGCCAGGATCGAGGCGGGCGCGAGGCGGCCGGACTCGACGAGCTGCATCAGCCCGGATACGTCGCCGGGGCTCTTGGTTGCGATACGGATGACCTCGACCGAATGCGTGCGCATGGAAGCGTTCCCTCGATAACAAACACGGCGGCAGAGCTATGCGGCATGCCGTCCGCAGGATCGGCAAGAATCCAAGCAAGAATCTCGCCAAGCGCCCACCGGCAAGCGCCGCCGGTTGAATAAGCCGCACGGACAAGCGATGCTCCGTCCGCCGGGCAATCGCGCATCACTTTTTCGAGGACTTCAATGGACGGATCGGTACACGTCGTCTCGCACCCGGTGGTGCAGCACAAGCTGACTCAGTTGCGCCGGAGCGAGACTGCACCGGCCGCGTTCCGCGCGCTGATGCGCGAGGTCGGCATGCTGCTGCTCTACGAGGCGGCGCGCGAGCTGCCACTGCACGACGTTCAGATTACGACGCCGCTCGGCGACTTTCCGGCGCCGACGCTCGACGGCGCCAACATTTGTCTCGCGCCGGTGCTGCGGGCGGGGCTCGGCATGGTGGAGAGCATGCTCGACCTCATACCGTCCGCGAAGGTCGCCCATGTCGGCCTCTATCGCGACCCCAAGACGCTGGAAGCGATCGAGTACTATTTCAAGGTACCGGCCGGTTTCGCGGACTGCGACGTCTTCATCGTCGATCCCATGCTGGCAACCGGCCATTCCGCCGCGGCCGCCATCGCCCGCATCAAGGAATGCGGCGTGAAGCGGATCACCCTGCTCTCGCTCTTGGCCGCGCCCGAGGGCGTCGCGCTGCTCCGGGCCGAGCAACCGGACGTGCCGATCTATACGGCCTCGATCGACACCAGGCTCGACGACCACGCCTATATCGTGCCCGGCCTGGGCGACGCCGGCGACCGCCTCTACGGCACCGGCTGACGCGGTCCCGCCCCGCCGCGAATGGGGCTTTATTCGGCGCTGCGGCCCTTGAGTCGGCCCCCGGCCCACCTTATCTTGTTTTTTTGAAGCCGCTCTTCCGGCACGCCGGGAAGGGGCTTTTTGCTTTTGTGGGGCAAGCTCATGTCCACCAATCGAGACGGCCATATCCGGCTGACTTCTCATCCCGGCCACCGCGCGCCCGGCCGCTATCCGTTGAACTGGGGCGCCAAGACTGCGCGCGAACGCGGGCCGGTCGTCGGCACCGTCACGTCAGCCGGCGACCGCAATGCCATCGGCGCCCACGGCGGCTCCTATGCGCTTTACCGCGCGCTCGCGGTGTCGTCCGGTGCGCTCAGCCCGCTGGCGCGGCCCGACCTCACCAACACCTCGCCCGTGGTCAACATCGGCCCGTTCCCGCAATGGAGCGAGCCCGGCCGCATCGTGTCGCTCGACCCGTGGGGCCATCGCGTGGCGGAAGATTTCCGCGCCGAGATCGCCGAAGGCCTCGATATCCGTCCGACCATTGCGGTCACCAAGGCGCGGCTGACCATTCCGGAATTCGCCGCCGCCGACGGCATGGATTGGGGCGTCAAGGCCGACGGCGAGATCGTGCGCACCGGCGGCGACATCGCCGTCACCAAGGCGGCGATCGATCCGGTCTGGTACCTGCCCGGCATCGCCGACCGTTTCAATGTAGGCGAGGATAAGCTGCGCCGTACGCTGTTCGAGCAGACCGGCGGCATCTATCCCGAACTGGTGACGCGGCCCGACCTCTCCGTGTTCCTGCCACCGATCGGCGGCATCACGCTTTACATCTTCGGCGATCCCGCGGCGATCGCAGACCGCAAGCGGACATTGACCTGCCGCGTGCACGACGAGTGCAACGGCTCCGACGTGTTCGGCTCCGACATCTGCACCTGCCGGCCTTATCTGATCCACGGCATCGCCGAATGCGTAAAGGAAGCGCAGGCGGGCGGCGCCGGCCTCATTGTCTATAACCGCAAGGAAGGCCGCGCGCTCGGCGAGGTGACCAAGTTCCTGGTCTACAACGCGCGCAAGCGCCAGGAAGGCGGCGACCAGGCCGCCACTTATTTCGAGCGCACCGAATGCGTCGCCGGCGTGCAGGACGCGCGCTTCCAGCAGCTGATGCCGGACATTCTGCATTGGCTCGGCATCACGCGCATCGACCGCTTCGTGTCGATGTCCGACATGAAGCACGATGCCATCACAGGCTCCGGCATCGAGATCGGCGAGCGCGTGTCGATCCCGGCCGAACTGGTGCCGCCCGACGCGCAGGTGGAGATCGAGGCCAAGAAGGCGGCCGGCTATTACACGCCGGACGCGGTCGCCGATGCCGCAGGCCTCAAGGCGGTGGTCGGCCGCAAGATCGACGAGTTCTAGCCATTCCCACGCCGGCGCATAGGCTCGATTCCGAGCGCGAGGCGGCGCTATCGCTGTTGTCGGCGGGCGCGGTTCGCGAGCGCGCGGGTGAGATTCTGGAAGTCGGGCTTGCGGGCGAACTGGTGCATTTCCGCGTCGATGTTGCAAAGCTCGCACCCACGGTCGATTTCGTCGCCAGCGTCATTCGCGACAATTACCCCGACCTGAAGGTGCCGCTGCACGCGCGCTGGCGGCATTTTGTCTTTGAAGGGCGTGACCTGTGGGCGGAGATTGCGGGTCGCGTCTCATGGCCGGACGCCAAGGCGCGGGCGCGCGCCGAGTTCGATCTCGCCATCGGCTCGGTGCTGCTCGATGCCGGCGCCGGTCCCGACTGGCGTTATCGTGACGCGGCGACCGGTTTGCATATCGGCCGCTCGGAAGGGCTGGCGCTGGCGTCGTTACGCATGTTCGAGGCCGGCTTGTTTTCGGCCAACGCGAACGATCCATTGCGCGCGGACGCGGAAAAACTCGTCGCTCTGTCCGCCGACGAACTGGCGCGCGGTTTCGGAGTCAGCGAGGCCAATCCGATGACCGGCCTGGAAGGCCGCGCCGCGCTGCTCCAGCGGCTCGGGCGCACCATGCAGGCGAACCCGCAAGCGTTTGCGATCGACGACACGGCCCGCGCCGGCGGCCTGTTCGACGTGCTGGCCGGCAACGCGCAAGGCGCCCTGCCCGCACCGGACATCCTGCGTGCGCTGCTCGTCCATCTCGGCGCCATCTGGCCCGACCGGCTGACGCTCGGCGGCATCTCGCTCGGAGACTGCTGGCATCACAGCGCCATCAAGCGGAAGGACGCCACCAACGGCATGATGCCCTTGCACAAGCTGTCACAATGGCTGTCCTATTCGCTGATCGAGCCGTTGCAGCGCGCCGGCGTTGCCGTCACCGGCATCGACGGGCTCACGGGGCTTGCGGAATACCGCAACGGCGGACTGTTCATCGACTCCGGCGTGATCGCATTGCGCGACGAAGCGCAAGCCGCCCGGCCCCATCCGGTCGACTCCGAATTGGTGGTGGAATGGCGCGCGCTCACGGTCGCCCTGCTCGACCGGCTGCTCCTGCCGGTGCGCGAACGGCTCGGCGTCACCGCGCAGGACTTCCCACTCGGCGCGCTGCTCGAAGGCGGCACCTGGGCGGCCGGCCGCCGGCTCGCGCGCGAGAAACGTACCGACGGCGGCCCGCCACTCACGATCGTCAGCGACGGCACTGTTTTCTAAAGAGGCATAAGGCCATGCAAGGCGTCACCGTCGTCGATCACCCACTGGTGCAGCACAAGCTCACCCTGATGCGCGACAAGACGCGCTCGACCAAGGTGTTCCGCGAGCTGTTCAACGAGCTCGGCGCGCTGCTCTGCTACGAAGCGACGCGCGATCTGCCGCTGAAGACAGTCGGGGTCGAAACGCCGCTCGCCGCCATGCAATCCAACGTGCTCGACGGTCATCAACTGGTGCTGGCGCCGGTCGGGCGCGCGGGCTCCGGTTTTCTCGACGGCATCCTCAACCTGGTGCCGAACGCGCGCGTCGCCCATGTCGGGCTCTACCGCGACCCGCGCACGTTGGTGGCGGTCGAATACTTCTTCAAGGCGCCGGACGAGATGGCCGAACGGCTGACTTTGGTGTTGCATCCGATGCTGGCGACCGGCAACTCGGCGGTGGCCGCCGTCGACCGCCTAAAGGAAGCTGGCGCCAAGAGCATGCGCATCCTCTGCATGCTGGCGACGCCCTCGGCGATCGAGAAGATCAAGGCGCATCACCCGGACGTGGCGATCTACACCGCCGCGATTGATGACGGCATCACAGACGACGGCTATATCCTGCCCGGCCTCGGCGACGTCGGGGACCGCATGTACGGAACGCGGTAGAGCACGATGCGTTTGGATTGAATCAACGTGCCTTCCTAACATTTTGTTTGAGCATGATCTTTTCCGAAAACCGGTTCCCACTTTTCGGGATCATGCTCTAGCAACACCCCGGTTCGAAATGCGCCGCCACCACGCGTTCGAGCGCGGGCAAGGCGGCGGCTAGCGCGGCGTTGTCGGGCATGGCGGCCCGCATGCGCGCGATGACTTCGGCGCGCGCGTCCGGCAGGTCGGCACCCAGCACCTTGCCGTCCTTCACCACCGTGCGACCGCCGACGATCAGCTCGCTGATGTGCTTGGCGGCCGCGCGCGAGAACAAGAGATCGAGGGGATCGATCTGCTCAAAAAGGCGATCGTCATCGAGCGCCGCCCAATCGAGCAGCAGCAGGTCGGCCGGCGCGCCGGGCGCAATGGTGCCGCCGTCGTCCACGTTGGTCACCGACAGGCGGCCGTTGCCGACGGCCATGCGCAGCGCCTGCTGACGGGTGACCGCCGACTTGAAGCCGGGGCCGACGTGCAGGAGATGTGCGAGCCGCAGTTCGCGTAAAGAATCGTCGTCCTCGTCAAGCGCGCTGCCGTCGATGCCGAGCGCGACGCGGCAGCCGCGATCCACCATGCGCGCCACCGGCGCGAACCCCGAACGCAGATGCATATTGGAGCTGTTGTTGTTGACGAGCGTCACGCCGCGTTCCGCCAGCAGATCCAGTTCGTCGGGCCGCGCCCAGACGCAATGGGCGAGTGACAGGCGCGGCGACAGCAGGCCGATGGCATCCAGGTGCTTCACGATACCGTCCGGAAACGTGGCGTCGGCGAAGCCGCGTTGATAGCGGGTCTCCAGCAGATGCATGTGCACGCGGCGGCCGGTGCGCGCGGACGCTTCCGCAATGGCTTCCAGCAACGCGTCGCTGCACCATTGCACGCCGTTCGGCCCGTATTGCACATCGAACAGGGGCCTCGCCGCGGCGGCGGCGACATCATCGACCAGCGCAACGTATTCCTTCGGCTTGAGCGGCGGCCGTAGCAAGCGCTTTTCGATTTCCGCGCGAGCGGTGGCCGGTAGCATCGCCAGCACGGGTTCGGACTCGCCATAGACCAGTGGATGGCGGTCGCGCATCGCGACGGCGAAGCCGACGCGCACACCGACATCACGCGCCGCCCGCGCCACCTCGGCCGCTTCGGTGGGCAAATCGGTGAAGCCTTGCGCACGGGTGTAATGCACCATCACCGCGCCGGCGCCGCCCAGCGCCGCGTTGCCGAGCGCGACCACCGCGGCAAGATAGGGGTCGACCGACGGGATCAGCGCCAGATGCAACAGCCACGATTCCAGCGGCTTGTTGCCGGCGCCGACCGACGAAGTGCGGATTGGCCGGCCGTGGTCGTGGGCGTTGACCAGCCCCGGAAGGGCGAACCGTGGCTCGACCGGCCCCGCCGCGGTTGAAATGGCTGCGATGCGATCGCCGTCGATGGTGATCTCGCACTGCCGCGCGACCGGCTGGTCGGGCGCGGTGACGGCGAAAGCGCAAGAGATGGTGCGTGGCGGTGCCATGGGCGTCGGTCGTCCATTGTATGCAACAGGCGGAAAAGCGCCGCGACATTGACGCTGGCGCCGGCAAATTGGGCAAGCCCCACGCATGCTGCAACTTTAGGCAGCGCTGCCTCATCTTCGGTCATTGTCGACGGGCCTACCGTGCGAGGCCCCACCATCGACCGCTAAACGCCGATTTTCCGGTGCAGCGGGGGGCGCGCTCGCGTCGCATGCGACTTGGCATGTCACTTGCCAAACCAGGGCATCAGTGGAGCCCGGGATGACGCGTGCGGCCGACCTTGAACTCGCTTCGGTGGAAAAACATTACGGCGATACCGTCGCCGTCGACCGCATCTCCTTGAAGATTCCGGCCGGCACCTATTGCTGCCTGCTCGGGCCCTCCGGCTGCGGCAAGACCTCGACCCTGCGCATGATCGCGGGCCACGAAGACATCACCAGCGGCGGCATCATCATCGGCGCCGGCGAGGTCGGCGACATGCCGCCGGCCGCGCGCGGCACCGCCATGATGTTCCAGAGCTACGCGCTGTTCCCGCATCTGTCGGTAATCGATAACGTCGCCTTCTCGCTCAAGATGAAGGGCGTCGGCAAGGCGGCGCGGCGCGCGCGCGCGCTCGAAACGCTGCGGCTCGTGGCGATGGAGACCTTTGCCGCGCGCCTGCCGGCGCAACTCTCCGGCGGCCAGCAGCAGCGCGTGGCGCTCGCGCGCGCGCTCGTCACCGACCCGCGCATCCTGCTGCTCGACGAGCCGCTGTCCGCGCTCGACCCGTTCCTGCGCATCCGCATGCGCGCCGAACTCAAGCGCTGGCAGCGCGACCTCGGAATCTCGTTCATCCACGTCACCCACAGCCAGGAAGAGGCGATGGCGCTCGCCGACATGATCGTGGTCATGAACGACGGCCGCATCGAGCAGATCGGCGCGCCGCGCGAAGTTTACGACAAGCCGCGCACAGAGTTCGTCGCGCGCTTCATGGGCGGCAACAACGTGCTGCCGATCGACGGCCGCCGCTACGGCGTGCGCGCCGACCGCCTGCGCCTGGCGGATGAGCCGGGCAGCCTCGCCGCCACGGTGCGCGACGTCGAGTACCAGGGCATCTACGTGCTGGTCAGCCTGCGCGCGGAAGGCGACCTCGACCTAACGGCGATCGTCGCCGAGCGCGCATTTGTCGAAAGCCCGATCGTCATCGACCAGCAGGTCCGCGTCTCCTGGGACGCGAGCGATTTACACGAACTTGCCAGCACGCCGTAGCGGGGCGGCGGACATCACCAGAAGGAACATAATGACATGAAAAAGACCACGGACTCTCAAGGCCTGAGCCGCCGCACTCTCCTCAAAGGTTCCGCTGCACTCGCCGGCCTCGCCGGCACCACGGCGCTCTCCGGGCTTGCCGCCCCCGCCGTGCACGCCGCCGAGCCGGTGACGCTGCGTTATCTCGGCACCGCAGTGAACCAGTCGACAGACATCGCCAAGAAGGTGAAGGCAGACCTCGGCATCAACATCCATTACGTGCCGCAGACCACCGACGAGGTGACCAAGCGCATCATCACCCAGCCGAATTCGTTCGACCTGGTGGACGTCGAGTATTTCGCCCTGCCCGAGCTCGTGCCCGCCGGCACGCTCATGGGCATGGACGCCAAGAAGATCAAGCTCGCCGACGAGATCACCTCGGTGCTGACCAAGGGCACCATCGACGACAAGAAGATCGGCAGCCAAGGCACCGCGCCCTTCAAGGTGTTCTATCGCGAGGGCAAGTACTCGAAGAAGTTTGCCAGCAAGCCGACGGAATGGCTGTCGCTGATCCCGACCACCTACAACGCCGACTCGCTTGGCTACCGCCCTGACCTCACCGGCGGCACCATTACGCACTGGAAGTCGCTGCTCGATCCCAAGTTCAAGGGCAAAACTGCGCTCATCAACATCCCGTCGATCGGCATCATGGACGCCGCCATGGCCATCGAATCCTCGGGGCTGATCAAGTACGGCGACAAGGGCAACCAGACCAAAGCGGAAATCGACAAGACCATCGATATCCTGATCAAGGCCAAGAAAGCCGGCCAGTTCCGTGCCTTCTGGTCCGACTTCAACGAGTCGGTGAACCTGATGGCATCGGGCGAGGTGATCCTGCAATCGATGTGGTCGCCGGCGGTCACCGCCGTGCGTTCCAAGGGCATCAAGTGCTCCTACGCCACGCTCGCGGAAGGCTATCGCGGCTGGTGCTCGGGCTTCGCGCTGCCGCGCACGCTCAAGGGCAAGCAGGAAGCGGCGGCCTACGAGTTCATCAACTGGTTCCTGTCCGGTTGGGCCGGCGCCTACTTGAGCCGCCAGGGCTATTACCCGGCGGTGATCTCCACCGCCAAGAAGTTCATGAAGCCCTACGAGTGGGCCTACTGGTACGAAGGCCAGCCCGCGACCAAGGATATCCATGCCCCCAACGGCAGCCTGATCGAGAAGGTCGGCGCGGTGCGCGACGGCGGCTCCTACGAGACCCGCATGAGCCACATCGCCTGCTGGAACTCGGTCATGGATAACAACCAATACCTGATCACCAAATGGAATCAGTTCATCGCGGCTTGACGCTGGACTCCGGCGCTTCCGCCAGCGGCGACCCCGCTGCGGAGGCGCCGGCCCGGCGCTCCGGCAAGCCACCCGGCGCGGCCCGCGCCCGCACCGGCCTGACCGCCTATTGGCAGGCCGGGCCGATGGCGCTCGTCTTCTTCCTGTTCTTCATGCTGCCGCTCGTGGTCATCCTGGTCGTGAGCTTCTGGCGCTTCACCCAGTATTCGATCATCCCGGCCTTCACGCTGGATAACTACGTCGGCATCTTCGACAAGTGCATCGTCGGGCTGCCGTCGCTGTGCACGACCTTCGCCACCTATCTCTCCACGCTGAAATACTGCCTGATCGTCTGGGCCGTGACGCTGTTGCTGGGCTTTACGCTCGCCTATTTCCTCGCCTTCCACATCCGCACGCTGACCATGCAGCTCGTGCTGGCGCTCATCTGCATCATCCCGTTCTGGACCTCCGACGTCATCCGCATGATCTCCTGGATCCCGCTGCTTGGGCGCAACGGGCTGGTGAACCGCGGTCTCATCAACTCGGGCTTGATAGACAAGCCGGTCGAATGGCTGCTCTATTCTCCGTTCGCGGTGACAATCGCGTTCGTGCACCTGCTCACCGCCTTCATGCTGGTGCCGATCCTCAATTCGATGATGCGCATCGACAAGTCGCTGATCGAAGCGGCGCGCGACGCCGGCGCCAGCGGCTGGCAGGTGCTGGTCAACGTCGTGATCCCGCTGTCGAAGACCGGCGTCGCCATCGGCTCGATCTTCGTCATCACCATGGTGATGGGCGATTTCGTCACCATCGGCGTCATGGGCGGCCAGCAGATCGCCTCCGTCGGCAAGGAGATCAACGTCGAGACTGGCTTTCTGCAGTTCCCGATCGCCGCCGCCAACGCGGTGATCCTGCTCGGCGCGGTGCTGGCGATCATCTACGCGCTGACCCGCTTCATCGACATCCGCAAGGAGCTCTAAAACGATGAGCGAGAAACGCCCGGCATCGTTCTATTGGCTCGCCATCGTGTTCGGCCTGTTCGTGCTGTTCCTGTACGGGCCGGTGATCACCATCCTGGTGCTGTCGTTCCAGGGCCCGCAGGGCGGCCTGACCTTCCCCATGAACGGGTTTTCGTTCCACTGGTTCGTGCGGCTGTCGCAGGGCATCGGGCTCGTCGACATCAGCCAGGGCATCTGGAACTCGCTCGAGCTCGGCGTCGTCGTCATGGTGCTGACGGTTGTGTTCTCGCTGATGGCGGGACTTGCGTTCCGTAACCGCTTCCGGGGCTCGGGAGCGCTGTTCTACACGGCCATCGCCAGCCTGATCATGCCGTCGATCGTGGTGTCGCTCGGTATCGCGCTCGAATTCCGTATCGTCGACGACCAGATCAAGGCACTGGGCGACGCCTTCAGCATCGAATGGATCCAGGCCAACTACACCACCGCCATGGACCTGTTCTCGTCGGGCTTGGGCGCGCATCTGTCGTGGACCCTGCCGTTCGGCCTCTTGATCATGTTCGCGGTGTTCAACCGCTTCGACCGCGCCTATGAGGAGGCCGCGCGCGACCTCGGCGCCTCGCCCTGGCAGACCATCCGCCACGTGGTATTGCCGATGATCGCGCCGTCGCTGGTCGGCGTCGCGCTGTTCGGCTTCACGCTGTCCTGGGACGAGCTCGCCCGCTCCAGCCAGGCCATGGGCTCGAGCAACACTTTGCCGATCGAGCTGAAGGCGCTGACGACGACCGTCACCACGCCGGCGATCTATGCGCTCGGCACCACCACCACGGCGATTTCGTTCCTGGTCATCGGTATCGCGCTGGTGACGGTGTTCATGGTACAGCGTCGACGCCGGCAGCACGGCTCCGACGCCGGCAAGGGATTGGTTTAACCTCCGGTGCGCCTTAACATCATCAATCCCAATACGACGCAGGCGATGACAGACAGCATCGCCGCCGCCGCGCGCGCGGCCGCGAGCACGGGCACTGAGATCGTCGCAACGCAGCCGGAGGCCGGACCGGCCTCCATCGAGGGCGTCTACGACGGTGCGCTGGCCGTCCCCGGCGTGATCGAGGAAGTGCTGCGCGCGGAAAAAGCTGGTACCGACGCCCACATCATCGCCTGTTTCGATGACACCGGGCTCGACGCCGCGCGCGCCGCCGCTGTGAAGCCGGTGATCGGCATCGGCGAAGCCGCCTACCATATGGCGAGCCTGGTGGCGCACCGCTTCACGGTGATCACCACGCTCTCCCGTTCGGTGCCGATCCTCGAACGCAACCTCGTTGAGATTGGTCTTGCGACGCGCTGCTCGGGCGTTCGGGCGAGCGACATTGCAGTATTGGCGCTCGACGATCTGGCCAGCGGCGCGCGGACACGCGTATCCGAGATGATCGCCGCCGCCATCCGCGACGACGGCGCCGACGGTATCGTGCTCGGCTGCGCCGGCATGGCGCACCTGGCGCAGGAACTGAGCGCCAAACATGGCGTGCCGGTGATCGAGGGTGTTTCGGCCGCGGTGCGGCTGGCGGAAGCAACGGTCGCGCTCGGCCTAGTCACGTCGAAGCGCGGCCTGTGGGCGGCACCCCTGCCCAAGGCTTACGCCGGCAGCTTCGCCAAGTTCGCGCCACCCGCTAAACTCTGACGCCATGACGCTTATCCGCCACAGCCGCTACCCCTACCAGCCGATCACCGAGCGGCCGGATTTTGTCCTGGCCCGACGGCCGGCGGCTGGCGCTCTACGTCGCGATCAATGTCGAGACCTTCGCACTTCGGCAGCGGCCTCGGCGCCAAGCTCGCCCCGGCCGCGGGCGAGCCCGATGTCCTGAACTACGCCTGGCGCGACTACGGCAACCGCGTCGGCGTGTTCCGCATGATCGAGCTCTTCGACGCGCTCAAGTGGCCGACCTCCGTTCTGGTCAACAGCGCCATCTACGACGAGGCGCCGGCCATCATGGACGCGTTTCGCGCGCGCGGCGACGAGGTCGTCGGCCACGGCCGCACCAATTCCGAACGCCAGGGCGATCTCGAGGAAGCCGGGGAAGCCGCCCTCATTGCGGACTCGACCGCAACCGTCGCCGCACACGAAGCTGCACCGCCCGCAGGCTGGCTCGGTCCCTGGATTTCGCAAAGCCCGGTCACCCCGGACCTGCTGAAGGAAGCGGGCTACTCGTACCTGCTCGACTGGTGCCACGACGACCAGCCGATCTGGTTTAAGACCCGCGCGGGTCCGATCCTGAGCGTGCCTTATCCGCAGGAGGTCAACGACATTCCCATGATCGTCGGGCGCCAGCTCGACGGTGCGGCCTTCGCGGACATGATCATCGACGACTTCGAGGAACGGCTCACGCAGTCGGCGCGCCAGCCGATCGTGATGGGCATCGCGCTGCATCCCTATCTGGTGGGCCAACCTTATCGGCTGCGCCACCTGCGCCGCGCGCTCCAGCACATCGCCGAACGCGCCGGCGACGGCGTCTGGATCACCACCGCCGGCGCCATCGCGCGGCATTTTGCCGAATGCGTGCCGGCGCCGCCCGGCTAGCTCACCACTGCTTATAGGGCAGGAACTTGCCGCTCATGGTCACCTGCACGCGATCGCCTTTCGGATCGGGGATACGCTCCACGTGCAGGTCAAAATCGATGGCGCTCATGATGCCGTCGCCGAACTTCTCGTGGATCATCTCCTTGATCGAGTCGCCATAGACATAGGTGATCTCGTGGAAGCGGTAGATCAGCGGATCCTTCGACACGGTCTCGGCGGCCTGCGCCTTCTTGGGCGGCCGCTGCAGGGCCATCTCCACGTCCTTGGCACGGTTGCCGAGGTCGAGGAATTTGACCAGCTTGCCGGCCGCTTCCGCCGGCAGCGTGTTCTGGCCGAGGCAGGCGGAAACGACGAAAATCTCCGACATGCCGGCCGCCTTGGAGATTTCCTCCCAGCTCGTGCCCTTCGCGTATTTCGCCTCGACGATCGCCTCGACCATTTCCTCCGTCTTCATCATGGGACTGCCCCTCTCGATTGCCGTTGAATTATCAATGGATTGAAAGCCCCGGCCGGCGCGCCGCCGTATCGGGCACCATGAGCGTGCAAGGCATGTGCCAAAGACGGGGGCAGACGGCGGGCGCCGGCCGTCGCGCATGGGGCGCGGATATGCCTTGCGGTCGTGGATCTGGCGCTACTTCAGCCCGCGATGGCTATGTGCGGCGGCTTTTTCTTCTTGCGGCCGAAGGGGGCGCGACCGACCATCTCGGCGTAGTCGGCGATCGGCATGGGGCGGCCGATCAGATAGCCCTGCACCTCGTCGCAGCTTTCCGCCGCCAGGAACGTGTGCTGCTCGGCGGTCTCGACACCTTCCGCTATGACCGGCAGCCCCAACCCGCGGCCGAGCGCGATCACCGCGCGCACGATGGTCGCCGACTGCTCGCTCTCGATGACGTTGGCGATGAAGGCCTTGTCGATCTTGATCTTGTCGAACGGGAACGACTGCAGGTAGCTGAGCGAGGAATAGCCGGTGCCGAAATCGTCCATGGCGATGCGCACGCCGAGCGCCTTCAGCCGGCGCAAGGTTCCGACCGCGCGGGTGAAGTCGCCGATCAGCACGCCCTCGGTAATCTCGAGCTCCAGCCGCGCGGGCGTAAGCCCGGTCTCGAGCAGCACCTCATGCACCAGCTTGGGCAGATCGGCATCGCGGAACTGCACCGGTGACAGGTTGATGGCGATGGTGAGCGGCTTCGGCCAGCTCGCCGCCTCGCGGCAGGCGGTGCGCAGCGCCCACTCGCCGAGCGCGAGGATGCTGCCGCTTTCCTCGGCAAGCGGGATAAAGGTCGCGGGCGGCACCATGCCGTGGCGCGGATGCTGCCAGCGCGCCAGCGCCTCGAAGCCAATGATCTCGCCGTCGATGCGCGCCTGCGGCTGGTAATGAAGCGTGAGCTCGTCGCGCGCAATGGCGCTGAGCAGGTCCTGCTGCAGCGCGCGCTGGTCGCGCAACTGCTTGTCCATGGCGCGGTCGAAAAAGCGAATCGCGCCGCCCAGCTCGGCCTTGGCGCGGTAGAGCGCGGCGTTGGCGTTGGCGACAAGGGCGGCGGCGTCGGCGCCGTCCTGCGGATAAAGCGCGACGCCGACGGTGAGCGCGATCTTGATCGCGTGGCCCTCGATCTCGATCTCCGTGGCGAAGGCCTCCTGCAGGCGATGCGCCAGCGCGGCGCCAGTCGTCGGCTGCGAGCCGGCCGGCGAGATGGCGACGAATTCGTCGCCACCGGTGCGCGCCAGGAAGGCGCCCTCGCAGGCGACCGTGAGGCGCTGGGCGGCCTCGCGCAAGAGCGCGTCGCCGACGTAATGACCGAACACGTCGTTGACCGCCTTGAAGCGGTCGATGTCGAGCGCGAGTACGGCGAAGCTGTCGCTCGCCACCGCGGCCAGGTCGATGGTAGCGCCGATGCATTCATCGAAGGCCGCGCGGTTGGGCAGATCGGTGAGCGCGTCGTGATGCGCCATGTGGGCGATACGCTGCTCGTCGCGCTTGCGGTCGGTAAGATCGCGCATCAGCAAGATCTGATATTGCGGCTCGCCATCCGATCCGCGCACGAGATGGCGCGTGGCCGTGACGATGCGGACGCCGTTGCCGGGGGTTTCCACCGGGTGCTCGTCAACGAAGATGGTGTCGCCGCTCCTTAGAATCCTGCGATCCTCAAGAATCCTGCGATCCTCGGCCTCGATCGACGCGATGCTCGACGGGGGCATAACATCCCGAGTGGTCTTGCCCAGCATCTCGCTGCGTTTGACGCCGTAATAGACTTCGGCGGCGCGGTTGAGCAGGATGTAACGCGCGCTAGGCACTTCCTTGACGACGATCGGCGTCGGGACGTTCTCGATTATGGTGTCCAGGAAAGTGCGGGTCTGGTTGAGCTCGCGCGCGGCGTGGGTGCGTTCGGTGATGTCCTCGTGGGTCGCGACCCAGCCACCGTCCGGCGAGGGCTGGTTGACCACGGCGATGACGCGGCCGTCGGCAAGCTCGGTGTTGAGAATGAACGAATTACCGCGCCTGATCGCCGCGAGCAGATCAGCCGCGTAACGTTTTGGTTCGTGCGCGAAGGTGCCAGCGACGGCACGCGCCTCCAGTACGTCTATCAGGGAGCAGCCGAGCCGGACACGAGTCGAATCGATACGGTAAATGTCGAGGTAGCGCTGATTCCAGACTACCACGCGCCCGTCATCATCGAACATGCACAGGCCCTGGTTCATGTTGTTGAGGGCGCTGTCGAGCCGCATGTTCTGCGCGTCGATCATGCGCCGCGTCATGCGATCGGAAATCGAGCCGACGAAGCAGATCGCCAGCATGGAGCCGACAATCGCGGCGAGCGCGACGCCCATCGAATCCGGCGAGAGCGTCGGCGTGCCCATCAGGTGGAATGTCGGGTCGTGCACGATGCCGGCGGCGCCCATGGCGGTGTAATGCAGCCCCAGGATCGTGGCGGTGAGCAGCAGCGCGCCGCCGCCGAGCTCGGCGGGTCCGTCACCGCGGGCCGCGCTCGTCAGCGCGAGCGCACCGAAGGCCATGCCAAGCAGTACGGAGACAGCGGCCAAAGCCGGCGACCAGACGATATGGCCGGGCATCTGCAGGCCGGCCATGCCGATGAAATGCATGGCGGCGGCGCCGAGGCCGACAATGGCGCCACCCATGGCCGCGCGCCGGCGCGGCTTGCCGTAGACCGCGAAGGCGAGGCCCAGCATGCTGGCCGCGATGGCGGCGGCGAGCGAGAGAACAGTGAGGTAAAGATCGTAGCTGACCGAGAAACCGAGCTTCAGGCCCAGCATCGCGATGAATTGGGTGGCCCACAGGCCGCAGCCGGTGGCAACGCCGGCGACCAGCAGCCAGCGCAGACGCGCGCGGCCCTTCAGCGCCGAGGCGCGCTGAAACAGGCTGACCGCGGTGAAGCTGCCGAGGACGCAGACCGCCACCGCCAGGATGACCAGCCGCCAGTCGTGAGGAAGACTAAGACTGTTGACCGCGTTAAACATTCCTCGGCCCACGTTCGCGCAAGACACATCACGAAGACACGCCGCGACGACACACCAGAATGGCGCCTGCGATGCCTCTTTCCGCAACGTAGGGAGGTATTTTTGTGCGCAAGTTAATTAAAGCGGGTGGCAATGGTAAATCGGCTGTTAGGGCTACGAAGCCGTCAACAAAGTCCCGTCATTCGGTGCGTGGGTGTGGCGCAACGGCGGCGGCGCGCGCTGCGAGCCGCGGAATGGTCAAATTTCAGGAGAGCCGCACGGGGCGGTCGGGCTCACTGGCCGGGCGCGCCGACGTTATTGAGAGTGACGCCGATCTCTTGCGGCAACAAGAACAAGAAGTCACGCACCTCTTTATCGGTGATCTTGCACACCTGCGCCCCGACGGCGTTGCGCCGTTCGGCGATGGAATCATTCACCCGGCGGCATACCTCTGCGACGACCGTCGCGGACGGAGCGGCCTTCTCGAAAGCGTGGGCGCATTCAAGCAACGCGTCCTTCACGTCCTGCCGCTTCAGCAATTCCGGCACCGTCACCTTGACGTTGGGGATACTTGCGGTGTCGACGTAGGCATTGACCAAACGCGCATCCAGATTGGTGCCAGTGCGATGGCGCGCATACGACGCCAAGCCTTCGAACAGGTCGTCGATCCATTCGGTGCCCAGGCGCTGGATCTGGAGCGAGAAGGCGGCGTGCGCGGATTTCTCCGCGCAGGTCCGCAGCAAGGTGGCAAGTATCCGCTCGCGCGCAAACGGCGTGCCGGATGCGCCCAAGCTCGCTTTCATGCATCGGCCATGCCGCAGCTCGAACAGGTCGAAGCCGCACGCGAAACTATCCATGAATTGCGAGCACAGGTCTTCGAGCTCGGCCTGCGGCAGGCTTCCGCCGTGGGCCGCGCACCGGGCCCGCAGACTGCGGAAGAAGATGTCGATCACGGTACGCGTCGTACCGATGCAGTGATGGGGTCCGGGCAATTCTTCCGGGATTGCAATCTCATGAGGCATATCAAACAAGTACGCCTATCTCTCTAAAAAGCCTTTAACGGATGGAACTCTTTTCTTCCGCGCACGCCATTCGGCGTTCGGCAAGGCGGCATTGGCCAAGCCCGCCTGCAACGGGTTAGAGATTGGGCGCCCCCGATCGTACCCGCGAGGCCGCTTATGCTTAAGATACATGGGGGGGGTCGCGCGATCGCTCTTCCCTTCGTGGCTCACAATCAACCAGCAGGACGATCTTCTATGCGCCGTGAGAATTTCTTCGTTGGCGGGAGCTACGTAGGCCCGCCCGAGGCCCAGGTCATGCACGGGCAGATGTATGCCGAAATGCTGACGCCGGAGCGCATCACCCGTCCCTTTCCGCTGGTCCTGATTCACGGCCTGTCGCAGACCGCGACCAACTGGATGACGACGCCCGACGGCCGCCAAGGCTGGGCGGAATGGTTCGCCGAGCAAGGCTGGCAGGTCTGCATGGTCGATCAGGCGGCGCGCGGCCGCTCCGCCTGGCAGCCGGATGTGGACGGGGCGGTGAAGAGCCTATCGGTCTCGTGGGTCGAGGAGCGGTTGACGGCGCCGGCGGCGACCGCGCTCTGGCCGCAGGCCAAGCTCCACACCCAATGGCCCGGTGGGCCGCGCAAGGGCCACGCCGGCGACCCGGTGTTCGATCAGTTCTACGCCAGCCAGGTGCCGTCGCTGGAGAACCCGGAAAGCGAAAAGCTGATGCAGGCGGCCGGTGCCGCATTGTTGGACCGCATCGGGCCTGCCGTTTTGCTCACCCACTCGCAGGGCGGCCTGTTCGGGTGGCTGATGGCCGACGCGCGGCCGGACTTGGTGAAAGGCATCGTGGCCATAGAGCCATCCGGACCGCCCTATCGCGACGCCATCTTCCGTAGCGGTACGAGCCGGCCCGCAGGCCTGACCAACCTGCCACTCACCTACGATCCACCGGTCACGCCGGATGAGCCGCTCGAATTCGAGCAGCAGGCCGAGCCCGATGCACCGGACCTCGAGTTGTGCTGCGCGCAGAAGGGTAAGCCGCGGCGGCTGAAAAACCTGGCGGGCATCCCGGTGCTGGTGGCAACGGCGCAGGCCTCCTACCACGCGGTCTACGACCATTGCACCGCGCGCTATCTGCAACAGGCGGGTGTCGACGCCACGTTCGCGCGTCTCGAAGACCATGGCTTTACGGGCAACGGCCATATGATGATGTTGGAGTTGAACAATCTGGAGATCGCCGCGTTCCTGGACGCCTGGCTGGCGGACCATGTCGGATAGGCGGGAACGCGTCCAAAGCTTGCCGTTCCATTTCCTTCGGTCGCCTGCCATATAAAGGTGATCACGGTTCCAGCCGGAGCAATCTCATGGTGCGCCAGCACGGGCACGACGACCATGACCACCGCCACAACCATGGCCATCATCACGACCACAATCACGGCGGCGGGCACGGCCACAGCCACGGCGTGGTCGATCCCTCCATCGCCACGACAACCGAAGGGTTATGGGCGCTGAAATGGTCGTTCGTCATTCTGATGGCGACCGCGCTGCTGCAGGTCGCCGTCGTCGTCATGTCGGGCAGCATCGCCTTGCTGGCGGACACCATCCATAACTTCGGCGACGCCGCGACCGCCATTCCCCTCGGCATCGCGTTTCTGTTCGCGCGGCGGCGACCGAACAAGCGCTTCACCTTCGGCTACGGCCGCGTCGAGGATCTTGCCGGCATCGCCATCGTCATGACGATCCTGTTCAGCGCGCTGGTCGCCGGCTACGAAAGCATCGACCGGTTTCTGCATCCGCAGACCGTTTCGCATCTCTGGGCGGTCGTGGGCGCTTCGGCCATCGGCTTTATCGGCAACGAGGCGGTCGCCATCTTCCGCATCCGCGTGGGGCGCCACATCGGCAGCGCCGCGCTGATCGCCGACGGCCATCACGCGCGGGTCGATGGCTGGACCAGCCTGGCGGTGCTCGTCGGCGTCGCCGGCGTCTGGTTCGGCTATCCGCTGGCGGACCCTATCGTGGGCCTGGTCATTACGATCGCGATCTTCGGAATCGTCGTGCAGAGCGGGAAGGAGGTTTTCACCCGCGCCCTCGACGGCATCGAGCCGCATGTCATCGATGACATCCGGCACGCCGCCGCGCACGTCCCGCAGGTCAAGGAAGTCACCGACGTGCGGGCTCGCTGGCTCGGCCATCGCCTGCATGCTGAGGTGAACGTGACGCTACCTTCGCAATTGAAACTGGACGAGGCCCATAGCATCGCCGAGGAGGTGCGGCATCAATTGCTGCATCATCTCAAATACCTTTCGCTGGTGGTGGTTCACGTCGATCCGGAAGAGAAATCAGGCGAGCGCCACCACCAGATTGAAATGCATAGCCACGACGGCCTGCCCGCGCATTCGCACGCGGCGTGATGCGGCGCGAATATCGAGCGCCGGCCTTCAGCGGCCTTTGAGGAAATCGAAGTCGCAGCCCTCATCGGCGCCGAGGATTTCCTGCGCGTAGAGCTTGGCGTAACCGCGTTGCGGCTTCTCTTCGGCTTTCGGCTGCGCTGCGGCGCGGCGCTTGAGCTCGGCTTCGTCGACCAGGAGATCGATGCGGCGGTCCTTGACCGACAGCTTGATGCGGTCGCCGTTGCGCACCAGCGCCAGCGGACCGCCGGACGCGCTATCGGGCGTCACATGCAGCACGATGGTGCCGAAGGCGGTGCCGCTCATACGCGCGTCGGAGACGCGGATCATGTCCTTGATGCCTTGGCTCGCCAGTTTCTTCGGGATCGGCAGATAGCCGGCCTCCGGCATGGCAGCGGTGGAATGCGGGCCGGCGTTCTGCAGGACGAGAATGTCGTCGGCGTTGACGTCAAGCTGAGGATCGTCGACGCGGGCGGCGAGGTCGTCGAGCGAGGTGAACACCACCGCCCGGCCCTCTTTCTCGAACAGGCTGGCGTCCGCCGCCGAGCGCTTGAGAATGGCGCCCTGCGGCGCGAGGTTGCCGAACAGCGCGACCAGGCCACCTTGCGGCTCCAGCGGCTTGGCTCGCTCGGCGATAATGGTGCGGTCAACCCAACCGTCGCCTTCGGCCTGAGAGAGCCGCTGCTCAAGCGTTTCGCCGGTGACGGTCATGGCGTCGAGGTGCAAGAGATCCTTGAGTTCGCGCAGCAGCGCCCCGATGCCGCCGGCGGCGAAGAAGTCTTCCATGTAGCCGTTGCCGACCGGCTTCAGGTTCACCAGCACCGGCGTGGTGTCGGACAATTCGTTCAGCCGTTCGAGCGAAACGGCTAAGCCGGCGCGGCCGGCGATCGCCGTCAAATGGATTACCGCGTTGGTGGAACCGCCGATCGCCATCAGCACGCGCAGCGCGTTCTCGAGCGATTTCTGGTTGACGATCTTATCCGGCGTGAGCCCCGATCCGATCAGCCTGACCGCGGCGGCACCGGTCGCTTCCGCCGCGCGCAGGCGGTCGGCGTGCACGGCGGGGATCGCCGCGGTACCGGGCAGGATCATCCCCAAAGCTTCCGCGATGCAGGCCATGGTCGAGGCTGTGCCCATCACCGCGCATGTGCCGGCGGTGGTGGCGAGATTGCCCTCGATGACGTTGATCTCGTCATCGCTCACCTTGCCGGCGCGGTACTGCGCCCAGTAGCGGCGGCAGTCGGTGCAGGCGCCGAGCCGCTCGCCGTGATAGCGCCCGGTCATCATCGGCCCGCCAACCAGCCCGATCGCCGGCCGATTGGCCGACACCGCGCCCATCAGCTGCGCCGGCACGGTCTTGTCGCAGCCGCCCATCAGGATGACGGCATCCATGGGCTGGGCGCGGATCATCTCCTCGGTGTCCATGGACATGAGATTGCGGAACTTGAGGCTGGTCGGATTGAGGAACACCTCGCCGAGCGAAATCGTTGGAAATTCCATCGGCAGCGCGCCGGCCGCCAGCACGCCGCGTTTCACGGCCTCCAGCATCTCGGGGAAATGGCGATGGCAGTTGTTGAAGCCGGAGGGCGTGAAGGCGATGCCGACCACCGGCTTCTTCAGCATCTCGCGCGAGTAGCCCATGGACTGGGCGAAGGAGCGCCGCAGGTAGAGCGAGAAATCGCGGTCGCCGTAGTTGGTCAGGCCGTGGGCAATGCCGGTAATATTTGTCATGGAGGCATTTTGTGGCGGGGCGAACGCCCGAGCGCAAGCGGGGGGTCGGCGAAAGCGGCCTCCGCGGGCCGAAGTCGTCTCTGCTTGACCTCGATCAAGGCCCAAACGGGCCCCAAATGCGACGAATCTCGCCTCGACAAATCCCCTCGAACTCTTCTAAGTAAAGAGAGTATTGGGGCACCCTGCTGGAAGAATAACCCAATGAATTACAACGACTTTTTTGCGTCGGCCTTGGACCGCTTGCGGGACGAGCGCCGCTACCGGGTGTTCGCGGACCTGGAACGCATCGCCGGCCGCTTTCCCCATGCCATCTGGCATGCGCCGGAGGGGCCGCGCGAGGTCGTGATCTGGTGCTCCAACGACTATCTCGGCATGGCCCAGCACCCCAAGGTGATCGGCGCCATGGTGGAAACCGCCACCCGCATGGGCACGGGCGCCGGCGGCACCCGCAACATCGCCGGCACCAACCATCCGCTGGTCGAGCTGGAGCGCGAGCTCGCCGATCTGCACGGCAAGCCGGCCGCGCTGGTGTTCACCTCCGGCTACGTGTCGAACCAGACCGGCATCGCCACCATCGCCAAGCTGCTGCCGAACTGCCTCATCCTGTCGGACGCGCTCAACCACAATTCCATGATCGAGGGCGTGCGCCAGGCAGGCTGCGAGAAGCAGATCTGGCGGCACAATGACGTCGAACACCTCGAAGAGCTGTTGAAGGCGGCGGACCCGGCGCGGCCGAAGCTGATCGCCTTCGAAAGCCTCTATTCCATGGACGGCGACGTCGCGCCGGTGCACGCCATCTGCGATCTCGCCGAGAAGTACGGCGCCATGACCTATTGCGACGAGGTGCACGCGGTCGGCATGTACGGCGGGCACGGCGGCGGCATCTGCGAGCGTGACGACGCCATGGCCCGCGTCGACGTGCTAGAGGGCACGTTGGCCAAGGCGTTCGGCTGCCTCGGCGGCTATATCGCCGGCACCGCGGAGATGTGCGACGCGGTGCGCTCCTATGCGCCGGGCTTCATCTTCACCACCGCGCTGCCGCCGGCGATCTGCGCCGCGGCGACTGCCGCCATCCGGCACCTGAAGGCATCGCGCTGGGAGCGCGAACGCCATCAGGACCGCGCCGCGCGCGTCAAGGCCGTGCTCAACGCCGCCGGCCTGCCGGTGATGCCGTCGGACACGCACATCGTGCCGCTGTTCGTCGGCGAGCCGGAGAAGTGCAAACTCGCGAGCGACATGCTGCTCGCCGAGCACGGCATCTACATCCAGCCGATCAACTACCCGACCGTCGCGCGCGGCTCGGAGCGCCTGCGCATCACGCCGTCGCCCTATCACGACGACGCGCTGATCGACCGGCTCGCGGAAGCGCTGGTCGAGGTGTGGGAGCGGCTGCAATTGCCGAAACGCCGGCCGGCCCTGGCGGCGGAGTAGCTCCTCTCAAGCGCGGTTGCGGGCAACGGTTACGCGCCGCACAACAAACGTGTTTAGGGCTGAATCGATCTGAGATAGGCCTGCACGGCGAGCGCGTCGGCCCGGGTGAAGAAGAATTCCGGCATGTCGGGATGGCCGGCGGAAATGCCGCGCTCCAGGCGTTCGGCGAAACCATCGAGATCGTAGCTGCGCCCGATCCCGCGAAACGGCGGTGCGCCGGGGTGCGGGCTCTTGCCGGTGCGGCCGACGGCGTGACAGCGCGCGCAGAATTCCTTCACCAAAGCATGGCCATGGCGCGCGGATTCTTGCGCCTGCGCTCCCCAAGCGGCGAGCGCGATCGCCGGAAGCAATGCGGCGAGTAGCAGTAACAAGCGCTTCATGATGTCTCCCCGATGCGCGGCCCCGGGCTCGGTGGTACGCCTCAACGCAGCCGGACGAGCCCCAACCCGGTTCATGGATTCATTTAATGGGAGGATCGAGCCCGTTCCAAGACCGCTGCCAAGGTCGGAAGCAGCGGCGCCAGGCCGCAGCCGTCCAACCGGGCCCCCGGCTGAGCTTCAACCACCGCCCCCCCAACAAGAATCAAAAAAGGGCCCACCTTGCGGCGGGCCCTTTTCGAACTTGGTTGCGGGGGCAGGATTTGAACCTGCGACCTTCAGGTTATGAGCCTGACGAGCTACCGGGCTGCTCCACCCCGCGATGAACTCAAGAACATCCACGACCTAAGGATGGCGCGCCCTGGATGCCGCGCTTTGCGCGGAGAATATTTCCGATCTAGTCTCTTCGGCGCCGGCGGATCCCGCTAGACGACCGCCGGTTCCGACGACCTCTACCGCCCCCGACCCGGGCCGAAAACGCGAAGCGCGGGGCTGGGCCCGCGCGCGTTCGAGGGTTATGTAGCAACGGCAGGCCCCAATGGGAAGAGCGGATTTCGTTAGTTTTCATCAGCCTGTCACGATTTCCGGCCAGAAACCGTCCATGGAAGACCCGCCGGGTGGGGGCGACAGAGGATTTGG
>CAWGGL010000019.1:92500-95602 GCA_963822085.1 uncultured Pseudomonadota bacterium
CGGCGCCGTTTTCACGTCGCTCGACGGGCAGACCACCTTCGCCTCCCTGCCCGAGCGGGTCGAGGTGGCTTTGCGCGGCGCGCTCGGCATCGCCGGCGACCGGCTCGGCGTTTCGCACAAAGGCGACCGGCTGCCGACCCTGGAAGAGCCGGCCTTCACGCGCCAGGTGATCCGCATCTCCACCATCAGCCGGGTCGGCAACCACGAAGTGGTGCGGGTGAAGCCATTCGTGCGGGCGGGCGGGAACCTGTCGCTCACCGCCTCCAGCCTGATCGCCAACATCCCGCGCTTCAACGCGCAGCGCCTACTCGCCGAGTCCGCCCCCGGCGGCAACACCGGGCAGGCGGAGGCCGAGCCCGACGCCGAAGTCTCCTTCGTGATGCGCAACCTCGCGGCCATAATGCCGGACGCCAGGATCAGGCTCACGACGCCGCGCGACGAGGTGCTCGCGCGTGTGCGCGAGGCCGCGGCCTGGGCCGCGAAGGCCGCCAACCACATGGCGATGCCCAACATCACCGGCATCAAGCTCGCCTATGCCGGCGTCGGCACCGACGACCCTTACGCCGGCTTCGAAGCGCGCATCGTGCCTGAGAACATCACGCTGCTGCCGAAGACCGACAACAAGACCACCGGCGGCACGTCGTTCAACGAAAAGACGGTGGTGGCCAAGAAGAACGACAGCGTCGGCGCCATCCTGCACGATCTCGGCGCCAGCAACGCCTCGGTGATCGCCATCACCAAGCAGCTCGGCAGTTGGGGCAAATACCAGGCCCTGCGCGAAGGCGACAAGCTCCGCATCCTGTTGTCGCCGGTGCCCGGCAGCAAGGAGCAGCAGCCGGTGCGCGTGATCGTCGCCGACGACAACGGCATCGAGGCGGTCGCCGCGCTGTCGGATGCCGGCCAATACGTGTCGGTCGATCCGCGCAACGTCGACAACGAGGTGGCCGAGGCGCACACCGACCAGCAGCCGAGCGACGACGCCGCAGGCAGCATCTCGCTTTACCAGAGCGTCTACGAAACCGCGCTGCGCAACCACGTGCCGCGCCCGATCATCGATGATCTCGTGCGCATCTATTCATTCGACGTCGACTTCCAGCGCAAGGTGCAGCCCGGCGACTCCTTCGAGATGCTGTACGGCGGCACTAAGGAGAAGCCCGCCGCCAACCGCCGCAACGACGTGCTCTATGCCGCCCTCACCATCGGCGGCGAGACCAAGCGGCTCTACCGCTTCCAGTCGCCCGACGACGGCGTCACCGATTACTATGGCCCGAAGGGCAAGAGCGCCAAGAAGTTCCTGGTGCGCAAGCCGGTGCTGACCGGTCATGTGACCTCGGGCTTCGGCCTGCGCCGGCACCCGCTGCTCGGCTACGTGAAAATGCACACCGGCGTCGACTGGGCCGCGCCCACCGGCACGCCGATCTACGCCTCCGGCAACGGCGTGATCGAGAAGAAAGGCTGGGAGTCCGGCTATGGCAGGTTCATGCTGCTGCGCCACCACAACGGCTACGAGACCGCCTACGGCCACATGAGTGCCTACGCCAAGGGCACCCACGAAGGCGAGCACGTGCGCCAGGGCCAGGTGATCGGCTTCGTCGGCTCGACCGGCCTCTCGACCGGCTCGCACTTGCACTTCGAGATCCGCATCAACGGCCGTTACGTCGATCCCATGCGCATCCGCCTGCCGCACGGGCGCGAGCTGAAGGGCAAGATCCTCACCGCCTTCGAGCAGGAACGCGGGCGCATCGACAAGATCGTCGCGCGCAAGCCGACGCGCGTGGCGTCGGGGAATTAGAGCCTAAGGACTGAAGTGATGAGGCTGTCACGCCCGGCATTGCGCCGGGCATGACGCTTTGCATTTAGGCTGGCGACTTACGCCGCCTGCGCGACGGCCTGCCCGTTGAAGGTCAGGCCCTGCGGGCCGGCCGAAATCTCCACCGTCTCGCCGTCCTTGACGCTGCCGGCCAGGATCATCTCGGCAAGCGGGTCCTGCACCGATTTCTGGATCACCCGCTTCAAGGGGCGGGCGCCATAAGCCGGATCCCAGCCCTTGTCGGACAGCCACTCGCGTGCGCTGGGCTCAAGCGTGACGACGATCTTGCGATCCTCCAGCAGCTTCGCCAGCCGGCCCATCTGGATGTCGACGATGCGGCCCATCTCCTCCTTCTTCAGCCGGTGGAACAGGATGATCTCGTCCACGCGGTTGAGGAATTCGGGGCGGAACGCCGAGCGCACCACCGTCATCACCTGATCGCGCACCTTATCGGTGTCCTCGCCCTCCGGCTGGTTGACCAGGAATTCTGCGCCCAGGTTGGAGGTCATGATGATCAGCGTGTTGCGGAAGTCGACCCTGTGACCCTGCCCGTCGGTCAGCCGCCCGTCGTCGAGCACCTGAAGCAAGACGTTGAACACGTCCGGATGCGCCTTCTCGATCTCGTCGAACAGCACGACCTGGTAAGGCCGGCGCCGTACGGCTTCGGTGAGCGCACCGCCTTCCTCGTAGCCGACATAGCCGGGAGGTGCGCCGATCAGGCGGGCTACCGAATGCTTCTCCATGTACTCGGACATGTCGATGCGAAGGAGCGCGTTCTCGTCGTCGAACAGGTACTCGGCCAACGCCTTGGTCAGCTCGGTCTTGCCGACGCCAGTGGGCCCCAGGAACATGAACGAGCCGATCGGCCGGTGCGGATCCTGCAGGCCGGCGCGCGCGCGGCGCACCGCGGTGGAGACGGCCTTGACGGCCTCGGCCTGGCCGACGACGCGGCGTCCGATCTCCTCCTCCATGCGCAGCAACTTTTCCTTCTCGCCTTCCAGCATCTTGTCGACCGGCACGCCGGTCCAGCGCGACACTACCTGCGCGATCTGGTCGGCGGTGACGGTCTCTTCGACCATGGCGCCCTTGGATTCGCTGGCCTCGACGTCCTTCAGCTTCTTCTCCAGCTCGGGGATGCGGCCATAGGCCAATTCACCGGCCTTCTGGTACTCGCCCTGACGCTGAGCGGTCGCCAGCTCGTTGCGGGCCTCGTCGAGCTGCTTTTTGAGCTCGGTTGCCGAGCCCAGCTTCTCGCGCTCCGACTTCCAGCGGCTGGTGAGGTCGGCCGATTG
>CAWGGL010000020.1:0-6087 GCA_963822085.1 uncultured Pseudomonadota bacterium
AGCGCTAAGCCTCGCTCTTGACCGGCTTGATCGTATGCAGCGCATGCAGCAGGTCGATCGGCACCGGGAACACGATGGTCGAGTTCTTCTCGCCGGCGATGTCCTGCAGGGTCGAGAGATAGCGCAACTGCATCGATTCCGGATGCTTGGCCAGCATCTCGCCGGCTTCCACCAGCTTCTCGGCCGCCTGCTGTTCGGCCTCGGCGCCGATGATGCGGGCGCGGCGGTAACGCTCGGCCTCAGCTTGGCGGGCGATGGCGCGGATCATGCTCTCGTCGATATCGACGTGTTTGATCTCGACATTGGCGACCTTGATCCCCCAGGTGTCGGTCTGCCGGTCGAGAATTTCCTGGATGTCCTTGTTGAGCTTGTCGCGCTCGGCCAGCATCTCGTCGAGCTCGTGCTTGCCGAGCACCGAGCGCAGCGTGGTCTGTGCGAGCTGACTGGTGGCGGCGAAGAAGTTCTCCACCTGGATCACCGCCTTATCGGGATCGACCACGCGAAAATAGACCACGGCGTTGACCTTCACCGACACGTTGTCGCGCGAGATAACATCCTGGCTCGGCACGTCGTGGACGATCGTGCGCAGATCGACCCGCACCATCTGCTGGATGACCGGAATCAGAATAATGAGGCCGGGTCCCGACACGCCGGTAAAGCGCCCGAGCGTGAACATGACCGCGCGCTCGTATTCGCGCATGACACGGACCGACGACAGGACCACCGCGATAACGATGGCCGCGATGACGGCATACCAGATAATGTCGATATTGGTCCCGGACATGGCGTGTTCCTTATGGTTTTGGTGATCCGGCAAGTTCCGGTTCGATGAAAAGGAGGAGATCGCGGCGCGCGACCACGCGCACGCGTTGACCCACTGTTAGCTTGGCGCTCGATCGTGCGTGCCAGCGCTCGCCCAGCACTTGCACGTCGCCTTCTTCGCCGTCCCAGTTCAGCACTTGCGCCTCGCGGCCGACCAGCGCGGCGTCGCCAATCACCACAGTGCGCCGGTGTCCCCGCACCACGGCGGCGATCGCGATGGCGAGGAAGGCGACGCTGACCAGGGCCGCGGTGGCGATCACCCCCCAAGATAGCTGGAAGCCCGGCACTTCGGTGTCAAACAGGAACAGCGAGCCAATGACGAAGGCGGCGATGCCGCCGAGACCCAGCGCGCCGAACGAGGGCACGAAGGCTTCCGCCGTCATCATCGCCATGCCGAGCAGCAGCAGGCCGGCGCCGGCGTAGTTCACGGGCAACAAATTGAGCGCATAGAGCCCGATCAGCAGCGCGATGCCGCCGAGCACGCCAGGGAAATAGGCGCCAGGGCTGAAGAACTCGAACATGATGCCGTAGATGCCGGCGAGCAGCAGCAGATAGGCGATGTTCGGATTGGTGATGACGCTGAGGATGCGACTGCGCCAGTTCGGTTCGAAGGTGACCGTCTTCAGGCCGACGCTGTGCAGGGTCATGTCGTGGCCGTCGACCTTGACCGTGCGGCCGTCAGCTTGGCGCAGCAGGTCGGGGATGTTGTCGGCGATCAGGTCAACGACGTGCTTGTCCTTGGCCTCCGAAGCGGTCAGCGTCGCGGCTTCGCGCACCGCCTGCTCGGCCCATTGCGCGTTGCGCCCGCGCAATTGCGCCAGGCTGCGGATATAGGCGATGGCGTCGTTGAGCACCTTCGCCTGCTCGGTGGTGGTCGGCGCGGTGGCGCTCTTCTTTTCGTTGTCTTTCTTCTTGTTGTCACTGGCGCCGCCAAACAGGCCGCCGCCGATCTGCACCGGGGTTGCGGCGCCGAGATGTGTGCTCGGCGCCATGGCGGCGAGATGACTTGCGTACATGATGTAGGTGCCGGCGCTGGCCGCGCGCGCGCCCGCCGGCGCCACGTAGCCGATTACCGGAATGGGCGAGGCGAGAATGTCGTGGATGATGGCGCGCATCGACGACGACAGCCCGCCCGGCGTGTCCATGCGCAACACGACCGCCTTGGCGTGGCGCGTCTTGGCTTCCGCCAGACCGTTGTGCACGTATTCGGCCGCCGCCGGCCCGATGGCGCCGTTGACGTCGAGCACCACGGCCGTGCCTGCGGCGGGTTCACCTTGTGCGCAAACCACGCACGGCATCAGCGCCAATAGCGCTGCCACGAGGAGGCCGAAAAAGGACTGTGCCATCCTGGTTTGCTCAATGCACGGGCCGCGATCCTGCCATAGCCGGCGCGGCGAGGAAACTAGCCCGAAAAACATCGCGCAATTTCGACACATTCTCTGTTGCCGGGGTTGCGCGTGGCGCGCCGGGTCAACATGTGAGCTTTAGCGTGCTACCTTCGTACCGGTCGCATCGGTCGACGGAGGTGGGGCGAGCCGGCTAAGGCCGGCCGCTATTGACCGCCACAATCACAGGGCGGCAGGCCGGTGATGCTGATGGCGCCGTCAAGCGACGCCCAGATATGGCGCCAATGAGCGGTGCCGATGACCGGTGCGAATGGGCGACGGCAATGATGCCGCATCCGTCCGCGCGAAACGACCCTCAAACCAGCAAAGGATCCGCCCATGAAGCTGAGCTCCGCACTGGTCGAGCGCACACTGACGCAAGTCGACGCTCAAGCCATTCCCGATAACCATCCGGTCATTCCGCAGCTCAACTCACTGTTCGGCGACCACACGTTCTTCCTTGACGGCAACGGCCTTAAGATTGTCGAGCCGGCGGCCGACGACGGTGTCCAGAAGGGCCAGGTGGTCAAGATCGCCGGCTGGCAGGACGCCGACCGCACCAGCCTGGTGCCGCATGAGCCGGAGCCGACCGAGGTCGTGATCTCGCTCGAAGAGCAAGGCCCGAACGGCGCGGCCTGAGCGGCGCGCCCGAGGGCTGACCGAGAGATTGGTGCGGCTTTCCCGCGTGGGCACAGCGCTCGCGCGGGATCTGCCGCCTGCGCGCTTTCAGCGCCGCCGGACCGGCTTACAGTCCCGTCGTCTTGAAGGAGATCGATGGGCCGCCATGCGACCGTCGCTGCATCCCACTTTGGTCAACGGCCGCACCGGCGATCCGGCGAATTTCGCCAGCGGCGGTGTTGAGCTTCTGATGTTCGACACCTGCGAGGTGTGAGCGGTCTAGCACCAGCCCCAAGGTCCGGCACCAAAATAAAACGGCCAGTCATCTGCGATGACCGGCCGCCAGTTGATGCGCGATATGTCGCCGCGCGCTTACTTCGTCGCCGCCTCGAACAGCTCCTCGACGTATTCCCAGTTCACCAGGTGGTCGAGGAACGCCTTCAGGTAATCAGGGCGGCGGTTGCGGTAGTCGATGTAGTAGGAGTGCTCCCACACGTCGCAGCCGAGGATCGGCGTGCCGCTGTGCACCAGCGGATTCTCGCCGTTCGCCGTCTTGGTGATGGCGAGTTTGCCGCCCTGCACCGCGATCCAGCACCAGCCGGAGCCGAACTGGCCGACACCGGCCGCCACGAAGTCTTCCTTCATCTTGGCGAGGCCGCCGAGATCCTTGTCGATTGCCGCCTGTAGCTTGGCCGGCAGCTTATCGCCGCCGCCGTTCGGCTTCATCCACTTCCAGAAATGGGTGTGGTTGTAATGCTGGCCGGCGTTGTTGAAGAGGCCCTGGTTCTTGCCGAAGGACCCTTTAACGATGTCCTCCAGCGATTTGCCCTCGAGCCCCGAGCCCTCCAGCAGCTTGTTGCCGGTGGTAACATAGGCGTTGTGGTGCTTGTCGTGATGATATTCGAGCGTCTCCCGCGACATATACGGCGCCAACGCGTCGTGCGGGTAGGGCAGGTCGGGCAGCTTGAACGACATTGCGTCCTCCTCGATCCATAAACAAAAAGCGGAAACAGCCGGTGTTAGGGTGTCAGTAGGGGAAACCGGCTGATCCCGAGGGAGTTCCCTCTGCTGGCTTAATTAGGCCCTGAGCCCGGCGGGAGCAACGGCTTCGCGGCCGTCGCAGACCAAGTTGCAAGCAAATTGCGAGTAAGTTGCAGGCGAGCTGCAAGAAAGTCGCCGAAATAGATGCCCGCGAACACCGCCTACCGCGCGAGTGGGCGCGCTGGGGGACAGGATTAAACGCAACGATTTCCCGCCGTCGCCGCCGCAGGCTGGAATTCATCGATGCTAGAATAGTTTAGCTGGTTGTTGTATATTCGCATCAGCCAGATCGATGGAGTTGGAAAAAGGGGATTTATGCGGCCCATGTCAATTCTGCTCTTCATAGTCGGCGCCATTACGCTGGTGATCGGATCCCTCGCGATCGGATACGGCGCTACGATCAACGAATTCAGCTTCGGCAACACGCTGATCGTGGCCGGCACGACGGCCGCGGTCGGTGGCTTGATCGTCGTCGGCCTGGGTGCGGTGGTTTCCCATTTGCAGCATCTGGCGGAGACGGTCGCCACGCGCGCGCCGCTCAGGCCCAACCGGCCGCCGGAGACGGCCGAGGCCGCCCGCGCGCCCGTCGCGGGCCGCGCGCCGTTCCCGCCGCGGGCGAAGGACGAGGCGGAAATCGGCGAGGCGCCGCCGGTCGAGCCGGTGCTGCCCGGTCTGGCACCGGCCGTCGTCGCGGCCGGCGAGCCGCTGGCCGAGGCGCCGACGCTGCCCAACCCCGACGTGGCGCCGGAGGCAGCGCTCCGGGAGGAGTTCGAAGAGGCGCCACCTCCGCCACCCTCCTTCGTGGCGCCGCCACCCGTCGCCGAGCTTGGCGAGCCGGCGGCAGCCGCGCCACCACCCGGCGCCAATGGCGCGCAGGAGCCAGAGCCAGAGCCAGAGCCAGAGCCCGAACCGTTGCCGGCTTGGCTATCCACGCCGCGGGCAGCTGAGCCGCCGTCGCCCGAACCGCTGCAGCCGCCGCTCGAGCCGGCGAATTTCGAGGCGGTGTGGCCTCCGTTGAGAGGGCATGCGGGCGATCAGCCCAAGGTCGGGGAGATGGCTGAAGAAACGCAGCCGGCGGCGGCGTCGCCGGTGCAGGAAGCGACAGAGGAAGCCGCGGCGGCCGAGCGCCGCAGCGTTGCCATCCTGAAATCGGGTGTCGTCGACGGCATGGGCTACACGCTCTATGTCGACGGTTCGATCGAAGCCGAACTGCCGCAAGGCACGCTGCGGTTCGCCTCGATCAACGAGCTGCGCGAGCACCTGGAAAGGGCGTCCTGAAGCGTTTCCGGACGAGGTGGGAACCGGGTCGCCGTCCGGAAACGCGATAAGACGCTGCCGGCAATGTTCATTGCCTGCTTATGGCGCGCCGCCGAAAGCAGTTATTCAAGATTATACGCAGTAATCGGCATGTTTTTCTTGCCGCAACTGGCTCGCGCTAGTAAATTCCCCAAACTATTGGCTGCCGGTTTGTATTACTGCGTTTAGCGTTTCTGTCGCCTGGGGAAGACGGGTGCTTGCGTCGGGTCCGGCCGCCGGACCGCCAAAGCGCCATTTGCGCGAAAGCGGGGCAAGTTCGATGAGCGATAGCGCGATTACGAGCAATTTCATTGAGCTCACAGCCAAAATCGTCTCGGCCTATGTCAGCAATAATACGGTGCCGTCCGGCGATATTCCGGCGCTGATCAATCAGGTGCACGCGGCACTCACCCGGGTCTCGGGGGCGCCGGGCGATCCGCCCGCCGAGACGCTGAAGCCGGCGGTGTCGGTCAAGCGCTCGGTCACGCCCGAGCACATCGTGTGCCTCGAGGACGGTAAGAAGTTCAAGTCGCTCAAGCGCCATCTGCGCACCCAGTACAACATGACGCCTGAGCAGTACCGGGATAAGTGGGGCCTGCCGTCGGACTATCCCATGGTCGCGCCCAACTACGCGCAGGCCCGCTCGGCGCTCGCCAAGCAGATGGGCCTCGGCCAGCAGCGCCGCCATCGTTCGCGGTGACCTGGAGCGTTTCCAGGCGAAGTGGGAACCGGTTCGCCGTCCGGAAACGCGACAAGACAAAAAGCTTTGAGCGTTTCCAGGCGAAGTGGGAACCGGTTCGCCGTCCGGAAACGCAACAAAACAAAAGCCCAGTCGCTCCGATCCGAACATGAAGCTGTTCCGGAGGCACGCCCGCCCGGGCCGGTCGCGTCTGTCGTCGCCCCGCTGAAATGCCCGCCTCCTCTA
>CAWGGL010000021.1:0-248906 GCA_963822085.1 uncultured Pseudomonadota bacterium
GCCCGCTCCTGCGGATTAAAACAGCTTCGGCGTCTGCCCGAGCGGGATAGGCCCGAGCGAGACCGCACCCTGGTCGAAGACGAGCGGCAGCGTCACCGCAGGCTTGCCTTCGAGCTTCGAATTGCCCTCGATCGCCTTGACGCCAAAGGAGAGATGCGAGCCCACCTGCTCGCGCGCGAGATTGCCCAGGCCCGGCGACAGCTTGTCGAGGAAGCCGGCGACCTTGTCCATCGCCGGCGATTTCTGCACCGTCATGCTGGCGCCGATGGCGTTGAGGAAATGCTCGAGGCCCGCGGCAGTGACGTTGAGCTTGCCCTGCAGATAGCCGTCGGCGGTGAGCGACAGCTTGCCGGCGCCGACCGCGAGCGTCTGTCCCTGGCTCAGCCGCGAGCGCGTGATCTCGATATAGCCGCCGTTCTTCTGGATCTCTCGAAACCGCGCCGGCCACGGCTTGGGCGAGAAGTCGTCAAGCCCGTGCAGCGTCGCCACGATGTCGCCGTCGACCGGCGCCGCCGCAGCCAGCCGCACTGCCGGCAGCGCCGCCTGCTTCATCGACAGCGCCAGCTCGATCACCGGCTTGTTCCAGACCGAGCCGCCCACCAGCCGGCCGTGGATTTCCATGTGGTCGGCCTGCAGCAGGGTTTCCTGCCCGGCGCCGGCCGCGCGCGCGAGCGTCGGGTTATCGAACACGATCGCCACCCGCTGCGGCGCCAACGGATTGCCGCCGACGCTGGCATAAGCCTGCTTCCAGTTGGCGACAAGCTCGGGCGCCTTGCCGGCTTCGCTGACGGTGAGCGGGCCGGTCACTTCCGCGATCAGCAGGTTCGGCGAATAGATTTGCGCCACGACAAGCGCGCGTTTGGTCTCGACGTCGAACGGCACGCCGCCGCTCTTGAAGCTCGCCGCCGCCGGCGTGCAATCGACCTCGATGCGGAACGGAAACCCGCGCAAGGTCTGCCGCCCGCAGGTATAGACGCGGCCGGCCTTGGCCTCGCGCGCGCGCCAGCCGGCGATCTGCCGCTCGGCCCGTTGCGCCGCGTAGAACCAGAAGGCGCTCCAGCCGCCGGCGAGCACCAGCAGCACCACGATCAAGGCGATGAAGCGCCGCTTGCGCCGGCGCACGCTTTCCGGTGTGGCCATGGGAAATTAGACACCTGCCGATTGCGGCGTTTCTGCGCCCGGGGGCGCGTTCCACCTTCGCGCCCCGTCGTCTTGCGCCGGGGCATCCGGCCTGTTACGCGAACCGTATTCGCCGGGCCCTGTCAACGCTCGCGCGCCGCCCTTAAGATTTCCAGCCCGATTTCAGCCACATGACCCCGCCCCCCGACCCTTCCGCCGGCGACCTGTGGGTGTTCGGCTACGGCTCGCTGATGTGGCGGCCGGGCTTCGACTACCTCGAGCGCCGGCCAGCGCGGCTAATCGGCGCGCACCGGGCGCTCTGCGTCTATTCCTTCGTCCACCGCGGCACGCCGGAAAAGCCCGGCCTGGTGCTCGGCCTCGACCGCGGCGGCAACTGCCGCGGCATCGCCTACCGGGTGGCGGCGAGGCGGCGTGAGGAGACGATTGAATACCTGCGCGGGCGCGAGCAGGTGACCATGGTCTACCGCGAGTGCATGCGCGCGGTGTGGCTCGACGACGATCCGGGCCAGCGCGTCACCGCCCTCACCTACATGGTCGACCGCGGCCACGAGCAATATGCCGGCAGGCTAAGCCTCGACCAGCAGCTTCATTATGTGCGCCAAGGCCACGGCCGCTCCGGCATCAACCGCGATTACGTGCTCGACACGGTCAAGGAGATCGAGCGCCAGGGCTACCGCGACGTGCCGCTGCATCTGCTCGCGGAGCGGCTGAAGGGCCCGCACGAAAAGGCGCGGTGAGCGGCCTGCGGCGCGCCGGGTTTAAGCTCGCATGCGGAAGCCTGGGCGCGAACGCTGCAGGTCACGGACGGGCCAATTCAGGCATCGGCGTTGAATTGGTCCCGTCAGAACCTTAATCACCGTCGTCCACGAATGGATTTTGTTGGCGAATTGGCGCAGTCGCCAGAGTAATATTCCGCCGGCCATTCGTACGGTCATTGGGCGACGAGGATTGCGGGGCCTCACGAGATCGGTCGAACAGAACCTCTCCGGCATTGCCTCCAAGAGACGCCAGATCATCTCGTTCGCATGTTGCCGCAATTGCTAGTCCGATCGAGGCAAGGTGAGCCCGACGGTAACAATATACAGCAAGCAACGCCCTTGCCTTCGGTGAGACTGTGGCAACGAGTTCATTCAGCCCATGCGCGTTAGCGCGGTACAACGCGCCCAGCAATTCATCCGAGACAGGACAAGGCTCGTCCTCAAGAAGCGCGCGGTGTTCCGGCAGCATCGTGATGTCTCCGAGGTTTCCCATGGGGACTATCCAGTGCGACGCGTTAAGGTGGTGTTAACCCAGGAGGGTATTACGGGCCGGTCATATCGGTTTTGGGTCAAAGACGGTCTAGTCAACCGGCCCTAATTTCAAGCCTTTGGCCTCTGTTAGTCCAGTACCGACCGTTCGTGGCAACAGTTCGCTTGTCCGGAAAGGGCCACACTGCGACCTGCCGCGACTTCCGCAGAGCGTCTGCTTACCCTCTCAAGCTCGCCGTCACTGCAGACACGCCGGATTGGCAACATCGGGGCAAAGGTCGAAATGACCGATGCGGCACAGCCGAAGTCCGTGAAGCGTGGCCCTTGCAGAAGGCGCGTGTCTTAGAAGCGGTGAGTTGGCGACTGAGATGACGTCGGCGCGATTCCGCATGTCGCTCAGCGAGCGTTATGACGCCTTCTCGCCACCGGCCGACGTTTCATCGCCACCGGCTTGCGCTTCAGGCAGGCACTGCCGGCTCGCACCTCGTCAGGACTCAAGGTGGCATCGGCATGCGCTTTCGCCGCCTTGTAGCCGTACTGCGCCACGGCGGCGCGGACCTGATCGCATTGGCCTTCGGTCTGCGCCAACGCCGCTTGGGCGAACAGCAGCGTCAACCCGACGGCGGCCACCATTATCCTTTTGACCATCACATAAGCTCCGCGACCATGTCACCGCCGAGATCGATGGCAATGATGATCGCTGCGAGAAAACTCCTCAATTGAATCGTTATCGCAATCGGATCGTTGCAACGGCCTATTGCACACGCACTTCCCCCTTGCATTGATCCATCGCAAGATGGGAACCGCGACGCCCCTCGTTCCGCTGCAACGTGGCGACCTATTTCTCTCTATTTTCAATCGCCCGAGGCTCCGCCTTGGCTTTTTCCTTGGCGAGCAGAGTTTGGATATTTCTGACGCTCGGTCTCATCGACGGAGGTGTCCAGCAAATTCTGGAACCGCCTAATGTTCAATTCCTTGGCGTAGGTAAAGGGATCCATCGGACGCCTCCATCATTGCGAAGATGAAGCCAAACGGACGGTAGACGAAGCCATCGCGTTTTGACCGCAATTGGCATTGAAAACTTACAGATAGAAAACCTATGCTGTGTGACGACGCAATTCTGTTCAATATTGCTCAATACCACCCCGTCAAAGCGGCCATCGGCTGACGCGCTTCGCACCTCCGCTGGGGGTCGAAACCGACCCAAGCGGGATATCAGCGCGACGTCCGATTACCGCCCAAGAGCGACACCATAGCTGACGTTGTCGAATTTCGCCGACGGGCCACAGGTGCCTGTTAGCCCGTTTCCGCGCGAAGTCCGCTCTACTGTCGAACCGCAGTCTCGCACCGGGCGCAATGGATAGTCCGGGTCGTGCCATAAGCACCGTCTAGGTGCTGCTCCCTGGACGTCTGATATTTGCCCAAATGCCCAAGCCTGGGCGCGAAAGCCGCAGGTCACAGACGGACCAATAACATGCGGCCGGAGATATTTGCCGCTCAGAATGATCAAGGGGCATTCAGCTCAAGCCTTTTCCGGCATTGCGGCTCATAAACGAAAGCTTAAGCGGGGAGTGCTTCTCTTTTACGTATGCAGGAAATTCGGCTCGCAGAACTCTTGAGCGCACTCAGTCACGCGCTGGACCTGGTCGAGGGCCAGCCGGCCGGCCATTGTGTGCGCTGCTGCTGGATCGGCATTCATATCGGGCGCGAAATCGGCCTGAACGAAAAGCAGATTTGGGAGCTCTACTACACGCTACTCCTGAAGGACCTCGGCTGCAGCAGCAATGCCGCCCGCATATGCCAACTCTATCTCACCGACGATATCGTCTTCAAACGTGACATCAAGCAGATCGACGGTAGCCTGCCGCAGGCGCTCCGGTTCGTGCTCGGTCATACGGGGATGGGCGCCGGACTCGCCGAACGCATGCGCGCGTTGATACAGGCCTTTCAGACTGCCGGCACAGCGCCCAAGGAATTGGTCGAGACACGCTGCCATCGCGGCGCCGAGATCGCCCGCAAGATGCGGTTCTCCGACGAGGTCGCCCAAGGCATCGAGTATCTGGACGAGCACTGGGACGGCAGCGGCCTGCCCATGGCGGTAACCGGTGACGCTATACCGATATATTCACGTATCGCCCTGCTCGCGCAGGTAATCGACGTGTTCCAGACCAGCGGCGGCATAGAAACGGCGCGGCGCGAAGCGCGCAACCGCGCCGGCGGCTGGTTCGATCCGCATCTCGTCGCCGCCTTTGAGCGCGTCGCGGCTCAACCTTCGTTCTGGGACACGCTGCGGTCGGACAATTTACAAGAAGCGCTGTACGCATTGGAGCCGGCCCAAGAACTCAAATTTGTTGATGACGATTACCTCGACGACATCGCGGAAGCTTTCGCCGACGTCATCGATTCCAAGAGCCCCTATACCAGCGGCCACAGCCGCCGTGTTACGCTTTTTACAGATATGATCGCCGAAAAGCTGCAAGTCTCGCCGGAACGGCGGCGCTGGCTCCGGCGCGCGGCGCTATTGCACGATATCGGCAAGCTCGGCGTCAGCAATTCGGTGCTCGACAAGCCCGGCAAGCTCGACGACGACGAATGGGCCGCGATGAAAATGCACGCGGTCTATTCCGAACAGATTTTGAAGCGGATTGCCGCCTTTCAGGACCTGGCGCCCATCGCAGCCGCGCACCACGAACGCCTCGACGGCAAGGGCTATCCCTACGGCTTGTGCGGCAACGCCATCAGCTACGAGACCCGCATCATCACCGTAGCGGACATATTCGACGCGCTGACAGCCGACCGTCCTTATCGGGCCGCGATGCCGATGTCGAAGGCGCTCGCCATCATGGACGACATTGTCGGTACCGCCATCGACGCCAACTGCTTTGATGCGTTGCGTCGAGCCGTCGCCGACTTCGACATCAGCCGGGCTGCCTAGGCCCGACGCCCGCTTCGGCCCTAACAGCAGACATTGAAGACTGCCGACCAAGCTTCAGCCTCGGATCAAAATTGGGCATGAACGCTATATCTACTCTGCGTCCGCTTTAGACTCGAAAGCAGGCATTGGCGGGCGAATCCGGAGCTATTAGCCCTACCCCCTCGCCTCCTCAATCAACCTCACGCTCGCCGCCTCGATCTCCCCGCTCAGCTTCTCGAAGAACGCTTCCTTCTCCATCCCGGGCGGAATGGGATCGAGGATTTCCACGATCACCTTGCCGGGGCGGCGCAGGAACGTGCGGCGCGGCCAGAACAGCCCGGAATTGAGCGCCAGCGGCAGGCACGGCACGCCCACATCTTCGTAGAGATGCGCGATGCCGAAGCGGTAGCGCGGCTCGGCGCCGACCGGGCGCCGCGTGCCCTCCGGGAAGATGATGAGCTGGCGGCCTTGCGCCAACTCCGCGCGCGCGCGCGCGGTCATGAGGGCGAGCGCCTCGCGCCCGCGCTTGCGGTCGACCGGCACCATGCGGCCCTTGATCATCAGCCAGCCGAACAGCGGGATCCATTCGAGCTCGCGCTTGACGATGAACAGCGGGTTGTCGAACAGGTGCAGCAGCGCGAAGGTCTCCCACGCCGACTGATGCTTGCCCGCGACGATCAGCGGGCCTGCCGGGATCTTCTCAAGCCCGCGGATCTCGTAGTCGACATTGGCGATGACGCGCAGCAGCCAGAGATTGGTGCGGCCCCAGTTCTTGGCGATCCAGACGATGGCGCGGTAGGGCAGGAAAAAGGTTGGCAGCCCCGCGATGACCCACAGCGTCGTCGAGAGATAGAACGCGGCGTTGAACAGAAGCGAACGGACGACGAGCACGTGAAGCGGGCCCCTTACTCGGCAAGGTCGGGATCGACGTGGAAGCGCACCAGCGCGAACAGGTATTTCACGTATTCCGCCAGCAGGAAACGCGCGCTTTCCGGATTCGTCCACCACGGGTCCTGCTTCAACCGCCGCGAGATCACCGGATAGGGGATCAGCTTGAGGTCCGGAAGCTGGTGGGACATCTCGACCATGGCGCGCGGCATATGCCAGTTCGACGTCACCACGATGAGCGACTTGAAATGGTGCTCGTGCGCCCAGCGCCGCGCCTGGATGGCGTTGCCGTAGGTGTTGAGCGCGTCGCGGTCGAGGTCGATGCAGCAGGAAAAGAACCGGTTGTAGAGCGGGGTCAGCCGCGCGATCTCGCGCGCGCGCGTGCTGCGGTAGACGCCGGTGATGAGCAGGCGCTGGCCGCGCGCGTCGGCGAGCAGGTGGATGGCGTCGGGAATGCGCGCGGCAGCGCCCGTGAGCACCACGATGCCGTCGGCCTTGCCTTGAAGCGTCACTTCGTTTTGCGGGATCTCGCGCACGAACCAGAAATAGCCGGCGACGAACGCCACGGCGGCGGCGGCGGCGGCCACCATGGTGAGAAAGCCGATGAATCGGGCGAGACGACGGAACATGCTAGTCAATCGTCTCCAGCGTGCGGTTCACCGTGTGGCGCGAGGTCCAGGCCGTCACCAGCGCGATCAGCACGACGAGCCCGATGACCGCCATATAGCCCCAAAACCCGATGGCGAACGAACCGAACAGGGCGGTGGTCTCAGCACCCACCGCGCTACCGCTGAACCAGTCGCTGATAAGCGCCGCGAGCGCGAACAGCGCCATGGCGGCGGCCCCGCCGATGGCGCCGCCCTGCAGGCCGAGCACCAGGAAGTGCCGCTGGAAATGGCGCGCGATGAAGCCGTTCTTGGCGCCGACAAGATGCAGCACCTCGATGACGTTCTTGTTGCTGGCCATGGCGCCGCGGGTCGCGAACGACACCGACAGCATGGTGGCGGCGAGCATCAGCATGAGCACGGCAACGCCGGTGCCGACCGCCGTGCCTGCCATGGTGCGCATGCGCGCGATCCAGCCGCGGTGGTCGTCGAGGCTGGCGCCGGGCGCGTCTTTCGCCAGCTGGGCGCGCAGCTTGGCAAGGTCGGGTGTGGCGCCGGCGGTGAGCTTGACCACGATCAGCCGCGGGATCGGCAGGTCGTCGAGCTTGAGGCCGGTACCGAGCCATGGCTGCAGCAGCTTGCCGGATTCCTCTTTCGTATAGGGCCGCACGGCGTCGATACCGGGAAAGGCGCGGGCGAGGGCCGCCGCCTTGCGCACCGTGGCGTCGACGTCGATGCCGGGCGCGGGGATAACCTGGATCGTCACCTCGCGCGCCACGTCCGATTCCCAGGCGCTGGCGGAGCCGCCGATCAGGATCGCCCCGCCCGCCGTCAGCGAAGCCAGGAACGTCATGATCGCCACCACCGCCACCAGCGCGCGGCCGGCGATCGACTGGCGCGGCACCAGCGGCGTTTCGAAGCGCGGCTTGCCGAGCCCAAGCGCGCGCGGCGCCTCGTTCATGTCGGTCGGGCCGGTGTCGAGCATGGGCCAGGATTCGTTCACGTCACGTCTCAGTCATAAATGTGCAGGCGGCCGTCGTGCAAAACGAGCCGCCGCGCATCGTACTGGTCCATCAGGGCGATGTCGTGGGTGGCGATGATGACCGAGGTGCCGGATTTGTTGAGCTCGATGAACAGCCGCAGCAGCCGCTGGCCGAGGCTGGGGTCGACGTTGCCGGTGGGCTCATCCGCGAGCAAGAGTTGCGGGCGCGCGATCACCGCGCGCGCAATCGCCGCACGCTGCTTCTCGCCGCCCGAGAGCACCGGCGGCAGCGCCCACATACGCTCGCCTAGGCCCACCCAGTTCAATAGCTCCACCACCTCGTCCCGGTAGCTGTCCTCCGGCCGGCCCATGACGCGCAGCGGCAGCGCCACGTTTTCATATGTCGTCATATGATCGAGCAGCCGGAAATCCTGGAACACGATGCCGATGCGCCGGCGCAGCGTCGCCACCGCGTCCTTCGACAGCGTCGCGACGTCATGACCGAATTGCGTGATCAGGCCGCGCGTGGGTTTCAGCGACAGGAACAGCAGGCGCAGCAGCGAGGTCTTGCCGGCGCCGGAGGGGCCGGTGAGAAACTGGAACGAATGCGGCTCGATGCGGAACGTGAGGTCGCGCAGAACCTCCGGCCCCAGGCCGTAGCGCAAGCCGACATTCTCGAATCGGACCAATACCTCTCTCCGATAAAGCCGTTTTAAGACCCAGGCCCTAGATTCTTCAGCCACGCGTTCGACGGCCAGGACCCCGAAAAACGCCCTTGAGGTCGCTTTTACAAGATTATCGCGGCGCCGCCAGACCATATCCGCCCCGAAATCCGAGGTGCCGGGGCCAAACTCCCGCCCCCATGGTTTCCGATCCGTTAACGGACTGCTGCTAGGGTCGAGGAACAAACTGTCGCAGAATCATGCTGATCGTCTGTCCGAGCTGCGCAACGTCCTACATGATCAACGAGGCCTCCCTGGGCCAGGGCGGCCGCATGGTGCGTTGCGCGCGCTGCCGGGCCACCTGGTTCGCCGGGGGCCCCGAGGAGACGGAGAAGCAGCAGGTCTCGGCCTTCGTCAACGACGTCATCGCCGAGGCGGAAGCCGAATCGGCCGAGCCGGAACCGTTCCTGCGGGCGCCGCCCGGGGAGTCGGCACCGCCGCCGACGGTGCATTTCGGCGATCAGCCCCCCACGGAAGACGTCGACGCGCCGGAGTACGAGCCGGCACAAGATCCGTTCGCCGAAGAGCACCCGGCCGCGCCGGACGTCGCCGCGGAAGCCTATCGCGAACCTGCTGCCGAGGCGGACGACACCCACGCGCCCGCCGAGCCGCAATCGATCGAGGACGCGCCGTCGCTGGTGCCGCCGATGGACCATGCGTCGGCCGAAGAGCCCGAGCCCTGGCAGGAGGAGGACGTCGAGACCTTCGCCGCCCGCCGCCGGCGCCTGAAATCGCGCCGCAAGCAGGCCAAGCGCTCCTCGCGCTGGACCGCCGTCATCCTGGTGCTGCTCGCCTTCAACGTCGCGCTGATCGGCGGCCGCAGCGAGGTGGTGCGCTACCTGCCGCAGACGGCCCCGCTGTTCGCCGCCATCGGCCTGCCGGTCAATCTGAAGCAACTGAAATTCGAGAACGTCCGCATCGTGGCGAAGGCTGGTAGCAGCGAGGGACTGACGGTGGAGGGCTCCATCGTGAGCATCGCGGCCAAGGCGATCACGGTACCGAGTCTGCGCTTTGCCGCCCGCAACGCGGCGGGACAGGAAATCTACACCTGGACCATGCAGCCCTCGCGCCGGATGCTCGACCCCGGCGGCCGGCTGAACTTCCATAGCGAACTGGCATCTCCGCCCGCCGACGCCAAGGATGTGCTGGTGCGTTTCGTCACGCCGCAAGAGGCGGCCGCCATGCGGGCGGACAGGGCGGCGAGCGACGTGAATGCGAGCCCCGACGCCCGTGACGGCGCGGCCGATCAATAGCTCAATCGGTAACCCAGATCAGTAGCCTTTAAGCAGGCGCTCGATGTAATCGAGCTCCATCTGCGGCCGATAACTCTCGCCGTAGCGCTTGCGCAGTTCCTTCAGGATACGCCGCGCGCGCTGGGCTTCGATCTCGCCCGGCACCTTCACGTTCGAATCGTCGCTGTATTCGCGGCCGCGCATCGGCCGCCCCAGCGGATCGGTGTCCCGCTGCGCGCGGGCGCGCCCGCGCTGGCCCGGCCGGCCCTGGCCCTGACCGTAGCCGTTCTGCCGCATCGCCTGCGCCAGGCCTTGCGCGCCCTTGCGCAGGTCTTCCAAGGCACGCCCTTGCGAGCCGACGGCGCCTTCGGCGTTACGCTGGCCGAGCTGGCCCTGGGCCTTGCCCATTTCCTTGCCGGCCTGGCCGAGCTGATTGCCCTGCTTGCCTTGCTGGCCTTGTTTGCCCTGCTGGCCCTGCTGCATCTGGCCCATGCCGTTCTTGCGCAACTGCTCGAGCAGCTTCTGCAGCCGCTGGCGCAGGGCCTGCTGGTCCTGCTGCAGGTTGCCGAACTGCTGCTGACCACTCTGGCCGCGTTGCTGGCCGTCGCGCCGTTGGTTCTGGCCCTGCTGATATGTGCGGTCACGCAACTGCTGCTGCTTGCGAATCAGGTCGCCCAGCTCGTTGAGCGCCTTGTTCATCTGCTCGTCGCCCTGGTTCATCTGGCCGGGCTGCGCCATCTGCAGGTTTTCCAGCATCGCCTGCATCTGGTCGAGCAGCCGGCGTGCGGCGTCGCGCTGGCCGGAGCGGGCCAGTCGCTCCATGCGGTCGAGCATCCGGTTGAGGTCCTGCTGGCTCAACATGCGCGTATTGCGGTCGAGCGGCCGCGTGAGCTGCTGCGGATTCTTCTGCATCTGCTGGGCCAGCGCCTGCATGAACTTGTCCATGGCGGCCCGCAATTGCTGCATTAGTTTCTTGAGTTCCTGATCGCTGGCGCCACGCTCGAGCGCCTGGCGCAACGCATCCTGCGCCTGCCGCAGCGCCTGCTCGGCCTGACTGACGTTACCGCCTTCGAGACGTACGGCCATGTTCCACATGCGCGCCACCACCTCGCGCAGTTGCGGGTCGGTGTGCGCCTGCTTGAGGTCGTAGTAGATCGAGCGCAAGCCCAGATAGACGCTGGCGCTGGGCGTGAATTTCTCCGGCGCGATGGTGAGCGCGTCGAGTGCGGTCAGCACCAGCGGCTTCTTGTTGGCGTCGAGCGCGAGGATACGCCGCTGCTCGATGAGCGCGCGCGCGACCGGCTTGGTGAAGATGCGCTGGGGCAGCGTGTAGTCGACCGTCTTGCTGCGCCCGACGTTGCCGGCCTCGTCGCGCGCGACGAGCTGGATGGAGACCTCGGCACCCGCCCACGGATGCGCGGTGAGGTCGTGCGTGGTCTGCGCGCTGCCGGCGCGGGTGCGCGCCTGCGGCAGGTTCAGCTTGAATTGCGGCGGGCCGAACAACGGGTGCGTCGGCTTGCCCTCGGAGCCCTCATCCTTCGCCTCTTTGAGCGTGAAGACGGCGTTGGCGTCGACCACGCCATAGTCGTCGGTCATCTTGTAGTCGAGGCGCAGCGCGCCGCGCAGTTGCCGCTCCGGATCCTTGAGCAGGGTGACGGTGGGCGGGCGGTCGGGGATGGCGGCGAAGGCCCAGGTCACATCGGTGCCGGCAGCGTGCAGCATGGCGGCGCCGTCGCTCTTGATGACGAAGGTGCGCTGCTCGCTGCCCTTGGGCAGCGGCGATCCGGTATCGGTCTTCTTCGCGTCGGATTTGGCGAGCTCGACGCCACCCTTGCGCTTGATGTCGAAATGCACGTCACCGGTCGCGCGCACCACCAGCACGCTGCCGACCGGCACGGACACCGGGGCGCCGTCGGGCGCAGGCGTCTGGCCGGGGCGCAGACCCGACAGCATCACCGGCGGATGACCGGTATAGGCCGGCGGATTGACCCAGGCATCGATGCGGAAGTTCGCCGGCGCCACCACGCCCTGCCAGTCGAAGGCAGCGGCGATGCGCTTGAAATGTTCGCCGGTGGCGCCGAAGAAACTCACGACCACCAGGATGAGCACCAGCGCGCGCAACGCCATCGGATCGCGCAACGCCAGACGCGGCGACGGCCAGCCGGCCTTAAGCTTGCGCGCCGACATCAGCGCGCGCTCGACATGGGCCTGCCACAGCGCCTGCGCGACGGGGTCGTGGTCGTTGGCGGCAATCTGGTCGACGACTGTGGTGGCCGGGCGGTGCGGCGCGCCACTCGTGCGGTCGAGCCGGCGCAGGCCGTCATGGATGGTCGGCACCCGCAGCCGGATCAGCGGCAACGCGGCGGCGATGACGATGAGCGCGAAGATCGAAAGCCCGATGGCGCGCCCGAGCGGCGGCAGCACCAGCCACAGACCCGCCCACGAAAAGACAAGGAACAGGCCGACCGCCATGGCGAAGGTGGCGAGCGCAGGCCACAGCCGTTCCCACAGCAGGCTGCCGCGCGCGCGCTGGACGGCCCGGGCGAGCAACTCCCGGATGGGCAACTCCCGATGGGGAGTGAGGTCGTCGCTATCCAAAAGCCGCTCCGTCGCCCGGACTTAAAGAGAATCTCTTCCAGTCCACTAACACGCTAGCACGGGCCTATTTCCTGCACCACGCACGCGATTTAGGCGCCCACAGCCGTGCCGGCTTGCTGGTCAATCACCATCCGAAGCAATGATTGGGCCGGTTTCAAGGCGGCGCGGGTGCGGCGCGCGCCGAACAGCTTTGCGCCTAAAACGCCCCCTGTTTCTTATTTTATCGCGTTTCCTGACGGCGAACCGGTACCCACTTCGCCTGGAAACGCTCTATAGCCAATCCGGCAGGCGATCGAGGGCAATGAGCTGTTCCGCCTCGACGCGGGGGCGGACGACGGCCCATTCGGCGTCATTCACCATCACTTCCGGCACCAGGGCCCGCGTGTTGTAGGTGCCGGCCTGCACCGCGCCATAGGCGCCGGCGGTCATGACGGCCAGGAGATCGCCCGCCTTCGGTTCCGGCATCTCGCGGTCGCGGGCCAGATAATCGCCGCTCTCGCAGACCGGGCCGACCACGTCGGCACGGATACGACCGGCCGCCGCCGGCTGTTCCTTGACCGGCTTGATGTCGTGATGGGCGTCGTAAAGCGTCGGCCGGATCAGGTCGTTCATGGCGGCGTCGACGATAACGAAATTCTTGGCTTCGCCGTGCTTCACATAGAGCACCTGCGTTACCAGTATACCCGCGTTGCCGACCATGAGCCGCCCTGGCTCGAAGATCAGCCGGCAACCGAGATCGCGCATGGTCGTCTTCACCACCTGGGCATAGGCGTCCGGCAAAGGCGGCGGCTCGTTGGTCTCATGATAAGGGATGCCCAAACCGCCGCCGAGATCGACGTGCGAAATGGTGTGGCCGTCGGCGCGCAGCGTGCGCACGAACTCGGCGAGCATCGTGAATGCGTTCTCGAACGGCTCGAGATCGGTGATCTGACTGCCGATATGCATGTCGACGCCGGCGAGCTTGATGCCCTTGAGCTTGGCGGCGCGGGCATAGACATCGCGCGCGCCGCTGAGCGGAATGCCGAACTTGTTCTCGGCCTTGCCGGTCGCAATCTTGTGGTGAGTCTTGGCATCGACGTCCGGATTGACGCGGATGGAGACCGGCGCCTTGACGCCCTTCTCCACCGCAATCGCCGACAACAGATCGAGCTCCGGCTCCGACTCCACGTTGATGCAGAGGATGCCTTCGTCGAGCGCGAGCTTGAGCTCCGCCGCGGTCTTCCCGATTCCAGAGAAAACGATCTTGTTCGCCGGAATGCCGGCGGCACGCGCGCGCTTGAGCTCGCCGCCCGAGACTACGTCGGCACCGGCGCCGAGCTTCGCGAGCGTCCCGATCACCGCCTGGTTGGAGTTCGCCTTCATGGCGTAGCAGACGAGCGCGTCGAGGCCCGCGAAAGCGCCGGCGAATACCTGATAGTGCCGCGTCAGCGTCGCGGTCGAATAGCAGTAGAATGGCGTGCCGACCTGCACCGCGATTTGATCGAGCGGCACCGCCTCGGCGCACAGCACGCCGTCACGATAGGCGAAATGATTCATCGTAGCGCTCAGTTGAGCAGGGGATCGAGGACGAAGCTCTTGTTCGGCGCCTTGCCGGCCGCGCTTTTCGTCTTCTCGGCCGGCTTCTCATACGGTGAGCGGATCAAATCCGTCTTGGCGGGCTCTTGCTGACCCGTCGCAGAGACCGCGCTCGGCGGCGGATCGAGCGGGCCCTTGCGGCCGCAGCCCGCCAGGCCGAAAGCGGCGGCGAGCGCGCCGATCAGCGCCAAGCGGAAAAACAGTCGGTCGGTCAATTGGCTCACGGGCAGATCCTTCTTGAGATCACCTTAGCAAACCCGCCGATCAAGGCGAAGTCAGGATTTCTCTTTTTCGAGCGCCCGCAGCCACTTCTTGGCCTGCGCGCGCACGTTCTTGGGCGCGGTGCCGCCGTAGCTCACCCGGCTCTTCACCGATTTGTCGACCGAGAGCACCTCGAACACTTCGTCGTTGATGCGCGGCTCGATCTCGCGCAGCGCTTCAAGCGGCACCCGGTGCAGCGGCACCCCCATATCCGCCGCCTTGGCGACGATGCGGCCGGTGACGTGATGGGCCTCGCGGAACGGCATCTTCAGGGTGCGGACCAACCAGTCGGCGAGATCGGTAGCCGTCGCATACCCCTCGCCCGCCGCCTTCTTCATCCGCGCGGCATCGGGAATGAGGTCACCCACCATGCCGGTCATCGCCGCAACGGCAAGCGACAAGGCCGAGAGCGCGTCCATGGCGCCCTCCTTGTCCTCCTGCATGTCCTTGGCGTAGGCGAGCGGTAGCCCCTTCATGACGACAAGGATGCCGTTGAGTGCGCCGATGATGCGCCCGGTCTTGGCGCGCACCAGCTCGGCGGCATCCGGGTTGCGCTTCTGCGGCATGATCGAGGAGCCGGTGGTGAACTTGTCGGTGAGCTTGACGAGCCCCGTCAGCGGCGAGGTCCAGATCACGATCTCTTCGGCAAAGCGCGACAGATGCACCGCCGTAATCGACGCCGCGGCCAGCGTCTCCATGACGAAGTCGCGGTCGGACACGGCGTCGAGCGAGTTCGCGGTCGGCCGGTCGAAGCCCAGGGTCTTTGCCGTCATGTCGCGGTCGAGCGGAAACGAGGTGCCGGCGAGCGCCGCCGAGCCGAGCGGCATTTCGTTCATGCGCTTGCGCGCATCCTGGAAGCGACCGCGGTCGCGCGCCGCCATCTCGACGTAGGCGAGCAGATGATGGCCGAAGGTGACCGGCTGCGCGGTCTGCAAATGGGTGAAGCCCGGCATCACCGTGCCGGCGTGCTCCAGCGCCTTCTCGGCAAGCGCGTGCTGATAGACGGTCAAGCGCGGCGTCGATGGTGTCGACGGTGTCGCGCATCCAGAGGCGGAAATCGGTCGCCACCTGGTCGTTGCGCGAGCGCGCGGTGTGCAGCCGCCCGGCGGCCGGCCCGATTATGTCGGTGAGCCGGCTCTCCACGTTCATGTGGATGTCTTCCAGCGCGCGCTGGAAGGAGAACTTGTCTGCGTCAATTTCGGCCAGAATCGTGTCTAGCCCTTGCACGATATTTGCAGCATCCTCCGCCGTAATGATGCCTTGCTTGGCCAGCATCTCAGCGTGGGCCTTGGACGCGGCGATGTCCTGGCGATAGAGATGCCGGTCGAAATCGATGGAGGCGTTGATCTCCTCCATGATGGCATCCGGGCCAGACTCAAACCGCCCGCCCCACATCTTGTTGCTCATCTTGGTGCCGCCTTTGGCATCGTGACCCGAGGTTTTGCCGCTCGTGACCGACCAGCCTTCCGCCAGCCCCGTCAAAAAGCGCCCTTTCAAGCTCCTGGCCGCCGGCATCGCCAGCGTGGCCGTAATCGCTGCGGCGGTATACGGGATCGGGACCCTCACAGGCAATGCGGGCGGGCCCCCGGAATGCCGGCCTGCGGTGGCGCTCGGCAAGAAAATCGCCCCCCTGGCGACCGGCGAGGTGGCCGCCGTCAACGTCGCCCAGAGCCCGTTCAAGGTGCCCGATCTCACCTTCCAGAACCGCGACGGCAAGCCGGTGACGCTGGCGGACTTCCACGGCCGCACCGTGCTGCTCAATCTATGGGCGACCTGGTGCGTGCCCTGCCGCAGGGAGGCGCCGACCCTGGACAAGTTGGAGGGCGAGTTGGGCAGCCCCGATTTCCAGGTGGTGGCGGTCAATATCGATACCGGCAACCCGCAGCGCGCGAAGGCCTTCTTCAAGACGATCGGCGTCAAGAACCTGACCTATTACGCCGACCCAAGCGCCGAAGCCTTCCAGAAGCTGAAGGAGGCCGGCCGCGCCATCGGCATGCCGACGACCATGCTGGTCGATCCGAACGGCTGCGAGATCGGCACCGTCGCCGGTGCGGCCGACTGGGCCAGCACCGACGCGGTCAAGCTGATCAAGGCGGCGATCGGGAAGGGCTAGAGCATGATCCCGAAAAGGGGGTACCGGTTTTCGGAGAAGATCATGCTCAAACAAAAAGCCCCACCGACGCCGCTCAAGCAACGATATTGACGTTCTTGCCGACGCCGTTCGCCACGTTGGCGAGGCTCTTCAGGTTCTGCTGCGCGGACTCGACAATCTTGGCGACCATGCCGCCGGAGTCGGCGTTCATGCGCAGCATCTTAGCGGCGAGCGCCATCTGCGCCTGGCTGGCCTGGGCGCCCGTCAGGGCTGCTGCGATACTCGCCGGATCCATGGCGGAAATCTTGGGCCGGCAGGGTCAACAGGACCCTAACAAGTTTAGTTAAATTGCGAATTTCGGGCGACCGCCCGGCCGACTTGACTCATCCGCCGCGCGGGTAAATACTTAACCACATGGTTTACTATTTGCCCAAAGCACAGGAAGCGCTCGACCGCACCTTCGCCGCGCTCGCCGACCCCACCCGGCGCGCGCTGCTGGCGCAGCTCAGCGAGCGCGACGCTATCTCGGTGAGCGAACTCGCCAAGCCGTTTTCCATGTCGCTGCCGGCGGTGATGAAGCATCTCGACGTCTTGACCGATGCCGGGCTCGTCACCCGCGAGAAGGTCGGCCGCACCGTCTCGTGCCGCTTGCATGCCGAGCCTATGCGCGAGGCCAACGACTGGCTCAATCGCTATCAGCGCTTTTGGACCGAACGCCTCGATCGTCTCGCTACTTTTCTGGAGGAAGACCCATGGCCGACGTCATCGCCAAACCAAGTACCGCACCAAGCCTCACCATCAAGCGCCGCTTCAAGGCCCCGCCGGCGCAAGTCTTCGCCGCCTGGACCGACCCGGAAAAAATGAGCCGCTGGATGGGGCCGACCAACGTCTTGCGGGTCGAGGCCGAATGCGACCTGCGCGTCGGCGGCCATTACCACATCAAGATGGTGGTGCCCGACGACGAGCACGACGTCTCGGGCGTCTATCGCGCGGTCGTGCCGAACGAAAAGCTGGTCTTCACCTGGGCGTGGAAGTCGACGCCGGAGCGCGAGTCGCTCGTGACCGTCACCCTCAAGCCGGACGGCGACGGCACCATCATGACGCTGCTGCACGAACAGTTCTTCGACGAAGACGCCCGCGACAACCACAACAAGGGCTGGACCAGCATCATGGACCGGCTTGGCCATTATGTGGAGGCGTAAATGACACACACCATTGTCTCGCAAAGCGAATGGCTGGCGGCGCGCCGGGCGCTGCTCGCCAAGGAGAAGGAATTCACCCACGCGCGCGATGCCTTGAGCGCCGAGCGTCGCACTATGCCGTGGGTGGAGATCGACAAGCCTTATGTCTTCGACGGTCCCGACGGCCGCGAGACGCTGGCCGATCTATTCGGTGGCCACAGCCAGCTCATTATTTATCACTTCATGCTAGGCCCCGGCTGGGTACAGGGCTGTCCGAGTTGCTCGTTTCTCGCCGATCATTTCGACGGCGCGATTGCCCATCTCGCGCAGCGCGATGTCGCTATGCTGGCGGTATCGCGTGCGCCGTTTGCCGAGATCGCGGCTTACAAGAAGCGCATGGGCTGGCAATTCGAATGGATGTCGTCGTTCGGCAACGATTTCAACTGTGACTTCGGCGTCTCGTTCACGAAAGACGAAGTGGGAAGCAAGACGATTTATAACTACGGCACGACGAAAGCCGAGGCTGAGGAGATGCCCGGCATCAGCGTCTTCACCAAAAGCAGGCCGGCAGGTGTTCCCCCTCTTACCCCGCGGCCTCGACATTCTGGCCGGCACCTACAACCTGCTCGACATGGTGCCAAAAGGCCGCGACGAAGACGCCCTGCCCTGGAGCATGGCTTGGGTGAAGCGCCACGACGAATATGAAAACGCCGCGCAGCCGAAGGCCGCCGGCTGTTGCGGCGGCGAACAGGCATAAGCCGCGCGAACTGTGCGCGTGGCGCTCCCGCCCGGCAACGCCGCGCAATCGGATGAATAGCGATATCCCGCAAAGGAGTTGGCCATGAAGCTCATCGGCTTTCCCGCTTCGCCTAATACCTGGAAGGTGCGCGCGGTCGCGGCCCATCTCGGTATCCCGCTCGAGTTCGAATTCGTCGATCTCACCAAGCGCCAGTCGCATACGCCCGACTATCTCGCCCTCAATCCCACCGGGCGTACGCCCACGCTGATCGACGGTGACTTCACAGTCTGGGAGTCGACCGCCATCATGCAGTATCTCGGCTGCCAGAAGCCCAACACGCTGTGGCCGGATGATATTCGCGCGCGCGCCGACATCATGCGCTGGCAGAGCTGGGGCCTCGCGCATTTCGGCAAGGAAGCCTGTGAACCGCTGATATTCGAGCGCATCGTCAAGCAAATCCTGAACCTCGGCCCGCCGGATGAGGCGATCGTCGCCAAGGGCCTCGAATGCTTTAACCGCGAAGCCGCCATGCTCGACGCGCATCTGGTGAAGCAGCCTTACCTTGTCGGCCATGACGCGACGCTCGCCGACTTCTCGGTCGCGGCGATGTTGTTTTATGCGGAGCGTGCGGGCTTGCCGCTCGCGTCCTATCCGCATGTCAGAGACTGGTTCGCCCGCGTCGCGGCGCTACCGTGCTGGAAGGAGACGATGCCGCAGTTCACCGCCGCGGCGGCGTGACGTTCAATCCGCTCTCATCCTGAGGCGCGGCACAAAGTGCCGCGTCTCGAAGGATGGGGCGGCCACATGCTTCGAGACGGCGGCTTCGCCGCCTCCTCAGCATGAGGCCGAGATAAGCGTCAATTGAATTGAAAGAGAGTTAGCGCGTCGGCACCGGCTTTTCGCCGCGATAGTCGTAGAAGCCGCGCTGGGCCTTGCGGCCGAGCCAGCCGGCCTCGACGTATTTCACCAGCAACGGGCACGGCCGGTACTTGGAATCGGCAAGGCCCTCGTACAGCACCTGCATCACCGAGAGACACGTGTCCAAGCCGATGAAGTCAGCCAATTCGAGCGGCCCCATCGGATGATGCGCGCCGAGCCGCATGGCGGTGTCGATCAACTCGACGTTACCGACGCCTTCGTAGAGCGTATAGATCGCCTCGTTGATCATCGGCAGCAGGATGCGGTTGACGATGAAGGCCGGGAAGTCCTCGGCCACCGCGATGGTCTTGCCGAGCCGCGTAATGAACTCCTTGCACACCTCGAAGGTCTGATCGTCGGTGGCGATGCCGCGGATGAGCTCGACGAGCTCCATCAGCGGCACCGGATTCATGAAGTGGATGCCGATGAAGCGCTCGGGCCGGTCGGTGGATGAGGCCAGCCGCGTGATCGAGATCGACGAGGTGTTGGTGGCTATGATGGCGTCGGGCTTAAGCGAGGTGCACAGATCCGCGAAGATCTTGCGCTTGACCTCTTCTTTCTCGGTCGCGCTCTCGATCACCAGATCGCAACTCGCCAGCTCGTCGTATTTCTCCGCCGGCTTGATCAGATCGAGCGCCTTCTTGCGCGCGTCGTCGCTGATCAGCTCCTTGGAAACCTGGCGTGTCATGTTGCCATTGATGGTCGCCATGCCCGCCTTGATGCGGTCAGCCGAAATGTCGTTGAGCATCACGGGATAGCCCGCCAGCGCGCAGACATGAGCAATGCCGTTGCCCATTTGCCCGGCGCCGATCACCCCAACAGTCTTGATGGCGGCCATGTTCTTATCCGATCGATGCTAGTTCCGGCTCTCGGCGTCGATTGCGGTCTTCACGCCCGATTGCCTTTGCAGTTTTACGACGAACCGCCGGATGAAGCCACCGGCGGAACAACAATATTAGCGCTTCAACGCTTGAGCTTGTCGAGTTCGGTCGCGAGCTCAGGCAACGCCTGGTAGAGGTCGGCCACCAGCCCGTAGTCGGCGACCTGGAAGATCGGCGCCTCCTCGTCCTTGTTGATGGCGACGATCACCTTGGAATCCTTCATGCCGGCGAGATGCTGGATGGCGCCGGAAATGCCCACCGCGATGTAGAGCTCGGGCGCCACCACCTTGCCGGTCTGGCCGACCTGCCAGTCGTTGGGCGCATAGCCGGCATCGACCGCCGCGCGCGAGGCGCCCATGGCCGCCCCCAGCTTGTCGGCCACCGGCTCGATGTAGGTGGTGAAGTTCTCGCGGCTCTGCATGGCGCGGCCGCCGGAGATGATGATCTTGGCCGAGGTCAGTTCCGGCCGGTCGGACTTCGACAGCTCCTCGCCGACGAAAGACGACAGCGCCGGATCGTCAGCCGCGTTCACGCTCTCGACCGGGGCAGAACCGCCCTCGCCCGTCGCCTGGAAGGTCGAGGTGCGCACGGTAATGATTTTCTTCGCATCCGACGACTTCACCGTCTGGATCGCGTTGCCGGCGTAGATCGGCCGCTCGAAGGTGTCGGGCGCAACGACCTTGGTGATGTCGGAGATCTGCATCACATCGAGCAGCGCTGCGACGCGCGGCATGACGTTCTTGGCCGTCGTGGTCGCCGGCGCAACGATGGCGTCGTAGTTGCCGGCGAGCGACACGATGAGCGCCGCCAGCGGCTCCGCCAATTGATGTTCGTAAGCCGCGGCATCGGCGAGCAGCACCTTGGCGACGCCGTCGAGCTTGGCGGCGGCGTCCGCCGCGGCCTTGGCGTCCTTGCCGGCGATGAGCACGTGCACGTCGCCGCCCAGTTCCTTGGCCGCGGTCAACGCCTTGGCGGTGGCATCGCGCAGGCTCTTGTTGTCGTGTTCGGCAATCAGAAGCGTGGTCATGATTACAGCACTCCCGCTTCGTCTTTGAGCTTGCCGACCAGCTCGGCGACCGAACCGACCTTAACGCCGGCCTGACGGCCGCCCGGCTCCGCGGTTTTCAGCACTTCGAGGCGCGGCGCGGTGTCGACACCGTAATCGCCCGGCGCCTTTTCATCGATCGGCTTCTTCTTCGCCTTCATGATGTTGGGGAGCGAGGCGTAGCGCGGCTCGTTCAAGCGCAAGTCGGTGGTGACGATGACCGGCGCCTTCAGCTTCACGGTCTGCAGGCCGCCGTCGACTTCGCGCGTGACGGTCACGCTGTCGCCGTCGAGTTCGAGCTTGGAGGCGAAGGTGCCCTGCGCCCAGCCGAGCAGCGCGGCCAGCATCTGGCCGGTCTGGTTGCAGTCGTCGTCGATCGCCTGCTTGCCCAGGATAACGAGGCCCGGCTGTTCGGCCTCGACCACGCCCTTCAGGATCTTGGCGACGCTGAGCGGCTCGACCGCCGCGCCGTCCGTCTTCACCAGGATGCCGCGGTCGGCGCCCATGGCGAGCGCGGTGCGGATGGTTTCGGAAGCCTGCTGTGGGCCGATCGACACCACCACGATCTCGGTCGCCTTGCCAGCCTCCTTCAGACGGATCGCCTCTTCAACGGCGATCTCGTCGAAGGGGTTCATCGACATCTTGATATTGGCGAGCTCGACGCCAGAGCCGTCGGACTTCACGCGGATTTTGACGTTGTAATCGACAACCCGTTTCACGGGCACCAGAATTTTCATGATCCCCCATCCGGATGGGCAGGTGCAATAGAAAGCGGGCGGAAGCTAAAGGCACGGCCTTGGGCAGTCAACGCTTATGCTGCGACGCCAAAAAGCGGCGTTAGCGGTGCTCCCCGGGCGCCCAGAGCACATCTGCGGCGCCCTTGTCGTTGGCGTGGCGGCCGACGACGAAGAGATAGTCCGAAAGCCGGTTCACGTATTTGAGTGAGGGGGCGGACACTTCTTCCCCCGGCTGGTCCATCAACTCGACCATGATGCGCTCGGCGCGCCGGCACACGGTGCGGGCGAGATGCAGCCAGGCGGATGCCGCGCTGCCGCCGGGCAGGATGAAAGACTTAAGCGGCGCCAGCCCCTCGTTGAGGCGGTCGATCTCGCCTTCCAGCCAGGCCACCTGGGTCTCGGTCACGGTCAACCGGGCCCCGCCGGGGCCCTTTTCGGCGAGGCACAGGTCGGCCTCGACGTCGAACAGGTCGTTCTGGATGCGGCCAAGCGCCTTATCCAGCGCCGGGTCGGCGCCCGTGTGCAGGCGCGCCAACCCGATCACCGCGTTGACCTCGTCCAGCGTGCCGTAGGCGGCCACTCGCAGATCGTATTTCTTGCGCCGGTCGCCGCTGCCCAGCGCGGTCGTGCCGTCGTCGCCGGTGCCGGTATAGATGCGGTTGAGGACGACCATGTTATCTGCCTCGCGCTCCAGGAACAGCGGCGGGCCTAGCGGCCCATCACCCAGATCGTCGCCATGATGATCACGATGGCGGCGAATTGAAGCAGCACGCGCAGGCGCATGAGCTTTTGCGAGCGGTTCGGATTGCCGCCGCGCATCATGTTGACGAGGCCGAGCACGAGCACGATGGCCACCGCGATGATGGCAGCCGGCACCATGTAATACGACATGAAGTGGGACATGGGGCTGGCTTCTAGCACCGGGCGGCCGCCGGGGCCACGGTCGAATCCGTGGCCGCATGGCGGGCCGTCGAAATCTATCAATGCGCGATATTAAACCATCCCACAATCTCCTGTATCCGTGCATGCACAACCCATGGTATCTTAATACGCGAACCTGGGGGAAGCATGGAGCCTGGCCTCAAAGCCGGTGCCACCGCCGAGCACGCCGTTTCTGCCGGCCGCGGCAGCACCCGCGCCGCACCGGCGGCCACGCAGGCGGCCACTTGGGCGGGCCGCCGCGCCCGCCCGGGCATTCGCGATCCCGGCCGCTACCCGGAACTCGACTGCGTGGCGGGGCTGTTGCCGCCCGCGACCATCGCCGCGGTCCGGCAGCGCGCGGCGGCGGTCGGCGTCGGCGCCGACCGGGTGCTGCCTGTCGCCGGCCATCTGAGCGAGGAGGTCTACCTCAAGGCCCTGGGCGCAAGCCTCGGCGTCGCCTTCGAGCCGCTCGACGATGCCGCGCGCCCGCGCTGCCCAGTCGACGACACCGCGCTGATCGAAAGCGCATCGACGGGGTTGTTGCAGCTTGCCGACGGCGACGCACTGGCGGTGGTGGTGGCGCCGCGCGGGTTTGCGGTGCGCCAGCTGATCGCCTTGCTGCGGGACAAGCCGGCATTGGCGCGACGCTTCCGCTTCACGACCGCCGAGCGGCTCAACCGCTTCGTGCTGCGCCATGCCGGCGGGGCCATCGCCGCGCGCGCCACCGACCGGCTCAAGGAGACCTTCCCGGACCTGTCCGCCGGCCCACGCGCCGCGCACACGATGGCGGTCCCGCACGCGCTCCTCGCCCTCGCGGCGATCGCCGGCAGCATCGCCGCGCCGGAGGTGCTGGCCGTGACCCTGGCGGCGCTGTTCCTGTCCTGGCTCAGCTTGCGCTTTGCCGCTGCCTTCATCCGCGCGCCGTCGTCGCCGCCGCCGCCGGCCATCGCCGACGACGCGCTGCCTATGTACAGCGTCGTCGCCGCGCTCTACCGCGAGGCGGCCTCGATCGACGGCCTGCTGCACGCTATCGAGCGGCTCGACTATCCGCCCGAGAAGCTCGACGTCATCATCGCGCTGGAAGCCGACGACCGCGACACCCGCGCGGCCATCGCCACCCGCTGCAACCGGATCCCGATCTCTGTCATCACAGTGCCCGAGGGCGGCCCGCGCACCAAACCAAAGGCGCTCAATGCCGCGTTGCCGTTCGCGCGCGGCAGCTTCACCGTCATCTACGACGCCGAGGACCGGCCGGAACCCGACCAGTTGCGCCGCGCGCTGCAGGCGTTCAGAAGCGGCGGCAATAAGCTTGCCTGTGTGCAGGCGCGGCTTTGCATCGACAACACCGCCGACAGTTGGCTGGCGCGCATGTTAACCGCTGAATATGCCGGCCAGTTCGACGGCTTCCTGCCGGGGCTGGCGGTCGGGCATCTGCCGCTGCCGCTCGGCGGCTCGTCCAACCACTTCCACGGTATTAGGTAGCAAGCACACCTAGACGTCACTTCCCGGCGGCAGGCAGGAAATGCCAGTTTCCGGGCATGTCCGAGACCTACGACCACACGATTTCCGGCCTTCTGCGGAAGCGGGCGGACCTGTTCAACGAGGCCATCCTGATCCGGGAGCGCTTGGCCGAGATCAAGAACGATATCGAGGCCCTCGACCGCGACGTTGCGCGCGGTCGGCTACAAGGGCGATCTGGACGCCGCCATGCCGCGGCAAAAGCGGCAGGTGATCTTCGGACAGGGCGAACTCACTCGGGCGATCATGGCGGAGCTCTGGGATCCCGACCCCGAGACGTCACCGAGGACGCCAGACCTCGGCACGCTGAGGTGGCGCGACGCTCGGGACCGCAAATACGTCTCCGACCTCACCAGGCGGGTCTCCAAGGCCCTGCGGAAGCAGAAGAACGACGGTAGGGTCAAATCGGCGACCGACGCGCACGGCAATATCGTCTGGTCAAGGCGAGTTGGACCCAGCGAACCGATTTCGAATGTTCAGGGCTAGGCCGGCGGTCATGCTTCGCTCTCGCCGTCTATAGTCGCCATACTGCAAGGTTAGGGTTTCGGAGCGGACAACTCAGTCTCTGCCTCTACTGCCATTCTGGGACGTGAGAGCGCGTTCTTGCTGACAAAGATCAGGCGCCTACGGAATGCCGTCGGGCTTTCCGCGAACAGGACACCCCTCAACGAATCAAGCCCACCCGCAAAAAACGGCCGATGCAGGTCGTTGCCTTGCTCTTCGGTCCAGCACGGAACTTCCAGCGAGTAGACGTTGGCCAAATGCTCGGCGACCGCCGCGGCATAAGCATCGCACAGAGGGTCTAGTTTTTCGGGTTGCTGCGAAATGGCCTCGCTCCGTCGCTCCGGATTCGAATAAAACGTATCGAGAAATTCCCGGATCGCGACATCAAAGCCCTAGCTCGCCGTCCTTGATCGCGTCGAACCACCTCTCGCAACGTAGGAGGCGGCTTGGCGAAGTCGGTAACCATTTCGCTCTCGCTTTAAGATCGCTTATAGCTAAGGGATGACAATATTTCCTCAAGCCCCAAGCGCGTTTTCGGTTCAAGAAGATTGGCAAGGTAAAAGTCCTCCACGATGGCCAAGGCCTGCTCAACGTTTGTAATTCCAAGTTCCTGTGCCAAGTTCTTGATGTCGTCTATATCGGAACTACTCTCACTCCGCCTACGCGCATTGCGCGGCATTTCATCGCGAACATATATTCCGGCTTCGGTACGAGGACACGTAAGCCGGGCTCGTCCTCGGACGGGTAGGTTTTGAATAGCTTCTTGACGTCCGGGTCAGAGTCCGCCTTGCTCAGCCACCCCTTCACTCCATCGTTGAGCCAGTTTTGGTCCCAACCAAACTCGTCGGCCATTTCAGCGGCAAGCTTTCTCACGAAGTCCTTGTCACGGTCGAATACCCCGTCCACGTCCTTGGTGGCGACTCTTTGATTTAGAGTCAAAAGAAGCGCCGCGCCGCCGTACACGGCAATTTCAATGGTGCGACCGACCGCGTGTGCACGCTGCGCCAGCTCTTTGAACGCAGCTTCGAGAGCTTCCTTGTCGAACTGTTTCTTTTGTTCACCCATGCGCGGCTTTCCGATAAGTCGTCGATCATTGATCCAGCTCATATTGAGCTAAATGTTGTGCGATGATGTTGGCTCTTCGTCGGCCTCAGGCTTGCGCTCCCATCTTTCGATAAAGGCCGCGACTTCAGCTTCGAATTTTGGAAATGTCTCCGTAAGAAGATCGCGGTTCTCGTTGACCAGTTCCTCTTTGAGAACGTGTCGATAGATTGTCCGCTCGCGGTGCCGGAACCCACGCAACTCATCGAGCTTTTTGTACGTCTCCTGCGTGACGATAGCCTCTCTCTTGTCGGTCCTTTCCGCAGCTTGAGCCAATAGCTGGGCATGAAAACTCGCCGGGGAACCAGACACGCCGTCATCGGTTACGTTGAGCACCTCCCTCAAGACGTTTTCCATGCCAGTGTAGACGCCCTCGATGCCGCTTGCACGCGTCACCGCTCGCATCCATTCCGCCGATTTACGGCTATCTCCTTCCAGGGGAGCCAATTGTTCGCGCTCTGCCTCAAGGAAGCTGTCGAATTCTTCCTTGGTTTCAGCCAAAGGGCTGCATGCGAGCGTGAATGCTGGTTGCATATGCAGCCTCCTTCATGAGCCGACGGCGTGTCGTTTCGTCCAGATCGCGTGCCGAAATGAAGTGGAAGGGCAAGTCGCCCATTTGACCTTCGATAATCCGAAAAGCGGCATGCTTTGAACGTCGATCACAATCCACCAAGAAGTCGACATCCGAGTGAAGCCGGAATTCGCCCCTTGCCAGAGATCCGATAACCCACCCCGAAACACCGGCATCTTGCAGTGCGTTTAGAGTCGCGAGCGCGCGTGCCGATGCAACGGCTGCACGCGCCACCGTTCGTTCGGCCATCAACGCTTCGATTCGCGACACGCTCATTTCAGCCAACCTTCCAAAGGCTTGGCCACCAAGAAATGGCCCGAAACGTAGCAAAGTGCAATCCCGGACATTTCGATCCGATGGCGGCGTTCCCCCGCGGCGAACTCAACTCGGTCCTGCCGAAGTGGCTCGCCGCTGCCAATATCCTTTCCAGTTCCGGGAAACCGGATGGGACAGCGCAGCCAGACAAATGAGCAGGAACTGCGTGCCATTGTCGATCCTGCGGCTGTCCTCGCGCCAAGCTGCCTCGTGCGCGTAGGCGTGAAGGTACGGACCGGCGATATGGTGGTGCTGGCCGATTTCGGCTCGCCGGATACGCGAGAAAAATGACTCGGCGTTGTTCGTGCAGGCCGTGCCGTCGGAATAAGCTTCCTCATGGTTGATCCTGAACATATCGTAGCCGGCGTAATGCAGCGGGTCCCACGACCGCGCCTCGTCGGCATGGACCGTGCTGCCGGGCACGATCCGCTTCTCAAGGATAGGGACGATCCCGCACCTGATACTCGACCTGCTCGTCCGAGAGATTGTACAGCGACTGCAAGATTAGCATCCGAAACAACACGATCGCATCGATCGGCTTCCGACCGGCCATGCTCTTGCGCTCTGTCTCCGGCGTCAGCACTGCGGCCTCAATGTCGCCGCGAAAGCTCTCCCATGGCACCGCCGCGACCGCCTCAAGCGCGAGCTCCCTTCGCTGCTAGTGCTGCCAGCTGATTATCCGCATCGAAAAATCCGAGCTGCCCCATCATCCGTCTCCGAGAATCATGCCTTCAGGGCAGCAGACTCGCACGGGTCTGAGGGACATGCTATTTTTCGAGGCGCCCTTGTGCAGTTTTGATCCACTCGAATCGCCCCGCGTCGGATTCCGGCGGACTGGTTCGTATACATTCCGTCCACGGCGCTTCGTTACTACTAGCAAACGCCATTGAGCCCCAATGCGGGCCAACGGTTTGCACTAGCGTCCCCAATGCTGCCGCCGCCAACGTCCAACGAATGTGCTTAATCAATTGACGCTGGCCGGAGGACAAGGCCCTACACTGGCTGCCAGCCCCTGCCATGACCTCCACTATTTACACTCTACCAGCAGCGCCTTTGAAAACTTCATCGCCCACTCTCTTTAGCCGCTCGCATCCACTGCCGCGCGACCCGCCGAATTTCGATTGCGTCGCACGTGTAAAAGCCGTGGCGGTAATTCCCATTTGCCTCACCAAATGGCGCACCGCTACCCTTCGCTCCGCCGTGCATTCGGCATCGTCCTTTGCCCGCCACCGTTGGCGACTGACACGGATTCCCGCTCCGGGTTTTCGCCCCACATCGCGGCGCTAGGCGCAAAGGCAACGGCTCTTGGCTCTGGTGCATGGGGTTGTCCGGCATTTTTGTGCGCCCCCCTCCTGATTTGAGCGTATTCTCAAGATAACGAGCATCTTGGATTTTAAAACTCAAGAGGAGCACGCCATGCCTTATATCCTGATATTGGTTACAGCGCTGGCGGCAGGGACTGCCGATACGGTGATCGGCAAATTCCCGTCCAAACAGGATTGTGCAGCAGCCGCCAAAGATGCCCAATATATTCCGGGAACTGGAAGCAGACTTGGATATTGGTTTTTCTGCGTCAAAAATCCTAATTGAACTAGGTTCGTCTATCCCTTTCCATTGACATTTCCAACCACGGCCTGGGCGCCGGGATGGACGTGCACGTGTTCAACTCTCACCTTCTGCTCGCCGCCGCGCCGTAACTTCGCGAACGCTTCAATTTGCGCAGTATAGGTCCGCAAAAGTTTGACCGCCAAATTCCCAAACGAATCCAACTGCGGGACCAACTCCGCTCGCTTCACACGACCCAGAAATTCCATCGCCAGGGCATGGGTGACGGCAATCTGGCTCGCCAACATGGCCTCGATTTCATCCTTTGGTCGCGCACCATCAACAACCGCAAGAAGCGCATTCGCTGTCTGATTTGAAACACCGCCGTTCCTTGGCGCAACGGCGTTCAACAACGCGTTGAGGCCAAATCCCTGAAAGTCCTGCGACGTCGTGCCGAAAGCGTCGGTCAATTGTACTAACCAGCCGGCGCCATCAGAATGGTCTGGGCCGATATTGCAGACTTCAGTTCCGTCTTGCTCGAGCTTCACGTCAACCCGGGCTTGGCGTCTTGAAACTCGCTCTCGCGCCTTGGCGATGGCCTCGGTCTCCCGCTCACTCGGTGGTCGCTGAGATGGTAGTTGGACTGGCGAGGGAGAACCGTCTTGCTTGCGTCTGGTTTTTGCCATGTCGTCCTTTCTGAAATTTAGAATATTGAATCATGCTGGTATTTTATTGCCGCCAATTATTAGCTTCCGATCGAGTGAGGATCAGACCCATAAAGGTCAAAGTTCCTTGGCCACAAAAACGCCACCCGAATCACGCGACTTTCGAACAAATTGAAGTCGGGGGCGACCGCTATGGAACTCGAAAATTCCGTATCGACCCTTGCCGAAGTCGAGCGCGAGCACCTTCTGAAAGCGCTTGCCTGCTGTAACGGCAATCGCACTCACACAGCGAAGCTCCTGGGTATCTCAATTCGTTGCTTGCGAACAAAACTGCGACAGTACCAACAGGCGGGGTTTGTTATTCCAATGCCGCAGCAACGCGTAGATTGAACTGGCGGCCGGCTTGGTCCGGATGAATCTCCGTCAACACACGACAGAGCGCCGAATTAAAATTTGCTTCTAGCATATCCGGCTGTTGGTCCTATCGGAGAACGGTCCTCTTTCTAAAGGGCACCTCGAATAATACCTTTTTTGCTGCGTGATCGTCAGTCCGCGCGGATCGGCGGGCAATTGGCAGATGATCTGACGCCGGTGGGGCTCCGCCAGGTGCACCAGGCGTCCTGTTGAGGGCGGCACAAGCTGACTTTTCCCTCATACTGCAGCCATCCGCTCCAGCGTCACGAGGCGACGGACGTTGTACACGAGGTTCTGCAATCCGATCTTCGCTCGCGCTCTGACGATGCCGATCGTCCGCACAAGCCGGCCACCGGCTGAGGTTTCCTGAGCTCCAAACACATGCTCAACGCGAACTCGAACCTGGCTCTTCTTCCGGTTCGCTTCCTCCTGCCACCGTGAGAGCGGATGATTGCGCGTCGCGCGGACGACGATACGGCTGCGAAAACCGCGGGCGTTGAGCCTCGCTCTCAATCTACGGTCGACCGAAAGGCACTGTCGGCTATCTAGTCCGCAGACGTGTTGGCTTTGTTCTGAAGCCCATTCGGATTGTCGCTGGCGCGGGCTGACGGCATCCGCCTGGGTGCTACTGCTCACGCCACTGCACTGGCTGCTGCTCTCACTCGCGGCCTGGCGCGCGCTCTATCAACTGCTAGTCGCGCCTTATCATTGGGAGAAGACCGAGCACGGGCTCGCCCGGCACTCGCGGCTCAACGACGAGATGACGCGCGCGCCGATCAAACTTGAGCACGGTCTGGCCAAACTCAAGAAGCGCGAGAAATTGCCGATGCTGGCGGAGAACAGCCGCAGCTCCAAGCGCCGCAGTTTCACGCGTCGCCACACCGCCCTATAAAAGCGTGCTCAGGCACTCCTACATATACTTCCTGAGCACCGCGGCCGACTCCGCCGGCTTGCGCTTGAGGCTGAAGGGCGCGACGAAGCGGCCCCGCTTGTCCATCAGATAGACCACCGCGCTGTGGTTCATGCTGTAGTCGCCGTTCTTCTCCGGCACCTTCTTGGCGTAGACGCGGAACTCGCGCTCCACCTTCTCAATCGTCTTCAGGTCGCCGGTGGCGCCGAAGAGATGCGGGCCGAAGTTCGACAGATAATCCTTCATCACCGCCGGCGTGTCGCGTTCCGGATCGACGGTGATGAACAGCGCGGCGGTGCGGTCGGCGTCCTTGCCGAGTGCCTGCATCACCTGCGTGATCTCGAACAAAGTGGTCGGGCAGACGTCCGGGCAATGGGTGTAGCCGAAGAAGATGAGATAGGGCTTGCCCTTGAAGGTCGCGTCGGAGATCGGCTTGCCGTTGTCGCCGGTGAGCTGGAACGGCCCGCCGACGGCCGAGCTGACCGAACCGCCGAGGTAGCCGGTGGCGTAGAGAAAGACACCGAGGAAGATGGCAAGCCCCGCGACGAAGGCGCCGACGACGACAAGGATATGGGAGGCGCGGGTCGCCATGGCCGTGGTGTCCTTCAGGTCGGTTGGTTCAGAAGCAGGACACCCAGCCGGTGCGCACGATCTCGAAGAACACCGTGGAGCCGTACCAGGCCCACAGCGCGCCGGTCAGCGCCAGCAGCAGGCCGATCGCGAGCGCCAGCAGCACCAGCAGCGGGCGGGAACGGCCGGCTGAGGGGGCGGTGGCGGACATGCGCGCTGCTCCGACGTTGGACGGGCCCGTTGCCCGCCGGGAAATCAGATAGGACCCTTTGCAAGCCCCGGCAACCATGTCCCCGAATGGTACAGGTCCACCACCCGGCCGTTAACCATACTACGGCAAGAAAGCCAATAGGCACGGGCTTTATTGCGCATCGCGTTGACTCGTCGGGTTAAAGTCAGGCTGAATGGAATGACACGGAAAAGTCTTGCGGCTTACGGGGGGTTTCATCATGCGTACCGCTCTGGCGACCATCGTCGCCATCCTGCTGGCCGGCACCACGGCCTGGGCTGAGAACGCCCCGGCCACGGCAAAGGCCAAATGCAACAATCCCAACGCCCTGGGCGTGGAGCGCGTGGTGCAGATCGACACCACCGGCGGCCCCGGCTTCGGCTTCGAACACTTCAAGGCCTACGACTTCCTGCGCGACAAGGAAGTGGTGCTCACCTTCGACGACGGCCCCTGGCCGTGGAACACCGAGCACGTCCTGAAGGCGCTGGCCGACCAGTGCACCAAGGCGATGTTCTTCCCGATCGGCCTGCACGCCAGCTATCACCCCGAAATCCTGAAAGAGGTGAAGGCGGCGGGCATGACCGTCGGCTCGCACACCTGGTCGCACAAGGACCTGTCGACGCTGCCGCCGGAAGAGGCAAAGGCCGAGATCGAAAAGGGCATCGCGGCGGTCAGCATCGCGCTCGGCAACAAGCCGGTCGATCCCTTCTTCCGCTTCCCGGCGCTCAGGCATCCGCCGGACATGGTGAAATACGTCGGCACGCGCAATATCGGCATCTTCTCCTGCGACTTCAACTCCTTCGACTTCAAGATGCGCCATCCGAGCCAGGTGGTCCATTCGGTCATGAGCAAGCTGGAGAAGCACCACAAGGGCATCATCCTGATGCACGATTTCCAGCGCGCCACCGCCGAGGCCCTGCCCGAGTTGCTCAAGAAGCTGAAAGAGGGCGGTTACAAGGTGGTGCAGATCGTCGGCAAGACGCCGGTCGAGCCGCTGCCGGAGTACAAGAAGATCGTGCTCAAGGAGATGGGCGGCGGGCTGGCGAACGCGAAGCCAATGTCGAGCGTGATCAAGACGATCAGCGGCCCGGTCAACAACTGACCGGGACGGCCCGAGTGACCGAAAAAGACCGGCCGCGCGGCGCCCCGTGCGGCCGTTTGTTGTGGAGCACCCCCCGCTCCGTCACGATTTCGCCGCCGCCGTGGCGCAAGGGGATGGCGTGCGAAGCCAAAGAAGGTCCATGGTAACGGCTTGAAAATTGCTCTCTAAACTTGGGGGCGACTTGAACCCGGGGGGCGACGCTGAATAGGGTGGCGATGGACCGTCGCCTGATGTTGCCTGAAGGTGCTGGCATGAAGATGGGCAGGCTCGCTTATTTCGCGGAGTTCTTTGTTTTTCCGCCGCTCGTCTTGTTTTTCACGGCGCTGGCGTTCGCGGGAACGACGCCGCCGCGCCCGGCCGACTGGGCCCTCGCCTATCTCGTGGGCGTTCTCGCGTGGACGCTCATCGAGTACCTGCTGCACCGCTTCGTCTTCCACCACGCCCCGATCCTCGCGCCCATGCACGAGCGCCACCACGATGAGCCGCTGGAGCTGATCGGCACGCCGGCCTGGGTGAGCGTCCTGGTGGGTGCGGCCGCCGTCGCCGGGCCGTGCTGGGCCATGCTCGGGCTGGACCTGGCGACCGCGGTGACGGCGGGCATGGTCACCGGCTATCTCTATTATGTCTTCATCCACTACGTGATCCACCACTGGCAGCCGCGCCCCGGCAGCTATCTCGCCCGCGCCCGGCGCTGGCATGCGCTGCATCACCACTTCGCCGACGAGGGCAATTTCGGCGTCACCACGAGCTTCTGGGATCACGTCTTCGGCACGGCCCTGGAAAGCCGGCGCCACAAGCTGCACCGCAGCGCCGACTGACGGTCCCGCTCACCCCCACGCGCGCGTCGGACCTGCCCGGTCAGTTCTCCGGATTGTGGGACCAGTTGCCGTAGACCGGGTTTGGAAGGAGGAAATAGCGCGAGCCGATATGACTGCCGGCGTCATGCTGCGACATGGCGCGCACGATATGGCCGTTCGCGTCGAGAATGGGAAAATCGGTGACCTGATCGCCGAGCCAAAGCACCGGCCTGGGGGAGCCGCCGACGCGCTGGGCGAGGATGGCGACCGCGTCGCGCCAGCGCTGCGATTTCTCGCTCGGCTCGCCCTCCTTCTGGCCAATCTCGTAGTCGAACCAGATGCCGAGCGTCTTCAGGTTCGTGCGCGTAACTACGTCGTTTCCGATGTCGCGGTTGGTGACGATGGCAACGAGGCCGCCGAGCGCATGCACCGTCTGGGTAAAGGCGACCGCGCCCGGAATGGCGCCGGCGATGCCGTCCTTGATCCACTTGGCCCAGGTCGGCCCGGTGTAGTGGCTGCCGCAACGCTCCCGCTCGTACTCATAGAGCGAATTGTCGAGCACGGTCTCATCGGCATCCATGAACACGATCCAGCGCTTCGGACCGTAGCGCACGGCCTGGCGGTAGGCGGCGCGCAAAGCGGCATCGTAAACGCTGGTGGTGAGGCGGCAATATTCCAGCGAGTCGCGGAACCAGTGCAGCGCGCTAGAGAGCTTCTGGTTCTGGGGCGCGGGACATTGCCAGGGGTTCTCGTCGCCGGCCGGCGGGGGCGGCGCCGGGCGCGGTTGGGTCATGCGGGTCTGGCAATCGTAGGCGGCCGGCGTCGGCGGCGCGGCAACCACCGGCGGAACGAGACCAAGCCAGGCGAAAGCGGCGATGGCAACGATGAGCTTGCGGTGCATGGGCAGGCCTCTCAGCGTAGCCCGATTAGGCTAGGCCGCCACAGTGACGGCGCGAAGCGCTTTCGCAAGGTCGGAAAATCAATCGCATTCGGTCGCCCTCGATCGGCCGGCCACCCCCACCTGGACGTTAACGTTCGCTATACCCATTAACCGGCCGTACACCGACTTGCAAAAAACCGCGTCCCGCCTCTGTAAATCAAAGGGTTGGCTAAGCTGCCGTCGGTAATGCTGTACGACATGCGCAGTCCCTTTTCTCCCCTTTTTGGCGCATTGCGAGGACGACGGCCCCGACCAGCGCGGGCCGGCGAGCCCGCGGCCTTGCTCGCGCCCGCCTCGCTGTGGGACTCGCATCCGCTCCGGCTAATGGTCGCGGTCTGTGTCGTGCTGATCATGGCCATCGTGGTGGCCGCCGGGATGCTGCTTGCCAACCTGCGCAGCGAGCAGATCGCCAAGAGCGACCGCAACCTGCAGAACCTCGCCACCCTGCTCGCCGAACAGATCGACCGCAGCTTCCAATCGATCGAGCTGGTGCAGACCGGCGTGATCGAGCGCATCCGATCCTTCGACGTCAACTCACCGGCCGCACTGGCGCAGGCAATGTCCGGCCGCGACACCTACCAACGCTTCCGAGACCGCATCGAGGCGATGCCCTATATCGACGCCATCGTGCTGACGACGCCGGATGGCGGGCTCGTCAATTTCTCGCACCGCTGGCCGGTCCCGCGCATCGCCAAGATCAACCGCGACCGCGCCAAGATGTTCGCGACGATGCACCGGGATTCGTTCATCGGAAAGCCGCTGCGCAGCCCCGACACCGGCGCGTGGGTCCTGCCGATCGTGCGCAAGGTCACGAGCGCGAACGGCACCTTTATCGGCATCGTGATCGGCGCGATGCGGCTGAGTTATTTCGAGAAGCTGTTCAACTCAGTCGCCCGCGACCAGGACCGCTCAATTGCGTTATTCACGCGCGCCGGCGTGCTCGTCGCCCGCTATCCGCACAGCGACCGCTTGCGCGGCCGTTCGCTTGCCCAGCGCGACATCTTCAAGAACGTTCTGTCCAAGGGCCGTAACGGCACCGTCCAACAGACGAGCTTCATCAGCGGCAAGAAGCTGCTGATTTCCGGCCACAACCTTTCGCACTACCCGATGTCCGTGGTGACCACCAGTAGAGTCGACGACGTGCTTACCGGCTGGCGCGACGCGGTTCTCTACGTCACCGGCGCCGCCGGCATTATCGTGCTCATGATCATGGCAGCGGCGTTTCTGGTCGCGCGCCAGATCGCCGGCCGCCTGAAGGCCCAGAACCGCCAGCTCGACGCCGCGCTCAACAACATGTCGCAGGGGCTGACCATGTTCGACGCCTCGGGACATCTGATCGTGTGCAACGACCGCTACCTCGAGATGTTCAATCTGCCGCCCGAGGTGGCAAAGCCCGGCTGCACGCTGGGCGACCTACTTCGGCATCGAAGTGCCCGCGACACCTACGACCGATACAAGTTCGGCGAGCCGGAGGAACGCGCCGCCGAGATAATCGCGATAGCCGCCAAAGGAGAAGCGGTTTCGCACGAGGCGGAGATGAAGGACGACCGCATCCTTTCGATCACCAGGCAGCCCATTGCAGGCGGCGGCTGGGTTACCACCTTCGACGACATCACCGAGACGCGGCAACGCGAAGCGTCGTTCCAGTTGCTGTTCGACGACAATCCAATCCCGATGATGGTCTACGACCTCGATGCGCTCACGATCATCGCCGTCAACGACGCCGCCATCGCGCACTACGGCTATAGCCGTGAGCAGTTCTTGACGCTAAGCGTATTTGAAATCCGGCCGCCCGAAGAACGCGCGGGTTTTTCCGAATTCCTGAGCACGTACGAGGGCAACCACAGCTCGACACAGCCCTGGCGGCACATGAAGGCGGACGGCACCGTCTTCGACACCGAAATTTACGCGCGCGCGCTCAATTACCGCGGCCGCCGCGCCAGTATCGTCGCGGTGTACGACATCACCGACCGTAAGCAGGCCGAGGAACGGTTGCGCGACAGCCAGAAATTCCTCGACGCCATCATCGAAAGCGTTCCGGCGGCGATCATAGTGAAGGATGTCCCCGCGGGCGCCACTGACGCCGAGGCGTGCCACTACAGCCTGGTCAACCGTACCTTCGAAGAGCTTTTCGAGGTGTCGCGCGACCAGATGATCGGTAAGACCATCCGCGACATCTATACGAAGGAACAAGCCGAGGTCATCGTCGCCGAGAGCAATGAGAGCCTCCGCTCTCACGCCCCCATTATCGTGCCGGACCGCCTGAATTTCGCTCTCAATCACGGTCCGCGGCTAGTCGCCGGCAAGAGCGTGGCGGTGCGCGATGACGACGACCGGCCACGCTACCTGCTAACCGTCCTCGAAGACGTCAGCGAGCGCCGCAACGCAGACGAGAAGCTTCGCCAGACGCAGAAGTTCCTCGACGCCATTATCGAAAACGTACCGGTTCCGCTCATCGTCAAGAACGTGCCTACGAGCGACAGCGACGCCGCTGAATGCCCGGTCTCGCTGATCAATCGCGCGGGAGAGGAATTGCTCGGCGTGCGGCGCGAGAATCTTATCGGCAAGACCCTGGACGAAATCTATTCAAAGGAACACGCGGACCATGTGATCGCGCAGAACAACGCGGCGCTGCAATCGAAAAATCCAATCCTCATCGCCGATCACGAAATCCGCACGCCCGGAAACGGCGTCCGGATGACGACATCCCGCAACGTCGCGGTGCGGGACGACGACGGCAAGCCGCAATATCTGCTCACGGTGCTGGAGGACGTGACCGACCGTAGTCGCGTCGAGCAGCGCATTTCACACATGGCGCATTTCGACAATCTGACCGAATTGCCGAACCGGGCGACGTTCAATGACGCCATGGAGGCCGCGCTCAAGCACACGCGGGAGACCGGCGAACAGTTCGCCGTGCTCTCGCTCGATCTCGACGGCTTCAAAGACGCCAATGACAGCCATGGCCATGCCGTCGGCGACGCGCTGCTGCGCGCAGTCGCTCGCCGCCTGCAGGACGCTGCCAACGGCGCGTTCCTCGCCCGTATCGGCGGCGACGAATTCATGCTGATCGTGAACAGCGGCAAGCAGCCGGAAGCGTCCGCCGCCGTCGCCGAGCGATTGCTACGGGCACTCGCCGCCGAATTCGAGATCGAGGACCGAATCCTGACCGTAGGCGCAACCATCGGCGGCGCGATCTATCCCGATAACGGCACCGACGCCAAGACGCTGATGATCAATGCCGACGTCGCGCTCTACCGCGCCAAGGCGGCGGTGCGTGGCACGGTGCTGTTCTACGAGGCGGAAATGGGCGAGCAGGTGCGCGAGCGCCGCGCCCTGCAAGCCGACTTGCGGGCGGCGACCGAGAACGGCGAATTGTTCCTGAACTTCCAGCCGCAATTGACGATCGACGGCGATCCCATCGGGTTCGAGGCGCTGCTGCGCTGGCGCTGCCCGAAGCGCGGCCTGGTGTCGCCGGACGTCTTCATTCCGGTCGCGGAAGAGAGCGGGCTGATCGTGCAGATCGACGAATGGGTGCTGCGCGCGGCCTGCCACGAGGCCGCATCCTGGCCGCAGCCCCTGACCGTCGCGGTCAACATCTCGCCGACGCAATTCCGCACCGGTGACTTTCCCGGCTTCGTACACGCGGTGCTGATGGAGACTGGCCTGCCGGCCGAACGGCTGGAGCTTGAAGTCACCGAGGGCGTGCTGATCGACGACTTCTCGCGCGCCATCTCGATCCTGTGCCGGCTCAAGGCGCTGGGCGTGCACATCGCCCTCGACGACTTCGGCACCGGCTATTCCTCGATGTCGTACCTGCACTCCTTCCCGTTCGACAAGATCAAGATCGACCGCGCCTTCGTCGGCGATCTCGAAGACAACCGCCATTCGATGGCGATCGTGCGCGCGGTCATCGATCTCGGCCACAGCCTCAACGTGCCGATCCTGGCGGAAGGCGTGGAAACCGCCGAGCAGCTTGCCATCCTCAAGCGCGGCGGCTGTGACGAGGTGCAGGGCTATTTTACCGGCCGTCCGCGGGCGATCGAGGAATACGCCGAGATGGTCGGCCGCCGCACAGAGGGCGCAAAGGTCATCCGCCTCGCCGGCTGATTGGGCGGGCCGCCCCCCCGCACCGCACATACCTAATTGCACCGCACAACGGTTCGCCCGCGCATCGGCCGTCGAATTCGGGTATGATGCCCGCATCGTGGAATACCTGTCCGCCGGGGACGGAACCACCGATGAGCAAACGAAACCAGCACGACCGACGTCCACCGTCCGCGGCAGGGATTACCGCAAGGGGAAGGACGACACCATGATGGTCCTGGCAATCGCAGCCGGTACGCTGATCGCGACTTGGATTGTGGTGCTCTTGGGCTCGCAGCTCCTAGGTCCGCGCTGAGGGCGAACTGACGCGCCGGCGTTGATTGTGGCACCGGCAGGCTGAGAGGACCGGCGATGTTACGCGCCGGCCAGGGCGGGGTTTTCCCGATTTTGTCCCCCAGGGGCTGTTTGCGGCGCAAAAATACCTATTTCTGCTGCAAGCGTTGAGTCCTGCCGGCACAACGTGCGCCACCCACCGGCGCCGCGCGGAAAATGGATGTTTTTGACGTGCCAGACATCGTCACCCTCACGATCAACCCGGCCGTGGATATTTTTGTCAACGTGCCCCACGTCGAGCCGACCAAGAAGCTGCGCTGCTCGGCGCCCAAGCGCGATCCCGGCGGCGGCGGCATCAACGTCGCGCGCGTCGCCCACCGCCTCGGCAGTAACGTGGCGGCCATCTATCCGATCGGCGGCCAGATCGGCCGGCTGTTGCAGCGCCTGGTGGAACGCGAGGGCATCGACAGCGTGGTGACGCCGGCCCACGTCGAGACCCGCGAAAACTTCACCGCCTTCGAGGCCGAGAGCGGCGAGCAGTTCCGCTTCGTGCTGCCGGGCTCGGCGCTGCACCGCGCCGAATGGGAAGCCTGCCTCGACAAGCTCGCCTCCCTGCCGGAGAAACCGAAATTCGTGGTCGCCAGCGGCAGCATTCCGCCCGGCGTGCCTGGCGACTTCTATGCGCACGTCGCACGCCACGCCAAGAAGCTGGGCGCCAAGATGGTGCTCGACACCTCCGGCCGCTCGCTGGCGCCGGCGCTCGACGAGGGCGTCGCCCTGATCAAGCCGAACCAGGCCGAGCTCAGCGAATTCGTCGGCAAACGCCTCGACCGCGAGCAGGATTACATCGCGGCCAGCCGGGAACTGATCGCGGCCGGCCGCGCCGAAGCGGTGGCGCTGACGCTCGGCGAGGAGGGCGCGCTGCTGGTGACCGCCGAGCACGCCTGGCGCGCCGACGCGCTGAAGATCGAGGTGGCGAGCACCGTCGGCGCCGGCGACAGCTTCCTCGGTGGCATGGTGGCCGCGCTCGCCGCCGGCCAGCCGATGGAGGACGCCTTCCGCATGGGCATCGCCGCCGGCTCCGCCGCGGTGATGAGCCCGGGCACCGAGCTCTGCCGCGAAGAGGACATCAAGCGGCTCTTGCCGCGGGTACAGGTCAGCGAGGTCGCGACAGCCGCCGCGTGAACGGTGACCGAACGAACGTCATCAATAGGAAGTAGGACGCAACTCATGAGCTATCATTTCTCCAAGACCGTCGACATGCCGATCGACCGCGCCGACGCGGCGACCCGCGAAGCCTTGCAGAAGAACGGCTTCGGCGTACTGACCGAGATCGACGTACAGCAGACCATGAAGAAGAAGCTCGACGTCGACCTCTACCCGTATCGTATCCTCGGCGCCTGCAATCCGAAGATGGCCTATCAGGCGCTGCAAGCCGAGGACAAGATCGGCACCATGCTGCCGTGCAACGTGATCCTGCAGGAGCGCCAGCCGGGCCGCACCGAGATCTCCGCAATCGATCCGATCGCCTCGATGCAGGCCATCGAAAATCCCAAGCTCGGCGAAATCGCCACCACCGTGCAGGCGATGATGAAGAAGGTCATCGACGACATCGGGTCGTGACGCGCCCGGACGCGCGCGTCAATCGTTCTCGTCCCGCAATTCGAACTTGTCGTCCAGTGACGCCAGCTTGGCTTCCTCTTCCGCCAGCAAGCGAAAGAGAACCAACCGCTTGACTTCGTCTTTTTCCTCGCTCAGCAGCTTGCGGTAATGCTCGATGTTGAGCCGAGCGATGGTGCGGTCAATGCTGCCCGGACCCACAAGGTCGGGGGCGCAAGGCGGCGCCCGCCGGTTCGTTTCCGTCGAACGAAACCACATAACACACAACGCTCCCTGCGTGGATGCTCTAGACACATTCACCGCTTCACGAAGGCGGCGAACATTTCTGAGCTTTCTTTTGTCGTTTTTCCGGACGGCAACCCGGTTCTTAAACTACGCATTCAAGCGCTCTCGACGCGCCCACGAATTTGCACCCGCGCATTCCACGCCATCATCGGTAACAACGGGCCGTCAATGCCCAGACCGACCTGCCGCCGACGCCGAGCACGCGCACGCGCTTCCGAGTGCAATGCTTGCGGTGGTAAACGGGCGCGTCTTCTTCGACATGACGACGCGGCTTGTCGCGATCGAAACGAGAGGCGCTATGTTCGGTGTCCCTCACTCGCATATAACGCACTTGGCGCCTGCCGTGCGCATGACGCACGATCTTCAGGTAACAGCACGTGCTGGTGAACCAGGCGCGGTTTGAGTGATGCGGGCGATAGCTGACATGGGCGTCGTAGGCGCCGTCTTCGCGATCGCCGGCTTTGGCGGATTGCGCGAGAAGGCCGACGACGACGATCAGGCACGAGCACAAGATCACGTACGCGATACGAGTCATGACCGTAACTCCATAAAAACTGGTTGGTTAACGAATATAGTTAACGCCCAATCGGCAACAAGCGAATTGATGCCGATCAACACGTGACAATCAACTTATTGCGCAGCGAGTGGTGCGATCGCACTTACACGACGTATGCCGCCTTTAGCGCGGGCATGATATTACCGTGAAGCGTGTCACTCGAACGGCGGCGTGCGATGGCGGCGGTTATCCGGCAAAACGTAATAATAGCGGCCACGATAGAAATAACGGCGCGGCAGCTTACGCGGTCCCGCGCGTTTCGACAGTTCGCGTTTCAACCGATCGCGTTTCGACACCGTGCGTTTCGACGGCACATGCGAACGCCGGCGCGCTTTCGTGCGCGCGGCCCGAGGCGGTGCCTGCGCTGACGGCGATGCCCGGCCGCCGATCTTCGAGGCCACCCAGGGCTGGATCTGCGACACGCGCGTATAGACACCAAACTTCTCCGGCTTCCCGCAGCCTTCACCCCAGCTTACGATGCCGGCCTGCACATAATTGCCGGAAGCGTCCTTGACCATCATCGGCCCGCCACTATCGCCCTGGCAGGCATCCTTGCCGCCGCGGGCAAAGCCCGCGCAGATCATCAATTTATCGATTGAACCGTTATAGGCGGCAGGCGCATTGCAGGCCGCCTGCGAAACGATTTTCAGGTTCACCTTGCGCAATATGTTCGAAACGCCGCCATCCTCCGAGGTCAGCCCCCAACCCGCGGTCACCGCCGGGCTGCCCGGCGCCGTGAGCCGCTTTGCCTCCGCCGGCGTGAGCAACGAGACCGTCCGCCCGTCAAAGCGTTTGCTGAGATGCAGCAGCGCCACGTCGTAGTCCTGCGTGCCGTTGTCGTATTTCTCGTTCACGATCACGCGGTCAACCGGATACAGCGTGCCGCCGCGGTCGAGCTCAAGACTGCCGCCGAGCACCTCGATGCCCGGCGCCGAACTCGGCTTCACGCAATGGGCGGCTGTCATTACCCAGTCCGGCGCGATGAAAGAGCCGCCGCAGAAGTGATTGCCCTGTCGCGCGCGGCCCTTCAGCTCGATCGAGGCCATCCATGGAAAGGTGCCGCGCGGCGCCGGCTCGCCGCCAATGACGCGCGGCTTGATCGCAAGCAGCCGTTTGCCGGTGGCAAGGTACTGAATCGCATCGCGCATGACGATCGGCAGGCCGGAGCCGGCCTCGGCCGCGCGCTTCCGATAGAGCCGGCGCGGACCGAGATACAGCGGTTTGGTGTGGCTATTCGTCGTCGTCGCGTCGGCCTCGCGGAAGCGGACGGCGCGTTGGCCCGGCGACGGCCCGATCGCCGGCGGCCGCGGCTCCGGCAGCGTGACCATGACTGTCGTCGCTACCGGCACCGCAGGCGGCGATGGAGATGACGAGGCGGCTGGCGGTAACGGGGATTCCGCCGGCGGGGACAAAGCGGGTGGCGAGGCCGCCACCACCCGCGTGGCCCTCGACGCGACCGGTGCGGCGCGCGTCCCAATCTTCTCGGCCACCCAGTCGGCGATGGCGGAGACACGCGTATAGACGCCGAACTTGTTGGGCCGCCCGCAGCCCTCGCCCCAGCTCACGACACCGGCCAGGAAATAGCCGCCCTGCTTGTCCGACACCATCAACGGCCCACCGCTGTCGCCCTGGCAGGAGTCCCTGCCGCCTTCCGGAAAGCCGGCGCAGACCATGCGGTCGGTGACGGCGCCGCTATAGGCGGCAAGGCCGTTGCAGACCCGGTTGGACACGATCTGCACGGTCACCTGGCGCAGAATGTTGGACACCTCGGTGCCTTCGGCGGTCAGCCCCCAGCCGACGGCGATGGCAAAGCCACCGACCTCGGCGTAACGCTCGGCGTCGGCCGCGGTCAGCAGCCGCACGGTCTTGCCGGTGAACGGCTTGGTGACATGCACCAGCGCGACGTCGTAGTCCTGGCTTGCGGTATTGTACTTCTCATTCACATTGATGCGGTCAACCGAATAAACCGCGCCGCCGGTTTCCAGCGTGTTGGTGCCACCAAGCACGTCGATCGCTTTCACCGAATCCGGCTTGACGCAATGGGCGGCGGTGATCACCCATTGCGGCGCGATGAAAGCGCCGCCGCAGAAATGAGCGTCACGCCGGCGTTGCAGTTTCAGTTCCAGCGACGCCGCCCACGGAAAGGCGCCGGACGGCGCCGGCTCGCCGCCCATGATGCGCGGCTTGACCGCCAGCAGCCTCGTACCGAGCAGAATGTTCTGAAGGGCGTCCCGCATCATCACGGGAATGTCAGTCTTTCCGCGCACCTGATTCGCAGCCGGGTAGAGGCTGCGCGGCCCGAGCCGCACCCGGTAGCTCTCCTGCGCGGCCGACGGCGCAGCAATCGCCAACGCAACGGCAAGCAGGGCCGCGCCCAGGCCGCTGTGCGCGAGACGGCTATTTCGCTTTACCGACTGTCGCATCGATCCAGCCGTCATATGCCGCGACATTGACGTAAACACCGGGATATTTCTTGTTTGTGCAGCCGACACCCCAACTGATGATTCCGACGAGATATTTCCTGCCGTTGATGTAACCGATTGCGGGTCCGCCGCTGTCGCCCTGGCAAGCGTCGGCAAACCCGAGCCCGGCGCAAAACATCGTCTTCTGCACCAGGCCGTTATATATGGCCGGCCCATTGCATTTGGCGCGACCGACGACGTCGACGAATGCGTAAAGCAGGGTATTCGAAATTGGACCGGCAGCCTGGAATGATGAGGTGCCCCAACCGAAAATTCGAACCTTGGCGCCGTCCTTGAGAAGCTCGCCGAGCGCGGCCTTTGGCGGCCGCTCGAGGGGGACCAGCGCCGGCGTGCCGGTGACGTGCAGCAGCGCGAGGTCGTTTTCGGGCACTTTATCATCCCCCACGATGCGAAACCCCGGGTTGATGACGATCCGGTCGACCTTTTGAATCTTTCCGCCGTAGGACAAGGTATTCGAACCGCTCAGCACATCGATTTTGGACGGCTCGAGTGCCCGGCTCGCGCCGCTACCGTCGGCCTGTGCCGCGACAACGCAATGCGCGGCCGTCAGCACCCACGACGGCGCAATTGCGACGCCCCCGCAAAAATGCCCAAGCGCTCGGGCCACAGATCGAATCTGCAGGGATATCATCCACGGAAACCCGTGAGACGGCGCCACACTCGCCGTACCGAGAAACACCTCGCCGGCGCGGCCGCTGGCGATGACGGCAGCACGCTCCTGGTAGGCTGAACGAACCTGCGCCACGAAAGGCAATGCGCTTTGCGCGAAGCCCGAAGACCCACCGCCGAGGGCTGCAATAGCACTGCTGGCAATAAGGAGGCAGAAGACTCGTGTTCGCATGCCACGCCTATTTCGATCCGCTGATGATCGTGTTTTTGATCCAAGGAACGTAAGGCTGCACGTCGAGATAGACGTTCGGCGTGTTATGTTGTGCGCCGCAAGCCGCCGGCCATGCGACCAGGCCCGCCAGGTACAGGTTGGCCTTCTTGTCATAGAGAACGATTGGACTGCCGCCGAAGCGGGAGCAAATATTGTGATATTTGAGAAGAGACCGGCCACAGAACACATGGCTTCGGCTTAGTTCGGGAAAGTTGCTCGTGCTGAAGCACACTTGCTTGTCAAGGACCGCCGTCTGGATGACCTGAAGCTGTTCGGCATGCGTCTGGCCCGATTGTCGCGTGCTAATGCCCCAGCCGAGAATGCTGCCGACCCCACCCTCCTGCTCGGCGATCGGCGGTCCGTCGAGCGAGATCGGCAAACCGGCTGATCGGCCGTTTGTGCTGATCTTGATCAACGCGAGGTCGTTCCGCAGCGATCTTGGGTCGTATTGGGGGTACGGAATGATTTCGCGCACATCGAATCGAGTACCCGGTGACGCCAATGATGCGGTATGGGCGAACACGTAGGCGCTGTCATCGGTCGGCCATCGGCGCGTGAGAGTGTAGGTGCAATGCGCCGCCGTCAGCACCCAGCGCGCGGCGACCAAGACGCCAGCACAGAGGAAGTCTTTATCCAGTTGCGGCCCATTGCTGATGGCGACGGCCCATGGCGCGGCGGCAGCGCCGACCGTCACCGGACTTTCCTCGGGGCCCGGCCCGATGTCCGGACCTGTTGCGCCGAAAGTCGCGGGCCGCCCGCCAAAATCACGATGCACGGCGCTGTTCGGGGGAAACTCCGACGGCAGGCGCAAGATGCTCGGCAACTCCTTCTCCGTATCGGAAAGTTTTGAGATCGCCATGGCGCTGCGGCACGACGCCATGCCGACGGCACAGATCATGCAGATCGCAAGTGCCACTTGTCTGCCGCTTCCACTCATCCGCTAATTCCTTTGTACCGGATAAGCTCGAAGCCATTCATTTCGCTGGGGCGATAGGTCCGCTCGCACACGCCCTCGCAAGCGAGCCGGGTGGAGGCTTCCAGCACCGTGAAGGCGACCTCAGGACCAGGCGCCATGCCGATGAACAGCCGCACATGGTGCCCAGGCCAATCGAAGGCATCGCCCGGCTGCAAATCCGCGATGCTTTTCAACTTGGTTGCGACATCGAGCAGGCCCGATGTGCCGCGCTTGCCAATGCCCCAGGCGCGCGAAACAAAGCCGGAGCAGTCAACGCCGGCCGACCCCTGCACCAGGCAGTAATCCAGCGCAGCACTTCGGCAGGTGCAGACGTCGCCCGCGAGCGCGCCAATTTGGATGCGTGCCTTGAAAGTCTCGGGCGTGTCGCCTCCGCCCCAGCGGTAAGGCATCGGTCCGATCGTCTTGCCGACAAGTGCCGATGTAAATCTGGAAGGCCTCCTCCAGAACTTCGCTTTCTTCGGGCTACACAGGTTTTCGACGGCTGGATTGGAGTAGTTCTGCTTTTCCATCACCCAATCGACGGTCAAATAGGCTTGAGCGTTTTTCACGACCTGTTCGCGAGAGATGCTCGGCGCCGGCGGTTTGACCTCGAAGCGAACGCCGGCTTTTCTGAAAGTCCGTTGGCCGTTAATTCCGCCTTGGACGTTCGTTGGGACGGCGAATTCGTGAATGGCTCTGCCCAGGCTTTTGATTTGAACTTCGCTCGCGCCATTGCGCCGGCGTGGCGGCCGGGAAAATTCGTATTCACGGATTTTCACGCCGCCGGCGGTCGGCAGCAGCGCGCGCACCACGCCACGGTCGTCGATGGTGATGAAGTCGTGCGGCACCACCTCGAGCCCTTCGATCGGGATGTGGGCGATGCCTGTCAGCTTGCCGGCACGGTCGAAGCGATTGACGAAGACGCGCACTTGCAGGCTCGGCACCGTGGCGACGATCTCCTCGCTGACGACGTAGCGGCTGGTGGCCGTTCTCGCGCCAATCTCACGCGCCTGCGCCAGGGTGCCGGCGGTAATCGCGCGCACATCGAGCGGCCGCGCGCCACTGCGACGCCGGTCGCGCAAAACGAGTTGCCGCGGGCCGCGGCGCGTGACCTCGATCTCACGCTCCCTATTCGCCATCACCGGCAGCGCCTGCAGCGACTTGACGCTTGATGCGTCGATGTTGCGCGCGACGCTCACCTGCCGGCGGCCGGTCTTGTCGAGCAGGCGGATCTGGGTTCGGTCGAGCACGACCCTGTCGATGACGAACCCGGATGGCAGCGCGGCGCGGCCGGCGATGCGGCCCTGATCGGTGATGAAGACGAGATCGCCGTCGAGCGGGTCCTGAGCCGCCTGCAGGCCCCGGCGCAGCCAGAAGAAATGATCCGGCACCTGGCCCAGTTCTTCCGGGCGGTCGCGCACCATGTTGAGGGGCTCGTGCCCTGTCCGCACGGTGGGCGCGGCGTGACTATTCGACGCCCGCAGCACGCCTTGCGCCCTGAGCAGGTCCTGACCGGAGGGCAGGCCACGCGCCGCGGGCGCGGCGAGTGATGCCGGCCTGGCCGGGGTGACGCGTGCCGGTACTGACCTGGCCGGCGCACCGCGTGTCGGCGCTGGCCTGGCTAGGGCACTGCGTGTCGGCGCCGGGCGTGGCAGCGGCGGGTTGTGGATGATCCCCTGCCCGCGCACGATCGTCGGCGCCAGCACCAGCACGCTGGCGAGCGCAACAGCCAGTCGGTAGTGCGATTTCAGCACTTCAACGTCCCCTACCTACGGTAGTATCTATATACTACACTTTGTGTCTGTGGAATTATCAGACACCAGGGATAGAGCGCCAATCACATCGTAAATAGAGGCTTAACCGTTAAGGTAAAGGGCCGCGCCGCCGCGCCGCGCGATACAACTTACGCGGTACGCTCATGCCACCCCGGTCGCGGTCCGAAATCCTACAAGTGATTCAACGGCTTTTGTTTTGCGCCGGCCGCCGGTGCGGCCAACGGCCGGGCGTCATCCGCGGCGGGGCATCCCTGCGCGGCAAAGTGAGTACCAAGAAATGTCATTGGCAGACGAGCGGCCGCCCCGCGACGACGCAAGCCTGCCCGCGACCGAGGGCAACGATCCTCCACGAAAGGACCGGCCGGCCGAACGGCGATCGCCGACGCGGCCGCAGTTCGTCGAGGGCTGGCGCAAGGACGTCCAACGCAAGGTCCACGAGGCTAACACGGCGCCGGCACTCGACCTGACACCGACCGACCGCATCGACATCTGGATGGCCAAGCCCGACGCGTTGATGAAGGCCGAATCCGCCCTCACTTTGCTGAGCGAGCAGGACTGGGACGCGGTCAAGAAGGTCAACGACCCCGCAAACCGGCGCAGCGTCGTCGCCTCACGCGTGCTGTTGCGCATCGGCCTGTCGCGCGCGTGTGACCACCAGGCCGAACCTTCCGCTTGGCGCTTCACGGTCGACGCCAACCAACGTCCGGTGGTGGCCGAAGGCCTGCCACCCATCAACTTCAGCATCTCGCATCTTGACGAGCTTGTGATGGTGGCGGTGTCAACGACGCTGGAGATCGGCATCGACGTCGAATGCATCGACCAGGAAGTCACTCCCGATATGATCGCCGAGTTTTCCCATCTCGACGAACACCATGCCATCGGTGGCCTGCCGCGCCCGCGCGAAGTCCGCGAATTCGTTCGAATGTGGACGCTGAAGGAGGCTTACACCAAGTTGGTCGGCGTTGGGCATAGCCTCGATTTCAAGTCGATCAAGTTCACACTCGATCCGGTTCAACTCAAGTCGATCGCCGGCAAAAGCAATAAGCAAGGCACGACCCAATTCGAGAACTTCTACATTTCCAACCAACACCTCATGTACCACGCCTCGCTGGCCGTGCGGCACCCGGTGGGCGATCCCGGCATCACGGAGGTGCAAATCATCAGCCTCGCCGATGCTGAAGGCATGACCACCAACTATGCCGCGCCCATGGTACGCTGATGTCAATTGAACCCCGCCCAAGCGCAACGCCAACCGCCGCCAGCGCCGAAGAAGCGCGGCAAGGCCCGGCCGGCGACGCGCCGCGCCTACTGCACGAATTCTTCGAAGCGCAGGTGCGGCTGCGGCCGGATCATCCAGCGTTGGAATGCGACGACGACGTGCTGACCTACGGCGAGCTCGACCGGCTCGCAAACGGCTTTGCCACCGCGTTGCAATCGCGCGGCATCGGGACGGGCGACCTGGTTGCGCTCTATGCGGAAAAGTCGAGCCGGCTTTTCGCCGCCATGCTCGGCATCCTGAAGGCGGGCGCAGGTTACGTGCCGCTCGATCCCAAGTTCCCGCTCAGCCGCGTGCTGGGCATCTTGGAAGATGCCGATATTGCGGTTGCGGTTTGCGAGCGAGACTTAAGCGATGCCCTCGCTGGCCGGACCGCGGTGGCGCTGGTGATACTCGACGAAATCGATGAGGCGCCGGCGGCCCCGCCCCTGCAGCCCGTCGCGGTGGCGCCCGACGACCTCTGCTACGTCATCTACACCTCAGGCTCGACCGGACGCCCCAAGGGCGTGCTCATCGAGCACCGCAACGCAGTCAACTTCATCCATTCGCTGCGCACGGTCTACAGGCTGACCGCCGACGAACGCATCTACCAGGGCTTCTCGCTCGCCTTCGACGCTTCGGTAGAGGAGATATGGGCGGCGTTCTCCCTCGGCGGCACGCTGGTGGTGCCCTCGAGCGGCATCGCGCGCTCGGCCTTCGATGCCGCCGACTTCATCAACACCCGCAACATCACTTACTTCTCCACCGTGCCGCCGTTCCTGGCGATGATCGCCGAGGAATTGCCGACGGTGAAGCTGCTGGTGCTCGGCGCCGACGTCTGCCCGCCAGAGCTGGTGCAACGCTGGGCGACGCCAACGCGGCGGCTGCTCAATACCTATGGACCGACGGAAGCAACTGTGGTGGCGACCGCGACCGAATGCGTGCCCGACAAGCCGGTGACCATCGGCCGGGCGCTGCCCGGCTACAGCGCCTATGTGCTCAACGAGAAGATGGAGCCGGTCGCGACCGGCACCTGCGGCGAGCTCTATATTGGCGGCGCCAGCGTGGCGCGCGGCTATCTCAACCGGCCGAATCTCACCGCCGAATGCTTCGTCGCCAACCCGTTCGACGCGGACGGCTCTTCGCCCCGGCTCTACCGCACGCGCGACCTCGTGCGTCCCATCGACGACGGCGACCTGGAGTTCGTCGGCCGCGCCGACGCGCAAATCAAGATCCGCGGCTTCCGTATCGAATTGTCCGAAATCGAGGCCGTGCTGCTGGAAGACCCGGAGATTCGCGCGGCGGCGGTGGCCGCGGTCGAGTTCGGCAGCCTGAAGGAGCTCGCGGCTTACGTGGTGCTGGCACCGGGGGTGACGACGCTCGACCGCAACCGCGCCTCCGACCATTTGCGCACGCGGCTGCCGGAATACATGATCCCGCGCTATCTCGACGTCATCGACGAACTGCCGCAGATGACCAGCGGCAAGATCGACCGCAAGCTATTGCCGCCGCCGAAAGAAGTGCTGGGCCGCGCCGGCCACGTGATGGTGCCGCCGGAGACCGCGACCGAACGGGCGGTGGCGGCAGTGTGGGAGCAGGTATTCAAGCAGGCACCGATCTCGGTGGAAGACGACTTCTTCCTAGACCTGCGCGGCCATTCGCTGTTTGCGGCACAGGCGGTGACCGAGTTGCGCAAAGCCTTCCCCGGCGCGTCGGTGTCGGTACCGGATTTCTACGAATACCGCACCGTGCGGCGGCTGGCGGAATCCCTCGATAAGGCCGGTGCCGCCGCTGGCGCGGCCGGCGCGCTTGCGGCAAGCCCGCTGCTGGCGGCACAGGCCGCCGCGGTCGACGCCGCGCGGCCGCCGCTGCCGGCTTTCCGTTTCCTGTGCGTGCCGCTGCAGGCGCTGGCGCTGGTCGTGCTCTACGCGATCGCGAGCGCGCCGGTCTTCGGCGCCATCGTCCTAATCCTGCGCGTGCTCGGTGGCCAGACGGCCTTGGACGAGGCCGTCACCGTCGCCACCATCGCCGGCTTCGCCATCTGGCCAAGCTGGCTCTTCATCAGCATCGCGGTGAAGTGGCTGGTCATCGGCCGCTACAAGGCGGGCTACTACCCAGTCTGGGGCCCTTACTATTTTCGCTGGTGGTTGGTCACGCGCTTCCAGGAACTGAGCCTGTGGGGCATCTTCATCGGCACACCCCTGATGAACCTCTATTACCGCGCCATGGGCGCCAAGGTCGGCCGCAACTGCTTGATCGATACGCCGCACTGCTTCGCCTTCGACCTCGTCTCGATCGGCAACGACACCAGCATCGGGCCGGAGTCTCAATTACTCGGCTACCGCGTTGAGAACGGTTGGCTGATCCTCGGCACCTGCACCATTGGCGACGAATGCTACATTGGCACCCACGCCTGCCTCTCGCTCAACACCCACGTGGATAACCGGGCGCGTGTGGGGGACATGACGCATATTGCGGATGATGCGGTCGTTGCAGCCGACACCAGCGTGCGCGGATCACCCGCCGACCTCGGCGAGGTCGACCTCGGAACGCTGCAGGACAATGCGCGGCCAGGACGTAGCGGCCGCGCCCGCGCGTTCATGTACGGATTGATCCACCTCGTCCTGATTTACGTCATGGGCTATTTCCTAATCATGAGCGCGGTGCCAGCGTTGCTGCTGGTCGGCTACGCACTCTACACCGGCGGCCCGTTATGGGGGATCGGCGCGGCCTTCGTGGCGGTGCCGATTTCGGTGATTTGGTATCTGTTCCTGGTGGTGGCGGTGAAATGGATCGCGATCGGCCGCATCCGGCCCGGCATCTATCGCCAATACAGCGGCGCCTACCTGCGCTACTGGTTCCTCGCCTATATGCTCAACAACACCCGTCACATCGCACTGCCGATCTATTCGACGCTGTTCTTGCCGCCATTCCTGCGCCTGCTCGGCGCCAAGATCGGGAGCGGCACGGAGATTTCCACCGTCATGCAGGTGATGCCGGACCTTCTCGAAGTCGGCGACGGCAGCTTCCTTGCCGACGCCTGCATCATCGGCGGCCACCGTGGCTATCTCGGCCAGATCGAACTGCGCCACAACCGGATTGGCAGCCACACCTTCATTGGTAACAGCGCACTGGTACCGGTCGGCGCCGACGTCGGCGACAACGTTCTGATCGGCGTGATGTCGACACCGCCGCAAGGCGTCCAGCGCACAGCCGACGGCACCCGTTGGATGGGCTCGCCCAGCTTCGAGCTGCCGCACACGCAGGAGGTTACCGGTTTCAGCGACTCCGACACCTATCATCCGCGCGCCGGCACCGTGACCTTCCGCCTCGCGGTGGAGACAGTGCGCATGCTCCTGCCGGGCATGGTCGCGATGGCCGACCTGGTCATGCTCTGTATCGCAATGGTCTATATCTATGGTTTGGTGCCGCTCTGGGCTTACGCGTTGATCGTGCCGGTGATCGCCTTTCTCGCCTCGTTCGTGGTGGTCGCCATGGTGGCTTTCCTGAAATTCATGCTGATGCACACCTTCAGGCCGGTGGTAAAGCCGCTATGGTCGCCTTACGTCTGGGTCAACGACATCGTCAACGCGATCTTCGAAGCCGCCGCAGCGCCGGCGATGGGGCCGCTGATGGGCACGCCGTTCGGCTGCATGTGCGCGCGCTGGATGGGCTGCAAGGTGGGACGCTGGGTGTTCCTGGAGACCACGCTATTTTCCGAATTCGACCTGGTGGCCGAGATCGGCGACGAAGCAGCGCTCAACGTGGGCGCCACGATACAGACGCATCTGTTCGAAGACCGCGTGATGAAGTCCGACTTCCTCAAGATTGGTCCGCGCTGCTCGGTCGGCAATATGGCCGTGGTGCTCTACAGCACCGAGATGCAGCGGGGCTCGTCACTCGACGCCCTGTCGGTGCTGATGAAGGGCGAGAGCCTGTCGGCCGCGAGCTGCTGGACCGGCATCCCCACCAAGCGCACCATCACCTCCATCGCCTGGATGAAGCCCACGGCGCCACCCGCGGCACCGATGCACCCGCCGGCGCCCAGCGAGCTCGCGCATGGGCACGAAGAACCGATGGCCATGGGGCACCTGGAAGAGAAGGCTCGCGCCAAGCTCGCCACGCGGGGGCCGGACGACGGAAAATGAGGCGCCTCAGCGCTTCTCCGCCTTCGCCTTCAAGCACGGCAGAATGTAAGTGAAACCGCGGAAGCCGCTGTAGTCGCGCTTGGCGTCGAACGGCGTGATGACGACGCTGTGGTCGCGGCGAGAGGAGGCATTCAGCGACATCATGTAGAGCGGATCGAGCAAGTGCCCGGTCTCGTTCACCCAGTACTTGCCGCCGTGTTTGTTCTTTCTCCAGTCGGTGGCGTCGTCGTCCTTGATTGACCACACTTCCCAATGGACTTCCGGCAGGTATTGCGGATCGCCGCCGGGCCGGTAGACGTGCGCCAGCACCTCGCCGCGCTTGACCTTTGTGCCAACGCGGATGCGACCGATCTCTGCGTAACGCAGATGATCGAATTCGGAATAGTAGTACGGCGGCCCGCTCGTCAGGCCGAGGTCTTGCCGGGTGTGGCGCAGCATCAGCGCGCCTTCCGGACCCCATCCCCAATTGGCATGCCAGACTGCGACGACCTCGCCCGGCGCCGGCGTCAGGACAGCGTCGCCCAGACGGCCGCCGTCAACGCCGGTGTGCGGGGTGTCGCGCTTCGAGCCGTCGACGTCGTCCCAGCTCGAAAACAGCGAGGTCAAGGGCGAGCAGTCGAGGTCGAGTGGATAGTCGGGGGTCAGGTGTCGCGGCATGTTGACGGTCACGGCTTCGCTCTGTGCGGACATCGCACCATTGAAAGGAAGCAGCAGCAGGGCGGCGAGCAGCATCGCCGTCGCAAAGTGACGTTTGGCCATCGGAGTCAAGTCAAGTCCGTTTCGGTGGCGCGCATCTAGTCGCGCGCCAAGGCTGCATCAAGGCCGGATCAGGGCAAGGCGCCGAATAGGATCGCCACGCCTGCCGGCATCACGGTAGTATTATCGTAGCAGCGCGCCACCCACTCGCTTTCTCGCTCTTAGAGCACGATGCGTTTGGATTAAATCAGCGGGCTTTCCTAACATTTTGTTTGAGCATGATCTTTTCCGAAAACCGGTTCCCACTTTTCGGGATCATGCTCTAGAACGTGCCGCTCAACTCGACGTGGCCATAGGGGCTGACGCCGACATCGCTGTCGTCGGCGTAGCCGCCGGCCAGCGCAAGCTTCAGCGGGCCGATGGTGAATTCGGTCAGGTGCGCACCCACCCGCCACTGGTTGGATTGCCGGTCGCCTGACACGCCCGCCTCCGGCCCGACAAACAGACCGCTGACGCCGAAGATCTGGATGCCGAGTTTCGCGTTGGCGTAATAGGTGCTGAACGCCGTGGAATACTCGCCTTCGCCGTAGACCAGCGTCTGAGCGGTGGGATTGACGGTCGCGTCCGCGTGCACCTTGGCGCCGGCCGCTGTGCCCTGCACCGGGTTTTCGTTGTCGATCGCGGAGAGCGCATGGTCGGCCACGTTGCCGCCGGCGAGCAGATTGAGCTCATAGTTGTCGCCTTCAAAGCCGTAGCCGGCGAGCAGGCTGCCGCCGGTCATGATGCCGTCGACGGAGCCGCCGGTCACCGGATAGCTGTAGGCACCGCCCTCGCCCGTGAACATGACCCGCATGCCCGACGTATCGAGGGTCCCGAACGGCGCGATCAAGGCGCCGGCCCAGGCGCTGTAGCTGTCCTTAGAAGTGTCGAAACCGGTGAAGGCGACCCAACGCTTACCCACCTCGTCGTCCGGCTCGGTCAACACGGGACTTTCGGCCATTCCAAGCGCCCTCACGACCTGGGGATCGACGTTGAAATGATAATTGAAGCCCACCTTCACGAGCTGCGCTTTCTGATGGATTTCCTGGGTGAAATAGCTTCCGTCCTCGGCCTCGAAGGGAACGTTACGACTGCCGAGATCCATGTAGTTATATTCGACCTTCACCGACCAATCGCGGGCGAAGAAGGCTTCGATGCCGCCGCCGACCAGCCAGCCGATCCGACTCTGGTGGGCGTAGTAGGTGTTGCCGCAGTCGGCGTTAATGCCGCCCGCGCGGTTCGGCTGCGGACCGGAGCAGGTCGCGCGATTGTTAAAGCGGTCGTCCACCCAGACGGCGCCGCCCTTGATGTAATAGAGCGCGGGCCCGTACACGACGCCGAGACGGCCGGTGATGTCGGCGAACCAGTCGATCCGCGAGCCGCACAACTGGTTGCCAAACGAATAGCAACCGAAGTCGGTGTTGTGGACGTCGCTCCAGCTGAAATCGCCTTCAAGCCCAAGCACCAGCCAATTGATCCGGTAATTGTAGCCGAACTGAAGGCCGCCCAGGATGCCCTGCACATGAGGCTCGGCGTCGATCTCACCGTCGTAGACGGGATAATTGTCGACCCAGGTCTTCTTTCCCCAGCCGTAGCCGAGATGCGCACCGGCGTAGAAACCTGTCCATGGGTCATGAACCGCCACCGGCTTGGCCTTGACGAACATCCGGGGGATATCGGCGGCCGAGGCCGGCACCAGCATCGGCATCAAGACTGCCGCGGCGATCGCGACGCGCCGGACAAGCCGACCCCAGTGATGGAAGATTTGCATGTTCACGGCGTCACCTCGTCTCTTGTCGTCTCACGTTCAATGCGCGCGCCGGCGCAGCCGGGCGTTCACGATGCGAAGATTGTCCCTGATGGTCCTGTCGTGCGGCTCGCGCCGCAGCGCCTTGCGAAAGCGCGCGCGCGCGGCAACGAGATCGCCGCGCAGCATGTAGGAGTAGCCCTGGTTGTTGAGGATCTGCGGCGTCTCGCCGGCGAGCCGAATGGCCTGGGCGTAGGCGCGGTCGGCAAGACCGAAGCGCCGCAAGTTGTCGTAGGCGCCGGCGAGCCCGATCCACGCCGTCACGTTGTCCGGCGACCGCTCGATCACCGCGCGGAAATACTGCTCCGCCAGGCCGAACTCGCCGCGATGGAAATGATAGAGCCCACGCCGCAAGGGATCGTTCGGCGGCACATAGGTCAGGTCCACGGGATCGGCCGCGGCGACAGATGCCTCGGGCGCCGGCCCCACGCCAAGCGCATGATCGAGCGTCTCGCAACCGCCGAGACCAGCCGCGATGAAGACGAGTGCCAAGCAAAGCCCCAACCGTTGGATATCGCAACGAAACCCCATCAAACGTTTCACTCTTCCGGCAGGCCACGGACGGCCCTGTCATTTCGAAGCGCCCGACGGGCCGCTTATTTCGATGGCGACCGGCGCAATCGGCTGTGGCGCCTGCGGCAGCTTGCTGACGTCGCGATAGCGCTCGACCGCGCCCGACATGCGCTCGCCGTTCGCCGGAATGTGGCGGTTGCCCGCATGGCGCGGCCACGGATCGATGACTTGGATGGCGCTGTTGGCGGCCGTGGCATCGCCGGCGCCGGGAAAGATGGTGTCGCTGCGTTGCAGGTAGGGCGCGCCGAAATCGCCGTAGATGACCTCGCCGGCGCAGGCAGGGGAGGCGAATAATACCGCCGCGACCGCCAGGGTTGCGGACACTGCCGGTATTCGTCTGTGAGCGCGCATGGCGTTTCAAGTCCTCACTGGGGATTGAGCGGCAGGATGTAGCCCGAGGGGGTGGCACGCACGCCGCCGCGCTCGGCAACGTCGCGATGGTGGCGCTTGCGCAGTTCCATCCGGCCCATCAGGAACATGTCGATGTCGTTGCCCGGCAACGTCTTGCTCAACGGCGAAGCCAGGTGCTGGTTGGGCGCGGCGGGCTCGACCAGATGCGGCGTGACGATGACCACCAGGTCGGTTTCGTTGTGCTGGAAGGCGGTCGAGCGGAACAGCGTGCCGAGCACCGGCAGCGAGCCGATCCAGGGGATCTGTGCGGCATTGCGCGTGCCCCGCGATTGCAGCAGCCCGGCGATGGCGAAGCTCTGTCCGTCGCGCAGCTCGATGGTGGTGCGCGCCTCGCGCTTGGTCAAAGCGGGGATCTGAAAGCCGGAGATGGTCACCGCATTGGTGTAGTCGAGTTCGCTGACCGAAGGCGCCAGCCGCAGATTGATGATGCCGTCATTGAGCACGGTGGGCGAAAAGGTGAGCTGAACGCCAAACGGCTTGTACTCGACGTTGATGACCGGCACGGAGCCGGTCGAGGATTGCACCACCGGCACCGGGATTTCGCCGCCGGCGAGGAAGCTCGCGGTATCGCCGGACAGCGCCACCAGATCGGGTTCCGCCAGGCTGCGCACCAAGCCCTTGCTTTCAAGAGCGCTGACCATCACGTCGACGCTGGTATTGTTGTTGTTGATCAGATTGGCGATCGCGACGCCGAACGGCGAACCGGTGGTACTGCCAGCGAATGTCGACAGCGTCTGGAACAAGGGAATGCCGCCGGGCGTCGCCGTGGGGCTCTGGCCGACCTGCGTTGGCGCCCCGAGCCCGGTGTTGAAGCCACGACCGCTCTTGGCAAGGTACCAATTGACGCCGAGATCGCGCCCGGCCTCGCGCGTCACCTCCAAGAAACGCACCTTGAGCATCACCTGCTGCGCCGATGCCACGCTCATGGCGTTGATGACCGGCAGCTTGGGCGTCGCCGCCTTGGCGATGGTCACCGCGCGGTTCGCCACGGTGGCGTCGCGCGCCACGCCGCTAAGCACGACCTGGCCGTTGCTGCTGGAGACGCGAATGCCGCGGCTGCCGGTACTGGAGCGGATTTGCCGGGCGATGCTCGCGGCGTCAATGCTGACCGTGACGTCGAGAATCGCGAGCAGGTGCTTGTCCTTGTCGAAGGCCGACACGTTGGTGGTGCCGAGCTTCTTGCCCTGGATATAGATGACACGGTCGGACATGGGCAGGACGTCGGCGATGTCGGGAGCGCCGATTACCGTCGACGCAAACGCCTTGCCGAACCGGACCGTCACCGACTTGTATTGCGTCACATAGATATGGCGGGTGGCGGCGACCTCGACCTTGATGGACGTCTGCGCGCGGGCTGGAACAATGCCGGCAAGCGAGGCCAGCGCGATCGCGGCGAACGCCGCCGCCGGCAGGACGATTCGACGCGGAATCGCGCCGGCTTGCGCGCGGCGCGGACGACGAACGTCTACCGACTTGACCGACATGCCCCGCTCCTCATCCCCGACCGACACGAACACCGGCCGGGTGGGCGCAACGCCCCCGTTTCACAACGCGCTAAAATCGATCGGCAAGGGCCTGCCGCCGCGGCGGCCATCATCGTTGCCTTCACCTGTTACGACTTGCGAAACTCTTGTCGCGAAACCGTTGCGGACAGTCGCCGCTTCGAGCGGCTCGATTTCACGAATCCCCGCAGTGGCTTAACGTACAAATCATTATGCGGGCGGGACGTGCCGTCCTGTTCGGCACAAAGATACTACTCACTACTTTATTTGTTCGTCGCCGATTGATGGAAATCAACGGCGCGCGGCGCGCACGGTCGGATGATTATCAATGCGCTCGAAACTTACTTTCATACCAGCAGCCCGCTTCGGGGCGCGGGCGCGAAGAACGCTTCGCTCAAAGCGCGGCAGCGTTGCGATCCAGCTCGGGCTGATGATGATCATCATCCTGGGCATGGTCGGGCTGGGCGTCGAAATCACCTTTGTCCTGTACAAACAACGGCAAATGCAATCGGCCGCCGATTCGGCCGCTTTTGGCGGCGCCACCGCGCTGATGCGCGGTTATCCCGCCGATTTCAGAATAGAATCGCGCGCCGTCGCGGCGGCGGTGGGTTTCGTCAACGGCGTCGACGGCGTTGCGGTAACAGTAAACCGCCCGCCGACGCTAGGCTCGCAGGCCGGCAACAACGATGCGGTCGAAGTGATCGTGAGCCAGCCGCAGCACCTCGGCCTGGTTTCACTGTTCCGGGAAGGGCTATTCCAGGTCGGCGCGCGGGCAGTGGCACTCATCGGCAGTTCCAGCCTCTATTGCGTCTTGGGGCTCGATCCCACGGCGACGCAAGCGGTTTACCTGCAGAACAACGCCATCGTCGGCAATCCCGAATGCGGCGTCGCCGTTAATTCAGACAGCGACGCCGCGCTCTACCTGCGCAACAATGCTGAAATCAAAGGGCCGGTGTCGGTGCACGGCAACTGGTCGCTGGCCAATCACGCCGAACTGAGCGGCGATCCGGTGGTCAACCACGCGCCCACGATCACCGACCCTTATGCCGGCGTCGCGTTGCAGCCGATACCGTCCTGCACCGGCCAAACGAGCAAGGAAGACGACGGCGGCACGATCAACCTCACGGAGGGTCATTTCTGCAACGGTTGGAATTACACGAACAACATAACCATCAACCTGGCGCCCGGTACCTACTACATCGACAAGAAATTGGTGGTCGGCAACAACGCCACCCTGAACGGCACCGATGTCACGCTGATCGTCAACGGCGACTACGCCATCGACTTCTCCAACAACGCGCAAATAACTCTCACCGCTCCGTCAACGGGGGCTTATGCGGGTCTCGCCATTCTCGGACTGCGCGACGCGAAATCGTCCGTGCGCCAAGCCTTCGAGAACAACACCCAACTGAACGTCAAGGGCGTCATCTACTTCCCCAACCAGATCCTTGAATTCTACAACAACATGAAGATCCCGCCGGGCGGCTGCACTCAATTGATCGGACGCATCGTGCGCTTCTACAACAACGTCGATCTCGGCAAGAACTGCGAGGGCACCGGTGTCAAACCACTTGGCAGCAGCACGGGCGCGCAACTCGTCGAATAGCGCTCGGGAGCGATGCATGGCCGCCACGGCGCGGAAGAGCAGAAGAGGGCGACGCACCGAGGCGGGCACGGCCGCGATCGAATTCGGCCTGGCAATCCCGCTGCTGCTCATCATCCTGATGGGAGTGGCCGAGCTCGGCTTCGCGATGTACGGAAAGATGCAGGTCTACAATTCGGTTGAAGCCGGCGCCCTATACGTAGCCAAGAACGGTTTCGACCAGGCCGGCATCGCCGACGCGGTGGTGAACGCGACGGGGATGGAACATATCGCCGCCACGCCGGCGCCAGTAGAATTTTACGGCTGCCCGGGCGACGCCGGCATCGTGGTCACCGCCCCCACCGCTACCTGCAATGACGGAAAGCCGGCCGGACAATATGTCCGCATCAGCGCGTCGGTCCCACGCTGGATTATTCTGCCCTATCCGGCGCTTGGGCTGCCGGCGACGCTGACCGCGCAATCGGTTATCAGGCTGAACTAGCGCATGCGCCTCTCACGCAACAACGCAAGACCCACGAACCGCCGGCGCGGCGCGGTCGCGATCGAATACGCACTGATCCTGCCCGCGTTATTGATATTCGTTTTCGGTATCATCGATACCGGGCGGGTGGTGTGGACGTACACGACGCTCTATCGGGCGACAGAGGCCGCCGCCCGCTGCGCCGCGATCAACACCGTCGATTGCGGGACCGCTGCGCAAGTCCAGAGCTACGCGGCCTCGCAAGCCTGGGGGATGACCATCGATGCCGACGCCTTCAAGGGAACGACGGAGGCCTGCGGCCATCAGGTGACGGGCACCTATGACTTCCAATTCATTATCCCCTTATTGAAGACGCCGCTCGGGACTGTCACCTTGAAGGCAACTGCCTGTTATCCGGCAAAGACGTAGGCCGAATAGAACGAGCCTCTAACGGCTGAAGGCGTCGAGCAGGCGTAGCACCGCCGGGCCGCCCACCATCAGGAAGATGGTCGGCATGAGGAAGAGGATCACCGGCAAGGTCATAAAGGCCGGCAGGCGATTGGCGCGCTCCTCCATTTCGATCAGCGCATCATTGCGTAGTTCTGCGGCAACCACCCGTAGCGACTGGGCAAGCGGGGTGCCGTATCGCAGGGTCTGCGTCAGGGTGGTCACCACGGAGCGCACGCTGGGCACGTCGACACGGTCGGCAAGTTTGTTCAGCGCCACATCGCGGCTGGGCAAGATCCGCAGGTCGGCCAAGGTCAAACCAAGCTCGTCGGCCAACGCCGGCTGCGAGCGGGCGAGCTCGGCTACAACGCGCTCGAGCCCATCCTCCAGCGACAGACCGGCTTCGACGCATATCACCAGCAGCTCGAGCGCATCGGGCAAGCCGGTTTTTACCGCTTTGATCCGTTGCTTGACTCTGTAACTGACCAGCATAGACGCGGCGAACCAGCCGACGATGGCCGCTATAGCGGCCGCGACAAGCGATAACAGCCGGTTAGCCTCAAACGCGGCGAAGTTGCGACTCCAGAAAAATATGACAATGCCCAACGCGATCGCCAGGGTGAGACGCCCGCGGAAAAAATAGCTCAGCGCACGGCTAACCGGCACGCCGAATTTCGACATCAAACGAGCAATCTCGCGCTGCGATGCTTCAGACATGCCGCTCTCTGACACGCGCAATACATCATCTTCGGACGACCGCGCTTCCTCCGTAGCCGCACCTCGCGTCCCGGCTGGGCGTACCCTTGCAACGCGTTGCGCCACCACTTGGTGGCGCGTCTGACTGCCTGAGAAGACGAGCGCCAGACCGCCGACCATCAACATCATCGCAGCCGCGAACATCAGCAGGTTCGGCCCAATCGCAAAATTCTGAATAAACGCTGATGTCATAGAAGCTGGTTCGCCAAGTCAGAGGGTGGAGACGCTTCGCATCATCTGCCGCATCGTAATTGCCGCAAGCAGCAAACTGCCACCGGCGGCCGCCAGAATCACATGGCCGCGCGGGTCGACGAACAGAGGCGTCAGGTAGCCGGGCTGGAGAATGAGCAGCCCACCGACAATGAGGAACGGCAGCGACCCGAGCACATAGGCCGAAACGCGAATCTCGGCGGTGGTCGCGCCGGCCTTCATTCGCACTGCCCGCCGCTTGCGAACAATGTCGGACAGAATTTCCAGGGTCCCGGCCAGATTGCCGCCGGTCATGTGCTGCAGGACGACCGCCATCGTGAAGAATCGAAAGTCCGCCAACCCGATGCGCCGGCTGCTCGCGTCCAGCGCGTCCTCGATCGATGTGCCAATCGACATCTGATCGGCGACCAGGGCGAACACCTTGTTTACCGGCGGCGGCGCTTCCTCGCTCACCGAGCGAACGGCCGACGAGATCGGCAGACCGGCACGGAGCATCCTCGCCATTGAATCCACTGCGTCGGGGAACAGATCGGTGAAGCGGCGTTCGATCTTGCTCTGCTGGCGGAGGAGAAGATAGCGCGGGATATAGAAGCCGAAGAATGCCGATACCGGCAGTGAGAACCATAAGGGCAAGCCGAACACGATGCGCGTCACGCTCCACGCAGCCGCCGCCCCCGCAAAGGCGATCGCAGCCAATACGGGCGCATTGATCGTCATACCCCAGATACCGCTGGCGCCCACCGCAAACGCCCGGCGCACTTTGAGATCGAACTCTCCCGATTGGGCCTTCATCCAAATCCCGTCCACGTCCGGCGACCACGGTGCCGGAATCGCAACAAGCGCGATGTGCTTCTCCCTCTCCAGCCGTTCCTGGCGGCTCAGCAGCAGCGCGCCGATGAGGGTCCCTGCGCTCAGAAGGAAGAGCCCAACGGCGCCTGCTACACCGACCAGCATCGCTCAGCCCCCGCTCTGTTCAGGAACTGAAAGTGCTTCGAGAAACGCCGAGCCCAACCCAAAATATTCCAGCCGCGGCAAGAAGCGAGGCCGCACCCGCGTCGGCGTGAACGTTCCGCGCAGCGTACCATCGGGATTCTCACCCTCGTACTTGTAAATGAACAAGCTTCCGAGCGTGACCATCTCCTCTTCAAGCCCCACCACCTGTACGACTTCAGTAACCCGCCGCACCCCGTCACGCATGCGTTCGGTTTGCACAACCAGATCAATTGCGCTGACGATCTGCCCGCGAATGGCGCGCATCGGCAAATTCCCATTGGCCATGAGCATCATATTCTCCATCCTCGCCAAGGCATCCCGGGCCGAATTGGCGTGGATCGTCGACATCGAACCGTTGTGGCCGGTGTTCATCGCCTGCATCATGTCGAACGCTTCGGTGCCACGCACCTCACCCACAATGATCCTGTCGGGCCGCATTCGGAGCGCATTGCGAACGAGGTCGCGCTGGATGATCTGACCCTTCCCTTCCAGATTGGGCGGCCGGGTTTCCAGTTGAATGACGTGCGGCTGTTGAAGCTGCAATTCAGCCGCATCCTCGATGGTAATGATTCGTTCCGTGGGCTCGATCATGCTCGACAGTGCATTGAGCAATGTCGTCTTGCCGGAACCGGTGCCGCCGGAGATGATGATGTTCAAGCGGCAGCGTGCTGCGATTTCAAGGACACGACTGAGCTGTTGCGAAACAGTGCCAACCTCGACAAATTTCGACATACTCATCATGGATTTCGAAAACTTGCGAATGGAAAGACAAGGGCCCTTCAGGCTGATCGGCGGAATAATGACGTTGACGCGGCTTCCATCCGCCAGACGAGCGTCGAGCATGGGGCTCAACTCGTCGACGCGGCGTCCAATCTGCGAAGCGATGCGTTGGGCAACATGCATAATGTGCGCATCGTTGCGGAATTTTATCTGTGTGAGCTCCAGCTTGCCGCGCCGCTCGACATAGGTCATTTTCGGTCCATTGACCAATATATCGTTCACCGTTGGGTCGCGCAGCAATGACTCGAGCGCCCCAAGGCCGACCATTTCGTCAACAATATCGGCGGCGAGCGCCTGTTGCTCGGCTTCATTCAACAGCAGTCGTTGTTGCGTGGCGATCTCAGAGACCAGTTCCAGCACGCGCCCCGTCAACTGCCGCTTCGTCAGCCGCACGGCGATCGCTGGTTCGATGCGCGTAAAGACCTGGTCACGCACGGCATCCATGGTGCCGGTCGATGATGACGATTCGGGCGATTTCGAACGCGCGACCGGCGGTAGCGTGGCATCCAACGACATGCCGCCCACCAGCACCGTATCCGTCGACTCGCTGTCCGTGGCTTTTCTGCCGAATTGTGCCATGGCTATCCGAAGATTCGCTTGAGCAGAGAACTCCGCATCGTCACCTGCTCGCCCGACAACTGGCGCAGGAGCGGCGCCAGTCCACGCTTGAGCGCGGCGCACTTTTGCGTGCCCTTGACTCCCAGTATCGACGCGGCGGCTATTTCCTTGTCATAGGGAACGATGATATCGGGGGCCCGCCCGACGGCACGCAGGATTTCCGATTGCGGCAGGGCATTCGGCGCACCATCCTGATTGAGAACATACAACATGGTGCGCTCGGGCGTGTTGGCTCCCATCCATTCGACCCATCGCGCTGCGTCGCGGGCCGATGCCAGCGTCCCGTCGCTCACCAACACACACAGACTGGGAACGTGCAGAACCCGTAGCAGTTGAGCGGCTGCGCTCGCCGGAAGATCGACAAAGACATAGCGGTAGCGCTGAAGTAGATTGGTAAGCAGCGTGAGCACTGCGGTCTTATTGTACGCAATGGGCTCCCCGAGCGGCTCAAGCGAGGCCAAGAGGTCGATACGATGTTCGACCGGAATTACCGCTCGCTCCAGGAACAGCTTGTCTACCCGTTCGGGATGTTCGACGGCCTCACGCAGCGCATGGCTGGGGACCGCATCGAGCTGAAGTGCGGAGTCGCCGTTCTGCAGGTCGAGGTCTAACAACATGACCCAGCGCTGCCGCGTCTCCGCCAGCTGCCAAGCGGTATTGACCGCAATGGTGGTGGAGCCAACACCGCCACGCACGCCAAGCATGAAGACGAGCTTTCCGGTGCGCGTGGTCAGTGGCGTGGTGGTTCCATTCAGAATGCTGTTGCAGGCTCGTGTGACCACGTCGCTGACCAGCGGCTTGAAGAAGTATTCCGCAACACCAGCTTGTTTGAGATTGCGGTACAATACGATGTCGTTGCGGTCACCGATGGCAACCACATCGGTATTGGGCTCGCACACATTGGCCAGTTCATTGACACGTGCCAAGGGATCGGCAACGTCACTTATATCGACAATGAGCAAGCGAGGTGACGGCTGCTGCCCGAGCGCCGTTACGGCGGTATCGATGTTGCCGGTAACGAAGCGCGTGTCACGAATATTGAGGTTGCTAAACGACTGCCGAAGTGTCGCCTCCGAATCTTCATCCCGAACGAAGACCAGCACCGTCGTGGCCCCAACCCGTGATGTGTGACTAGTGGCTGCAATTTCCGGAACGTCTGTCACGGCTTGCCCTCGCTATTGACCGTTGCCGGCGGCAAACGCACCGATTTTTCGATCGTGCTGTTCGATTGGCTCGGCTTGCGCCCAAATTGGCTTAGCGCCGGTGAAACGTCGGACGCCCAGGTTGGCGGCGGTTTGCTGTCGTCCTCAGCTCTTGCCAGCGGTCCGACTTCGAGCGGACGAACCGAGAGATGCAGGCGGCCGAGCTGTGCTGCCACGAGCAACCGCTCGGCCTGCCGTTCGGTGAGCTCGAAAGTGATGTCGGTTTTTGAGTTGTTCGACTTCGCCGTCAACGCGCCGGGCTTTGGGCTCGCGGGCGGCTTGCCGGTCGTGCTGAGCGACTGATCGACGGCTATGATGCGCACGTCGCGCAGCACGGTTTCACCGACTGTCCTGCTGGCAGCGGCCGCGCTGGATTGACCGAGGCTCTGGGTCAAGATCACGTCGACACGATCGCCTGGCAGAACCAGGCCGGCGACGCCCTGTGGCGCATCTACCGAGATCGATACGGCACGGGTACCGGGCTTGAGCGCCGCCGAGAGAAATTGCCGTTCGTTTGGCTTGACCAGATCGGACGCGACGATCAGCTCGCCGGCGGCAAACGGGCGGCGGTTCACGGCGCCAATGAATTCGCTTTGCGCCACTTGTCCGCGCAACAGGCTGCCGGGCCCGACCTGGTTGGCGCGGATCTCCTTCCAGCCGAGGTCGCCGGGCCGTAGCAACGTGCCGGTCGGGATTGCGCGGCTGGCCACCAGCACAGCCGGCTTCGGCGGAGGCGGCCCCTGGGCCACGCCGCTGCCGATCTGGCTGTACCAGACCACAGACAACGCGATGCCGCCGAGCAGGCAAAGCGCGCCTACAGCAAGCAGGAGATTCCGGACGAACATTGGTAGATCTCGCTGGCTAGGTAAAAGGCGACGCCGGCCAGCACCGCAAGCGCATAGGGCACCGAACGACCGGCACGCATGCGGGCGTGCTCGTTGCGGCGGAACGTGGCGAAGGCGCCGATCGAAGGACGAATGCCGCGCGCGCCATGACGCTTGGCAAGGCGCGGGCCCTTCATCCCGTGATAAAGGACGAGATAGACGCCGCTGAGCAAACCGCCGGCAAGCGCGATTACCCCGAGCAACAGGACAATGCCCTCCGGCGGCACCAGCAGCGTGGCCGCGGCGATGAGCTTGGCATCACCGCCGCCAAGCACATCGAAGTGGGCGGCGACCAGCAGCGCCAACAGCACGGCCAAAGAGAACAGCAGGCTCAGCCACGTCGAGCCGGGCCGCGACAGAACGCTCAGCGCCACACCGCCGGCGGCGACGAGCGCCACCGATTCATTGGGGATGATACGGCGCTTGAGGTCGATGCCGGCGGCGACGACAAGGACCGCCAGTACCGCCGCCCACAGCATCTCACGGATAAGAAGAAGGCTCATATTTTCTTTCCTCGTCTTCTTATCGCATCCTTCCGCCGTGCTTCTGCCGCACGTCGCGCCGGGCTCGCGTCATCTCGCTATGATGCCGGCACCGCCACGGCGTTAGCGCGCCGATATCGGTGAACATGCTCACCCAAGTTCGTGCCGACCAGTGTGACGGCAGCGATGATCGCAAGCGCGATCAGCGAGGCGATGAGCCCGTACTCGATGGCGGTGACGCCGCGTTCGGATTCGATCGACAGCCAGCTCGCCACGGACTTTGATATGCGACGCATGATTTCGTCTCCGTAATTGGTCCAGCGCATGAACGCGCTACTCAATTTTCAGAAAGTAATCATGCGCCGCCACGCGCTAGTTGCTTTGATCGACATCAAGACTCTTCAATAGAATAGGCCTCCATTCATGTCTTCGCTGACGTATTACTTTACTACTATTGTATAGACATACTACCTATACACGGCATTCACGCCGCGACGACGCGCCGAAACCATCTGATATTGCCGTCAGGAAATCGCGATCGGGGCCCGCGCCAACGGACCCTTGCGCTTCTTCAGCGCTTACGCGAAGCCGTCGCGCCGTTGCGCTATGCTCCGCCGCCGCCCTTGCGCTTGTGCGAACCGCCATGATGCGCCGGCGCCAACCGGCCGCCGCGCAGCAACTGCTCGGCCCGCTCGGCGGAGACGGGAGCGCTGTAGTAATAGCCCTGCACCTTGCTGACCGGCGAGGTGGCGGTGAGGAACGCCCATTCGCGCTCATTCTCCACCCCTTGCGCAATCACCTCGATGCCGAGCTCGCGCGCGATGCCGACGATGGCGCGCACCATGGCTGCGCTCTCGGGATCCTGCGCCGCCGTGCTCGTCAACGCTTGCGGAATCTTGAGCCGGTTGACCCGGTAGGTGCGCAGATATTCGAGCGAGGAATACTTGGTCCCGAAGTCGTCGATCGAAATCTTTACGCCGAGCTGCTGCAACCGTTCGAGCACATCGTTTTGCGTCAAGGTCGCTCGCGCCAGCATGGACTCGGTGACATCCAGTTCCAAATCCCGCGGCGCCAGCTCCCACTTCGCCAAGGTCGTGCGTACGAATTCGATGAAATCGTCGCCGCCCTTGATCTCCGTCGGCGAAACATTCACGGCCAGCGTCGCCGGCGCGCAACCCGCCTCGCGCCACTGCCGCATCTGCGCGCAAGCGCTGTCCAACACCCAGCGTCCGATTGCGCCCATGGTGCCGGTGCGCTCGGCGACCGGCAGGAAGGCCGAGGGCGGCAGCAGCCCGCGACTGGGATGCTGCCAGCGGATGAGCGCCTCCATGCCGACGATGCGGCCGCTGCTAAGTTCGACCTGCGGCTGATAGAGCAGCCTAAACTCGCCACGGCTCAGCGCCCCGCGCAATTCGTTGGCCAGTTCGACCTGCTCGCGCACTTCGACGTCGAGCTCATCGGTATGGAAGCGATACTGGTCGCGCCCCTCTTCCTTGGCGCGATAGAGCGCGATGTCGGCCTGCGCCAGCAACTCCTCCGCGGTGCCGGTTTCGGCCACGTAGATGGCGATGCCGATGCTGACGGTCATATGCAGGGTGTTGCCCTCGATCTGATAGGGCTCGGCCAAAGCGCTGCGGATTTTTGTGGCCAACGTTCCAGCATCGGCGCTTTCAGCGAGTTCCGCCTGCAGGACCGCGAACTCGTCGCCGCCCAAGCGACCGGCCAGATCGGTATCGCGGATGCTGCTCTTGATGCGCTCCGCCACCTCGATCAGGAATCGATCGCCAATCGGATGGCCGAGCGTATCGTTGATATCCTTGAAGCGGTCGAGATCGATATAGAGCAGCGCAAAGGTGGGCGCGCCGCGACGGGCGGCGACGAAGAACTGTTGCAGCCGCTCGACGAAGGTGGTGCGGTTGGCGAGCCCGGTCAGCGGATCGGTGCGCGCCAGCCGCGCGATCTTTTCCTCGGCGATCTTCCGCTCGGTGATGTCGATCAACAGGCCTTCGATTTCGGCCAGGCGGCCGGCGGTATCGCGAATCTGGCTGTAGCGGTTTTCCACCCAGCGATAGTCGCCGCGGCTGGTCATCAGCCGGAACTCGAACACGCCACGCGGGTTATCGCTTTCCAACGACCGCGCCTGTTTCTCGCGCACGTCGGCCATGTCGTCGGGATGGATCAGGTCCTGATAGAGGTGCGGCGATTCGGTCAGCATGGCCGGCTCATAGCCGAACAATTTTACGTTCTGCGAGATATAGATCATCGGCAACGACGGCACGCCGCGCAGCCGGTAAAGTATGGTCGGCGTGTTCTGGACGATACGGTTGGCATTGGTGATTTCGGTGACGTAACGGTCGCGCTGGATGGCGTTGCCGATCAGATCGCCGACTGTCGTCAGGAGTTCGGTTTCGAACTCTCGCCACAGCCGCCCGTTCTTGCAGTTGTCGAAACCGATCTGGCCCCAGAACTTGCCGTCGACGGTGACCGGCACGATCAGGGTCGACGCATTGCCGAGAAGCTCCATCAGCTTCTTGATGTCGCCGGTGGCGGTACGTCGTTCGGCGCGCACGACCTGCCCGGCGCTCAACGGCTTTCGCCAGGCGGCGATGTCGGGCGACACCAGCAACGGGTTCGCGAAAAAGGCACTGTCGAGCTGGGTCTTGAGGCCCGCCGCCTGCCAGACGTAGCGCAGCACGGGCGCAGCCTGATCCATCGGCGGGCGCTCCAGGACGATCACGCGGTCGACGCGCAGCGCTTTGCCCACAGTCGCCAGGGCGTTGGGGATCGCCTCGTCGAGGCTGGGCGCGGTCACCAGCCCGGTCGCGCTCGAAGCCACCGCGTGCAGCAGCTCGTCGCGCTGCTCGATCTCCCTCTCGGCGGCCTTGCGCTGGGTGATGTCGCGTTCGATGCCACGATAACCGCGGAAGCTGCTGTTCTCATCGAAAATCGGAACGCCGCTGGTTTCCATGACGATCTCGGTGCCGTCCTTGGTGGCCACCGTGTTCTCCAGCATTGAAAATGGTCGTTGCGCCCCGGCGATTTGACCGAATATCGCGGCCACCCGCTCCGCTTCCGCTGGTGGCATGAGGTCGAACGGTGTCTTGCCTATAATTTCGTCGGGCTCGTAGCCTATGGCGCCCGCGAAGGCCGGCGTGTAATAGGTATAGCGGCCGTTCTGGTCGACCTCCCAAATGTAATCCGTCGTCGATTCGACGAGGTCGCGGTACCGCTCCTCGCTCTTGCGAACGGCTCCTTCCGCCTCACGGCGCGCGGTCGCGTCGCGGAAAATGCCGAGCACGTATCGCTTGCCGCCGATTTCAACCGGCGCGGAATTGATATCGACATAGAACACCGTACCGTTCTTCCGCTTGACTGGCATATTGGCGGCAATGTCGACCTCGCCGCGCGCCTGTCGTTCGAATGTCTGCGCAACCATCTGCAGCTTGTCGGCCGGGTGGATGGCGTCGATGGTCAGGTGCAACAGCTCGTCTTTGGTATGGCCGAGCATCTGGCAGAGGCTATCGTTGACTGCGAGGAACTTCTTTGTCTCGGCGTCGGCCAGCGCGATGCCGTCACGTGCACGCTCGAAAATCGCCTTGAACCGCGCCTCGGACTGCCGCAGCGCTTCCTCCGCCCGCTCCCGCTCGGTCACATCCATATATGTTCCGAGCATGCCGAACACTTCCCCGTCGACGTTACGCAAGGGAACCTTGTTGGTCAGAAGCGTAATCACCTTCCCGTCGGGAGCTGTCTGGGGCTCTTTGATGAGCAGCTTGCTTTGGCCGGTATCGACGACTTCGCGGTCGTCATTGCGATACAGCTCCGCCTGATCACGCCATCCCATCTGGTAGTCGTCTTTTCCAATGACGTCCTCCGGACGGTCAAATCCCGCATCGCGCGCAAAGGGCTCGTTGCAGCCCAGGTAAACGAGATTCTTATCCTTCCAGAATATGCGGGCGGGCACAGTATCGACAATGGCTCTGATGATCTGCTGTGACTCCCGAAGCGCCGCTTCCCCCCGTTTATGCTCATCGATCTCATGCGTGAGGGCTTCGGTGCGCTCATCGAGGCTCTCATTGACGTGCGACAGTGTGCGCAACCGGATGACGCGGAAGGCAATGTAGGACATCACGGCCAAGGCAATGCCAAGCAGCGATAGCAAGGCTGTCAGATTCATGACGCAGCCCCCGGCACGGCGGCCTCCTCCGCCGGTGCGAGCCGGCCGAGCCGCAACAGTTCAGCCGCCCGTTTCGCGCTCACCGGGCGGCTGAAATAGAAGCCCTGCACGTAGCGGCAGCCTGCTGCCGCCAGAATATCGAGCTGCGCCCGGGTCTCGACACCTTCGGCGATGACCTTGATGCCGAGCGCGCCTCCAAGGCCGATCGCCGCCTGCACGATGGCGACGTCGCCTGTATCCTCCTGAATATCGCGGACGAATTCCTGCGCGATCTTGATGTGGTTGACGTGATAGGCGCGCAGGTAGCCGAGCGAGGAATAGCCGGTGCCGAAATCGTCGATGGCGATCCCGACCCCGAGCGCGCGCAGGCGGTCGATGATCTTGCTGTTCTGGCGCGTCGTCTCCATCAGAACCGACTCGGTCAATTCCAGTTCGATCGCCTTTGGCTCGATGTTCCAGTGCTGCAGCTTCTGCGACAGTTCATGATCGAAATCGGGCGTCGACTTGAACTGTTCGGCCGAAACGTTGAGCGCGATCGTGGGCGGTGTCAGCCCCTGTCCCCGCCAGGCCGCGATTTGGCGGCAGACGGTCTCGGCAACCCAGCGACCGAGCGGCAGGATGGTGCCGTTGTTTTCCGCGATCGGGATAAAGCGGGCGGGACAAAGCAGACCCTGGGTAGGGTGATGCCAGCGCGCCAAGGCCTCCAGCCCGACGATCGTGCCGGTCTCGATCTCGACCTGCGGCTGATAGACGAGTTCCAATTCGCCACGGTCGAGGGCGCGTCGAAGGTCGCCGCCGAGCATGACGCGTTCGATGGTCGCGACATCGAGCTCCTCGGAATGAAAGTGGAACTGGTTGCGGCCCAGCTCCTTCGCCCGATAGAGCGCGACGTCGGCCTGCTTGATCATCTCCTCAGGCCCGCGCACGTCGGCGGAATAGACGGATATGCCGATGCTGGCGGTGATGTGCAGCTCGGTGCCGAGCCCGAAAGGCTCGGTCAACTCGCGCAGCATGCGGGCTGCGAAGGTGCCGGCGTCGGACGGTCCCGACACGAAGGTTTGCAGAATGGCGAATTCGTCACCGCCGAAGCGCGCCACGAGATCGCCGCTTCCCCGGCACAGACGAGTCAGGCGCTCCGCCACCGCCTTCAACAGCTCGTCGCCCTTGGAATGGCCGAGCACGTCGTTGACGTCCTTGAAGCGGTCGAGATCGATGTAGTGAATGGCGAAACCGGGGCCGCCGCGCCGCGCGGTGACGAACGCGCTGTTCAGCTCGTTCATGAACGCCTTGCGATTGGCGAGGCCGGTGACCGAATCGGACAAGGCATAGCGCGCGATTTCGGCTTCGGCGGCCTTGCGGCCGTCGATATCGATCAAAATGCCCTCGATGGCCGTCAGGACATGCTTGTCGTCATAGAGCGCGTTGGTGCGGTCCTCGACCCAGACGTTGCGGCCATCGGCGGCGCGGATGCGCCGCTCGCGGCCGGCTTCAGTGGCCCTGCCTTCCACGATGTCTTCGATGTCGCGCAACACGTCCGGCAGATCGTCGGGGTCGAAAATATCGAGATAGCGGGTCGGCGACGCCAGGAATTCGCTGGCATCGTAGCCGTAACGGCTGACGTTGCGCGACACATAGGTGAGCGGGAACGGCGGCGTCGGAGCAATACGGTAGAGGACGACTGGACTGCTTTCGATGATGCGGTTAGCCTCCACCACCGCGTCCAGGTCGCGCGCGCGCACGAGGCTCGCGCCGATCAGTTCGGCCAGCGTCTTGAGCGTGTCGATCTCGATCGCCGACCAGACGCGCTCGTTCTCACAATCGTCGAAGCCCAATTGCCCCCACCATTTGCCGTCGACGAAGACCGGTACCAGCAGCACCGACTTGATATCGATCTGCGTCAAATGGCTGCGGAGAGGTTCCGGCGCATCGCGGGTCAACAGTCCAAGCGCTTCCCCCTTGGCGAGAGCGGCGAACAGCCGATCACGATCCCAGGTGTCGTCGCTTCGCTCGCGCTTGAGAGGCGTCGCTGACGCGATCCCGGGCGCGTTCCACTCGAGCCACAGCCTCGGGCTGACGCGACCGTCGGCCTGTTCCTCGTTCACGTAGAGCTGAACGCGACTGACACGGCTGGCGCGGCCGATCCGCTCCAGCACCGCGGGAATGGTCTGGTCCGGCGCGAGCGAACGCAGCAGCTCGCTTGCGCTCTCGGTCACCGCCTCGCGGATAGCATCGGCGCGGGCGGCGTCCTTGCGCCATTGCGCGAGTTCGTCGGTGACCGCGCGCGGGAGCGCGCCGGCCTTTCGGTCGCCCGCCGTGTCGGGACCTTTGTCTTTCATCGACTGCACCCGCGCACTGTCCGCCGCGCCAACCGGCCGAATGGGCGCCTTTCGACGAAACCAGCCGCGCGTCTCCTAGCGCATACCAAACGCTATGATGTGCCGATCGTGGCGGGCGCCGCTTGATAAGAGTCAAATAGATCTTCGAACGACAAAAGAAAAATCGCAACGCGATCAAGAATTGATGCCAAAATTGAGATCTGATTCAGTGTCGTATTATTGTACTACACATGCAGTAAATTAATACTACTATATCATTTTTCTATAACTTTTTCCCTATGAACACGAGTTTTTCCGCGAATACCAACGGAATTGCTCGCCTTTGCTAACCAAACTGTTCAAATCACACTCGCCATATGATTGTACTACCTCAATTCACGCGCCGGAGGTAGCTTTTGTCACTTGAGAAGTATAGCGGCCGGCAGGGCGGCCACGCCGGGCATCCATTGGGGAATGCTTGCCCAACAAGGGGGCCGGAATGTCACAGCGGCAAAAATACTACGAAAGACTAGATCTCGAATCTGAAAGCCACGGCCACGGAACGGAATCGCCAAGCGGTTCCGAAGGGCATCTGAAATCGCGCGTGATCAAACGCTCGCTGGTAGTCGGAGGGCACAAAACCAGTGTCAGCCTCGAAGACGCCTTCTGGCTCGAGCTCAGGGCCATTGCACAGAGCCTCGGCGTTCATTTGTCCCAACTCGTGGGCAGCATCGATTTGGAACGCCAACACAGCAACTTGTCTTCGGCGATCCGGCTCTTCGTCTTCGAGTACCGCAGCCGCAACGGGGGCGATGAACTGAGCCAAACGTCCCAGGCGGTGCTCGTGCGGGCCAAGCGCTACAGCCACAGCGCCCACCACCACTAGCGGGCGGCCGCCATCGCAACGGGGCCAACCGCCGCGCGCGAGAGCGGCGGGTTGGCCTGTGGCGCAGAGATTAAGATTAGGGCTGGAGCGGGCGAAGGGAATCGAACCCTCGTATGCAGCTTGGGAAGCTGCCGTTCTACCATTGAACTACGCCCGCATCCGCCACGCTATATAGCGAATGGTGCCGGCCGCTCGCAAGCGGGACGATTCCAGAGCGGTTCCAGGCGAAGTGGGACCCGGTTCGTCGTCCGGAAACGCGACAGAACAAACACTTAGGCACGTTCACCGTTTCCGTGAAACGGTGAACGCGTCTAGGACTTGAAATGCTTGCTGAGCTTCAGGCTCTGCGCCTGGTAGTTCGATCCGATGCCCTGTCCGTAGAGGGTGTCCGGCCGCACCATCATCTTCTCGTAGACCAGGCGGCCGACGATCTGGCCGTGCTCGAGGATGAACGGCACCTCGCGCGAGCGCACTTCCAGCACCGCGCGCGATCCGCTGCCGCCGGCGCCGGCATAACCGAAGCCGGGATCGAAGAAGCCGGCATAGTGCACGCGGAACTCGCCGACCAGCGGATCGAACGGCACCATCTCCGCGGCATAGTCGGGCGGCACCTGCACCGCTTCTTTTGAGGCGAGGATGTAGAACTCGTTGGGATCGAGGATCAGGCTCTTGTCAGGACGCGCGGCGATCGGCTCCCAGAAGTCGAGCACGCCATAGCCGCCGCGCCGATCCACGTCGATCACACCGGTGTGGCGCTTGGCACGATAGCCGACGACGCCCGGGCGCTCGGCGCCACCAAGGTGGCCGGAGAGATCGACGCTCACCGCCACGCCTTCGCTGACGCCGACGTCGTCGCTGTCCACCAGCCGCTCGCGCGCGTGCAGGTCGCGCAACGCCTCGGCGTCGAGCGAGGCGTGACCGCGGCGGAAGCGGATCTGCGACAGGCGCGAACCCTCGCGTACCAGCACCGGAAAGGTGCGCGGCGATATCTCGGCGTAGAGCGGCCCGTGATAGCCGGCCTCGACGCGGTCGAAGCCGCGCGTTTCGTCGGCGATCACGCGGGTGAAGACGTCGAGCCGCCCGGTCGAGCTTTTCGGGTTGGCGGAGGCGGCGATGTCGTCGGGCAACGCCAGGCTCTCCTGTATCGGCACGATATAGACGCAGCCGGTCTCCAGAACTGCGCCGTCGCTGAGCGAGAACTCATGCAGTTTCAGTTCGTCGATGCGTTGCGCCACCGTGGTCGAGCCCGGCAGGAAGCTCGCGCGCACGCGATACGCGACGTCCCCGAGGCGGAGGTCGAGGCTCGCCGGCTGGACCTGATCGGGCACGAACGCGCTCGCCGTCAGAATGCCGCCGTCGGCGGCAAGCTGCCGGATCATGCCGTCGGGCAAGATGCCCTTGTCTTCGATGGCAAAGGAAAGTGCCACGCGCAGTCCTTGGCGTTTCTCCTCATCCTGAGGAGGCGGCGCAAGCCGCCGTCTCGAAGGATGAGACCGATTGAATCAGCTCACCCTTCGAGACGCCCGCTGACGCGGGCTCCTCAGGGTGAGGTGAACTGGCCGATCTAACCCGACAGGCGGCTTGACGGGAAGGCGTAGGGTCCGCTAGGAACACTTTATCCCGTGGTCAATTTGAGCCGGCCGGCTTGCAGCCACGTTAAATAAGTCGCTAAAAGGCCGGGGACACGTGAGCCCGGCCGAGAGCTTTCTCTCCGGCCGGTTTTTTGTTGCCGGCGCCAGGGCCCGACCCAAGCGCCGGATGGAAGGAGACCACGATGTCCGCGTCCAAATCCGCCTCCAAGACCTACCGCCCCGAAACCCGCCTGGTGCACGCCGGCACCCTGCGCTCGCAATTCGGCGAGATGTCGGAGGGGCTGTTCCTCACGCAGGGCTACATCTACCCGAGCGCTGAAGAATGCGAGTCGCGGTTTTCCGGCAAGACGCCGGGCTACGTCTATTCGCGCTATTCCAATCCGACCATCGCCATGTTCGAACAGCGCATGGCTTCGCTCGAAGGCGCCGAGGCCTCGCGCGCCACCGCCACCGGCATGGCCGCCGTCACCACCGCGCTGATGGGCCAACTCAAGGCTGGCGATCACGTGGTGGCGGCCAAGGCGCTGTTCGGCTCCTGCCGCTGGGTGATCGAGGACTGGCTCGGCCGCTTCGGCGTCACCTCGACGCTGGTAAACGGCACCAGCCTCGACGAGTGGAAAAACGCCGTGCGGAAGAACACCAAGGTGTTCTTCATGGAAACGCCCACCAACCCAACGCTCGAAGTCTACGACATCGCCGCGGTCGCCGACATCGCGCATAACGCCGGCGCGACGCTGACGGTCGACAACGTGTTCGCCACCCCGCTCTATCAGAGCCCGCTGTCGCTCGGCGCCGACTGCGTGGTCTATTCGGCGACCAAGCACATCGACGGCCAGGGCCGCGTGCTCGGCGGCATGATCCTCGGTTCGGAGAAGTTCATCCAGGACAACGTGCATCAGTTGATCCGCCAAACCGGGCCCTCGCTGTCGCCGTTCAACGCCTGGGTGTTGCTGAAGGGCCTGGAGACCTTGCCGGTACGCGTGCAGCGGCAGACCGAAACCGCGGCCGCCGTGTCGGTCGCGCTCGACGGCCACAAGAAGCTGACGCGGTTGATCTACCCCGGCCACCCCAATCATCCGCAGGCCGACATCGTGCGCAAGCAGATGAAGGCGGGCTCGACCTTGGTCTCGTTCGAGATCAAGGGCGGCAAGGAAGGCGCCTTCCGTTTCCTCAACGGCTTGAAGCTCATCGGCATCACCAACAATCTCGGCGACGCCAAGAGCCTGATCACGCATCCGACAACCACCACCCATCAGCGGTTGACGCCGGAACAGCGCGCCGAGCTCGGCATCGGCGACGGGCTGGTGCGGCTGTCCTGCGGCCTCGAGCATCCCGACGACGTGGTCGAGGATATTCTGACCGCGCTGGATGCGGTGTGAGGCGACCCGAGCGGCGCGCGTCGACGGACGCCTTTTCTTTCGTCCGGCGATCCGGCAATAATCCGGCCACCGAGCGGCGCCGGAACACGCCGGCTGGAGCGTTTCCAGGCGAAGCGGAAACCGGTTCGCCGTCCGGAAATGCAACAAAATAAGACTTAGACACGCTCACCGTTTCCGTGAAACGGTGGCCGTGTCTAGGCGACGAACAGGACTATTAAATGTACCGGGCGGTAACCCGCAAAATTGAGGTAACGGTCACGCCCCGCTTCGTGAAGGAGCGTTCGTCGCCGACCAACGGCTATTTCTTCTGGGCCTATACCATCAACATCGCCAATCTCGGCAGCGAGACGGTGCAGTTGACGACGCGGCATTGGCGCATCACCGATGCGCTCGGCCGGCTGCAGGAGGTGAAAGGCCCGGGTGTGGTGGGCGAGGAGCCGGTGCTCAAGCCCGGCGAATCGTTCGAATATACCAGCGGCGTGCCGTTGCCGACGCCCTCCGGCTTCATGGCCGGCAGCTACGGCATGGTGACGGGCGAAGGCGAACCTTTCGACATCGAGATTCCGGCGTTCTCGCTGGATTCATCATACGCCGAACGCACGATCAACTAGCGCACCGCCGGCAGACAGCCTTTGAAGCGGGAAAGCGCCTGCTTTGGAACCACGGCGAGCACCGCGCCGCCTTGCGCGAAGTTCTGCATTGCCGTCACCCGCTTCGGCGGCAGCGCGACGCACCCGTGGGTGCCTTTGGCGCCTTTCAGCCAGAGATGGATGAAGATGCACGAGCCCGCGCGCGCGGCGCGGTTGGTCGGGTAGTCGACCAGCAAGCCTCGGCCGTATTGCTTCACGCGCCACATGTTCTCGCCATGCACGCGCCAGCCGACCCGGGCACGGGTGGTGATGGTGTTGTAGGCGGGCGAGCGCGGGTCATCGACGCAGGTAACGCCGGGCACGAGCCGCAGATAGCCGGCACGCCGCGAGGGCGCGAAGCCGAAGCTGCGGCCGACACGGAAGAAACCCGCCGGGACGCGCAGGTCGCCGTCGACCTTGATCCGCTCGCCCTTCGCCGCGAAACGACGATACGCGTGCGCCCAGGAGACGCCGCGATAGCCCAGCAGCGCCGTGAACGGCCCGCTCGCCGGCCGCCACGGCGCGCGCGGCGAAGCGCGGCTGAAACGCTGCGCGGAAGCGGTGGTGCTGTGCATGGTGGCGGGCACGACCAGCAGCAGCCGGTGTGCCGAAGCCAGCGGTGCCGGGCAGCTTTGCGCCAAGGCCATCGACGGCGCGATCAGCAACAAGAGGATGATCGCCGCCGCGCGCACGAACACGTCCCTCAGCCCGGATTGGCGCCGACGTCGGCGGGAGCAAATTCGTAGTTGGCGCTGCAGAACTCGCAGGTCACCGAAATGCGGCCGTCCTCGACCATGTGGTCGCGGTCGTCCTGCGAGAAACTCTTGAGCATGGCCTCGACCGCCTCGCGCGAGCACGAGCATTCCGCCTTGACGTCGCCATGCTCGAACACCCGCACGCCGGGTTCGTGAAAGAGGCGATAAACCAGTCGCTCGCTGGAGAGCCCTGGGTCGATCAGTTCGAGATCCTCAACGGTCGAGACCAGTGCGCGGCCTTCGACCCAAGCTTCATCTTCCTCGACCTCCGGCACTTCCACGCCTTCCGGCGCGTCGCCGGGGTGGAGGTCGGGTTGGCGGGCGCGCTCCGGCGCTTTCGGCAGGAATTGCAGCATGATGCCGCCGGCACGCCAGCCGTGGCGGGCGCCACCTTCGGCTTGGCGCAGTTCCTCAGCCACCGCCAGACGCACCTGGGTCGGAATCTGCTCGGAGCGATGGAAGTATTCGTGGGCGGCGTCTTCCAGCGAGCCGCCTTCCAGCGCCACCAGACCCTGGTAGCGGCTCATGTCGGGGCCCTGGTCGATGGTCATGGCGAGATGGCCCTTGCCGATGAGGCTCGGACCGTCGTCCTCGCCGGCGGCGATGGCTTCAGCCACCGCCTTCTTGTCGAAGCGGGCGCAAGCGCGCACCTTGCCGGGGGCGGTGAAGTCCACCACCAGCATGCGCACCGGGCCGTCGGTCTGGGTCTGCAGGATGAAGCGGCCTTCGATTTTCAGCGCGGATCCGAGCATGACGGTTAGCACCACCGCCTCGCCCACCAGCTTGGCAACCGGCGGCGGATAAGCGTGGCCTTCCAGGATCTGGTCGACCACCGCCCCGAGCCGCACCACGCGGCCCCGCAGGTCGAGCTTGGCCACCTCGAACGGCAGCACGCTGTCGTCGTTGGGCGTCGCCGACGGCGCACGGATGGGAATGGCGGTTTCGGGATTGCTCATGTGGGGATTACTCATGCGCCCTATGTAGCAATGGAACGGCGATATGCGAGGGCCCGGAAATCGTCATTCCGGGGCGCGAGCGATAGCGAGGGAACCCGGAAATCCAGGGCCAATCATGAGCGCGCCGCTCTGGATTCCGGGCTCACGCGCTTAGGGCGCGTGCCCCCCGGAATGACAGGCCTCAAACGTCCGCGTGCAGGCACCAGGCCAGCAGGCCCTTCTGGGCGTGCAGGCGGTTCTCGGCCTCGTCGAACACCACCGACTGCGGCCCGTCGATCACCTCGTCGGTAACCTCCTCACCGCGGTGAGCCGGCAGGCAGTGCATGAAGATGGCGTCGGGATCGGCCTTGGCCATCAGCGCGGCATTGACCTGATAGCGCTTGAGCACGTTATGCCGGTGCTTGCCGTCGCGATCGCCCATGGAAACCCAGGTGTCGGTGACCACGCAGTCGACGCCGCTGACGGCCGCCTCCGGATCATCGCCGATATCGACATCGGCGCCGGACTTCTTCACCCAGTCCAGCAGCCATTTCTTCGGCTTGAGCTCCGCCGGCGTCGCCACCCTGAGCCGGAACTCGAAACGCTCGGCCGCGTGCATCCAGGAAGCGAGCACGTTGTTGGCGTCGCCGGTCCAGGCCACCGTACGGCCGCGGATCGGGCCCTTCTTCTCCTCGAAGGTCATCACATCGGCCAGCACCTGGCAGGGATGCGAGCGCCGCGTCAGCCCGTTGATCACCGGCACGGTGGCATGGCGCGCGATTTCCGCCACCGCCTCGTGATCGAGCGTGCGGATCACGATGGCGTCGACGAAGCGCGAGAGCACGCGCGCGGTGTCGGCGAGCGTCTCGCCGCGACCGAGCTGCATCTCCTGCGCGGTGAGCATGATCGACTCGCCGCCGAGCTGGCGCATGCCGACGTCGAAGGAGACGCGGGTGCGCGTCGACGGCTTGTCGAAGATCATCGCCAGCGTCTTGTCGGCGAGCGGCTTGTCGTACTGCCCACGCGCGCGCGCCGCCTTCATGGCGCGGCTGGAATCGATCAGATGGCCGAGCGTCTGCTTCGGGATATCGGTGAGGTCGAGGAAATGCCGCACGCCGTTCGCCGTCATGACGCCGGCTCCTTCGCCGGCTTGGCGGTTTCGGCCAGCCGCGCGCAGGCGCGTTCGATGCGGTTGACCGCCTCGCCGATCTCATCTTCGTTGATGATGAGCGGTGGCAGCAGCCGCACCACGTTGTCGCCGGCAGCGACCGTGATCATCTTCTCGGCACGCAACTCGTCGACCATGGTGCCGGCCGGCGGAATCAATTTGAGACCCATGAGCAGGCCCTCGCCGCGCACCTCGGCGACGACCGAGGCGTAACGGTCTTTGATCTCGGCGAGCCGCTGCTTGAGCAACAGCGACATCTGGCGCACGTGCTCGACGAATTCAGGCTCCAGTACCACGTCGAGCACGGCATTGCCGACCGCCATGGCGAGCGGATTGCCGCCGAAGGTCGAGCCGTGCGTGCCGGGGGTCATGCCCTTGGCCGCTTCCTCGGTGGCCAGACAGGCGCCGACCGGGAAGCCGCCGCCGAGCGCTTTCGCCAGCGCCATGATGTCGGGCGAAACGCCAGTGCGTTCATAGGCGAAGATCTCGCCGGTGCGGCCGACGCCGGTCTGCACCTCGTCAAAGATGAGCAGCAGGCCGTTCTTGTCGCAGAGCTCGCGCAAGGAGCGCAGGAACGCCGACGGCACCACGCGCACGCCGCCCTCGCCCATGATCGGCTCGATCAGGATGGCGGCGGTTTCGGGCCCGATTGCCTTCTTCACCGCGTCGAGGTCATCGAACGGCACCTGATCGAAACCTTCGACCGGCGGGCCGAAGCCGTCGAGATATTTCTGGTTGCCGGTGGCGGCGATAGTGGTGAGCGTGCGGCCGTGGAAGGCGCCCTCGAAGGTGATGATGCGGTAGCGCTCCGGCTTGCCGGAGGCCGACTGGTATTTGCGCGCCATCTTGATGCAGCACTCCAGCGCCTCGGCGCCGGAGTTCTGGAAGAAGACGAAGTCGGCGAAGCTCGCCGCGCACAGCCGCTCAGCGAGCCGCTCGCCCTCCGGGATGCGGTAGAGATTGGAGACGTGCCAGACCTTCTTGGCCTGCTCGGTCAGCGCCTCGACCAGATGCGGATGGCAATGGCCGAGCGCGTTGACGGCGACGCCGGAGGTAAAATCGAGATAGCGCTCACCCTCGGCCGTGACGAGCCAAACGCCCTCACCCCGCTCGAAAGCGAGGTCCACACGCGCATAAGTCGGCAGAAGATGCGAGCTCACGGTCTGATTCTTCCATCGGGCGAAGGGCCAAAATCGTCGGGTCGATTTGCCGAAATAAAATGTGCCGCCTCCCGGGGCGGCACTTTGAAGAGTTTATGACCGGAGCCATCGCCGGTCAACCGAAGCCGGCCATGCCCGCCGGGACTCAAAATTGCCTCAAGGGCCGATTCTAAAGGAAAACTTGTTGGTAGTTGCGATTGGGGGCTTGTGAACGCTTGCGCGCGAACTCACCCCATATTGTAGGTTTCTAGTCAAGTCAGTACGAGATGTCGTGCGACTGACTGTTTTCTAGTTCATGCCTGTTGCGTAACGCGGCGGGGGCCCTGGAGGGTGCCCGGTGGAGGTGGGTGGATTCGCCCAAGGTACTGAAAGTCGAGGAGAAAACCCAATGGGCTGGACCGACGAACGGGTCGAACTCCTGAAGAAGCTGTGGGCGGATGGGCTGTCCGCCAGCCAGATCGCCGCGGAACTCGGGGGCATCACCCGCAACGCCGTTATCGGCAAGGTTCACCGGCTGGGCCTGTCGGGGCGGGCCAAGAGCCCCTCCTCCGCTACCCCACGCCCGCGCAAGCCGCGCTCCAGCGGCCACATGCTGCGGGTATCGCGGCCGGCGGTGCGCGGCAACACGGCGCTCGCCTACGACTACGAGGCGGAACCCGAGCCGGAGCTCCTGGAGATTCCGGTAGAGCAGCGCAAGACGCTGCTGCAGCTCAACGAGCACACCTGCCGCTGGCCGATCGGCGATCCCGGCGGCGGCGACTTCTTCTTCTGCGGCGGCGAGACCGCCAACGAGCTGCCCTACTGCGCGTATCATTCGCGCGTCGCCTACCAGCCGGCGTCGGACCGCCGGCGCGAGAAGCGGCAGTTCAGGGGCTGAAGCAGGTTTATTCGGGTGGGTGCAGATGGCCGGGCTTCGTGCCCGGCCGTCTTGTTTTCGGAAGCACGGCGTCAGCATGAGCGAGGTGGGTGAGGGGTCGGTGTCCGATTGAGGCACTCACCCCTCACCCGGCGCACGCTCGGATTCCCTCCGCGTGCGCCACCCTCTCCCACAAGGGGAGAGGGGAAGCGAGAATGCCGCGCTCTCACCCAGTCACCGATCCACTTTTCAAACAGCCATGCGTTATCGCCCGTATTCTTTGTCGGGCGCCGGGTCCGCCCGTATTCCCCCTTCTCTCTTCCCCCTCTCGAAACGTGAGAGGGGGTGGCGCGCCGATCGGCGCAACCATGTCCTTATGGGCACGCCTTCTTTTCGAAGGCGTGGCGCCTCTCGGCGCGCCACACGCGGCTTTTCTGTCCCTGGCGCCGTGCTTCCGGGCTGCGACGGGATCCGAGCCGGATCCCCGATCCGGGCAGCTTCCGCCGCCCTTCGTCGCCGCCGCGTCCAGCCATCGAAGGCAGCCGGTCGTAATGCCGGCGGACGGCTGGCCAGGGCCTCCCGGGAACGGGGTTACGAATCCCGCCCGCGGGCGCCGCATCCAGCTCCATCATCGTGACGTCTCGCGACGACGCCCTCAGTCGAGCCGGACGCTGACGATGATAAGGGCGCGCGTGGGAGCGGGGATAAGTTGGCCGATTTTTTTTCGCCGGTCATTCCGGGACGCGCCGAAGGCGTGGGCCCGGAATCCAGGGGTCATGCATGAGGACGTCGCTCTGGATTCCGGGTTCGCCGCTTCGCGGCGCCCCGGAATGACCGTGGAAAGCCCTACGCTACCCGCCCGAAGCGGTCGTCGAGCGCGTAGCCGGCGCCGCGCACGGTGCGGATCGGGTCGGCCTGCTGGCCGCGGTTGATGGCCTTGCGCAAGCGGCCAACGTGAACGTCGACGGTGCGCTCGTCGATATAGATGTCCGAACCCCAGACGCCGTCGAGCAACTGCTCACGCGAGAACACGCGGCCGGGGCGCTCCATGAGAAACTCCAGCAGGCGGTATTCGGTAGGCCCGAGATCGATCGCGCGGCCGTTGCGCGAAACGCGCTTCTTCTCGCGATCGAGCTCGATGTCGCCGATCGACAGGATGGTCGCCACGCGCTCCGGGTTGGCGCGGCGCAACAGCGCGCGCACGCGGGCGAGCAGCTCCGGCACCGAGAACGGCTTGACGATGTAGTCGTCGGCGCCGGTCGAAAGCCCGCGCACCCTCTCGCTCTCTTCGCCGCGGGCGGTGAGCATGATGATCGGCAGGCTCCGGGTCTCCGGCCGCGCGCGCAGGCGGCGGCAGAGCTCGATGCCGGACAGGCCCGGTAACATCCAGTCGAGCACGACCAGATCGGGCGTCGCTTCCTTCAGCTTCGTGTCGGCCTCGTCGCCACGGGCGGCCGAGTCCACTTCGTAGCCTTCAGCTTCGAGATTGTAGCGGAGCAGCATGGTGAGCGGCTCCTCGTCTTCCACAATCAGGATGCGCGGGTTCATCTCTTTTTCCGTTTCTCTTACTTATCGACCGCCGTCCTCACTGCCGCGATATTGGTGGTGTCGCCCTTCGGCCTCTGGTCGGCGATCGGCCGGCCCTCGATGATGTAGTGCACCGTCTCGGCAATGTTGGTGGCGTGATCACCCATGCGCTCGATGTTCTTGGCGCAGAACATGAGATGGATGCAGAAGGTGATGTTGCGCGGGTCTTCCATCATGTAGGTGAGCAGCTCGCGGAAGACAGACGTGCAGACCGCATCGATCTCCTCGTCGCCACGCCACACCGCCAGCGCGGCGGTGAGGTCGCGCCGCGCATAGGCGTCGAGTACGGCCTTGAGCTGCTCGAGCACCAGGTCCGTCATGTGCTCCACGCCGCGGATCAGCTTCGGCGGCGGGAACTCGCCGTTGAGCGCGACGACGCGCTTGGCGATGTTCTTGGCGAGATCGCCGATACGCTCGAGGTCGTTGGCGAGCCGAAGCGCACCCACCACTTCGCGCAGATCGACCGCCATCGGCTGGCGGCGGGCGATGGTCAGCACCGACATCTCCTCGATCTCGCGCTGCAGGTTGTCGATGTTGGCGTCGGCCGCGGTGACACGCTGGGCGAGCGTCGTGTCGCGCTTAGCGAGCGCGTCGACGGCGTCGGCGACCTGCTTCTCGGCCAGACCGCCCATTTCGGCGACCATGCGGGACAAATCCTGGAGGTCGCTGTCGAACGCCTTGCTCGTATGATCGCTCATGGTGGTCGTCCTCACGTCATCCGGGTCGGTCATATGGGGATTCCTCTACGTCTTTCCAACATGACGGCCCCTACGGGGCCAGCCCGGTTAGCCGAAGCGGCCGGTGATATAGTCCTGGGTGCGCCGGTCGCTCGGGCTGGTGAAGATGCGCGTGGTTTCGTCGAACTCGACCAGTTCGCCGAGGTACATGAACGCGGTGTAGTCGGAGACGCGCGCGGCCTGCTGCATGTTATGGGTGACGATCGCGATGGTGTAGTCGTTCTTCAGTTCGTCGATCAGTTCCTCGATCTTGGCGGTCGAGATCGGGTCGAGCGCCGAGCACGGTTCGTCGAACAGGATGACTTCCGGCCGCACCGCCACGGTGCGGGCGATGCACAGGCGCTGCTGCTGACCGCCGGACAACGACAGGCCGTTGGCGTTGAGCTTGTCCTTGACCTCGTCCCAGAGCGCGGCGCGCTGCAGGCAGCGCTGCACGCGGTCGTCGAGCTCGGCCTTCGGCAGCTTCTCGTAGAGGCGGATGCCGAAAGCGATGTTCTCGTAGATCGACATCGGGAACGGCGTCGGCTTCTGGAATACCATGCCGACCTTGGCGCGCAGCAGGTTGAGGTCCTGATGTGGTGCCAGGATGTCCTCGCTGTCGAGGGTGACGTTCCCGACCGCGCGCTGGTTGGGATAGAGGTCGTACATCCGGTTGAGCACGCGCAAGAGCGTGGACTTGCCGCAGCCGGACGGGCCGATAAAGGCCGTGACCTTGTTCTCGTACAGCGGAACGTTGATGTCCTTCAGCGCGCGGTTGTCGCCGTAGAAGAAGTCGAGATTTCGCACCGAAACCTTCTCGACCAGGCCTTCGGCGTCGGCCGGAATCGGTTTAGCGGCCGGGATCGGCGTGGGAACGGCTGTTGTTACGCTCATGACGATTTTCTCTGTGAGGAGAGGAGGCGCGCGGTGATGCTGAGCACCAGCACCGCCAACGTGATGATTAGCGCGCCCGTCCAGGCGAGCTGTTGCCAGTCCTTGTAGGGGCTGAGCGCGAACTGGAAGATGACGATCGGCAGGCTGGACAAGGGCGCGTTCATGTCCAGGCTCCAGAACTGGTTATTGAGCGCGGTGAACAGCAACGGCGCGGTCTCGCCGGAAATGCGCGCGACCGCGAGCAACACGCCGGTGATCATGCCGGCGCGGGCGGCGGGATATGCGACGCGGGTGATCATCATCGAGCGCGGCAGGCCGATGGAGGCCCCCGCCTCGCGCAGGGTATCGGGCACGAGCGTCAGCATGTCCTCGGTTGTGCGCACCACCACCGGCACCACGATCACCGCCAGCGAGAGGGCGCCGGCCCAGCCGGAAAAGTGCCCCAACGGGGCGACCATCACCTCATAAATGAACAGGCCGATGACGATCGAGGGCGCACTCAGCAAGATGTCGTTGATGAAGCGCACCACCATGGTGAGCTTATCGTAGCGGCCGTACTCGGCCATGTAGGTGCCGGCGAGGATGCCGAGTGGCGTGCCGACCGCCACCGCGATCGCCGTCATGATCACGCTGCCGGCGATGGGGTTGAGCAGGCCGCCGGCGGAGCCGGGCGGCGGCGTCATCTCGGTGAAGACGGCGAGGTTGAGCCCGCTGAAACCCTTCCACAGAAGTTCGGCCAGGATGAATACCAGCCACAGCAGGCCGAAGATGGTGGCGCCGACGGCGAGCCCCACCGCGACATGATTGCGGCGGCGGCGCGCGGCGTAGAGCGAGGAGTTGGCGACTGTCGGAGTGGCCATCGGATCAGGCTCCGATCTTGGCGTTGATGCGCATCAGCATCAGCCGCGCCGCAGCCAGCACCAGGAAGGTGATGACGAACAGAATGAGACCGAGCGCGATCAGCGAGGAGGTGTAGAGGTCGCCGACCGCCTCGGTGAATTCATTGGCGATGGTGGCCGAGATGGTGGTGCCGGGCGCCAGAATGGAGGTGGCGATACGGTGGGCATTACCGATGACGAAGGTGACCGCCATGGTCTCGCCGAGCGCGCGGCCGAGCGCCAGCATAACGCCGCCGATGACGCCAACGCGGGTATAGGGCAGCACCACATAGCGCACCACTTCCCAGGTCGTGCAGCCGACGCCGTAAGCCGCCTCCTTCAGCACCGGCGGCACCGCGTCAAACACGTCGCGCGAAATCGAGGTGATGAACGGCAGCACCATGACGGCGAGGATGAGGCCGGCGGTGAGAATGCCGATGCCGTAGGGCGGGCCCGCGAACAGATCGCCGATCAACGGCACGTTGCCGAGGGTGTTGATCAGGAAGGGTTGCAGCGTGCTCTGCAGGAAGGGCGCGAACACGAACAGGCCCCAGATACCGTAAATGATCGAGGGGATGCCGGCGAGCAGTTCGATGGCGATGCCGATGGGGCGGCGCAGCCACATGGGGCACAGTTCGGTGAGAAAGAGCGAGATGAACAGCCCGACCGGCACGGCGATCACCATGGCGATGATCGAGGTGACGACGGTGCCGTAGATGGGCGCAATGGCGCCGAACTTGTTGGTGACCGGGTTCCAGCTCTCGGTGATCAGGAAGCCGAAGCCGAAATGATGCAGCGCCGGCCAGGCGCCGCGGATCAGCGAAATAATGATGCCGCCGAGGATGAGGAGGACGGCGATGGCGGCGGCACGGGTAAGGGAGCGGAAGACGGCGTCGCTCAGCCGCAGGCGCTGCAGGGTTTTGGCTCGGTCTGGCGCCTGGGTCACCGGGATGGCCCCACTATCCAACGCGACATCGACCACGGGTTCGCCTCCGGTGAGGTGGGCATTGAGGCGCTCCCTGCGGCTCGGGTTCGGGAGGGCCATTTCAAGCGGCCAAAACGCTTTATGACAAGCCGCCCTGTGCGCGGCGGTGGACAAGATGAGGGGCGCCTTGCGGGCGCCCCCCAAATTCGCGTCAGGCGATTACATGCCGGCCTTGATTTCGGCCTTCCAGGTGGCCTCGACCTCGTCGACGACCTTCTGGGGCATCGGCACGTAGTCCAGGCTCTCGGCCATCTTGCCGCCGTTCTTGTAGCACCAGGCGAAGAACTTGAGCGCCTGAGCCGACGCCTTCGGATCCTTCGGCTGCTTGTACATCAGGATCCAGGTGGCGGTGGTCATCGGCCAGGACTTGGCGCCGGGCTGGTTGGCCAGGATGACGCCGAAGCCGGGCTTGGACTTCCAATCGGCGCCCGCGGCGGCGGCCTGGAAGGCAGCCGAGGTCGGAGCAACGACGTCGCCGTCCTTGTTCTTCATCTTGGTGTAGGTCAGCTTGTTCTGCAGGGCGTAAGCGTACTCGACGTAGCCGATCGAGTTCTTGGTGTTGCCGACGTTGTTGGCGACGCCTTCGTTGCCCTTGGCGCCGATGCCGACCGGCCACTCGACCGAGGTGTTGTTACCGACCTTCGACTTCCAGTCGGCGGAAACGTCCGACAGGTAGTAGGTGAAGTTGAAGGTGGTGCCCGACCCGTCGGAGCGGTGGACGACGGCGATCGCCGCGTCCGGCAGCTTGGCGTTGGGGTTGAGCTTCTTCAGCGCCGCGTCGTTCCACTTCTTGATCTCGCCCATGAAGATCTTGGCCAGCGTCGGGCCGTCGATGACGAGCTCACCGGCTTTGATGCCCGGGACGTTGACGACCGGCACGATGCCGCCCATCACCATCGGGAACTGCACGAGCTGGTATTTGTCGAGCTCCTTGCCCGGACGCGGGGCGTCGGAGGCGCCGAAGGTCACGGTCTTGGCGTGGATCTGCTTGATGCCGCCGCCGGAACCGATCGACTGGTAGTTCAGGCCGATACCGGTCTGCTTTCTTATAGGCGTCCGCCCACTTGGCGTAGATCGGGTAGGGGAAGGTGGCGCCGGCGCCGGAGATGTTTTCGGCGTGCGCGGGAGCGATGGCGGCAGCGGCGGCGACGAGGCCGGCTGCAGCCCATGCGGTCCAATGTTTCACGGGTTCTCTCCATATCCATGTTTGCGGCCAAAGGCGCGTGCGGGTGTTCGCCCCCGTCACATCCGCCTCGGTTGCCCGTTGGCCGGGCGACCGCTGTTGCTCTGAGACGCGCTCCAAGGAACTTCGGACGGAGGCTTTGTTTGCGTCAGCTCAGGGTTATCCCGAAGTTCGCGGGCAGCCTTAAGCGCCGCGTGTCACCCTTTTATAAAGCTTTCGTGACAGCTAGATGACAGACTAAGGAGCTGATTTTTCATCTATTTCCGGCTCCGGGGCAATCCGGCCGGTGGACAGGGGCACGTGCATGCAGAAGCTCGCGCCCTGGCCCGGGGTGCTGTCGATGGTGAGCCTGCCGCCGTGACGGTTGAGGATGTGCTTGACCAGCGCCAGCCCCAATCCGGTACCGCCCTGCTGGCGGCTGTCGGCGATGTCGACGCGATAGAAGCGCTCGGTCAGGCGCGGCAGATGCTCCGGCGGGATGCCGGGACCATAGTCGCGCACGGTCAGCCGCGCCTCGCCGAGGCCGGCGCGGGTCTGACCAGGGCTGAGCGTCACATCGACACGTTTTCCCGCGGCGCCGTATTTGAGGGCGTTCTCCACCAGGTTCTCGAGCGCGCGGATCAGTTCGTCGCGCTCGCCCAAGATTGTGAGCGGCTCGGACGGCAGCGAAACCTTGACCTCCACCTCACGGTCGCGCGCCAGCATCTGCAGGCCGTCGACCACCTGGCGCACGATGGAAGCGAGCTCGATCGGCGTCGAGGGCTGCAGATGGGCGTTGAGCTCGATCCGCGAAAGCGACAACAGGTCGTCGATCAACCGCGCCATGCGGGTGGCCTGCGTCTGCATGATGGCGAGGAACTTCTCGCGCGCATCCGCGTCATCCTTGGCGCGGCCCTGCAGGGTCTCGATGAAGCCGAGCAGCGAGGCGAGCGGCGTGCGCAGTTCGTGACTGGCATTGGCGACGAAGTCGGCGCGCATCTCCTCGACCCGACGCAGCGGCGTAAGGTCGTTGAAGGTCAGGAGCAAGAGGTCGGAGGGCACGCCCTCACCGGCCGCCAGTCGCACCGGCCGCACGAACGCCTCGTACCAGCGGTCGCGCGGCACGCGCTCGAAGAATTCCACCCGCTGCGGCTCGCGCCGCCGACTGGCGCGGCGGATGGCATTGACCAGCTCCGGCATGCGCAGGCTGATGAGCGCGGGATCGCCGCGCCGCATGGCGGGGGCGAGCCCGAGCGCGGCTTGGTTGAAGGCGATGACGCAGCCATCGCGGTCGAGCACGATGGCCGGACCCGGCAGGCCGGCGATCAGCGATTCGATCAGGCGGGCGGCCGGATGGCCGGTGGTGCCGCGGGCGGCAGCGCCGCCGCCCGGCCCGACGCTCGGCCCGGCGCCGCGCAAGACCCGCCCGGCCTCTCGCAAACGGCCTATGAAGCCGGCGCGGACTGGAAAGTCGGTCGCCTTGTTGTCGCTCGCCATGGTCAATCGGCGTCAGTCTTCTCGGGCTCGATCGCGGTGCGGATCGGCTGCGTGACACTGACTATCCGCGCCGGCGGCGGCTCCGGCAAGGCCGAGGCGCGGCGCGTGCCGAGCCAGGCCTCTCGGATCCCGAGGACGACGAGCGCCACCACGAAGGGGCAAAGGTAATAAAGCAGCCGGAACAGAAGCAGCCCGGCCAGCAGGTCTTCCTTGTTGAACTGCCACAGCGCCACCAGCATGGCGGCATCGAACACGCCCAGGCCCCCGGGCGCATGGCTGGCGAAGCCGAGCAGCGTCGCCGACACGAACACGACCATAAGGGTGACGAAGCCGATATTCGGCTCGTTCGGCAGCAGCATCCACATGGCCATGGTGCAGAAGCCGAGATCAAACAGGCCGATGACGATCTGCACGAGCGTGGACGGGCCGTTCGGCAACCGCACCGTCCAACCGCCCTTGCCGAGCCGGCGCGCCGCGCTCCACACCCAGGCGATATAGGAGAGCAGCACCGTCAGGATGACGAGCGCGATGCCGCGGTTGACGATGTCGGGCAGCCGGGTGATGGGCCCGGCCGCGTGCGGGTCGAGCGAAGCGCTGATGCCCAGCACCGTGGCGTTGCCGAGCCAGAAGGTGAGGCCGGCGACAAAGCAGATCTTGGCCACCTCCACCGCGTCCAGCCCGTAGTGCGAATAGATGCGGTAGCGCACCGCACCGCCGGTGAAGACGGTGGCGCCGATGTTGTGACCGACGGCGTAGCTGGTGAAGCCGGAGAGCGCGGCGATGCGATACGGGATCTCGCTGCGGCCGATGGTGCGCAGCGCGAACCAGTCATAGAAGGTGAGCGTGAAATAGGCGCCGGAGACGAACAGGGCGGCGAAGGCGATCTGGTGCGGCCGGGTCGCCTTGAGCGCGTGCACCACCTGGTCGACGTCGATGCCGCGCAACATGTGATAGAGCACCGCAACCGCGATGCCGATGATGGTGAGACTGAGCGCCACACCGATCCGGTTCCAGCCGATCTTGTCCTGGAAAAATCGCGCCACCGCGCGCAGCCACTTGAGCATTCGTCCTCCGGGTCGGCGCGAGGGGTCGCTTTAGGCGTTTTCGCGTTTCCGGGCGGCGAACCGGTTCCCCCTTCGCCTGGAAACGTTCTGAGCGACACCATCCTCGAAACCGCGCGCCTTCGACCGAGAGCGCGTGGAGTGACCTAGCAGAACTCCCGAGGCCGCGCGATAGTGCCGCCGGTCGGCGGTAAACGACGCAAATGGCGTGAAATGGGGCAACAACGGGGCGGGTGATCCGCTCCCCGCTGGCGGGGAAAGGTGCCCCCCTCAAACGGAAAACCCCGGCGCGCGGATCGCGGCGCCGGGGCTGTCCGGGTCGGCACGCAGAGGCCCGATCAGTCGCAGACCTCCACGCGGCGGATACGCTTGCCCCACCTGGTCCACACCACGCGGCGGACGGTGTAGCAATCGCCATAGTAGCGCGGCGCGTAGAAGCCGACGCGGAAACCGTGATGCCAGCCATGATGCCAGCCATGGTGCCAGCCGTGATGATGCCAGCCGTGGGCGGAAGCGGCGGTGGGCGAGAGGGCGGCGGCACCGATGACAGCGGACGCACCGAGGGCGAGGACGAGCTTGCGGATCGTGTTCTGGGTCATGTTGCGGGTCATGGGGATGTCTCCTGGGCTTTGAGGACGCTCTTGTGACGTCCGGATACCCATGCGTCGCGGCCGGCCCGGGATGGGTTCAACAATTTCCGCCACCCGTCTTGTCCCTCCCTGCCCGCTTTCCGGGCGCGGCACGGGAGACGCACAGGCGCTGCCCGCGCCCGGTAAGCAAAAAGGGAACCCAGGATACCCAAAATCCCGCCGTGGCTTGCCCGCGGTGCCGGTTAGGGGCAACCTGGGACCACAAACGGCGACGGATGAGGCAATTCCGCGTAATATTTCTTCGAATCTGTTTGAACTTCGGCGCCGCAGCCAACGTCCTACTATCGAGCGAACCGATCGGCCTGCGATGCAAACGGCTTCAGATGAGGTGTTGATCGCACGGATCGCCGGCGGCGACCGGCTCGCCATGCAGGTGCTGTACGCGCGTCATCACGTGCGGGTCTACCGCTTCATCCTGCGGCTGACGCGCAACGAGGCGACCGCGGAGGACATGATCAGCGAGGTGTTTCTCGAAATCTGGCGTAGCGCCGGCAAGTTCGAGGGGCGCTCTCAGGTCTCCACCTGGATGTTGAGTATCGCCCGCTTCAAGGCGCTGTCGCAGCTCAGAAAGCGCAGCGAAGCGGAACTAGACGAAGGCATGGCGGAGCAGATCGAGGATCAGGCTGACGATCCCGAAACGTCTCTCGCCAAGAAGGACAAAGGCGCTCTCTTGCGGGAATGCTTGAACGCGCTCAGCGCCGAGCACCGGGAAGTCATCGACCTCGTCTACTACCACGAGAAATCGGTAGAGGAAGTGGCGGGTATCGTCGGCATCCCGGCGGCGACGGTAAAGACGCGCATGTTCTATGCGCGCAAGAAACTGTCTGAGCTCCTGAAGGAGCAAGGAGTGGATCGAGGTTGGCCATGAACGCGACCGATAAGCAGGCGCCCGCGCCCGACGAGATCGAGGAGCTTCTGCCCTGGCACGCGGCGGGCACGCTCACCCGGCGCGAGGCTGAACGCGTGGAAGAAGCGCTTCAACGCAATCCGGAACTCGCCCGCCGCTACGAGCTGGTGCGCGAGGAACTCGGCGAGACCATCCACCTCAACGAGACCCTGGGCGCGCCCTCGACGCGCGCGCTCGACAAGCTCATGCGCCAGATCGACGCCGAGCCCAAGCGCGCGGCGCGCACGTTCAATCTCGGCGCGCGGATATCGGAATTCTTCGCCGGCTTGAGCCCGCGCACGCTGGCGCTGTCGGCGTCGGTTGCCGCGGTCGCGATCCTGTTGCAGGCGGGGCTGATCGCCAGCGTGGTGTTCAACCAGCCGACACCGGGCCATTATCAGACCGCTTCGGCACCTGTAACGGCACAGGCGCCCGGCGCCCACGCGCTGATCCGCTTCGCGCCGACGGCGAGCGCGGCCGATATCACCAAGTTTCTGGAAAGCCACAAGCTCAGCATCGTCGCCGGCCCCATGCCTGGCGGGCTCTACCGGATGCGCATCGCCGACGCTTCGCTGCCGCAGGCGGAGCGCGACAAGCTGATCAAGACGCTGCAGGCGGACAAAGTCGTCGGCTTCATCGCAGCAACCAAGTGAGGCAGAAGTGACGCAGAAGTGACGCGGAGGATCGCATCATGTCCGTGCATCGCAAGGCCCTGCTGCTGCTCGCCGGTGTCGCGGCGCTGAATTTTGCTGTGGCACCGGGTGCGTCCGCGCAGAAATACAATTATTACAAGCGTGGCGACTATACGCACCGCACGATCACGCCTCGTCACACGGCGCCGCCGACGCATAGCAGCCCGAACCGCGGCCGTCCGCATCGCGGCGGCGATGGCGGCCATCACGACGGTGGCGGGCTCGACGCCGGCACCGCGATCGGCATCGGCATCGCCATCGGCACGATCATCCAGTCGCTGCCGAAGGACCAGCCGCGGCCCGGCGGTGGCCACTTCATCGATAATGGCACGATCGACGAACCGGTCGATCACCGCCACGTGCGACGGCATTTGCGGCATCGGCAGTCGCCGCCGCAGCGCACGACCCGGCGGGGCCCGAGCGGCGCGCCGCCCGCGGGCGAGACGCGCCTCGTTCCGGATGAAGTCGTGATCGAAGTGTCCAACAGGGCGACCGCGCGGCAGATTACGGCGCTGCAGCGCCGCTTCCGGCTACAGCGCATCGAGTCGCACCGCTTCGCGCTGACCGGCACCACTTTCTTCCGCTGGCGTATTCCGGACCGGCGCTCGGTCGCGTCCGTCATCCGCGCGCTCGAACGCGACCGCCTGGTGGCGAGCGCACAGCCGAACTACCTCTACAAAATGCAGCAGAGCGCGCCGGAAGCCGGCAATGAAGGCCGTAGCGCGCAATACGCGCTCGCCAAGCTGCATCTGCCGCAAGCGCACACCATCGCGACCGGCAAGGACGTGCGGGTGGCCGTGATCGATTCGGCCGTCGACCTTGCGAGCCCGGAGCTTGCCGGCTCCATCGCTGGCCATTTCGACACGCTGACGAGCCCGCGCAAGGCGCACGCCCATGGCACGTCGATCGCTGTCCTCATCGCGGGACATGGCATGCTGACGGGCGCGGCTCCCGGCGCCCAGATCCTGGCCGTGCGCGCCTTCGATCCCGACGCCCAAGGCGGCGCCCAAGGCAGCACTTTCAATATCCTCAGGGGTCTCGACTGGGCGGTGCAGCACCACGCGCGCATTATCAACATGAGCTTTGCCGGCCCGCCCGATCCGGCATTGAGCCGCGCGCTGCAGGTGGCAAACCGCAAAGGCATCGTGCTGATCGCCGCCGCCGGCAACGCCGGGCCGAAATCGCCGCCGCTCTACCCGGCCGCCGACCCCGAAGTCATCGCGGTCTCGGCGACGGACCCCGACGACCATCTCCTGGAACAGTCGAACCGCGGGCGGCAGATCGCGCTCGCCGCGCCGGGCAAGGATATTCTGGTGGCGCTCCCGGGCGGCCGTATCGAGGTGTCGTCGGGCACCTCCTATTCGGCGGCGGAAGTGAGCGGCGTGGCCGCGCTGCTTATCCAACGCGACGGTAAGCTGACGCCCACCAGGCTGCGCCGTCTCATGCAAGAGAGTGCAAAGGATCTCGGACCGAAGGGCCGCGACCCTCTGTTCGGCTACGGCCTCGCCAACGCCTATGCGGCGCTTGCGCGTGAGGGCGCGCAACTGACGGCGGAACTACCGACAGAGAACGTGCCGCTGCCGGTGAGCCGCGTGAGCACCCACGCGCGGTAGTGGAGCGAATTTGACAATTACGAGTGGTCCTTTGCTTCCGACATTTGCTCGGGAGTTTGCGGCAACGGCATGCAAATGTCGGAAGCGGACCGCTGGTGCCGTGCACCCCAGAATGGCGATGTCGCTTACGCCACCATCTCGGGCGCGGGACCGGCGGGACCATTGTGATCATCATCCGTACCGTGGAGCACGATGCGCACCAGGTCGGCGGCGTTGCGAGCGCCGACCTTCTTCATGATGCGGGCACGGTGAACCTCGACCGTACGCGGGCTGATGCCGAGCCTGCGGCCGACTTCCTTGTTGGAGGCGCCGCCGGCGATGGCGTCGAGCACCTCGTGCTCGCGCGGCGTCAGCGCCGCCTCGCCGGGGAAGCAGCCGGCGCTCTGGCGTCGCTCGAAGCCGGCGATGGCGCTGCCGATGCGCTCCACCAGACGACGGCCGTCGAGCGGCTTGACCATGTAGTCGAAAGCGCCGCGCTTGACCGCCTCGACCGCGTGAGCGACGTCGGCATCGCCTGAGATCATCACGATGGGCGCGCCGTAGCGCCCGGCATCGAGGTGCGCGAGCAGGTCAAGGCCGGAAAGCCGCGGCAGGTGCACATCGATGAGCAGCGCGGCCGGCGCCTTCATCGGCACTGCGGCAAGGAAGGATTCCGCATCGGGGAAAAGGCTGACCCGGTAGCCGGCCAGCGTGACGACCACCGCCAGCGCCTCGCGCATCGCGGAGTCGTCATCGATGACGAACACGTTTCGGATCGGGGCTGTCGTCCGCATTTCCGCACTTCCTTCAACGACGGCAAGTCGGTTGATGGCGCCGAGGATGCAGCCGGATTTCCTGGCAACGGGTTAAAAAGATAAGTTCAATCAATGGTTTGCACGGTAGCAGGGGGTGGCGCATCATTATCCCGGTAGGGAATGCATCGATTTTCTTGCAGCGGGGCGGAGCGCACCAGCTCGCCACTACGCAAATTACAGCGCTGGTGCGTAGAATTATGCCCGCCGAGCGCAACCCGGCGATGGACCTCTCAACCATTCTGTGGTCCCGTAAGCGGTTGTTGGAGCCTTGAAAAACGGGCGCGGGGGCCCGGGGGCGGAGCGCTGAATGCTGCACGGCTGGGTCGTCATCGCGGTGGCCCTTGTTTACATCGGCCTTCTGTTCCTGGTGGCGAGCTACGGGGACCGCCTGCGCCGTTTCGGGGGCGAGGGCCGCACGCGGCTTTTGATCTACCCGCTGTCGCTGGCGATCTACTGCACCTCGTGGACGTTCTTCGGTTCGGTCGGCTCGGCCTCGCGCACCGGCTACGAGTTCCTCACCATCTATATCGGGCCGATGCTGATGATCGGCCTGTTCTCGCCGCTGATCGTGCGCATCGTACGGCTCGCCAAGGCGCAGAACATCACCTCGATCGCCGACTTCATCGCCGCGCGCTACGGCAAGCATCAGGCGGTGGCGGCGACGGTGGCGCTGATCGCCATCATCGGCACTGTTCCCTACATCGCGCTGCAGCTGAAAGCCGTGTCGGCGTCGCTGGAGACCATCCTGGCGCAGGCCCACACCAACGCCAACGCGCCGCAACCGGTGTTCGGCGACATCGCGCTGTTCGCGGCGGCGGCGATGGCGATGTTTGCGGTTCTGTTCGGCACCCGCCACATCGACGCCACCGAGCACCAGGACGGGCTGATGCTGGCGATCGCCACCGAGTCGATCGTCAAGCTCGTCGCCTTCCTGGCGGTCGGCTTCTTCGTGACTTTCTGGATGTTCGGCGGACCTAGCGCGCTCATGGAGATGGCCCAGGCGCATCCGCCGACGGCGGCGATCTTCAGCCGTAGCCCGCCGCTGGACACCTTCCTTGCCACCACGCTGTTGTCGTTCATCGCCATCATCATGTTGCCGCGCCAGTTCCACGTGGCGGTGGTGGAGAACCACGCCGAGAGCGAGATCAGGCGCGCGGCCTGGCTGTTCCCGCTTTATCTCGTGCTCATCAACCTGTTTGTGGTCCCGATCGCGCTTGCCGGCCTGCTCACGTTCCCGCCCGGCACGCTCGACAGCGACATGTACGTGCTGGCGCTGCCGCTGCAGGCGGGCTCCAGCATTCTCACCATTGCCGCCTTCGTCGGCGGCCTGTCGGCGGCAACCGCCATGGTGATCGTGGAATCGGTGGCGCTGTCGATCATGGTGTCGAACGACATCGTCGTGCCGCTGGTGCTGCAGCGGCGCGAGGCGCTGATCAGCGGACGCGAGAACGTGGGCTCGTTGCTTCTGGTGGTGCGCCGGATCGCGATCTTCGCCATCGTCGCGCTCGCCTACATGTATTACCGCTCGGCGGGCGAGACGCAGCTCGCGGCCATCGGCCTGCTGTCGTTCGCGGCGATCGCGCAACTGGCGCCGGCCTTCTTCGGCGGCCTGTTCTGGCGACGCGGCACCGCCGCCGGCGCCATCGCCGGCATGACCTCCGGCATCCTAGTGTGGGGTTACACGCTGCTGCTGCCGAGTTTCGCCGACATCGGCTTCATCGGCGAGCACGTCCTCAAGGACGGCCCCTGGGGCATCGCGCTGCTGCGGCCGCAGCACCTGTTCGGGCTCGATATGTCACCGCTGGTGCACGGCGTGGTGTGGAGCCTCGCCGTCAACGTCCTCGCTTATGTCGGCTTTTCGCTGCGGCGCGCACCCTCGCCGATCGAACGCCTGCAGGCCAATCTGTTCGTGCCCAGCGAACTTGCACCGATCGCGCCGAGCTTCCGGCTGTGGCGCTCGTCGGTGACGGTGGCGGAGCTGACCCAGACGATTGCGCGCTATCTCGGCGACACGCGCACCCGCGCCGCCTTCGAAAGTTTCGCGGCAGCGAACCGCATCAGCCTGGAGCCCGGCGACGAAGCCGATTTCCGGTTGATGCGCTACGCCGAGCACATTCTCGCCTCCGCCATCGGCGCCGCCTCCTCGCGCCTGGTGCTGTCGCTCTTGTTGCGCAAGCGCACGGTGTCGACCAAGGCGGCGCTGAAGCTGCTCGACGACGCCAACGCCGCCATCCAGTACAACCGCGAGATCCTGCAGACCGCGCTCGACCACGTGCGCCAGGGCATCGCCGTGTTCGACAAGGATCAGCAGCTCATCTGCTGGAACCGGCAATTCGGCGACATCCTCGACCTGCCGCCGAGCCTGATCCGGGTCGGCATCGAGCTGCCCGACATGCTGCGCTACAACGCGCGGCGCAGCGAGGTGCCGCCCGACCGGCTCGACGAGTTCGTGCACCAGCAGCTCGAGCGCTACCTGTCGAGCAACGAGCCGTTCCGCGAACGCTTCGCGGAGCCGGGCGTCGCCATCGAAGTGCGCGCCAACCGCATGCCGGACGGCGGCATCGTCACTACCTTCACCGACATCACGGCCAGCGTCGAAGCGGCCGAGGCGCTGGAGCGCTCCAACGAGACGCTTGAGCGGCGTGTGCAGGAGCGCACCGAAGAGCTGACCCGGCTGAACGCGGCGCTCGCCCGCGCCAAGGGTGAGGCGGATGCCGCCAACATCTCCAAGACCAAGTTCCTGGCCGCCGCCAGTCACGACATCCTGCAGCCCCTGAACGCGGCGCGGCTCTATGTCACCAGCCTGACCGAGCGCCAGCGCGACGCGGCGAACCGCCCGCTGATCGACAACATCGACGCTTCGTTAGAGTCGGTGGAGGAGATCTTCGGCGCGCTGCTCGACATCTCGCGGCTCGACACCGGCGTGCTGCGGCCGGAATTCACCAGCTTCCACATCGACGATCTGATGCGGCAGATCGCGGTGGAGTTTACGCCGCTGGCGGTAAGCAAGCGGCTGGAGCTGACCTTCATGCCGTGCGCAGCGGTGGTGCGTTCCGACCGCCGGCTGTTGCGCCGGCTGATCCAGAACCTCGTCTCCAACGCCATCAAGTACACGCCGCACGGCCGCGTGCTGGTGGGCTGCCGGCGGCGCGGCGACACTTTGCGCATCGACGTCTACGACACCGGCCTCGGCATTCCGGCGGAAAAGCAGCGCGACATCTTCATCGAGTTCCGGCGGCTCGACCAGGGTGCGCGCATCGCGCGGGGCCTGGGGCTCGGACTGTCGATCGTCGAGCGCGTAGCGCGCGTGCTCGGCTGTGCGGTCGAGCTCAACTCGACGCCCGGGCGCGGCTCGCATTTCGCGGTGAGCGTGCCGCTATCGCGCGCGGTGCCTGTCGCGCTGCCGGCGCGCGAAGAGTCCCACGTCGACCCCGGCCAACTCGCCGGCACCATCGCGCTGTGCATCGACAACGAGCCGGCGGTGCTCGACGGCATGGAGACGCTGCTGCGCGGCTGGGGCTGCGACGTCGTTACCGCGCCCGATCTCGCCGCTGCGCTGGCGACGGTCGCGAGCGGCCCGGCGATGCCGAACGGCCTCCTGATCGACTACCATCTCGACCGCGGCAACGGCATCGACGCAATCGTGGCGCTGCGCAAGGTGTGCGGCGAGCTGCCGGCAATCCTGATCACCGCCGACCGCTCGCCGGCAGTGCGCGAACAGGCGCGCGCGCAGAATGTTCAGGTGCTGCACAAGCCGGTAAAGCCCGCGGCGCTACGCGCCCTGCTTGCGCAATGGCGCGTGCTGCGGGTGGCGGCGGCGGAGTAGCGCCGCCGCCCGCCCGAAGCGATCAGAAGTCCTTCCACTCCGGATCTTGATAAGCCGTCGCCGCGCGCCCTGCGGTCGCGAGCGTGCAAGGCGCGTTCGAGATCATCGGCGCTCCACTTAGCGTCGCCGACCAGCGCCAGCGAGCCGACTATCGAACGCACCTGATGATGCAGGAACGAGCGCGCCGAGGCGATGACGTGCACCTCGTCGCCCGTCGCGGATGACGTCGAGCTGGTCGAGCGTCTTGACCGGCGACTTGGCCTGGCATTCGGCGGCGCGGAAGGTGGTGAAATCGTGCTTGCCGATCAAGCGCTGCGCGGCTCCGTGCATGGCGGCGACATCAAGCGGGCGCGGCACCCGCCAGGCACGGCCGGCATCGAGCGCCAGATCGGGCCGGCGGTTGACGATGCGATAGAGGTAATGACGCTTCACCGCCGACGTCCGGGCGTTGAAGTCGTCAGGAACGCGTTCGGCTGCAAGGACGGCAACGGGATGCGGGCGCAGATGCGCATTGAGCGCGTCGCGCACGGTATCCGTGTCCCAATCCTTGGCGAGATCGATATGCGCCACCTGGCCGCGCGCGTGCACGCCGGCATCGGTGCGTCCGGCGCCCTGCACCAGCGTGCTCTCGCCGGCAAAGGCTGCCACCGCGGCGGTAAGCACGCCCTGCACAGTCGTCTCCGTGGCCTGGATCTGCCAGCCGGAAAACGGCGCGCCGTCGTATTCGATGGTCAGCTTGTAGCGCGGCACGATTGATTCACCTCAAATCCGCCCCGGGGCCGGCCCCCTATACAGGAGGGAACAAGCGGGGTTTTAAGGCCATGAAGCAGGAATTCAAACGGCAGATCGTGGAGCTGCTCGACCGGCACCGGATCATGACCGTCGCCACCAACCGCGAGGACGGCTGGCCGCAGGCGACCGTCGTGAGCTACGCCAATGACGGGCTGATCGTTTACTGCCAGATCGCGCGCAACACGCAGAAATACACCAACATCTTGCGCGACCCACGGGTATCGTTGGCCATTGCGAAAGACGTGCCGCAGCCGTTGCAGATCAAGGGCCTGTCGATCGCCGCACGCGCCGAAGAGGTCACAGACACAGGCGAGCGCGACCACGCCGCCGAACTTATTCTGGCTCGCTATCCAGAATACAAAGTGATGCCTCGCCCCGACCCGACCGCGGTGCCGACGCTGCGGCTGACGCCCGAGATCGTCGCGGCGGTCGATTATTCGAAAGGCTTCGGCCACAGCGACCTCGTGAAGGTGACCGACGCCGACCTCGCCGAATTCGTCGAAGCGCGGCGGCACCACTGGGCGGGCTTCCACCCCGCGTAAAGTCTACGCGACGCGCGCGCCCTTCCCTACCTTCGTCCCGCGCAAGAACTCCTCCGCTGCCATCGGCTTTCCGCCGGCACGCTGCACCTGAACAAGCCGCACCGCGCCGTCGCCGCAGGCGATGGTGAGCTTATCGTCGAGCGCGGTGCCCGGCGCGCCCGATCCTTCCCCGCGCGTCGAACGCAAGACCTTGATGCGCACGGCGTCCAATTCGAACCAGGCGCCGGGAAATGGTGACAGCCCGCGGATGTGGTTGTGCACGTCCTGCCAGGACCTCGCCCAATCGATACGGGTCTCGTCCTTGGAAATCTTTTCGGCGTAGGTGACGCCCTCGTCCGGCTGCGGCGTCAGCGCGAGCGAGCCACGCTCCAACGCCGACAAAGCGCGCGCCATCAGGTCGGCGCCGAGCGGCGCGAGCTTGTCATGCAATTCGCCGGCAATCATGTCAGGCGCAATCGCCATACGCTCGACCATCGCCATGGCGCCGGTGTCCAGGCCTTCGTCCATCTTCATGATGGTGACGCCGGATTCCGCATCGCCCGCCATCACCGCGCGATTGATGGGCGCGGCGCCGCGCCAGCGCGGCAAGAGCGAGGCGTGCACGTTGAAGCAGCCAAGCTTCGGCGCTTCAAGAATGGCCTTCGGCAGGATCAGGCCATAGGCGATCACCACCGCGGCATCGGCTTCAACCGCGCGGAATTGATCTTGCGCGTCCTCAGTCCTCAGCGTCTTGGGCGTGAGCACGTTCAGGCCCAACGCCCGCGCCTCGCGCTCGACCGGCGTCGGCTTAAGCTCCAGCCCGCGGCGGCCGGCGGGCTTGGGCGCCGCGGGTATAAACGCCAACGATCTCGTGCCCGCGCGAAGCGAGCTCAATCAGCGTCGGCACCGCAAAATCGGGCGTGCCCATGAAGATGAGGCGGAGCGGCATGCTTAAGCCCCGAGATGTTCGCGCGGGCGCGACCTTATCCGATCCGGTGCTCGGGGGTGTCTTCCGTGTAGGCGGCGCGGGTGGTTTCGCCGCGCTTGAGCGCCTTCTGGAACTTCTTCGTCACCCTATCGCGCTTGAGCTTGGAGATGTGGTCGATGAAGAGCACGCCGTTCAAGTGGTCGATCTCATGCTGCAGGCAGGTGGCGAGCAGGCCATCCGCCTCGATCTCGTGCGTCTTGCCGTCGAGGTCCATGTATTTGACCTTCACCGCCGCCGGCCGCTCGACCTCCTCGTAATATTCGGGGATCGACAGGCAGCCTTCCTCGTAGGTGGACTTGTCCTCGGAGGACCAGGTGACCTCCGGGTTGATGAACACCTGCGGCTCCTTGGGATCGTCCTTCTTGGCAAGGTCCATGGTGACGATGCGCCGCGCGATGCCGATCTGGATGGCGGCGAGCCCGATGCCGGGCGCCTCGTACATTGTCTCGAACATGTCGTCGACGAGCGCGCGCACGTCGGCGTCGATCGTCGCCACCGGCTCGCACTTCAACCGCAGTTTCGGGTCCGGGAGGATGAGAATGTCGCGAATGGCCATGGCAGGCGATGTAAGGGGTCGGCGGGCGGGGGTCAATGGAACTACCCATTCCGTCATTCCGGGACGCGACCGTCAGGTCGCGAACCCGGAATGACGGCGGCAAACAAATCGCCCTTGAGCCGGCCGGCGGACGGCCCTACCGTTCGCTCTTCGTTCGCGCCGCCCGAATCAGGCTAGAAGCGTCAGGCCATGCCGGAAACCGCTCTCCTCATCCTCGCGCTGGTGATCGCCGCCGGTGTCGCCGTCATCATCGTGCTGCTGCTGCGACCGAAGCCGCCGATCACCGACCCGGCCGCCGAGCAGCGCATCGCCGAGCTCAACGCGCGCATGCAGGCCATGGGCGAGATGCTGGCCAACGCCCACACCCAGCTTCAGCAGGGGGTGAACCAGCGGCTCGACGCGGTGACCCAGAACCTCGGCGAGTCGATGAAGACCTCGACCAAGCACACCACCGAGCACCTGCAGCAGTTGCACGCACGGCTGGCGGTGATCGACAGCGCGCAGAAGAACATTGGCGAGCTGGCGACGCAGGTGACCACGCTGCAACAGGTGCTGGGCAGCAAGCAGAGCCGTGGCGCCTTCGGCCAGAGCCGCATGGAGATCATCATCCAGGACGGCCTGCCCAAGGACTGCTACGAATTCCAGGCAACGCTCTCCAACAAATCGCGGCCGGATTGCTGCATCTATCTGCCCAACAGCCCAGCGCTGGTGGTCGACGCCAAGTTTCCACTTGAGGCGGTAACCGCGTTCCGCGAAGCGGAAACCGACGAAGACAAGAAGCTCGCGACGGCGCGGGTGCGGACCGATGTCGGCAAGCACGTCACCGACATCGCCAGCAAATACCTGATCCCCGGCGAGACCCAGGACATGGCGCTGATGTTCGTGCCGTCGGAGTCGATCTACGCCGAGCTCTATGACGGCTTCGACGACGTCTTCCAGAAGGCCTATCGCGCCAAGGTCATCATCGTGTCGCCATCGCTGCTGATGCTGGCGATCCAGGTGATCCAGCAGATCCGGAAGGATTCGGCGATGCGCGAGGCCGCCGACAAGATCCAAGCCGAGGTCGGGCTCCTGGTCGCCGACGTCATCCGGCTGCGCGACCGGGTGGAGAACCTGGACAAGCACTTCGGCCAGACCAGCAAGGACATCGAGCAGATCAAGATTTCCGCCGACAAGATCATCGGCCGCGGCGAGAAGATCAAGGACGTGGAACTCGAAGCCGACGGTGGCAGCGCCGAGGTGATCCCGGCGCCGATCGGCAAACTCGGGGCGGCGGGGTGAATGCCTGCGCAGTTATTCCGGGCACGCTGGGGGAGGCGGAAGCCTGTTGCCGCGCCCCGGAATGACGGGGAAATAGAATGACCGCACCGGACGAAGCGCAGCCCTCCCGCCTCGACGCGCTGGCGGTTTATTTCCAGCCGCGCGTATTGACCATCTTCTTCCTCGGCTTCTCCTCCGGCCTGCCGCTGGCGCTTTCCGGCTCGACGCTTCTGTTCTGGATGGCGGAGGTGGGTGTCGACCTCAAGACTATCGGCCTGTTCGCCATGGTCGGCACGCCCTACACCATCAAGTTCCTCTGGGCCCCGATCGTCGATGCCTTCGATGTGCCGATCATCGGGCGCTGGCTCGGCCGCCGGCGCGGCTGGCTGCTGCTGACGCAATTGGTCCTGATGGCCGCCATCGTGCTGCTCGGCGCCAACAATCCGGTGGCCGCGCCGGCGATGGTCGCGCTCGGCGCCGTGATGGTCGCCGCCGCGTCGGCAACGCAAGACATCGTCATCGACGCCTTCCGCGTCGAGAGCCTGCCCGAGAACGAGCAGGCCGCGGGTGCGGCCTCCTACGTCGCCGCGTATCGCCTCGCGATGCTGGTGTCGAGCGCGGGCGCGCTGTTCCTGGTCACAGCCTTCCAGCATTTCGGATTCAGCCGCCAGGGCGGATGGGCCGCGAGTTATGCGGTGATGGGCGCACTGGTGATCGTCGGCGTGCTGACGACCTTGTTCGCCACCGAGCCCGCGAAGTCCACCCGCGCCGATGCCACGCAACACCAGGAGCCCGCGCTCAAGCGGCTCAGTCACACGATCATCGGCGCATTCGCCGACTTTTTCCTGCACGACGGGCCACGCATGGCTGTGGTCGTTCTCGCCTTTGTCGTTTTTTTCAAGCTCACCGACGCGCTCGCCGGCGTGATGACCGGACCGTTCGCCGTCAAACTTGGCTTCACGCGCGACGAATACGCCACCATCATCAAGGGTCTCGGATTCGTCGCGACGCTTCTCGGCGGATTCGCCGGCGGATATGTCGCGCGCGCGCTGCCGCTTTCGGCCAGCCTCTGGATCGGCGGACTGCTGCAGGCCGCCGCCAATCTGGCCTTCTCCTGGCAGGCTGTCGTTGGGCACAATATCGGGTGGCTCAGCTTCGCCATCACGGTCGAGAATTTCACCAGCGCGATCGGCACGGTGATCTTCGTCGCCTACCTCTCCGCACTCTGCCGCAACCCGCTGCACACGGCGACGCAATACGCACTGCTGACGGCGTTCGCGGCAATCGGGCGCACCTACCTCTCGTCGAGCGCGGGCTTTGTCGCGGAAGCGACGGGGTGGGTCTGGTTCTTCGCCATCTGCGCGCTATCGGCCATTCCAGGGTTTATGTTGCTCGCTTGGCTGCAGGCGCAGGGGCATTTCAAGCGGCTGGTGGTGCGCAAGTAGAGCGCATCACTTGCGGAACGGGTAAACGCGCCATTTCACGTTGCGCGTGTCGGTGTCAAACACTTTGCCGTCGCAATCGGATTTGTTCCAATAGCCGGTCAACTTGAAATCCTTGCCGGTCCAATGCCATTCGCCAATCTCGCCGCAATCGCCGACACCGCGACCTTTGTGGTAGGCCGACAGGATCTTCGTTTTGGCATTGAATCGCGGCAGAGTCAGACTGTAGACGGTCTCAAGCTTTTTCTTGTCGCCGACAGTCTGGAAGCTCAATAACCGCGCCTTTGCGCGCGCCTTGGGATCGACCGCGAACAGAATGCCGCCGAAATTGTACGCTGCGCTCCAGCACGACACCTGGACCAGCTTCAGTCCGCCATCGAGATCCTGCGGATCGAACTCGGTGACCTGGTCGATCGGAAGCACACAGTCGGCGGCATCCAGGCCGGCAGCGATGACCGCGCGCGGCAGATAAGTTTCCTTCGCAGCAGCCGGCGCCGCCAGAAATGCCAGCAACACAATGGCGGCCCCGTAACGCATCAGAATAACGTCCGCTGCTTGATGGCCGCCGCCAGCGTGCCCTCGTCGAGATAATCGAGCTCGCCGCCGACCGGCACACCGTGGGCGAGCCGCGTCACCTTCACTTGCGCCTCCTGCAAGAGCTCGGTGATGTAGTGGGCGGTGGTCTGTCCGTCGACCGTGGCGTTGAGCGCCAGGATCACCTCGTTCACCTGCGGCTCGTGGCAGCGGGTGACCAATTGATCAATGGTCAAATCCTGCGGGCCGACGCCGTCGAGCGGCGACAGCGTGCCGCCCAGCACGTGATAGCGCCCGTTGACCGCATGCGCGCGCTCCAGCGCCCACAGATCGGAGACGTCGGCGACCACCACGATAATCGACGGATCACGACGCAAATCGGTGCAGATCGTGCACGGGTTCTGGGTGTCGATATTGCCGCAGACCGTGCAGACCTCGATTTTCTCCATCGCGGTCTCGAGCGCGGCGGTGAGCGGCGCCATCAGCGCCTCGCGCTTCTTGATGAGATGCAGCGCGGCGCGCCGCGCCGAACGCGGCCCGAGACCGGGCAGGCGCGCGAGCAACTGGATCAGGCGCTCGATTTCAGGTCCGGCGACGGCGGTGGCCATGTTGCTCGCGCATCACCCGAACGGGTTGGGCATACCGGGCGGTAGTTGCAGACCGCCGGTGAGCGACTTCATGCGTTCCTGCATCTCGGCCTCAGCCTTGCGGCGGGCGTCGGCGTGAGCGGCGACCAGCAAGTCTTCGAGGATTTCCTTTTCCGACGGCTTCATCAGCGAGTCGTCGACCTTGATGCCTTTTAGATCGCCCTTGGCGGTCAGCCGCACGGTGACCATGCCGCCGCCGGCGGTGCCTTCGACCTCGACACCGTCGAGCTCGGACTGCATCTCCTGCATCTTGGACTGGAATTCGGCGGCCTGTTTCATCAGGCCCATGAAGTCAGCCATTGGCTAATCCTCTTCTTCCTCTTCAGGCGGTGGCGCGATCACATCTTCCGATTTCGGCGGCGGGGGCTGGGTGACGCCGACGATGGTCGCGCCGGGGAAACGCTCAAGCACCGCCTGCACCAGCGGATCTGACTGCACGCCGCGTTTGATCTCGGCGTCCTGCGCCTCGGCCCGAGCGCGCAAGGTGGGCTCGCCCTGCTCCTTCGAGACCACCACAATCCAGCGCCGGCCGGTCCATTCGGTGAGCTTGCGCTGCAGCTCGTGCACTAGGCCCTTGGCCGCGCTCTGCTCGAGCGCGAGCTCAAGCTGGCCGTCCTCGCAACGCACCAGCCGCACGTCGCGCTCGAGCGCGAGCTTCATGCCGATGTCGCGCTTTTCGGCGGCGAGCGCCACCACGTCGGCAAAGGTGTTGAGCGCGAGCGTCGGCGTCTGGTCGACAACCGGATCGGCCGCCGGCCGCGGCGACACCGCGGCGGAGGCGCGAGGGCTCCCACGCGGGGCGTCGTAACGCGGCGCCGCGCTTGGTGCCGAAGCCTGCACGCCGCCGCCATTGCCCTGCGGCGTGGGTGCCGAAACGGAAACACCGCCACCCTCGCCCAAGGCGCGGATGACTTCGTCCGGCGTCGGCAGGTCGGCAGCATAAGCAAGCCGCACCAGCACCATCTCGGCCGCGGCGACCGGGCGCCCGGAGACCTGTACCTCGTTGATGCCCTTCAAGAGCATCTGCCAGGTACGTGACAAGACGCGCATGGAAAGTTTGGTCGCAAAATCGCGGCCACGGGTGCGCTCGGCTTCCGACAGCGAAACATCGTCGGCAACGGCGGGGACCACCTTCACGCGGGTGACGAAATGGGTGAACTCGGCGAGGTCGTTCAGCACCACCGCCGGGTCTGCGCCGATGTTGTATTGCGCGCGCAATTCGGTGAGCGCGGCAGCGGCATCACCCTTCATCACCGCCTCGAACAGATCGACTACGCGCACGCGGTCGGCGAGGCCCAGCATCTGCCGCACGTCCTCGGCACGCACGGCACCGGCGGCATGGGCGATGGCCTGGTCGAGCAGCGACAAGGAATCACGAACGGAGCCCTCCGCCGCGCGCGCTATCAGCGCCAGCGCCGCCGGTTCGATCTCTATTCTTTCTTTGCCGGCGATGCCTTGAAGATGCTGCACCAACACCGACGCATCGACGCGACGCAGGTCAAAGCGCTGGCAGCGCGACAGCACCGTCACCGGTACCTTGCGGATCTCAGTGGTGGCGAAGATGAACTTGGCGTGCGGCGGCGGCTCTTCCAGGGTCTTGAGCAGCGCATTGAACGCCGCGCCCGAGAGCATGTGGACTTCGTCGAGGATATAGACCTTGTAGCGCGCCGACACCGGGGCGTAGCGGACGGCGTCGTTGATCTGGCGCACGTCGTCCACGCTGTTGTGGGAGGCGGCGTCCATTTCGAGTACGTCGATGTGGCGGCTCTCGATGATGGCCTGGCAGTGCACGCCCATCGTCGGCATCGTGATGGTCGGCCCGGTGACCGAGCCGTCGGGCAATTCGTAGTTGAGCGCGCGGGCGAGGATGCGGGCGGTGGTTGTCTTGCCGACGCCGCGCACGCCGGTGAGGATCCAAGCCTGAGGGATGCGGCCGGTCTCGAACGCATTCGAGATCGTGCGCACCATGGCGTCCTGGCCGATGAGGTCGTCGAAGCTGGCGGGGCGGTATTTGCGGGCGAGCACGCGGTAGCCGCCATCCGGCGTGTCGGCCGGGGCGGAACCAGGGCTGGCCGGGTTCGCGGGCTCGCTCATCGTGCCATCCGCTCACAAGCGCCCGCGGGGGCGCGCCTTTCGCCACTTGCGCGCCCCTCAGGGCGCGCCTGTCGCCAAGCGAAGCGTGGAAATTGGGTGGGAGGCTGACGAGCGACCCGATCCGTGCTCGTTAGGGCTGCTTCCTTCCGGATCTGACCCGGTTGGCGAGTGGTTCGTCCACCGCCAACCTCCCGGGCCCTATATCGGGCGGATGGCGTCGGAAAGCAAGTTGGGGCGCGGACGCGGGAAAATGGCGGGGACAGCGGGCCTCGCTCGCCCCGCGGCGGCGTCATTCGCACTACCTTGCAGCCATGAACAGCACCTGGACCCTCCACCCGCAGCTCGCCGCCGATACCGTGGCAGTGGGCGACCTCCCGCTCGCGCGCGTTCGGCTGGCGAAGGACGCCAACTACCCGTGGCTGATCCTGGTGCCGCGACGGGCGGGGGTGAGCGAACTGACCGACCTCCCGGAAGACGAGCAGGTGAGGTTGCTGGGCGAGATCGCTTCTAGCGCGGCGGCGCTGAAAGCGCTCGCCCCCTGCGACAAGCTCAACATCGCCACGCTCGGCAACATGGTGCCGCAACTGCACGTGCACGTGATCGCGCGCACCAAGGATGACGCTGCCTGGCCGAAACCGGTGTGGGGCGCGGCGCCTCCGCGCGCTTATGACGCGGCGGACATCGAAGTGTTGCTCGGGAAGCTACGCACGCGGCTGAAGACAGCGCCGGCTTAGGCCTTGTACGCCGTGTACTGCTTCTCTTCGATCAGATCGGACTTCAGCAGCAGGTTGATCTCGCGCTTCAAGGCGGCGCGCTTGTCGTTGTTGAAATAGACCGAGCGGGCAAGTTCGATGAACTCCTGATCGAACGACGAGGCCGCCTCCTTGGCGCGGATCTTGTCCTCAATCTCCCACAGGCTCTCGTTCACCGCGACGAGGCCCTGCTTGAGCGCCTCAAAGCCCTCCGGCCGCTTGAGGCCGTTCAGCACCTTGTTGAGTGCCACCAGCTCGCGCCGCACATTGGCCACGGCGTCGGGCGAGCTCAACTTCCGCTCCTTGATCTCCAGAATGGTGAGCTTGTCGACGAGCTCGCCCCAGGACACTTCGACGGTCGGCGCGGTGCTCATTCGGTTCCAATCCAGTTAGGGGCCCGGGCTTCCTTATCGGGGCGCCGCCGGGGGATCAAGCGGCCGCCAGGTGTTGCTTGGAGCCCGCCCGGAATTTCTGCTAGCAAGCCGGAAACACAGGGCTTTCGCCGGCCTCGGCGACAAGGGAAGCGGACGATGGCAGGGCCGGCAACGGGCAACGGAACGAACGGGAGTGTGCCGCTCACGCTGCCGGCGCGGCCGCGCCTGCTGGTGGTGAACCTGCGCCGCATCGGCGACCTGCTGTTGACCACGCCGCTGATCCGCAGCCTGCGCCGCGCCTGGCCGGACGCCCAGATCGACGTGCTGGCGTTCAAGGGCCCCGACCGCATCCTCGCCGGCAACCCGGACATCGACACCATCATCACCATGCCGGCACGGCCGGGACCGATCGAAACCGCGAAACTGTTAGCGCGCTTGTGGAAGCGTTATGATCTTGCGATCTCCACCCAGAGCGGCGACCGACCGACGTTCTTCACCGTCGTAGCCGGGCGGACGCATGCCGGTCTCACCGATCCTGACGGGCCCGCAGTGAGCGGCGTGGCGAAGCGCTTCTTGCTCGACCGCAGCACGCTGACGGAAGCGAGCCTGCACCGCGTCGAACAGATGCTGCGGCTCGCCGATCTCGTCGGCGTGGCGCGCGTGCCGGAAATGGTGTGTCCCGCGGAGAAGCCGCCTTCGTTCGACCCCGGCGAGAACTTCGCCCTCATCCATGCCGCGCCTATGTTTCGCTACAAGGAATGGACGTGTGAGGGCTGGCGCGCGCTCGCCGCCGGCTTGAAGGATCGTGGCGTTGAACCCGTCGCCATCAGCGCGCCGGACGAAAGCGAGCAACGCTATCTCGCGGACGTGTGGCAGGGCGTCGCGCCGGTGCATCAGGCGCGCTGGGCCGAGACGGTGTGGCTGCTCAAACGCGCGCGCGTCTATATCGGGCCCGACACGTCGGTGACGCATCTCGCTGCCGCCACGGGATGCCCGACGGTGGCGCTGTTCGGCCCGATGGACCCGCGGGTGTGGGGGCCGTTCCCGGTCGGGGGTTTAAGCGCGCCATGGGCGGCGAGCGGCACCATCCAAGCCTGCGGCAACGTGTTCCTGGTGCAGAACCCCCTGCCCTGCCTGCCGTGCACCTTCGAGGGCTGCGAGCGCCGCATCGACAGCTACAGCACCTGCCTCGACGAGCTTCAGCCAGCGCAGGTGCTGGCCGCGGTGGACCGGGCGTTGGCAACCCCCGACGCGCGCCAGATGACGAAAATATGATGGATTGCGCCGATTCGGCGTCCGTGCGAATTTGATTCCCGCATGTCGCCCCGCCTCGACCTCGGCCCCAAACCGCAACTCGGCTACGTCGACAGCCGCATCGACCGTGCCGCCGACCGGCGCACCGACGAAGCCGGTCTGGCCGCGCTCGCCGCCGATCCGCGCGCGCGCGCCTATGTCATCGGCATCGACTGGATCGTGATGAAGGCGGGCGCACCGCTCAACGAACCGACGTTCACCATGGACGAAGCGCGCGCGCTCGGCGCCACCACCGAGACCGTGTTTCTTGGGCTTGAAAACGGCGCCGCCCGCTTCGGCATCGGCCTGCCGGCGGCGACGGCGGAAGCCCTGAAGGAACGAGACGGCTTCCATGTCACCGACCTGCGCTCGGTGGCGGTGCACGGCCTGTGCGAGCCTGAACATCTACCGGCGATCGCGGAAGCCAAGGCGGTGCTGCACTGGCACGCGCGCCATCGCTTCTGCTCCAACTGCGGCGCCGAGTCACTGAGCGTGCAGGCCGGGTGGCGGCGCGACTGCCCGCAGTGCAAGACCATGCATTTCCCGCGCACCGACCCGGTGGTGATCATGCTCACGATCGACGGCGACCGCTGCCTGCTCGGACGCTCGTACCGCTTCGCGCCCTCCATGTGGTCATGCTTGGCCGGCTTCGTCGAGCCGGGCGAGGCGATCGAAGACGCGGTGCGGCGCGAGACTTGGGAGGAAGCCGGCATCGCCACTGGCCGTGTGGTCTACTACCGCTCGCAGCCGTGGCCGTTTCCCATGTCGCTGATGATCGGCTGCTTCGCCGAGGCCATCACCGACGACGTCGTCGTCGACCGCACGGAGTTGGAAGACGCGCGCTGGTTCCACAAGGACGAAGTGGCGGCGATGCTCATGCGCCAACACAACGACGGCCTGACCGCGCCGCCGCCGATGGCGATCGCCTACCACATCCTGCGCGCCTGGCTCGACGGCGAGGCCGTCTTTGACTGAGCGCGCCAGCGCGGCGAAGATCCTCTGCGCCGGCGGCGCGGTGCAGGACTTCATTATGCAGGTCGACCGGTTTCCCGTACCCGGCGGCAAGAAGCAGGCGAGCGCCTTCGTCAACACCATCGGCGGCCAATCGGGCAACGCGGCGCTGGCGGTCGCGCGGCTCGGCGGCGAAGCGCATTATGCCGGCCCGATCGGCGACGCCGACGACGACACCGCCAACCGCGCCATCGCCATGCTGGAACGCGAGGGCGTCGATTGCAGGGGCGCGGTGTGGGTGCCGGGCGGCATCTGCTCGGTGTCGCTGATCATGATTGACCACACCGGCGAGAAATTGATCTCGACCCGGCGCGGCCAAGGCCTGCGTGGCATCGCGCCGGCTGACGCGGCGCGATTGGTGGCAGATGTCGACGCCGTGCTGCTCGACAACCGCTATCCGGATTTCGTCATCCCGATCGCCAAGGCGGCAGCGACGCGCGGCATTCCGCGCGTGCTCGACATCGATTACGGCGAGGCGGCAGCCGACCCCACGATGCCGTTTTGCGATTACGTGATCGCCTCCGCCGAAAGCGCGCGCGCCATCACCGGTGTTGCGGATATTGCCGCCGCGCTTCTGGCGCTGGGGCGGGGTTACGACGGCTTCCTGGCCGTCACCGACGGCCCCGCGGGCGTCTATTGGCGCGCCGGCAACGCGGTGCGCCACATGCCGGCGTTCGAGGTGACGGCGGTCGATACCCTCGGCGCCGGCGACATTTTCCATGCGGGCTTTGCCGTGCGGCTGGTCGAGACCGGCGATTCCGTTGAGGCCATGCGCTTCGGCAGCGCAGCCGCCGCCCTCAAGTGCGCTCACTTCGGCGGGGCCGACGGGACGCCACGCCGGGCCGACGTGGACGCTTTCTTGCAAGAACCGACCTCATAAAGCAGGCGGCTTGACCCTTGGCGCGGGAACGCTGCAGCCGCTTCGGCGGCGACCCTCGCGACGCCGCACTCAGGGGCTTGATTTAGAATAACTTTCTATATATTCATGACGAGAAAGGCTGTTAAAGAATTTAATTCTATTAACGTAGCAGTGCTAGGCCATAATTCTAAATTCCGAAGGAATAAGAGAATGGATGCCATCGACCGCAAGATCCTCGCCGAGGTGCAGAACGACTCCTCGCTCTCGGTGGCCGAAATCGGCAGCCGCGTCGGCCTGTCGTCGACGCCCTGCTGGAAGCGGTTGCAGCGGCTGGAGGCCGACGGCGTCATCACCCGCCGTGTGGCGCTGGTCGATCCCGACAAGATCGGGCTCGGCATCACCGTGTTCGTGTCGGTCGAGACCGGCGATCATTCCGAGGACTGGCTGGGGCAGTTCGCCGAGACAATCGGGGCCATGCCGGAGGTAATGGAATTCTACCGCATGGCCGGCGACGTCGATTACATGCTGCGGGTGGTGGTGCCGGACATCGCCGGCTACGACACCTTCTACAAGAAGCTGATCGCCACCGTGCCGCTGAAGAACGTCACCTCGCGCTTCGCCATGGAGCGCATCAAGTCGACCACCGCGCTGCCGATCCCGGCGCCCGCATAAGTTACGGCGCGCAGGCGACGCCATTGTAGCTCGGCGCATTGATGCGCGGCGCCATGTACATGCGGTCCGACAGGTTGAGCGTGCCGCTGATGGTGTAGCCGATGGTCGGCGTATACGCGTAGGAGACCTTCGCCAGGATCAGCTGCGTGCTCGGCACCCGCAAGTCGGTCGGGATCGTAACCGCGCCACTGAGCGCCGAGGTGTTGCGCGCGACGCTCCACTTGACCGTCACGTTCTTGTTCTTGTCGATATCCAAGCACGTCACCGTCATCGACAAGTTGGCGGCCGAGTAGGGCGTGATGATCGCCGACGATGCGTCCAGGATGTTGGTCATGTCGGTCGTGCTGAGCGTGGTGTACTGCGCGGTCAGGTTGGCGAGCGTCGAGACAGTCAGGCTGACCTTGCGGTCGGCGCCGATGCCGTCGGAAACCTCCACCATGCCGAGGTAAAGCGCGATCATGACCGGCGCCAGGAGGGCGAATTCGACCGCCGACACGCCGCGGCGGTCGCCGGCGAAGCGCTTCAGCAGGCGTGGCAGCCATAACGTCGTCGCATTCATCGCACGCAGGCTCATTGGTAGGGCTCGTTCTTGAAGACGGACGTGGCTACCAATAGGCGCTTGCTGCCGTTGAGGTTGGAGAGATTGTTGCCCAACAGCGACACGTAGATCGGCCACTCGTAGTAAAGCCTGACCACCACAATGGACTGCGGTCCCCCCATGTTGAAATCCGTCTTCGTGGGGTCGAACTTACCATTCTGGATCGGCGAGGTGTTGATTGTGCTCGCCACCTGCGAAAAAGCGGAGCTCGAGGACGAGCCCGTAAAGGTCCTGACGTCAACATAAATGTTGTTCTTGCAGTCGAACAAACCGCCGATGTTATCGCAAACCGCCTGCTTGAAGGCGGCCTTGTCGAAATGTTGAGTTTGCGCCTGGCCCGTCATGATCAGCCGGCCGGACTCGGCGGCCGCGGCTTCCAGGGTCTGGCCCGCGAAGAACACCAGCGCGGTTTCCAGGATGGCGAAGGTCAGCGCCAGGAACGGCAGCGCCACGAAGGCGAACTCGATTGCTGCCGCGCCGTCCTGTTGGCGCACGAAACGGCGCACGAGACTCGCCGGGATCATCCAGCGCAGTCCGGCCACCATTCTTTTTCGCGCGGCTTCGGTCATTGTCGAGCAACTCGTTCAAGACGGCGCAGGAGGCGCCATGTCCCGTCTTTAGCAGATGCGTCTTGTCGAATTGTTTCAGCCGTTGCGGAAAGTCCGGGGCGTTGCGTTAACCGCCGGCTAACCAGCCCGGCTCGCGCGCCGGCCGCGTCAGCGCGCCGCAGGCTTGCCGCCGCCGCCGCCACCGCCGCCGCCCGACTGAGCGCCGTGGTCGCGGGCCGCAGTCTGACCCATTGTGCCGGCGAAATACTTGTTGGAGTCGCCGAGCGTGATGCGCGGCTCGCATTGCGGCGCGCAGCTATAGGACTCGCGGTCCATGCCGCGGTAAACCACGACCAGGTCGTTATGATGCGACGGTCCCTTCACGCGCACGGTCTTATCCAGGACGACGCGGCCGCTGCGGTCGAGCGCCAACAGGTTGGTCGTGCCGTAGCCCTTGCCGGTGATGACCAGCACGCCGCCGCGCTGCAGGCTGGCGTCGGCGATCAGCGGATTTCCGATGACGACGGTCGCGACCTCCGTAGGCAGGCGCAAGAGGCGCGCCGAGTCGATCGCAACGGTCAGGTTGTCGGCTCGCGCGGCAGCCGTTCCGACCACGGCAACGGCCAACAACGTCGCGGACAACGGACCCCAGCGCCACCCACGGCGCCCGGAATCCAAACGCCGGCTCCGGCGCCCGAACACGGCCGACATAATACGCTCCAATACGCTTACACTACGCGAACAACACTAAACCGCGGCGTGGCCGCGGGACGGGCCCAAGTTGACTGCAAATTCGTGAACGAAGTGCAAAGAGCCGTTAACCTTCCTCTTTACGCGTCGTCTTATCCAGAACCCCTTCCCACCCCCGATCAAGGGAGGATGAGCTTCTGGGTCGCTCAGTGCCTCAACGGGTAGAGCATCTGACCGCCCAAGCCGGTCGGGAAATCCGGCTCATCGATGCCGTAGTAATCCGGTAGCTCGCCCTCCGGCATATAGAAGGTGCCGAACAGCCAGTCGAAGATCGGGAACGTACCGGCGAAATTGCTGTTGCCGCCGCGGTCGAGGGCGGTGTGGTGCCAACGGTGGAACACCGGGCTGGCGAACCAGTATTTGAACGGCCCGAAGGTCCAATCGAGGTTGGCATGCACCACCGCCGAGGTGGCTATGGTGGCTATGTTGAAAGGCCCGACCCACAGCATCACATTCGGCGAAATGCCAGCGAGCAGCAGCGCGACGTCGGTCAGCACGCTGCCGAGGAAGATGTTGACCGGGTGGAAGCGCGCCGCCGAGATCCAACTCACGTCCGTCGAGGAGTGATTGACGGCATGGTACTTCCACAGCTTGACGCCATGGAAGACGTGGTGGATCCAGTACAGCAGAAAGTCGGATACGACCAGGAAAGTCACCGCCTGCAGCCATAGCGGCATCTTGGAGAGCGGGCCGAAGCCGTGGTCGTAGAAGGCGAAGAGCGGCTTCTCCCCGTGGATGTTGTAGAAGAGCGCCGCGCCGATCACCAGGAGCCCGATGCGCACGAAGCGCGCCATCAGCGGGATCATGAACCAGTAGACAACGTCGGTGACAATCTCGCGCTTGTTCCACCAGGGCCGGCCGGAATTACAGGCGCTCCACTGCTCCAGCAGCGCGAAGACGATGCCGAGCGCAAGCGTGACCGGACCAGCTTGAGCAGGGTGTGACCCGCGACATCGAGGACGGAGTACCGTTCGAGAAACATCTGACGGGACCCTTACGCGACAAAAGTCAGAAATTTCTATCGGACCGCCCCCGTTTAGATCGCATGAAAAGAGTGTGTTGAATCGGCCCGGACGAGCGGGCGCAGGGCGGGCAGTATGATTTGCGCGGCGCGCGCGCAGGGGCCGCGCCATGTCTTGCCACGCCGAGACCAAGTAAATTTAATCACAAGGCCAAGGCGGATTTCATACTATCGAGACACATAAATGATGTATATTATGCGATGTCAGATCAATATTACTTGTTTCAAATAGAATAAACGTCCCGTTAACCGTGATATTCTTGATGGAGTAACTTGTTAACTACGTTAAATTCAGCCACGAATACCTGAAAATTCTGTGATCATATTAACCGGGGTGCAAGACCTTGGCGGTAGCGTCCAGCCATGGCCCAGTGAGCTGCACACCCAAGAGGCAGTCGCCGGTGCCAGCTCAGACAGCCACGTGTGGATCAAATGGAGCTACCTATGAAGAACCTCGTCGTGCGTTTCATGAAGGATGACTCCGGGGCGACCGCCATCGAGTATGGCCTGATCGCGGCCGGCATCTCGGTTGCCATCATCGCCGTCGTCAATGGCCTCGGCAGCCAGTTGAAGACCACCTTCTCCGGCATCACCAGCCAACTCGCCGCGCAGTAATACGCTACGTCGCCTGCGAGGGTGCAGAGGGCTCCGGCGCGCCGGGGCCTTTTCTGTTTCTTGGCCCCTCCCCCGCCGGCGCTAACCGAACGGCAAGCATGTCCACCTAACCTGCACGCCCAGCAATCGCGGACGAAGGATCGATCTTGGTGACAGAGGAAGTCAGGTTGTTGCTGTTTCCAGCGCTGATGGCGTTCGCCGCCTCCAGCGATCTGTTCACGATGACCATATCGAACCGGTTGTCGCTGATGCTCGCCGGCGGCTTTTTCCTGCTGGCGCTGATCAGCGGCATGGGGCTTGCCACCCTCGGCATGCATCTGGCGGCGGCCGCGCTGGTGCTGGTGGTTGCCTTCATCTTCTTCGCGCGTGGCTGGATCGGCGGCGGCGACGCCAAGCTGGTGGCCGCCACCGCGCTGTGGTTCGGCTTCGGCCATTTGCTCGACTACCTGATCTGGGCGTCGCTGCTCGGCGGCGCGCTGACGCTACTGCTTTTGCAGTTTCGGCAGTTCGATCTCCCGCAGGTGCTGGCGCGCCAAAAATGGATCGAGCGCCTGCATGACGCCGATGCCGGCGTGCCTTACGGCATCGCGCTCGCCGCTGCCGCACTCATCGTCTATCCCACGACGCCCTGGATGACGGCGGCCGGCTTCTGATCGTCGGCGAAATCTTTCCAACTTTCTTTACGAGTCGTTAGCGCGTTCGGACGCGCGAGCGCGCCGCCATGCGCGCAACCCAATATTAACTCGATTTGGTCACCGCTGCTTAACCATGCTTTGACGTTTGGCTGGTCAAATGCGCTGCGTGCGGCCGTTTCGACCGCCATGTCGTAGATGCGGCCGAGCCGGCCGCGGGTAGAGAGTTCGAGCGTATGAAAGCCGCGCGTATCGTCGTGTTGACCGTCGCCATCGGAGCCGGTGGCGTTGCCGCGCTGTTGGCAGGTCGGTCGGCCAAGCAGCCGACGCCGAAGCCCGCGGCGATCGTCAAGGCTGACACCGTCGACGTCCTGGTGGCAAAGGCCGACATCGGCGCCGGCCAGAAGATAACGCCGGCGGAAGTCACCTGGCAGCCCTGGCCGGCCAAGGCCAACACCGGCAACTTCATTCGCCGCAAGCAGCATCCCAACGCCATCGAAGGGCTTTCCGGCGCGATCGTGCGCGCGCCCTTCGTCGCCGGCGAGCCGATCCGCCGGCAGAAACTGGTGCAAGGCAAAGGCTCCGGCTACATGGCCGCGATTCTGCCGTCGGGCATGCGCGCGGTGTCCATCGGCGTTTCGCCGGAAACCGGCGCCAGTGGGTTCATCCTGCCCAACGACCACGTCGACGTGGTGCTCACGAGCCGCGACCGCCAGGCCGAAAAAGCCACCGGCACCGAGACATACGTCAGCCGCACCATCCTGAGCGACGTACGCGTGCTCGCCATCGGACAACAGGTGAGCGAGAAGAACGGGCAGAAGGTTATCATCGGCAAGACCGCGACGCTTGAGCTCACGCCCAAGCAGGTCGAGTCCGTCGAGTTGGCGCGCCGGGTCGGCACGCTGTCCCTGGCGCTGCGCAGCATTGCCGACATCGGCAAGAAGACGCCAAAGGCCGAAAGCGACACCCAAAACGAACGTGATGCCGTGAACGTCGTGCGCTTCGGCGTGACCACGATGTCGACGTCACATTGATCGATCGAGGGGACAAAGGGGACATGCCGATACGCTCGCCGATCCGCACCGCCTCGCTGGCGGCCTTGATCTTCGCAGCCGCGCTGGCGCCACAGGCACCGGCGCCCGCGGCCGACGTTCATGCCAACACGCCGGTGATCCGGGTGGCGGCAAGCGACGCGGTCTCCCGCTTCATTCCGCTCGGCGTCGGCAAGTCGGTCGCGATCGACCTGCCGCGCGACATCAAGGACGTGCTGGTCGCCGATCCGAAGGTCGCCAACGCGGTGATCCGTTCCTCGCGTCGAGTCTACATGATCGGCGTCAAGGTCGGGCAAACCAACATCTACTTTTTCGATGCCAAGGGTCACCAGATCGCCGGCTTCGACATCGCCGTCACCCGCGACCTCAACGGCCTTCGCGCCACGCTCAAGCGGGTGATACCGGACGCTCACATCCAGGTGGAAGGCATGGGCGCAGATGGGCTGGTGCTGTCCGGCACCGCGCCCAGCCCCCAGGACGCGCAACAAGCCCTCGACATCGCCAAGCGGCTGGTCGGCGACAAGGGCGTCGTCAACGCCATCACGGTCGAAGGGCGCGACCAAGTCATGATCAAGGTCACGGTCGCCGAAGTGCAGCGCGACGTGGTCAAGCAGCTCGGCATCGACATCAGTGGCTCGCTCAACTACGGCACCGCGGTGGTGGACTTCAATACCCAGAATCCTTTCTCCGCCAGCGGGCAGGCGCTGTCTAACACCTCTGCGACGGGCGCGTTCAGGAACGTCAGTGCCACGCTGCGCGCCATGGAGCGCGCCGGCGTGATCCGCACCCTCGCCCAGCCAACGCTGACCGCCATTTCCGGCGAGTCGGCAACCTTCATGGCCGGCGGCGAATTCCCGATCCCGAAGGGCCTGTCGTGCGACACCACCAAGTCGCCGCCGGTCTGTCAGCCGCAAATCGACTTCAAGAAGTTCGGCGTCAGCCTCAAATTTACGCCGGTCGTGCTGACGGAGGGCCGCATTAGCCTCAAGGTGCTGACCGAGGTCTCCGACCTGTCGGACGAAAACTCCATGACTTTCTCGGTCCCGGGCTCGACCTCCTCGCTTACGGTGCCCTCGATCCGCACCCGGCGCGCCGAGACCACGGTGGAAATCCCCTCTGGCGGTTCGCTGGCAATGGCCGGCATGATTCAGGACCAGACCAAGCAGGCCATCAACGGCCTGCCCGGCCTGATGCAGGTGCCGATTCTGGGCGCGCTGTTTCGTAGCCGCGACTACATCAACCACAAGACCGAGTTGATGATCCTGGTGACGCCCTACATCGTGCGCGCAGTGGCCGAGAACAAGCTGGCGCGTCCCGACGACGGCTTCGAGGACCCGAGCGATCCCGCGAGCGTATTCTTAGGCCATCTCAACAAGATCTACGGTAGCGAGCCGAAGTCGGCGCAACACACCGACCAAACTTATCACGGCAAATACGGCTTCATTCTGGATTGAACGGAGACGATCGATGACAGCATCACAACGCACGATCGTCAGGCGCCACGGACGCCTCGCGCTGCGATTCGCGGCGCTCGGCGGCCTCGCCGTCCTGCTGGCCGGCTGTCTCCAGCATGCCAACGAAGCCGACAACTATCCTTACGACATCCGCCAGCGCCACCCGATTAGCCTCCACCAAGGGCGGCACACGGTGGAGGTCTTCCTCGGTCGCTATCGTGGCGGGCTTAACCCTGGCCAGCGCGCCGACGTGCTGGCGTTCGCGCAAGGCTGGCGGCACGAGGGCACCGGCGGCATCGTCGTTGACGTGCCGTCGAACCGGAGGATGGCGACCGCGGCCTCGGATTCGCTGCGCCAAATCTACTCGATCTTCGCCGCGTCCGGCATTCCGCGCAACGCGGTCTACGTGCGCCGCTATCGGGTGTCGGGCACCGCGCTCGCCAGCATCAAGCTGAACTATTCCAAGCTGGTGGCCTCGGCAGGACCGTGCGGCGAGTGGCCCCATGATATCGGCCCCGGCGGCGGCGCCAACTACCAGAAGAACCGCCCTTATTGGAACTTCGGCTGCGCGACGCAGCACAACATCGCCGCCATGGTGGCAAACCCCGCCGACCTGGTGCAACCGCGCGGTTCGACGCCGCCTTATGAAGCGCGCCGCAGCGAGGCGATAGGCAAATACACCAAGGGCAGTGACCCGTCTGGTCAATACCGCAATTACGACAAAGCCAAGATCAGCGACCTCGGAAAATGATTAAGCACGCATCGCAAATCGCTACCGTCGCCGAAGACGAGGTGCCCATGGTGCCGGCCCAGGAGGCCGCATCCGAAGAGCATATCGCGCCGGCACCGCGCGTATCGGTGCAGGCCTTCTGCACGACGGTGGAGACCGCCGCGGCGGTACAGGCCGCCGGCGAGGACCGCCGGCTCGTCAAGGCGCACGTGAAAATCCAGATGGGCGGCGCCCCGGCCGCCATCGAGGCCTATCGTACCGCGCCCACGCCCAACGTCATCGTCATCGAGGCCGACCAGCGCGCCGACGAAATTCTCGACGCGCTCGACGAACTCGCCGCCGTCTGCGACTCCGGCACGCGCGTGATGGTGATCGGCCGCATCAACGACGTGACGCTCTACCGCGAGCTGACCCGGCGCGGGGTGAGCGACTACCTGATCGCACCGGTCGCCCCTCTCGACGTGGTGCGCGCCGTGTGTGGCTTATTCGTCGCGCCCGACGCCAAGCCGGTCGGCCGCATCCTAGCGGTGATCGGCGCCAAGGGCGGCGTCGGCGCATCCACGGTGGCGCACAACATCGCCTTCTCGATCGCCCGCGACCTCGCGCTCGATTCGGTGGTGACCGATCTCGACCTCGCCTTCGGCACCGCCGGCCTCGACTTCAATCAGGACCCGCCGCAGGGCATCGCCGACGCGGTGTTCTCGCCCGACCGCGTCGACACCGCCTACGTGGACCGGCTGCTGTCAAAATGCACCGAGCACCTGAGCCTGCTGGCGGCGCCGGCAACGCTGGACCGCGCCTACGACTTCAGCGCTGAGGCCTTCGATTCCACGATCGACGCGCTGCGCACCTCGATCCCATGCGTGGTGCTGGACATTCCGCATATCTGGTCGGGCTGGACCAAGCGGCTCCTGGTGGCCGCCGACGACATCCTGGTGGTGGCGGCGCCCGACCTCGCCAACCTGCGCAACGCCAAGAACCTGGTCGATCTCCTGCGCACGGCGCGGCCGAACGACCATCGCCCCTATTACTGCCTCAACCAAGTGGGCGTGCCGAAGCGGCCGGAGATTTCGACCGCGGATTTCGCCAAGGCGCTGGAGGACCAGCCGCTGGCCGCGATCCCGTTCGAGCCGCAGATTTTCGGGACCGCCGCCAACAACGGCCAAATGATCGCCGAGGTGACGGCGAGCCACAAGACGGCGGAGATGTTCCGCCAGCTCGCACAGAACCTTACCGGCCGCGCCGAGGCCAAGCGCCAGCGCGGCGGCCTGCTCAGCCCGTTACTCGCCAAGCTGAGAGGTTGATGAACCGCCTTCGAAGGTCCGGAGCCAGTCGTGTTCGGAAAGCGTCACGGAGTTAGCGAAAACCGCACGTCGTCGCCGCCGCTGCAGCCGGCGGCACCGGCGCACGCGGCATCGGAAAGCGACGGTGCGGCTGCGCCGGCGGCGCCCGCGCGCCCGGCCGACAGCGGTGCGGGCGAAAGCGGCCGCACACCATTTCCCTCCGAGGGGCTGGGCGCGCCGCTGGTGTCAGCGCCGACGCCAAGCCGCACGCCCGCATCAACGCCGAGCGTGCCGACGGCGGTCGATTCGCGCCGTTCGGACGCCTATTACGAGGTCAAGGGCATCATCTTCGGCGCGCTGATCGAGGCCATCGACCTCGCCCAGCTCGCGCGCCTCGACGCCGACTCCGCGCGCGAGGAAATTCGCGACATCGTCAACGAGATCATCGCGATCAAGAACATCGTGATGTCGATCTCGGAGCAGGAGGAGCTGCTCGACGACATCTGCAACGACGTACTCGGCTTCGGGCCGCTCGAGCCGCTGCTCGCGCGCGACGACATCGCCGACATCATGGTGAATGGTTCCGGCACGGTCTACATCGAAGTGTTGGGCAAGATTCAACGCACCGGCATCCGGTTCCGCGACAACCAGCAGCTCCTGAACATCTGCCAGCGCATCGTTAGCCAGGTCGGTCGCCGCGTCGACGAAAGCTCGCCGATCTGCGACGCGCGCCTGCCGGACGGCTCCCGCGTCAACGTCATCGCGCCGCCGCTCTCGATCGATGGGCCGGCGCTCACCATCCGCAAGTTCAAGAAGGACAAGCTGACGCTCGATCAGCTCGTCAAATTCGGCACTATCACGCCGCAGGGCGCCGAGATCCTGCAGATCATCGGCCGCGCCCGCGTCAACACGCTGGTCTCCGGCGGCACCGGCTCGGGTAAGACCACACTGCTCAACTGTCTCACCCAATTCATCGAGATGGACGAGCGCATCATCACCTGCGAGGACGCCGCCGAACTGCAGCTCCAACAGCCGCACGTGGTGCGCCTGGAGACGCGGCCGCCGAACCTGGAAGGCGAAGGCCAGGTCACCATGCGTGATCTGGTGCGCAACTGTCTGCGTATGCGCCCCGAGCGCATCATCGTCGGCGAGGTGCGCGGACCGGAGGCCTTCGACCTGCTGCAGGCCATGAATACCGGTCATGACGGCTCGATGGGCACGCTGCACGCCAACAATCCGCGCGAGGCACTCTCGCGGCTGGAATCGATGATCACCATGGGCGGCTTCTCGCTGCCTTCGCGCACTATCCGCGAGATGGTCGTGGCCTCGGTGGACGTGGTGGTTCAGGCCGCGCGCCTGCGCGACGGCACCCGCAAGATCACGCACATTACCGAGGTGATGGGGATGGAAGGCGACGTCATCGTGACACAGGACCTTTTCGTCTTCGACATGACGGGCGAGGACGCGCAAGGCAACATCATCGGCACCCACCGCTCGACCGGCATCGGTCGGCCGCGGTTCTGGGACCGCGCCCGCTACTACGGCGAGGAACAGCGCTTGGCGATCGCGCTCGACGCCTCGGAGGCGGCCAACGAGTCGATGAAGGTGTGACCGCCATGCCGATACAATCGATCGCCCTATTCTTCTTCGTGGCAGTTGCCATCGGGGGCGTGACGTGGGTTTTCCTCTATCCGATACTCTCGGGCGAGCGGAAGACCGAGCAGCGCATGGCGAACGTCGCCAAGGCAGCGCCGGTGGAGCGCGTCACCCGCGGCTCCCAGCGCTCCCGCCGCGACCAGATCGAAAGCACGCTCAAGGACTTCGAGGAGCGGCACAAGAAGGTTAAGGGCCGGGCGCCGCTCACGGTGCGGCTGGCGCAGGCGGGGCTCGGCTGGTCGAAGCGGCAATTCTTCCTGGTGTCGGCGGCGATCGGCATCGTCTTGTTCGTGGTGGGCGTTGGCGTCGGTGCCGGATTGTTGGGCGGCATCGGACTCGGCTTTGCCGGCGCCTTCGGCTTGCCGTTCTGGATGCTGACGTATCTGAAGAATCGGCGCGAAACCAAGTTCCTGAATAATTTCCCCGACGCGGTGGACATTATCGTGCGCGGCGTCAAGGCCGGCCTGCCGTTGCTCGACTGTATCAAGATGGTCGCCGTCGAGGCACCTGAACCGCTGAAGAGCGAATTCCGCTCGATCGTCGAGACTCAAGCTATCGGCATGCCGCTGGGCGAGGCCTGCGAGAAGCTCTACGAGGACATGCCGGTGCCGGAGGCCAACTTTTTCGGCATCGTGATTTCGATCCAACAGAAGGCCGGCGGCAACCTCGCCGAGGCGCTCGGCAACCTGTCGCGCGTGCTGCGCGACCGCAAGAAAATGAAGGCCAAGATCCAGGCCATGTCGCAGGAGGCGAAGGCCTCCGCCGGCATCATCGGCTCGCTGCCGATCGCGGTCATGACGCTCGTCTACATCACCAGTCCGAAATACATGTCACTCTTGTTCACGACGCCGATGGGTCATTTGATGCTGGCCGGCTCCGCGTTCTGGATGTTCATGGGCGTGATGGTGATGAAGAAGATGATCAATTTCGACTTCTAGAAACATGGCGGCCATGCTCGAAACGCTGGAAAACGCGCTCAACCCACACACCATGATGATGGTGCTGGCCGCCATCGCCGCGGCGGCGACCGTGCTGACGCTGGCCATGCCCTTCGTCTTCGCCGACCCGCTCGACAAGCGTATGAAAGCGGTGGCGGTCGAGCGCGAGAAGATCCGCCAGCGCGAACGCGAGCGCATGGCCAAGGGGCAGCAGAAGATCAGTCTGCGCCAGTCGCCCAAGCAATACGTGCAGGACGCCGTCGTCCATTTCAACCTGAACAAATGGTTCGGCCAGGAAGAAGCGCGGCTGAAGCTGGTGCAGGCCGGCTACCGAGGGCAGGCGCCCTACGTCACCTTCCTGTTCGTGCGCATGGTGACGCCAGTGGCCGCCGCTCTGTTCACGGCCTTCTACGTGTTCGTGGTGCTGCAACTCAAGCAGCCGTCCACCGTCAAGCTCGGCATCTGCATCGGCGCGGCCTATCTCGGCATGCACCTGCCGCTGATGATGCTCAAGAGCAAGATTCAGAAGCGTCAGCTCTCGATCCAGCGCGCCTTTCCCGACACCCTCGACCTGCTGCTGATCTGCGTGGAATCCGGCATGTCAATCGAGGCCGCGTTCAAGAAGGTGAGCGAGGAGATCGGCACGCAGTCGGTGGCGCTGGCCGAGGAACTGACGCTGACCATGGCGGAATTGTCCTATCTGCCCGACCGGCGCCAGGCCTACGAAAACTTGGCCAAGCGCACGGATATGGAAGGCGTGAAGTCGGTGTGCATGGCGCTGCAGCAGGCTGAACGCTACGGCACCCCGCTCGCCACCATGCTGCGCACCATGGCGCAGGAAAACCGCGACATGCGCATGTCGGAGGCGGAAAAACGGGCGGCCGCGCTGCCGCCCAAGCTGACGGTGCCGATGATCCTGTTCTTCCTGCCGGTGCTGTTCGTGGTGATCCTGGGTCCGGCCGCGATCAAGGTCATGGGCGTGATGAACTGACCTGATCCGTCGTCCTGAATACAGCCAACGAACCCGACACTTTCGTCATGCCCGGCCTTGTGCCGGGCATTCACGTCTTTGAGCGATGTCGGCCGAAGAAGGCGTAGGAAGAAGGCGTGGATTGCCGGGGTAAGCCCGGCCATGACGGCGGAAAGGATTCATCAAGCCGCTGAGACGACTCGCCCCAGTTTCGGCCAGGTTCTCCAGGTTGCGGAGCGCTTCAGGAATTCCCGCGATGTGACACGTGACGCGAGTTGCCGCCGCGATGGTAGCGCTCGCGCTTCGACAATTGCTTCTGGCGCGCGAGCATCTGGCGCAGGTAGGCCACATTAGCCTCGGCCTGATCGGCGGGCAGATCGGCCCGCGCGATCTGGTCGGCTTCGGCAAAGCGGCCCTCGAGGCCGACGATGAGCGCCAGGTTCTGGCGCACCTTGGGCCGCGCGTTGGGCTGCGCCGCCGCCTTGCGTAGGGTCTTCTCGGCCAGCCTGAGGCGCTTCTGCAGCGCGTAGGACAGGCCGAGATTGGACAAGATCGACGGCTCGTTGGGCATCATCTTGAGCGCCGAGGCGTAGTAGCGCTGGGCTTCCTGGTGGCGCCCCATCTGGTCGAGCACGGCGCCCTGCGCATTGAGGATGCGCCAGTCCGGATTGTCGGGGGTGTGGGCGCGGCTGAGCGCGTCGAGCGCTTCCTTGTAGTCGCCCGCCCCGGCCAGCGCCCGGCCATAGGCGCCGAGCAGCGGACGGTCGCGGGGATTGCGCATGGCCGCCTGGCGCAGCACGGCCACGGCCTGGGCGCGCTGATCGGTAGCGCTCAGCGCACTGGCGTAGGCCATGGCGGCCTTGGCATCCCCCGGATTGTCATGGTAGCGGGCGCCCCAGACCTTGGCATATTGGCGCCATTGCGCGTCGGTATGCGGCGCCTGCGGGGTCCCGAGGGAGCCGATCGAGCCGGTAATGTCGCCGGTGGTGGTCTCGCAGCCGGCGACCGACAAAGCGAGGGCAACAGCCAGCGCGGCCGAAGTGAGAATGCGGATAGCGGAAAGGCGTTCAGGACGCATGGGACCCCGACGGCTGGCGTTCCAAGAGCTCATCCCATGCAAATAAAACGTTAACGTTAATGAGCGGTTAACTTGTAAAATGACGGGCACTCCGGCCTTCGCCGGGGCTGCACCGGAACCGGCAAAGTCGGCTAAGGAGTCGGTCATGATGGATCTGGGGCTCACCCCCGACGAACTGAAACTGCAGGCTCGCGCCCGTGACTTCGCCGACCGCGTGGTGCGCCCGCGCGCGGCGGCAATCGACCGTGAGGGCGAATACCCCTGGGACATCGTCAAGGCGCTGGCCGAGGCCGGGTTCTGCGGCATGACCATCCCGCAGGCGCTCGGCGGCCAGGGACGCTCGTTCCTCGACGCGGTGCTGGTGGTCGAGGAGATGGCCAAGGCCTGCACGGTGACCGCGCGTATCGTGGTCGAGACCAACATGGGCGCAATCTCCACCGTCATGGCCTACGGCAGCCAGACGCAAAAAGAGCTGGCGGCGAAGCTGGTGCTCGCCGGCGACAAGCCCGCGATCTGCATCACCGAGCCGGACGCCGGCTCCGACGCCACCGCCATGACCACGCGCGCCGACAAGCGCGGCGACAGCTACGTCATCAACGGCAAAAAGCACTGGATCACCGGCGCCGGCGTGTCGCGGCTGCACCTGATCTTCGCGCGCGTCTTCGACGAAAACGGCGACAACCTCGGCATCGGCGGCTTCCTGGCGGTGCGCGATCCCGACAAAGGCACGCCGAAGGGCCTCGCCGTCACCAAGCGCGAACAGACCATGGGCCTGCGCGGCATGCCGGAAGGCGAGTTGACGTTCGAGAACCTGGAAGTGCCGGAAGACAATGGTCGTGCGGCCGCCTTCCGGCTTCAAGCGCGGCTTCGCCGACCTGATGAACGCCTACAACAGCCAGCGCGTGGGCGCCGGAACGGTGGCGATGGGGATCGCGGCCGGTGCTCTTGACCATGCTCTGCAATGGGCGAAGGAACGCGAGCAGTTCGGCCGCCCGATCGCCGAATTCCAGGGCCTGCAATGGATGCTGGCCGACATGCAGACGCAGCTCACCGCCTCGCGGCTAATGCTCTATCAGGCAGCGCGCTCGCGCGGGCGCCAGGCAAGCGCCTTCCCCGACCCCATGCTGGCGGCGCAAGCCAAGATCGTCGCCGCCGAAAGCGCCATCAGAATCGTCAACGACGCGCTGCAGGTTTTCGGCGCGCGCGGCTATTCGCGCGAGCTTCCTTTAGAGAGAATGGCGCGCGACGTGCGCATGTTCACCATCGGCGGTGGCACCGCCCAGGTGCTGCGCACGCTGGTCGCGAGCAAGATGCTGGGCTGGAAGCTGCCGCAGACCCGCGACGGCTACAGGCCGAAAGACACCCTCCCCCACGCCGCGGAATGACCATGCACCCTGTTTTCGTCACGTCTGGAGCGGCCAAGGCCGTCCCCATCCTGTTCGTCACCAAGGCCAACCTCGATGAAGTCCTGGCCACGCTCGACGAGCGCGCGCGCGCCTTCGCCGGCGCGTCCGGCTTCGAGGCCAAGCCCGGCAAGCTCCTGCTGGTGCCGGACGCCGACGGCCAGCTCGCCTGCGTGCTGTTCGGCCTGGAAGCCGCCGACGATCCGGTGCGCGACCTGTTCCGGCCCGGCGCGCTGACCGGTGCGCTGCCTGCGTGCGTCTATCGATTCGCCAACGCACCGCACGACGCGCGGCAAGCGGCGCTCGCCTTCGCGCTCGGCAACTATCGGTTCACCCGCTACCGCAAGGATAGCGCACGCAACGTCAAGCTGGTGGTGCCGGACGGCGTCGACGGCGAGGCGGTAAGCTGCACGGCCGAGGCCGTGGCGCTCTGTCGCGATCTCATCAACACACCGTCGAACGATATGGGGCCGGAGGAATTGGAAGCGGCGGCGCGCAAACTCGCCGCCAAGCACCATGCCGAGATCACCGTCGTCAGCGGCGAGGCACTGGAGCAGGGCTTCCCCCTGATCCACGCGGTCGGCAAGGGCTCGAAGCGCGCGCCAAGGCTCATCGACATCACCTGGGGCCAGGACAGCGACCCCAAGGTGACGCTGGTCGGCAAGGGCGTCTGCTTCGATACCGGCGGGCTCGACATCAAGTCGTCGAGCGGCATGCTCAACATGAAGAAGGATATGGGCGGGGCGGCGACCGCGCTGGCGCTGGCGCACATGGTCATGGCGCAGGGCCTGAAGGTGCGCCTGCGCGTGCTGATTCCGGCGGTGGAGAATTCGATCTCCGGCGTCAGCTTCCGGCCGCGCGACGTCTACGTGTCGCGCAAGGGCCTGAGCGTCGAGATCGGCAACACCGACGCGGAAGGGCGGCTGGTGCTGGCCGACGCGCTGGCGCTCGCCGACGAGGAGAAGCCGGCGCTGATTGCGGATTTCGCCACGCTCACAGGGGCCGCGCGCGTCGCCATGGGGCCGGAGTTGTCGCCCTTCTTCACCGACGACGACAAACTCGCCGGCGAGCTGATGGCAGCCGGCACCGCCGAGTTTGATCCGGTATGGCGCATGCCGCTGTGGCGGCCTTACGACAGCATGCTCGATTCCAAGGTGGCCGATTTCAACAATGTGAGCTCGGGCGGCCAGGCCGGCGCCATCACCGCCGCGCTGTTCCTGCGCCGTTTCGTGGAAGCGCCGTCGTGGCTGCATTTCGACATCTTCGCCTGGAATGCGTCGCCCAAGCCGGCGCGGCCGGAAGGCGGCGAGCTGATGACCGCGCGCGCGCTCTTAGCGGTGCTGAAGGGGCGATACGGCTGACGCCGTCATGCCCGCGCTTGTCCCGGCCATAACGAAGGCGGAGATCGTATGACCCTCGACCCGCGCCTGCATCCCTACCGTCCCGACCTGGCGGCCGAGCACCTGCGCGGGCAAGTGGAGGCCGCTCGGTTCGTCGCAGGCACGCCCTATGAAGTGATCGAGCCGATCGCGGACCTGCGCCGCGCGCCAGTACCCGATGCGCCGCTCGACACGCAGGCGCTGATGGGCGAGCGCGTCACCGTCTATGAGACGACGGAGGAAGGCTGGGCCTGGGGGCAGCTCGGCAATGACGGCTATGTCGGTTGGCTGTCGGCCAACGCGCTGATTGCTCCCGGACCGGCGCCGACGCAAAAAGTGGCAGCGCTGCGCACGCTCGCCTTCCCGGGCCCCGACATCAAGCTGCCGCCGCTTCTTGGCCTGCCGCTCGGGGCGCGGGTTTCAATCGTCAAAGCCGACGAGCGCTTCGCGGTCACCGCGTCGGGCCTTTACCTGCCGACCGTGCATCTCACCACGCTCGATGCCGCCGAACCGGACTACGTGACGGTCGCCGAGAAATTCCTCGGCACGCCCTATCTGTGGGGCGGCAGGACATCACTCGGCATCGATTGCTCAGGGCTTGTGCAGGTGGCGCTGGCCGCCGCCGGCCTCGCCAGCCCGCGCGACAGCGACCTGCAGGAACAGGCACTGGGGAGCCGCCTCGCCTTTTCCGATCTGAGACGCGGCGACCTGATCTTCTGGAAAGGCCACGTCGCCATCGCGCGCGACGGCGACACGCTGATCCATGCCAACGCGCATCACATGGCGGTAGCGGTCGAACCGGTGGCGGAGGCCCTCGCCCGCATCAAGAAGATGGGTAGCGAGGTGACGAGCGTCCGGCGGCTGGGTTAGTTGGACTTACTCTTCGAATTGCCGGCGCATACCACCCTGTCGCAGCGCTCGACCGAATCGACGATGCGCGCGAGCGCCTTCGGGCCGGGATAGCCGTTGATCGCCACGCCCTTGATGACGAAGCCCGGCGTTGCCTGGATGCCGAGCGCGTTGCCGAGCCGCACATGGGAAATCATGATCTCGGTGACTTGATTGCCGTTGGCGATCTTGGCCACTTTCTTGTCGTCGAGACCCATGGCCTGGGCGATGGCGAAGGCGCGCTTGCCGTCCATGACGCCGCGGCTCTTCATCGTCCTGCGGTGAAATTCGTAGAACTGCTTCGGCGTCGATTGCTGCAGGACCGCGAGCTCGACCTTGCCGGCCTTGATCGAGGGAATGCCCAGCACGGGAAACGGGACCAGCACAAGCCGCAGTTCCTTGACGGTCTTCAGCAATTTCTCGATTTCGGGCTCGGCGGCGCGGCAGAAGGGGCAGTTGAGATCGTAGAATTCGTTGAGCGTCACCTCGCCGCGCGGGTTGCCGAGCACGACGACGCCCGGCATCCTCTCGATCCTGCTTTCCAGTTCCACCGGCACGCGGTGGTTGGCGATGGTGGTGCCGTCGTCGGCTTTGATCGGATACCAAGCGTCGTCCGCATGCGCCGCAAAGTGCGACAGAACGATGACGACGAAGCATGCGACGAGGTGGGAAAAACGGGGCATTGCGGCTCGATGGCATTCCGGCCGGTAAAGAGCCCGGCGGCGGACTGATGTCATGACCTGGAAAAGTTAGCGAATCAAGAACGCGTGAACCAGACCGTCCCCGTTCCGTCATACCAGCAATGCAGGCAGGCGCGCACGGTTGAGCGCGAGCCATTGGAGAGCGATCAGCAACGGACCGTTTTGCATGGCGCCGCCGTTAATCGCGGCGAGCGCGGCGTCGATGGATACCCGCATCAGGTAAAGCTGTTCGCTATCCACCGTGGCGACGGCGCCTTCCTTGATCCGCGAGGCGTCGACGGCGCCCAGGTAGACGATGATTTCCTCGTCGGTGATGCCCGGCGTCGAGAAATAGCTGAACAACTCCACCAGCCTGGTGGGCGCGACGCCGATCTCTTCCGCGCATTCCCGGCGCGCGGCCGCCTGCGGCCCTTCGCCAGGCTCGACCCGGCCGGCGACGGTCTCGACAAGATCGCCGCGGCCGTTGCCGAGATGCGCCGGCAGGCGAAACTGGCGGATAAGTACGATTTCATCACGTGCAAGATCGACCGGCACAACGGCCACAACCTGGCCGGCGCGCAGGATATCTCGCTGCTGCTGGACTGGCTTGCCGTCGGCGCCGGCGAATGTCGCGTGATATCGCTCGTAGTCGCGGTACGCCTTGGCCAGCCGTTCGGGCGGCGTCACGGTCACATCGGCCGGCAGATCGGCAAGCTTGGCCTTGTCCGCCATAATTACTGGGCCACCACGCCTTCCGGCGCGGTCTCTAGATTGAAGGCGGCGGCGAACAGAGCGCGGGTGTAATCGCTCTTCGGGTTCTTGAACAAGTCGCTCGCCGCGCCCGCCTCCACGATCTTGCCGTGGCGCAGGACCACCAGCCGACTCGCCAGCGCCGCAACCACGCGCAGGTCGTGGGAGATGAACATATAGGTGAGGTCGCGCTTCTTCTGCAGGTCGCGCAGGAGGTCGACCATCTGCGCCTGGATCAACATGTCGAGCGCGCTGGTGGGTTCGTCGAGCATGATGAAGGTCGGCTCCAGCACCAGCGCACGGGCCAGCGCGATGCGCTGACGCTGGCCGCCGGAGAATTCGTGCGGATAGCGGTGGCGGGTGTCGGGATCGAGCCCGACGTCGCTGAGCGCGGCGATAACCCGCTGCTCGCGCTCGGCGGGTTTCAGGTGCGGATGGTGCACCCACAGACCTTCCTCAACGACGTCGGATACCGACATACGCGGGCTGAGCGAGCCGTAAGGGTCCTGGAACACGATCTGCATGTCACGGCGGTAGGGCAGCATGTCCTTGAACTTGAGGCCCTGGATGGGATGGCCCATGAACACCACCGGGCCGTCCGACGAAATCAGCCGCAGGATGGCAAGCCCGAGGGTGGTCTTGCCGGAGCCGGATTCGCCGACCACGCCGAGGGTTTCACCCTTGCGCACCTCGACGCTGATGCCGTCCACCGCCTTGATGTGGCCGACCACCTTACGCATCAGCCCGCGCTTGATGGGGAACCAGACCTTCAAGTCGTCGGTGCTCACAACCACCGGCGCCTGCGGGCGCGGCGGGGCCGGATCGGGCTTGGGCTCGGCGGCGAGCAGATCGCGCGTATAAGGGTGTTCGGGCGCCGTGAACACACGCTCGACGGGTCCGTGCTCGACGATCTTACCGCTGTTCATCACGCAGACACGGTCGGCGAGTTTGCGCACGATGCCGAGGTCGTGGGTGATGAACAGCACCGACATGCCGAGACGTTTCTGGGTGTCCTTGAGAAGTTGCAGGATCTGCGCCTGCACAGTGACATCCAGAGCGGTAGTCGGCTCATCGGCGATCAAGAGGTCAGGTTCGTTCGCCAGGGCCATGGCGATCATCACACGCTGGCGCTGGCCGCCCGAAAGCTGATGCGGATAGCTGGCAAGCCGCGTCTTGGGATCGGGAATGCCGACCTGCTCGAGCAGTTCGATGATGCGCGCGCGCGCCTTGGCGCCGCCCATGCCCTGATGGATAGCCAAGATTTCCGCCAGCTGCTTCTCGATGGTGTGCAGCGGATTGAGCGAGGTCATCGGCTCCTGGAACACGATGGTGATGTCGTTGCCGCGGATCTTGCGGATCTCGTTCTCCCGCATGGTCAGGAGCTCTTCGCCCTTAAAGCGGATAGAGCCCGACGGATGATGCGCCGGCGGATACGGCAGGAGCTTCATCACGCTCAATGCAGTGACCGACTTACCGGATCCGCTCTCACCCACAAGCGCCACGGTCTCGCCCTTGCCGATGTCGAACGACACGCGATCGACGGCCAGCACTTGGCGCTCGCCGAGCCCGAAGGCGACTGAGAGATCCTTGATGGAAAGAAGGGTTTCGGCCATGCGCGTCACCTGAACGTCTTGCGCGGGTCGAAGGCGTCGCGCACGGCCTCGCCGATGAAGATCAAGAGCGACAGCATGATGGCAAGCGCGAAGAAGCCGGTGAGTCCGAGCCAGGGCGCCTGCACATTGGCCTTGCCCTCGTTCAAGAGCTCGCCGAGCGAGGGCGAGCCGGGCGGCAAGCCGAAGCCGAGAAAATCAAGCGCCGTCAGCGTCATCACCGACGACGACAGAATGAACGGCAGAAACGTCATGGTCGCCACCATGGCGTTCGGCAGCAGGTGGCGGAAGATGATGCGGCTGTTCGAGACACCGAGGGCGCGCGCGGCCTGGACGTATTCGAAATTGCGGCCGCGCAGGAATTCCGCGCGCACCAGGCCCACCAGCGCCACCCATGAGAACAGCAGCAGAATGCCCAGCAGCACGAAAAACCCCGGCACCAGCACCGACGAGATGATCAGCAGCAGATACAGCGACGGAATGGAGGTCCAGATCTCGATAAATCGCTGGAACAAGAGGTCGGTCCAGCCGCCGAAATAGCCCTGCACCGCGCCGGCAGCGACGCCGATGATCGACGACACGATGGTCAGGCACAGGCCGAACAGCACCGATATGCGAAATCCGTAGATCAGCCGCGCCAGCACGTCGCGGCCGCCGTCGTCGGTGCCGAGCCAGTTGTATTCGAGGTTGCCGCATTTGGCGAAGTCGTGGGTGGCAGCGAACTCGCAATCCTTCTTGTTCAAAGCCCAAGTCGGCTTGGACGGGAACGGCGACGGCGGCTTCGACACCTGCGTGTTGTAGGAGAAGGGGATCGGCGGCCAGATCACGAAGCCGCCTTCCTTCTTGATCAGCCCCATCAGATAGGGGTCCTTGTAGTCGGCGGCGGTGCCGAACAGCATCGGGTCCGGCTTCTTGGCAAAGGTCGTGTCGGCATAAGTCACGACCGCCGGGAAATACCAATGACCGTTGACGTCGATGAAGATCGGCTTGTCGTTGGCGATGAACTCAGCGAACAGCGAGATCACGAACAGAAACAGGAAAATCCACAGCGACCAGTAGCCGCGCTTGTTCGCCTTGAAGTTCTTCCACCGCCGTTTGTTAAGCGGCGAGACGGAAATCCAGCGCCCCTCCGGCGGCACCGCCAGCTCCACGGTGCCGATCGCGGTGGTGTCGGGCGACTTGATGCCGGCGCGGTCGTCCATCACACCTCTCGCGTCTCAAAGTCGATACGCGGATCGATCCACGTATAGGTGAGATCGGAGACCAGGTTCACCACCACGCCGATCAGCGAGAAGATATAGAGCGTGGCGAACACCACCGGGTAGTCGCGATTCAGCACGCTCTCGAAGCTGAGCAGGCCGAGACCGTTCAGTGAGAAGATGGTCTCGATCAGCAGCGAGCCGGTGAAGAAGGCGGAGACGAACGCCCCCGGAAAGCCCGCCACCACGATCAACATGGCGTTGCGGAACACGTGACCGTAGAGCACCTGGTTGCGGGTGCACCCCTTGGCGCGCGCAGTGAGCACGTATTGCTTGCGGATCTCGTCGAGGAACGAGTTCTTGGTCAACATCGTCATGGTGGCGAAGGCGGAGATCGCCATCGACAGGATCGGCAGCGTCAGGTGCCAGAAGTAGTCGCCGATCTTGGCGTACCACGGCAATTGCCAGAAATTCTCCGAGACCAGTCCGCGCAACGGAAAGATGTCGAAGAACGAGCCACCGGCGAACAGCACGATCAGGAAGATCGCGAACAGGAAGCCGGGGATGGCGTAGCCGATCACAATCACGGTCGACGTCCACACGTCGAAATGCGATCCGTCGTCGACCGCCTTCTTGATGCCGAGCGGGATCGAGATGAGATAGGTGAGCAGGGTCATCCATATGCCGAGCGACATGGAAACCGGCAATCTCTCTTTAATCAGCTTCAGCACGCTGACATCCTGAAAATAGCTCTTGCCGAAGTCGAAACGGATGTAATTCCACAACATCAGGCCGAAGCGCTCATAGGCCGGCTTGTCGAAGCCGAACTGCTTGCGCAGCTTCTTGATGAAGTCCGGATCGAGCCCCTGGGCCCCGCGGTATTCCGACGACGAGGAGGTCTGCGCGCCGCCCTGCAGCGCGCCAGGGGCGAAATCGCCGCCAGGAGAGCCGGACACGCGCGACAAGGCGCTGCCGGCGGACCCTTGCAGCTTCGCGATGACCTGCTCAACCGGGCCGCCGGGCGCGAACTGCACCACCACGAAGGCCACCAGCATGATGCCGAACATGGTCGGGATCATCAGCAGGATACGGCGAATGATGTAGGCGGTCATGAGCGGGGCGTTCTTGGAGTCGGCAGCACCAGGTTCGATTCGCACCTGCGCCAGCGGTGGCGCGCGCGCCTTATGACATACCAGCAACAACTCGTCTTATGACATATCGGCAACATAAAGACCGGACCCGGCGGAGCAAGCCCGTCCGGGGCGCGTTCAAACCCTTCTTCAGCCTTTTTGCTTGATCTTGGCGGCCTTGGCGGGGTCGTACCACCAAGTGGCCGGGATGCCGCGGAAATAGCGCGGCTGGCGGGGCGGGAAGCCGAACTCGTCCCAATAGGCGATCCGGTGCGAGGCCCCATACCACTGCGGCACCCAGTAGCGGCCGGCGCGGAACAGCCGGTCGATCGCCCGGCAGGCGACGGTGAGTTCCTCCCGCGTCTTGGCGGCGATGGCGTCGTCGATGAGCGCGTCCATGGCCGGGTCGGCGATGCCGGCCAGGTTGTGCGAGCCGTTGGTCTTGGCCGCCTGCGACGAGAGGTAGCTGCGCAGCGAATCGCCCGGCGTCGAGGAGAAGCTCATGCGGTCGACCGTTATGTCGAAATCGAAGTCGTTGATGCGGGCGTTGTATTGCGCCGGGTCGACAATCCGCAGCGTCGCCTCGATGCCGAGGATGGCGAGATTTTGGATATAGGGCAGATGGTGCGGCTTGAAGGTCGGCTCGAAGATGAGGAACTCGATGGTGACGGGCGTGCCGTCCGGCATGACGCGCTTGCCGTCCTTGATGTGGTAGCCGGCCTGTTCCAGCAGCGCGGCGCCGCGTCTGAGCCAGCGGCGGTCGTGGCCGGAGCCGTCGGTGACCGGCGGCAGGTACGGATTGCCGAAGACCTCGTCCGGTACCTTGCCGCGGAACGGCTCCAGCAGTTTCAGTTCGGCCGGGCTCGGCATGCCGACCGCCTTCATCGGTGAGTTCTCGAACAGCGACTGGGTGCGCTTGTAGGCACCGTACATGATGTTCTTGTTGGTCCACTCGAAGTCGAAGGCGTCGATCAGCGCCTCGCGCAGGCGCCGGTCCTGGAACTGGCGGCGTCGCGTGTTGATGAACCAGCCTTGCGCGCCCGAGATAGTATCGTCCGGGAACGTCCGGCGCTTGACGCGGCCGTCTTCGAGGGCCGGGAAATTGTAGCGCGTCGCCCAGACGCGCGCGGTGAACTCCTCGCGGAACAGATAAGTGCCGGCGGTGAAGCCCTCGAACCCGACCTCGCGGTCGCGGTAATACTCGTAGCGCACGATGTCGAAATTGTTCTGACCGCGCGACACCGGCAGATCGGCGCCCCACCAATCCTTCACCCGCTCGTATTCGATGAAGCGGCCGGCTTCGAAATTGCCCACCTTGTAGGCGCCGCTGCCGAGCGGGATGTCGAGGCTCGATTCCTCGAACTTGTGCTTGCTGTAATAGGCACGCGAGAAGATCGGCAGGCCGGCGACGAACAGCGGCACGTCGCGCGCGCGCTTGGGCGCGAAACGCACCACCACCGTGTGATCGTCGGCAGCTTCCGCGACGGTCATGTCGCGCAGCGACAGCGTGATGATGGGATGACCCTTCTCCTTCAACGTCATCGAGCGAGAAGGCGACGTCGTGGGCAGTGAGCGGCGTGCCGTCATGGAACTTGGCGTCCGGTCTCAGTGCGAAGGTATAGGCGAGCCCGTCCTCGGAAATGCGCACGGCGCGCGCGGCCAAGCCGTACATGGCGTCCGGCTCGTCGCCTGAGCGCGCCATCAGCGAGGCGAAGGTGAGCTCAATGCCCTGCGCGGAGTCGCCCTTGAGGATGTAGCCGTTGAGCGAATTGAAGGTGAGGAAGTTCTGATTGAACTGGGTATTGGCGCCGATCTGCGAGAACTTACCGCCCTTGGGCGCGTCCGGATTGACGTAAGGGAAATGCTTGAAGTCCGGCGGCAGCTTGAGATCGCCGAAAGCCGACATGCCGTGGCGCTCGCCGGTGAGGGCGGCTTCAACGGTTTGGGCGGCGGCGGGGGCCATGAAGCGGCCACCGGCACCGGCGGTCACCGCGCCCGCCATCAGCGTCAAAGTGTGGCGGCGGCTGATCTTCATGACGATCAGGTCCTCTGCGGCAGCTTGGCGGCCTTGGCCTTGTCCCACCACCAGATATCGGGGAACGCCGCCGCGCCGTATTTCGGCATGTTGGCCGGATGGTCGAAACGGTCCCAGCGAGCGGTGCGCTGGAACGGATAGTTCCATTGCGGCACGACGTAGTTGTTCCACAGCAGCACGCGGTCGAGCGCGTGGGTCGCCGCCACCAGGCCGGCGCGGTCCTTGGCGTAGATGATGCGGTTGATGAGCATGTCGACGGCCGGGTTCTTGATGCCTATCAGGTTGCGCGAGCCGGGGATGTCGGCGGCGGCCGAGCTCCAGTAGCTGCGCTGCTCATTGCCGGGCGACAGCGACTCGCCCCAGGACGCGACGATGATGTCGAACTCCCACTGCCGCAGCCGGTTCTCGTACTGCGCGCTGTCGACCGTGCGCACCGAAACGCCGATGCCGATCCGCTCGAGCGACGGCTTGTAGAACAGCATTACGCGTTCGAGCGTCGGGTCGTTGACCAGCAATTCGACGGTGAGCGGCTCCTTGGTCTTGGCGTTCACCATCTTGGTGTTTTCGACAACGTAGCCCGCCTGCCGCAGCAGCATGAGCGCGTGGCGCAGGTTCTCGCGCACCTTCGTCGGGTTGCCGTCCACGGGATTGGTGTAAGGCTTGGCGTAGAGCTCCGGCGGCATGAAGCCTGCCACCGCCGGCTTCGGCATCGTCTTGAGCAGGTCGGCCTGCACCGACTTGAGGATGCCGAGCTCCTGGCCCTGAGGAATGCCGGAACATGCGAGCTCGGTGCCGTCGAAATAGCTGTCGATGCGCTGGTACTGGCTGTAGAAGAGCTGCTTATTCATTTGCTGGAAATTGAACGCGAAGTTGAAGGCGCGGCGCAGCTGCGGGCTCTTGAACTTGTCGCGCCGGATATTGAAGGCGAAAGCCTGCATGACGCCGACATTGCGAATGGGGAACTTGTCGAGCACCACCTTCTTCTCGCGCGCGGCCGGGAAGTCGTAGGCGGTCGCCCAGTTCTTGGCGCTGTTCTCGGTACGCCAATCGACCTGGTCGCCCTTGAAGGCCTGCAGCGCCACAGTCGAATCCCGATAGTACTCGTAGCGCATGGTCTGGAAGTTATGGACGCCGATCTTCACGTTGAGATCCTTGCCCCAATAGTCGGGATCGCGCTCGTAGACGATGGTGCGCCCGGCCGAAAAATCCTTGAGCTTGTAGGGCCCGGAGCCGAGCGGCGGCTCCAGCGTCGTCTCCGTCACGTCGCGCTTCTTGCCGTTCTTGTCGGTGCCTTCCCACCAGTGCTTGGCGAGGACCGGTAGCTGGCCGACGATCTGCGGCAATTCGCGGTTGCCCGGCCCGTCGAAGTGAAAGGTGACCTCGCGCGCGCCGCTCGTCTCCGCCTTCTTCACGTGGCGGTAATAGGCGGCATAGCCCGGCGCGTTCTTGGTGAAGACCTCGAACGACCAAACCACGTCTTCCGGCGTCACCGGCTTGCCATCGTGCCATCGCGCGGCGGCGCGCAGGCGGTAGGTGACCGAGGAGCGGTCTTCCGGATAGGTGATGGCCTCCGCCAGCAGGCCGTATCCGGTGGAAATCTCGTCGAGCGCCGGCGTGGTCAGGCTCTCGGTGATCAGCTCAAGGCCGCTGGCGAGCGTGCCTTTGATGCCGGCGATCACCTGGTTGAAGTTGTCGAAGGTGCCGAAGGCGCTCTGCCGCACCAGGCCGCCCACGGGCGCCTCGGGGTTCACATAGTCGAAATGCTTGAAGCCGGCAGGGTATTTCGGCTCGCCGAACAGCGACAGGCCGTGCTTCCAGGTCCCGGCCGGCGTTTCCTGTCCGGGCGCGGCAGGGGCGGCGCGCGCGAGCGGCGGCGGGGCCAGAAGCTCGAAGGCGGGCGCGGCCAGCGTCGCGGCGGTAGCGCGGATCAGGGTGCGGCGGCTCAATTTCATGCAGAGGTGCTCCAAAATATGAACGCCCCGGAGGATAACGCGATCACCCGCGATTATGTCCGTTTTCCGGCCCGCCGCCAGCGACCCGCTGCCGCGCCTCCCTGGCGGATTTCATGGCCCCAAAACAAAAGCGGCCGGGCACAAAGGCCCGGCCGCCGATTCGTGGCGTCAGCCGCAATCCGCGCTCACTTCGGCGGCGGTAGCGGATTGTCCGACAGCGTGCGCAGATAGGCGATCACGTCGACCCTTTGCTGGGGATCCGCGATGCCGGCAAAGGTCATCATCGTCCCCGGGACGTCGCCGCGCGGATTCTTGATCCACTTGAACAGCGCCTCATAGGTCCACTTGCCGCCCTTCTTCTTCAGCGCCGAAGAGAAGCCGTAGCCGTTGCGGCCTTCGGCAACTGGAGCACCAACGACGTTGTAGAGATTGGGACCGACCCGGTTCGGCTGGCCCTTCTGGAACGAGTGGCAGGCCTCGCACTGCTTGGCGATCTGCTTGCCCTTGTCGACCGATGCACTGGCGAAAAGCTGCGCCAGCGTCTTTTCGGCTGGTGCGGCCGCCTTCTTCTCCGGGGCGGCGGCGGGCGCCGCAGCCTTCTTGGGCGCGGCTTCCACCTTCGGCAGCGGCTTGGGGCTATCCGACAGGGTGCGCAGATAGGCAATCACGTCGGCGCGCTGCTCTGGGCTCTTGATGCCGGCGAAGGTCATAGCCGTGCCCGGGACGAAGCCACGCGGATCTTTGATCCACTCGAACAACTTCTGATAGGTCCACTTGCCGCCCTTCTTCTTCAGCGCGTCGGAGAACTTGTAGCCGCCGCGGCCCTCGGCAACTTGAGCGTCGACGACATTGTAGAGGTTGGGACCGATCTTGTTGGGCTCGCCCTTGCCGAGGCTGTGGCACGCCTCACACTGCTTGGCGATCCGCTTTCCCTTGTCCACGCTCGCGTGTGCCAGCAGCACCGGCAGCGGGGTTTCCGCCTTCTTGGGTGCCGCCTTGGCCCCGGCCTTGGCCACCACAATCTCGTAGCCGGGCTTGGCCGGCTTCTCGGTTGCGAAGAGGCCTTGGGCGCCGAGATGGACGGCGAGCAGGATCAGAATGGTGCCGAGAACGGCGCCCAGGATCTTGTTGAGTTCGAATGAGTTCATCGAGGGCAGGCTCCCGAGAAGGGCGCGAAGCGGAGGCTTGAGCTGGACCGACGCCGGGGTTCCGGCGGCGGGGCGAGAGATACCGTTTTGCCTGAGCCCTGGCAACCCGTATAAGCGCCACAATAAATGCCCAAAATCGTCACATCCGGCCGGCCCGCCGCGGCGGCTTCCCCGATGCCCGCAACCCTGATCTTGATCCCGGCCCGCATGGCCTCCACCCGTCTGCCCGGCAAGCCGCTGGCGGAAATCGGCGGCCTGCCCATGATCGTCCACGTCCTGCGGCGGGCGGAAGAGGCCGGCATCGGCGAGGCGGTGGTGGCGACCGATTCCGAGGCGGTGGCCGCGGCTGTGGAAAAGGCCGGCGGCCGGGCGGTCATGACCCGCGCGGACCACGCCTCCGGCTCCGACCGCATCTACGAGGCGCTGGAGGCCATCGACCCGGAGGGGCGGGTGGAGATCGTGCTCAACGTGCAGGGCGACGAGCCCGCCATAGACCCGGCCGAAATCCGCGCGGCGCTGACCCCGCTCACCGACCCCGCCGTCGATATCGCGACGCTCGCCGCCGAAATCACCGACCCCGCCAACCTGACCAACCCGAACGCCGTGAAGGTCATCGGCACGCCGGTCGCGCCTGGACGGATCAGGGCCTCGACCTTCACACGCGCCGACGCCACCGGGCCGGGCCCGCACTATCACCACATCGGACTCTACGCCTACCGGCGCGCAGCGCTTGCGCGCTTCGTCAAGCTGCCACAATCCGACAACGAAAAGCGCGAGCGGCTCGAACAGCTGCGCGCGCTGGATGCCGGCATGCGCATCGACGTGGCGATCGTGAAGGGCGTGCCGCTCGGCGTCGATACGCCGGAGGAGCTGGAGAAGGCGCGGCAGATGCTCGCCGGTTGACGGGGTATGGTGGTGCGCGTAACCAATCTTGAGTTTTGCGTGATTGGATAGGTTATGAGCCGAAAACGGATCATCTTCCAGGGCGAGCCGGGGGCGAATTCGCACCTCGCCTGCCGCGAGGCCTATCCCGACTACGAGCCGGTGCCCTGCCCGACCTTCGAGGACTGCTTCACGGCGCTCTCCACCGGCGATGTCGATCTCGGCATGATCCCGATCGAGAATTCGGTCGCCGGCCGCGTCGCCGACATCCATCACCTGATGCCGGATTCCGGGCTGCACATCGTCGCCGAATGGTTCCTGCCGATCCGCAATCAGTTGCTGGCGCCGAAGGGCGCGAGTCTCAAGACGATCAAAAGCGTGGAGAGCCACGTGATGGCGCTCGGCCAGTGCCGCGGCATCATCCGCGAGATGAAACTAAAGCCGATCATCGCCGCCGACACTGCCGGCTCCGCGCGCGAAGTCGCGGAAGCGAACGACACGAGCCGCGCGGCCATCGCGTCCCGACTGGCGGCAGAAATCTATGGCCTCGACATCCTGAAGGAGAACGTCGAGGACCATTCCCATTCGACCACGCGTTTCGTCGTGCTGTCGAAGGAAAAGAAATGGGCGACGCCCGGCAACGGCAAGGTGATTACCACCTTCGTGTTCCGGGTGCGCAACGTGCCGGCGGCGCTCTACAAGGCGATGGGCGGCTTCGCCACCAACGGCGTCAACATGACCAAACTCGAAAGCTATATGGTCGGCGGCAACTTCTTCGCTACGCAGTTCTACGCCGACGTCGAGGGCCACCCGGACGACCGTTCGCTGGTGTTCGCGCTGGAAGAGCTGGCGTTCTTCTCCAAGGAACTGCGTGTCCTCGGCGTCTACCCGTCGCATCCCTTCCGCGAAACCTTCAAGGAAGAGAAGGACTGAGCCGAGCGCGCTCGCCTGCCCCTTAAAGGCAAGTCGGTTACGGCACGACCGCGCCACAACTGCAGATTTCGAATTCAACCCGCAACTGCTGCGCGGCTTGGTCGGTGATTACCTACCGCACCGATCGATATACTTTGGTCGATAGTTTGAAATCCAACAATTGCCCGTAAAATAATCGCTCGCCCGTATTTTGAGCGAAGCTAACAGCCCTGTAATGAAAATCCTGCGAAAGCAGCCAAGAAATCGTTGGCATGGCTCTTGCTGACATTGCGATGGTCGCGTGAAAGCGCAGACGACCGAGCCGTCGCGGTCCCCGTGGCGGCTTGCGCAGTTCTAACTGTCCCCGAAAGCGAGTCGATGAACAACAGCAACAATCAGTCCGGCACGACCGGACGCCCCCGGCGCGATGCCCGCCGCATCAGCCGCACCTTCGCTCTTGTCCTGGCGGCGCTCGCCGTCCCTTGCGCGCTGACCGCCGCCCAGGCCAAACCATCCTCCATGCTGCCGCCCGACGTCGCCAAGGCCGGCAAAATCACCTTCTGTAGCTTCATCGACTTGCCGCCGGTGGAGTTCATGAGCACGGCGTCGAAGCCGGTGGGATCCGACATCGACCTGGCGCACGGCATCACCAAGCGGCTCGGCGTGAAGGCCGAGTTCATCAACATGCCCTTCGCCGGGCTGATTCCGGCGCTGCTCGCCGGTCATTGCAACGCGATCATCTCGCAGCTCTTCGTCAAGCCGCCGCGCGAGAAGGTGATCAACTTCATCCCTTACATGTATTCGCACGAGGTCATCCTGACCAAGAAAGGCACCAAGGGCATCAATTCGCTTGAGGACCTCTCCGGCAAGAAGGTGGCCGCGGTCACCGGCACGACGGCGACCAACCTGCTCGAGGACGAAAACAAGAAGCTCTCGGCCGCCGGCAAGAAGCCGATCGACATGGTCATGTTCCCGCAGAACACAGCGGCGCTGCAGCAACTGCAGTTCGGCCAAGTGGTAGCCTACGGCCTCGCCTTCGAGGCGGCGGCCTACTATGTGCACAAGGAGCCGAAGCTGTTCGCCACCGGCGGGAAGCCCTACTATAAAATCCTGACCGGCATCGGCATTCGCAAGGACGAGACGCAGCTCCAGAAGGCCATGCAGACGGCCTTCAACGAGATGCGCAAGGACGGCAGTTACCACAAGATCCTGGTCAAGTGGAACATCACGCAAGACGAATTGCCGAAGGGCCAATAGGCCACTCATGTCCTTCGATTGGCCATTCTTCTGGCATTATCTACTCGAGCCGAGCTCGCTCTATGTGAACGGGCTCGTGCTCACCGTGGTCCTCAGCGTGGTGTCGCAAATTATCGGCACCGCGCTGGGACTGGCGGCTGCGCTGGCGCGGATCTCCAGGTTCCGCGCGGTGCAGGCTGCCGCCCGGTTCTATATCTGGGTCATGCGCGGCACACCGCTGCTGGTGCAAATCGTCTTCATCTATACCGGTCTCGCCGCCGCCAACCTCGTTCGCTTCCACGACGTCGACGTTGGCCTGTTCGTGATCGCCGGCAATGTGCAGGCGGGCATCCTCGCGCTCAGCCTCAACGAGGGCGCCTACATGGCCGAGATCATACGGGCCGGCATCGCCTCGGTTGATCACGGCCAAAGCGAAGCGGCAAGCTCGCTCGGCATGACGCGACCGCTGCTCATGCGCCGCATTATCCTGCCGCAAGCGATCCGGCTGATCATCCCGCCGCTCGGCAACCAGTTCAACATCATGCTCAAGAATAGCACGCTGGTCAGCATTATCGGCGTGCCGGAATTGTTGCTGGTCACCGAGACGATCAACTCGGCGACCTTTCGCACCTTCGAGCTCTACACCGTGGTCGGGCTATACTTTCTCACCCTCACCACGCTCTGGGGCTTCGCCCAACGCTGGATCGAGATCCGCTATTCCGCGCCGTCGCGTGACGGCACCGACACGACCGTTTCGGGCCCGCGACGGTTCGCGTTTCGAAACCTCCTGAATGCGGCGACACGCTAATGGACCAGATTGACGACACCTTGTCGCCAGACACCGTCATCCCACCGGCCGATCCCGACATCCTGGTCGAGGCGATCAACGTGCACAAATGGTTTGGCGCCAGCAAGGTGCTGGACGGTGTCTATCTCTCGGTGCGGCGCGGCGAGACGGTCGTGATCATCGGCCCGTCGGGCTCGGGCAAAACCACCTTTGTCCGGTGCCTCAATCACTTGGAAACGATCCAGCGAGGCGTGGTGCGGGTGAACGGACAGTTCATCGGCTACCGCGAGAGCAACGGTCGGATGGTGCCAGACCGGCCACGCAACATCGCTCTCCAGCGTCGCGATGTCGGCATGGTGTTCCAACGCTTCAACCTGTTCGCTCATATGACGGCGCTCGAGAACATCATCGAGGCTCCCGTCCACGTGCGCGGCGTCGCGCGCGCCGAGGCTGAGGCGACGGCGCGCGCCTTGCTCGCCCGCGTCGGGCTTAGCGGTCGTGAGAACGCCTATCCGGTGCAACTCTCCGGCGGTCAGCAGCAGCGCGTGGCGATCGCGCGCGCGCTGGCCATGCGCCCGACGGTGATGCTTTTCGACGAGCCGACCAGCGCGCTCGACCCCGAAATGGTGGGCGAGGTGCTGGCGGTCATCCGTGAGCTGGCGAAGGACGGCATGACCATGATCATCGTCACCCACGAGATGGAATTCGCCCGCGATGTAGCGGACCGGGTGGTGGTGATGGACAAGGGCTTCATCGTCGAAAGCGGCACGCCGAAGCACGTGTTCGTCGAGTCCCAGCACCCGCGCCTGCGTGCCTTTCTGGCGAAAACCCGGTTCCACGCCGCAGAGTAAGCAACCGTTCTCTACCGAAATGCCACTGGCGTTGCTCGACATCGGCCGCGCGCCGGGCAGAACCGTTCAGCGGCCGGCGCGGGCTTGACCCGCGCCGGCCGCCCTAGGCGGCGGCCGCCTTCCCGGCTAGGTTTCCCAAGATAGAGCATCCGCGCCGACGGCTCGCCGATAAGAGCGCAAAGGGAGGAATGATGAACGGAAATTTGCAGAGGGTCGCCCTCGTCACCGGCGCCGCGCGCGGCATCGGGCTCGCCACCGCCAAGCGCTTCCTGGCCGACGGCTGGCAAGTGGCCCTGCTCGACATCGACGGCGAGAACCTGGCGCGCACTTACGCGGCGCTGGCGAAGCCGGACGTGACGCTCGCAATCACCTGCGACGTCTCCGACGGCGACGGCGTCAAGCGCGCCATGGCCGCCATTAAAGAGCGCTTTGGCCGGCTCGACGCGCTGGTCAACAATGCCGGCATCGCCATCTTCAAGCCGATCCTGGAGGTGACGCCGGAGGACTGGGCGCGCGTGCTGGCGGTAAACCTCACCGGTCCGTTCCTGTGCGCGCAGGCCGCCGCACCGCTGATGCGCGATTCCGGCGGCGGCGCCATCGTCAACATTACCTCCATTTCGGGCCTGCGCGCCTCGACCCTGCGCACGGCCTACGGCACCAGCAAGGCTGGGCTCGCGCACCTGACGCAGCAGCAGGCAATCGAGTTCGGCTCGCTCGGCATCCGCGTCAACGCGGTGGCCCCCGGGCCGGTCGACACTGCCATGGCGAAGGCCGTGCATACGCCCGAAATCCGCGCCGCTTATCACGACGCCATCCCGCTCAACCGCTACGGCCTGGAAGAGGAGCTGGCGGAGGCGATCTTCTTCCTGTGCAGCGACCGAGCGAGCTACATCACCGGACAGACACTCGCGGTCGACGGAGGCTTCGAAGCGACCGGCATCGGCCTGCCGGCGCTGCGGGCAGAAGGCAGCAACGGCTAGCACCGCTCACTCAGGCCGCATCCGGTCCGCCGCTGTAAGATAATGCCTGGCGTGGGCGACCAATTGGGCATCGCTCGGATGATCGAGGGTTTCGACACCCGCGATGATCTTCATCAGCTTCGGGTCGTGATGTTCGATATGCTTGACCAGATCGTGCTTGGCATTGCCCGGCCCTGCGACGAGTACCGCGCCAGCGTCGGCGACCGATTGCGCGACCGCGTGCAGAAACTCCTGGTCCGCGCCGACTTTGCCGCTCCCCATCGAGCCGGCCTTGTGATGGAGATGCTTGGTTGGGTGATCCGGGTGCAGCACCAGCTTGTCGGCCTCGGCCGGATTGAAATGGAAGACCCGCGCTTCGCGATGGTCGATCCAAACGACGGCGTGGTAATGATGTGTGCTCAAAGGCCGGGCCCTTTCTGGCGGCTGGACGATATTTCGCTAAGTGCTTACCCCTTTCATTCATCCGGAGCTTTGATCTAGCGCATATCGCTCCTGCACCTGCCGTTCCGTGAACGGCTGGCGCGGCGGCGGCTCACACCGCGACGCGGCCGAGGAAATCCTTGATTCGGTGCTGCAGGTCTTCGGCGGCGGCCTCGACCGACCCGGCGGCTTCCAGCACCTTGCTGGCCGCGGTGCGCGTTTGGCAAACCGCGCCGGTCACATCGCCGAGCACGCTCACCATGCCTTCAGCGCCGCCGGCGGCGCTCGCCACATTCTGGGAAATCTCGCCGGTGGCGCTGCTCTGCTGCTCGAGCGCGCTCGCCACCGCCGAGGTATAGCCGTCGATTTCGAGCATGTGCTCGGTGTTACGCTGGATGGCGTCGACGGCGAAGCGAGTCGAACTCTGCACCGCCTCGATCTGGCCGGCGATCTTCTCGGTCGCGGCCGCGGTCTGTACCGCGAGCGACTTCACCTCCTGCGCGACCACGGCAAAACCGCGCCCGGCGTCGCCCGCGCGCGCGGCCTCGATGGTCGCGTTGAGGGCGAGCAGGTTGGTCTGGCCGGCGATGTTGCGGATCAGGTCGACGACGTCGCCGATCTCCTCCACCGTCGTGTTCAGGGTGGCGATCTGCTCGTTGGTCGCCTGCGCCTCCGCCACCGAGCGCGTGACCAGCCCGGCGGCCTGGCTGGTCTGCCGGCTGATCTCCGTGATCGACGTAATCAGCTCCTCGGCGGCGCTGGCCGCCGCGGTCATGCTCGCCGCCGCAGCGTTCGAGGTCTGCACCGCACCAGTAGCACGCTCGGAGGTTTCGCCTGATGAACTGGTGAGTCCGAGCGCGATCGCCTTCAGCGCGGCGGTGCTGTCATTCACGGTCGCCAGCAGCGCCGCGGCGCTGTCTCGGAAGGCCTCGATCTCGGCTTCGATGGCGACCCGGCGGCGTTCCTGCTCCATCAAGGCGGCGCCCTGGCGCTCGGCCTGGATGCGCTCGGTTATGTCGTCGTGGGTACCGATCCAGAAGCGGCCACCCATGATCGCCCGGTTGACGATGGACACCGCCCGCCCCTCGGTCGTTTCCACGACCCGGCTCATGACCTGCCCCAGCCCCACCGACTCCAGGATTTCCGAGCGATAGATTTCCGGGTCGAGATTGAGGTTGCTGCTCTCGATACGGCTCTTGATCAGGTCACGCAGCGTGCAGCCGGGTTTCACGAGCACCGGCGACAGGCCGTACATGCTGACGTAGCGCTCGTTGCAAACCCGCACGCGTTCCTGATCGTCGACAACAACGACGCCTTGCGTCATGTTGTTGAGCACCATCGCCAATAGCGCACTGTCGCGGCTGCGCACCTCGGGGCGTTGGCGCCACCAGTAGGCAAAGACGGCCGCGCCAAGAGCGAGGGCGGCGGCGGAATAAAGAAGCCAGATCGGAACAACGAGATCGAGCACGGCAATCCATCCATTGGAAAGCCCTGTGCTATGCGAGAAACTTTTAATAGTTGTTAACTGCGCGCCGCCGTATCAGCCGGCGGCACGGGTTTCCCGCTCATAGCGCGCGAGGAAACGCGGAGACAGTTTTCCCAGGCGGTCGCGGTCCACCCGGCCGGAGCGGGTGATGTAGCTCATGGCGAATTCAGCCGGCGCAAGCTTCATGTAGTCGGCGAAGTGCTCGTACCAGTCGGCGCTGCCGTTGGCGCCGGCGACCAGCTTTTCCAGCACCGGCCGGCGCGTGGCCTCGTAGGCGGCAAGCGCCGCGGGCACGTCGCGCTGCGCGGCCAGCGCCCGGTCGAGGGCGATGGCATCCTCCATGGCGAGCCGGGTGCCGGAGCCGATGGAGAAGTGCGCGGTATGCAGGGCATCGCCGAGTAGCACGTATTTACCGTGCGACCAGCGTTCGTTGTGCACCAAGGGAAACTGGCGCCAGATCGAGTTGTTGCAGATGAGCGGCCGGCCTTCGAGCGTTTGAGCAAAGAGGCGCGCACACGTTTCGGCGGATTGCTGTTCGCCCATATCCGCGAAACCCATCCCGTCGAACGTGCCGGCGTTCATCTCGACGATGAAGGTGCTGCGCTCCGGCGCGTAGCGATAGTGGTGGGCGTTCAGCGCGCCGTGCTCGGTCTCGATGAAGGTCTGCGTCAGCGTGTCGAAGGGCGTGGCGGCGCCGAACCAGGCGAAGCGGTTGTTCAGATAGCCGACGTTTGCGCCCAGCGCGCCCGCATGGGTGCGGCGCACCAGCGAATTGACGCCATCGGCGCCGACCACGAGATCGAAATCGTCGAGCTCGACAAGCTCGCGCACCGCGCGGCCGTAGACCGGCGCGACGCCGACCGAGGCCGCGCGCGCCTGCAAGAGCTGCAACAGATGCAGACGGCCGATAGCGGCAAAGCCGATGCCATCGATCACCACCCGCTCCCCGCGCAGGTTCAGCGTCATGTCGTTCCAGGATTCCATGTGCGGGGTGATCGCCGCGTAGGTCGCACCGTCGTCCTCGCGCAGGAATTCCAGCGCACGATCGGAGAAGACCACGCCGAAGCCGAAGGTGCCGTCGGCCGGGTTCTGCTCGATGACGGCGAGGTCGGCGCCTGGATCACGGCGCTTGATCAGATAGGCGAGATAGAGGCCGGCGGGACCGGCGCCGAGGATGGCGATGCGCATGGCGGCAGTGTCGCAGAGTGCCGGCAGGGGCGAAAGCACGCGGCCATCGGTATGGACCGAATTATCGTTCCGGCGAAAGCGTGCTACTGTGCACGTTCATTCATTGCTGACCCCGCGAGTCCTCCATGCTCACCATCACCGTCGCCCTTACCCTCCACGTCCTGAGTGCCGTCGTCTGGGTCGGCGGCATGTTCGCCGCCTATATGTGCCTGCGCCCCGCCGCCGGAGCGCTGGAGGCACCGCAGCGGCTGGCGCTGTGGCGGGGCTTCTTCCAGAAGTTCTTTCCCTGGGTGTGGGCCTCGGTGGTGCTGCTCCTCGTCACCGGCTATTGGATGCTGATGACCAATTTCGGCGGCTTCAAGAACGCGCCGCCCTACGTCGATTACATGCAGGGGCTCGGCTGGGTGATGATCCTGCTCTACGTCTGGCTGTTCCACGGCCCGTGGCTGAAGTTCAAGCGCGCGGTCGATGCGCAGGATTGGCCGACAGCCGGCAAGCAGCTTGCCACCATCCGCCGCATCATCGCCATCAACCTGCCGCTCGGGCTGATCGTGGTGTTCATCGGCGGCACCGGGCGGTACTGGATGTTCTAGGCACCCGCCTCATCCTGAGGAGCGATCCAAAGGAGCGCATCTCGAAGGATGGGCGGCCACTTGCTTCGAGACGCGTCGCTAACGCGACGCTCCTCAGCATGAGGCCGATTCAGATCTTCTGATTATACTCGCCCACTTCCGGGTGCGTGCGCAGCACGCCGTCGACCGCCGCGAACATGTCGCGCATGCGCTGCTCCGAAACCGGGCTTTCGACGACGACGACCAGCTCGGGCTTGTTGGACGACGCGCGCACCAGGCCCCAGGTGCCGTCTTCGACAGTGACCCGCACGCCGTTGACGGTGTTGACCTCGCGGATCGGCTGCCCGGCGACTTTGTCGCCCTTCTTCTTGGCGTCCTCGAAATGCTTCACCACCGCGTCGACCACGCCGTATTTCTTCTCGTCGTCGCAATGCGGTGACATGGTGGGCGAGCCCCAGGTCTTCGGCAACGCGCGGCGCAGGTCCGCCATGCTCTTGTCGGGTTGCCGGTCGAGCATATCGCAGACGGCGAGCGCATAGATCATGCCGTCGTCGTAGCCGCGGCCGATCGGCTTGTTGAAGAAGAAATGCCCGGACTTCTCGAAGCCGGCGAGCGCGTTCAGCTCATTGACGCGGCGCTTGATGTAGGAATGGCCGGTCTTCCAGTAGTCGGTCTTGGCACCGTTGGCGATGAGCACCGGATCGGTATGGAAGAGGCCGGTCGATTTAACGTCGACCACGAAGGTCGCGCCCTTGTGCAGCTCGGACAGATGGCGCGCCAACATGACACCGACCTTGTCGGCGAAGATTTCCTCGCCCTCGTTGTCCACGACGCCGCAGCGGTCGCCGTCGCCGTCGAAGCCCAGGCCCACGTCGGCCTTGTTCGCCAGCACCGCTTCGCTCATGGCGTGCAGCATCTTCATGTCTTCGGTGTTGGGATTGTAGTTCGGGAAGGTGTGGTCGAGCTCGCAGTCGAGCGGCACCACCTCACAGCCGATGGCTTCCAGCACGCGCTAGGCGCAAACGCTCCGGCGGTGCCGTTGCCGCAGGCCGCCACCACCTTCAATTTCCGCTTGATCTTGGGGCGGTTGGTGACGTCAGCGATGTAGCGCTCGGGGAAGTTCTCGACGAATTCGTAGGCGCCGCCGCCAGGCAGCTTGAAGTCGGCATTGAGCACGATCTCCTTCAGCCGCGTCATTTCGTCGGGACCGAAGGTGAGCGGGCGGTTGGCACCCATCTTCACGCCGGTCCAGCCGTTGTCGTTGTGCGAGGCGGTGACCATGGCGACGCAGGCGACGTCGAGCGCGAACTGGGCGAAATAGGCCATCGGCGTGATGACGAGCCCGATGTCGTAGACCTTGCAGCCGGCCGCCATCAGGCCGGAAGTGAGCGCCATCTTCACTGAGGCCGAATAGCTGCGGAAGTCATGGCCGGTGACGACCTCGGGCTTCACACCCATCTCCCGGATCAGAGTACCGAGCCCCATGCCGAGGGCCTGCACGCCCATGAGGTTGATTTCTTTTTCCAACAGCCAGCGCGCGTCGTATTCGCGGAAGCCAGTGGGCTTCACCAGCGGCGAGGACTCATAGGCGTAGGTGTTGGGCTTCAGGTCGGATTTCGGCTTGGGAAACATCAGGTCCTCGGAAGTGGGAGGGGCCGGCGGCAGGGTTCAGATACCCCAACGCGGCAAACCCGCAAAGCGGTCCCACCATGCTCGTCATTCCGGGGCGCACGTACAAGCGTGCGAGCCCGGAATCAAGGGACCCAACACGAGGTCTGGCCGTGTCGCTCTGGATTCCGGGCTCGGCCGCCTACGGCGGCCGCCCCGGAATGACAGGCAAACTTACTGCTCCAGTACCATATGGCCGTCGGCGACGGCGTAGCGCTTGAGACGCGACAGGAAGGAGACGCCGAGCAGGTTCTCGGCCAGCACCTTGTCGGGCAGCACCAGCGCAGACACGTCGGAGACGGTGATGTTGCCGATCTCGACGCGGTCGAGGCGGGCGGGCGCGGCCTTGATCGTGCCGTTGGCGGTGGAGACGGTGGCGGTGTAATCGGCGGGCATCGGGTGGATGCCGACCTCGGCCGCGGACGAGGCACGCAGGACCACCAGCGAAGCGCCGGTGTCGACCATGAAGCCCACGCTGCTGCCGTTGACGCGCGCCTGCGCCCGGAAATGACCCTGCCGGTTGGCGTCGAGCGTGAGGCTGCGGCCATAGTCGCTTGTCTCCGGCGCGGGCGCGGCCGGCTGCACGGCGGCGGCGCGCGGCGCCTGCGGAGCGCTGACTTCCCGATCGGCAACGCGGGCGACGTAACCGCCGACCACCATCACCGCGGCAGCAATGAGCACGATATCTCGCATGGCGGATATCTCGCACGCTCAGGGCGAACGCCGCCTTAACGGGAGACAAGCGCGTTTCGCCCTTGGTGAGCGGCGCGTTAAGCGGATCGCGACAAAGTGAACTATTGTCCGCGCGGCATTATTCGCCGCGGCGCTTGGCGCGGCGGGTGGCGGGCGCGGTGAGTGGATCGTCGGGCCACGGATGCTTGGGATAGCGCCCGCGCATTTCGGTGCGCACGGCGGCGTAGCTACCGCGCCAGAAGCCGGGCAGATCGCGCGTCACCTGCACCGGCCGGTGCGCCGGCGACAGCAGTTCGATCACCAGCGGGACGCGGCCACCGGCAATCGCCGGGTGCGTGGCAAGCCCGAACAGTTCCTGCACACGGATCGAGACCGTCGGCCCCTGCTCCGCCTCGTAGACGATCGGCACGGCCGAGCCGGTCGGCGCGGTGAAATGCGTCGGCGCCTCGGCGTCGAGGCGGCGGCGCATGTTCCAGGGCACCAGGGTCATCACAGCGTCGGAGAGTTCGCCCGCGGTTAATTGACTGAGCGCGGTCTTGTCGGTGAGCAAGGGTTCGAGCCAGTCGGCAGCGCTTTGCGTGAGGCCTTCATTGGAAAGGTCGGGCCACTCGTCGCCTTCCGCACGACACAGGAAGCCGACACGCTGGCGAAACTGCAACACCGCCTTGCTCCACGGCAAGCGATCGAGGCTGAGACTGATGATGCCTTGCGCCAGAGTGTGCGCAGTGTCGGCATCGGGCGTCACAGGCTTGACCTGTTCGGCTAGCACCAGCGCACCGAGCCGACGCGTGCGGCGCGCGCGCAAGGAAGCCGACGCATTGTCGAAGACCACGGCGTCGCGGTTTTCGATTTGGTCCGCGAAGCGCGCTTCGATCTCGTCCAGTGTGATACCGGCGGCCAACACGATGCGGCTCGATGCGGCTGCGCCCGTGAGTTCAGCCACCACCAGGAACGGCTCGCGCGCCAGCGCCGAGGCCGGATCGACTTGGCCGCCGCGGCCATTGGCGAGCAGGAACGCGCCGTTTCCGCCACCACGACTTTTGGCGATGCGGTCGGGGTAAGCGGGCGCAAGGATGGCGCCGTGGGACATCTTGCCTTTGCCCTTCCCGCGGGCGGTGTCGGCCCACCGTTTTGCCATGGCACGCGCGTCGTCAGCGCGGCGCGCGCGATCGCGCCGGAAGCGATCAAGCCTATGCCCGAGATCGACATCGTCGCCGCCAAGGCCGCGCTCGGTGATGACGGCGGCGATTTCGGCGGCCATCAGCCCAGCCCCGTCGCGCCCGGCATCGACCACCATGCGCGCCAGCCGCGGCGGCAACGGCAGCGCGCGCAAGCTTCGGCCTTCGTCGGTGATTCGGCCGTCGGCATCGATAGCGCCCAGTTCGCGCAACAGCGTGCGCGCCTCGTTGAGCGCGGCAGACGGCGGCGGATCGAGAAACGACAGCGTCGACGGGTCGCTCACGCCCCATTGCGCCAGATCGAGCACGAAGGACGACAGATCGGCAGAGAGGATTTCCGGCCGCGTATAGGCGTCGAGCGAACCGGTCTGCGGCTCATCCCAGAGCCGGTAGCAAACGCCCGGTTCGGTGCGGCCCGCGCGGCCACGGCGCTGGTCGGCGGCGGCGCGCGAAACGCGCACGGTTTCGAGCCGCGTCAGGCCAACGTCCGGCTCGTAGCGCGGCACCCGCGACAAGCCACTGTCTATGACCACGCGCACGCCTTCGATGGTGAGCGAGGTTTCCGCAATCGAGGTCGCCAGCACCACCTTGCGCCGGCCCGGCGGCGACGGCGCGATAGCGCGGTCCTGCTCGCGGGCGTCGAGCGCGCCGTAGAGCGCGACAATGTCGGTGTCGGGATCGCTGACGCGTTCCTTCAGCAGCGTTTCGGTGCGGCGGATCTCGCCGGCGCCGGGCAAGAAGACGAGCAGCGAGCCGGTATCGGCACGAAGCGCGCGCATCACCGCATCGGTTACCTGCGGCTCGATGCGGGCACGGGGATCGCGCCCGAGGTAGCGCGTCTCGACCGGAAAGCTGCGGCCCTCGCTCTCCACCGCCGGTGCGCCATTGAGCAACGCGGCAACGCGCGCGCCATCGAGCGTCGCCGACATCACCAGCAGCTTCAGATCCTCGCGCAGGCCCCCTTGCGCATCACGCGCCAACGCCAGCCCCAGATCGGCGTCGAGGGAGCGTTCATGAAATTCATCGAACAAGACGGCCGCAATGCCGTCGAGCGACGGATCGTCGATCACAAGCCTGGTAAAGATGCCTTCGGTCACCACTTCGATGCGCGTGCGTTTCGACACCTTGGAGCCGAAGCGCACGCGCAGGCCCACGGTGTCGCCGACCTTTTCGCCGAGAGTAGATGCCATGCGGGCGGCGGCGGCGCGGGCGGCGAGCCGGCGCGGCTCCAGCACCAGGATCTTCTTGTCCTTCGCCCATGGCTCGTCGAGCAGCACCAGCGGCACGCGCGTGGTCTTGCCGGCGCCGGGCGGCGCCACCAGCACGGCGGCGTTGTGCGACGCCAGCGCCGCCGTGAGGCCCGGCAGCGCGGCGTCGATGGGGAGAGGCGTGTCGAAGGTGCGCATCTAGTGCCCGTCATTCCGGGGCGCCGCGTAAGCGGCGAACCCGGAATCCATGCGCAGCAGCGCCGGGATTATAGATTCCGGGTTCGCGGCCTAACGGCCGCGCCCCGGAATGACAAGTTATGTTTTCCTTACCCGCCCCACGCTCTCGTAAACGAAGCCATGGCGGGCGACTTCGTCCGCACTGTAGATGTTGCGCAGGTCGACCAGAACGGGCCGGGCCATGGTCTCTTTCAGTCGCACGAAATCGAGCGCGCGGAACTGCTCCCATTCGGTGACAATCACCAGGGCCGAAGCACCTTGCGCGCAATCGTAAGCGTCGTCGCAGAACGTGACCTTGTCGATATAGCTCTTCGCCTGCTCCATGCCGATCGGATCATAAACCCGCACCTTGGCGCCCATATCCTGCAACGCCGTGATCAGCGGGATCGACGGTGCGTCGCGCATGTCGTCGGTGTTCGGCTTGAAGGTCAGTCCGAGCACGGCGACCGTCTTGCCGCGCAGCTCGCCGCCGAGGGCGGAGGCAACTTTGCGTGCCATCGCGCGCTTGCGCTGGTCGTTGACGCCGACCACCGCCTCAATGATGCGCAGCGGCGCGGCGTTGTCCTGCCCCGTCTTCATCAGCGCCAGCGTATCCTTGGGGAAGCACGAGCCGCCGAAGCCGGGTCCAGCATGCAGGAACTTAGAACCGATGCGGTTGTCAAGGCCGATGCCGCGCGCGATCTCCTGCACATCGGCGCCGACTTTTTCGGCAAGATCGGCGATCTCATTGATGAAGGTGATCTTAGTGGCAAGGAATGCGTTGGCGGCGTATTTGATCAGTTCAGCCGTGCGCCGGTCGGTGAACAGCAACGGCGCCTGATTGAGATAAAGCGGGCGGTAGAGCTCGTTCATCACCTCACGGGCGCGCTCATCCTCGGTCCCGATAACGATGCGGTCGGGATGCTTGAAGTCGCGGATGGCGGCGCCCTCGCGCAGGAATTCCGGGTTTGACACCACCGCGCAGTCGCAATCGGCGCGGGTTTCGGCGATGACGCGTTCGACCTCGTCGCCGGTACCGACCGGCACCGTCGACTTGGTGATCACCACGGTGAAGCCGTCCATCGCCTGGGCGATCTCGCGGGCTGCTTCATGAACGAAGGTCAGGTCTGCATGGCCGTCGCCGCGCCTCGACGGCGTCCCGACGGCGATGAACACGGCGTCGGCGGCCTTGACGGCTGGCACGAGGTCAGTGGTGAACCTCAGCCGGCCAGCCTTCACGTTCGACCCTACCAGCGCGTCGAGCCCCGGCTCGTAGATCGGGATCTCGCCGCGCTCGAGCGCGTCGATCTTGCCGGCGTCCTTGTCGACGCAGGTCACTTCGTGGCCGAAGTCGGCAAAGCAGGCCCCGGAAACGAGGCCGACATAGCCGGTGCCGATCATGGCAACGCGCATGGGGTATCCGTCACAAATTCATCACAGATTTCAGTCCGCTGGCGGCTCTCCATAGCAGAGCATTCCAACCAATGCGAGTGCCGCGCGGGCCGCCGCATTCCCTGTGGCCAGTGCGATTGCCGGATTGATTAACCTGTCCGTGGGGACCAAATTGCCCACCATGCCAGCCTCCCCGAAAATCAATTCCAAGCCCGCCGCCAAAGCCGCGACGAAATCCACCGCCGCGCCGGCGAACGCGGGCGCGCGGCCGCTGAAGAAGGGCGACCATCTCTTCCTGGTCGACGGCTCCGGCTACATCTTCCGCGCCTATCACGCATTGCCGCCGCTGACGCGCAAATCGGACGGGCTGCAGGTCAACGCCGTACTCGGCTTCTGCAACATGCTGTGGAAGCTCTTGGCCGAGATGAAGCCGGAGGACAAGCCGACCCATCTCGCCGTCGTGTTCGATAAGTCGGAAAAGACGTTCCGCAACGAGCTCTATCCTGAATACAAGGCGCACCGGCCGGAAACGCCGGAGGATCTGCGGCCGCAATTCCCCCTGATCCGCCAGGCCGTGCATGCCTTCGAGATCCCGAGCCTGGAGCAGATCGGCTACGAGGCCGACGACCTGATCGCCACCTACGCGCGGCTCGCCTGCGAGGCCGGGGCGACGACGACAATTGTCTCGTCCGACAAGGACCTGATGCAACTCGTCGGCAACGGCGTCATCATGTACGACACCATGAAGGACCGCCGCATCGGTCCCGAGCAGGTCGTCGAAAAATTCGGCGTCGGCCCAGAGAAGGTGATCGAGGCGCAGGCGCTGATCGGCGATTCCACCGACAACGTGCCGGGCGTGCCGGGCATCGGCCCGAAGACGGCGGCGGAATTGCTTGGCCAATACGGCGATCTTGAGAACCTGCTCGCGCACGCATCCGAGATCAAGCAGGCCAAGCGCCGCGAGAACCTGACCACGTTCGCCGAGCAGGCGCGGTTGTCGAAGAAACTGGTGACGCTCGACCAGAACGTGCCGCTCGACGTAGTAGTGGACGACCTCGCGGTGCACGAGCCGGACTACAAGCACCTGATCGCGTTCCTGAAGGCGATGGAGTTCAACACCATCACCCGCCGCGTCGCCGAGAAGAGCGGCATCGATGCGGGCGCCATCGAGGCGGATGCGAGCCTGACGGCGGGTCATCCGCCCTCGCCCGATACGCCGCCGACGCCTTCGGCGGAGGCACCGGTAAGCAGCGAGAAGAAAGAGGCCCCGAGTGGCGCCCTCACCCCCATCGCGCTCGCCACCGCGCGCAGCGAAGGCGCGCGCAGCGCCAAGATCGACCGTTCGAAATACGAATGCGTGCGCACGCTCGATGACCTGAAAAAGTGGATCGCGCGCGCGCACGAGTCAGGCGTCGTGGCGGTCGACACCGAGACCACCAGCCTCGACGCCATGCAGGCGGGCCTGTGCGGGTTCTCGTTGGCGGTGGCGCCGAACGAAGCCTGTTACGTGCCCCTCGGTCATGAAGAGGGCGGCGGCGACGGCGGCTCGGACCTGTTCGCGCCGGAGGCCAAGCTCTGCGAAGGCCAGATCCCCGAGGAGCAGGCGCTTAGCCTGCTCAAGCCGCTCTTGGAAGACCGCGGCGTGCTCAAGATCGCCCAGAACATGAAATACGACTGGCTGGTCTTCGCCCAGCGTGGCATCGAGACCGTCGGTTACGACGATACCATGCTGATCTCCTACGTGCTGGACGCCGGCAAGGGCGGCCACGGCATGGACGATCTCGCCAAGCGCTGGCTCAACCACGACACCATCCATTTCGAAGACGTCGCCGGCTCCGGCAAGAACCGGATCACGTTCAACCGCGTCGCCATCGACAAGGCGACCGAATACGCCGCCGAAGACGCCGATGTCACGCTCCGCCTGTGGTACGCGCTCAAAGGCCGGCTGCCGGCCGATCGTGTCACCACCGTGTACGAGACCCTGGAACGCGCCATGCCCACCGTGCTGGCGCGCATGGAGCGGCGCGGCATTTCCATCGACCGCCAGGTGCTCTCGCGGCTCTCCGGCGAGTTCGCGCAGGAGCAGGCGCGGTTGGCCGACGAGATCACCGAAATCGCCGGCGAGCCGATCAATCCCGGCTCACCCAAGCAGATCGGCGATATCCTGTTCGGCAAATTCGGCCTGCCCGGCGGCACCAAGACAAAGACCGGGCAATGGTCGACCAGTGCCCGCGCGCTGGAAGACCTCGCCGAGCAGCACGAACTGCCGCGCAAGATCCTCGACTGGCGGCAGGTGTCGAAGTTGCGCTCGACCTACACCGAGGCGCTGCCGAATTTCGTGAACCCGGTGACCCACCGCGTGCACACCTCCTACTCGCTCGCCGCCACCACCACCGGCCGGCTGTCGTCGTCGGATCCGAACCTGCAGAACATTCCGATCCGTACCGAGGACGGCCGTAAGATCCGCAAGGCCTTCGTCGCCGCGCCCGGCATGAAGCTGGTGTCGGCCGACTATTCGCAAATCGAGCTGCGGCTGCTGGCCGAAATCGCCGATATCGCAACGCTGAAGAAGGCGTTCCAGGACGGCATCGACATCCACGCCATGACGGCGTCGGAAATGTTCGGCGTGCCGGTGAAGGACATGCCGCCGGAGACCCGCCGCCGCGCCAAGGCGATCAACTTCGGCATCATCTACGGCATCTCGGCCTTCGGGCTCGCCAACCAGCTCGGCATCGAGCGCAACGAAGCCGGCGACTACATCAAGAAATATTTCGAGCGCTTCCCCGGAATCCGCGACTACATGGAAGAGACCAAGGTGTTCTGCCGCGAGCATGGCTATGTGCTCACGCGGTTCGGCCGCAAATGCCATTACCCGGAGATCAAGAACTCGAACGCCTCGATCCGCGCCTTCAACGAGCGCGCGGCCATCAACGCGCGCCTGCAGGGCACAGCGGCCGACATCATCCGCCGCGCCATGATCCGCATCGAGCCGGAACTGGAGAAGGCCAAGCTCAGCGCGCTGATGCTGTTGCAGGTGCACGACGAACTCATCTTCGAGGTGCCGGAGGAAGAGATCGCCAAGACCCTGCCGGTGGTCAAGCGCGTGATGGAAGACGCGCCGCACCCGGCCGTCCGCTTGAGCGTGCCGTTGCAGGTCGAAGCCCGCGCCGCCGACAACTGGGACGAGGCGCATTGATGCCGCACCTTGCAAGCCTGCTGGCCTTCGCCGCGGTCGCCCTGGCCATGGTGCTGACGCCGGGCCCCAACATGATCTACCTGATCTCGCGGTCGATCACGCAAGGGCCCATGGCAGGCTTGGTTTCCCTGGGCGGCGTCGCGCTCGGCTTCGTCTTCTACATGCTGTGCGCCGCCTTCGGCATCACCGCGCTGATCTTCGCCGTGCCTTATGCCTACGACGCGCTGCGGCTGGCCGGTGCCGCCTACCTGCTGTGGCTGGCCTGGGGAGCGATCAAGCCGAACGGCCGCTCGCCATTCGAGGTGCGCGCCCTGCCCATCGCCAGCCCGCGGCGCCTGTTTGCGATGGGTTTCCTCACCAACCTTCTCAACCCGAAGATCGCGATGCTTTATCTCGCGCTGCTGCCGCAGTTCATCGATCCAATGCATAGCGTGCTGCTGCAGTCGGTCATCTTTGGCACCGAGCAGATCGTCATCAGCGTCGCGGTCAACGCCATGATCGCGGTTGCCGCAGGCTCGATCGCGGCCTTCCTCGCCGCCCGGCCGTTTTGGCTCAAGGCGCAGCGCTGGGTCATGGGAACGGTCCTGGGCGCGCTGGCGCTGCGGCTGGCGTTCGAGGGCCGGCGCGGCTAATACGCGCTCAAAACCTTTCCGCGCCGCGCTGCCGGCCAGGGTCCGGAAAGTCGCGGTAGAGCGCGAAGCGCGCGTTCTGCACCAGCGAATTGACGCCGAAGTGGAAACCCTCGACCGGCTCAGCGCGCGTCGCCACGTGCTCGAAGGCGCTGTCGAGCTGAGCAAGGTCGCGCACTTCCATCATCAGATGGAATTCACCGAGCCCCTCCCCGCCGAGGCCGAGCTTGCGCCGTGTCAACCGCCAAGTCTCGATCAGACCCTGCGAGCGCAAATGGTCCATGTATTTCGCGACGCCGTCGGCGAAATCGGCGTCGCGCACGCCCGGCTTCAGGTCGCACCACGCATGATAAATGTTCATCGTCCCGTTCGGCTTCCGCCCGCTACATCTCTTTCAGGAATTCTCTATACGCCGGGTTGATCCGGAGCGCATCACCGGCGGCTTGCGTCAGCGCGTCGACGGTCTGTGGCGGCAGCGAGAACGACGTCGGAATAGCGTTGAGCGCTCGCGCGCGCATGGGCCCAAGCTGATCGAAGGCCACGCGGCCGACGATGATCTTGAAGTCGCGGCAGCTCCAATGGCCGCGGCGCCCGCCGCGCAGCCGCGCCACCTGCCCGCTCTTCAGCCCGCAGCGCCAGCGCACCATAGTGTCTTGCCAGTTCTTCATGGTAGCCTGGAAGGCGGTGTAGCTCGAACGGGTATTGGCATCGATGGCGGCATCGGTGACGGCGGAAATGAGCTGCGCGCCGGTGGGGCCTTCCACGGTCTGCGACCACTGCCCTTCCGGCCCGCGGCCGGCATCCACCACCAGGAACAGCAGCCGCCGCAGGTTGACTGCTTCCGACGGCTTCAGCGGGCCGTAGGGCGTGGCTTCCGAGTCGCGGGCGATGGTCAGGCCGCTGAGCCCGACATTGTCGACCAGGCCGCCGTCGAACAGCTTGATGTATTTGACCGCACCGGTGTGGTCGCGCTCCAGCGACTTGGCGTAGGCCGCGAGCAACGGCGAGGCTTGTGGGTTACCGAGCGCGCGCGTCACCCAGTCAGGCAGCGGCGTCCGGCATCGCCCCGGATAAGTCTTGATGACGACCGGCGCGAAGGCGCCGGGCACCGCCGCCGAGGCGGCGACGGCGGCGGCCAACGGATATCTGTTGATGTCGCTGCAGAACGAGGCGAAGGTTTGCGGGGTGAACAGGAAGGGCGTGCGGCTATAGACGTCGGTGGCGTTGATCAGCACCATCGGCCGCTTACGCGCCAGCAGATCGCCATAGGTGGCGTCGCCGAACAAGTGGGCATTGAGCCAGTCGCGCAGGCGCGTGTCGGTGTTGATGCCACCGGAAAGCGCGCGCCCGAGATTGATCAGGTCGACGCTGGTGTCGAGCTGCGACATCAGGTTCTGGTCGAGAAAGCGCTGGCGGAAATCGCTCAAGCCCGCACGCCCGCGCAGGCCGAAATAGGCAGCGGTGATCGAGCCGCCCGACACGCCGGTGACGATGCCGATATGCCCGAGCAGGTCGCGATGACGCCGGTCGCGCGACGGGGTACGCGCCAATGCCTTCAGCACGCCGTAGGAGAAGGCGGCCGCCCGTGTGCCGCCGCCGGAAAAGGCGAGCCCGATGGCCGCGGTTTCAGACTGATAACCGCCGGCAACTGCTTGGGCTGCGTCGGCGGGCGTGGGCGCGAACGGATTGGCGGAGGGAACGTTGAGCGGCTGGTTGTGAATCGTGGCACAACCGCCGAGCATGAGCGCGACAGCAAGGCCCACGATCTCGAACCCAAAGCGTCGGTACCCGATCCGCATGCGGCGCCCTCCGGCGCATTCCGACCCGCCAGCGACTCAGCCCGTCGGTGCGCCTCCAGCTTGCGCACCGTACGCGACGGCCGAGGGGCCGTCACCCGGCGCAACACGGACACCGTGGCCAAAAAGTATCGCGTTTTGCTTAATGCGGGATGATTTTACCCGGCCGGCGTCTTCCGCCGCGAGGGAAAGCTCATCACGGGCCCATCGCCCTCGCCGGAAATCTGTTTCATCACAGCATAGAGGTCGTTCTTGGCTTCGAAACCGATGCCAGGCACGTCCGGCATCGCCACCCGGCTGTCGGTGATCTTGCAGGTATCGGCAAAGCCGCCGAAGGGCGCGAACACCTGCGGATACGATTCGTTGCCGCCCAGCCCCAGCCCCACCGCGATGTTGAGCGCGAACTGGTGGCCGCCGTGCGGCACGCAGCGCCGCCGCGACCAGCCGTGCTGATAGAGCATGTCGAGGGTCCGCAGGTATTCGACCAGGCCGTAGGAGAGCGCCGGGTCGAACTGCAGCCAGTCGCGATCGGCGCGCAAGCCGCCGTGGCGGATGAGGTTGCGCGCGTCCTGCATGGAAAACAGGTTCTCGCCGGTGGCGAGCGGCGGCCGATAGCGCGACGCCAGCGCCGCATGCATCAGGTAGTCGAGCGGATCGAGCGGCTCCTCGTACCAACGCAGCTTCAAGGGCGCGATGGCGTCGCCGCAGGCCAGCGCCTCGTCGATGGTGTAGCGGCCGTTGACATCGACGCACAGGTTCTCGCCCTTGCCGACGATCTTAAGCACCGCTTCGATACGCTGGAGATCGGTCACCAGATCGGCGCCGCCAATCTTCATCTTCACGGTGCTGTAGCCGGCGTCGAGATAGCGCTTCATCTCGTCCTGCAGCGCTTTGACGTCGTCGTCCGGATAATAGTAGCCACCAGCGGCATAGACCCAGGCGGTCTCGTCGGCGTTGCCGTGGTTGTAACGGTCGGCCAACAGCCGCCACAGCGGCACGCCCTCGGCTTTCGACACCGCATCCCATAGCGCCATGTCGAGCACGCCGACCGCCACCGAGCGCTCGCCGTGACCGCCTGGCTTTTCGTTGCGCATCATCGCGACCCAAGCCTTCACCGGGTCGATGAGCCCGCGCTCGTCGACGAGTTCCTCCGGCTTGGCGTTCTTCAGGCGCGGGATGAAGCGCTCGCGCAGCAGGCCCTGGGGCGCGTAGCGGCCGTTGGAATTGAAGCCGAAGCCGACTACGGGTTTCCCGTCGCGCTCGACGTCGGTGAAGATCGCGACCACGCTCGCGGTCATCTGCGAGAAATCAATATAGGCGTTGCGGATCGCCGACGAGATGGGGACGACGATATCGACGATGTTGGTAATGCGCATTTTCGGCAAACTCGGGCGGGATGGTCCGGGCCCCTTCCCTTAGCGCCGGGCGGGCGCGAACGCCAGTCGCCTGGCCCCGCCCCCTAAAGCTCGCGCATGAAACGGCGGTAATCCGGGTTGGCCCGGAGCGCGTCGCCGCCGGCCCGGGTCAGCGCATCCACCGAGGCAGCCATCACCGCAAAGAGACCGGCACGACGCATCGGTTTCTCCCGACGAAACGCGCGAAGACCCGTCACACTTCATCGGGTTCGCAGGCGCCACCACCTCAAACTCCAGGAGACAGACGCAACACTGTCATCCCGATTCGTCACCGCCGCGCGGCAAAAAAGAACGCGGGGCGCAAGCTTTGCAGCCCACGCCCCGCGGATCGACGTTCGGTAGATCGACTGCCGGTCAGCCCTTCAGCCGCTTGTTACACTCGCTGTAATAGCCGCCGCCCTTCTGGATCCACTTCAAGCCGCCGTTGGCGTTCTTCGCCTTGTTGGCCTTGTACTGGTCGAGACAGGTGTGCATGCGCGCCTTGCCCGGCGATTCCTTGGAATATTTCGAACTGACCCCGCGCGGAAACACGGCCGAGGTGGCGTGCATCGGCGACGCCTTCGGCTTCTTGGTCATCGCCGCGGGTTTCGCCGCAGCCGTGGCGCCGCATTCTGCCTTGCGGAAGTCGTTCCACTTCATGCCCTTGAGCGTGCCGGCTTTTTGCGCCGCCTTATACTTGGCGCTGCATTCCTTCATCGTCAAAGCCATCGCCGGGCCGGTGACGGAAACGGCGAACGCCAAGACGGCGGATGCAAAGATCAACTTAAACTGACGACTCATCGAGTCTTTCTCCTCAAGCAGGTCCAGGCCGCCGCGTTTCCGGCGTCTGGGGTGCCATAACCCGCCACATGCGAATGCCGCGACGGTCTTCACATCGAAAGTTCAAATCACGTCTAACGTCGTGCTCCCGAAGAGCCGACTCACGTACCGGTCGGCTCCTCAAGCGTGCCGTTCGGGCTCATCTTGTCCACGGCATCCGGCAGATGCTGGGACATCAGTTCGAGGATCTTGTCGGTCGGCAAGCCGATCGCGTTGGCGATCTGCTGGACGTGCTCGTTGCCGAGCGCTTCGCGCACCTGCTCCGGCGTGATCCCCGCATTGGCGCCGCTGCCGAGCCAGGACGAAACCTCGTTACCAAGCCCACCTTCCTGCAGCTTGGCCAGCAAACCGCCGACGCTGCCGAGCTCGGTCTTGCCGAGAACCTGGTTCAGCAATGCCGGCGCGTTGGCGCCGAGCTGACCCATCGCCTGACCGGCGAGATCGCCCAAGGCGCCGCGCAGACCGCTTCCAAGTTGATCAAACAGACCCATGACAGAGCCTCCTTTGCCTATTGAGGCGCCGCGCCCTCAGCTACCGACCGCGTCGCGCACGCATTTCTTGGTGAAGCTCGTCTTGGCCGCGCCCTTCAGCTTCTTGTCCGCCGCCTGCTTCACGCAAGCCGCCGTGGCGTCTTTCTCGCACTTCTTCATGAAGCTGGTGTAGGCCGCGCCATGCAGCTTTTTGCTGGTGGCGGTCGCCTTGCAGGTTGCGGCCTGGGCCACACCAGCCAGCGCGAAGCTGCAGGCGACCACGGCGATCATCAGACGTTTCATCGGCATCTCCAGTCAGAAGGTTGAAACAACGCAAGCGACGGGAGGCACCTCATTTGATCATATCGACGCCGCCCAGGATCAAGATTTATAGCTGGCGCCGGAAACTGCGCAATCGAACTTTGATGGTGACTTGAATTATGGCTTGGCCGGCGCGGCCAACAGGCACAATACTTCCGGCCGGTCGGCACCGATCCGGTAGCCTACCACCGCCGGGGCTACCGGCGCCGCAGGATCAGCGTACCCAAGGTGCCGGCTATCAACGAGCCGGCCAACACACCCAGCTTGAGCTGCGTCTCGTAGCCGGGGTCGAGCCCCTCGAAGGCCAGCGAGCCGATGAACAGGCTCATGGTGAAACCGATGCCGCAAAGGACGCAGACCCCGAACAATTGGCGCAGACTCGCGCCGGCCGGCGGCGCCGCCAGTTTGGTGCGAATCATGAGCCAGGACGTGCCGAAGACGCCGACCGCCTTGCCGACAACGAGGCCGGCCGCGATGCCGAGCGGAATGGCATTCAGCAGGGCTGCCGGCGACAGCCCCACCAACGTCACGCCGGCATTGACGAAAGCGAACGTCGGCAGCACCACGAAGGCAATCCACGGATGCAGCGCGTGCTCGAGTTTGCCGGCGAGCGGTTCGCCGGCGTGGTCCTTCATGGGGATCGCCAGCGCGGTCACCACACCGGCCAACGTCGCATGGACGCCCGACTTCAGCACGCACACCCAGATGACCAGGCCAACGACGATGTAGACGTCCGGGCGCCGCACGCCCGCGCGGTTGAGCAGGACCAGGCAGGCGACGCCGGCAAGCGCGAGCACCAGGGCAACGACCGAAAGGTCGGCGGTGTAGAACACCGCGATCACCACGATGGCACCGAGGTCGTCGATGATCGCGACGGCGGTGAGAAACACCTTCAGCGACGCCGGCACGCGCGAGCCGAGCAGCATGGCGATGCCGAGCGCGAAGGCGATGTCGGTCGCCGCCGGAATGGCCCAGCCGCGTAGCGCCACCGCGTCGCCGGCGTTGATCAGCGCATAGATGACCGCGGGCACCACCATGCCGCCGAGCGCCGCCGCTGCCGGCAGGATCGCCTGGCTGCGCGAGGCCAGTTCGCCTTCGACAAACTCGCGTTTGATCTCCAGGCCGACAAGAAAGAAGAACATCGCCATCCAGAGGTCGTTGACCCAGACCACCAGCGGCTTGTGCAGCACCAGCACGCCGCCGACGTCGACCGTGCCGGGAACTTGCGTGAACTGGGTGTAGAGGTCGCGCCAGGGCGAATTGCTGAGCGCGAGCGCGGCGAGCGTCGCGATGCCGAGCACCACGCCGCCGGCCGCCTCGTGGCTGAAGAAATCGAGGAAGGCATTGAGCGGGGCGGCCGTAGCCGTCTCGTTCTTGTCGCCCTTAGTGTGGAATTCGGCGGCCATTACGTCGTCTCCCCCGATGCGGCGCGCGTGGCAAGGATCGTCCTACATAGCCGTGGCGCACCGCCTTCGCCAGCGCGGTGGGCCGGCGCGAGCGGGGCCCGGGCGATCCGTTGCACTGCGGTAGAGGCGCCCCCGAAAAGCCTGCGTGGTTAGGTCGCGGCGGGCCAAGTTGACACCACCCCCACCATCAACAATTTTCCAGCCGCGACAAGGATTTGGACTGGCGAAGCCGTTTGCGGCCGCGTACGTCCGAGGGGGGAGAACGCGGACCATGACCGCACACGAAGCGGCATCTCACGTCTATTTCGGATTGAGCCCGATGTGGGTGGCGACCTGCATCCTGGCCATCACCTATGCCGTCATCATGTCGGAGCAGGTCAACCGCGCCATCGTGGCGTTGGCCGGCGCCAGCATCATGATCATCGTCGGCGTGCTGAACCAGGAAGAGGCCATCAAGGGCATCGACTGGAACACGCTCGGCCTGCTCACCGGCATGATGATCCTGGTGTCGATCTCGCGCCGCTCCGGCATGTTCGAGTACGTGGCGGTGTGGGCCTCGCGGACGGCCAAGGCGCATCCCGGCGGCATCCTGATACTGCTGCAGATCGCGACCGCGGTGCTGTCAGCGCTGCTCGACAACGTCACCACCGTGCTGCTGATGGTGCCGGTCACCATCGCGGTGACGCAGACGCTGAAGGTGCCGGCCTATCCTTATCTGTTCGCCGAGATCATGGCCTCTAACATCGGCGGCACCGCGACGCTCATCGGCGACCCGCCCAACATCATCATCGGCTCGCAGGTCGGCCTCACCTTCAACGACTTCATCGTCAACCTGGCGCCTGTCATCGTCGTCATCCTGACGGTGCAACTGGTGATGATCTACATCCTGTGGGGCAAGGACCTGCGCGCCACCGCCGAAGCCGAAGCCGCGGTCATGGCCATGAACCCGATCGACGCGATCAAGGACTGGGTGCTGCTCAAGCAGGCGCTCACCGTGCTGACGTTGGTGATGGTCGGTTTCGTGCTGGCGCGCGAGCTGCATCTGGAGCCCGCGACCATCGCGCTGTTCGGCGCCGCCATCCTGATGCTGCTCGACAACTGGTCACATCATTCCGAAAAGGCATCGCACAACATCCATTCCACCTTCGGCGACGTGGAATGGATCACCATCTTCTTCTTCCTCGGCCTGTTCGTGGTGGTACACGGCGTCGAGGTCGGTGGCCTCCTGCACCTGCTCGCCAACGAACTGGTGAAGGCGACCGGCGGCAGCCTGCCAGCGACCGGCTACGCGGTACTGTGGGCCTCCGCCTTCCTCTCGGCCATCGTCGACAACATCCCCTTCGTCGCCACCATGATCCCGCTGATCAAAAGCGTGGCGCCGGCTTTCGGAGGCCCCGAGCACATCATGCCGCTGTGGTGGTGCCTGTCGCTCGGCGCCTGTCTTGGCGGCAACGGCACGCTGGTCGGCGCTTCCGCCAACCTGACGGTTGCCGGCATCTCCGAGCGCAACGGCGTGCCGTTCCGGTTCCTCACCTACACGCTCTACGCCGCGCCGATGACGGTCGTCTCCATCGCCATCGCCAACGTTTACGTGTGGTGGCGGTATTTCTGAGAGCGGTTATGTTCTCATAGCCGTTTCAAATTCGGCCATAGCCAAATCGACTTGACTCCCCGCCCCCGTTGCCGGAGCTTGCGCCCCACAAAAACGGGGGCAGGGGTGCAAGAGGCCAAATAAGGCCGAGCGCCCATAGACTTAGGGGGAGCTCGGCATGACCGCGCACGCGGTTTCGCATGTCTTTTTCGGCCTGAACGCGATGTGGGTGTCCACCTGCATCCTGGCCATCACCTACGCCACCATCATGTCGGAGAAGATCAACCGCGCGATCGTCGCGGTGGTCGGCGCCTGCATGATGATTCTGGTGGGCGTACTCGACCAGCACGAGGCCATCCGCGGCATCGACTTCAACACCATCGGCCTGCTCACCGGCATGATGATCCTGGTGTCGATCTCGCGCCGCTCCGGCATGTTCCAGTATCTGGCGATCCGATCGGCGCAGCTCGCTAAGGCGCACCCGGCCGGCATCCTGATCATCCTCCAGATCACCACCGCGGTCTTGTCGGCCTTGCTCGACAACGTCACCACGGTGCTGCTGATCGTGCCGGTGACGCTGGCGATCTGCAAGACGCTGAAGGTTCCGGCCTATCCTTATCTGTTCGCCGAGATCTTCGCCTCCAACATCGGCGGCACCGCGACGCTGATCGGCGATCCGCCCAACATCCTGATCGGCTCGCAGGTCGGCCTCACCTTCAACGACTTCATCTATAACCTGACACCGGTGATCCTGGTGGTGCTGGCGGTGCAGACACTGATCATCCACATCCTCTGGGGCAAGGATCTGCGCGCCTCGCACGACGCCGAAGAGCGCGTCATGGCAATGAAGGCGACCGAGTCGATCACCGACTGGACGCTGCTCAAGCAGTCGCTGACCATCCTGGCGCTGGTCATGATCAGCTTCGTGCTGGCGCGGCCGCTCCATCTCGAGCCCGCCACCATTGCGCTTTTCGGCGCCGCCATCCTGATGCTGCTCGACAACTGGTCGCATCACGCGGAGAAGGCCGCCCACAACATCCACCAGACCTTCGGCGACGTGGAGTGGATCACCATCTTCTTCTTCATCGGCCTGTTCGTGGTGGTGCACGGCGTCGACGTCGGCGGTCTGCTCGGTTTACTCGCGAAGAAGCTGGTGGCGGCGACCGGCGGCCATATCAACACCGCCGGCTATTCGATCCTGTGGGCGTCGGCGTTCCTGTCGGCGATCGTCGACAACATCCCCTTTGTTGCCACCATGATCCCGCTCATCAAGAACATGGCGCCGTCGTTCGGGGGCCCGGAGCACATCCAGGCGCTGTGGTGGTGCCTGTCGCTCGGCGCCTGCCTCGGCGGCAACGGCACGTTGATCGGCGCCTCGGCGAACCTGACCGTCGCCGGCATTGGCGAGCGCGACGGGGTGCCGTTCCGCTTCGTCACCTACACGCTCTATGCCCTGCCGATGATGGTCGTCTCGGTGGCGATCTGTAACGTCTATCTGTGGTGGCGCTTCTTCTAAATCTTTGTCTTGCCGCGTTTCCAGACGGCGAACCGGTTCCCACTTCGCCTGGAAACGCTCCGAGGCACCGCCGGCGCTAACCAATCGTTAGCCATAGTTCGTCGCGAAAAAGCCGCCGGCCCACGCCGGCGGCTTTTTCTTACCGCGCCTTTACGATTCCCCGCCTTTGCTGCTCGAACCACGCGACATGCCGCCGCGACCAACACATGGGGGCGCAACTTATCCAGCGCCGGTGCGTTGCAGCGAAGCGGTGTTCCGCGAACGAGGCCGCCAAACGAGGCTCGGGGTGATGACAGGACGTAAAGGACGGCCAGGCTTGCGCGGTATCAGGGGCTTGACCAGCTTGCTGGCCGCAGCCGTCGTGCTGTCCCTGATACCGGGGCCGGCGCCGGCCGCCGGCTTGTTCGAGAATATCTTCGGTGGCCTGAACCGCGCCTTCAATGGCGCGCCGCCGCCGCTGCCGGCCCCGCCGCCCGAGCCCGTTTCTGCCGAGCCGGACGGCTATTACCCGACCAACCATTCGCAGCCGCATTGGCCAGACGCCGCTCGCCGCGAAAGCGCGATCGCCAACGCCAAGCGCACGCCCAATTCAGCACCTATGGGCGACCCGACGTTGCGGCCCGGCGACGTGGTGGCGACCGCAGACGGATTGCACGTCTACACCGGCGGCCGCCAAGGCTTGCCCGAGTTCGTGCCGGTGAAGTCGTACCCTTATTTCAGCGCCGGCGAGCGCAACAAGCTGCTGGCATTGCAGGTGACGCCGCCCGACCGCCGCTGGAACGCCGAGGCCCCGCTCGCGCCCGCCGCCACCGTCAGCGCGTGGAAGCCCGACAGGCTCGACGAATTCGCCAGCCTCCGCACCGCTCAAAGATAGCCGGCGACTTCCTCGGCCAGCGACAGCGAGCTGGTCAGCCCCGGCGACTCGATCCCGAACATTTGTATGAGACCCGGCAAGCCGTGCTGCGCCGGCGTGTCGATCATGAAATCGGCGGCCGGCTCGCCTTTGCCGGTGAGCTTGGGCCTGATCCCGGCGTAGTCGGGCGCAAGCGAGCGGTCGGGCAGGCCCGGCCAATAGATGCGGATGCGCTCGTAGAAGATGTCGGCGCGGCGCGGATCGACCGCGTAGTCTTCGTGCTCGATCCATTCCACATCCGGCCCGAAGCGCATGCGGCCGGCGAGATCGAGCGTGACGTGCACACCCAAGCCCCCAGGCATGGGCGTCGGATAGATCAGCCGCGTGAACGCCGGCTTGCCGGTGAAGGTGAAGTAGTTGCCCTTGGCCAGTACCTGGCGCGGCACGCGCTCGGCCGGATAGTCCTCCATGCGGCGCGCTACATCTTGCGCCCCGAGCCCCGCGCAATTGATCAGCGCATCGAACGGGACAGTGTCGGCATCGGCGCCGCCAAAGCGCACCGCCCATTGCCCGTTCTTGCGCGTGGCGCCTTCGACCGGCGTGTTGAAGGCAATCGCCCCGCCGGCGTCTTCCAGATCACCCTGCAAGGCCAGCATGTAACCGTGGACGTCGAGGATACCGGTCTCCGGCGAGCGCATCGCGCCGCGGCATTGCAGGTGCGGCTCGAGCGCGAGCGCCGCTTTCCCGTCGATGATGTCCAGGCCCTCGGCGCCGTTGGTGGTCCCTTGCGCGGCGATCGCGGTCACCCGTTCGAGCTCGGCGTCGTTTGCCGCCACCACCAGCTTGCCGCACTTGCGGTGTGGCACGCCGTGCGCGGCGCAGAAGGCGTAGAGCAGGTGGCGCCCGTTGACGCAGTGGCGTGCCCTGAGCGAGCCCGGCGGATAATAGAGCCCGGCATGGATGACTTCGCTGTTGCGCGACGAAATGCCATTGCCGATGCCGGGGGTCTTCTCGGCCACCACCACGTCATGGCCGGCACGGGCGGCGGCGCGGGCAGCGGCCAGGCCGACCACGCCGGCCCCAATAACCAGGATTTGCATGCGACTTTCTGTCTCGCGAGAAACGGGCGGCAATCAAACATGACCGGCGCCGGATTTGAACCATCAATAGCCACAAATCCGCAAGAGAACCCACGTAAAGAAAGGCTTTAACGCTTATGGGTATTCTCGCTTGACCCTGCCCGGCCCTCGGGCAGATTCGCCCCTCAATTACACGAATTAGGCGAGCTTTTGAAAGATGCGGAAACAGGCCCGGATTCTGACATCAGGTCTCATCGGCGCTGTGGTGCTCGGCGTGTTCGTAACGGGACCGGCCGCCGCTGCAACTGCGCCGGCACCTGCGGCCGCGAGCTGCCGCAACACCGAGAGCTTCGCTAACTGGCTCGCCAAGTTCAAACGCGACGCGCTGGCGCAGGGCATCTCACAGCGGGTGCTCGACGAGGCCGCGCCCGAGCTCGTCTACGACCCGTCGGTGATCCGGCGCGACCGCGGCCAGGCGATCTTCCAGGAAACCTTCCTGTCGTTCTCGGACAAGCTGCTCGGCGGCTACCGCATCCCCAACGGGCTGAAGAAGATCAAGCAGAACGCCCGCCTGTTCGCGCGCATCGAGCGGCGCTTCGGCGTGCCGGCGCCGGTGCTCGCCGCGTTCTGGGGTCTGGAAAGCGACTACGGCGGCAATTTCGGCAAGTTCAAGATCCTGCCGGCGCTGACGACGCTCGCTTATGACTGCCGGCGCGGTGCGCAATTCCGCCCCGAACTCATCGACGGACTCAAGATCGTGCAGCGCGGCGACCAGCGCATTCCCGATATGATCGGGAGCTGGGCCGGCGAGTTCGGCGGCATGCAGTTCACCGCCTCGCGTTACATCCAATACGGTGTCGATTTCGATGGCGACGGCCGCATCGACCTCATCCACAGCACCGCCGACACGCTGGCCTCCGCCGCCAACTACCTGAAAGACATCGGCTGGAAGCGCGGCGAGCCCTGGCTACAGGAAGTGATGGTGCCCAACCACATGCCCTGGCGCGAGGCCGACCTCGACATCCAGCACCCGGTGTCGCAATGGGTGAAATTGGGCGTGCGCGCCGCGCACGGCCACCTGCCGCGCCAGGACCTACAAGCCTCACTGATCCTGCCGATGGGACGGCACGGGCCGGCCTTCCTCGCCTACCCGAACTTCCAGGTGTTCCTGCACTGGAACCAGTCGTTCATTTATTCCACGACGGTCGCCTATTTCGCCACGCGCCTCGCCGGCGCGCCGGTGGTCAATCATGCCGCCGCCAAGACGGTGAAGCCCTTGTCGATTGCACAGATGAAGCAGCTGCAGACCCTGCTCAACCGCGACGGCTTTGACGCCGGCGACGTCGATGGCAAGCTCGGCAGCGGCACGCGCGAAGCGGTGAAGAAGGCGCAGCTCAAGTTCGGCATGCCGGCCAATTCATGGCCGACCTACGAGTTGCTGGCCAAGCTGGGCGGAGGCTAACCCGCCAACTCGCTGTCCAGATGCTTCATCTGCGCCGGGCCGTAGCGCTCGCCGGCGATGGCATCCTTCGGGATCGCGCGTTCGATCGCCGCCAATTCGAAATCGGTAAGCTTGAGATCGAGGCCGGCGAGCGCGTCGCTTAACTGCGCACGGGTGCGCGCGCCGATGAGCGGCACGATGTCGTCCCCGCGCGTGCGCAGCCAGGCGAAAGCAAGCTGCGACACACTCACCTTGCGCAGCGTGGCGATCTTGCCGAGTTCCGCGACCAGCGCGCGGTTGCGGGCGAAATTCTCGCCACCAAAGCGCGGCATGCGGCTGCGGATCGCGCCCGCCGCCGCGCCCTCCGAGAGCGTCGCGTCGCTGAGAAGCCCGCGCGAAAGAACGCCATAGGCGACCACCGGAATGCCGAGCGCTCGGGCCGCCGGCAAAATGGATTTCTCGATGGCGCGGCTCGCCAGCGAATATTCGATCTGCAGGGCGGCGATGGGGAAGTTCTGCGCCGCGCGCTTGAGCGTGCGGGCGGAAACTTCCGACAGGCCAATGTGGCGCACGTAGCCGGCCTTGACGAGATCGGAGATGGCCCCGAGCGTATCCTCGATCGGCACCGTGCGGTCGTAGCGCGCCGGCTGATAGAGGTCGATGTAATCGGTGCCGAGCCGGCGCAGCGTGTAGGCGAGGAAGTTCTTCACCCCGGCGGGGCGAAGATCGTAACCGGTCCAGCCGCCGTCGGGTGACCGCAACGCGCCGAACTTCACCGACAGGAAGGCGCGCTGGCGTTTTCCGCCTTTCAGCGCCTCGCCGATCAGCATCTCGTTGTGGCCCATGCCGTAGAAGTCGCCGGTGTCGATGAGCGTGATCCCGGCTTCGAGCGCGGCATGGATGGTGGCGATGCTCTCGGCATCGTCGGGCGTGCCGTAACCGCCCGACATCGCCATGCAGCCGAGGCCGGCGGCGGCGATGGTCTGGTCGCTGAAACCCAGTTTGACGCTACGCATGTGCAATGCTGTTAAACTCCCCTGCCCCGACGCTATCCAACATCACCGCCCTGTCACAATCCAGAGGGCTCGGTTCAGGGGACTCGGTTCAGGGGGCTTGGCCGGCAACGAAACGGTCGCTTGCGACCCGAAGCGGCCCCGCTCCCTGGGGGCGCAGATGGGCCCCGTGTCAGCTGTGCAGGCCGGGGGCCTCATAGCCCGTGCGAGCCACATAGTCCGAATAACCACCGCCATATTGGTGGATGCCCTCGGGCGTCAGCTCCAGCACACGATTGGACAGCGCGGCCAGGAAGTGCCGGTCGTGCGAGACGAACAGCATGGTGCCCTCGTATTGCGACAGCGCCGCAATGAGCATCTCCTTTGTCGCCATATCGAGGTGGTTCGTGGGCTCATCCAGCACCAGGAAGTTTGGCGGGTCGTAGAGCATCTTCGCCATGACCAACCGCGCCTTCTCGCCGCCCGATAGCACGCGGCATTTCTTCTCCACGTCGTCGCCGGAAAAGCCGAAGCAACCCGCCAGCGCGCGTAAGCTACCTTGTCCTGCCTGCGGGAATGAATCCTCAAGCGATTGAAACACCGTGCGCTCGCCGTCCAGCAAATCCATGGCGTGCTGCGCGAAGTAGCCCATTTTCACGCTACTACCCAGAACCACAGCACCGTCGTCCGGCGACGTAGCTCCCGCCACCAGCTTCAGCAGCGTCGACTTGCCGGCACCGTTGATGCCCATGACGCACCAGCGCTCCTTGCGACGCACCGAGAAGTCCAGTCCCTCGTAGATGCTGCGCTCGCCATAGCCCTTCTGCACCTTCTTCAGGCTCACCACGTCCTCGCCCGAGCGCGGTGCCGGCTGAAACTCGAAGGCGACTGTCTGGCGGCGCTTGGGCGGCTCCACCCGTTCGATCTTGTCCAGCTTCTTGACCCGGCTCTGCACCTGCGCGGCATGCGAGGCACGCGCCTTGAACCGCTCGATAAACTTGATTTCCTTGGCCAGCATCGCCTGCTGACGGTCAAACTGCGCCTGCTGCTGCTTTTCGTTGAGCGCGCGCTGCTGCTCGTAGAATTCATAGTCGCCGGCGTAGGTCGTCAGGCCTCCGCCGTCGATCTCGACGATCTTGGTCACGATGCGGTTCATGAACTCACGGTCATGCGACGTCATCATCAGCATGCCTTCGTAGCCTTTCAGGAATTGCTCCAGCCAGATCAGGCTCTCCAAGTCCAAATGGTTGCTCGGCTCGTCCAGAAGCATGGCGTCGGGGCGCATGAGCAGGATGCGGGCCAGCGCCACGCGCATCTTCCATCCACCCGACAACGCACCGACGTCGCCATCCATCATCTCCTGGCTGAAGCTCAAACCGCTGAGAACTTCGCGCGCCCGGCTTTCCAGCCCATAGCCGTCCAGTTCCTGGAACCGGTGCTGGACCTCACCGTAGCGTTCGATGATCGTCTCCATCTCGTCGGCGCGCTCCGGATCGGCCAGATCCGGATTGGACATGGCGGCCTCCAGCTCCTTGAGCTCGGCGCTGACGGCGCTCACCGGACCGACGCCATCCATCACCTCGGCCACGGCGCTGCGACCGGACATCTCGCCAACATCCTGGCTGAAATATCCAATGGAGACGCCACGATCGACGGCCACCTGGCCCTCGTCGGGGGCCTCCTGGCCTGTGATCATTCGGAACAGCGTCGTCTTGCCAGCGCCGTTCGGCCCAACGAGGCCAACCTTCTCGCCTTTGTTTAGCGCCGCCGAGGCCTCGATGAAGAGGATCTGGTGGCCGTTCTGCTTGCTGATGTTGTCGAGACGAATCATGTGTACGCGGGTCCAGTAAAATTGCGGCGCCCTTATGCCACGTCGCGCGCCGACGGAAGAGTGTTCTGCTGCAACGAATTGTCGCCATCGCGCGTGGCGCGCCTTGCGGGTTGAGCGGTCAAGCGCATAGCGCTCTGATTGCAGCAGGCGCGTGACATCGCGAGCCGCGCTACTCAACGCCCCGCGTCGCGGTCCAGATGAAATGCTGTGCGCCGCCTTGCGGCCCCTTGGCGCGCACGGGATTCTCGACCACCTCGAAACCGGTCTTGCGCAGCAGCGCTGTGAATTTCCGATCCGGCGCCGACGACCACACTGCCAGCACACCGCCAGGGCACAGCGCCCGATAAGCAACGGCCAGCCCTTCGTGATCATATAGCCTGTCATTGGCTTCGCGGGTCATTCCTTCCGGCCCGTTGTCGACGTCAAGCAGGATGGCGTCGTATTCGGACCGCGCCGCACGGATCAGATCGCCGACATCCGTCTCGCGGATGCGCACGCGCGGATCGGTCAGGCTGTTGCCGAATAGCTTTGCCATCGGGCCGCGTGCCCAGGCCACCACCGCCGGCACCAGTTCGGCAACAATGATCTGCGCCTGCTCTCCGAGGACGACGAGGGCCGCCCGCAGCGTGAAGCCCATGCCCAATCCGCCGATCAGAATCTTTGGCCGCGCGCGGGTCCGAATTTTCTCACAGGCAATAGTTGCAAGCGCCTGCTCGGTTGCGCTCAGCCGGCTGTTCATCAATTCGTTGCTGCCGAGCTTGATCGAGAATTCGCCGCCGCGCTGCATCAGGCGCAGTTCGCCGCCGCCCGGCACTTGTGCCGTATCGAGGTGCACCCAGGGGATCATGGTTTCTCTTTCCGTACGCTCAATCCGCAGTGAATAGCACGTTCGCCAATCGAATCGAGCGGGTCAGTGAATCCGTTTCGACTGCCACGACCAAGCAAGTGCTACTATCGGCAATTGCAGGGCGATCCGCTTGCGCAGGGTTTTCAGGTGGCGTAGGAAAAAATCATGCGTGAACCGGGCGATGCGCAAGCGCGGCGGGCAAAGCCGCCGGTGGTGGTCTATCCCAACGGAACGCTGCCGCCGGCCGACATGAGCGTGCTCGAGCGCGCGCGGGAGACGCTTGCCAAGACAGACGAAGTGATCGTTCCGCCACGGGACGCGCGCGCCTTTTCAGTGCCGGCGGCAGGCTTTTTCCGCATCGTCAGCATTGAGGGTGCGCAGGTCGGCGACCTCAATCTGTGGAACGCGCACGACTTATCGGAACGCTTCTTCAGCGGCAAGACGCGCGCGCTGCACGCAACCCATGTCGGCAAAGGCGACCGGCTGTGGAGTACGCTGCCGAACCTGCGGCCGATGGCGACCATCACCGCGGATACGCTCGGCTGGTATGGCTACGACGCCGACGGTGGCGGCGTTCACGACGTCATCGGCACGCGTTGCGATCCCTACACCAACCGGCTTCTATCGGGCGGCGATTATCATTATTGCTGCCATTCGAACCTCACGCGCGCGCTTGCGACCGCGACCGGCATGGACGTGCGCGCGGCCGAGATGCACGTGCACGACGTGCTCAACGTCTTCATGTGCACCGGCTTCACGCGCGACACGCATCAGTATTTCATGAAGGCAAGCCCCGTGCGGCCCGGCGATTTCATCGAATTCTTTGCGGAGATCGATCTGTTGTGCGCGTTGTCAGCCTGCCCGGGCGGCGATTGCGGGTCGACCCATTCGAGCGACACGGCAGCGTGCCATCCGCTCAAGGTCGAGATCTTTAAGGCAGCCGAGGGCAGTCTCGCCGGCTGGCAGTCGCCTGCGCGCAGCGCCTACCCGCGCACGCACGGGCTTTAAAGCGTTTCCAGGCAAAGTGGAAACCGGTTCGCCGTCCGGAAACGCGACAAAACTGAAACTTGGACGCGTTCACCGTTTCCGTGAAACGGTGAACGTGTACGGCCGGCTCGATGACGGGCTGCGGGCCGCGTGGTATAAAGCGGCCATGACAGCCTCATCGTCGCGACCCGCCCGCCCACCGCTCAGCGATATGGACGCAGATTCGATCGCCTTCATGGCGATCCAGCCGCCGCCACCGCCCGTTCCAGTTACGCCCGCGATGGCGCGCGAAAACATGCGCCGCCTGCGGCCCGTCAACCAGCCCGATCCACCGCACGTCGCGATGATCCGGGACTTTCAGGCTGAGGGCCCTGCGGGACCCATTCCGGTGCGCACCTATCGGCCCATCGGCAGCGCGGAAACGGATATCCTGCCGGTCCAGGTCTATTATCACGGCGGCGGTTGGGTGGTCGGCGACCTCGACAGTCACGATTGGGTTTGCCGCATGGTCGCCAACATGGCGCATTGCGCGGTGGTGAGTGTCGATTATCGCCTCGCGCCCGAACATCGCTTTCCGGCGGCGTTCGGCGATTCACTCGCCGCCTGCGAATGGGTGGCGACCAATGCCGATCGGCTGGGCGTCGACCCGGCGCGTCTGTCGGTCGGCGGCGACTCGGCCGGTGGCAATCTCGCCGCCGCTGTTGCGCTCGCCTTACGCGACCACGGCACGATCAAGCTGCGCGCGCAAATTCTCACCTATCCGATCGTCGACGCCACCGCGATTTACGATGAGCGCTTTGCCAATGGCGTGGCGCTCACCAATGCCGCCATGCACACCTATATTGAGCACTATGTGCCGGATGCCGCGCAGCGCAAGGACTGGCGCGTTTCGCCGTTGTTCGCGGAGAGCCTGAAGGGTCTGCCGCCAGCGCTTGTGATCCTCGCCGGCTTCGATCCGCTGTACGCCGAAGGTGAGGCCTACGCCGAACGCCTCGCCAGCGAAGGCGTTGCCGTCACCGTCAAGGACTATCCCGGCCAGATGCATGGCTTCGTATCGCGCCCGCGGCTGCTACCCAAATCTTACAACGCCATCGCCGATATCGCGGCTATGCTCAGCGCCTGTCATTAATGCAAAAGGCCCGCCTCTCGGCGGGCCCATATTGACGCGAAGGGCCCGCCTCTCGGCGGGCCCATGCAATCGCGTTTGATGAACGCCTACTCGGCCGCGATGCGCACTTCCGGCGCCGCCGCCTTGATGTCCGGCGTGACGTGGTCTTCGAACTTGGCGAAGTTCTTCTGGAACATGGCGACCAGCTCGCGCGCAGTCTTGTCGAACTCGGCCTTGTCCTTCCAGGTCTTGATCGGGTTCAACAGATGCGGCTCGACACCCGGCACCGAGGTCGGCACCGAGAAGCCGAAATATGGATCGGTGCGGAAGTCGGCGTCCTTGAGCGAGCCGTTGAGCGCGGCCGTTAGCAGCGTGCGCGTCGCCTTGATCGGCATGCGGCGACCGACACCGTAGATGCCGCCGGTCCAGCCCGAGTTGACCAGCCAGACATCGACGTTGTGCTGGTTGATGTATTCCTTCAGCAGGTCGGCATAGACGGACGGATGCCGCGGCAGGAACGGCGCGCCGAAGCAGGTGGAGAATTCCGGCTGCACGCCGACCAAACCCTTCTCGGTGCCGGCCACCTTGGCGGTGTAGCCCGAGAGAAAGTGGTACATCGCCTGCGTCGGGCTCAGCTTGGCGATCGGCGGCATCACGCCATAGGCGTCGGCGGTCAGGAAGATGACGTTCTTCGGGTGCCCGGCGGTGCCGGTGCGCGACGCATTTGGGATGGACTCGAGCGGATAAGCCGAGCGGGTGTTCTCGGTCTTGGAACCGTCGTCGTAGTCCGGCACGCGCGTGACGGAATCGAACACCACGTTTTCCAGGATCGCGCCGAAGCGGTTGGTGGCGTCCCAGATCATCGGCTCGGCTTCCTGGCTGAGCCTAATGGTCTTGGCGTAGCAGCCGCCTTCGAAATTGAAGATGCCGTTCGGACCCCAGCCGTGCTCGTCGTCGCCGATAAGCGTACGCGCCGGGTCGGCGGAGAGCGTGGTCTTGCCGGTGCCGGAGAGGCCGAAGAACAGCGCCGAGTCGCCGTCGGGACCGACGTTGGCCGAGCAGTGCATCGGCATCACGTTCTTGGCCGGCAGGTAGAAGTTGAGCGTCGTGAACACCGACTTCTTCATCTCGCCGGCGTAGGACGAACCGCAGATCAAGACGATCTTACGGGTGAAGTCGATCGCCACCATGGTGTCGGAACCCTCGCGGCCGCCGTGACGCTTAGCGTCCGGCCGGAACGACGGTAGATCGACAACGGTCATCTCCGGCACGAAGCCGGCGAGCTCCTTGAGGTCGGGGCGGCGCAGCAGCTGGCGGATGAACAGCGAGTGCCAGGCAAGCTCGGTAAAGACGCGCACCTTGATGCGATAGGTGTGATCAGCACCGCCGTAGAGGTCCTGCGCGAACAGCTTCTTGTCCTTGCAGTGCGCGATGAAGTCGGCGAGCAGATTGTCGAAGTGTTCCTTCGACATCTTGCGATTGCCGTCCCACCACAGCGAATCGCGGGTGAGATCGTCTTCGACCGTGTGCTTGTCCTTCGGGCTGCGGCCGGTGTGATGGCCGGTCTCGGCGCAGAACGCGCCGCCGGCGACCACCGAACCCTCACCGGCGCGAATGGCATGCTCGTAAAGCGGCGCCTCGGCCAGATTCCAGTACACCTCGGCGAGATCGTTGAAACCAAATTTATCGGCGCCGTAAGCGCCGTTCCGCACACCCGTTTCTTGCACCAAATCCTCCCAACAGGCGGGACGCCTTGAAGCGAATCCCCTCGCAGACCCAATCGGGTCCATGCACATAAGACGTTAGTATAGCCCCTCGTCTTATGGCGCGCGACCATAGTCAGCAGGGCCTTGAAAGCCAAGGTTAAATGCCATGCAAACAGCGCGTAGCGCATTGCGTGACAAGCGTTGCCGCAGTGCGAAAACCGAATGTGATGCCTGAGCCATCACGTGAGCGGTGGAACCGAGACGTCAGCGCGCTCGCGCCTCATCGGCGAGTTGCTTCAGCACCTGTCTTAGCGCGCCGGGGCCAGTAACGCGTTCCGGAAAGGGAAGCCACAGCGCGCGCTGGCCCTGCTGCAATTCGATGCCATCGGGGCTCAAGCCCACGCACCGCCAGCTACCATCGGGCGCACCCAGTAGCTTGGTCGCGTAGAGCCTAAGCGCGTCGGCGTGATCGGTGTTCATGTGCGCGATGGCATCCGACTCCGCCTCCAGCAGCGTCTGCGCATCGGTCAGATCGGTCAGCACGTCGGCGGCGGTGAGGTCGGCGGCGCGGGCGAAGCCACCGTTGAGGTGCGCAGAGATTACCGCCATGCGCCAGAACGCGAAGTCGGCAAAGCCGGCATAGAGCTCCGACTTAGGATGGCGGGCGAGGAAGCGCTCACGAATGGCCGGCACCTCGGCGCTGTCGGGAGCAATTTGAACCATGCTGCCGAGCACGGTCAGGCGGGGGTGCGTCAGGGCGTCGCCCTTGCCCATCTCAGGCAGCAGCAGGGAGGCGCGGTGGTCGACTTCCAGGTTGGCGGTATGAGTGGCGAGCCGCGATACTAGGATCAGCGGTGCACCATCGGCGTCGGTCGCGACGTTGACCAGCGAGCCGAAGGGGTGACCGGTGTGCCGGTCGAGGGTGGACAGCGTGCCGGCGCGGGTGGCGCGCAGACGGGTCTTGGCCACCTCGTGCGGCACGAAATCGGCCGGCTGCGGGGCGTTCTCAGGGGTGCGGCCGGGCATTGCCCCGGGCAGCGGCGGATTGGCGGCTGTCATGGTGTACTCATGGCATTGCGATCATTGGTGATACCGGCGCGGTGGCGCCTGACCCTTGAATTAGCTACGGAATCACATAGTTGTTGCAAAGAGGCCACAATTCAGACCCTGTTTATGGGCTTCTAACACGCGGGAGTCAGCCAGAAGTGGCCATTTCAGAGGGTTAAAAGGGGCACATGCCGACCATCGCTCTCGTCGACGACGACCGCAATATCCTGACATCGGTTTCGATGGCCCTCGAGTCCGAAGGCTATCGCATCATGACTTACACCGACGGGGCCTCCGCCCTGGACGGTTTCAAGACCTCGCCGCCGGATCTCGCCATCCTCGACATCAAGATGCCGCGCATGGACGGCATGGAGACGCTGCGCCGGCTGCGCCAGAAGAGCGACGTTCCCGTCATCTTCCTCACCTCCAAGGACGAGGAGATCGACGAGCTGTTCGGCCTCAAGATGGGAGCCGACGACTTCATCCGCAAACCGTTCTCGCAGCGGCTCCTGGTGGAGCGCGTGAAGGCGGTGCTGCGCCGCGTCGCCGGCACCAAGGACGGCGTGCCGGCCAAGGAAACCGACAGCGCCAAGGTGCTCGAGCGCGGGCAACTGCGCATGGATCCGGAACGCCACACCTGCACCTGGAAGGGCGAGCCGGTGACGCTGACGGTCACCGAATTCCTCATCCTGCAGGCGCTGGCCGCGCGTCCCGGCGTGGTGAAGAGCCGCAACGCGCTCATGGACGCCGCCTACGACGACCAAGTCTATGTCGACGACCGCACCATCGACAGCCACATCAAGCGGCTGCGCAAGAAGTTCAAGGTGGTCGATACCGACTTCGAAATGATCGAGACGTTGTACGGCGTGGGTTACCGATTCAAGGAACTGTGACCGAGATCTAATGCGGCTGCCGCCGACGACCGCCTGATGAAGCGTCACGGCTCGCGGTAGAGTCTATTTTGGGGGCGGCAAGACACCACAGCCCACGACAACCGGCTGGCTTTCAACCGTGCTCGATCGAACCATAGAGATCAACGCACCGAAGCCGACCGCCGACGCCGAAGGGCCCGGCGGCGAGGAGAAGCCGCGCGGGCCGCGCAAGCGTCTCACGAGCGCGGTGCGCGGCACCTGGCAGCATACCTGGCAACGCGCCTGGCAGTTCTTCGTGCGGCAGAGCTTCTCCAGCCTCACCCGCCGCATCGTCATCCTCAACCTCGCCGGCCTGGTCGCGCTGGTCACCGGCGTGCTCTATCTCTCCCAGTTCCGTGCCGGGCTGATCGACGCGCGCGTGCAGAGCCTGCTGGTGCAGAGCGAGATCATCGCCGGCGCGATCGCCGCCTCGGCGACCGCAGATTCCGATTCCGATTCCATCACCCTTGATCCTAACCAGCTGTTGCAATTGCCGACCGGCAAAAGTTACGGCCCGGCCGACAATTCGATGTCGAGCATCGAATTCCCCATCAATCCGGAGCGGGTGGCGCCGGTGCTGCGCCGCCTGGTGTCGCCGACCAAGACGCGCGCGCGCATCTACGACCGCGACGGCGTGATGATCCTCGACAGCCGTAACCTCTACGGCCGCGGCGACGTGCTGCGCTTCGACCTGCCGCCGCCGAGCGCGGAAAAGCCAGGTCTGATCGAACGCGCCTTCATCGCGCTGCGCCGCTGGTTCGGGCGCGGCGACCTGCCGCTTTACCGCGAACTCGGCCCCGAGAACGGCAAGGGCTATCCGGAAGTCGCGCAGGCGCTCGCCGGCCAGCACGCCAGCATGGTGCGGGTCAACAGCCGCGGCGAGGTGATCGTATCGGTGGCGGTGCCGATCCAGCGCTTCCGCGCGGTGCGCGGCGCGCTCATGCTGTCGACCCAGGGCGCCGACATCGACGACATGGTGGAGGCGGAACGGCTTGCCATCGTCAAGGTGTTCCTGGTCGCCGCCGGCGTCATGGTGGTGCTGTCCATGCTGCTCGCCGGCACCATCGCCGGCCCGGTGCGCCGGCTCGCCGACGGCGCCGAGCGCGTGCGCCGGCGTATCCGCAGCCGTGTCGAAATCCCCGACTTCACGCGCCGGCGCGACGAGATCGGCCACCTATCGGGGGCGCTGCGCGACATGACCAACGCGCTCTATACCCGCATTGAGGCGATCGAAAGCTTCGCCGCGGACGTCGCGCATGAGCTGCGCAATCCGCTTACCTCCCTGCGCTCGGCGGTGGAGACGCTGCCGCTCGCCAAGACCGAGGAAAACCGCAACCGCCTGCTCGAGGTCATCCAACACGACATCAAGCGGCTGGACCGGCTGATCTCGGACATTTCCGACGCCAGCCGCCTCGACGCCGAATTGCAACGGCAGGAAGCTGCGCCCGTCGATCTGGCGCAGCTACTGGAGGCGCTGGTCGCCGCCGCCAACGAGATTCACATGAACGACGTCAACGTCACCCTGAGCTTCGAGGACGGCAAGCCCGAAGAGTTCAAGGTGCCCGGCCACGACTCGCGACTCGGCCAGGTGGTCAGCAACCTCATCGACAACGGTCGCTCGTTCTCGCCGGAAGGTGGCACCGTGCATGTCACCTGCCGCAAGCTGAAGGACGATGTGGAGATCCTGGTGGACGACGACGGCCCCGGCATCCCGCCTGACGCGCTGCAGAAGATCTTCGAACGCTTCTACACCGACCGCCCCGCGCAGGGCTTCGGGCAGAACTCCGGCCTCGGCTTGTCGATCTCCAAGCAGATTGTGGAAGGCCACGGCGGAACAATCTGGGCAGAGAACCGCACAGCGCCGGCCAAAAGCGGCGACAAGGGTGACAAGGAGCCAAGGGTGCTCGGCGCCCGCTTCGTTGTACGGCTGCCGGCGCAGTGATCTGGCGCCGTCATTCCGGGACGCCCGCCGAAAACAAGCGAACCCGGCATGCCAGACAAATGACCGAAGAGCAGCATCCTCGCTTCCATCATGCCTGTGCCGGCGCAATAGCGCCTGGCCTGCCCCTGGCAGCAGCCGACCGGCCGCCCCAGATAGGGCCAGTTGGGAGGCGCATTGACCGAGCCCTTGGACTGGGCTACTCCCGGCGGCCGCGACGCCATCTTGGAAGAATTAACCAAAACCACCATAGGATCGCGCCCGCCCGAATTGACTAGGCGAGCCATATCTTGGTACCTCCAATTCGCAGTGCAGCAATACGCCCAGATCGCGATTCAGCCCCTTGCCATGGGGCTGCAAATGAGCCTGAATGCCCGCCTTATTCTGCGTTGCAGCAGGGTAAGCCCTGCGTGGAGTCCGGTATGATCGGCCTCGTTCTAGTGACCCACGGCCGCCTGGCCGTCGAATTTCGTTCGGCCCTCGAGCATGTGGTGGGTCCGCAGGACCAGATCGAGGCGGTCACCATCGGTCCCGACGACGATATTGAGCAGTGCCGCAAGCACATCCTGGAAGCGGTCAAGCGGGTGGACAACGGCGACGGGGTCGTCATCCTCACCGACATGTTCGGCGGCACCCCCTCAAACCTCGCCATCTCGGTGATGAGCCAGCCCAAGGTCGAGGTCCTGGCCGGCATCAATCTGCCCATGCTCATCAAGCTCGCCAAGGTGCGCGAAACCGCGAACTTGCAGGACGCGGCCGCCGCGGCCCAGGAGGCGGGGCGCAAGTACTGCACCATCGCCAGCCGGGTTCTCAGCGGTAAATGAACGACCTGGACAAATGAACGAGCCGACCCCAGCGGACGGCCCGAATGGGAACGACATGGGGGACGGCGCCGCCCCTGTGGTGCGCGAGGTCGAGATCGTCAACAAGCTCGGCCTGCACGCGCGCGCAGCAATGAAGTTCGTGCAGACCGCCGAGCAATTCAACGCCGCCATCACGGTCAGCCGCGGCGAAGAGAGCGCCGACGGCACCTCCATCCTCGACCTGTTGATGTTCGCGGCCGGGCCGGGCTCGACCATCGTCATCTCCGCGACCGGCAAGGAATCCGCGGCGGCGGTGGAGGCCCTCAGCGTGCTGGTGGCGAACCGCTTCGGCGAAGACGAGTAGCGGACCCGGGAACGCCCGCCGGTTGATCGGCGGCCAAGTTTAGTCACAATGATTGCAGACCTTTTTGGGTCGGCGCGGCCGGGCGGCGGCGGCGCCATGGAACCGGTTGCGTCCGCTCAAACGGGTCTCGTCGGTTCAACAAAGATCGCATCAGCGACGAGCCACAGGGAAGGAAACTCGCCATGCAACGCAGCACCGATCGCATTCTGACCACCCACACCGGCAGCCTGCCGCGGGCCGAGCCGCTCAGCTCCATGCTGCTCGCCCAGGAGCAGGGCAAGCCGGCCGACAAGGCCAAGCTGAACGAGACCATCGAGGCCCGCGTCAAGCACGTGCTCGACAAGCAGGTCGAAGCGGGCATCGACGTCGTCAATGACGGCGAGCAGGGCCGCGTCGGCTTCCAGACCTATATTCTGGAGCGCATGAGCGGATTCGGCGGTGCCTCCGAACGTCCCTACGGCAAGGAGTTCATCCAATTTCCGGAATTCACCCAGCGCATGCTGGCGCGCATTCCCAACCACAGCAAGGTGTTCGACGCGCCGAAGGCGATCGCTGAGGTCCAATACATAGACTCTGCTGCGATCAAGGCCGAGATTGAGCGGTTCAAACGGCTGTCCACCACGGTCAAGCCGAAGGTCTCCGAATTCTTCATGAACGCGCCCTCGCCCGGCATCATCGCCACCACGATGCTGAACGACTTTTACGGCTCGCATCAGGATTATCTCGATGCGCTCGCGCGTGAGATTCACGGCGAGTACAAGGCGGTGGTCGATGCCGGCTTCGTCTTGCAGATCGACGCGCCTGATCTGGCAATGGAGCGCGTGCTCTTGTTCCAGGACAAGACCGACGCTGAGTTCGCCAAGATCGTCGAGCAGCACATTGGCGCCATCAACAAGGCGATCGACGGCCTGCCGCCGGACCGTGTTCGCCTACATGTGTGTTGGGGCAACTGGGAGGGCCCACACAACTACGACATCGCCATGGGCGTCATTCTGCCGGCGCTCTATCAGGCCAAGGTCGGCGCACTCGGGCTCGAATTCGCCAATCCGCGCCGGCAGCACGAAACCGCCGCCATCATGAAGAACAAGTTGCCGGACAACATGGTGCTGATCCCAGGCGTCATCGATTCCAAGAGCAATTTCGTCGAGCACCCGGAAGTGGTGGCGCAGCGCATCGAGGCCGTGGTGGCCGCGGTCGGCGACCGCGAGCGGGTGATCGCCGGGGTCGATTGCGGCTTCGGCACGTTCGTCGGCTGGGAATGGGTCACCGAGGACGTGGTCTGGGCCAAGCTGAGGGCCCTGCACGACGGGGCCGAAATCGCCTCCAGCCGGCTGTGGGGCAAGAAGGCGGCCTGATGACGCTGGCGTGAGGGACGCTGGCAGGCGCCCTTCATCCGGCCCCAAAACACTCAATTCGAGGCTGAAATCGGCGGCGAATCCTCCGATATCGGCTTGTATTCGCCTGCTCGGTCCACGGTATGGACATAAAGAAATCTTTATATATGCGTTGCGAGAGCGGCCCCAGACTGGTATAGGCACGGGCGACCCACCCATCCATTTCCGTTAGTTGCATAAGGATTGTCATGACTGCGACCGCCAAGAAAACCGCGCCAGCCCAGGACTACATCGTCAAGGACATTTCGCTCGCCGATTTCGGCCGCAAGGAAATCTCGCTGGCCGAGACCGAAATGCCGGGCCTGATGCAGACGCGCGAAGAGTACGGCCCGAAGCAGCCGCTGAAAGGCGCGCGCATCGCCGGCTCGCTGCACATGACCATTCAGACCGCCGTGCTGATCGAAACGCTCACCGCGCTTGGCGCCGATGTGCGCTGGGTTTCCTGCAACATCTATTCGACGCAGGACCACGCCGCCGCCGCGATCGCGGCCGCGGGCGTTCCGGTGTTCGCGATCAAGGGCGAGAGCCTGAAGGATTATTGGGACTACACCGCCCGCATGTTCGACTGGCATGGCGGCGGCACCCCGAACATGATCCTCGACGACGGCGGCGACGCCACCATGTATATACATATGGGCTTGCGCGCCGAAAACGGTGACACCGCTTTCCTCGACAAGCCCGGCTCCGAAGAAGAAGAAGTGTTCTTCGCGCTGATCAAGCGCATCCTGAAGGAAAAGCCGAAGGGCTATTTCGCCGAGATCGCCAAGAACATCAAAGGCGTCTCGGAGGAGACCACCACCGGCGTGCATCGTCTCTACGAAATGCAGAAGGCCGGCACGCTGCTGTGGCCCGCCATCAACGTCAACGACTCGGTCACCAAGTCGAAGTTCGACAATCTCTATGGCTGCCGCGAGTCGCTGGTCGACGGCATTCGCCGCGGCACCGACGTGATGATGTCGGGCAAGATTGCGATGGTCGCCGGCTTCGGCGATGTCGGCAAGGGCTCGGCGGCTTCGCTGCGCCAAGCCGGCTGCCGCGTCATGGTCTCCGAAATCGATCCGATCTGCGCGTTGCAGGCGGCGATGGAGGGCTATGAGGTCGTGACCATGGAAGATGCCGCGCCCCAGGCCGACATCTTCGTCACCACCACCGGCAACAAGGACATCATCACGATCGACCACATGCGGGCGATGAAGGATCGCGCCATCGTGTGCAACATCGGCCACTTCGATAACGAGATCCAGGTCGGCGCTCTGAAAAACCTGAAGTGGGACAACATCAAGCCGCAGGTCGACGAGATCACCTTCCCGGACAAGCATCGCATTATCCTGCTGTCGGAAGGCCGCCTGGTGAACCTCGGTAACGCCATGGGTCATCCGAGCTTCGTGATGTCGGCGTCGTTCACCAACCAGACGCTGGCGCAGATCGAACTGTTCGCCAACAACAAGGATGGCAAGTACGAGAAGAAAGTCTACGTGCTGCCGAAGGCGTTGGACGAAAAGGTCGCACGGCTGCATCTGGCCAAGATCGGCGTCAAGCTCTCCGAGCTGAGCAAGGAACAGGCCGACTATATCGGCGTGAAACAGACCGGCCCGTACAAGAGCGATCACTACCGCTACTAAGCGCTGCTGCCCACTAGCGCGAATGGAACGGCCGGCCTTCGGGCCGGCCGTTTCGTTTTGGGGACGGTGCTCTAGGTAAATATCCGGAGGGAACTTTTTGACCGGGATCAAGATTATCCCTGGCAGGAACCGGATGATGCGCACGTTCCGAGACGGAGGGCGTCATGAAGAAGGCCATTACCAAGGTGGTTTCGCGGCAGGCGACCGAAGATGGTTTCGATGCCGTCGTACTGTGGAGCGCGGCCCTATGGCTGGCGGCTCTCCTCTACCTGCTGGCGACGTTCGATCCAATCCACTGACCGGGCGTATCAGCGCTGCGGTTGCACGATCCGTACCGCAAAGGCCTGCGGCCGGCCCTTGATGCCGAGATAAGTCCGCGTCAGCGTGAACATGGCCGAATGACTGGCGCCGATGCGCGCGGCTTGCGCGGCGGCATTCTGCCGGCAGCCCTTGTCATCGGCGAAGCACACGAACACCACGCCGTCTTTCCTGAGCGTTGCCGTACCCGGGGCCGGCAGGCCGATCAGCGACATGGGCCGGTCGGCGGCGTAGGCCGCGACGCCGTAGGCGAGATTCTCGGGGCCGCCGACATAGCGCAACGGCTTCGGCGTCAGCGCGTGCCAATCGTGCTCGATGCGTACAGCCAACTGCGCGGCATGTGCTGTGGCCGCATCCGGGCCCTTGCGCTGCACGGCGATGGCGATGACGGGCGAGACGATCAGCATGATGAGCGGAAACACTGCCGCCGCGATGAGGATGCGCTCGGTATGGGTCGGGCTCACCTTCACCGCCGACGGCGACAGCAGCAACACCGGCAACAGCGCGAAGGCCGACATCGACCACAGCGAGGTGATGACGACGCCGCTGCCCAAGGCCGCCGCCAGGGGCAGCAGGAACGGGGCCCAGAACGCCGCCGCGACAAGGCGTCGGCTCGTTTCCTTGGGCCAGACCATGTCGGCGAGCGTGGTGCGGGCCGGCCGCGCCATCAGCAAGACAACGACAATGGGCGCGACAACATAGCCGAACGAGCCGGCGAGATAACCAAGCGCGCTCTTGGCGCCATCGAGATACGGACCCTTGTCGTGCACGCCGACCGCGTAGGAGAACGGCGCATAGTCGTTCTGTGTCAGCCAATAGAGGTGGGGCGCGAGCAGCGCCAGGCCAGCAGCCACAGTGATCCAAGGCGCGAGCGAGCGGAAATAGGCGACACGACGGGTATCGTTCAGTGCAGCCATGACTAGTCCCGCCAGCAGGAACACCGACCAGTATTTGGTCAGCATGGCTGCCGCCGCCGCGAGCCCCGCCAACACTGCATAGCCGAGGCTTCGCCGCTCATAGGAGCGCAGGAACCACCAGGCGGTCAGTGCCCACATCGGCAGCAGCACGGTGTTCACGTTGTACTTGAGCGCATGGAAATTAAAGAACGGCACGAAGGTCATGAGCGCCACGCCGACGACGCGTTTTTCGACCTCGAGATAGTCCGCCGACAGCCGCCACATGATCCATAACGCGCCCGCCGGCATCAGCATGGCGAGCAGGTAGTAGGACCATTCCGCCACCGGCAGCACGCCGAACCAGGCCCACACCAGGGCGGCCGCCACCGGTCCGTGCTTCGCATAGCCCCAGGCGAGCTCACGCGACCAGGCGATCAGTTCGGTCATGTCCGGGTGCAGACCCTGGCTGCCCTTGGCGATGGTGCCGTAGACCGCCCAGACCAGCGTGTAGACGGCCAGCGCCAGCACAACATTGCGCTCGCGCCTGACCGGGTCGACGAATGCTTCGCGCAGGGCGAAGGCCGCCCGCTGGGCCGCCTGAATCGGAGCTGAAATGGCCATGGGTGCCGCCTTATGGCACGACGGCTCGGCAGGCGTCTATTGCGCCTTCTGTCCGCTTGAAGGTCCCGAGGGGCAGTGCTATCTGCCCGCCATGACGGTCGTCCCCATTCAAAATATCCGCAATTTCTCCATCGTCGCCCATATCGACCATGGAAAGTCGACGCTCGCCGACCGGCTGATCCAGCTGACCGGCGGCCTCGACGCGCGCGAAATGGCAGGCAAGGAGCAGGTGCTCGACTCGATGGACATCGAGAAGGAGCGCGGCATCACCATCAAAGCGCAAACCGTGCGCCTGAAATACCGCGCCAAGGACGGTCAGGACTACATCCTCAACCTGATGGACACGCCGGGCCACGTCGATTTTGCCTATGAGGTCAACCGCTCGCTGGCGGCCTGCGAGGGTTCGCTGCTGGTGGTCGACGCCTCACAGGGCGTCGAGGCGCAGACGCTCGCCAACGTCTATCACGCGCTCGACGCCAACCATGAAATCGTGCCGGTGCTGAACAAGGTCGACCTGCCGGCGGCCGAGCCTGACAAAATCAAGAAGCAGATCGAGGACGTCATCGGGCTGGATGCTTCCGATGCCATCATGATCTCCGCCAAAACCGGCCTCGGCGTGCCCGACGTCTTGGAGGCGATCGTCACGCGCCTGCCACCGCCGAAAGGCGATCGCGACGCGACGCTGAAGGCGCTGCTGGTCGATAGCTGGTACGATCCCTATCTCGGCGTCGTCGTCCTGGTGCGGGTCGTCGACGGTGTGCTCAAGAAGGGCCAGCGCATCCGTATGATCGGCATCGACGCCGCGTACGAAGTCGATCGCGTCGGCGTGTTCTTGCCCAAGCTGACCCCGGTCGACGAACTCGGTCCCGGCGAGATCGGCGCCATCACTGCCTCGATCAAAGAAGTGGCCGACACCCGCGTCGGCGACACCATCACCGACGAGCGCAACCCGGTCGACGAGCCGCTGCCCGGCTTCCAGCCGGCGATCCCGGTCGTGTTCTGCGGGCTGTTTCCGGTCGATGCTGCCGACTTCGAAGACCTGCGCGCCGCCATGGGCAAGCTCCGGCTCAACGACGCCAGCTTCACCTTCGAGATGGAAACATCGGCCGCGCTCGGCTTCGGCTTCCGCTGCGGCTTCCTCGGCCTGCTGCATCTCGAAATCATCCAGGAGCGGTTGGAGCGCGAGTTCAATCTCGACCTGATCGCGACCGCGCCGTCGGTAATCTACAAAATGAACCTGCGCGACGGCAGCCATATCGAATTGCACAATCCGGTCGACATGCCAGACGTGATGCAAATTCTGGAAATCGAAGAGCCGTGGATCGAGGCGACGATCCTGACGCCCGACGAGTATCTCGGCGCCGTCTTGAAGCTGTGCCAGGACCGCCGCGGCGTGCAAAAGGAGCTGACCTATGTCGGCTCACGCGCCATGGTCAAATACGACCTGCCGCTCAACGAAGTGGTGTTCGACTTCTACGACCGGCTCAAGTCGGTGTCGAAGGGCTACGCCTCGTTCGACTATCACCTCACCGACTACAAGGTGTCGGACTTGGTGAAGATGTCGATCCTGGTGAACGACGAGCCGGTCGACGCGCTGTCGATGCTGGTGCATAGGACGCGCGCCGAGACGCGCGGCCGCGGCATGGTGGAGAAACTGAAGGAGCTGATCCCGCCGCACATGTTCCAGGTGCCGATCCAGGCCGCCATCGGCGGCAAGATCATTGCCCGCGAGACCGTGCGCGCACTGCGCAAGGACGTGACCGCCAAGTGCTACGGCGGCGACGCCACCCGCAAACGCAAGCTGCTCGACAAGCAGAAGAAGGGCAAGAAGAAGATGCGCCAGTACGGGAAGGTGGATATCCCGCAGGAGGCGTTCATCGCGGCACTGAAGGTGGACGTTTGACGCGAAGCGTCAGACTACGGAAGGTGGATGTGTAGAGGGTGGGCGCCCTTCGTCCATTCGGCACGACGCCATCACATCCCCGCGCGCAATCGCCCGCTACCGTCTGTACCACCATTTCCGGAACGCGCGCTGGCCCGGATTGTTTTTGTTCAGCATGTCGTCCCAGGTCGGATAAGGCTGGCGGGCGCCATAGGTGGCGCGCTGTGGCGCGAACGCGTTTTCGAAACCCGTCTGGGACGCGCGCGTGCGCCGCTCGACGGTGCGCTCGCCGCGGTATCGCGCGCGCCTTTCCGCGCGGCTACGCCGCGCCACGGCCCGGTAAGAGGGCCGCGCGCCGGTGACGACGATCTTGGTGTCGCCGCGGTTGGCGCGCACGATCTTGAACAAGACCGCCGCGTGCCGCGGCAACAGGCGAACGCAGCCATGCGATGCCGGCCGGCCGAGATAGGCGGTCTCGTAGCTGCCGTGAATGGCGAAGCCGCCGTGGAAGAAGATCGAATACGGCATCGGCGACATGTGGTACTTGCGCGAGTACCATTTACGCGCCAGCCGCTGGGGATGGTAAGTGCCGTTCGGGGTGGTGTACCCCCGGCGCGCGGTGGAGACCGGCCATTCGTGTTCGCGGACACCGTCGACCGCGACCGAAAGGCGCTGGCTCGACTTGTTGACCGTGATGACAACCTCGGCGCGGGCGGCAGCGAGGCCACTCAAGAGCCCGACCGACAAAAAGCCGACGGCGGCAAACGCAGCGACAAAACGCGACATCGGGAACTTCCAGGGTACGCACACAAAGGCAACTGACATCGACGCACTGGCGTCGTTAATAAAGGTTAATACAGATGCGGTGCCGGCGCACCCACTTTCGCGGGACTATTTTCGGCCGCTCCTGCGACACCGCGTACCATGCGGCTGGCCCCGATCGCACGGGGCGCGGGCACCCCGCCGACGCTGCCATTTAACCGGCTGATCTGGCGCTTCTTTCCGCGCGATAGCGGGAACATGACACCGGCGGGGGTGGCACGCATTAATCGAGTCCCGCAATTTACCTGACAGGCGGTCATGAAGCCGCTAGAGGAAGAGACCATGAACATCAGGGTCGCGCTCGTTTTGGCCGTGGTTCTCGCCGTTTGTGGCGGCGTGCTCGTCATGGCGCGATCCGACGCGCAGGCGCCGAGTGCTGCCGCGACGCCGATGCCGGTGGCAGGGTCATCGCCGGCCGCGCCCGCAACGCCGTCTCAGCAAACGGCATCCGACCAGCAACAGCCCGACGCCTCCAGCAAGGACACGACCAAGCCGGCCGCTACTGCGCCGCCTGCCAGGGCGGAAGCGCCGGTCGCCGCCAAGCCGCAGGACGAGCCGGCGCCGAAACCGGCCGCGAGCGCATCGCCGCCAGCGCAGACGGACCAGACGGAAAAGCCCGCCGCGGCGAAAGCGCCGGAGCAGACGCCCACACCGGTCGTCACCGCGCCGGCGCCGCAGCCTGAAAAGCCGGCGGCCTCCAAGACCGAAGAAACGAAGACCGAAGAGACGAAGACGGACGAGAAGAAGGCAGACGCGGCGAAAGCGCCAGACCAGAAACAACCGGTGCCGATCGCGACCACGCCGCCGCCGGCGCAGCCCGAACAGACGGAAAAGCCAGCCGCCGCGACGACGCCGGCACCCTCACAAACGCCCACGCCCGTCGTCACGACGCCGACGCTCACGCCGAAGCCGGTGATCGTCATGACACCGCTGCCGGAGAAGCGGCCCAAGATCACCAAGGCGCTAATCGAACGCACCGAGCCGGCGAAAATCCTGTTCGGACACGTTAAGCTGCCGTCCGTCGGCAAGTCGCGCGTCATCGGTTATTACACGAAGGGCTGTCTCGCCGGCGCCGTCGAACTGCCGGTCGACGGGCCGCACTGGCAGGCCATGCGCCTGTCGCGCAACCGCAATTGGGGCCACCCCGAGCTTGTCCGCTTCATCAAGCGCTTTTCGGCGGATGCCGCCAAGGCGACCGGCTGGCACGGCATCCTGATCGGCGACATGGCGCAGCCGCGCGGCGGCCCCCTGCCCTTTGGCCACAGGAGCCATCAGGTCGGGCTCGACGTCGATATCTGGTACACGCCAATGCCCGGCCACATCCTGACGCGCAAGCAGCGCGAGACGATGTCGGCCACGCACATGGTGGCGGCCAACGGCTCTCAGCGTGAACAAGAACTTCACGATCGCCGACGCCAAGTTCCTGCGCACCGTCGCCGAAGAGCCCAAGGTCGAGCGCGTGCTGCTCAACGCGGCGATCAAGAAGAAGATGTGCGAGCTCGAAGGCAAGCATCATTACGCCTGGATGGCGAAGTTGCGGCCCTGGTACGGCCACACCAGCCACATCCACGTGCGGCTGAAGTGCCCGGCCGGTTCGCCGCACTGCCGCCATCAGCCGCCGGTGCCGGGTGGCGACGGCTGCAGCAAGAAGGCGCTGGCGTACTGGTTCTCCGACCGGGTGCTGCACCCCAAGCCCGCGAAGCATCCCAAGCCGCGCAAGCAGATCATGCTCGCCAACCTGCCGGCTGCCTGCAAAACGGTGCTCAACGCGCCGGCCAAGAAGAAGCATCTGGCGTCGGAAGAGCGCTAATTATTTGCGCATGATCTTTTCCGAAAACCGGTTCCCACTTTTCGGGATCATGCGCTAAGCCACCGGCAGCACGTTGGTGTATTTAACCTGTTCGAGCGCGAAGCTCAATTCGATCGAGGCGATGCCTTCGAGCCGCGTCAGCTTCTGCTTAAGGAAGCGCTCATAGGCAGCGAGATCCGGCACCACCACGCGCAGCCAGTAGTCGCGCGGGCCGGTCATCAGATAGCACTCGAGCACCTCCGGCCAGCGCGCGATCGTCTTGGCGAAACGATCGAGCAATTCCTCGCGTTGCTTGTCGAGCTTCACCGAGACGAACACGCTGACCGGCAGCCCCACAGCGCGCTGGTCGAGCACCGCCACGTAGCGCGCGATGACGCCGGCCTTCTCCAGAAGCCGCACCCGGCGCAGGCACGGCGATGGCGACAGCCCCACCTTGGCGGCGAGATCGGCGAGGCTGAGGCGGCCGTCGTCCTGCAGGTGGCGCAGGATTTTCAGGTCGATGGCGTCCAGATTCGGATTTGGCATATTCAGCTCATTTTGAGTAAATAATTGCTGTAATCAGCTAATTTAGCGCTGCAGGATAGCTGCTTTTGGCAACTATCGCCAGGACCGAAACCGGATAGTAGCCTCTTTATGAGACAATGCAGGCGAGCGGCCATGGCCAAGCCCGGGACTCCATCTGACGATCTGACGACCCTTGGGGCGCTGGAGCGCAAGGTGCTCTGGCTGGCGAGCTTCCTCATCCACCACGCCAACCACCTGCGCGAGAACACCGACGGGCTGAAGGTCGGCGGCCATCAGGCGTCGTCCGCCTCGCTCGCCACCATCATGACCGCGCTCTACTTCGACGTGCTCAAGCCGGAAGACCGCGTCGCGGTGAAGCCGCACGCCTCGCCCATCTTCCACGCCATCCAATATCTCTTGGGCAAACAGACGCGCGAGCGGCTGGAGGCCTTCCGCGGCTACAAGGGCGCGCAGAGCTATCCCTTCGCGCTCGAAGGACGCCGACGACGTCGATTTCTCCACCGGTTCGGTGGGGCTCGGCGTGGCCCAGACGCTGTTCTCCTCGCTCACGCAGGACTACGTGCGCGCGCACGGCTGGGGTCTCGACCGTCCCGAAGGCCGCATGATCTCGCTGGTCGGCGACGCCGAGCTCGACGAAGGCAATATCTTCGAGGCGCTGCTGGAAGGCTGGAAGCAGCATCTGCGCAATTGCTGGTGGATCGTCGACTATAACCGCCAGAGCCTCGACGCCGTGGTGCGCGAAGGTTTGTGGGAGCGTTATCAGCAGCTGTTCCAGAACTTCGGCTGGGACGTGGTGATCGTCAAATACGGTTCGCTGCAGCAGGCCGCCTTCAAGGAGCCGGGCGGCGACAAGCTCAAGGCCTGGATCGACAACTGCCCCAACCAGCTCTATTCGGCGCTGGTGTTCGCCGGCGGCGCGGCCTGGCGCAAGCGCCTCAACGACGAGATCGGCGACCAGGGCGACGTCAGCAAGCTGATCGAAAAGCGCAGCGACGACCAACTCGCCGCGCTCATGAACAACCTCGGCGGCCACGACCTTCCCGCAGTGCTTGAGGCCTTCCATGGCGTGAAGACCGACAAGCCCACCTGCTTCATCTGCTACACGGTGAAGGGCTTCGGCCTGCCCATGGCCGGCCACAAGGACAACCACGCCGGGCTGATGACGCCGGCGCAGATGGATACGTTCCGCGAAGCGAACAATGTCCGGCCGGGCCACGAGTGGGACAAGTTCGAGGGGCTGGCGAACGCCAAGGACGTCGAAGCGTTCTTGAAGCGCGTGCCGTTCGCGGCCGGCGGCGAGCGCCGGCTGAAGGCACCGGCAATTCCGGTCCCGGATAAATTGCCGCTACCGCAGCAGACGACGAACTCCACGCAGGCCGGCTTCGGCGCCATCCTCAACGACATCGGCCGCGGCGACGACGAATTCACGCAGCGCATCGTCACCGCCTCGCCCGACGTCACCGTCTCGACCAATCTCGGCGGCTGGGTCAACCGGCGCGGGCTGTTCGCGCACGAGGCGGCGCCCGATACCTTCCGTAACGAACGCATCCCCTCGACATTCAATTGGACGTTCTCGCCGCAGGGCCAGCACATCGAACTCGGCATCGCGGAGGCCAATCTCTTCACGCTGCTGTCCGCCCTCGGCCTGTCGCACTCGATCAACGGCGTGCGGCTGCTGCCAGTCGGCACGCTCTACGATCCTTTCGTGGCGCGCGGCCTCGATCAACTCAACTACGCCTGCTATCAGGACGCCCGCTTCATGGCGGTGGGAACGCCGTCGGGCATCACGCTGGCGCCGGAAGGCGGCGCGCACCAGTCGATCGCGGAACCGCTGATCGGCATGGCGCAGGACGGCCTCGCATCGTTCGAGCCGGCCTATGTGGACGAGCTCGCCGTCATCATGCGCTGGGCCTTTGACTACATGCAGCAGGACGGCGAGGCCGCGCCTTCCGAAAAAAATTGGCTGCGCGACGAGACCGGAGGCTCGGTCTACTTGCGACTCTCCACGCGACCGATCGAGCAGATCGCACGCCAAATGACGCCGGAGCTGGAACGTGACATCGTCGACGGCGCCTACTGGCAGCGCAAGCCGGGGCCGAACGCGCAGGTAATCGTCGCCTATACCGGCGCCATCGCGCCGGAAGCGATCGCCGCCATCGGTCTGATGGCGGAAGACCGCCGCGACGTTGGTTTGCTCGCGGTCACCTCGGCCGACCGGCTCAACGCCGGCTGGACCGCAGCGCAGCGGGCGCGCGAGCGCGGGCTGGTGCATGCGCGCGCACATATCGAGCGGCTGCTCGCCGACGTGCCACCCCATTGCGCCATCGTCACCGTGCTCGATGGCCATCCGGCGACGCTCGCCTGGCTTGGCGCCGTCAACGGCCACCGCACGCGCTCGCTCGGCGTCGAGCATTTCGGCCAGACCGGCTCGCTCGCCGACCTCTATCGCCACTACGGCATCGACACCAACGCTATCATCGCCGCCGCGCAGTCAATCGCGCCCGGCCGGCCGATAAGGCATTTGAAGGCATTGCCGTAACGCACAGCGGCTATCTCATAAAGCCGCCCGACAGCGCGAAGACAATGGCGCCGCCGACCACAAGCCAGATCACGATCATCACCACGATGACCGCGATGGTGTAAAGCAGGGCCTTGTTTGCCGGCGGCTTCATCAATTCGACGATGCCGGTGTGCAACAGATAAACGCTGTAGAGGCCGAGCAGCGACAGGATCGACAGCATCGGAATGAGGCCGAAGACGCCGGCGAGCCAGCCGGCGGTCGGCGAATAGGCCGACACCTTCATGGCGTTGTCCAGGTTCCGCTGCCCGCCGAAGGAACCGGCCAGGAAGTCGATGACATAGGCCATGACGTAGACGCCGGCGAGCGCGAGCACGTAGCTGACGATAGCGTGCCAGATGCCGCTGCCGATGCCGACACGGATCGGCCCGAAGCCGATGATCGCCGTGCCGATGAAGGCGCAGACCGGCGGGATGGCCGCCAGGATCATCACGTAATTCGGAAATAAGAATCCGGCGTCGCCGGACTCGCCCTCGATCGCTTTCCATTCCGATTTCGGCTGCAGCAGGATCGCTTTCACACGTTCGACGAGGTTCATGTCACCCCTCCATGGATTAAGGCTTCGACGATCAATCCTTCAGTTCAATTTCCGATCAACGCTCCATCTAACGTTTGGCGTCCTCCAGGATCATCGCCGCGCCCTTCTCGGCGATCATGATGGTGGGCGAATTCGTATTGCCCGAGGTTATCGACGGCATCACCGAAGCGTCGATCACGCGCAGGTTCTCGGTGCCGATTACCTTGAGCCGCGCGTCGACCACGGCGCGGGTGTCGTCTTCGCGGCCCATGCGCGCGGTGCCGACGGGGTGGAAGATGGTGGTGCCGATGTCGCCGACGGCTTTTTCCAGCGCGGCTTCGTCGTCATCGCGGACGGCGGCGCCGGGCAGATATTCTTGCGGGGCGTATCTTTGCAGGGCCTGCTGAGAAACAATGTTGCGGGTAACACGGATGGAGTCTGCCGCGACGCGGCGGTCCTCCGGGGTCGAGAGATAGTTCGGTGCGATTGCCGGCGACTGCGAGGGATCTTTCGACTTCAGCGTCACGCTGCCGCGGCTGGTCGGCCTTAAGTTTGCGACGCTCGCGGTGAAGGCCGGAAACGGATGCAACGGTTCGCCGAACTTGTCGAGCGACAGCGGCTGCACGTGATACTGGATGTTGGCGCGGTCTTGTGTCGAGTCGGAACGGGTGAACACGCCGAGCTGCGAGGGCGCCATGGTCATCGGCCCGCGCCGGCGCAGCAGGTAATCGAGGCCCATGCCGGCGCGCCCGATCAGCGAGGCATAGGTCATGTTCAAGGTCTTCACGCCCGAGACCTTGTAGATCGTGCGCAGTTGCAGGTGGTCCTGCAGGTTGGCGCCGACCCCGGGTTTGTCGATCACCACGGGAATTCCGTGCTTCGCCAGTTCGTCCGCCGGACCGATGCCCGACAGCATCATGATCTGCGGCGAGCCGATCGAACCCGCCGACAGGATCACCTCGCCGCGGCAGCGCGCCGAGCGCGCGACGCCGTTCTGGCGCCAACGCACGGCCGTGACGCGTTTGCCGTCGAGATCGAGGCCCTCGACCAAACAGCCGGACTCGAGCTTGAGGTTCGGCCGGTGCATCACCGGCTTTAGAAACCCGCGCGCCGCCGACCAGCGCCGGCCGGTTTTCTGGTTGACGTGGAAATAGCAGACGCCCTCGTTGTCGCCGGTGTTGAAATCGCTCGTCGCCGGAATGCCGGATTGGATCGCCGCCTGTCGGAAGGCTTCCAGGATTTCCCAGTTGAGCCGCATCGGCTCCACCCGCCATTCGCCGCCATGCGCCTGGCCCGGCAGGAAGTGATCAAGGTGCTTGTCGAAATAGGGCTTCACGTCGTCCCATGACCAGCCGGGCAGGCCGAGCTGGCGCCAGTTATCGTAGTCGGCCGCCTGGCCGCGCATATAGATCATGCCGTTGATGGCGGACGAGCCGCCGATCACCTTGCCGCGCGGGTAGTTGAGGCTGCGGCCGTTGAGGCCGGGCTCGGGCTCGGTCTTGAACAGCCAGTCGGCGCGCGGATTGCCGATAGCGAACAGGTAGCCGACCGGAATATGAAACCAGATCCAGTTATCGCGGCCGCCGGCTTCCAGCAGCAGCACTCGCTTACCGCCATCGGCGGACAGCCGGTTGGCCAGCACGCAGCCGGCGGAGCCCGCGCCCACGACGATGTAGTCGAATTCTCCCTCCATGGGTGGCGCACTCATACCGAATTCCTCCCGGACCGGGACTTTACCGCGTCGAATAAATCTTGCTAACCTCCCCCTCGGCCTTCGGTGCATTGTGCATGCGCCGCTCATCTGTCGGAACGGCGGTTCCGGTATCTGGTCGCTTCCCATTTTGTACCGACGCCCGTGGGGTGCGCGTCACGCGCGCCCAAGGAGAACCGCCATGCGTACCCGGCTCATTGCCGCATTCTGTCTGCTGATACCGCTCGCCACCGCGCCGCAACCCGCGGCCGCACAAGACACGCTCACCGTGTTCGCCGCCGCCTCCATGCGCAATGCGCTCGACGACGTGAACAAGGCGTTCACCAAAGCGACCGGCGTCAAGGTGATCGCGAGCTATGCCGCAAGCTCCGCGCTCGCCAAGCAATTGACCCAAGGCGCACCGGCCGACGTCTACGTCTCGGCCAACGTCAAATGGATGGACTACCTGCAGAAGCAGAAGCTGATCCAGGTCGCGACGCGCGTGAACCTGCTCGGCAACGCGTTGGTGCTGATTGCGCCGCAGGCGTCGAAGCTCGACCACGTGACCATCAAGAAAGGCTTCGACATCGCCAAACTCGCCGGCAAGAACCGCATCGCGGTCGCCGACACCAAGGCCGTGCCGGCCGGGCTCTACGCCAAGGCAGCGCTGACCTCGCTCGGCGCCTGGAAAACCGCCGAGCCCAAACTGGCGCAGGCCGAGAACGTGCGCGCGACGCTCTCGTACGTGGCGCGCGGCGAGACGCCGCTCGGCATCGTCTATGCGACCGACGCCAAGGTGGAGCCGAAGGTGAAGGTGATCGGTGTGTTTCCGGAAGGCTCGCACCCGCCGATCAAATATCCGGTGGCGGCGATGAAGGACGCCAAGAGCAAGGCGCTGAAGCCTTATCTCCAGTTCCTGCGCACGCCGGCGGCAAAGGCGATCTTCGAGCAATACGGCTTCACGTTCCTGCTAAAGCCCGTGTCGTAAGGCTGCCGAGAGGTGCTCAACCTCACGCCCCAGGACTGGACCGCCGTCCTCTTGACCCTGCGCATCGCCGTCGTCGCGACGGCAGTGACGCTGCCGTTCGGTATCGCGCTGGCAACGCTGCTGGCGCGGAAAGATTTCTGGGGTAAGGCGCTGGTCGAAGCGATCGTCTATCTGCCGCTGGTGCTGCCGCCGGTGGTGACCGGCTATCTGCTGCTCATCACGCTCGGCCGGAAAGCGCCGGTCGGCGCCTTCCTCGACCAGCATTTCGGCATCGTATTCTCGTTCCGCTGGACCGGCGCGGTGATCTCCTGCGGCGTCATGGCGTTTCCGCTGATGGTCCGCGCCATCCGCCTCTCCATCGAGGCCATCGACCGCAAGCTCGAAGACGCCGCCGCCACACTTGGCGCCAACCGGTTCTGGTGTTTCGCCACCGTGACGCTGCCGCTGGCGCTGCCCGGCATCATCGCCGGCGCCATGCTCGCCTTCGCCCGCGCGCTCGGCGAGTTCGGCGCCACCATCACCTTCGTCTCCAACATCCCGGGTGAAACGCAGACCATCTCGGCGGCGATCTACACGCTGACGCAAGTTCCCGGGGGCGACATCGCAGCGCTGCATCTGGTCGTGGTGGCGGTGCTGATTTCGCTCGCCGCGCTGGTGACCTCGGAATGGCTGGCCCGCCGCGCCACCGCAAGATTGCACGGCGCATGATCCCGAAAAGTGGGAACCGGTTTTCGGACAAGATCATGCGCAAAAGAGATGCTTGAAGATGTTGACCGTGGACATCGAAAAAACTCTCGGCGAATTCTCGCTTCATGCCGCGTTCGAAGTGGCGGGCGGCTGCACGGCGTTGTTCGGCCCGTCCGGCGCCGGCAAGACCAGCATCATTGCCATGATCGCCGGCCTGACGCGGCCCGACCGCGGGCGCATCCTGCTCGCCGACGAGGTGCTGTTCGATTCCAAAGCGCGCATCAACGTGCCGGTGTCGCGCCGCCATATCGGCCTGGTGTTCCAGGAAGGCCGGCTGTTCCCGCATCTGTCGGTGAAGCGCAATCTCGACTACGGCCGCTGGGTGAGCGGCCTCGCCTTCGACGCCGCCGCGTTCGACCACGTGACGACGATGCTCGATATCGGTCATCTGCTGACGCGCCGGCCCGGCCGGTTGTCCGGCGGCGAACGCCAGCGCGTCGCGATCGGCCGCGCGCTCTTGATGCAGCCGCGGCTGTTGCTGCTCGACGAGCCGCTCGCTTCGCTCGACACCGCGCGTAAAGCTGAAATCCTGCCCTATCTCGAACGGCTACGCGACGAGGCGCGCGTGCCGATGATCTATGTCAGCCATTCGCCCGAGGAGGTGAAACGCATCGCCAGCCGCGTGGTGATGCTGGAGGCAGGGCGTGTAGTGGCGGTGAACGGTGCGGAGTTGCTTTCCGCTGGTGTATGATGGGGCCATGTACCCGCCCTCCCGCATCGTCTGCCTCACGGAAGAAACCGTCGAGACGCTCTATCTCCTCGGCGAGGACCACCGCATCGTCGGCGTCTCCGGCTACGCAGTGCGGCCGCCACGGGTGCGCAAGGAAAAGCCGCGCGTCGCCGCCTTCATCTCAGCCGACGTGGCGAAGATATTCGCGCTCGAACCCGACCTGGTGCTGACCTTTTCCGACCTGCAGGCCGATATCGTCGCCGACCTGGTGCGCGCCAATGTCGCGGTCCACGCATTCAATCAACGCGATGTTTCCGGCATCCTGGCCATGATCCGCACGCTGGGCGCGCTGGTCGGCACGCCAGAGAAGGCGGACGCCCTCGCAACCGGCCTCGCCGCGCGCGTCGACGCCGCCCGCGCCACGAGCGCGCAATATCCGCGCCGGCCGCGCGTCTATTTCGAGGAATGGGACGAGCCGATGATCTCAGGGATAGGCTGGGTCTCGGAGCTTGTCGAAGTCGCCGGCGGCATCGACGTGTTCCCGGAACTCTGCGACTCGCCAAGAACGCCAAGGACCGAATCGTCACACCCGAGGCGGTGATCTCGGCGGAACCGGACATCATCATCGGGTCCTGGTGCGGCAAGAAATTCGTGCCGGCCAAGGTCGCCGCCCGACCGGGCTTTGCCCAAATTCCCGCGGTCGCGTCGAACGCCCTGCACGAGGTCAAATCGACGGTGATCCTTCAGCCCGGGCCGGCCTCGCTCACCGACGGGCTCGACGCGCTGGCCCGAATCGTGGGCGACTGGGTTGAAAAGGCGCCGCGAAAAGCCCAGAAATAGCGGCGTATTATCGGCCCATAGCCAGCGCCGCCCGGGCCGTGATAGGAACGGTCGATAACGACGCTCTCGATAACGACGCTCAAGGGATCTCACCGCAATGCAGCAGCAGCCGACCAAGAACACCCGCACCGCCCTGTGGATGGACCTCGCCCTTGTGGCCTTCCTCATCGGTTTCGACGTGACCGCGCGTGTGCTGCCGCACATCCCGGGCGTCATGCCAGTGGCCGCGAGCGCGCTGTTCGCCGGCCGCATGCTGCGCATTCCGGTGCTGGCGGTGATCGTGCCGATCGCAGCCATGGCGCTGAGCGGGCTGGCGCTGTCACCCGACGCCTGGCAGGTGACCGTGGTGGTCTATGCGGCCATCGCACTGCCGGCCATCGCCGGCATCTACAGCCGCCGCTGGCGCGGCGCCGCCCCCGTGGTCGCCACCATGCTGGGCTGCTCGCTCGCCTTCTTCGCGGCGTCGAATTTCGCGGTCTGGGCCTTCAGCGGCATGTATCCGATGACCTGGCAGGGACTGACCGAATGCTACGTCGCCGCCCTGCCCTTCCTCGACCGCACCGTGCTGGGCGACTCTGTTCTGGTGCGCAGTGCTGTTCGGCGGCGCCTGGTTCGTGCAGCACGGCCCGGTGGTCGGGTCGCCGCGCGCTCTAAAAAGTTCCAAATCGCCGACGCGTCGAATGGCCGGATTTCTCCATTCTCGTTCTGAGACGTTTTTCGTTCGCGCATGATCTTCTCCGAAAACCGGTTCCCGTCCCCGATCGGTCGGGACAGGCTTTCGGATCATGCGCTACCCCAACAGCTTCTGCACCCGCGTCCAGATTAGTTTGCCGCGCTCCGCCCAGGTTTCCGGCGGCGCCGGCTCCGCCAGCCGCAAGCCCACGGTGACGACGCGACCGTCTTCGACTGTATTCGCAAGCAGCGCGATCGGCCCGAGTTCGACGATATCGTCGGCCCGTGGCGCGCGGCCGAGCTGCTCCGCGAAATAATCGCTGAGCGCCACGTCGGTATGCGCGGCCGCGACCTGCAGACCGTAGATGTCGGCGAGCGCGCCGAGCGTCGCCGTGCCGGGCACGAAGAAATCGCCGAGCAGACGCGGGTCGGACGCCGCCGGCGGCGGCATCTCGACAAAGAAGCGGTCGAGCGCCTGCGCCCGTTCCGGCGGTGCCAGCAGGTAAAGGTGGTCACCCTCGCGCAGCGGCTGCGCTTCCGTCGGCGTGAGAATCTCCTCGTCACGCACCACCATGGTCGGCCGCGCCCAGTTCGGAATCAGCCCGCGACTCAGGAACGGACTGTTGGCGACCACCGGATAGCCGACGATCTCGCGCGACAGCTGGCCGGGTAGATCGAGCTCGACCCGGCGCGGCAGCGGATCGGGGCGCGAGAACGACATATCAAGCTTGCGCGCGGAGAACGCCACGGTCCAGCCCTGGATCGCCAGCGAGAACAGCACCACCACGAACGCGACGTCGAAATAAAGATAGGCCGATGGCAGGCCGACCAGCAGCGGAATCGAGGCCAGGAAGATCGCCACCGCCCCGCGCAGGCCCACCCACGACATGAACAGTTTCTCGCGCCACTGATAACCGAACGGCCACAGACACAGGAAAACGGCCGCCGGCCGCGCGATCAGCATCAACACCAGCGCCAGCACCACCGCCGCGAAGAAGCTTTCGCCGAGCCGCTGCGGCCAGACCAGGAGCCCGAGCAGCACGAACATCACGATCTGCGCAAGCCACGTGGCGGCGTCGAGGAACACCACCACCGAATTGCGCGCGCGCGTCGGCCGATTGCCCATGACGAGACCGGCGAGATAGACGGCGAGAAAGCCGGACGCGTGCACCGTATTGGCGACGGCGAACACGGTGAGCGCCATCACCGCGACGAACGGCGCGTGCAGGCCCTGCGGCAGGTCGAGCTTGTTGAGCGACATCACGATCAGGCGGCCACCGAGATAGCCGACGACGGCGCCGATGACGGCGTCGCGCGCCAGCGTCCAAAGCGCGTGCGACCAGCTCTCGTTGCCGCCGAGCAGGATCTGGATGAACAGGAGCGTGAGGAAGACCGCGAAGGGATCGTTGGTGCCCGACTCGACTTCCAGCGTCGAGCGCACGCGCGGGCGCAGGCGCAAGCCCCGCGCGTTGATCAGGAAGAACACGGCAGCGGCGTCGGTCGAGGCCACGACCGAGCCGACCAGCAGCGCCTCGATCCAGCCGATGCCCAGCACGAATTTGGCGACCGGCGCCATCAACAGCGTGGTCGCCAGCACGCCGACGGTCGCCAGCGTCACCGCCGGCGCCAGCACGCTGCGGAAGCTGGCGAGCCGGGTGCGCAGGCCCCCGTCGAACAGGATCAGCGCCAGCGCGATGGAACCGACGGTATAGGCGGTGCCGACGTCGCTGAACTTGAGGCCGCCGGGGCCGCCCTCGCCGGCCAACATGCCGAGCAGCAGGAATACCAGCAGCAAGGGCGCGCCCACGCGCAAGGCGACCAGGCTCGACAGGATGCCGGCCAGCACCAGCAGACTGCCGAGCAGGATGGCGATGCTGATGCCGTCGAGCAGGGTCATACGTGCGATTCTCCTGCCGTCATTGGACGGATTCGCGCGTATAAGAGCAACCGGGAAACTTGCTCAACTTGTCGTCAATTGCGGCCAGCAGGGCGTTGCCGTCTTCACCCTCTCCCCTTGTGGGAGAGGGTGCCGAGCGAACGACGTGAGCGAGGCGGGTGAGGGGGTCGGAGCCCGATTGAGGCGCTGACCCCTCACCCGGCGCACGCTCGGGTTCCCTCCGCGTGCGCCACCCTCTCCCACAAGGGGAGAGGGGAAGCGAGATGGCCGCGTTGCCGAAAGCATAACGGACGTCGTCAAAAATCCACCTTGTCGCCGCCCTTGAGCGACAGGATCTCACGCGCCTCGTCGGCGCTGGCGATCTCGAGGCCGAGGCCTTCCAGGATCTGACGCACCTTGGTGACCTGCTGGGCGTTGGACTCGGCGAGCTGACCGGGGCCGACCCACAGCGAATCCTCCATGCCGACGCGCACGTTGCCGCCCATGGCGGCAGCCGTTGCGGCCACGCGCATCTGGTTGGCGCCGGCGCCCAGCACCGACCAGTGGTAATTGTCGCCAAGCAGGCGGTCGGCGGTGCGCTTCATGTGCATGATGTCTTCCGGATGCGCGCCGATGCCGCCGAGAATGCCGAACACCGACTGCACGAACAGCGGCGGCTTGACCACGCCACGGTCGAGGAAGTGCTTGAGCGTGTAGAGATGGCCGATGTCGTAACACTCGATCTCGAAACGGGTGCCGTTGCCGGCGCAGGTGGTGAGGATGTACTCGATGTCGGCGAAGGTGTTCTTGAACATGCCCGCCTTCGACGCTTCGAGATAAGGCTCCTCCCAGTCGTACTTGAACTTGCCCTTGTAGCGCGGGATCATCGGGTAGAGCCCGAAGTTCATGGTGCCCATGTTGAGCGAGGCGACCTCCGGCTTGAAGGTCGCAGCCGGCTTGACGCGTTCTTCCGCGGTCATGGTCGGCGCACCGCCGGTCGTGATGTTCACCACCACGTTGGAACGCTGCTTGATGACCTTGAGGAAGGGCTCGAACGCTTCCGGCGACTGATCGGGCTTGCCGTTTTCAGGGTTGCGCGCGTGCAGGTGCACGACCGCCGCACCGGCCTCGGCCGCGGCGATGGCGTTGTCGGCGATCTGCTGCGGCGTAACCGGCAGATGGGGCGACATCGAGGGCGTGTGGATCGAGCCGGTGATGGCACAGGTAATGATGACTTTACGCGATTTCGCCATGAGCATTTCTTCCCGGTGAAGGTAGGGGTTTTGATTTCGCGATTGGACTTATACGCCAATTCTAGAGTATCAGGCGGGGCTTAGTCACCCATACAGGGGGCGAGGAATTCCACCTTGGACATGACCGGTCAAGATTCCGCGGCCCGTTCCGGTACCTTGATCGGCGTCCTGTGTGGCACCGGCGCGGCGCTCGGTTGGGCCGCCGGTTTCGCGGCAGCCAAGCACGGCGTCACCGTCGGCTTTTCACCACCCGATATCGCCTTCCATCGCTTCTTCTGGTCCGGCCTGCTGCTGATCCCGATCGCCATGCGCGAGGGCGTGGTCCACCTTGGCGGTATCGGCTGGCGGCACGGTTTGGTCCTGGTGTTGCTCGCCGGTCCGGTGCAGGCGGTGATGGCCTATACCGGCTTCACGCTGGTGCCGCTCGGCCACGGCGCCACCATCCAGCCGGCCTGCGCCGCGCTGTTCGGCATCACGCTCGCCACGTTGTGGTTGCGCGAGCGCATCACGCTGTCCCGCATGATAGGCGGGGCCATCATAATCGTCGGCCTCATGGTGTTCGGCGCCGAATCCCTCACCACCATCGGCCGCGAGGGCGTAGGCGGCGACCTGCTGTTCGTCAGCGCCGGCCTGTTCTGGGCCACCTTCGGGACGCTGCTGCGCCTATGGCGCGTGTCGGGCACGCGCGCCGCCGCCATCGTCGGTGCGCTGGCAGTAATCATCTTCGCGCCGCTCTACGTCGCCTTCATCGGCTTCGGCAATCTCCTGCACATGAGCCTGAAAGAGAACCTGATCCAGATGGTCGTGCAGGGCCTGCTCGCCGGCGTGCTGCCGATCTTCCTGTTCGCGCGCGCGGTGATACTGCTGGGCGCCGGGCGGGCGGCCGTGTTTCCGGCGCTGGTGCCGGGCTTCGCGCTCGTCATCGGCTTCGTGGGACTGGGCATCGTGCCGAGCGTGCCGCAGCTTATCGGCCTCGTGGTGGTGCTGATCGGGTTCCGGTTCGCGTTGCGGTGAGCGCTCGCATCCCTGCAATCGCTGTAGCCGTTTATGTACAAAATCCTTACGCTTTCGGGCCCTGAGATGTCCGGCCCAGGCCGCGATTTGATATTGATCCGCATGGTGGGCTAATCCCCTCCGGGGCAAAGGGCGCGAGAGGACCGCATGGACAATGTCCATCAATGGGCGAGCGACGCCGGCAAATACGTGCACGCGGTTGCCCAACAACTGACCTCCGGTTACCTGCTGCTGCAGCTCGGCCTGCTGATCCTCGCCGCCGCCGTGGCGACGCTCGTCGCCATGTTGATCCGCCGCCGCGTCGATCTCACGGCCGTGACCATGGGCTGGCCGGCACTCGTGCGCCAGTTCATACGCCACGCCATGGCGAACCTCGGCACCATCATCTTCCTGGTGCTGGCGGTGCTGATGCATGCCGCCATGTTGGCGTTGACCTGGCCGAGTCGCTCCTACCTCATCGGCGTTGCCGCCAGCCTCGCCAGCGCCTGGGTGGTGATCGCGCTGGTCGCGGGGCTGATCCGCAACCAGTTCGTCTATCGCCTGGTCTCAGTATCGGCCTGGACCATCGCGGCGCTCAGCATCCTCGGCCTGCTGCAGCCGGCCATGAACGCCCTCGACTCCGTCGGCGTCTTCGTCGGCGGCCTGCGCATTACGCCACTGCTGGTGATCAAGGCCACGGTGCTGCTGCTGCTCGCGCTGTGGGCGGCGAACGCGGCCAGCGACTTCCTCGAAAAGCGGGTGCGCCACAGCGCCGATCTGACGCCTTCCATCCAGGTACTGATCAGCAAGGTGATCCGGCTGGTGCTGATCACCTTCGCGATCCTGGCCGTGCTGTCGACCGTCGGCATCGACTTCTCGGCGCTCGCGTTCTTCTCGGGCGCGGTCGGTGTGGGCTTGGGCTTCGGCCTGCAGAAGATCGTCTCGAATCTCGTGAGCGGCATCATTCTCTTGGCCGACAAGTCGATCAAACCGGGCGACGTGATCACGGTCGGCGACTCGTTCGGCTGGGTCGGCTCCATGGGTGCGCGCTACACGTCGGTGGTGACGCGCGACGGCCGCGAATTCCTCATTCCCAACGAAGACTTCGTCACCCAGCGCGTGGTCAACTGGTCCTACACCAACGACGAGGTGCGCATCGACGTCGAGTTCGGCGTCTCCTACGCCGCCGATCCGCACAAGGTGATCGCCCTGGCGCTGGAGGCGGTCAAGGAAATCCCGCGCATTCTGCCGAGTCCCAAGCCGATGTGCCATCTCAAGGGTTTCGGCAATTCATCGGTCGACTTCATCCTGCGCTTCTGGATCCGCGACCCGATCGACGGCCTCACCAATATCCGCGGCCTCGTGCTGCTGGCGCTGTGGGACGTCTTCAAGCGCGAGGGCATCGAAATTCCGTTCCCGCAGCGCGACCTCAACCCGCGCGGGCCGTTCCATGTGGTGGTCGATAAGGATGATGGCGCCAAGAAACCATGAGCGATCAAGCGTCGAGCGATAGAGGAAGACCCGTTCTTGCGCAGTTGGAAAGAGCACAATGACCGATGAACGACCTGCCGCCATGGAAGGCGGCTGCACCTGCGGCGCGGTGCGCTATCGCATGAAGGCCAAGCCCATTATCGTGCACTGCTGCCATTGTTCCTGGTGCCAGCGCGAGACCGGATCGGCCTTCGCCGTCAACGCTTTCATCGAGGCGTCCGAGGTCGAACTCTTGAAGGGCGCACCAATGCAGACAACACTGCCCAGCCTGAGCGGCAAGGGTCAGGTGCTCTCGCGCTGCCCGGACTGCGGCGTGACGGTATGGAGCAATTACGCGGGCGCCGGACCCAGGTTCAACTTCGTGCGCGCGGGCACCCTCGACGATCCGTCGCAAGTGCCGCCCGACATCCATATCTATACGTCGACCAAGCAGCCCTGGGTCGTGCTGCCCGAGGGTGTTCCGGCCGTGCCGGAGTTCTACAAGCCCGCCGATGTCTGGACGGCCGAAGGCTTCGCGCGTTTCAAGGCGGCGAAAGGAGGCTGAGGCGGCTTACGCCGCTTTCCGCTTGCTGAGGAACTCGTCCATGCGGTCCAGCGCCTTCAGGATATTCTCGGTCGAGTTGGCGTACGACAACCGCACGTAGCCTTCACCCAGGATGCCGAAATCCGGCCCGCCGATGATGGCGACGCCGGTGTCGTCGAGCAGCGCGGTAGCAAGTTCCTTAGCCTTCCAGCCGGTCGCCTTGACGTTGGGGAAGGCATAGAACGCGCCCTTGGGCGTCGCGCAGGTGACGCCGGGCAGCTTGTTCAGGCCTTCGACCACCACCTTCCGCCGCTTGTCGAATTCCGCAACCATCTTCCAGACCTCGTCCTGCGGCCCCTTCAGCGCCGCAAGCCCCGCGAACTGCGCCGACGCGTTGACGCAGGAATGAAAATTCACCGCCAGCTTGCGCGCGTAATCGTAAAGCTTGCCCGGAAACACGGCGTAGCCGAGCCGCCAGCCGGTCATAGCGTAGGTCTTCGACCAGCCGTTGAGCAGGATCAGCCGGTCGCGGATTTCCGGATAAGACAGCAGGCAGACGTGCTCCTCGCCGTCGTAGAGCATGTGATCGTAAATCTCGTCGGACATGATCGCCACATCCGGCCACTTGGCGAGACCGGCCACCAACTTGTCGACTTCACTCTTCGGCGTGACGCCACCGGTCGGGTTAGCCGGCGAGTTGACGATGATGAGCCGCGTCTTGGGCGTGATCAGCGACAGCGTCTCTTCCGCCGAGAAGGCAAAGCCGTTCTCCTCGCGGATCGGCACCGGCACCGGCGTCGCGCCGGTGAACTCGATCATCGAGCGATAGATCGGAAAGCCGGGATCGGGATACATGATCTCCGCGCCCGGCTCGCCGAACATCAGGATCGAGGTGAACATGGTCGGCTTACCGCCGGGCATGATCATCACGCTGTCGGGCGAGACTTCCACATTGAAACGTTTGTGCAGGTCTTCGGCCACCGCCTCGCGCAGCGGCGGGATGCCGGTCGCCGGCGTGTAGCCGTGATGGCCCTCGTGCAGCGCCTTCACCGCCGCCTCGACGATGAAATCCGGCGTGCGGAAGTCGGGCTGGCCGATGCCGAGGTTGATGATGTCGCGCCCTTGCGCGGCCAGCGCGTTGGCGCGGGCGAGCACGGCGAAGGCGTTTTCCTCGCCGATGCGGTCGAAAGCGGCGACGGTCTTCAGCATGACTTACTCCTTACGGCCACCTCCGAGCGGATTGGCGGACGGACACGTTTCTTCTGGCTTCGCACTCAGTTTCACCCGATCGGGTCCGGAAAATCAAATACGGGAGCGGCCTTTGCATCCCATGAAAGGCGTTGATGTTTCCATCTCCGGATTGCGATTGTCCTTGCGCCTCCGGTCGTGGCACCGTCAACCCTGTCGCCACGCTGGACCCAAGCCATGACAAACCATTCGCCCGTCGATAAACGCCGCGCCTTCCATGCCCTGCACCAGAGCGGCTGTTTCGTCATTCCCAATCCGTGGAACGTCGGGACCGCGCGCTATCTGCAGGGGCTCGGATTCAAGGCGCTCGCCACCACGTCCTCGGGCTACGCCCATTCGCTCGGCTTCGCCGACGGCGAACTGACCCGCGACCAGGTGCTGGCGCATTATCGCGAGATCGCCGAGGCCGCTGACGTGCCGGTGAACGCCGACTTCGAGAACGGCTTCGCCGACGATCCGGCCGAGGTCGCCGCCAACGTCAAGCTGTGCGCCGCAACCGGCGTCGCCGGCCTGTCGATCGAGGATTTCAACGGCAACGAGGCCGACCCGCTCTATCCGTTCGACCTCGCGGTGGCGCGCGTTCGCGCCGCACGCGAGGCCATTGGCGATACGAACGTGGTGTTCACCGCGCGCACCGAAGGTTTCATCCACGGGCGGCCCGATCTCGACGAGACCGTGCGGCGACTGAAAGCCTTCGTCGACGCGGGCGCCGATTGCCTCTATGCGCCCGGCATCAAGACGCGCGAGGAGATCGAGACGGTGGTGAAAGCGGTCGCGCCCAAGCCGGTCAACCTGCTGGTGGGCCGGCCGCTCGGCTTCACCGTCGCCGACGTCGCGGCGATGGGCGTGCGGCGCATCAGCGTCGGCGGCACGCTGGCGCGCGTCGCCATGGACGCATTCCTCAAGTCGGCGCGCGAAATCGTCGAGCAAGGCTCGTTCGAGAGCTTCGCCGGCGTGGTGGGCAACCCCGACCTCAATACATTCTTCCACGAAGACCGCGCGCGGCGGGCCGGACCCTGAGCGAAACGCCCCTCCCGACTGGCTGATCGGCCCGCATCGGCCCTAAGATGTTCGCAATGGTTGCCATTTTTGGATTGGCAACCATCGTGTTCGCGCCGTCGCGCTCGTTCCCGCTGGTGCACATCGAGATGCCGGACGCCATGCGCGGCCGCGTGAGCGCGATCAACTACCCCTTCCTCGGTTCTTCGAATACTCTGGGCGAGTTCAGAATTCGGCACTGTCGCCGCCTGACTCGCTGCCGTACCCTCGGTGTTCATCGACGGCATCGGCTCGCTCATGGTGGCGCTGACCTGGATGGTGCTGTTTCCCGACCTGCGCAAGATCGATTGCTTCGAGTTGGCGGATGAGCGCGATATCAAGATATAAACGGAAGAAAAGGGAACCCGATGCACATTCTGATCACCGGCGCCGCGGGCATGATCGGGCGCAAATTGACCGCCCGCCTGGTCAAGGACGGCAGCCTCAACGGCAAGAAGATCGACCGTCTGACGCTCATCGACGTGGTGGCGCCGGAAGAACCCGCGGGCTTTTCCGGCCAGGTCACGGCAACGGTCGGCGACCTGTCCGCGCCGGGCGCGGCGCCGCAGGCAATCGCGGGACAGCCGGACGTGATCTTCCATCTCGCCGGCGTGGTGTCGGGCGAAGCCGAGGTCGATCTCGAGAAGGGCTATCGCGTCAATCTCGACGGCAGCCGCGCGCTGCTCGACGCGGTGCGGCTCGCAAGCGGCGACTACCACCCGAAGTTCGTCTTCACCTCGTCGATCGCCGTGTTCGGCGCGCCCTTCCCTGAAACCATCCCCGACGAATTCCATCTGACGCCGCTCACGTCCTACGGTGCCCAGAAGGCGATGGTGGAGCTGCTGCTCGCCGACTATTCGCGGCGCGGCTTTCTCGACGGCGTCGGCATTCGACTACCGTCGATCGTGGTCAGGCCGGGCAAGCCCAACAAGGCGGCCTCCGGTTTCTTCTCCGGCATCATCCGCGAGCCGCTTGCCGGCCAGGAGGCGATCCTGCCGGTGCCCGACAGCGTGCTGCATTGGCACGCAAGCCCGCGCTCGGCGGTCGGCTTTCTGATCCACGCCGCCGGCCTCAACCGGGAGCAGCTCGGGGACCGGGTCAGCCTCTCCATGCCGGGCGTGTGCTGCACCGTCGGCGAACAGATCGAGGCGCTGAAGCGGGTCGCCGGTGACAAGGTCGCCGCCCGTATCCGCCGCGAACCTGACGAACTGGTGGCGCGCATCGTCGCCGGCTGGCCGAGCCGCTTCGATCCCAAGCGTTCGCTGGCGCTCGGCTTCACCGTGGAGAAGACCTTCGACGATATCATCCGCGCGCATATTGAAGATGAGCTGGGCGGAAAAATCGCGGACTGATGCGCTTTCCCGCACCCCTCATCCCCGCCACCCTGATCCGGCGCTACAAACGTTTTCTTGCCGACGTGACGCTTGCCTCCGGTGAGGAGATCACCGCGCACGTCGCCAACCCCGGCGCCATGACCGGGCTCGACGCGCCCGGCTCGCGGGTGTGGCTGTCGAAATCAGACAATCCGAAACGCAAGCTGCCCTATTCATGGGAATTGGTGGAGGCGGATTTCGGCGCCGGCACCGAGATGGTCGGCGTCAATACGGCGCATCCCAATGTGCTGGCCGGCGAAGCCATCAAGAACAACCTCATTCCCGAACTGGCCGGCTACGCCTCCGTCCGCCGCGAGGTGAAGTACGGCAAGAATTCGCGCGTCGATTTCCTGCTCGAAGATGAAGGCCGCCCGCCCTGCTATGTCGAAATCAAGAATGTGCATCTGATGCGCCGGGCGGGGCTGGCCGAATTCCCCAACTCGGTGACGGCACGCGGCACCAAGCATCTCAACGAACTGGCAAGCATGGTCGAAACCGGCGCCCGGGCGGTGATGCTGTACCTGATCCAGATCGGCTCGGCGGAGCAATTCGCGCTCGCCCGCGACATCGACCGCGCCTACGGCCAAGCCTTCGATTATGCCCGGAAAGTGGGCGTCGAGGCCATTGCCTGGAAATGCGCCATTTCGGCGGAAGGGATTGCGGTGACGGAAGAGGTGGAAATGGCCGCTTGATCCCTCTCCCCGCACGCGGGGAGAGGTGGGCTGCGGCGAGCTTGCACCCTGCGCCGCAGGGATTAAATTGCCCTCCATGACCTACGTCGACGCCACCGCCGCACCCCTCCGCAAGACCGGCCAGATCAAGATCCACGGCCCCGAGGCCTTCGAGGGCATGCGCAAGGCCGGGCAGCTTACCGCCCGCTGCCTGGACATGCTGACTGAGCATGTCGGCCCGGGTGTGCCCACCGATACCATCGACCGGCTGGTGTTCGAGTTCGCCATGGACCACGGCGCGCTGCCGGCAACGCTGATGTACCGCGGCTACAAGAAGTCCACCTGCACCTCGCTCAACCACGTGGTCTGCCACGGCATTCCCGGCGACAAGCCGCTGAAGGAAGGCGACATCGTCAACATCGACGTGACGCTGATCCTAGACGGCTGGCACGGCGACTCGAGCCGCATGTATCCGATCGGCAATATCCCGCGCCGCGCCGAGCGGCTGATCGAGGTCACTCACGAGGCCATGATGCTCGGCATTTCGGCCATCCGCCCGGGCGCCACCACCGGCGACATCGGCGCCGCCATCCAGACTTACGTGGAAGCCCAGCACATGAGCGTGGTGCGCGATTTCTGCGGCCACGGCCTCGGCCGGCTGTTCCACGACGAGCCCAATATCGTGCACGTCGGCCGGCCGAGCGAAGGCGTCATGCTGAAGCCTGGGATGTTCTTCACCGTGGAGCCGATGATCAACATCGGCCGCCCGCACGTGAAGGTGCTGTCCGACGGCTGGACCGCCGTCACCCGCGACCGCTCGCTGTCGGCTCAGTTCGAGCACAGCGTGGGCGTGACCGACGACGGCGTCGAGGTCTTCACCTTCTCGCCCGCCGGCCTCGACAAGCCGCCCTATAAGCGCTGAGGGCGAAGCCCCCGCCCGCCTCCGGGCCATTGCGACAAGGCCGCGCCCCTCCCCTCGTCGAACGCATCGGGGTGAATTACAATCTTTCCGCGAACTGGGGCATAACCGGGCAGGCGCGGCGTTCATGGCGGCAAATCAGGACAGCAACGAGCCGAAGACCGGGCTCTCCGACGGCTCTCCGCATTACCACGGTCACCGCGAGCGGCTGCGCGCACGCTTCCGCGAGGCCGGGGCCGAGGCTGTAAGCGATTACGAGCTCCTGGAGCTGGTGCTGTTCCGTGCCATTCCCCAGCGCGACGTCAAGCCGCTCGCCAAGGAGCTGATCGCCAAGTTCGGCTCCTTCGCCGAGGTGGTGGCCGCGCCGGTGACGCGGCTCGCCGAGGTCAAGGGCCTGGGCGAGGCCGCCATCACCGAGCTGAAGGTGGTGCATGCCGCCGCCGGGCGGCTGGCGCGCGGCGAGGTGCGCAAGCGGACGGTGCTGTCGTCATGGGGAAGCGTGCTCGATTATTGCCGCACCACCATGGCCTTCGCCGACAAAGAGCAGTTCCGCGTGCTGTTCCTCGACAAGCGCAACCAGCTCATCGCCGACGAGGTGCAGCAGACCGGCACCGTCGACCATACGCCGGTCTATCCGCGCGAAGTGGTCAAGCGCGCGCTCGAACTGTCGGCGACCGCCATCATCCTGGTGCACAACCACCCCTCCGGCGATCCCACGCCCTCGCGCGCCGACATCCAGATGACGCAGGCGATCGTCGAGGTGGCCAAGCCCTTGGGCATTGCCGTGCACGACCACATCATCGTCGGCAAGGAAGGGCACGCGAGTTTTAAGGGACTAAAGTTGATTTGACGGTCAGCCGCCGTCGTTTTTGGGCGCCGGTGTTTGCTGCGGCGCCGGCGGTTCGCCAGCGGGCGGGCTTCCAGCGCCATCCTGTTGCTCGCCGGTGTCCGGCTGGTCCATTCCCGGCTTGTTGAGGAACAGCACGCCGACGCCCGGCGTCGGCGCCTCGAACATGCCGTCCTCCACCTCGCTGAATTCCACCAGCGCCTTGCCGTCTGCGTCGAGCAGGTAGAGCAGGTCGTCCTCCGGGTAGCGCCAGCCGACGACCTGCGTCGCGACTGGAAACAGCGCGGCGCATTCCGGCGCGAAGGTCAGCTTGTAGCCTGTCTTGGCCGCGCCGCCACCGAAGGTGACGGAACAGACCTTGTCGTGGGCGGCGTTGGAGAACTCCCAAGCGCCGATCATCGCCTTGGCGGACTCATTCAGCTCGTTTTTCGGCTGCGCCAAAGCCACGCCCGAAAGAGCCAGCACCGCCAATATGATGACACCGCCCCGCATGTCGCCCCTTTCACACCGGGATCGCAGCCTACATCGCTACCGCTTCGGCGGATACGGTGTCTCGGGCACCGGCGTCAGCGGCGGCTTGCCGGCCGCCCAGGCCAGGATGTTGTCGACCACCAACTGGTCCATGGCCGCCCGCGTCACCTCGGTCGAGGAACCGAGATGCGGGAACAGCACGATGTGGTCCATATCCAGCAGTTCTTGCGGCACGTGCGGCTCCTTGGCGAACACGTCGAGGCCGGCGGAGTAGATGGTCTTGTTCTTCAACGCTTCGATCAGCGCCGGCTCGTCGACCACCGAGCCGCGCGCCATGTTAATGAGGATTCCGTTCGGCCCCAGCGCCTTCAGCACCTCGGCGTTGATCAAATTCTGCGTCGCCGCCCCGCCCGGCACGATCACCATCAGCGTGTCGACGTCGCGCGCCATGTCGAGAAGCTTCGGGTAATACTTGTAGGCGACGCCGGCCTGCGGGTTGCGCGAATGGTAGACCACCGGCACCCCGAAAGCCTCCAGCCGGCGCGCGATCGCCTTGCCGATGCGGCCCAGGCCGACGATACCGACGGTGCGGTTGCGCAAGGTGGCCTTCGTCAGCGGATAGTGCCCGCCCGGCCATTTGCCGGCGCGCACGTAGCGGTCGGCCTGCGGGAATTCACGTACCGTGCAGAGCAAGAGCCCGAGCGCGGTGTCGGCCACCTCTTCGTTCAGTACGTCCGGCGTGTTGGTGACGATGATGGCGTGCTCGCCCGCCCATTTGGCGTCGACATGATCGTAGCCGACGCCGAAGCTCGAGATCTGCTCGAGCTTGGGGAATTTCTGCATGAACGCGGCGTCGAGCCTGTTCGCGGTATAGGCGATGGCGATGGCCCGGATTTTCGAACCGACCTCCTTGAGGAAGGCTTCGGGGTCCTTGGCGTCGGCGAGATAATGCAGGGTGACGTTCGGCCCGAGGCCGTCGACCATCACCTTTTTCTTCTGTCCGAGCAGCAGCACATCCGGTTTATCACCTGCCATGATTTACAATCCTTTCCTTAAACAAGCGCGGCCACAGGCATTTCCAGGAGCGACTTGAACGCCGCCAACAGTTCGGCGCCGAGCGCGCCGTCGAGAACGCGGTGATCGCAAGCAAGCGTCACCGTCATCTGGCTGACGAATCTGATGCCGCCATCTTCGGTTTCCACGGGCGCGCGACGCGTCGCGCCCACCGCCAGAATGGTGGCGTGCGGCGGATTGATGATGGCCGTGAACTCGCGCATGCCGTACTTGCCGAGATTGGAGATGGCGCTCGAGCCCCCCTGGTATTCGTTGGGGCTAAGCTTCTTCTCGCGCGCGCGGGCGGCGAGATCGCGCATCTCGGCCGAGATGGCGGTAACCGATTTGGTGTCGGCGTTGCGCAGCACTGGCGTGATCAGGCCGCCGTCGAGCGCCACCGCCACGCCGATGTCGGCACGTTGAAAGCGCAGGATGCTGTCTCGCGCCCACGCCGCGTTGGCGGCGGGCACGCGCATCAGCGCTGCCGCCCATGCCTTGACGATGAAATCGTTGAGGGAAAGCTTGAAGGCGGGTTGGCCGGCGGCGTCCTTCGGTGCCGCTGCGTTGGCTTCCTCGCGCATGGCCATCAGCCGGCCGATATCGATGTCGGCGGTGAGGTGGAACGTCGGGATGGTCTGCACGGCTTCGGTCAGACGCGCGGCGATGGTGGCGCGCATAGAATCGAGCGGCACTTCTTCGTATTCGACGCCCTCGAACAGCGACTTGACCTGCGCCGCGCTGGCGCCGGTCGCGAGCCCGCGGGGCCCGGCGGGGGCAGCCTTTTCGACGTCGGCGGCAACGATGCGGCCATGCGGACCGGAGCCTTTGATATTGGAAAGATCGATGCCACGCTCGCCGGCCAACCGCCGCGCCAGCGGGGTGGCGACCGTGCCGCCGGGCAGCTTGGCCGGGCCGTAATTGCGCTCCGGCGTCCGGACCTCCCGGAACGGATCCATGTTGGGATAGGCGAAATGCGCAGCAGCATTCCGTTCGTCCGGGCGCAAGCGCGGACTCAGCGCTTGCTGCCCCTGGATTCCCGCTTGCGCGGGAATGACCGGAGTGCGTGGCGTGCTCACAGGAGCAGCAGCATCGGGTGCCGCCGCAGCCGGCACACCGGCCGACACCCCCTTGCCGTCATCGATGATCGCCACCACCGCGCCGACCTTCGCCGTCTCGCCGACCTGGAAACGGATATCGGCGAGCGTCCCGGCACTGGTCGCCGGCACTTCCATGGAGGTCTTGTCGGTCTCGATCTCGAACAGGTTGTCGCCCGGCTTCACGGCGTCGCCGGCCGCCTTGAACCATTTGACGATTTTGCCCTCGGCGACGGTCTCGCCGAGCTGCGGCATCAGGACGTCCATCACTTCCCTCGCGTCACTTGATGCGTTCCCAGATGACTTCCAGTGTCGAATTGGGCGGCCGCAGCACCAGGCGGTCACCGATGAACTCGACGCGACGGACGAAATCGCCGGAATCGCCCGGCTGAATCGTCGCCTCACGGTGATGCGTCACCGTGCCGGCGGTTTCGTCGATCGAATAGCTGCCGAAATAGGCGATGTAATCCTTGAGCGCGCGGAAGGCTTCGTCCGGAGTCATGACGTCGCCGGCCCGCGTGCGCGCGACGTCGGGCGCGATCTGCACCGACATCTCGCCATGCGGGCCGTAATAGATCATGCCTTTCGGGTTCGCGCCGCGATCCCAATTCGCGCCATTGATGCGCGTGCCGACATAGCGCCACGCGCCCATCAGCTTGTCGCGGATCGCGCCCTCTGCTTCGCTCATGTGCCGCTACCTGCCCCTACCACGCCACCGAGACGTATTGCGTCTCGAGGAACTCTTTCATGCCCTCCTGCGCGCCTTCGCGCCCGAGGCCCGACTGCTTGACGCCGCCGAAAGGCGCCGCCGGATCGGAAACGAGGCCGCGGTTCAGGCCGATCATGCCGAATTCGAGCTTCTCCGACACGCGCATGCCGCGGCTCAAGTCTTTCGTGTAAAGATAGGCGACCAGGCCGTATTCGGTATTGTTGGCGCGCTTGATCACTTCGTCTTCGCTCTTGAAGGTCTGGATCGACGCGACCGGCCCGAAGATTTCCTCGTTCAGCATCTTGGAATCGTCCGACACGTTGGTCAGCACGGTGGCCGGATAGAAGAAGCCGGGCCCGTTCGGCAGCTTGCCACCGGTCATGACCTTGGCGCCCTTCGAGACCGCGTCGTCGACCAGCTCGATCACCTTGTCGCGACCGTCCTTGTTGACCAGCGGCCCGAGCATCACGCCTTCGTCGAGGCCGTTGCCCATCTTGAGGCCTTCCATCTTGGCGGTGAGCTTTTTCGCGAACTCGTCGTGCACGCTCTCGTGCACGTAGAAGCGATTGGCCGCGGTGCAGGCTTCGCCCATGTTGCGCATCTTGGCGACCATGGCGCCGTCTATGGCCGCGTCGATATCGGCGTCCTCGAACACCAGGAACGGCGCGTTGCCGCCGAGCTCCATGGCCGGCTTGACGATGTTGTCGGCGGCCTCGTGCAACAGCTTGCGGCCGACTTCGGTCGAGCCTGTGAACGAAACAACGCGCACGCGCGGGTCATGCAGCATGGCGGAAACCACCTTGCCGGACGAGCGCGAGGGGATGACGTTGACCACGCCCGGCGGCACGCCGGCTTCCTCCAGCGCCGGCATCAGCGCCAGCATGGTGAGCGGCGTGTCGGAGGCAGGCTTCAGCACCACCGGACAGCCGGCAGCGAGCGCCGGGCCGATCTTGCGGGTCGCCATGGCTGCCGGGAAATTCCACGGCGTCACCAGCACGGCGATGCCGGCGGGTTTGTGCTGCGCGACGATACGCGCACCGGAGGCCGGCGCCATCGACACGGTGCCGAGATTGCGCACGGCCTCTTCCGCGTACCAGCGGAAGAACTCGGCGGCGTAGGCGACCTCGCCGCGCGAGTCGGGTAGCGCCTTGCCGTTTTCCAGCGTGATCAGCTTGGCGAAGCGCTCGGCGTCGCGCATGATCAATTCGTGGCACTTGCGCAGGATCTCGGCGCGCTCGCGCGGCTTGCGGCCGGCCCAATCGGCGAAAGCGCCTTGCGCCGCATCGAGCGCGGCCATGGCGTCATCCACCGTGGCGCTCGCGACCGACGCGATGGTGCGCTCGGTCGCCGGATCGGTGACGTCGAAGCGGGCGTTGTCCGACGCCTTGCGCCACTTTCCGCCGATCCACAGGTCGGTCGGCACATTGGCGAGAAGATTGTCGTACATGGCGATACCTCTTCACTCGTCATTCCGGGGCGGCGCCCAGCGCCGAATCCGAAATCCAGATGCAAGCACAGTATCCGTTTCTGGATTCCGGGTTCGCGCCTTCGGCGCGCCCCGGAATGACAGAAGCTAACTTCCGAGCGACCGCTTCACCGTCTCCACGATCCGCGCCGGCGTCGGCAGCACCGCGTCTTCCAGCGCATCGGCGGCCGGCAGCGGAATGTGCGGCGTGGTGATGCGCACCGGCGGACCGTCGAGGTCGTAGAACGCTTCGTCCGCGACGATCGACACGATTTCGGCGCCCCAGCCGCACAGCCGCGGGTTTTCCTCGACCGTGAACAGCCGGTGTGTGCGCGCCACCGAGCCCAAAATGGCCTGCGTGTCGAGCGGCACCAACGAACGCACATCGACAACTTCGCAGTCGATGCCATGTTCCGCCTTCAGCGTTTCCGCGGCTTCGACCGCGCGCGGTACCATCAGCGCCAGCGCCAGGATAGTGGCATCCTTGCCGGGGCGCACGATCTTGGCGGTGCCGAGTTTGTCGACGATCTCGCCGTCCGGCACCTCGCCCTTGGTGGCATAAAGCGATTTGTGCTCGAGGAAAATCACCGGATCGGGATCGCGCACCGAGGCCGCCAGCAGGCCGATGACGTCGACTGGCGACGACGGCGCGATCACCTTGAGCCCCGGGATCATCATGCACCAGTTCTCGACGCTCTGTGAATGCTGGGCGCCGAAGCGCGAGCCCGCGCCGTTGCCGGTACGCACCACCAGCGGGCATTTCGTCTGCCCGTTCGACATGTAGCGGCTCTTCGGAAATTCGTTGGCGATGTAGTCGAAGCACACCGCGAAGAAGTCCGAGAACATGATCTCGGCGATGGGCTTGAGGCCGGTCATGGCCGCGCCCATGGCGGCACCGAGAATGGCCTGCTCGGAAATCGGCGTGTCGCGCACACGCAGCGGCCCGAACTGCTCGTAGAGGCCCACGGTCGCCTTGAACACGCCGCCGGCCTTGGCCACGTCCTCGCCGAGGAAGACGACGTCCTGGTCACGTTCCATCTCCTGGGCGATGCCGCGGATCACCGCATCGCGGTAGGTCAGTTCCGGCATGTCAGTTTCTCCATGCCCAGCCGCCATCGGCGTAGACATCGGTGGTGATGATATCGAGCGGCGGGTTCGGCGCCGCCTTGCAGACCTCGGTGGCGGTGTCGACGACCTTGCGCACTTCCGCATCGATGCCGGCAATGACGTCCTGCGAGACGCCGAACTGCAGCAGCCGCTCTTTATAGATCTTGATCGGGTCGCGCTGCTTCCATTTCTCCAGTTCGCCCTCGGGGCGGTACTTGGCGGGGTCGGCGCGCGAATGGCCACTGTGGCGATAGGTGAGACATTCGATCAGCGACGGCCCCTCGCCCGCGCGTGCCTTGTCGTAGGCGGCTTTTGCCGTGCGGTAGACTTCGTCGGCATCGTTGCCGTCGACGATGATGCGCTCCAGCCCATAGGCCGAAGCGCGGTCGGCAGCCGGATGCGGCACCGCGGTCACATCGGCGATGGGCGTGTACTCCATGTAGAGATTGTTCTCGCACACGAAGACCACCGGCAGCTTCCACACCGCGGCGAAATTGAGCGCCTCGTGGAAGGCGCCGATATTGGTGGTGCCGTCGCCGAAGAAGCAGACTGAAACGTCCTTCGCGCCCTTGTACTGGGCGCGCCAGGCCGCGCCGCAGGCGATGGGAAGATGCGCGCCGATGATAGCGTAAGAGCCCATGACGCCGTGATCTTCGGACGTGAGATGCATGGAGCCGCCCTTGCCGCGCATCAGGCCGTTGTCGCGCTGCATCAGTTCGCCCAGCACCTTCTCGACGCTGACGCCGCGCGCCAAAGTGTGGGCGTGGCCGCGATAAGTGCAGAACGACAGGTCGCCGGGCTGCATGGCGCCGGCAAAGCCTGCCGCGACCGCCTCCTGGCCGAGCGAGAGATGGCTGGTGCCCTTGACCAGATTCTGCAGGAACAGATCGAAGGCCCGCTGCTCGGCCTCGCGGATCACCACCTGGGTGCGGTACAGATCCAGGCGCTTCTGCTCGCCAATGTCGTCGTTCAAGCCGGTGCCGGCTGACGCCTGCGCCCGGTCCTGCGCTGTGGCCATGGGGTTTCCTCGGAAAGCGTGTTCTTATGTGGCGGCCGAAACTTACCGCCGATGAATGCGGTACCGCAAGGCGAGGTCATTCCGGCCGGTCTTTGTCATTCTGGGGGATCTTGAAGCGCCCCTTCGCTCGCCGCGCGCTGGCCCATCTTCCGCTCGCGATAAAGCAGGTAGAGCCCGGAGCTGACGACCATACTGGCGCCGCCCAACGTCCAGGCGGTGGGCAGCGCGCCGAATACCAGATAACCGAGGATCGTCACCCAGAGGAGCTGGGTGTAGACGAAGGGCGACAGTACCGAAGCCGGCGCCAGCCTGTGGCCGGAAATCAGGCAGAAATGGCCGAGGCTGCCGAACACGCCGGTCGCCAGCATCAGGCCGGCGATGCCCCAGCCGGACGGCGCCTGCCACACGAACGGCAGCACCGGCAGCATCACCAGCGCGCCGACCAAGTTGCCGTAGAACAGCGAGGTCTGGTTGGAATCGGTGCGCGAGGCGATGCGTGTGATCACCGCGTAGAAGCCATAGCAGGTGGTGGCGGCGAGCGAAAACAGCGCCGCCGGTTGCATGCTGCCGGAGCCGGGCCGAGTGATCAGCAGTACGCCGCCGAAGCCGAACATGATCGCGCACCAGCGCCGCCAGCCGATCCATTCCCCCAGCAACGGGCCCGAAATTATCGCCACGATGAACGGAAACGTGAAGATGATCGACAGCACGTCGGCGAGCTGCATATAGCGCAGCGCCATGAAGTTGAGCGAAGTGGACGACACCAGCAGCACCGCGCGCGTGAGTTGCAGACGCAGGCTGCCAGTGCGCAGCAGATCCGGCTTGGTCACCGGATTGGACACGATAAGGGTTAGGAGGAAGGCGCTGGTATAGCGTGCCCAGACGATCTCAAGGGTCGCCATCTGGGTGTTGAGATATTTCGCCGTGGTGTCGAGGCAGGCGAACAGCGCCACCGCGCAGCACATCAGCACGATGCCCATCAGCCGCTGGCGGCGCTGACTCGCTGCGTCGGTCAATAGGTCGCCCGTCCGCCGGAAATATCGAACACCGCACCGGTCGTGAACGAGCACTCGGCCGAGGCGCACCAGGCCACGAGCCCCGCGACCTCATCCACGGTGACGAAGCGCCCGCGGGGAATTTTCGACAACATGAAATCGATATGTTCCTGGGTCATCTGGTCGAAGATGGCCGTGCGGGCCGCCGCCGGCGTCAGGCAGTTGACCGAAATGTCGTTGCCGGCGAGCTCCTTGCCGAGCGTCTTGGTGAGCGCGATCACCGCCGCCTTGGTGGCCGAATAGGCCGGCGCGTTCGGGTTGCCTTCCTTGCCGGCAATGGAGGCGATGTTGACGATGCGGCCGTAGTTCCGCGCCACCATGCCCGGCACCAGCGCCCGGCAACAGTGGAACGGGCCGTCGAGATTGATCGCCACCACCGTGTGCCAGGCCTCCAGCGGATAGTCCGCCGTCTTGACGTTAGGGCCGGCAATGCCGGCGTTGTTGACCAGGATGTCGATGTGCTGGACCGCGTTCAGCGTCTCGTCGCGGGCACGCTCAACCGCCGCGTAATCGGTGACGTCCGCCGCGACAGCAAAAACGCGGCCTTTGGCCTGCAGCTCTTCGGCGGTCTTGTGCGCCAGCGCTATGTCACGGTCCCAGATGGCGACGCTCGCACCGGATTCCAGAAAGCGTTCGGTGACGGCGCGGCCGATACCCTGCGCACCGCCGGTGACGACGGCGTTGCGGCCGCCAAGATCGATTTTATTGGTCATGATTCCTCCCGATGGCTGGCAGACTAACGAAGCCGCCGCCCGCTGACGAGTGATGATACCGTTAAGCTGCAATGCATGGACGGCGTCGTATGCTGGCGCTTCACGGCTCCCGCCGCAACGCGCTTTCATGCCAGCGGCGCAGGGCAAGGTGCGAGAGCGCCGATAGCACGAAAAAGATCACGATGCCGGCCACCGCCAGCAGCAGGAGCGCCGCGAACATGCGCGGGATGTTGAGGCGGTAGCCCGATTCGGCGATCCGGTAGGCAAGCCCGGAGCCGGCGCCGGCGGAGCCCGCCGCGATCTCCGCCACCACCGCACCGATCAGCGACAGCCCGCCGGCAATGCGGAGCCCCGCGAGCATTTGCGGCAGCGCTGCCGGCAGCTTCAGGTGCCGCAGCACCTGCCAGCGCGAGCCCCCGTAGAGCCGGAACAGCGCCAGCAGGTTGTGGTCGACCGAGTTGAGCCCCAGCGTGGTGTTGGCGAGCACCGGGAAGAAGGCGACGATCCAGGCGCAGGCCAGCACAGCCAAAGGCTGCGGCAGGTAGATGAGCAGCAGTGGCGCGATGGCGACCACCGGCGTCACCTGCAGCGTGACCGCGTAAGGATAGAGCGAATACTCGACGATACGCGACTGACTGAACAGCACGGCGAGCCCGATACCGCCGACCGCGGCGAGCGCGAAGCCCTCGAAGGTGGTGAGGAGCGTCACCAGCAGCGAGTGCCACAAAAGCGGGCCATCGGTGATGAGCGTCGAGAACACCAGCGTCGGCGCCGGCAGGATATAGGGCGGGATGTGGTTGGCGCGCACGACCACATCCCACAGGGCGATGCTGACGGCCAGCACAATGATGGGCAGGCTGAAACGGAGAATGCGGTCGGTCATGCCGCCCCCTCCGCCATGGCGGCGCGCAGGGCTTCCGAAACGCGCCGGCAGTAGCCGGCGTAGTCGGCCGAGGTGCGGAAGTCCTCGTCGCGCGGATAGGACGCGGGGATAGTGATTTCCGTGAACACGCGGCCGGGCCGCGGCGTCATCACCACGATGCGTTGCGACAGAAAGACCAACTCGAACACCGAATGGGTGACGAAGATCACCGTGCGGGCGAGCATCTGCCACAGCTTGAGCAGATCATTATTGAGCCGGAAGCGGTTGATCTCGTCGAGGGCGGCGAACGGCTCGTCCATCAGTAAGAGGCGCGGCTCCGTGACCAGCGCGCGCGCGATTGCCACGCGCATCTTCATGCCGCCCGACAATTCGCGTGGGTAGCTTTGCGCGAAATCGGCAAGGCCGACACGTTCGAGCGCCTGGCTTACCGCGACGTCGGTGGCAGTCGTGTCGGCATGGGCAAGCTTGAGCGGCAACCGCACATTGCCGGCGACATTCGCCCAGGGCATCAGGGTCGGCTCCTGGAACACGAAGCCGAGATCGCCGGCGCCGGCCGCCCTGCCCTCCGGCCATTCCACCGCGCCTTCCGACGGCGCGCTCAGGCCCGCGATGATGCGCAGCGCCGTTGTCTTGCCGCAGCCCGAAGGGCCGAGCAGCGAGACGAACTCGCCATCCCTGACAATGAGGTCGAAGCCTTCGAGCGCGACTGTGCCGCGCTCATATGTCTTGCCGACTTGGCGTAGCGAGACGACCGCGGGCGCTTGTACCGTCATTTAGGCCTGAGCTTCACGCCGACACCCTTGTCGACGAACTTCAGCGTATAGCCGCGCTTGTAGTCGAGGCCGCCCTTAACCACCCCGGCCTTCACCATCTCGTCGTAGAAGCTCTTCCAGCGCGCGTCGGTCATGGCGCCAATGCCGAGCTTCACCGTGTCACCCGAATCGACGACGCCGTCCTCGCGCAGCTTGGCGACGGAATAAGCAAGCTGACCGTCGGTCATCTCCGGATTCTGTTTCTTGATCAGGGCGTTGCCCAGCGACGGATCGCCATAGATGTAGTGGTACCAGCCGATCGCCGAGGCATCGACGAAGCGCTGCACCAGGCCCGGGTTCTTCTCGACAAGATCGCGGCGAGTCTCGATCAGAGTCGAATAGCTGTTGAAGCCGTGGTCGGCGAGCAGGAACACCGACGGCTTGAAGTGCGCCTGCTTCTCGATGGCGTAAGGCTCCGACGTCACATAGCCTTCCATCGCCGAATTCTTGTCGGCGAGGAACGGCTGGGCGTTGAAGGTGTACGGCTTCACCTTCTTGCCGTCGAACCCGTAGCGGTATTTCATCCATTGGAAGAACGTGACCATGCCTTCCTTGGAGATGAACAGCGTCAGCTTCTTCAGGTCCGCGAAATTCGTCACGTCGGGCCGTGCGATGATGACCTGCGGGTCCTTCTGGAAGCTCGCGGCCACCACCACCGTGGGGATGCTGTGCCGGACGGCGTCGAAGGTCTGCAGCGAGTTGGCGCTCATGTAGAAGTCGAGCTTGCCAACCGGCAGCAGGATACGGTTGTTCACGTTGGGCCCACCGGGGACGATGGTCACGTCGAGCCCGTATTTCTTGTAGGTGCCGTCGGCGAGCGCCTGGTAGAAGCCGCCGTGCTCGGCCTCGGCCACCCAGTTGGTGCCGAACCGGACTTTGTCGAGATGCTGCGCTTGCGCAGCCGTCGCCAATCCGGCCAGCAGAAGGACGCCGGCGCACGCGCTGGCAAGCCGTTTCATGCCTTAGCTCCCGTGTCTCGTTGGTGAACGAACAATCTCGGCTTGGTGCCCGGCCTGCCAAGATGAGCCGCGAATCCCGCAACTCACCCCATCAATCGGATTATAGCTCAAAGCGCTCGATGAACCACTTAAGCAATTTGATCCAGACTTCATCCTTGCCGACATTATCCTCGATGCCGTGCTCGAGGTTGGGGTTGTCGTTGACCTCCATGACCACGATACCGTGGCTGGATTGCTTCAAGTCGACCCCATAGAAGCCATGCCCGATCGGCCGCGCGGCGCGGACGGCGATATCGAGGACATCGCCCGGCACCTCGGCGAGATCGAAGGCGCGAAACCCGCCCTCGCGCAGGGTGCCGTCCTCGCGATATTTGACGATCTGCCAATGACCGCGCGCCATGCGGTACTGGCAGGCGAACAGCGGCTCACCATTGAGAATTCCAACCCGCCAGTCGAATTCGGTCGGTACGAACTTTTGCGCGAGAATGAGATCGGTCTCTTCGAAAAGTTCGCCGGCAATGCGGCGAAGCTCGTCGGCGGTATTGACCTTGTGCACACCGCGGGAAAACGAGCCGTCCGGGATCTTTACGATCAGCGGCAGACCCAGCTCGTCCATGGCGCGCGCCTGGTCGCTCTTTTCCGAGAGGATCACCGTTGGCGGCACCGGCACTTTGTTGGCCGCGAACAGCTCCATCAGGAAGACTTTGTTGGTGCAGCGGATCATCGACACCGGATCGTCGATGACCGGCATGCCCTCCTGCCAGGCGCGGCGCGCAAAGCGATAGGTGTGGTTGTCGATCGAAGTGGTCTCGCGAATGAACAGACCGTCGTATTCGGCAAGTTCGTCGAGCTGACGGCGGGTGACCGGCTCGACGTCGACCGACAGCCGTTCGGCGATGCGCGCAAAATGCTTGAGCGAGGACATCGACGTCGGCGGCACCTTTTCGTTCGGGTCGTGCAGGACGGCAAGATCGTATTTGGCGACCTTGCGGACCCTGGCGTTGCGCCATTGCCGCCTCGTGTGCCGGTGGAGGGCGTCGCGCAGGAACGCCGCCTCGTCGCCGGCGAGCCGCGTGACGGTGCGCGGGCGGATGCGCTCGATGGCGAGCCAGCGGCCCGGCTCGATCGTCACTTCCAGCGCCGGGCAACGGAACCAGTCGAACAGCAGGCGGCCGAAGACCTCGAAGCGGGCATCGCGCGCGATCCCGAAGCAGACCAGCAGCTTGATTTCGGCGTCGGGAACGAAGTCGGCCTTGCGGGCGCAGGCGTTCAATGACTGTTCGAGGTCGGGCAGCGCGTGTTCGTAGAGCTTGGCCTCGCGCAGGTCGAGCATGGTCTCGACCGTCGGCATGACGCGATGGCCGCGCGCCTCGGCCAGCAACGAGGCGTAGTAGCCCTTCGATTGATAGGCGTAGGAGCGCGACAGGTTCACGATCTTCGGCCGGCCCATCTCGAACAGGTGGGGCCGCGCCAAGTATTCATCGGTCGTGATGACCTTGTGCGGCGTCTCCGCGTTCGGCAGGTCCTTGCGATTGTCGACCAGGATGACCCAATTGGTCATGGGCGGCCTTCCGCAGGGACCCCGTCAGTCGGGAACCGGCATCGTCTTGGAGCGGAGCACAGCATCGGTTCAATGAGCAAAGCGCACCGGCAATGGGCGAGCGGAAAGCCATGGTGCGGAGAAAGCGGCGGCACCCAACTCGGGACCGGGGAACGATAGCATCCGCGCAGACGGTGAAAACCGGGACGTCACGATGCGCCACCGATTGCGGTGGAAAGCTGCTTCTGGAAGCGCAAGGCGTCGGCGCCGTTCTCGTAGTAGCCCGGCCGTCGGCCGAATGCCGCGTAGCCCGCCTTGCGGTAGCGCGCGATGGCCCGCGCGTTGCTCGCGTCCACCTCGAGCCGCATGATCCGTGAGCCGCGGGCGCGGGCGGCCGCCTCCGCCCCCGCGAGCAGTAGCGTTCCGGCGCCACGGCCCGCCCATTCCGACGCAACCGCAATCGAGTAGAGCCGGGCCAGGCCCGAGCGCGCCTTGAATAGGACCAGGGCGTAGCCGGCGAGCCGGCCGCCCTCTTCGGCGACCAGCAGGGCAGCCGTCGGCACGCCGAGCAGATGGCGAAAGCTGCGGCGGGTCAGCCGGTCGCCGGTGAAGGCCCGCCCCTCCAAGACCAGCAGATTATCAAGGTCGTCGCGGACGCCGGGGCGCAAGACAAACCCCGGTCCCGAATGCCGATCCAATGCTAAGCGCATCTACGGTCAGTCTTTTTTGCCCGCGGCGGAGGCCGTTCGGCCCTGCGCGGGAATCGCCCAAGGGAATCGCCGAGGGAATCGCGGCGCGCATTTGAACCATTTTCCGGCCGCCCGCAACTCACAAGTATCGCGGCCGGATAGCGCCGCCCCAAATAACCGGATGGAGCACGCCATGACCAAGTCCAAGATCCTCGCCGCGACCGTGGCCGCCGTCACCCTGACCGGCGCCGTCCTCGGCACCAGCGCCCCGGCTTTCGCCTGGCATCCCCACCACCATCACCACGGCTATGGCCCCGGGCTCGGCATCGGCCTCGCCATCGGCACTATCGCCGCCGCGGCCGCCGCCTCCAACGCCTACGAGCCGGTCTACGAGTGCTACTACCAGAAGCGCTACAACCGCTGGGGCCACCGCTACTACGTGAAGGTCTGCGAGCGCGACTGACCGACCTGAGTTTCGATTTCGATCGGCGCCCGCCCCGTCCATCCCAGCGCCGATCCTGAAGACCCGCCCGGTATCCCCGACCGGGCGGGTCGCTTTTTCGCGTCGCACTTATTTCGGGTTCGGGCGCGCCTCGGCGTCCAAGCTCATTTCCAACACCCGCGCCACGTGGAGCGCATCGCGGTCGGCGCCGTCTTGGATCTGATGGCGGCAGGAGGTGCCGTCGGCGACGATCAGCGCATCTTGGTCGGCCCCGCGCACCGCCGGCAGCAGCGACAGCTCGCCCATCTTGAGCGAGACGTCGATGGTATCGGCGTCGTAGCCGAAGCTGCCCGCCATGCCGCAGCAGCTCGACTCGATCGTCTCGACGGAAATTTCAGGGATAGCCTTCAACACGCTTTCCACCGCGCCCATGCTCGCGAAAGATTTCTGATGGCAGTGGCCGTGCAATAGCGCCTTCTTGGGCAACGGCTGAAGCGGCAATTGCAGCGCGCCTTCTTTCAGTTCGCGGGCGAGGAATTCCTCCAGCAGCAGCGCCTGATTGCCCAGCGTCTCGGCCGCCTCGCCCTTCATCAGGGCCGGCAATTCGTCGCGGAAAGTGTAGAGACAACTCGGCTCCAGTCCGAGCACGGGGATGCCGCGCATCGCATAGGGCGCCAGCGCATCAAGCGTGCGCTGCATTTCGCGCCGCGCTTCGTCGATCAGGCCGGCCGAAAGGAAAGTGCGGCCACAGCACAGCGGACGCGCATCACCATCCGCCGGCAAGGCCGCATGAACGCGATAGCCGCCGGCAACGAGCACGCGCAAGGCCGCGTCGAGGTTCTCGCGCTCGAAATAGCGGTTGAAGGTATCGGCGAACAGCACCACGTCGCGCGTTGGCACCTTGGGCGCATCTTCCGTTTGCGCGCGATAATGCCAGTCGGATTGATCCTGATAAATGTCAGCCCGCCATTGCGGCAGGCTGCGCTTCACCGAGAACCCGGCGAAGGTCTGCGAGGCGCGGCGCAAGATAGGGCTGTCGTCGCGCAAATTGGCGAGCGCGGCATGGCGCGACGCCCAAGGCGCATAGCGCGGCAGATAGCCGACCAGCCGGTCGTGCAGCGAGAGCCCGCGCTTCTTCACGCGCGCCGCCTGCACCTCGATCTTCATGCGCGCCATGTCGACGCCGGTCGGGCATTCGCGCCGACAGGCCTTGCAGGAAACACACAGCTTGAGCGTCTCCTGCATCTCTTTTGATGTGAGCGCGTCGGGCCCGAGCTGGCCGGTGACGGCGAGCCGCAGCGTGTTGGCACGCCCGCGCGTGACGTCGCGCTCGTCGCGGGTGACGCGGTAGCTCGGGCACATGGCGCCGCCGGCGAGCTTACGGCAGGCGCCATTGTTGTTGCACATCTCAACCGCGCCCTGGAAACCGCCGCCGCTGCCGGTGAAGGCCGACCAATCGAGCACGGTCTCGATGTCCTCGCCGCGATAGCCGGGCTTGAAACGGAACAGGCTGCGGTCGTCGAACTTGCGAGCCCGCACCACCTTGCCGGGATTGTAGAGCCCGTTCGGATCGAAGCGGTCCTTCACTTCCTCGAAGGCGCGCGCGAGCCGCGCGCCGAACATCGGCTCGTTGAATTCGGAACGCACCAGCCCATCGCCGTGCTCGCCGGAATGCGAGCCCTTGTATTCGCGCACCATGGCGAAGGCCTCTTCGGCGATCTCGCGCATGGCGTGGACGTCTTTGTCCTGCCGCAGGTTGAGGATCGGCCGCACGTGCAGACAGCCGGCGCCGGCATGGGCGTACCAGGTGCCGCGGGTGCCGTGCTTCTCGAACACTTGCGTCAGGCGGGAGGTGTATTCGGCGAGATGCTCGAGCGGCACCGCGCAGTCCTCGACGAAGGAGACCGGCTTTCCCGCGTCCTTCATCGACATCATGATATTGAGGCCGGATGTGCGCACGTCGGAAATGGCCGCCTGCAGAGCGGGATTGAGCACCTCAACGACGCCGCCCCACTTGGCGCCGGTATTGTCCCAGTTGAAGCCGAGATCGCCGATCAACGCCTTGAGCTCGCGCAGCAGGCGCAGATTGATTTCGTGGTCGTCCTCGCCGAATTCGACCAGCAGGATCGCCTCCGGGGTCTCGCGCACGAATTTTTCCAGCGTCGGCTGGAACAGCGGGATTGCGCGCGCGAGCTCGATCATGGTGCGGTCGATCAATTCGACTCCGATCGGCTTCAGTCGAACGATCGCCTGCGCCGCGTTCATCGCCTCGTAGAAGCTGCCGAAATGCACCGCGCCGACCGCGCGGCGCCCGAGCAATGGCGATAGCTTCAGTTCAATGCGGGTGGAGAAGGCGAGCGTACCTTCGCCGCCGACCAGGACATGGGCGAGGTTGATGTCGTTCTTGCCCGGCACCAATGCGTCGAGATTATAGCCGCCGACACGGCGCTGCACCTTGGGAAAGCGCGCCTCGATCTCTTGCGCTTCGCGCGCGCCGATTGCCAGCAGGTCCTGGGCCAGCGGGCGCAACGGCTTCGGTACGTCGTTGATGTTGCCGCCAATCGATCCGAATTGACCCAGCGTCCCGTCCGCCAGCACCGCATCGATGGAAATGACGTTGTCGCGCATGGTGCCATAGCGCATGGAGCGGCCACCGCACGAATTGTTACCGGCCATGCCGCCGATGGTGGCGCGCGAAGCGGTGGAGATATCGACCGGAAACCAAAGCCCGTGCGGTTTTAGCTGACGGTTCAGATCGTCCAGCACGATGCCGGGCTCGACAATGCAACGCCGGCTCTTGATGTCGACGTCGAGCACGCGCGTCAGGTACTTCGAGCAATCGATAACCAGCGACTCGCCCACCGTCTGCCCGGCCTGCGAGGTGCCGCCGCCGCGCGCGAGCACGGTAACCCCTTCCGCCCGGGCGATGCCGATCGCCCGTTCGGCCTCTTCGACCGTGTGCGGGGCAACCACGCCCACCGGCATGAGCTGATAGTGGGACGCGTCGGTGGCGTAACGGCCGCGGGTATAGCGGTCGAACCGCACCTCGCCGCTCAATGCCGCCTTCAGTTGCCGCTCCAGGCCGGGCCTTACCGTCGCCACGGCTTTCTTCCTTTTTGGGCTTCGCTAAGCCTATGCATTAAGTCCCGTTCGCCTATACGGAAATTCGCTTGACCACACTGTCGCATTCATAGTTCAACGCCACAAGCGCCGGGCGCCTTGCCGCGACGCGCATGAGTTGGTTTTGTCCCTTCGAAAATCCGCGTTTAGGAGCGTCTTTTATGGCTCAGAATTCCTCGCGTCAGGTCGGGCGCCACTTTCTCCATATCCCGGGTCCGACCCCTGTGCCCGACCGTATCTTGCGGGCGATGGATACCCCCATCATCGACCATCGCGGTCCGGACTTCGCCAAGCTGACCAAGCGGGCGCTCGAGGGCATCAAGACGATTTTCAAAACCACTAACCCGGTGATCATCTACACCGCCACCGGCACCGGCGCATGGGAAGCGGCGCTCGTCAACACGCTTTCACCTGGCGACAAGGTGCTGATGTTCGAGACCGGCCAGTTCGCCGGCTTGTGGAAGAAGATGGCCGGGCGCATCGGCGTCGAGCCGGTGTTCATCCCGACCGACTGGCGCAACGGCCTCGACCCCAAGGCGATCGAAGCCAAGTTGCGCGAAGACAAGAACAAGGAAATCAAGGCGGTCTGCGTCCTGCACAACGAGACCTCGACCGGCGCGCTGTCGCCGATCGCCGAGGTCCGCAAGGCCATCGACGCCGCCGGCCATCCGGCGCTGCTCATGGTCGACACCATCTCCTCACTCGCTTCCGCCGACTACCGCCATGACGAATGGGGCGTCGACGTCTCGGTCGGCGGCGCGCAGAAGGGTCTGATGATGCCGCCCGGCATGTCGTTCAACGCGATCAGCGAAAAGGCGCTGGCGGCCAACAAGACCGCCACGCTGCCGAAGTCGTTCTTCGCCTGGGACGACATGATGAACCATGAACAAGCAGGGCTTCTTCCCCTACACGCCGGCGACCCTGATGATTCACGGCCTCGTCACCGGCATCGACATGCTGCACGAGGAAGGCCTGGATAACGTCTTCGCCCGCCACGACCGGCTGGCGGAAGCCACCCGCCGCGCCATTGCGGCCTGGGGCCTCGAGAACCTGAACAAGAACGCGGCCCAAGTCTCGCCGACAATCACCGCGGTGATGATGCCGGAGGGCTTCGACGCCGACAAGTTCCGCGCCATGGCGCTGGAGACCTTCAACATCTCCTACGGCTCCAGCTTCGGCGAGTACGCCGGCAAGTATTTCCGCATCGGCCATCTCGGCGACATCAACGACGGCCAGCTCGTCGGCGCCCTCGGCATCACCGAGATGGCGTTGCAGCTTTTCGGCGTGCCGATCAAGAAGGGCGGGGTGCAGGCGGCGATGGATTACCTGACTGCCGCGCACGGCGGCGGCGCCAAGAAGGCGGCGGAATAGGCCGCAACCGACATTGCGATAAAATTGGAATGGCCGGCCTCAGCGCCGGCCATTTCGTTTAGGGCTGCGCTGCCGTGCCCACCCCGAACATCTCCTTCGCAAAGGCGATGCGCTCGGCGCGAGGCAGGCTGGCAACATTAGCGCGGTCGACCGCTTCTAGCCGGGCGCCTAAGCCGGCGCGGTTGGCGATCTGGATGTTCAAGCCTGGCCGGGCATTCAGCTCAAGCATCAACGGACCCTTGCTGCGGTCGAGCACCAGGTCGACGCCGACATAGCCGAGGTTGGTCATCTCGTTGCAGCCGGCGGCGATGTCGAGCATGCGGTCGAACGACGGAATCTGCACGCCCGTGACGTCTGCGAGCGTGTCCGGATGCTGGCGCACCACACTGTTGCGCCACACTGCGGTGAGCGTCCGGCCGGTCGCGAGATCGATGCCGGCGCCAATGGCCCCCTGGTGCAGATTGGCCTTGCCTTCCGATTCGCTGGTCGGCAACCGCAGCATGCCCATCACCGGCACGCCCTTGTAGGCGATCAGTCGGATATCCGGCACACCGAGATGCGTGATGCTGTCGAAGATGTGGTCGAACTCCACGCAATACTCGACGATGACGTGATCATCCTGACCGCCCAGGCTGTAGATGCCGCTGAGCATGTTCTGCATGTGGAACCTGAGGTCGTACCATGACATCATTCGGCGGCTGGCAAGGCGCAGGTTGTCGCCGAGCCGACCCTTGATGACGAGGATGCCGTTGCCGCGGCTGCCGTTGGCCGGCTTGACCACGAAATTTTCGTATTTGCCGAGCAACTCGGGCGCGCGCTTGATTTCCGCGCTCACGTTGAAGGTCGCGTAGAGTTCAGGCGTGGCGATGCCAAACTTGTTCGCCAGTTGCTTGGTGAGCAGCTTGTCGTCGACCAGCGGATAGAACTTGCGCGCGTTCACCTGCGAGATGAAATCGCCATTGCGCCCGTTCATGCCGAGCAAGCCAATTTCGTGCAAGCGATGCGATAGGCCCAAAAGTTTCATGGCTGCCGCTCGGCCAGCACCCGGAAGCGCACCAGTTCGCTCAGCCGATAGCCGGTGTAGCGCCCGATCAACAGCGTTAGCGCCATCAACACCAGGATCAGCTCCGGGAACGAAAAGAAAATGTGCTGGATCGGCTGGGCCGAGATGACCAGGTAGCAGACCGACGCGATGACAAGGCTCATCACCGCTTGCCTGATGGCCACGGCGGGGCCGCTTTCGTCCCACAGCACGGAGACACGCTCGATGGTCATCGTGAGGATAACCAGTGGGAACAATGCTATCGACAATCCAGGGGTGAAATTGAGCTTATCCGAAAGGACCGTCAGCACGCCCATCATCAGGATCACGAACATCACGATGGCGCCAAGGCGAGCGACCAGCAGCAGCTTAAGATGGTCGAAATAGAGTCGCACCAGCAGCCCCGCGGCAAGCACAACGCTGAACAGCACGACACCCCACAGCAGATGGGTATCGCGGAAGGCGAGCGCGATCAGCACCGGCATGAAAGTGCCGACGCCGCGCAGGCCGATGATGTTACGCAGCACCACCAGCATGAAAATGCCGATCGGCAACGTCATGATGATTCGGAAGCCCTCCCGCTGTGGTGCCGGAAGGGAGTAGAGCGAATAGGTTGTCAGAAACTGGTTTTTTATTTTGCCGAGCGCCAGGGTCTGCCGCAGCACCGACTGGTCGACGCGTGTGACGCTGAGACGGCGGCGCTCGAGTTTGCCGCCCTCGATCTTGACGAGGGGCTCGTCGCCGCGCCACCAGGCGTACCAGGTGCGTGGAATACGTGGCTGGCCGGTGGCGGCCGAGAACCATTGCCAGTGGTCCTTAATGTAGACTTCGAGCCAGTCCTTTTCGTCGGCCTTGATGCCGGTCTTGGCGAGATCGATGCCGTGCACAGCGCGCGCGATCTGGCCGTTGACGCGCAGGATCTGCGCCGCGAGCGAGGCTATCTTTGCCTGCGAACGGTTATCGCCGAGCAAGAAGCGGACGTTTTCCGGCCGGTCAGGCGAGGTTAGGTCCCGCAGGATTACCGATACCTGACTGACCTCATCGGACGATTTGGCGTGGGCAGAGGCATAAATATTCCGCGCGATGGTCTGAGCGGTTGCACCGAGCGTGACTGGCTGCGCCACCGGCGGCGCAGGTTTTTGGTCCGCAGGCCGTCCAGCGGATCGTTGCAGAAGGAAGCGCTGGCGTGCGACCAACACGCCTTTGGCATCGCGCGCGGTGAGGTTGAGCCGCCGATTGGGACCTTCAGGCGCTATTGTGATGCCGAAATCTGGCGCCGCCACCCGTTCGTTGAGTACGTTGAGATCGCGTGACGCCTCCGGCACATACAGCGAAACCTTGAGCGGGCCGCCGCTGGCGGTGACCCGAACCTCGCTTTCGACTTCCCAGGCGGTGGAAACAACCCGTGCCTGCAGCGGCATGCCGACCACCAGCACCTTGTAGGCGAACAAGCCGAGGCCGACCGCAGCCAACGCCGCGGCGAGGATATAGACATGCAAGTTGCGCATGATGTCACTTGCCGGCTTCGCAGGGCTTGGCAAAAAGGTGGGTGCGGCTCGAGTCGACCAGCAGATGGGTCGCGAGCAGGAACTTGCGCCCGATCAGTAACGGAGTGCCCTGGCCGGAACGGTCGGTCAGGTTGAAATCGGTCACCGCCTCATGACCGGCAACGCAGACCTTGAGTCTGACGATCGGCCGCAGTGTATCCTTAACCTCGGCACGCTTCACCCGGGAGATGCGGCTGGTTTGCTGCTCGACAGTGGCGGTCTTGCCGTCGGTGCCGTGGATCGTGAAGCGATACCAAGTCTTGCCCTTGCGCTTGAAACGCTCGAGATCGGTGACGTTGAGCGAGGCCGACACTGCGCCAGTGTCGAGCTTGGCGTCGAGGGTTAGCCCTTGGTCCGGGAGGGTGGCGGTCTCGATCCAGCCAGCGACTGTCGGCATGGGCGCGGCACCGGATTGTTGTGGCGAGGCTTGAGCGAAAGCGTTGCCGGCCCATAAGGCCGCTATGGCCGTGACCAGCAGAGTGCGCGGAAAGCGCATGTTCGTTGTTCCTGAATGAACGGATCGCATCGTTTTTCAGGGATCGCGCGCGGCAGCATTGACGTGGATCAACTGTCGGTCGAACCGGCGCTCATTTTTCGGGGCGGCGGGGTAGCGAGGCCGTCAGGCCGCCGCCACCCAGTCGTTGGCTTCCCTGGTGCGGGCGACGAAGGCCGAAATCGCCTCAAGGGTCGCTACCGGCGCCTCGCGCTGGGGCGTGTGCTTGGCCCCCGGCAGCAGCGCCACCTCGACCGGGCAATAGCATTCGCGCTCGGCGGCCTCGATCTGCGCGGCCGTACCGTACTGATCGTCTTCGCCCTGCACGATCAGCATGGGCACCCGGATATAGGCGAGCGGCGCGGTGATGTCCCATTTGCGGAAATCGGGATCGAGCCAGGCATCGTTCCAGCCGCGGAAGGCGTTGTCTGGATCCTTGTGCCAGCGTGCAAGCTTGGCGCGCAGGTCGGTATCCTCGTAGGCCCGGCGTGCTTCTTCGATGGAGGCTAGCCCTGAATCCTCGGTGAAGAAGTGCGGCGCGATCAGCACCAGGCCGCCAACGCGGTGGTCCTGGTGGGTGCCGGCATAGATCGCGGCGATCGAGGCGCCGTCGCTATGGCCGATAAGAAGGCCGCGCCGGAAGCCGATGGCGTCGAGCAGCTTAGGGACCACGGCGCGCGCCTCGTCGTGCATATAGCTGAGCGGGCGCGGCAGTTTGACCGGGCTCGACTGGCCGTAGCCAGCGCGCGAATAGGCGAAGACGCCACAGCCGGTCGCCTTCTGCAGCTTGTCGGGGAAGTCGCCCCACAGGCCGACGCAGCCGAGGCCTTCGTGCAGCAGCACGAGGGTCGGCGCTTCGTCCGGCCGCGGGCCGATCATGCGGTATTCGAGGCGCTGGTCGGCGATGTCCAGGAACCCGGAGTCGTCTAACTGCATGTCACGTCATCTATTGAAGCACGGCATTCTCTCTTCCCTTCTCCCCTTGTGGGAGAAGGTGCCTGAGCGGAGGCGAATCCGAGCGAAGGCAGATGAGGGGTCGGAGCTTGCGTCTAGCGTTGACCCCTCACCCGGCTCGCGCTCCGCTATCGCTCCCGCGCGAGCCACCCTCTCACACGCGGAAGTCGGATATATCCGACTTCCGCCATCCCAGAGTGCCGAACTCGGGCAAGCCCGAGTTCGGTTGGGGAGAGGGGACATGTGGCACGGCCGTGCGTCACCCACGCTACACCTGCCCTTCCGCCCTGAGCTTGAAGCGCTGGATCTTGCCGGTGGCGGTCTTGGGCAGTTCGGCGCGGAACTCGATCCAGCGCGGATACTTGTAGGGAGCGAGCTTCTGCTTGACGTGCTCCTGCAAGGCACCCACCAACTTGTCGGTCGCCTTGTCGGGCAGCTTCAGCACCACGAAGGCCTTGGGCTTGATCAGCTTCTGGTCGTCGAACCAGCCCACCACCGCCGCCTCCAGCACGTCGGGGTGCGAGGACAGCGCCGCCTCCACCTCGAACGGCGAGACGTAGATGCCCGACACCTTCAGCATGTCGTCCTGCCGTCCGGCACAGACGTAATAACCGTCCTCGTCCTGGAAGTACTTGTCGCCCGAGCGCGTCCATTCGCCGAGGAAGGTGGTGCGCGACTTGGCGCGGTTGTTCCAGTACATGATGGCGCTGGTCGGCCCACGGGCGTGCAGCTCGCCGAGCTCGCCCTGCGGCACCTCCTTGCCATCGTCGCCCATGAGCCTGATCTCGTAGCCCGGCACCGGCTTGCCGGTGGTGCCGTACTTGGTCTCGCCGGGCCGGTTGGTGAGATAGATGTGCAGCATCTCGGTGGTGCCGAGGCCGTCGGAGATTTCGACGCCGTAACGCTCTTCCCAAGCGCGCGCGATCTGCTCAGGCAGCGCCTCGCCGGCGGAAATGCAGCGGCGAATCTTCACCTCGTCGCGCGTCGGCGCGACGTTGCTGTTGAGAAAGCCGGCGTAGAAGGTCGGCACGGCGTAGAACACGGTCACCGGATATTGCTTCAGCAGCGCTGCGACGCCGTCCGGCGTCGGCCGCTCCGGATTGAGCACGGTGGTGGCGCCGACGGACAAGGGAAAAGTCATGGCGTTGCCCAGGCCGTAGGCGAAGAACAGCTTCGCCACCGAATAGACCACGTCGCTTTCCTGCATGCCGACGATCGGCGTGCCGTAGAGATCAGCAGTGAGCTTGAGACTCGCGTGCACGTGCACCGCGCCCTTGGGATTACCGGTCGAGCCCGACGTGTATAGCCAGAACGCGATGTCGTCGGCGGTGGTCGGCGCGGTGTAATCCTCCGGCTCGTCGGCACCGATCACGTCTTCGAACAGGCGGTAGCCGTGCGGATTGCTGCCGGAGACGATGACGTGCTCGAGGTCCGGGCAATCCTTGATCACCTTCTCGAACTTGGGAAACAGCGCTTCCGACACCACCAGGCATTTGGCGCGGCTGTCGGCGAGCATGTAGCGGTAGTCGTCCTCGGTCAGCAGCGTGTTCACCGGCACGGCGACGATGCCGGCCTTGAGGCAGCCGAGAAAAGCGGTGGGCCAATCGACCGTGTCGAGCATCGCCATCAGCACGCGCTCTTCGCGGCGGACGCCCATGCCGCGCAAGGCGGCGCCGAAGCGCGCCACGCGATCGGCGAGCTCGCGGTAGGTGAGCGTGCGGTGGCCGTCCATAAAGGCCCGCTTGTCGGCGCGGCCGGCCGCGAGATTGTTTTGCAGGACGTCGGCGGCGAAATTGTAATCGCGCGGGACCGCGCCCAACGCCTCTTCCGCCACCGCAGACGCGGTCGTCATCGCGATCCTCCCTGATTCCCCACGGGGCCTTTCGAGCGGCCTGTCGCCGCTTCGTGGTGCCCATGATATTGGGCCGGATTATGCGAAAGGCGGGATTTTATCGCAATGTGAATATAATTCCGAACTGCAACAGGTGCCGACGCGCCCACATGACGCGCCCACGTGGCGCTATTTCTGCCCACCACTGTACAGCGCGGCATATGCCGTTAAGGTGCGCGCCAAACGCTCAAAGAAAAGCCTGCGCCAAGGGAGGCCCGCTCATGATCCTCAGCCGCGAACGCATCCTGACCACCCACGTCGGCAGCCTGCCGCGCAACGAGAAGCTGTCGGACCTGCTGCTGCGCCAGGAGGCTGGCGAGAAATTCGATCCGGCCGAGATGACCGCCGAGCTCGACCGCGCGGTGAGCCACGTGGTGGACAAACAGACTGAGGCCGGCATCGACGTCGGCAACGATGGCGAGCAGCAGCGCGTCGGCTTCCAGACCTACATCCCGCAGCGCATGAGCGGCTTCGGCGGCGTGTCGCAGCGCCGGCGCGGGCGCGAGTTCGAGGAGTTCCCCGAGCTGGTGGCAAGCCTGGCGCGGCGCTTTCCGCACGTCACCAAGGGCCAGCAAGGCTCGCCGCAGGCGCAGGCCGAGATCAAGTATCTCGACGTCAAGCCGCTGGAAAACGAGATTGCGCGCTTCAAGCGCATCGCCGACGACCGCTTCACCGAGACGTTCATGACGGCGCCCTCGCCCGGCATCATCTCGTCGACCATGCTCGACGCCCATTACGGCTCGCAGGACAAATATCTCTCCGCGATCTCGCGCGAGATGAAGAACGAATACCAGGCGATCTACAAGGGTGGGCTCTTGCTGCAGATCGACGCCCCCGACCTCGCCATGGACCGCACCATGATGTACCGCGACCTCGACGACGCCGGCTTCGTCAAGGCGGTGGAGCGACACGTGCGGGCGATCAACGAAGGCATCGCGGACATTCCGCGCGAGCGCGTGCGGCTGCATGTGTGTTACGGCAATTGGGAAGGCCCGCACATCCACGACATCCCGCTGGTGAAAATCCTGCCGGCGCTCTACGACGCCCAGGTCGGCGCGCTGTCGATCGAGTTCTCCAATCCGCGCCACGCCCACGAATACGCCGCCTTCAAGAGCGCGCCGCTGCCGGCGGACATGGTGCTGATCCCGGGCGTGATCGAGACCACCTCGAACTTCGTCGAGCATCCGGAAGTGGTGGCGCGCCGCATCGAGGACGCCGTCGCCGCCGTCGGCGACCGTGAGCGCGTAATCGCCGGCACCGACTGCGGCTTCGGCACCTTCACCAATCGCGAATGGGTGATCGAACCGGCGGTGTGGCTCAAGCTCGCCGCGCTGCGCCAGGGCGCCGATATCGCATCGCGCGCCTGTGGGGTATGAAAGCGGCGTGAGGCGTTTCTTCCCTCTCCCCTTGTGGGAGAGGGGAAACGAATTTGCCGCACGCTCCGCGTCGTCACCGATTCACTTTTCAAATAGCCCCGCCTTATCGCCTCATGCTGAGGAGGCGGAGTGAAGCACAGCTCCGCCGCCCGTATTCTTTGGCGGGCGCCGGGTTCGCCCGTATTCCTTTTCCCTCGTTTCAATGAATGAGGGAGATGGAGCGCCGCATGGCGCATCCAATCAATCCGCGCTTCAACGAAGCGCGTGCGTCCTTTGGCGAAAGGACGCGCGCCCCGCGGCGCTCCATCGCGGTGTCTTGTCGGCGCGGGCCACGCTTTCAGCAAGGTCTCGAAGACTCACGCTGTCAGCCAGCTCCTGGCGGGAGGTCTTAATGCCTCCGGGTGGAGCCCCGGGCCGCCCGGGAACAAGGGATGCGTACTGTCCCCTGCCCGCAGGCACCGCATCGCCGATGTCGGGTTTACCCGATATCGGCCCCGTCAAGGCGGTCCCGCTGTCACGACGCCTCATGAAAGCGCCCTCAAACGAACCGGACGCTGACGATGATAAGGGCGCGCGTGGGAGCGGGGATAACTTTTTGTTGAACGTATTTTCAATGCCTTGGCCAATTAGCCTGGCCGGCGTCCGCCACGTGGCATGCTTCGAGCCCGGTCATCGGCCGCCATACGTAACGGTAGCGTGGTTTCTCCTCCCTCGCTTTGCGTAACGAGGGAAACGCGTGCGCCTTGCACCCGTGAAAAGCCGGCGTTGTTTCCCGATATTGCAGTTACGTCTTTGTTCAGACGGCCGAACCCGGAACGGCACGCGCCGTTCCCGCGTTTCCGTCGTGAGGAGCTGAGATCACGACACGCAAGCGGGGCTTTCACCAGGGGACGACAGTTACGCTTGAACTGGAGACCAGCCATGAAACTCGTTTATACCGTCGCCGCGCTCGCCTTTGCCGCCGCCGTCGGCGGCCTCGGGATGACAGCCCCCGCCAACGCGCAAGCCGCACCGCAGGGTCGCTACTGCGTCCACACCATCCCCAGCTACGGCGCCGATAGCTGCTACAGCAGTTGGGGCCAGTGCTCGTATTTCGCGCGACCCCTAAGCGGCTATTGCACCGTGAACCGCCACACCGCCTATCGGCAGGAACGCGACGGCCACCGCATGATGGACCGCTCCTGAGCGCGGGTCACGCGTTCAAACGCAATACCGTCAGCAATCGCTCCGCCGCCGGCCGGGCCCAGTCCGTTGCCGGCGGTGGAGGCTCGCGTGTCGCGATAACGACCTCCCATGCGGCAATGGGCGCACGCCCAAGCCCGTCCGGCGTGTGCGTCCGCGACGCCCTTGCGAGCCCCGTGCCTGTCGGCGCATAACCGCTCGGAAGAAGCCGGCGCCGCACCGAGGGTGCGGATCGCGAAGACGCCAAGGAATACGCCAAGGAGGACGCCATGGACGAGAGAACGCGCGAACCGACCCAGATCAGCGCCGAAGATATCAATCCGCGCCACAATTGGGGCCGCGCCCTGCCTTCGCTCGGCATCATGGGCGTCGATTTCGAGGAACGCGTCGATTATCGCCGTCTGCACCGCTACCGGCTCGGCCGCGCCAAACAGGCGCTGGAGAAATCCGAGTTGGGGGCGCTGTTGGTCTTCGACGTCAACAACATCCGCTACATCACCTCGACCAAGATCGGCGAATGGGAGCGCGACAAGCTCTGCCGCTGGGCACTGTTGACCCGCACCGGCGAACCGATCCTGTGGGACTTCGGCTCGGCGGCCGTGCATCACAAGCTGTACGCGCCCTGGCTGCTGCCTGAAAACTGCAAGGCCGGCATCATCGGCATGCGCGGCATGGTCGATCCGGCTTTCGGCCTGATGGAGAAGCACGCCAAGGAGATCGCGGCGCTGATCAAGGAAGCCGGCTGCGACAAGATGCCGATCGGCGTCGACATCATCGAACCGCCGATGATGTTCGAATTGCAGAAGGCCGGCTTGAACATCGTCGACGGCCAGCAGGTCATGCTGGAAGCGCGCGAGATCAAGTCGCAGGATGAAATCCACCTGCTGAACCACGCCGCCGCCATGGTCGACGGCGCCTATCACATGGTCAACGAAGAGCTCAAACCGGGCGTGCGCGAGAACGACATCGTTGCCAAGGTCAACGAGTTCCTCTATCGCCACGGCTCCGACGACGTCGAGGCGGTGAACGCGGTGTCCGGCGAGCGCTGCAACCCGCATCCGCACAACTTCACCGACCGCCTGATCCGCCCCGGCGATCAGGCGTTCTTCGACATCCTGCAAGCGTTCATGGGCTATCGCACCTGCTACTACCGCACCTTCAATGTCGGCCGCGCCACGCCCGCGCAGCACGACGCCTATAAGCAGTGCCGCGAATGGCTCGACAACGCCATGGCGCGCATCAAGCCGGGCGCCGCCACCGCGCACATCGCGGAAGCGTTCCCGACCGCGGAGGAGTTCGGCTTCCCGGACGAGACCGCGGCGTTCGGCCTGCAGTTCGCGCACGGCCTGGGGCTGGCGCTGCATGAGCGGCCGATCATCTCGCGCGTGGTATCGATGGATCACCCGACCGAGATCAAGGAAGGCATGGTGTTCGCGATCGAAACCTATTGCCCGGCGACCGACGGTTACTCCGGCGCGCGCATCGAGGAAGAGGTGGTGGTCACCGACAAGGGCTGCCGCGTGATTTCGTTGTTCCCGGCGGAGGAATTGCCGATCGCCAACCGGTATTGAGGCCATGAACGCCGTTGTCGGCCTCATGGTGAGGAGCATCGCGCAAGCGATGCGTCTCGAACCATGGGGCCGCCCTCGATCCTTCGAGACGCGCACCTGACGGTGCGCTCCTCAGGATGAGGGCGGAGCCAAGGACGGAGGGGCTGCCGGCCAACTCCGGGCCGCAGGGCAGACGTGCGGTCCGGAGGTAGCAAAACCGGGCCGGGAGGTTTATGTGGGGGGTCTGCCCCTGCCGGAAGAAAGCCCGATGAATACGCACGTCTACAAGCCCGATCCGCTCGAATTCAAGGCCGCCGCCAAGCCGCCGAAGCTGCGCAACGAAACCCTTGACGTGGTCATGCGCGGCTTCAAGGGCTATTGCCCGGCCTGCGGAAAGGGCAAGATGTTCCGTGCCTACCTGAAGGTGGCGGACGAATGCCCGCACTGCGGCGAGGAGCTGTACCACCACCGGGCCGACGACTTCCCCGCCTATCTGGTCATCGTCATCACCGGCCACATCCTGGTACCAATCGTGCTGGCGGTGGAAACCGTCTTCGCGCCGCCCATGGCGCTGTCGATCCCGCTCTGGCTGACGACGGCGACCGCCATGTGCACGGGCCTGCTGCAGCCGGTCAAAGGCGCGGTGGTGGCGCTGCAATGGCATCTCGGCATGCACGGCTTCGAGGAGTCCCGCCACATGGGCGAGCTCGAGCCGACGGTAACGCTGCCGGCGGGGTGACGTGACGTCCTTCGCTGGACACTTCACCGTTTCACGCAAACGGTGAACGTGTCTGAGCTTTTGCTTTATCGCGTTTCCGAACGGCGAACCGGTTTCCACTTCGCCTGGAAACGCTCTAAGCCGTGCGGACGTGGGCGACGAAGGCCTGGGCTTCCTGCTGCAGGGCCGCGGCCTGACGGTTGAGATCGGCCACCGCGTGCAGGATCTGCTCGGCGCCGCTGCGGGTGCGCCCGGCCACGTCGTTGACGCCAGCGACGGTTTCGGAAACCCGGCGGCTGCGGTGGGCGGCGCCGTCCACGCTCTCGGCGATTCTTTGCGTCGCTTCGCTCTGCATGCGCACCGAGCCGGTGATTGCCTGCGATACCGTGTCGATTTGCACAATGACCGACGACATCGACTGCGTCGCCTCGCGCACGCCGTCGATGATCCCGGCCACCGCGCCGGTCTTGTCGCGAATGTTGCCGAGCGCCTTGGTGGTCTCGGCGGCCAGCGTCTTGACCTCCTGCGCCACCACCGCGAAGCCGCGTCCGGCCTCACCCGCGCGCGCCGCTTCGATGGTGGCGTTGAGCGCGAGCAGGTTGGTCTGGCTGGCGATGGCCTGGATCATGCCCACCACCTGATCGATCTCGCCTACCGTCGAAACCAGGCCGTCGGCGTTGCCGACGGCGACATCGGCGCGGCGGGTCGCCTCCACCACCACGCCCGCCGCATTACCAAGCTGCAATTCGATGTCGCGCATGGCGGTCGACAGTTCGTCGATCGCGGCCGCCACGGTATCGGCGACCTGGGTCGACTCCTGCGCCACCACGGTGGCGGCGCCGGCGGAGCGGTCGGACTCTTCCGCGATGCCGGTCATAGTGCGCGCCGAGCCGTCGAGCTGCGCGGCCGCGGCGGCGAGGGCCGCCGTCACACTGAGAATCTTATGCTCGAAGCTGCGTCCCAGCGCATCGAGCGCGGCGCGTTTTTCCGCCGCCGCCCGCTCGCGTTCACGCTCGCGCTCAAGCTGCGCCTCCTGCAGCGCCACGCCGTTGTTGCGAAACACCTGGACCGTGCGGGCCATGACGCCGACCTCATCGCCGCGCGCAAGACCTTCGATGCGCGTCTCGAAATCGCCCTTGGCGATGTTGCCAGCCGCCTTCGCCAGCCGCTGCAACGGTCGCGCCACGGTGAGGTGGGCGAGGCACATGGCAATGAGCACCGCAAAGAGGGTGCCGCCGACCAGCACGAACGTCAGCAGTCGGTAGGTGCGCGCCTTGCTCGCAGCGGCCTTTTCCATCGCCACCTTGGTCTGGCCGCCCAGGATGTCGATCAGCCGATTCATGCTGGTGGTGGCGTCGACCAGCGCCGGGTCGAATTTGAATTCGAGCAGGAAGCGGGTGTTATCGCGGTCGCCGGTCATGGTCTGCGCCTGCGCGGCCTTGGCGATTGAATCGACCAGATCGAGCCGCCGCCGCATGCCGGCGATGTCCTCGCGGTGACGGGGCAGATAGTCGAGCGCATTCTGGAGCCAGACCTTGGCGGCCGCGTATTCGCCCTCGCGCTCGCTGATCGCCTCGCGCATGGTGTCGGGGTCGCTAGTGCCGGCCATTTTGTACGTCGCCAATCCCAGCGAATCGACGGCAATCTTCGCCTCCGTCAGCGTGAGCCGTGCCGGCGCCACCCGCTCGTTCAGGAACGCGTTGATCTCGTCAATCTCGTGGAGACTGCGCATGCAGAACCAGTTGGCGGCGGCGGACATGATGCCGAGCGCACCGATCAGCAATACGGCCTTGGCCGCGATCGGCAAGCGAATGCGAAGTAGACGTGTCATTGCAATTCCCGGAGGCGAAAGCGCGCTCCGTATAGCCCGGCAAACGTTCCCGCGTTCTTAATGCAGAAGTCACACGGCTGATAACTAATTCACACGGCCGTCATGTTTGTCATAGAACGCAACGCACGCGCGTTCGCGGAAGCGCCTTCGACGGTACCCGCGAACGACGATTGCCTACTGTGAATTTCGCCGCGTGTGCGCTGACGTTTAGCCCGCTCTCAGCCTACCTTGGCGGCGCCCGCGCGTAGATGCGGGAAGATCTCGCTCAACAGCGAGCCGTGATAATAGGTCGGCTGGTAGGCCGGCTGCGCGCAGATCTCGTCGAACCAAGTGACCACGCGCGGCAGATCCTGCCAGTCCGCCATGCCGAGATCGTGCATGCGCACCAGCGCCGGCATCATCGAGACGTCGGCGAGCGTGATGTCGTTGCCGAGCAGCCAGGGCCCGCCGCTCACCTCGATCACGGCGTCCATGCGCTCGTAAGCGCGGCGCAGGCGGGCGAGCGCCGCGTCCATCTCAGGCTTCGGGAAGCCGGCCTGCCCCATGGTCATCATGAATTCCTTGCGCAGGGGCTTGGACTCCGCCATGGCGACGAAGTCGTCGCGGCTCATCGCCTTGAACCTCGGCAGGAAGGCGAGGTTGAAGGTCGGCACGCGCACGGCGGCGGCCGGCATCTCGTCGATGAAGTGCATGAGCGAGCGCATGTGGGCCCGCTTGACCGGGTCTTCCGGCGTGAAGCTAGCCTCCGGCGCGACCTCGTCGAGGTATTCGATGATGACGTTTAAATCGATGACGATCTGCCCGTCGTGATCGAGCGTGGGCACCACCCCATTCGGGTTGAGCTTGAGATAGTCAGGCTCGAGCTGGTCGCCTTTCAGCAGGTTGAATTTCACCTCCTCGAAAGGCAGCGCCTTGCTGTTGAGCACGAAGCGAACCCGCTGACTGCAGGTCGATTGCGGCGCGTTATAAAGCTTGAATGCCAAGTTTCGCTCTCCCCAGGCGGCTTTTCGGTTGCATCATGATGCAGTATCGCCGCGGCGGAAATCCAGCGCGATTTTATGATGTATTTACTTGTAGCAACGCCGCACGACCGGTTCACTGTTACGCGTGCGCAGCCACCGTTTCCTCCCTTACCCACTGAGCGGTGGCCATCCTCCAAAAGTGCACGAAAAGGGCCGCGCTTGCGCGGCCCTTTTTTTGTTGGGATGTGGCGATCTCGGCGCGGCGAGCTCGTTCGGCTATTCCAGCCCGGTCGGAACGTTCTTGTTTTCCGATTCGAGCTTCATACCGGCGGCCAGCGCCATGGTCTCCAAGAGCGCGGCAAAGTCCTTCTGCAGATAGGCGTCCGGGTCCTTCTGCAAAGTGGCGGCGCCGAAATGACTCTGCAGCACTTCGCGCGTCGCCGCCGTCACCGGCATCGGCACGTCCATTTCGCGGCCAAGCGCGAGGCCGAGATCGAGATCCTTGCGCAAGAGCTCCGGCGTGAAGGTCGTGGTCCAGTCGAGATTGACCAGCGCCGGCGACTTGTACTTGGTGAACATCGAACCCATGACGCCGTTGTTGAGGAAGGCGAGGAAAGCTTCGCGCGGCACGCCCATCTTGTTCACCAGGAGCGTGATCTCGATCAGGTTCTCGATGACGACACCGAGCATGACGTTGTGGGCGATCTTGCACACGCGTGCGAGCTCGCCCTCTCCGACGTAGGAGACGCCCTGCGGCGCGATCACCTCCACCAAGGGCATCGCCGCCTTGCAGGCCGCCTCGTCGCCCGAGAGCACCGCCGACAACCGGCCGGCCTTGATCACCTTGGCGTTGCCGGACACCGGCGCCGCCACGTATTCGCCGCCGGCCTCTTTCAGCTTGGCGCGGATCTTCGCGGAGTCCTCGACCGAAATGGTCGAGCAATCGACCACCACCTTCGGCGGCTTGCCGCCGGACACCACGCCGTCCTTACCGAACAGCACCTGGTCGAGGTCCTTGCCTGTGGAGACGATGGAGAACACCACATCGCAGGAGGCCAAGTCCGAAAGCTTGTCGACCACCTTAGCCCCGCTCTTGGTCAACGGCTCCGCCTTGGCCCGAGTCCGGTTCCACACCGACACGTCATGGCCGGCCTTCAGCAAGCGCTCCGCCATGGGCAACCCCATGCGTCCGGCGCCGATCCAGCCGATCTTCTGCGTATTCTTCGACATTCCGAAACTCCGTTTGAAACCTG